>CAYVWQ010000005.1:0-163770 GCA_964455545.1 uncultured Thermoleophilaceae bacterium | reverse complement strand
CGTCGCGCACGCCGACGTCGGCCTTGACGATGCCCCAGTGGTCGAGGATCGTCGCCCCGGTCACAATCAGGTCGGGAGTGCCGTCGCCGTCGCGCGTCGCAGTCGACTGGCCCATCGACTCGCGGATCACCTTGCCGCCGCCGAAGACGGCCTCGTCGCCGCCGAAGGACAGGTCGTCCTCGATCTCGATCAAAAGGTCGGTGTCGGCGAGCCGGATGCGGTCGCCCTTCGTGGGCCCGTAGAGCGCCGCGTAGCGGGCGCGCGTGATGTCAGCCATCGAGCGGCCCCTTGACCTTGCCGCGCAGTCCGGGGACGACGCGCGCGCCGACCAGCGGCACGAGCCCGACCTCGCGGTCGACACCCGGCTCGAAGCGCGCGGCCGTGCCGGCTGGGATGTCCAGCCGCTTGCCGTACGCCGCGTCGCGGTCGAACTCGAGCGCCGCGTTCGCTTCGAAGAAGTGAAAGTGCGACCCGACCTGCACCGGCCGGTCGCCCGCGTTGACGACCGTCAGGGTCGTCACCTCGCGCCCGGCGTTCAGCACCAGATCTCCTTCGCCGAAAAACACTTCTCCCGGCACGGTCATTGGATCGGCCCGTGAATCGTCACCAACTTCGTCCCGTCCGGGAACGTCGCCTCGACCTGTACCTCGTCGATCATCTCCGGCACGCCCTCCATCACCTCGTCGCGCGAGATCACGTTGCGGCCGGTCTGCATCAGCTCAGCGACGGTGCGTCCGTCGCGTGCGCCCTCGAGCACGAAGTCGGTGATGATCGCCATCGCCTCGGGGTGGTTGAGCTTCAGGCCACGACCCTGGCGCTCGCGCGCGAGGCCGGCTGCCATATGGATCATCAGGCGTTCCTGTTCGCGGGTGGTCAGGCGCATCGCGGTCGGCCGCGCTAAACGGCGAGCAGGTTGCGGGCCGCCTCGGCGTCGAGGTCGGCGGTGTCGCCGGTCTCGGTCACCTCGCCGGCCTCCATCACGATGTACTTGTCCGCGAGGCGCACCGCGAACTCGACGTACTGCTCGACGAGCAGGATCGCCATTCCGCGCTGCTTGTTGATCTCGGTTATCGCCTTCTCGATCTCGAGGATGATCGACGGCTGGATGCCTTCGGTCGGCTCGTCGAGCACCATCAGCTTCGGGCGGGTGATCAAGGCCCGGGCGATCGCGAGCTGCTGCTTCTGCCCTCCCGACAGGAATCCGGAAGGACGCTCGAGCAGCGGCACGAGACGGGGGAAGAGGTCGAGCGCGTCGTCGAGCGCCGACTTGTCGCGGTGCGACGTGGCGTCGAGCACGACCTGGAGGTTCTCCATCACGGTCAGGAACGGAAAGCCCTCGCGGCCCTGCGGCACGTAGGCCAGGCCGCGCTTGACGCGTGCGCTCGGGGTGAGGTGCGTGATGTCCTCTCCTTCGAACTCGACGTCGCCGGCGGTCGCGGGCATGATCCCCATGATCGTGTTCATCAACGAGGTCTTGCCGGCGCCGTTGTGTCCCATCAGGCAGGTCAAAGACTTCTCGCGCACGTCGAGGTCGACGCCGAAGAGCACCTTCGTCTTGTCGTACGCGGTCTCGATGTCGCGCACTTTGAGCATTGAAGTTGCGTCGACCATCAGGCCACCTCCTCCACTTCTGAGCGTCCCAGGTAGACCTCCTGGACCTCCTCGTTCGCCTGCACCTCGTCGATCGAACCTTCGGTGAGGATCTTGCCGTCGTGCATCACAGTCACCGAGGTCGCGAAACGGCGGACGAAGTCCATGTCGTGCTCGACGATCATCACCGTGCGGGTCTTGGCGATCTCGGTGACGAGCTCACCGGTCTGGGTGCGCTCTTCCTTGCTCATACCGGCGACCGGCTCGTCGAGCAGCAGCATGCGCGGATCGAGTGCGAGCAGCATCGCGATCTCGAGCCACTGCTTCTGGCCGTGGCTGAGCTCGCCGGCCTTGCGCTCGCCGCTGTCGGTCAGACCGACGGTCTCGAGCGCTTCGGCGACCGGTTCAGAGATGCCCTTGCGTTGGCGCAGCAGCTTCCACAGCGGAAGCCTGAAGTTGGCGGCGAGGTCGACGTTCTCGACCACCGTGAGGTCGTCGAAGACGGTCGGGTTCTGGAAGGTGCGGCCGATGCCGCGCTTGACGATGTCGAACTCACCGGTGCTGTCGATCCTGTCGCCGTCGAAGGTCACGCTGCCGCTCGTCGGGTTGATCAGGCCGGAGATCACGTCGATGCAGGTCGTCTTACCCGCGCCGTTCGGTCCGATCAGAAAGCGGACCTCGCCTTCCTCGACGTCCATCGAGAGTCCGTCGATCGCGTGGAAGCCGTCGAAGTCCATCAGGATGTCGCGCAGCTCGAGCAACGCCATCACGCCACCGTCCCTTCGGCCGCAGGGGCCTCGGCCTGCGGCTTGGAGCGGCCCGTGAGCGACTCCTTCATCTGCGCAATCGTCTTCTTGATCAGGCCCGCAAGACCGGCCGGGAAGAACGCGACCACGACGATGAACAGGAGGCCGAGGAAGTAGGTCCAGAACGACGGGAACTTCTCGGACAGGCCGGTCTTGGCCCAGCTCACCACGAACGCGCCGACCACGGCGCCCCAAAGCGTTGCGCGCCCGCCGATCGCGACCCAGATCACCATCTCGATCGAGGGCACGATGCCGAGCAGCGCCGGCGAGATGATCCCGACGATCGGGACGAAGAGGGCTCCGGCGAGTCCGGCCATCCCGGCCGCGACCATGTAAGCGATCGTCTTGATCGTTGCCGGGTTGTACCCGAGGAACCGAACGCGCTCTTCCTGATCGCGCGATGCGATCAGCAGCCGGCCGAAGCGGCTGCGGATGAGCTGGCGGCCGATGATGTAACAGACGCCGAGCGCGATGACGGCGATGTAGAACAGCGTCGTCGTCGAGGACTCGTCGTTCAGGTCGATGCCGAAGAAGTTCGTGAAGTTGGTCAGGCCGTTGGTGCCGCCGGTCGCACCCTGCTGGCCGATCAGCAGGATCACGAACGCCGCCGCCAGCGCCTGGCTGAGGATCGCGAAGTACGGCCCGCGCACGCGCCTGCGGAAGATCAGGCTTCCGAGCAGGAACGCGAACAGCATCGGGATCACGATCACTGCGGGGACGGCGATCCACGCGTACTTCAGCGGTTCCCAGATCAGTGGGAGCTTCTCGACGCCCGACCAGGTCATGAAGTCGGGCAGGCCGCCGGCCGGCGCCTCCGCGATCTTCATGTACATGCCCATCATGTAGCCGCCGAGTCCGAAGAACACGCCCTGGCCGAGCACGAGCATGCCGCCGTACCCCCAGGCCAGGTCTACGCCGATCGCGATCATCGCGAAGCAGGCGTACTTGGCCAGCAGGTCGATGCGGAACTCGGTCAACAGCGCCGGCGCGATCAGCAGCAGCACGATTGCGGAGATGATCAGGCCGATCTGGCCGCGCGCGAACTGCTTGAAGCCGCCGCCGGTGACGGCCTGCGGGGTGACGGGATCGACGTGTGCGTCGCGATTCGCGTCGTCTGTTCCGACGATGTCGCCGGTGATGCTCTGGTCGCTCATGCCATCGCTCGCGTTCTCTGGACGACGATGCCCTGCGGCCGGAACTGGAGGAAGGCGACGATCGCCACGAACACGAGTACCGAGGCCACGCTGGTGGTGGTGAGGTACTCGGTGTACGAGTTGAAGATGCCGATCGCAAACGCGGCGATGATCGCTCCGCGCAGCGAACCGAGACCGCCGACGATCACGACGAGGAAGGCGTTGACGATGTAGGCGGTGCCGAGCGTCGGTCCGATCGAGCCGAGCAGCGCGATACCGACGCCGGCGAGACCGGCGAGGCCGGAGCCGATGAAGAAGGTGCGGCGGTCGACCGGGGGAGAGGAGATACCGCTGGCTTCAGCGAGCGGCCGGTTCTGGACGACCGCGCGCATCCGTGTGCCGTTCACGGTCTTTGACATGAACAACCAGATCGCGATCACCGAGACGATCACGAGGCCGATGATGAACAGGCGCGTGTACGACATCGAGACATCACCGATGTGGACCGCGCCGCTGAGGAACGACGGCGCCTTCACCTGCACGTTGGGGGCGCCGAAGATGTCCCGAGCGACCTGTTGCAGCAGGAGGCTGACGCCCCAGGTGACCAGCAGCGTGTCGAGCGGCCGGCCGTAGAGGCGCTTGATCAGCACGAGCTCGAGCACCAGGCCCATCGTGCCTGCGATCAAGAACGCGATCGGGAGAGACAGGACGAACGACAGCCCGACGGCGATGCCGAGGGTGGACTGCAGGACGTAGCCGGTGTAGGCGCCGGCCATGATGAATTCGCCGTGGGCCATGTTGATGACGTTCATCTGGCCGAAGGTGAACGTCAGGCCGAGCGCGATCATCAGAAGCAGCGAGCCGGTCGATATGCCGGCGAACAACTGCGAGAAAAAGGTCGTCATCGCTTGGAGCTCTGCGCTTTCTCCAGGGCACCGGACGGGCGGGGCAGACCGTCACGGCGCGTTCGAATGTGCATGGGGAACTTCGCGGACGACTTTATGGACGCCCGGTCTTCGCTCGTTTGTACGCAGGTCCCAAAACGGCTTGCGATTTTTGGCAAGCGGTACTCCCACCCCTCAGGGCGCCGGACGTAATTTCGTCGGTACCTCAGTGGCGTGCGTTCGGAGTCCCCCCGATGTCGCACGCCGAGCTCGGCGAGAACCCTCGGTACCCGGGACGTCGTCACCCCATGCAGACGATCCGAAAGGACAGAAATGAAGAGTTCCCTGATTAAGAAGCTGGCGCTGCTCGCGCTGGTTGCGCTCGGGTTGTTCGTGTTTGCCGGCTGCGGCAGCGACGACGACTCAAGCTCGTCGGAATCCGCCGACACGACCTCCGAGCCCGGAGTTGAAGGCGACACGATCAAGGTCGGCATCCTTCACTCGCTCTCCGGCACGATGGCGATCAGCGAAGTTGCTGTTGCCAACGCTGAGAAGCTGGCGATCAAGGAGATCAACGAGGACGGCGGCGTTCTCGGCAAGAAGCTCGTCGCGGTCGAGGAGGACGGCGCATCCGACTGGCCGACCTTCGCCGAGAAGGCTCACAAGCTGAACACTGAGGACGGCGTCGCCGCGGTCTTCGGCGGTTGGACCTCTGCTTCGCGCAAGGCGATGCTGCCGGTGTTCGAGAAGGACAAGGCGCTGCTGTACTACCCCGTCCAGTACGAGGGTCTCGAGAGCTCGCCCTACATCTACTACCAGGGCGCGACGACCAACCAGCAGATCATCCCGGCCCTTGAGTACATGAAGGAGAAGGGCGACAAGAAGGTCTACCTGATCGGTTCGGACTACGTGTTCCCGCGTACCGCGAACAAGGAGATCAAGGCCTGGGCCGCCGCCAACGGCATGGAAATCGTCGGCGAGGAGTACACGCCGCTCGGTCACACCGAGTACGAGACGTCGATCAACAAGATCAAGTCGGCGAAGCCTGACGCGATCTTCAACACCCTCAACGGTGACTCGAACGTCGCGTTCTTCAAGCAGTACAAGGACGCCGGCATGAGCTGCGACAAGACCCAGGTCATGTCCGTGTCGATCGCCGAGGAAGAAGTCGGCGGCGTCGGAGTCGACAACGTCGAGGGCTGTGAGGTCGCCTGGAACTACTTCCAGACCCTCCCGGGCAAGACGAACGCGGACTTCGTCAAGGCCTACCAGGCCGAGTACGGCAAGGACGCTCACACCGACGACCCGATCGAGGCCGGTTACATCGGCGTCTACCTCTGGGCCAAGCAGGTCGAGAAGGCCGGAACCACCAACGTGGAGAAGGTCAAGGCGGCCACCGACGGCATCAAGATGGACGCGCCGGAGGGCGAGGTCACGATGGACGCCGAGAACCACCACCTGTGGAAGACGGCGCGAGTCGGAGTCATCAACAAGGACGGCCTGATCGACCAGGTCTGGGACTCGGGCAAGCCGATCGAGCCTGACCCGTACCTGAAGGGCTACAGCTGGTGGAAGGGCTAAGCCGCTGACGCTGAGCACCAAGCACTGAGCGCAAGGGGGCGGGCCGCACGGTCCGCCCCCTTCGTGCGCTCGAGAAGACGAACAAGGAGCATTCACCCCATGCATCTGATCCTCGACGAAGACGGCAACCCCGTTCCGCACCACGACCACCACCACCCGATCGAGCCCGGCGACCGCGCCGTACGCATCGGCATCGGCGGTCCGGTCGGCAGCGGCAAGACGGCGCTCGTCGCTTCGCTCTGCCGCGAGCTCGGCAAGGAGCTGAAGATCGGCGTCGTGACCAACGACATCTACACGACCGAGGACGCCGACTTCCTCAAGCGTGAGGGCGTGCTCGACGAGACGCGCATCGTTGCGGTCGAGACCGGCTGTTGTCCGCACACTGCGATCCGCGACGACATCTCGATGAACCTCGACGCCGTCGAACGGCTCGAGGCCGACCTCGGCGACGACGTCGACCTGATGTTGATCGAGAGCGGCGGCGACAATCTGACCGCCGTCTTTTCGCGCGGGCTGATCGACCGGCAGATCTTCGTGCTCGACACCGCCGGCGGCGACGACGTGCCGCGCAAGGGCGGACCTGGTGTTGCGAACGCAGACCTGCTCGTCGTCAACAAGACCGACCTCGCCCCGCTGGTCGGGTCCGACCTCGAACTGATGGAGCGCGACGCGAAGGAGCGGCGCGAGGGCAAGCCGACGGTTTTCGCTTCGCACGCCGGCGGCGCCGCCAACGCAGAGATCGTCGAGTGGGTGCGCGAACAGGTGGCCGTTCGATCGGTCGCCTGATCGGCGTCCCCGGGCGACGGGCTGTAAGTTGCTCGTCGCATGGCGCGGGGAGCACGTGAAAACGATTGGTTTGCGGTCGGCGCCTACGCACTGCTCGCGGGCACCAGCCAGTTGCTCTGGCTGACGTTTGCGCCGATCACGACCGAGAGCGCAGCGCACTTCGGTGTGTCCGAGGACGCCGTCGGGTGGCTGGCCGAGATCTTCCCGCTGCTCTACGTCGTTCTGGCGATTCCGGCCGGCCTGCTGCTCGACCGTTGGCTGCGCCAGACGCTCTGGGCGGCGGGAGCGCTGATGCTCGCCGGCGCGTCGATCCGACTGGCGTCGGCCGACTACGCCGCGGCGCTCGCCGGGCAACTGCTGATCGCCGTCGCGCAGCCCGCAGTGCTGGCAGCGATCACCAAGGTCGCGACCGAACGGATCACGCCGGCCGCCCGGCCGACGGCCATCGCGGTCGGTTCGGCCGGAACGTTCCTTGGACTCGTCGGCGCGCTCGTACTCGGCGCGACCGTCGGCGCGCGCGACGACCTCGCGCCGCTGCTGTGGATCAATTTCGCCGTCGCGGCCGTGGCCCTCGTGTCCGTCGTCGTCGCGTTCCGCGCGCCGTCGGCGGCCGAGGAGGAGGAGTCGGTCGCGCTCAGCGTCGCCGACCTGAGATCGATCTACTCGGACCCGCTGCTGCGCCGGCTCGGCGCGATCATCTTCATCGGCATGGGTGTATTCAACGCCGTCGCGACCTGGCTCGAGGTGCTGTTGCAGCCAGAAGGCATCGGCAGCGACGCAACCAGTTGGATTCTCACGAGCATGGCCGTCGCCGGCATCGTCGGAGCTGTACTGATCGCTCCACGCGTCAGCGCGCGTAGGACCGAGTCGCAATACCTGCAACTCGCCGCCGCGGTCGGCGCCGCCGTCTTCTTGGCGATGGTGCCGGTCGGCTCGGCGCTGCCGGCCGCCGTGCTGCTCTCGTTGCTCGGGCTGCTCCTGCTGGGAGCCCAGCCGGTGATTCTCGAGCTCACGGAGCGGCGCGCGGGTCACGCGGCCGCCAGCGCCGCCGGGGCGATCTTTCTTGCCGGAAACCTTGGCGGAATCGTGCTTGCCGTCGTCGTCCAGAGCGTCAACGACTCGCCGACGGCCGCATTCTTCGTCCTCGCTGTGGCCATGGCAGTAATCGCGCCGATAGCGCGGTCGCTGCAGCGGAACGACGCTTATTAGATTCTGCCGATGACCGAGACGGCCGGCACCCCAAGGATGAAGCTCGCACTGGCGGCGATGACGATCGCCGGCTCGGTGATCCTCGTTGACCAGACGGCCGTACCGCTTGCGACGCCGGACATCGTCTACGAACTCAAGGCGTCTTCCGGGATCGGCCAGTGGGTCCTGACCGCCAACCTGCTGCCGCTCGCGGCATTCATGGTCGTCGGCGGACGGCTCGGTGACATGTTCGGCCTGCGCAAGGTGTTTCTGATCGGCGGCGGCCTTTTCCTCGTGTCGACGCTCGTCGCGGTGACCGCACCGAACATCGAGACGCTGATCGTCGCCCGCGTGATCCAGGGCACGGGCGCGGCGCTGATGATGCCGAACACGGTCTCGATCGTCGCGACGGTGTTTCCGGCAGAACGGCGCGGCAGCGCGTTGGGGGTGCTTGCCGGCGGTACGGCGTTCTTCGCTGCGCTCGGCCCGCTGCTGGGAGGGATGCTGGCAAGCGTCGACTGGCGCCTGATCTTCGTCTTCAACATGTGCCTGACGATCGTCACGATCGCTCTGGCGCTGATGTCGGTGCCGCGGATCACCGGTCAGCGGACGGGAAGAATCGACTATCCGGGCCTGGTGACGTTCGCGTTGGGCATCGCGCTGTTCGTGTTCGGTCTCGGTCAGGTGGCGAACCGCGGGGCCTCGACGGCGATGATCGTCGGACCGGCGATCACCGGTCTTGTGTTGTTGGCGCTTTTCGCCGCGATCGAGCTCCGCGCGAGCGAGCCGCTGGTGAAGCTGCGGCTGCTGCGCGACCGAGACTTCGCGGCCGCCAACCTGAGCCAGATGATTGCCGGGTCGATCGAACTAGGCCTCGGCTTCCTGCTGCCGTTCCAGCTGCTGCTGATCGTCGGCGTCACGCCTGCGGCGGCGGGCGTCGCGCTGCTGCCCGCGAGCCTGCCGATCATCCTTGCCGGTCCATTGGCCGGCAAGGCGTACGACAAGTTCGGCGGGCGCGGCCCGATGACGATCGGCTATCTCGTGTTGGCCGCGTCAGGGCTCGCGCTCGCGCTCGGCACCTCGAACGCGACTGTCTGGGCGCTCGTGCCCGGTCTGATGTTGCAGGGAATCGGCCTCGGCATCGTCCTGACTGTCAACGACCCGGTCGGTCTCGGTTCCGTGCCCGACGAGGACAGCGGCCAAGCCGCCGGCGTGATCAACACCTCGGAGCAGCTCGGGGGCGCGCTCGGCATCGCCGGCTTCCTGGCGATCGAGTTCGGCTATTACATCGACAAGGTCGACGCCTTCGCCCGTGAGGGCGGCGTTACGCCGGCCTCCGGCAAATACGCGAGCGTCCACGACTACATCCAGCAGGTCGAGCAGAAGGGCTACCACCACGTCTCGCAGTCGGACTTCGTCCGTCAGATCGTCGACTTCCTGAAGCATGCGCACGTCGAGGCGTATGAGCTCATGTATTACTCGACGATCGCGGTCGCACTGATCGGCGCGGCAGTCTCGTGGTCGATGATCCGCCCGGGGCCGTCGCTCGGGATAAAGGTCCGTTCGCGCCGCATGCGCTGGGTGATCGCGGGCCTACGCGTCGGGCGGACCGACTAGGCGCGTTCCGGTCTTGCGCCGATGAGCGCAAAAAAGATGCGCAGCTCAAGCGCCAAATCTGCCGATTGACCACCCCGGGGGATGGTCAGTCGGCAGGTTTGCGGCTTGCATGGGCCTGCGAAAAGAAGCGCGCGCGCGTCGCAGGCTTGACGCAGAACGGTCAGCGCTCGAGCGGCTTGAAGCGCCGCAGCCTGAGCGCGTTGCCGACGACGCAGATGTCGCTCAGCGCCATCGCCGCGCCGGCGATCATCGGGTTCAGCAGGCCGGCCGCCGCGATCGGAATCGCGAGCACGTTGTAGCCGAACGCCCAGCCGAGGTTCTGGCGGATCGTCCGCATCGTCGCGGTCGAAAGGCGGATCCCGTCGACGATCGCCAACGGCTCGCCCGACACGACCGTCAGGTCGCTCGCCTCGATCGCGGCGTCGGTGCCCGCGCCCATGCTGATTCCGAGGTCCGCGGTCGCCAGCGCCGGCGCGTCGTTGACGCCGTCGCCGACCATCGCCGTCGGGCCGCCGGCCTTCAGCCGTGCGACCTCCTCGGCCTTGTCGCTCGGCAGGACGCCGGCGATCCGCCGCTCGATCCCGAGTTCGCCGCCGACGGCGGCCGCGGTGTGCTCGTTGTCGCCGGTGATCAAAACCGGGGTTAGTCCGAGGCGCTTGAGCTCCGTGACGGCCTTTGCGGCGTGCGGCTTCACCGTGTCGGAGACTGCAGCGACGGCTTGGGGCTGCTTGTCCCAACTTGCGACCACGACGGTTTGGCCGTGCTCTTCGGCCCGGGCGATCGCGTGCTTCAGTTCGGGCGACGGCTCGCCGGATCCGTTGTCGGCGAGAAACTCGGGGCGCCCGATGAGCACGCGCTCGCCGTCGACCATCGCCTCGACGCCGAGTCCCTGGTGGCTCATGAAGAACTGCGGTTCGGCGAGATCCAGACCGTCGGCTCGGGCAGCGTCGGCGATCGCGCGACCGATCGGGTGCTCAGATCCGTGTTCGACGCCGCCGACGCGAGCCAGCGCCGCGTCGCGGTCGACTCCCTCGCGCACCGTGAAGTCCGCCAGCCGCATCTGGCCGGTGGTCAAGGTGCCGGTCTTGTCGAGTGCGATCGTCTTGATCGATCCAACCTGTTCGAGTACGTCCGGACCCTTGATCAGCAGGCCCAGCTGCGCGCCGCGGCCGCTGCCGGCCATCAGGGCCGTGGGCGTGGCAAGTCCGAGCGCACACGGGCAGGCGATGATCAGCACGCTGACCGCGGCACTGAAGGCGAAGGTTGACGAGTCGCCGGCAATGAGCCAGAAGGCGAGCGTCGCGGCGGCGATGACGAAGACGACGGGGATGAACACAGCGCTGATCCGGTCGGCCAGCCGCTGGCTCGCCGACTTGCCCGACTGCGCGTCGTTGACGAGCTGGGCGATCTGCGCGAGCGTCGTGTCGTCGCCGACGCGGGTGGCCTCGACGATTAGGCGGCCCTGGGTGTTGATCGTCGCCCCGGTCACGCTGTCACCGGCCTTGACGTCGACCGGCACCGACTCGCCGGTGATCATCGAGGCGTCGACAGCGCTTTCGCCTTCGCGCACGACTCCGTCTGTCGCGATCTTCTCACCGGGACGGACGACGAAGTGGTCGCCGGCCTGGAGCTGGTCGACCGGAATCTGCTGCTCGTGTCCGTTGGCGCCGACCAGAGTCGCCTCTTTGGCGCCGAGCTTCATCAGGGCGGCGATCGCCTCGCCCGCGCGCGAGGTGGCGCGTGCTTCGAAGTAGCGGCCGAGGACGATCAAAGTCGTGATCACGGCCGCTTCTTCGAGGTAAATGTGCATGTCCGAGGCCTCGCGCGAGGGGAGGAACTCGAACGACATCTGCGCGCCGATCTCACCGGCGCCGCCGAAGACCATGTTGTAGACCGACCACAGCAGCGCGGCGAAGGTGCCGACCGACACCAGCGTGTCCATCGTCAGCGCTCCGTGGCGCGCGTTCACCCAGGTCGCTTTGTGGATCGGCCAGCCGCCGTAGAGCATCACGACGAGCGTGAGCGCGAGGCTGACCCACTGCCAGCCGTCGAACTGCAGCGCGCCGATCATCGACATCAGCAGCACCGGCACCGACAGGACGCTCGCGACGATCACGCGGGTGCGCAGCTCGTTGGCGTCTGCGTTCAGATGCGCGGAGTGGTCGTGGGCCGCGTGGCTCTCGTGCTCGTCGGGAACGTGGGCGGTGTAGCCGACCTTGTGAACTGCCTGTGCGAGGTCCTCGCGGGAGGCGGTGTCGTCGTCGACCTTGACCGTCGCGCGGTTGAGCGCGAAGTTCACCGTCGCGTCGACGCCGTCGAGCTCGTTCAGCGATTTTTCGACGCGACCGGCGCAGGAGGCGCAGGTCATGCCTTCGATCGGGATGTCAATTTTTGTGGCCATGTCGCGAAGTATATACCCCCAGGGGGTATAATGTATTCACCATGGCAGATCACGCATACGCAGAACACAAGGACAAGCTCGTCAAACGACTCCGCCGCGCCGAGGGCCAGATCCGCGGCATCGAGAAGATGGTCGAGGACGATCGCTACTGCATCGACATCCTCACCCAGATCAGCGCCGCCCAGGCCGCGCTCGACAAGGTCGCGCTCGAACTTATGGAGGACCACGCCGCCCACTGCGTCGTCGGCGGCCCCGATGAGCTCAAAGAAGAGCGCACCGAAGAGTTGATGGGAGCAGTAGCCCGCCTGATGCGCCGAGGCTGACCCCACGACCCGAACAACCGCGCCTCCTCACGAAAACATGAGGAGCAACCGCGCCTCCTCAGCAATACGCGAGGAGTAACCGCGCCTCCTCAGCAATACGTGAGGGGCAACCGCGCCTCCTCACGAAAACGTGAGGAGGAACGCCGCGGCTGAGCGGCCAATGAGATGTGTACAAACGGCCAACTTCGGCCGTGGGATTCGGTGGTAGGGTCGAATCCATGAGTGACCTTGCGCCTGAAGCCATCGAAAAGCTGTCCGTAGACACCATCCGCACGCTCTCCATGGACGGCGTCCAGAAGGCCAACTCCGGCCACCCGGGGACGCCGATGGCGCTCGCTCCGATCACCTACACCTTGTTCGCGAAGGTCATGCGCCACGCACCCGCCAATCCGGGCTGGCCCGCGCGCGACCGTTTCATCCTCTCGGCCGGCCACGCGTCGATGCTGCTCTACAGCACGTTGCACCTCTGCGGCTACGGCATCTCGCTCGCCGACCTCGAGAACTTCCGCCAGCTCGGCAGCCCCACAGCCGGCCACCCCGAGTACGGCCACGCACCCGGCATCGAGATGACGACCGGCCCGCTCGGCCAGGGCATCAGCCACGCCGTCGGCTTTGCGCTCGCCGAGCGGCTGCTGCACCAGAAGTTTGCGACGGACGACTTCGATCCCGTCGGTCACTACACCTACGTGATCGCCTCGGACGGCGACATCGAGGAGGGCATCTCCTCCGAGGCCGGCTCGCTCGCCGGGCACCTCGGCCTCGGCAAGTTGATCGCGTTCTACGACGCCAACCACATTTCGATCGAAGGCGACACCAACCTCGCGCTCAGCGAAGACACCGCCGCGCGCTATGAGGCCTACGGCTGGCAGGTCATTCGCCAGGGTGAAGACATCGCCGTCGATCAGCTCGAAGCGGCGATCGAGCTGGCCAAGGCCGAGCCCGACAAGCCGACGCTGATCATCGTGCGCACGCACATCGCCTTCGGCTCGCCGAACAAGGTCGACACGCACGGTGCCCACGGCGCGCCGCTAGGCGAGGACGAGATCAAGCTGACCAAGGAGGCCTATGGCTTCCCCAGTCTTGAGCCGTTTTTCGTGCCGCCCGAGGTCACCGACCACTACGCGCTCGTGGCCGAGAAGGGCGCCGCTGAGTTTCGCGAGTGGGAGGGCAACTTCGACGCCTACCGCGCCGACCATCCGGAGCTTGCGGCTGAGTTCGACCGCCTACAGGTCGGCGAGTTGCCGCACGGCTGGGACGACGACATCCCGCAGTATTCAAGCGACGAGAAGCCGGTCGCCACGCGTAAGGCAAGCGAGATGGCGATCCAGTGGGCCGCTTCGAAGGTCCCTGAGCTCGTCGGCGGCAGCGCCGACCTCGCGCCGAGCAACCTCACGCTGATCGGCGCGGCCGGTTCGGTGCAAAAGAATGAGTGGGGCGGACGCAACTTCCACTTTGGCATCCGTGAACACGCGATGGGCGCGGTCGTCAACGGCCTCACGCTGAACGGCTTGCGCGGCTACGGCGCGACCTTCCTGATCTTTTCCGACTACATGAAGCCGGCTATGCGCCTCGCGGCGCTGATGGGGATCCCGTCGATCTACGTCTTCACGCACGACTCGATCGGCCTCGGCGAGGACGGCCCGACCCACCAGCCGGTCGAGCAGCTCTGGTCGCTGCGCGCCACGCCGAACCTCGACGTGCTGCGCCCGGCCGACGCCAACGAAACAGCGCTTGCCTGGGCCCACGCGATCAAGAGCACCGATCGACCCAGTGTTTTCGCGCTCAGCCGCCAGAACCTGCCCGTACTCGACGGCGTGCCCGCCGACGCGATCGAGCGCGGTGCCTACGTGCTCAAGGATGCGGACGGCACCCCCGACCTGATCGTGATCGCGACCGGCAGCGAGGTCTCGATCGCTATCGAAGGCGCAAAACTGCTCGACGAAGCTGGCATCGCTACGCGCGTCGTGAGCGCGCCGTGCCTCGAGCGATTCAGCGAGCAGTCACAGGACTACAAAGACCAGGTGCTTCCGCCCGACGTGAAGGCACGGCTGTCGATCGAGGCCGGAAGCACTGTCGGCTGGCATCGATACGTCGGCGATGCGGGATACTCAATAGGTATGGAAGGTTTCGGCGCGTCCGGCCCTCAGCCTGAGTTGTACGAGCACTTCGGTTTCACCCCGGAAAAGGTGCTCGAGCACGGCAAGACAGTCGCCGCGTCCTCGCCTGCCGCCACCAACGCCTGAATCGAAGCCAAGGAGCCACGAGAGATGAGCGTCAACACCATTAACGAACGGCTGGCGCGACTTACTGCGCTCGGCACCAGCGTCTGGCTGGATCAGATCGGTCGCACCCTGATCGAGAGCGGCGAGCTCAAGCGACTTGTCGACGAATACTCGCTGCGCGGGGTCACCAGTAACCCGGCGATCTTCGAAGGCGCGATCCTCAAGAGCGACGACTACGACGAAGAGATTCGCGCGGGGCTCGCGGCCGGCGAGACGCCCGAGGAGATCTACAAGAAGATCGCCGTGGCCGACGTCAAGGCCGCAACCGACGTGCTGCGGACCGTCTGGGAAGACCAGAACCATATGGACGGCTTCGTCTCACTTGAGGTCGCGCCGAATCTCGCACGCGACATAACGGGCAAGACGCTCGACGAGGCGCGCATGTACTGGGGTCTCGTCGACTCGCCGAACCTGATGATCAAGATTCCCGGCACGCCGGAAGGCCTTCCCTACATCGAGGAGGCGATTTATGACGGCATCAACGTCAACGTCACGTTGCTGTTCGCCGTCGAGCGCTACGCCGACGTCGCCGAGGCGTACATCAAGGGTCTCGAGCGCCGCCACGCCGAGGGCAAGTCGCTCGACGTCCACTCCGTCGCGAGCTTCTTCGTCTCGCGCGTCGACACGGTCGTCGACAAGCAGCTTGCCGAGAAGGGCCGCACCGACCTGCAGGGCAAGGCGGCCGTCGCCAACGCCCGCGCCGCTTACGTGAAATTCAAGGAGATTTTCTACGGCGAGCGGTTCGCCGCGCTGCGTGAGGCCGGCGCCCCAGTCCAGCGTCCGCTCTGGGCATCGACCGGCACCAAGAACCCCGACTACTCCGACGTGCTCTACGTCGACACCCTCGCCGGACCGGAGACCGTCAACACGATGCCGATGAAGACGCTCGAGGCGGCCGCCGAGACCAGCGAGGTCACGGCCGTGACCCTCGACGAGGACCCGGGGCCACTGCTCGCAGAGCTGGATGAGGCCGGCATCGACATGCACCAGGTCACCGAAGACCTGCTCGACGCCGGGATCGATGCGTTCGTTCACTCGCTCGACGGACTGCTTGAAGGCATCGCGAAGCAGGGTGCCGAGTGAGCGCCACTGAGGGCCTGACCGTCGCCGAGCGGGTCTGGGCCCGCGACGAATCGCTGTGGGGCGGACCGGGAGTGCCGGAGATCGGCAACCGCCTCGGCTGGCTTGACATCGCCGACCGCATGCTCGCCGACCTCGGCGAGCTCGAGTCGTGGATCGATGAGGTCCGCGCCGCCGGTCTGACCAACACCCTGCTGCTGGGGATGGGCGGATCTTCCCTGGGGCCTGAAGTGCTGAATCTCTCTTTCGACGCCGGCCTCAGCATGCTCGACTCGACCGATCCCGGTGCTGTGCTCGCCGCGGTCGCGCCGGCCGAGATCGAGAAGACGATCTTCGTCGTCTCGAGCAAGTCCGGCGGCACCGTCGAGACGCTCTCGCACTTCAAGCACTTCTACGAACTGACCGGTGGCAACGGCGACCAGTTCGTCGCCGTGACCGATCCAGGGTCGCCGCTCGAGGAGATCGCCAAGGAGAAGGGTTTCCGCAAGGTCTGGCTGGCCGACCCGAACATCGGCGGCCGCTACAGCGTGCTCAGCTACTTCGGGCTCGTCCCGGCCGGTCTCGCCGGAGTGCCGCTGCGCGGCGTGCTCGAACAGGCTGTCGGCGCAGCCGAGTCCTGCCGCAAGGTCGACGGCAATCCCGGCGAGCTGCTCGGCACCAAGTTCGGCGAGCTGGCGCTCGCGGGACGCGACAAGCTGACCTTCATCGTCGACCCGCCGGTCGACAGCTTCGGCCTCTGGGTCGAACAGCTGATCGCCGAGAGCACAGGCAAGGAGGGCCGCGGCATCCTTCCGGTGGCCGGCGAGCCGCTTGCTGCGGACACGCTCGTGAGCGAGTACGGCGACGATCGCGTCTTCGTCCACATCGCATCCACGACATCGCCGAACGTCGACAACGCCGCGACCGTTGACGCGCTCGAGCAGGCGGGTCAGCCGGTGTTTCGCCTCAGCGCCTCGGGACCCGAGGACCTCGGCCGGCTGATGTTCGTCTTCGAGTTCGCGACGGCCGTCGCCGGACACGTTCTCAACATCAACGCCTTCAATCAGCCGAACGTGCAGGAGGCCAAGGACGCGACCAAGGCGGTCCTGGAGAGCGGAAACGTCGACGCTCCGTTCGACGACCCGGCGAAGCTCGCAGAGCTTGTCGATCCCGCCGCGCCGCCGACCTACGTCGCGATCATGTCCTACCAACAGCCGAGCGCCGAGTTCGACGCCGCGATGGACGATTTTCGCGCGCGCATCCGCGCCAAGACGCGCTGCGCCACGACCTTTGGCTACGGACCCCGCTTCCTCCACTCGACCGGCCAGCTGCACAAGGGCGGGCCGCCCGAGGGGAGCTTCATTCAGCTCGTCCACGACGGGCCGGAGGACGTCCCGATCCCAGGCGAGAGCTTCAGCTTCAAGACTCTGAAGCACGCGCAGGCGATCGGCGACCACCAGGCGCTCCAGCAGCACGGCCGGCCGGTCGTGCGCCTCAAGCTCGAGGGCGACGCGGTCGCAGCATTGAAGGACTTGACAAACCAGCTCGGCTGAGGCCGGGAGAACAAATAGAAGGAGACCGAGACCGGATGGCAGACAACAGCGTGCAGATTGGATTTGTCGGACTCGGCAAGATGGGCGGGAACATGGTCCATCGCATCAAGCGCGACCAGCCCGACTACAAGGTCGTGGCGTTCGACTTCAGCGCCGAGGCGGTGACGGCGGCCGAAGGCGTCGGCGCGGAAGGCGCATCCTCTCTGGAAGAACTCGTCGGCAAGCTCGACGCTCCGCGCATGGTCTGGATCATGGTTCCGGCCGGCGACCCGACCACTGAGACGGTCAACAAGCTGGCCGAACTGCTCGACTCGGGCGACACGATCATCGACGGCGGCAACTCGCGCTGGAGCGACGACAAGGCGCGCGCCGCTGAGCTCGAGCCGAAGGGCATCAACTACGTCGACGTCGGCACGTCCGGCGGTGTCTGGGGTCTCGAGGTCGGCTACTGCATGATGGTCGGCGGTCCCGACCAGTCGGTCGCCCAGCTCTCGCCGATCCTCGATGTGCTGGCGCCGCCGCCGTCGGAGGAGCACGGCCCCGGCTGGGGACACATGGGCCCGGTCGGCGCCGGCCACTACGTGAAGATGGTCCACAACGGCGTCGAGTACGGCCTGATGCAGGCCTACGCCGAAGGCTTCGGACTTTTCGACGCCTGCGAGTACGAACTCGACAACGCCAAGATCGCCCACCTCTGGAATCAAGCCTCGGTCGTGCGCAGTTGGCTGTGCGAGCTCGCCGCGCTGGCCTTCGAGCAGGAGGGCAACGACCTCGACCAGCTCGAACCGCTGGTCGCCGACTCAGGCGAGGGCCGCTGGACGGTCGAGGATGCGACCGACAAGCGCGTGCCGGTGCCGGTGATCGCGCTCAGCCTGTTTGAGCGCTACGGCAGCCAGGGTCACGCCGACTTCGCCAACAAGGTCAACGCCGCGCTGCGCGCCCAGTTCGGCGGGCACGCAGTCGAGCGCAAGGGCTGAGGGGAGGCCGCATGGCAGACGCCACTCCACCGCCGATCGCCGCGACGATCAAGCCCGGCTCGCTCGGCAACCCGCTGGCGGACGGTCTCGAGCACACCCCGGTCGACCCGACGACGATGGTCATCTTTGGCGCGACTGGCGACCTCGCGCACCGCAAGCTGCTGCCGGCGATCTACAACCTCGCGCACGAGGGCGCGCTCCCCGAGCGTTTCAACCTCGTCGGCTTCGCGTTCGAGGACTACGACGACGAGTCGTTCCGCAAGCTGATGCGCGACGCGATCGAGCAGTACTCCCGCCGAGCACCGAAACCGGAGGTGCTCGACGCGCTGCTCCATCGCACGCGCTACGTCTCTGGCAGCTTCGACAACACCGAGGACTTCGAGCCGCTCAAGTCCGTGCTCGAAGAGATGGACCACTACGCCGACGAACCACTGAATCACCTCTTCTACCTTGCGACGGCGCCGAAGTTCTTCGGCAAGGTCGTGCAGCAGCTTGGTGAGGTCGGGCTCGACAAGCTCGACAACGCCAAGGTGCGGGTGGTGATCGAGAAGCCGATCGGCCGCGACCTCGACAGTGCGAAGGCGCTCAACCGCGAAGTGCTCGAGGTGCTCGACGAGGATCAGGTCTACCGCATCGATCACTACCTCGGCAAAGAGACGGTGCAGAACATCCTCGCCTTCCGTTTCGCCAATTCGATGTTCGAGCCGATCTGGAACTCCAACTACATCGACTACGTGCAGATCACGGCGAGCGAGGATCTCGGCATCGGGTCGCGCGCCAGTTACTACGACACGGCCGGTGCGCTGCGCGACCTGGTTCAGAATCACATGCTCCAACTGATGGCGCTGCTGTGCATGGAGCCGCCGAACGCGCTGACCGCGAACAAGGTTCGCGACGAAAAGGCGAAGGTGCTGCGCGCGGTGCAGGCACCGAAGTTCTCGGAAGTGTCGTCGATGGCTGTGCGCGGCCAGTACACGTCTGGCACGATCGGCTCCGACAACGTTCCCGGTTACCTCGAGGAGGAAGGCGTCGCCGCAGGATCGCAGACCGAGACCTACGCGGCGCTACGGCTTGAGATCAGCAACTGGCGTTGGGCCGGCGTGCCGTTCTACCTGCGCACCGGCAAGCGGTTGGCTCGAAAAGTGACTGAAATCGCCGTCAGCCTCAAACCCGTGCCGCACCTGGCCTTCCAGGTCCACGGCGCCCCGCCACCGCCGAACGAGCTCGTCTTCCAGATCCAGCCGAACGAGGGCGTCTCGATCTCGCTCGGGGCGAAGATCCCCGGCGCGAAGACGCGGATCCGCCCGGTCAACATGCAGTTCCAGTACGGCACCTCGTTCACCAGCGAGTCGCCTGAGGCCTACGAGCGGTTGATCCTCGACGTGATGCGCGGCGACGCAACACTGTTCACCCGTGTCGACGAGGTCGAAGCGTTGTGGGAGATTGTCGATCCGGTGCTCGCGTACTGGGCCGCCGACCCGGACAAGCCGGCCGGCTACCCCGCCGGATCGAGCGGTCCGACCGAGGCCGACGCACTGTTGACTGGCAGGGCGAAATGGCGACCCCTCTGACGACGCCGGGCGTGTGGAGCGCCCGCGACACGACCCCGGCCGAGATCGAGACGGCGCTGCTGCGCCTGATGCACGAGCGCGCCAACGAGGGCATGGTCCAGGCGCCAGCGCGCGTGCTCAACCTCGTCGTCGTGATCGAACGCGAATGGAAGGGCGAGATCAGCAACCGCCTCGACCGCATCGGCCGTGACAACCCGGCGCGAACGGTGTTGGTAGTGGTCGAGGAGGGCAAGAAGGACCTCGACGCGATGGCGACGCTGGTTCACGATTCGCCGGACGCGCTCGGCTCCAACACGGTTTTCCGCGAGCGAATCGAGATCGACTGCGGGACCGAACAGCTCGACCACCTCGACACGATCGTCTACCCGGTGCTTGCGACCGAGGTCGGCACGGTCGTCTGGTCGCCGCACGGCCACCCGGAGGCCGTCGACGCTCTGCGCGGACTCGCCAGCACGGTTCTGATGGACTCGCTCGACATCCCCGACTGGCGCGACGCGATCGCACGGATCACGGAGCTGACGGCCTATGCCGAGGTCAGCGACCTCGCGTGGCTGCGCTCGATGCCTTGGCGCGAGCGCGTTGCGGCGGCATTCGACCCAGAGGTCTGGCGTCCGGAGCTGGTCGGCATCAATCGTGTTGAAGTAAGGATGCATCCCGGCTCGACGATGGCGGCCCTGCTTTTCGTCGGCTGGCTCGCCTCGCGGCTCGAATGGGAGCCGCAGGTGCTCGATCTCGACGCGGACGACCACAAGGGTGGTCACGCCACCGGCCCGAGCGGGCAGATCGAGATCGAGCTGGTCAACGACGACACGATGCCCGTGCCCGGTCTTGCGGGCCTCACGCTCGAGACCGCGAACGGGCTGAGCCTCTCGCTCAACCGCGGCGTCGGCGGCCTGCGTGCGATCCGCAAGCTGCCTTCCGGCGAGGAGGCAGACTGGACCGTGATCGGCGCTTCGCGCGGAGAGGACGGCATCCTCGCCCACGGCGTGACCAACGCTCTGATCCCCGACCCGCTCTTCCGGCCGGCGCTCGACGCCGCCTGCGCCTTCGGCGGCCGCGCGACGATCGCTGACGTCGAGTCGATGCGGAGGCGCTGAGCGATGGAGCTGCAGGTCGTCGAGGACGTCACCGCGGCAGGCGCCGAACGGATCGCCGCCGTTGCCGAAGCCGGTGGATCGATCGTGCTCTCCGGCGGATCAACCCCGAAGAAGGCCTACGAGATCGCTTCGAGCGCAGACTGGTCACGCGCCAAGGTCTGGTTCGGCGACGAGCGAGCTGTGCCGCCCGACGACGAGCGCAGCAACTTCCGCATGGCCAAGGAAGCGTTGTTCGACCGTCTCGCCGCGCCGCCGGCCGCGATCTTCCGCATGCCCGGCGAGCTCGATCCCGACGAGGCAGCCCATCAGTACGCCGCCGACATCTTCGAACACGACGCGGAGCCGTTTGACCTGCTGCTGCTCGGCATCGGCTCCGACGGTCACACCGCCTCGCTGTTCCCCGGAAAGCCCGAGATCTCGCAGCGCAACCTGCTGGTGACCGGCGTGCCGGAAGCCGGCCTCGACCCGTTCGTCCCGCGCATCAGCATGACGGTCCCGGCGCTGGTGCGCGCGAAGGAGATCCTCTTCATGATCGCCGGTGAGGACAAGGCCGTCCCGGTGCACGAGTCGTTCGGCGTCGAGCATTCGATGACGCCGGCCGGAATCGTCGCGCGCAAGGCGCGCGGGCGCGTGACGGTGCTGCTTGACGCCGCGGCGGCGTCAAAGCTCGATCTTTGACGTTCAGGTCCGGCGTGTAACGGGCATAAGCCCGGAGTGCGTGCGCACAAGACGACCGTCAGGGGGATCCGATGACGGACAGCACAGAACTAAAGGGCCGGGTGAAGGAAGCCGCGGGCGACCTCACCGATGACAAGGAACTCCAGCGCGAGGGCAAGGCCGATCAGGCGGCGGGCAAGATCAAGGACAAGATCGACGACGCCGTCGACAAGGTGAAGGAAGCGATGCACAAGGACGAGAAATGAAGCTCCTCGTCGTCACCACCGAGCCGCTCGATGCCGCGACGGTCGACCAGATCGTCGATCCCAAGGAATCGCCCGAGGTGCGAATCGTCGCGCCGACGGTCACTGACTCGGGATTCCGCTTCTGGATGAACGACACCGACGTCGCGATTGCCGACGCCGGCCGGGTGGTGGCCGAATCGCTTGACGCGCTCGACCGGGCCGAGGTGACTGCCGAGGCCGACACCCCGACCGACGACGAGCCGTCGGTGGCCGTTGAGGACGCCTTGCGGACCTTCGAGCCCGACCGGGTGGTGGTGATCCGCCACCCGGAGGGCGACGCCGGCTATCGCGAGGACGACCTTGTCGACCAGATTGAGTCCGTCTCGGACGTCGAGGTCGAGGTGCACACTGCCGACGGCTCGCCGGCGGACGCCGACTTGGGTCCGCTGGGCAGCGCGGCGGCCGAGACGCTGCACGAGATCGAGCTCGAAGACCGCGACTGAAAGCAAGGGAGCGGTCATCATTGGTGGCAGTGCTCTCAGAAAGCGAACAGCGGCCGATGCTCGCGGTGCTCGGTGAACTCCCGCCTTCCGGCGACTACGTGTACGAGATCAAGTGGGACGGAGTACGTGCACGCGCGGTGATCGATGCAGAACGCTCACTTCGTTGGTTCGCTCGAAGTGGCAACGAGATCACCGGCCGCTACCCAGAGCTCGCCGGCCTCGCGCAGGCGATCCCGGACGCCGCGCTGCCGGCGATCGTCGATGGCGAGATCATCGCCTTCGATGACAGCGGCAGGCCGAGCTTCGCCGCGCTCCAGTCGCGCATGCATCTGAACGCGGCACCGCGGATCGCGGCCCTGGCCGACGAGCGGCCGGTCACGTTTGCCGCCTTCGATCTGATCGAGGCCGGCGGTCTCGACCTGCGCGACGAACCGTGGGAGCGGCGTAGAAAAATGCTCGAAACGCTCGCGATCGACGCCCCGAATGTGACCGTCGCGGCCGTCTACGAGGACGGCGACGCACTGCTCGAGCAGATGGTCGATCGCGGGATGGAAGGTGTCGTCGCCAAGCGTCGCGGCAGCCGCTACCGGCCGGGCAAGCACGGCAGCGACTGGATCAAGATCAAGCCGAAGCCACGCCAGGAGTTCGTGATCGGAGGATGGACGGCCGGCACCGGGCATCGCTCGCATTCGTTCGGAGCGCTGCTGCTCGGCTACTACGAGAACGGCTCACTCCGCTACGCCGGCAACGTCGGCAGCGGTTTCGACGACCGGAATATTGCAGCGGTTTTCAGCGAGCTCAAAATGATCGAAACTACTGACAGTCCGTTCGACGGTCCGGTGACCGGAAAGGCGGTGCATTTCGCGGCGCCAGAGCTGGTCTGCGAAATCGAATACAGCGAGTTGACACCGGAGGGCCATCTGCGGCATCCTGTGTTCAAAGGCTTGCGCGACGACAAACCCCCCGAAGACGTCGCGCTTGAGAGGAACGTTTGATGGCCACGACCAAGACCAAGACCCCTGCCAAGAAGGCTCCCGCGAAGAAGCCGGCTGCCAAAAAGCCTGCTGCAAAGAAGGCGCCGGCCAAGAAGACGGCGGCGAAGGCAGCCGCTCCGGCCGCGACCAAAACACGACGTCCGGCCTGGCAGGGCTCGATCAGCTTCGGCCTGATCCACGTTCCGATCCAGCTTTTCAACGTCACGACCAGCCAGCGCATCTCGTTCAACCAGCTCGACGCGAAGGACCACGCGCGGATCAAGCAGAAGCGCGTCTCGTCGGTCACCGGCGAGGAGGTCGAGTTCGCCGACATCGTCAAGGGGTACGAGATCGAGGCCGGCAAGTACGTCGTGATCGAGCCCGACGAGCTGAAGACACTGATGCCCGAGCGTTCGACCTCGATCGAGCTCGAGTCCTTCATCGACGCTGCGCAGATCGACCCGCTCTACTACGACGCCTCCTACTTCGCGATTCCGGGCAAGGACGCGGCGACGCCGTACGGACTGCTGCGCGACGCGATGGCCGCCGAAGGACGCGCTGCGGTCGCTCGCCTGGTGATGCACCAGAAGGAACACATCGTCTCGCTGTGGCCGCGCGGCGACATGCTCGTCGTCTCAACGCTGCACTTCTTCGACGAGGTGACCGATCCAGGCGAGCTGCCCGGGCCTTCAGTGCCGAAACCGCTTTCGAAGGCCGCCGCGTCCAAGTCGGCTGAGCTGACCGCGGCGCGCCAGCTTGTCAAAGCGCTGTCACAGGACGAGTTCGACATCGGCGCCTACCACGACGAGTACCGCCACGCGGTGCTCGACCTGATCGACAAGAAGGCCAAGGGACGCAAGATCTCGCAGCCGAAGGCCCCTGCCGAGAAGAAGCCGGTCACCGACCTGATGGCCGCGCTCGAGGAGTCGCTCGCCGGCCTCTCTGGTTCGAGCTCCGGCTCCGGCCGTCCGTCGGCGCGCAAGCGCGCGGGCAGCGGCGCGCACAAGGCGCGTGGCCACAAGCGCTGACAGCCAGACGGTAAGCGTCGACGGTCACAGTTTCGAGGTCAAGCACCTCGACAAGGTGATGTACCCGGAGACCGGGTTCACGAAGGCGCAGATCCTCGACTACTACATGCGCGTGGCCGAAGCGATGCTGCCGCATCTGAAGGACCGCGCCGTCACGCTGAAGCGCTATCCGCACGGCGTCGCCGACATGTTCTTCTTCGAGAAGAACGCGCCGTCGTACCGCCCGAAGTGGCTGAAAACGGCGCCGCGCTGGTCTGAGAGCAGCGAGCGAGAGGTCAACTATGCCGTCGTCAACGACCGCGCCTCGCTGATCTGGCTCGCGAACCAGGCGACGATCGAGTTCCACGTGACGATGGCGACGCGCCGTTCGTTCGAGAAGCCGCGCGCGATCGTCTTCGACTTCGACCCGGGCGAGGGGATGGACGTGATCGACTGCGCCAAGGTCGCGGTGACGATGCGCCGCCGGCTGGAGCACGACAACCTCGTGGCGTTTCCGAAATCCTCCGGCTCGAAGGGGCTGCACCTGTACGTGCCGCTCAATCGCCCGAAGATGACGTTCGAGCGCACGAAGGCGTACGCGCATCGCGTCGCGCAGGATCTCGAAGACGCCCTGCCGGAACTCGTCGTTTCGCGGATGGCGAAGAAGCTCCGCGAGGGGAGGGTGTTCATCGACTGGAGCCAGAACAGCTCCAGCAAGACGACGGTCTGCGTCTACTCGCTTCGAGCCCGCGCGCAGCAGACCGTGTCGGCGCCGGTCACCTGGGAGGAAGTCCTCGCGGCGATCGACGCTGACGACGCGGACGCGCTGCTCCACACAACTGACGACGTGCTTGAGCGCGTGTCGGAGCACGGCGACCTGTTCGCCGACGTGCTGAGCATGGAGCAGGCGTTGCCACGGTCGTGACCTTCGGTCAGGCCTGCCTGATCACGAGCAGGAAGACCAGGACTGCGAGCACCAGTCCGACGATCCCGCCGAGCGCGGCATTGACGAACTGCGCGAGCAGAACGGCCAACACGATCACGGCAATGAGCCAGAGAATGCCAACCATCGAACCTCCACGACGAGCTTCCATTTGAAAAACCCCCTTGAATTCGGCCGCATCGGCAGCGACCATTGCCTCTCCGGGGTACCCCCGACGGGGAAAGCTGAAACTCGCCGTCAGTTCTCAGATTCGATCTCGGCGACCTTTCCGAGCCTGCGAACGTGGCGTTCCTCGCCAGAAAACGCAGCTCCGAGGTAAGTGCCGACGATCTCGCGCGCCAGCTCGCTGCCGATCACGCGCGACCCCATGCAGAGCACGTTCACGTCGTCGTGCTCGACGGCCTGATGGGCTGTGTATTCGTCGTGGATCGTCGCCGCGCGGATGCCGTTGATCTTCGTCGCCGCAACCGACACGCCGGCGCCGGACCCACAGACGAGGATGCCGCGCTCGGCGACGCCGGTCGCGACGGCGCGACCGACCTTTCGCGCCTGGTCCGGGTAGTCGACGGGCTCGGCGGAGTGCACGCCGAGGTCGATCGGCTCGTGGCCGGCATCGGTCACGGCGGTGAGCACGACTTCGCGCAGCGCGAAGCCGGCGTGGTCGAAAGCGCAGGCGATCTTCATGCGACAAACCTACCGGTTCGCCGCGTTCACCGATTGGCCTCAACTCTGTCTCCCGATCATCACAGTGCCGGAACATCGCTTCCCGGCCGCCGCCGTAGCTTCGCCCGCGAGTTCCGACATGAACCGATACGGAGGGAAAATGAACATCAAGAAGGTTTCGCTGATCGCGGCGCTGACGCTCGCGATCTGTGCGATCGGCGCCGGCACCGCGATCGCGTGGTGGGGTGACCACGGCGGTGAGCACTACGACAAGCGCGCCCAGGCTCGGATCGGCGGCGTCAACGCCAAGCCGAAGAATGTGATCTTCCTGCTCGGCGACGGCATGGGCACTTCCGAGATCACCGCCGCCCGCTACTACCAGGGCGTCAAAAACCCGCTGAACATCGACCGTCTGAAGCTGACCGGCTTCGACACGACCTGGTCGGTCAAGCCGGGCAGTGGCCCGGACTACCTGCCGGACTACGACTCGGAGTCGGCGTCGACGGCAACGATGTGGTCGACCGGCAAGAAGACGATCGACGGCCGTCTCTCACAGGGTCCGTCCACTGCGGCGAACGTCCCCGGCCAGAACTACAAGAACATCGCCGAGGTCTTCCGCGCCCAGGGCAAGAAGACCGGCAACGTCTCGACGGCAGAGATCACCGACGCGACGCCGGGAGCGGTCGAGTCGCACATCTCGCAGCGCGGTTGCCAGGGTCCGGCCAACATGGCCGCCTGCGCTTCCGAGAAGAAGGACGTCGGCGGACTCGGCTCCGTCAGCGAGCAGTCGATCGACGCAGGATTCGACGTGATCCTCGGCGGCGGTCGCGCGCGTTACGCGCAGACGGTGACCGGCGGTCCCTACGCCGGCCAGACCGTGGTGCAGCAGGCGCAGGCCAAGGGCTTCCAGTACGTCACCGACGCAGCCGGTCTCGCCTCGATAAACACGAAGAAGCCGGTACTCGGTCTGTTCAACGACAGCAACATGTCGCTCGAGTGGAGCGGCCCGGCAGCCTCGCTGGGCAAGGGCAACACGCCGACTGCCTGCACGGAGAACCAGCGTCCGGCCAACGAGCCGTCGCTCTCGGCGATGACGAAGAAGGCACTGCAGGTGCTGGACAACAAGAGAGGCTTCTTCCTTCAGGTCGAGGGCGCGTCGATCGACAAGCAGGACCACGCCACCAACGCCTGCGGTCAGATCGGTGAGACGGTCGCGTTCGACGCCGCGATCGGCGTCGCGATGGACTACCAGCGCTCGCACCCCGACACGCTGGTCGTCGTCACCGCCGACCACTCGCACACGAGCCAGATCGTCGAGGAGGACGCCTCCGGCACCGGCATCCCGACCGGCTACTCGACGAACCTGCTGAGCAAGGACGGCCAGACGCTGTCCCTCACCTACGGCACGGCCGGCTACGGCGGAGCGGGCAACCCGCCGCCGGCGACACCGCCGAGCCAGCAGCACACCGGTGCGGTCGTCCCGGTCTGGGGTTCCGGCCCCGGAGCGATCGACGTGCTCGGCACGAACGACCACACCGACCTGTTCGACGTCTTCCAGGGCAAGGGCTGACCGGCCCCGTCTGCACGAAGACGCTGACGTGGATCCAGACCTCCGCCCACCCGGGCGGAGGTCTGGTGCGTTTCGGGCTTAGAATCGCCGCGATGGCCGTTCCCGACTTCCGCCGCTTCGTCGCGCTCGGCGACTCCACGACCGAGGGCCTGGACGACCCCTACCCCGGCCACCCGCTGGGCGAGGAGGTCTACCGCGGATGGGCTGACCGGCTCGCCGAACGCCTCGCGCGCACGAATCCCGGCCTCAGCTACGCGAACCTCGCGATCCGCGGTCGGCTGATCGGCGGTATCCGCGAGGAGCAGCTTGAGCCGGCACTCGCGATGGAGCCCGATCTGGCGAGCGTCGTCGGCGGTGTCAACGACGTACTTCGGCCGAAGTACGACCCGGACGTCGTCGCGGGGCACATGGAGGCGATGCAGAGCGCGCTGATCGGGCAGGGAGCGACGGTGATCTCGATGACGCTTCCCGACCTGTCGTCTTCGATGCGCGTCGCGAAGTTGGTCAGCGAGCGACTCGCCGTCTACAACCAGAACATGCGTGAGGTCGCCGCGAAGACCGGGGCCGTGCTCGTCGACCTCGCCAAGGAGCTGGCCGTCTACGACCCGCGCGGCTGGAGTCCGGACCGCCTGCACGCCAACGACAACGGTCACGAGATGATCATGCTGGCCAGCGCGATCGAACTCGGCGACGAGTCGGCCCGCGGCGAACTCGACGAACTCAAGTCCGGCGCTCCCGATGTCCCTCGCCTTACTGGCTTTCCCGCGATTCGCGCGGAAGGAGCGTGGCTGTGGCTGCACCTGCGGCCTTGGATCGTGCGCCGGATCAAGGGCACGTCGTCAGGCGACGGCGTCTCGGCCAAACGTCCGCAGATGGAGCCCCTCGTTCCCGCGGATCTGGCAAGTTCCTGAGTGTGAGGATCTTCTTCATCGCTCTCGCTGCCTTGGCGCTCGCCACCGCGACCGCCTTCGCTGCTCCGCCCAAGGTCAAAGGAACGAACTGCAAGGTGTTCCCGGCCGACAACGCCTGGAACCAGCGCGTCGACGGTCTGCCGGTCGCGAGCGACTCCGACGCGCTGGTGCGCTCGATCGGGCGCGGCGCGAAGGCACACGCCGACTTCGGCAGCGGCACATGGGAGGGTGCGCCGATCGGCATTCCGTACGTTGTCGTCGGGTCGAAGACGAAGAAGCGCAAGGTCGGCTTCGAATACGCGGATGAGTCCGATCGCGTTCGCTACCCACTGCCGAAGAACGCGCCGATCGAGGGCGGCAACGCAAGCGACGGCGATCGTCACGTGATCGTGGTCGACAAGTCGAAGTGCAGGCTTTACGAGCTCTACGCCGCCTACCCGAACAGGTCGCGCACCAGTTGGAAGGCCGGCTCCGGAGCGGTCTGGAGCCTCAAGTCGAACAAGCTCCGCCCGGCCGGCTGGACGAGCGCCGACGCGGCGGGTCTGCCGATCTTTCCGGGCCTCGCCCGCTACTACGAGGTGAAGGCGGGCGCGATCGAGCACGCCCTCCGCTTCACGGCGCCACGCACTCGCCGCGCGTACGTTTACCCCGCCCGTCACCAGGCCGGGAGCAGCGACAGCGCCGACCTTCCGCGGATGGGCGAGCGGCTGCGCCTGAAGGCTTCGGTCGACATCAGCCGCTTCGGTCCGCAGTCGCGCGTGATTCTCACGGCGCTGAAGCGCTACGGCATGATCCTCGCCGACAACGGCTCGCCCTGGTACGTGTCCGGCGCGCCCAGCAGCGGCTGGGACAACGACGACCTGCGCGCCTTCCACGAGCTCTCGGGCGACGACTTCGAGGTCGTCGACACGAGCTCGCTGCCCCGGCCGGGAAGCTGAGACATTCGCTGCGAACTGGTCGCTGCTGGACGTCTGTTCGTGCGGAACCCTGCGCGTCCAGCCGAGTTTGAGTACTAATGGTCCGAGTGCTTGCTTCCGGCACGACAACCCTCCGCACGGTGCTGCTCGCTTTCGCGATGCTGGTCGCGCTCGTCTGCGCCTTCGGCGTGACGCCGCGCGCGCACGCGGCCGCGAGCGACGCCCACGCAGCTGCGTACGAAGACGGGTACTGCGACTGGTGGAACGACGTCGATGACCCGGACTGTCAGGACGACACGGACGACGGCAGCGGGCTGGAGCCGGTGGACGACCCGCCGTACGCGCCGCCGACCGGACCGACCGGACCGGTGAAGCCACCTGTAGTGCAGTGGCCCGCACCGCCGAAGGGCGCTTACGCCCGCATCAGTTCCGACGGACGCAAGGCGACGATCCCGAAGGGAACGCCGGCGCCGGTGAAGAAAATGATCCGCGCCGCCAACTCACTGACGCGCAAGCCGTACAAGTGGGGTGGGGGTCACGGGCGTTGGTACGACAAGGGCTACGACTGCTCCGGCGCGACGAGTTTCGTGCTGCGCGCGGCCGGCCAGCTCAGCTACCCGATGGTCTCGGGCACGCTCGCCCGGTGGGGCAAGAGCGGCCGCGGCAACTGGGTGACGATCTACGCCAACAAGAACCACGTCTTCATGG
Organism: uncultured Thermoleophilaceae bacterium; assembly: GCA_964455545.1. Lineage (GTDB taxonomy): Bacteria > Actinomycetota > Thermoleophilia > Solirubrobacterales > JACPNS01 > JACPNS01. The sequence goes on along the minus strand of CAYVWQ010000005.1, from coordinate 133,824 downwards.
TCATCGCCGGCCTGCGCTTCGACACGTCGTCGACGGGTGCCGGCGGAGGCAAGGGACCGCGCTGGCGCGGCACGGTCCGCTCAACCTCCGGTTTCAAAGTCCGGCACCCAGCCGGCTTCTAGCGCTTCGCCTTCCCGTTCGGCTTGACGACGTACCAGATGCCGCCGAACTCGGCGACGGCCTGGCAGAGCACCTGGTTGGCCTTGGTCTCGCCGACGTAGTAGTAGAGCGGGTGACCGTTGTAGGTGGCCTGAAGCTTGCCGTTGCGACGCTTCACCGTTCCGAGCAGGTTGGCCTTCACGCTGCCCTTCGCTTTCGGCGTGCCCTTGACGATCAAAGGCGGCCATGCTCTGGCACAGTCTCCGTAGCACTTGCTCTTCGACGTGTCCTTGGTGAACAGGTAGAGGGAACGGCCACGGCCGTCCTGGAGGATCGTGCCGTAGGACGTCTTGCCACTGCGGACTGTCTTGTCGGACTTGGCGGCCATCGCCTCGTCCTTCTTCATCGCGTCATCGGACTTCATCGCGTCATCGGACTTCATCGCCGCCTCGGCGGTGTCGGTCGCCGGCGGGGTCGAGGCTGAAGTGTCGGAATCGCTGCCGCAGCCGGCGATCGCCGCCGCCATGACCACGAGCGCGAGCACGAGGAAGGTCGGTCTGAACTTGTTCATGTGGACTCCTGAATCGGGATCATGTACATCTCCGATTCTTGTCCGGACGCTACGAGCCTTTCTTAAAAGACTCTTACAAGAGGCTTACGCGATCTCCGCCGGCACCTCGATCTCGCGCTTGAGGATCTTGCCGGTCGCGGTCTTCGGCAGCTCGTCGACGAACCAGATGTGGCGCGGGTACTTGTATGCGGCCACGCGCTCTTTGGCGTACTCCTGGATCTCGCCGACCGTCGCCGACTCGCCGGGCTTGAAGGCGATCGCCGCTGCGACCTCTTCGCCGTTCACGTCGTCCGGAACGCCGATCACGGCGACCTCCATGATCGCCGGGTGCTCGTAGAGCACCTCCTCGATCTCTCGCGGGTAGACGTTGTAACCGCCGCGGATGATCATCTCCTTCTTGCGGTCGACGATGAAGTAGTAACCCTCGTCGTCACGCGTGGCCATGTCGCCGGAGAGGAACCAGTCGCCGCGCATGACCTCGGCCGTTGCGTCATCGCGGTTCCAGTAACCCTGCATCACGTTCGGCCCCTTGATGGCGATCTCTCCGACGGCGTCGGATTCGGTGACGTCGTTGCCGTCATCGTCGACCAGCTTCAGCTCCACGCCGTCGATCGGCTTTCCGATCGACCCGGCCTTCGACTCGATCGAGGGCATGTTGAAGGTCGCGACTGGCGAGGTCTCGGAGAGCCCGTAGCCCTCGAGGATGTGCGCGAGCTTCTGCTCGACACCGTTGAGCACCTCGATCGGTAGCGAGGCACCTCCCGAGACGCAGAAGCGCAGCTTCTCGCCGCCGACGTTGTCGATCCCGGGGTGATGGAGCAGCCCGACGTACATCGTCGGCACACCCATGAACACGGTGACGCCGTCGCGGTCAATGATCTCGAGCGCCTTCTCGGCATCGAAGCGCGGCAGTAGCGTGATGCTGGCGCCGGCGGCGATCGCCGAGTTCATCGCGCAGGTCTGGCCGAACGAGTGGAAGAGGGGCAGCCCGCCGAACAGCACGTCGTCGGGTGTAAAGCCGAACATCTCGACGTTCGTGGCTACGTTGCTCGCGATGTTGCCGTGGCTCAGCGTCGCGCCCTTCGGCGTTCCCGTCGTTCCCGACGTGTAGAGGATCACCGCGGTGTCCTCGGCGGAGCGATCGACAACCTCTGAGATGGGGGTCGCTGCGGCGACGACCGGCTCGATCTCACCGGGCTTGACGAGAATCAGTTCGGCATCGGTGTCGGCGCTGCCGGCCTCTGCGGCCTCGGCGAAGTCGTGCCAGGCGAAGAGCACCTTGGCGCCCGAGTCCTTGATGTAGAACTCCGACTCGCGTCCGGTGAGCAGCACGTTCATCGGCACCACAGCGGCGCCGGCCTTGAGAATGCCGTAGTAGATCACCGGGAAATACGGGACGTTCGGCATCATCAGGGCGACGCGGTCTCCCGGCTCGACGCCCTTCTCCTGCAGCAGCCCGGCGACCAGCGAGCTCATCGCGTCGAGCGATTTGTAGTCGAGCTGTACGTCGTCGAGTCTGATTGCCGGAGCGTCGGGATGCTCGGCTGCGGTCGTCGTCAACAGGTTCGCCAGATTGGCCATTTAGTTCTCCCCTTGATCCTTCCCCGGTGATCGGTGCTTGGCGCGATTCTAAGGGGCGCCGGAGAAGTGTGATCTATCTCACTTGTGCAATAGTTTCACTTCTGGTACTATTGCGCGAATGAGCAAGGTTGACTTTTCTGAAATTACTTCGCAGGAGGTCGCGCAGCGACTGACGGACACGATGACCCAGCTGATGAAGCGCAGCTCCGGCCCGATGATGGAGTTCGTCGACCAGTTCGACCTCAGCTTCGCGCAGCTGAAGATGATGTTCGTGCTGTACGGCCTGCCTGAGCCGCAGGCGATCGGCCGCGTGGCCGAGCTCACCGGCCAGTCGCTTCCGTCCGCCGGCCGCGCCGTAGACGGTCTGGTGCGCTCGGGCCTGGCGACTCGCACGGAGGACCCGGACGACCGCCGGGTCAAGCGCGTCGAACTGAGCATCGAAGGCGAACGTGGGGTCAATGCGATCTACCGCGAACGCCTCGCGAACCTCAACGACGCGCTCGCTCAACTTGAACCCGAACAACTCGCGGCCCTGTCGGTCGCGATCGAACCCCTGGCCGAGATTGTCACCGGCGATCTCTGCACCCCCAACACCGACAAGGAGGCGAGCTGATGAACGAAGCAGCTGCCGTCCCCGAGAAGCTCTTCGACCGCCGCCTGATCCAGGTGTCTTCCGTCGTGATCCTCGGGATCGTCATGTCGATTCTCGACACCACCATCGTCAACGTCGCGCTCGACACGCTCGCGCGCGACTTCAACTCCGACCTCACGACCATCCAGTGGGTCGCGACCGGCTATCTGCTGGCACTCGCCACGGTCATCCCCCTGACCGGATGGGCGGCTCACCGCTTCGGCACGAAGCGGCTTTTCATCATCTCGATCACGCTCTTCACGCTCGGGTCGATCCTTTGCGGATTCGCCTGGGACGCGCATTCGCTGATCGCATTTCGCGTGCTGCAGGGGTTCGGCGGCGGCATGATCATGCCCGTCGGTATGACGATCCTCACCCAGGAGGCCGGCCCGTCGAAGGTCGGTCGCATGATGGGCGTCATCGGCGTACCGATGCTGCTTGCGCCGATCGCCGGTCCGATCCTCGGCGGCTGGCTCGTCGACGATGTCTCATGGCGCTGGATCTTCTTCGTCAACGTCCCGATCGGCATCATCGCCGTGACCTTGGCAAATCGCTTCCTCGACCGCGACGAGCCGTCGCCGGGCGAGCGGCTCGACTGGCAGGGCCTGCTGATGCTCTCGCCGGGTCTGGCGCTGATCGTCTACGGCCTCGCCGAGACCGGCCCGGCGGGCGGTTTCAACGACGCGGCGGTGCTCGGACCGATGATCGCCGGCGCGGTGCTGGTAGGCGCGTTCCTGCGGCACGCGCTGCGAACCGCCGACGCGCTGATCGACGTGAAGTTGTTCAAGGACAAGGTGCTGGCGTTTGCGTCGACGACCTCGTTCATCCTCGCGATGTCGTTCTTCGGAGCGATGATCCTGATGCCGCTGTACTACCAGGTGGTGCGCGACCTGTCGGCTCTTCAGGCCGGCCTGCTCGTGGCGCCGCAGGGTCTCGGCGCGGCAATGATGATGCCGGTCTCCGGCAAGGTCACCGACAAGTACGGCGCCGGCCGGATCGTGCCGTTCGGCGCGTTGATCCTTTTGGCGGCGACTTTCGGCCTTACGCAGCTCGCCGCTGACACGTCGTACACCGAGATCGTTCTGCTGCTCTTCGTGATGGGCCTTGGAATGGGCGCGACGATGATGCCGACGATGTCGTCGGCGTTCATCACGCTCAAGCGCGATCAGGTGCCGCGCGCGACGTCGGCGATCAACGTGCTCCAGCGTGTCGGTGGCTCGATCGGCGTCGCGATCCTTTCGACCTACCTCACCCACGAGATGACCAGCAACATGCCGAAGGCGGCGGGCGCGCTCAGCGCCGGCGGTGAGTCGGGCCTGGCCGCGATGTCGGATATCCCGCCGGCTGCGCACGACCGGATCGCCCCGATCCTCGCCGACGCGTTCGGCAACACCTACTGGGTGTCGTTCGCACTGCTCTGCGGCGTGTTCGTGCTCTCGCTGTTCCTCCCGCGCCACGGAACGAGCGAGGCGATCGCCCGCTCGGGCTCGGAAGAGGGCGACTCGCTGGTGCTCGAGGCCGAGCCGCCCGAGCGCGTGATGGTCGAAGCCTGACCGGCGCAACACCCCTCGCTCTTCGCGTCGTCTTGCCAAACCCTGGCCCTCCACGGCCAGGGTTTGGCTTTTAAACGGCAGTACATGAGGGTGCCGCACCCGAAACAGGAATTCCATATGTTTCAGTTCGGTGGTCAGTCGGTACAAGGACTAGGTCACTGAAGACGCTCCCATGGGGATGGGTGCGTGGGGAATACGGGTGAGACGGCGACCATCCACGCCGCCTGCGCCCGTCAAAAGTGGAGGTCCAGAAATGAAGTTGCAGAGATCTGCCATGGCGGCTCTGTGTGTCCTCGTGCTCGCGATCGGCGCGGTATTCGCCGGCTGCGGAGATGACAACGACTCCGGCAGCGGAGACAGCGCCTCCGGCGGCGGCGGAAAGATCGCGCTGCTACTCCCGGAATCGAAGACGGCCCGCTATGAAACGCAGGACCGTCCGCTGTTCACCAAGAAGGTCGAAGAGTTGTGCGACGGCTGCGAGGTGATCTACAGCAACGCTGATCAGGACGCGGCCAAGCAGCAGCAGCAGGCCGAGGCCGCTCTGACGCAAGGCGCCAAGGTGCTCGTGCTCGACCCGGTCGACGCCGCTTCTGCGGTCTCGATCGTGACGAAGGCGAAGCAGCAGAACGTGCCGGTGATCAGCTACGACCGCCTGATCGACTCGCCGGACATCAGCTACTACATCTCGTTCGACAACGAGAAGGTCGGCCAGCTACAGGCGACTTCGCTGAAAGACAAGATGGGCGACAAGGGGACGATCGTGATGATCAACGGCGCCCCGACGGACAACAACGCCAAGCTGTTCAAGAAGGGCGCACACAGCGTCTTCGATGACAGCAACATCAAGATCGGCAAGGAGTACGACACGCCGGACTGGTCGCCCGACAAGGCCCAGTCAGAGATGCAGCAGGCGATCACCGCGCTCGGGAAGAACGGCTTCCAGGGTGTGTACGCAGCGAACGACGGCACCGCAGGTGGGGCGATCGCGGCGATGAAGTCTGCGGGCGTCGACCCGGCCGACCGCCCGACCACCGGTCAGGACGCAGAGGTCGCGGCGATCCAGCGAATCCTCGCCGGCACGCAGTACATGACGATCTACAAGGCCGTCAAGCCCGAGGCCGAGCAGTCCGCGCAACTGGCGGTCGCTCTGGCGAAGGGCGAGGACCCGCCGTCCGACCTGATCACCGGCAAGACCGAAGCCGGTGGTGAGCAGATCGATTCGATCATCCTCGATCCGGTCGTTGTGACGAAGGAAAACGTCAACGACACGATCATCAAGGACGGCTTCTGGCCGGTCGACGAGATCTGCACCGCCGCCTACAAGTCCGACTGCGAGGCAGCCGGCATCGACGTGGGTTAGGGGAGAGATGGAAGCGACCAGCGGTTCACAGCCACTGTTCGCCCTGCGCGGCGCCAAGAAGCGATTCGGCGCCGTGCAGGCCCTTCGGGGCCTCGACTTCGAGGTGCGTGCAGGCGAAGTGCTCGCGCTTGTCGGCGACAACGGCGCCGGCAAGTCGACACTCGTCAAGACGATCTCCGGGATCTACCAGCCCGACGAGGGCGAGTACTTCTGGGAGGGAAAGCCGGTGAGCATCAGCGGTCCTCAGGACGCGAGCGCCCTGGGGATCGCCACCGTCTACCAGGACCTCGCGCTCTGCGACAACCTCGACGTGGTCTCGAACCTGTTTCTCGGGTCCGAGCAGTACGAGTCGGGACTCAGGAAGCCGTTCCGTGTGCTCAACGAGACGGCGATGGAGCACGAGTCGCACGAGCTGCTTGACCAGCTCGCGGTTTCGATTCCGTCGGTGCGCCTCGAGGTTGGAACGCTCTCGGGCGGCCAGCGTCAGCAGGTGGCCGTCGCGCGCTCGCTGCTCGGCGACCCGAAGATGGTGATGCTTGACGAGCCGACCGCGGCTCTGGGCGTCGCACAGACGGCCCAGGTGCTGCAGTTGATCAAACGGCTCCGCGAGCGCGGACTGGCGGTTGTGGTGATCAGCCACAACATGGCCGACGTGTTCGAGGTGGCCGACCGCATTTACGTGCTGCGCCTGGGCGGCGAGAACGGCGTCTTCGATGTCGGCGACACCGACCGCGACGACGTGATCGCGCACATCACCGGATCGACGATCAAGGAGGCGGCATGAGCGGCATGGCAGGGCCGTTGCCCGGAGGCGTGACGGCCGAGACGCCGGCCGTCAAACCGGGGAGGCCGAACATCCTCAAGCGTGTGCTCCAGGGCGAGCTGCCCTCGCTGCGCGTCCTGGCTGTTCTCGCGATCATCTGGATCGTCTTTCAGAGCCAGAACGACCGCTTCCTCTCGGCGGTCAACCTGACCAACCTGCTCCTGCAGATCACGGCCGTCGGCCTGATCTCGGTGGGTGTGGTCTACGTGCTGTTGCTCGGCGAGGTCGACCTGTCGGTCGGCGCCGTCAGCGGTCTCTCGGCTGCGGTGATGGCCGTGCTCAACGTCAAGAACGGCTGGAACCCGTATCTGGCGATCATCGCCGGCGTCCTGACCGGAATGCTGATCGGAATCTTCCAAGGAGGGTTGTCGGTGTTCTTCTCGATTCCACCGTTCGTGATCACCCTCGCCGGGCTGTTGGCCTGGCAGGGGGCGCTGCTCGCGGTACTTGGCGACACCGGAACCGTCAACCTCAGCAATGACACCATCACCGGCCTGGCGAACACTTTCTTCTCGGCCGGCGTCGGCTGGGCGATCGGGGCGATCGTCGTTGTCGGCTACGCGCTGATCGCGTTGTGGGGACATCGAGGCCGAGTCGAGGCCGAGCTGGCGGACCAGAGCATGCAACCGGTGATCATCCGCATCGTGGTCGTCGCGGTGGTCACCGTCGGCTCGCTGCTGATTCTCAACAGCGACCGTGGCCTTCCGCTCGCGGTCATGATCCTGCTCGCGTTCGTCGTCGGGATGGAGTTCGTGCTCACGCGGACGGGCTTCGGTCGCAAGGTGTTCGCCGTCGGTGGCAACATCGAGGCCGCGCGCCGGGCCGGAATAAACACCTACGTCGTTCGCACCGCGGTGTTCGCCATCGCCGGTTCGATGGCGGCCGTGGGCGGCATCATGGGCGCGTCGCGCCTGCTCGCCGTGAACCAGTCGTCCGGCGGCAGTGACCTGCTGTTGCTCGCCATCGCCGGTCCGGTGATCGCCGGAACGTCGCTGTACGGCGGCCGTGGGTCGGTCTGGTCGGCGTTGCTCGGTGCCCTCGTGATCGGCTCGATCTCCAACGGCATGGACCTGCTCGCATACCAGAGCTCGGTCAAGTACATGGTCACCGGAGCGGTGCTGTTGATCGCCGTGATCATCGACGCCGTGGCGCGTCGTCAGCGGCAGCAGACCGGAAGGGTTTGACCCCGATTCCTACCGAGGTCCGGCCGCGAACGGCCGGACCTCGGCGGGACCGGGACCGGTCAGCCCGCCGCGCTGCTGAGCGACGTGACGATCGAGCTGTCGATCTTCCCGAGGCGCTCGCGCTGCGGGTAGTTGCCGACCGGCACGCGCTTCGTCTCGAGGCCGGTCGTGTAGTTGATCACGGAGACGTAGTTGCCCGTGCTGTTGCTCACCAGGCAGCTCTTGCCGTCGAGGCTGGTCTGGGACCAGTAGGGCTTGGAAAAGCCGCCGGCGACGTTGATCGTCCCGAAGGTCGCGCGGTCGACGATCGCGATGTAGTTGTCGATCGTCCCGGCATTGCAGATGCGCGTACCGTCGCCCGAGAGCGCCAGGCCGTGGTGCATCGAGTTCGCCGGCAGGTTGTCCGGGTACAGGTCGTCGCCGGTCGACGTGGCCGGCAGATTGGTCTTGCTGCGGATCACCGCTCCGTTGGAGAGGTTCACCTCGACGAATCCGCGGTTGTAGGAGCGCTGGATGAACGCGGTCGTCTCGTCCGGCGAGATGACGGTCGGCCTGACGCCGTAGTCGTACTTGAACGCCTTGATCACCTGGTAGGTGTTGGCGTCGGCGATCGTCAGCTGCCGGTCGCCCTTCAGCGAATTTAGCGCGTACGGCAGCGCGGTCGTGCCGATGCTTCCGATGTACACGCGCTTGCCGTCGGGCGAGATGTCGACGCCGTGCGGGTAGTCACCGGCGGGGATCGCCCCGAGGATCTTTCCGGTCGCTGTGTCGATCGCCTTTGTCTTGCCGTCGGTCGTCGCCGACACGAACAGACGCTTGCCGTCGGGCGTGATCGCCATGTGGTCGGAATTGAAGCTCCCGATGTCGGTGCGCCAGATCATCTTCTTCGACTTGATGTCGAAAGCGGCGACGTCCTCAAGGATGCCGCGTGACACGTAGAGCGTCTTTCCGTCGAGCGAGGTCGCAACGTCGTCGACGTAGTTCTCTCCGCCCTTCTGGCTCTTTACGACGTTCCAGCCGACGAGGTTGATCGGGTTGATCAGGAGCGTGAACTTGCGCCATGTCAGGTCCGGCGCGATGTTCATCGAGCCGAGGCTCTGGTAGTTGCTGCCGTCGAGGAAGCTGACGGTCCCGCCGAAGGCGTTCCCGACAACGACGACATCACGCGTCGCCGCGCCGGAGGTCGGCGCAGCGACCGCGAGCGCCGCGAGCGCGGCCGTCGCGATTGCGAGCGCTCGCCTTGAGGCGAGCACGCGGAGTGAGCGAATACTGCTTTTCATTTTCAGAGATCCCCCTCTGTGTTGGTCCGGAGGCCCCCCAGGCCCGACCGGTATTCCCGCGCAATATACAGGATGAAATACCAAGCGGTACCTGAATCATGTATGGTGAAGTTCACTGATCAAGCGGGAAATGTTCTGACGGGTGATGTGAAAATGGACAGATTGGTCCGTAGCGGTACCCAAACATTCTGGTTGCGGGCGGATGGCGCCGGTACGGTTTCAACCGCGCCGATGCACGGTTCGAACGCAAATCAGACGCTCGCTTCCGGAGCACCTCTTCCGCGGGGTCGGCACAACCTCGAGCGCGACGTGGTGCTCGCTTCGCAACGCGGTCGGTTGATCTCGGCGTTCGTGAAGCTCGCGGCGGAGCGCGGGTACGACAACGTGACGATCATCGACATCGTTTCGCTCGCCGGCACCTCGAAGCGCACGTTCTACGAGCACTTCACGGACAAGCAGGACTGCCTGCTGCAGGCCTTCGACGCCGGAAGAACGATCCTGATTTCCGCGATCGTCGGCGAGGCCGGGCCGGTCGACGATCCGGTTGAACGGATCCGGGTTGGCATGCGCGCGTACATCCAGGCGCTCGTCGGACTGCCTGACTTCGCGAAGCTCTTCATCAACGAGTCGATGGCCACCGGCCCCGAACTCGCAGACCGCTGGCTCGACGCCGTCGAGATGCTCGCCGGCGTGCTCCACACCTGGCGCGAGGAATCGCGGCTGCAGCACCCGGACGTTCCGGACCTTCCGAAGCTTCGCGCACAGATCGTGATCCTCGGGCTGAACGAAGCCATCGCGATGACCGTGCATCGGGACGGCGTCGGCGCCGTAGCTGCGCGCACCGACGAGCTGGTCGACGAGGCCGTCGCGCTGTTGACGGCGGCCTGACGGCTGCCGTAGTCTGAAGGCGTGGTCGAACCCGCCTACAGACAGGACCTGGCCCATATCCACGACGACTCCTTCGGCTTCATCGCCGAGGGTGCCGCGGCGACGTTGCTCGAGCGGCTGCACTACCAGCAGCTCACAAAGGGGCTGATCGTCGAACTCGCCGTCGGTAGCGGGATCAGCTCCGAGATCTTCGCCCACGCCGGGTACGACGTCCACGGCTTCGACATCTCGCCGGACATGATCGCGATTGCTGAACGGCGGGTTCCGGGTGCCACCTTCGAGGCGAAATCTTTTTACGACGCCGAGATCCCCGACGGTTGCGTGGCCGTGACCGGCATCGGCGAGGCGTTCAACTACACGTTCGACGAACGCGCCGGTTTCGACGCGATGACCGAGGTCTTCGCGAAGGCTCACGCCGCGCTCGCGCCGCGAGGGATTCTGATGTTCGACGTCGCCCAACCCGGCCGCGCGCTCCCGCGCGTCGAGACGCATTTCTGGGAGGGGGATGGCTGGCAGGTGACCTCCGAGACCGTCGAGGACATCGCCAATCGCCGGCTGCGACGCAAGATCACGAGCAGGCGCGGCGACCGTACGGAAGTCGAACTGCACAACCTCGCCCTCTACGATCAGGAGGAAGTTTTCGGCGCCCTGAAGGCCGCCGGCTTCATCCCCCACACACTCGCGACGTACGCCGACCGCTACCGCTTCGGCGTCGGCCACGGAGGCTTCGTCGCGTTCAAACCCCCAGACTGATGGAGAAGTTTTGACTGACCTGCCTGAAGGCCACCTCTACGCGGTGGTCGAGATCCCCAAGGGCTCACGCAACAAGTACGAGTGGGACGAGAAGCTGAACGCGATCAAGCTCGATCGTTTCCTCTACTCGTCCGTCGTGTATCCGCTCGACTACGGCTTCATTCCCGAGTCGATCGGCGCCGACGGCGACCCGCTCGACGCGATGGTGCTCGTCTCCGAGCCGACCTTTCCCGGTTGCTGGATCGAGGTCAAGCCGATCGCGCTTTTCCGCATGACGGATGACAAGGGCTCGGACGACAAGGTCATCTGTGTGCCCGTGTCCGACCCGAACTGGAACTACTTCGAGTCGCTCAACGACGTCTCACAGCAGCTACAGGACGAGATCTCGCACTTCTTCGCGATTTACAAGAACCTCGAGCAGAAACACGTCGAGGTCCAGGGGTGGTTCCCGGTGATGGACGCCTGGAAGGTGATCGAAGAGGCGCACGACCGCTGGAAGGACGAGCACGGGGAGTAGCTCCGTGCCCGTCCGGCCGCCGTCCGGCTAGGCGGCCTGCAGCACGAATGTCCGGCCGGCGAGGTCGACCTCGACGTGTGACACGGGCAGACCGAAGCGCGAGCGCGCGCGCTCGACGACATCGTGCGCGAGCCAGTTCGACTGTGATTCGACGTGAGTCGAGATCACCAGTTCGTCGGCGTCGTACGAGTGCAGTACATCCTCGATCGCCTGGACGGGATCGGCGTCGCCGACCAGCCCGGCAGCGTTGATGCCGCGCAGCCGCATCCGCTCCATGCACTCGCACAGGCGCAGCTCGGCCGCCTCGCGCGCGTCGTCACTGTCGCTGAACAGGTGCCTGACGCGTGAGTTGAGCGCCGGCGCCATCACCAGCACGAGGGTCTCGCGGCAGGGCCGCCGGTCGATGCGCGCGCTTACGAGGTCGTGAAGTTCCTCGCCGCCGGCGGTCTCGTTTGCGACCACGAGGATTCGACGGACGCGGTCGGTGTTTGTCTGGTCGGTCATGTCGGACTCCTTGATTGTTTGGTCAGGATGCGAGCGCGGCGAGTTCAGACGCCTTGCCGGAGCAGTCGTAGAACCCGGAGCTTGTGCTCGTCGTGGATGTGGTGTTCGTCGAGTCGGTCGTGTCGAGCGTCACCGGCGTGCAGACCTCGGCGACGGCGGCCATCGCAGCAGTGCTGCCCTGCCGGGTGTCGCCGCCCATACCGCCACGCGAGTCGCCGGTGAGGAAGAAGCGCAGGCGTCCGTCGGCGACGGCCTCGGCCAACCAGCTCACCGAGACGGTGCTCTCGCGGCCCGAGAAGCCGCCGATGCCGGCGACGTCGACTCCGTCGGCGGCGATTGATCCGGCGGCAGTCGACTGGCTCTCGACGCCGATCGTGCCGCCGCCGTGGGTCGCGGCGTAGGCAACTGCCGCCGAGAGGTTCGAACTGTTGCCGAACATTCCGCCGCCGGGGCCGCGGTTGGCCTGACCGGCGCTCTGGCCGTTGCCTCCCGGCGCGCGCATACCGCCGCCGCCGGGGCCGCCCATACTGCCTGACGCGCTCGATGAGCCGCCGGCCGGGAAAGTGCCGCTTGTGGCGTGACCGATGGTGTTGACCGACCAGATGCCCGGCGCCACGAGCAGGGCGCAGAGCGCTCCGGCGAGCGCCAGGTTGCGTACATTCGCTTCATCGCCCGCCACGACCAGCGCGGCTGCGGCGCTCAGGCAGATCGCCACCAGCACGACCTGCCAGAAGTCCATCTGGTCGGCCGAAGCGTTCTTCAGCGCCCAGACGGAGGTCACCATGCCGGCGACGATCGCCGCGGCGGCCGCCCAGCTGCGCCACTGCCGCGGAACCTGGCGGTCGGCGCCCGTGAAAGCTCCGACTCCGCCTCCGACGAGCATCGCCGTGAAGGGCGCGAGCTGCGAGGAGTAGTAGGGGTGAAAGATGCCCTTCGCGTAGCTGAACGCGAGCGCGATCGTCGCGAATGATCCGCCGATCGCGATCACCCAGCCGGTGTTCGGGTCGCGCGGGCGCAGGCGTGAGAACAACCCGATCGCTACGGCGCTGACCACCGCGAAGCCGAGGAACCAGCCGACCTGTGGTCCCATCGCCGAGTTCAGCAGGCGGGTCATCCCGGTCGAGCCACCGAACACGCCGCCGGCGCCTCCGCCGGGGCCGCCCATGCCGCCGCCCGGTCCTCCGGTCTGGCCGTTGAGGCGGCCGAGTCCGTTGTAGCCGGAGATCAGCGACCAGATCGAGTTGTCGGTTGTGCCGGAGATCCACGGTCGCGAAGCGGCGGGGGTGAGGGCCATCAGCAGTGGCCAGGCACCGGCGACGACCACCATCACGGCCAGGCCCCAGAGCAGTTGCATGAAGGCGCGCCCGCGGGCGACCGGGGCCGACCACAGGTAGGCGGCGCCGATCGCCGGGACGACCAGTAGCGCTGCGCCCATCTTCGTCGTGAACGCCGCTCCGACGGCGGCGCCGCCGAGCAGGATCCAGCGCGTCTTGCCGTCCTCGAGTGCGCGCACCGTGAACCAGATCGCGGCTACGCAGAGCAGGATCAGCAGCGCGTCAGGGTTGTTGTGGCGCGATATCGCGACCGTCATCGGCGTGAGCGCCAGCACAGCGCCCGCGGCGGCGGCCGGCCAGCGGCCGAAGCGGCGCGAGACGATGTCGTACGTGAGCGCGACCGACGCGACTCCCATCAGTGCCTGAGGGACGAGGATCGCGAGCGAGGAGAATCCGAAAACCTTCACGCTCAGGGCCTGGGCCCACATCGCCATCGGCGGCTTGTCGACGGTCATCACGCCGTTCATGTCGAACGAGCCGTAGATGAAGTTGTGCCAGCTCGATGCCATCGAGCGCACCGTCGCGGCGTAGTACTCGTTGGCCATCCCGTTCTTCGACAAGCCCCAGAGATAGAGCAGGCCGGCCGCGACCAGCAGTGCGACAAGCTCCGGCTTGGCGAGGAGGCGCGCGAGGGCGCCCGGCTCGCGGCGGCCCTCAGTCGAAGCCGGGGCGGGCACATCGAGCGTCGCGTCGGCCGGGCCGTCGGCCCTCAGTTGCATAAACGGGGGCTTCATCGGACGGGCTCCTTGTTGGTTGCCGGCTTGCGCGGTACGCGTTCGCCGTGGGAAAAGATGTGGAAGCGCAGCGCGACGTATCGGGTCAGCGTCGCGCCGATGTTGGCCGCGGTCAGGACCGCGAGCTCAAGACCTTGCGATGCGGCCGGCCGCACGACGTCGAGCAGCCAGAGCGCTCCGTTCGTGAGCACGAGCGTCAAGGCGAAAACGCCCATCGCCATCGCGTACTCGCTGCGAATGCGCTGGCGGCCTTTGACACCGAACGTGAAGTGGCGGTTCGCAGCCGTGTTGCCGAAGGCCGTGATCGCCAGCGCGGCGGCGTTGGCGCCGGTTGCGCCAAAGGGGCCGCGCATCAGCAGGAAGAGCAGCGCGTAGGCGATCGTGGAGAGCGCGCCGACGATCAGGAAGCGGATGATGTTGCTCTCCCAGGCGAGTCGGCCCATGCCGCGCAGGTCCTTGACGGCTGTGTCGACGATCGCGACGCGGGAGTCGGGGTCGTCGGTCCAGTCGACCGGCACCTCGTGGATGCGCATGCCCTGACGCTGGGCGAGGATCAGCAGCTCGGTGTCGAAGAACCACTCCTGGTCCTTGACCTGCGGCAGCAGCTTGTGGGCGACGTCGCTGCGCACCGCCTTGAAACCGCACTGCGCGTCGGAAAAGTGGGCGTTGAGAGTGACGCGCAGAAGCTTGTTGTAGCTGCGCGAGATGAACTCGCGTCGGGGGCCGCGCTCGGTCTGAGAACTGCGCGCGAGGCGAGTGCCGATCGCGAGTTCGCTGTGACCGGAGAGCAGCGGTGCGACGAGCGGGAGCAGGCCGTCGAGGTCGGTCGAGAGGTCGACGTCCATGTAAGCGACGACGGTGGCCGGGCTCGCCGACCAGGCCAGGCGCAGCGCACGGCCGCGGCCCTTGGCGGCGAGGTGCATGACGTCGACGCCGTGAAGCCGGCCGACGAGCTCGTGGGCGACGTCAAGCGTGTGGTCGGTGCTGGCGTTGTCGGCGATCGTGATGCGCCAGGAGAGGGGGAAGTTCGCCGAGAGGTAGCCGTGCAGACGCTCGATCGAAGCAGCGAGCACGTGTTCTTCGTTGTGAACAGGGACGACGATCTCGACGTCGAGGGTCTTTGCCGGCGCGATCGCGCCGCGCGCAGCCACGTCGAACTCCTCGGCAACCGAGTCGCTCGTTTCGGTTTGGGGGGAGACGTTCAGGTTCATGCAGTCATCGTCGACTGCGCGCTTGGGAGCGCCCCGAGCGGTGGCTGTGAGTTTCCTGAGACCTGGTGGTCTAGTCGCGAGGCGCCGTGCCGGGCAGCGGAAGCCAGACAGTGAAGACGGCGCCGTCGCCGTCGTCGGCGTTCCTCGCATGCACGCGGCCGCCGTGCGCGTCGACGATTCCGGCGACGATCGACAGCCCAAGGCCAGAGCCGGCTTTACCGCGCTCGCGGCCGCCCTCGGCGCGCCAGAAACGTTCGAACAGCTTGTCGCCGACGCCGTCCGGCAGGCCCGGGCCGTGGTCGCGAACGTCGACTCGAACCTCGTCGCCGCTGCGCGCGGCGGACAGCTCGATCGGCGTTCCGGAGGGGGTGTGAACGCTGGCGTTGCGCAGGAGGTTCGCCGCCACCTGCAAGAGCTGGTGGCCGTCGCCGTCGACGATCAATGGGCCCGGAGCGGTCAGCGTGATCTTCCGGTCGGGCGCGGCGACCTCGGCGTCGCGAACCGCGTCGCCGAGCAGTTTCGTCAGGTCGACGGCCGCGAAGGTGTTGTCGTGTGTCTCGTCCAGTCGGGCCAGCGTGAGCATGTCCTCGACCAGCACGCCCATGCGTGCGGCCTCCTGCTCGATCCGCTCCATCGACCCGCGCACGTCCGCCTCGGGCGTGGCACCGAGGCGGTAAAGCTCGGCGTAGCCACGGATCGACACAAGTGGTGTGCGTAGTTCGTGTGACGCGTCAGCCAGGAACTGGCGCAGGCGACTCTCGCTCGCGTGGCGCTCCTCGAAGGCACGCTCAAGGCTGTGCAGCATGCGGTTGAGTGCGAGGCCCAGGCGGCCGATCTCGCTGCGCTCGTCTGCAGGTTCGACGCGACGTGAGAGGTCGCCGCCGGCGATCGCGTCGGCCGTCTTGCCCATGCGGTCGAGTGGGCGCAGTCCGATGCCGACCAGCAGCCACGCGACCACGCCGAGCAGCGCGAGCGCCGCGAGTATCACGACGGCCTCGACGGCGAGCAGCCGCTTGAGCGTCTGAGACGTCTCGGCCATCGGCACGGCGACGACGATCGTTCCGCCGGTCGGAAGCGACCGGGCGGCGGCGCGGAACTCCGCGTCGGCGCCGCCCTTTGCCTGCACGGTCTGCGGCTCCGCGGTGAGCTTCACGTCGGACAGATCGGGTAGCGCGTAGGAGCCTTCCCGGTAGGCGAACACGCGCGATTCGATGACCTCTCCCGATCGGTTGAGGATCGCGCCGTACGTGCCAGGCGGGAGATTGAACCCCTCGGGGCCGCCGCCGGGCCCGGGGCCGTTGTCGTCGGCGTCGCCGAAGTTGCCGGGACCGAAATCGTCGCTGTCCGAGTTGGATCCCGTCGCGCCGCCACCCTGAAGCTGCTGCTGAAAGCGGAATGCGCCGACAACCGCGCCCGACGCCGACTGCACCTGACGGTCGATCCGGTCGTAGAGGAAGTTGCGCTGCTCGGCCCAGGTGATCGCGGCCAGCACGATCATGCCGACCGTCGCCACGACGAGCAGGATGGCGACCAGGCGGCCGCGCAGCGAGCGCATCGCTAGCCCTTCGGCCTCAGCGCGTAACCGATGCCGCGCACCGTCTGGATCAGTGGCGCGTTGCCGGCGTCGACCTTCTTGCGCAGGTAGCTGACGTAGGTCTCGAGCACGCGGGCGTCGCCGTCGAAGTCGTACTCCCAGACGTGGTCGAGGATCTGCTGGCGCGTCAGCACGCGGCGCGGGTTGAGCATGAAGTAGTGGAGCAGGCGGAATTCGGTTGCGGTCAGCTCGATTGACTTGCCGGCGCGGGTGACCTCGCGCGTCGCTTCGTCGAGCTCGAGGTCTTCGAACGTGAGCCGGTCTTCGTCGGTGCCAGCGGCCTGGCCACTACGGCGCAGGATCAGCCTCACGCGCGCCACCAGCTCCTCGAGACTGAACGGCTTCGTCACGTAGTCGTCGCCGCCGATAGTGAGCCCGCGAACCTTGTCCTCCGTCGCGTCACGGGCGGTGAGGAAGATGATCGGAGTGCGGCCGTGCGTCGCGCCGAGCCGCTCGGCGACCTCGAAGCCCTCCATGTCGGGGAGCATGATGTCGAGCAGCATCAGGTGTGGCTTGAAGGTGTGGACGGCCTTGATCGCGTCGATGCCGTTGCCGGCGCTCTCGACCTCGAAGCCCTGATACTTCAGCGCCATCGTGATCACGTCGACGATGTTCGGTTCGTCGTCGACCACGAGGATGCGCGTTCCGGCGGCCTCGCCGACGTTTCCGTTCGTGTTCATGGAGCCATTATCGGCCCCGAAGCTTGGAATTTCCTGAGAAAGCCTGAAAAGGGCTCAGGCGGCGAGCGTCTTGGTGTCGACGGCGCCGGATCCGCCGTCACCGTCGCCGTCGACGGGCTCGCGTCCCGTCTTTGCCCAACTACGCCGGTCCGTCACCTGACGGAAGATCGAGCGCACAAGGACCGGCCAGATCAGCCAGGAGTAGAACGCGTAGAGCTGTGCGATGAAGAATCCGGTGAGGTAGCCCTTCCGGCCGCGCGCCGCCCCGGCCGCGATGCACCCGAGGATCACGCCGCCGAAGCCGAGCACGTAGAAGAACAGCACCTGCAGCAGCACGTTCCCATCGCCGATGATCGGCGCTGCCCCGGTTATCAGCAGGTAGGCGGCGGCGAGCATCGCGACACCGATGATCGACTGCCACAGCGGCATCAGGATGTAGGCGGCGGCCTCGATGCGTGCCGGCAGCGGGCGCGGCGAACGCAGCGTCGGCCCGAGCAGCGAGATGCACTGGAGGTTGCCCTGTGACCAGCGCGTTCGCTGGCGCAGCAGTGGGCGAAGCCGCGAAAGACCCTGCTGGTCGACGGTCGCGCGCAGCTCCTGCCTGCCGGTCCAGCCGGCGGCGATCAGCCGCAGGCCGAGGTCCTGATCCTCGGTCAGTTTGTCGCGCCACGGCCCTTTCTCGTCGGCGACCGCGTCGAGCGCGGTCAGACGGTTGAACTGGCCGTTGCCGCCCATGCCCGCAGTCCCCCAGTCGTTGCGGCCCATCTGGAAGAGTGCGCTGTAGACGCCGAACTCGACGTCCTGGAACCAGGCGAGCGGCTTCTTGCGGTTGTAGATCCGCACGCGTGACTGGACGCCGCCGACTTCTGGCTCGCGGAAGTGTGCGGCCGCGAACGACGGGGCATCGGCGTGCAGCCGCCCGTCCGCGTCGACGATCACCACGATCACGCTTTCGCGGGCGTGTCCGCGCAGCGCGGTCACGTCGAGTTGTCGCCATGCCCAGTTGAGCGCGGCCGCCTTGCCCTCACGGGCCTCCGGCGGGTTGCGGCGCAGTACGAGCAGGTCAGGGTCGGAGATCGCGGCGAGCAGGTCGGGGGTGGCGTCGTCGGAGCCGTCGTCGATCACGACGATCCGCTTGTTGGCGACCCGCACCTGCTGCAGGCGGGCGACGGAGTCCGTGATCGTCACCTCTTCGTTGAGCGCCGGGACCATGAACACCCACATCAACTCGTCGGCCGACTCCTGGTCCTGAGCGGGCGCGTGGCGACGTGCCCGCTGCCCGCGCACGAACAGGAGCGTCGTCCACAGAAGCATGAGGATGATCGTCACCAGGGCGACGGTGAGGATCGTCTGCCACAGGAGTCCCAGCCCTTCGAAGGGCATCCAGAGGGCGAACATCACAGCGGCCACGACTCCCGCTCGGAGGGCTCGGGCGCATCGCGCAGCATCGCGTCGATCACGTCGACAGCGTGCCCGCTGCTCGGGTTGCGCAGCTCGATACCGCCGGCCGCCGCGACCTCCTGGCGGCTGAAGCCGGAGCTGAACGGCAGCGGCGGCTTCTCGCCCGTGACCATGTACTCCAACGCCATCACGATGCGTTCGGCGGCATAGCCGTCGCCGTAAGGGTTGTCGGAATCGGCCATCTCTGCGTAGGCGACCTGGTCGCTCAGCAGCTTCGCGGCCGACTTGTAGATCTTGTCCGGGTCGGTGCCGACGAGTTTCAGTGTCCCGGCCTCTACGCCCTCGCCGCGCTCAGTCGTCTCGCGCATCACCAGCACCGGCTTCCCAAGCGACGGCGCCTCTTCCTGGATCCCACCGGAGTCGGTGAGCACAAGTTCACAGCGACCGAGCAGGCGCGCAAACTCGGTGTAGTCGAGCGGCTCCGTCAGGTGGATGTTGTCGATCTCGCGCAACGGGTCGCCGAGCTGCTTCTGGACGAGCGGGTTCGGGTGCAGCGGCACGACGAAGGTGTGGTCGGTGAACTCGGCGGCGAGACGCTTCACGCCCTCGGCTATCCCTGCCAGACCTTCGCCCCAGTTCTCGCGGCGGTGCGCCGTGACCACGACGATCTTGGCGCCCGAGGCGTCGAGTCGTTCGAGTTCGCGGTCGACGTATGGAGACGCGATCGTCGCCGCCCAGCGCAGGGCGTCGATGCCGGTGTTGCCGGTCACGAAAACCTGCCCGACGGGAACGTTCTCGCGCGTGAGGTTCTCGAGGTTCTTGAAGGTCGGCGCAAAGTTCATCGCCGCGATGCAGGTGATCACCTGACGGTTCAGTTCTTCCGGAAACGGGCTGAGGATGCTGCCGCCGGTGCGCAGTCCGGCCTCGACGTGGCAGACCGGGATTCGAAGGTGGAACGCGGAGAGCGCCGCGGACATCGCCGAGCTCGTGTCGCCGTGCACGATCACCGCCGCCGGGTATTTGCCGGCGAGGATCGTGTCATTGAGCTGCTCATCGGCCGGTCGGGGCCCGAACCATTCGAGGCAGAAATCGTTGAAACGCTGCATCACCGTCGCGACGCGCTCGGTCAGTGCCGCGCGGTCGGCACCGGCCCAAAGATGCACCTGTGTACCGATCTCTGCGGCCTCGAAGATCTCTTCGACCATGTTGTGGTGCTGGCCGGTGGAGACGACGATCGGCTTGACCACCGAGCTCTGATTCATCCGCATGATCACCGGTACGAGCTTGATCGCCTCGGGACGCGTGCCGACGACCACGGGCATCAACACGCGCGGCTTGCCGTTGGTGAACTCGTCGATCAGGTCGGTGGACTCGAATGGGTCGGTGTGCATCCAACGAGTATCGGCTTTTTTTCGCAGGACTGGACCGTCAATACCGGTGATTGCACGCGGCCATGTAGATTCCGCGCGATGGGGCCGCAGGTCGACACCCGCGAGATCGTGCGCGCGACGCGCTACGTGACGCCTCTGCGCGAGGGCGGATCGATGCCCGGTTTGATGGAGGCCGACGACGACGGCCTCTACGTCGTCAAGTTCCGTGCTGCCGGGCAGGGCACTCTGGCGCTCGTCGCCGAGGTGATCTGCGCTGAGCTGGCGACGCGGTGCGGGCTGAACGTGCCGCAGCGGACGCTTGTCGACGTTGCGCCGGAGATCGGCGTCGCCGAGCCCGACCCGGAGATCCAGGAGCTGATCGTCGAGAGTCCCGGCGTCAACCTCGGCAGCGACTTCCTGCCGGGATCGCTGACGTACTCGCCGGCGGGCGCGTGGCAGCCGACCGCGGAGCTCGCCGCGAAGGTCGTCTGGCTCGACGCCTTCACGATGAACGTCGACCGCACGCCGCGAAATCCGAACCTGCTCGTCTGGCACGAAGACCTTTGGCTGATCGATCACGGGGCGGCCCTCTACCAGCAGCACGCAGGCCTCGACCCGGCGAAGGCAGGCGGAGCGTTCCCGCAGATCGCCGACCACGTTCTGTTGCCGCGGGCTTCCGAGATCGCCGCTGCCGGCGACGCGATGGCGGCCGCGATCGGCGTCGACGGGATCGCCGAGGCCGTCGCGGCGACGCCGTCAGAGTGGTTCGCCGGCACGGCGCCCGCGGTCTACGTCGACTACCTCACGGCGCGGCTCGAGCAGCGCGCGGGATTCGAAGCGGAGGCGGAGGCGGCTCGTGGCTGAGAGCGCCTTCGCATACGCCGTTGTGCGCGTCGTGCCGGACCTGGGACGCGGCGAATTCGTGAACGCCGGCGTCGTGCTCTACGCGCGCCAGCACGACTTCCTGTCGGCGAAGATCGGTCTCGATCGTGAGCGGCTGGCCGCGATCGCGCCGGACGCCGACGTCGCGACGATCGAAGCGGCGCTGGTCGCATACGCGCGTGTCGCGGAAGGCGACCCCGGGGCCGGCCCGATCGCCGCCATGGATCAGAGCGAACGCTTTGGCTGGCTGACCGCTCCCGCGAGCACGATGATCCAGACCTCGCCGACGCATACGGGCATCTGCGACGACCCGCAACGGGCCCTCGACGAGCTGTTCGGCGATCTTGTCGCCTGACAATCGCGTCTGGCCAAAGGGCCAATCGAAGAACGCACAGTTTGTGCAATCTGCACGGAGGATCGGGCGCGATCGGCTCTAGATTGATCCCCATGAGCAAGGAAGAAGTCGCCACCAAGTCCAAAATGCCGAAGGCCGAGTTCGAGAAGGAGCTGAAGCGGCTCCAGCGCGAACTGGTGATCCAGCAGCAGTACCTGATCTCGACCGGCCAGCGCGTGGTCGTGATCTTCGAAGGCCGCGATGCGGCCGGCAAGGGCGGCGTGATCAAGCGGATCAGCGAGCGGGTCAGTCCGCGCCACACGCGGATCGTGGCGCTCGGCACGCCGACCGAACGCGAGCGGACCCAGTGGTACTTCCAGCGCTACGTCGAGCACCTGCCTGCCGCAGGCGAGATGGTCCTGTTCGACCGCTCCTGGTACAACCGCGCCGGCGTCGAGCACGTGATGGGCTTCTGCACCGACGACGAGTACAAAGAGTTCCTCCGCAGCTGTCCGGAGTTCGAGCGAATGCTGGTGCGCTCGGGAATCCAGTTGATCAAGTACTGGTTCTCGGTCAGCCCGGACGTTCAGGAGGAGCGCTTCCAGGCGCGCGTGAACGACCCGATGCGTCAGTGGAAGCTCTCGCCGATGGACGTCGAGTCACGCGACAAGTGGGTCGAGTACTCACGTGCGAAAGACGAGATGTTCACGGTCTGCGACATCAAGCAGGCGCCGTGGTGGGTGGTCCACGCCGACGACAAGCGCCGCGCGCGCCTCAACTGCATCAGCCACCTGCTCTCGCAGGTCCCCTACAAGAACCTCAACCCCGAGAAGGTCAAGCTGCCGCCGCGCCCCGACATCTCCGGCTACGTACGCCCGCCGATGGACGACCAGACCTTCGTGCCGGAGGTCTACTGATTCATTCCGGCGGGTCGACGTCCGGGTAGAGGGCCCGGACCTTGTCGACGTATGCGGCCATGCGGTCGGCTAGTGCCGCGTCCGCGATCTCAAGGACGTTCTCGGCGTTCATCTCGCCGCTGCGTGAGAGGTTGAACGAGCCGATGAACACGACGTCGTCGGCAACCGTCACCTTTGCGTGCATGTAGTCGTGGACGGCGCCGGGCGCGTACTGCGTCGAGCGCTTCCCCGTGAATTCCGCGCCCTCGAGCACTTCGGCCAGCAGCGGCATCTTCCAGGCACTGCCCGACTTCTTCCACTGCCCGAAGACCGCGTGCAGCTGAGTCCAGTCGCAGACTCCCAGCACCTCGGAGCGCTTTTCGGCGATCACCTCGCGAAGGGTTCCGAGGATCGGCCCGCTCGTCAACACGGGCGACGCGATCCGCACGCGCCGGCGCGCCGTACCGATCCGCTTCGCGATTCGATGGGCAAGCTCCTCACCGCGTCCGGGGGAGAACCAGGGTGTCACCGGCGTGCCGTCGACGTCGACCGCCGCCGGATCGAACGCGCCGCTGTTCTCGACGTCGCCGGTCTCCCAGAGTTCGGTGAAGTCACGCGTGTACTGGGCCGCAAGTTCAGGTGAGTCAACCTCGACGATCACGTTCTCCTCGCGCGTCCAGGAATCGAGCGTCCAGTTGGTCGATCCCGCCCACACCGTCCGCGCGTCGACGACCGCGTACTTGTGGTGCATCAGGTCAGGTTCGCCGGGGATCGGTTTGAGCGGCACGCCGAGCGCCGCGAGCAGCTCGGGGTGCGTGCTCGGCGGCGGCGGCACGGGAATCTTGTAGAGCCCGTCGGCGTTGTACATGATCCGTACGGCCACCCCGCGGGCAGCCGCGGCCTTGATCGCGTCGGCCATCGCATCGCCGACCGCTCCGGGAAGCCGCACGTCATACAGGGCCAGATCCAGCGAGCGTTCGGCCGAGCCGACCAGGTCCATGATCGGACCGGCGATGTCCTCGGCCTGTTGTCCGCCGTCGGTGAGTGTGGTCACGCGTATGGCTTCTGCGCCCATGGCGGAGAGCGTATGTAGGATGCGCCACATGGAAGCCTCTTCGCCCGCACCCGATCCCGTAGCCAAGTCCAACAGAACCGTCCTCGTGGTCCTCGGTTCGATTCTGCTCGTGGTCGTCGTCGGGTTGGTCGTCTACTTCGTGACTCGTACTTCTGAGGAGGACAAGGCGCTCCAGGCGGTCTGCAGCTCGCGCAGCGACATCCAGAAGCGGGTCGACAGCCTCGCGTCGATCTCGCCGGCCACTTTCACGCTCGACCAGTTCAAGTCGGACATCTCGGGCATCCAGAACGACCTGAAGACGATCAAGGACAACGAGCAGAAGCTCAACCCCGATCGCAAGGCCGAGATCCAGCAGGCCAACGAGGCGTTCAAGAATTCGGTGACGTCGACGCTTTCCAGCCTTGGTACCAGTATTTCGGTCACCAATGCGAAGGACAAGCTGGCCGACGCCGGCAAGCAGCTGGTCGAGTCTTACAAGACCACGCTCGCGCCGGTCGACTGCACCGGCGTCGAGACCAGCTGAGGGCTCAGCGCGCCAGCGTGATCCGGCGGACGTAGACCGTCTGCGCGCCGGAGCTGCCGGTGATCGCGATGCGCAGCCGCGCGCGCGTCGTGCGGCCTCCGCGCAGCGACGAGCGCAGCCGCTTCTTCAATCTGCTGCTGATCGGCACCAGCACCTTGCCGCGCTGACCGGCGGCGAGCATCGTCGTGTCGGATGAGACCTTGCGTGATCCGCGGTGCCCCGGCAGTCGAAAGACGGCGCTGACCGAGGTGTTGCAAGGGAGGTTCTTGCACTTGACGCCGACGCTGATGCGCCCGCTGCGCCCGGGATGCTGTCGACGCTTGAACGACAGGCTCGCGATCGGCGCCGTGACGTTGATCCCCTGCAGCCCCGGGCAGGTGGCCGCGATCAACTTGCGCGCTTCGGCGAGGCGCGGTTGGTAGCGGCCGCGGTACTGCGAAGCAGGGCGCTCGACGTCGGCGATCCACTCGCCGTAGCTCGATGAGCTCGCGGCCGGATCGCCCTTCTTGTTCTTCACCCAGTACGCGCGTACTGAGGTCGCCGTGTCTGTAAACCACTGCAGCTGAAGATCGGGATTCTTCAGGTAGCCCTTGTAGATGCCCTTGTTCCAAATGCTCGTGCGCATCTGGAAGAAGCCGACGCTGTCGGCGTCGCCGTAGTTCAGATTGCGTAGGCCCGACTCCACCAGTGCGGCCATCACCGGCAGTTCGCCGGGCAGACCGAGCGCGCGAGTACCGTTGGCCATCCAGTTCGCGTACTGCTCTGAGCTGGCGCTGTTCCCCGGGTAGGGGACGGGCGTGCCTGAGCAGACGGCCGCGTTGGCCGCGGGGGCGCTCCAAACAACGAAAAGCGCTGCCACAAGCAGCGCAGTGAGTGTGATCCGGGAGAGGCGACGCATAAAAAAACGAACCCGCCGCCGGAGGATAGGTTCCGGCGGCGGGTCCGTAGTTCGTTCTGGCTGGAGCCGGCTAGTTGCCGGTCGCGCCACCTCCAGAGCCGCTCGACGACGTCACCTCGGAGGTGCAGATGCCGGAGCCCGATGAGCAGATCTTGTAGTTCAGACCTTCCTGCATCTGGGTGCGGTTCTGGACCACGTACGGCACGTCGCCGCTGCCCTCACCGACGGTCACGACGTACGGCGTGCCGGTGTCCCAGCTGCCGAATCCGCCGAGCGCCTGGTTGGCTCCGTCCTCGATACCTGTGGCTTCGCCCTGCTTCTCACCCTCTTCGGTGCCCTGGGCCTTGCCTTCCTTCTCGCCTTCGGCCTGACCGGACGCTTCGCCCGACTTGGTTCCGGCGGCATTGCCCGCGGACTGGCCGGCGGCGTAGATCTCGTTGTAGCCGTCCTTGCCGGGGTCGTAGTTCTTCTTCTCGACGGCCTTGCCGGCGAAGAACGCGGCGACGATCAGCACTGCGGCGACGCCGGCGAGGATGCCGAGCTGCTGCTTGCGCTTCTTGTCGGCGGCCGCTACGGGATCGACCTGCTGGTATCCCTGCTGCGGATACTGGCCGGGCTGGCCCTGCGGGGCGCCGGGCTGGTTGATCTGGGTCGGGTCGTCGGGGCCCCCGGGCGGCGGGGGCGGCGGCGGGTAGTTCATGTCTACTCCTGGAGATGGAAACGGGTGCTTGCCCGCTGCATTCTCACCGCACGGCCGCGCTCCTGCGCGCATTCACCAACAAGCAACCGATGCTGCGGCCTGCCGCAGCGAATAATGTGCCTTCCCGTACGCGTATGAGCTCCCCGCCGACACACATCGCCGTGCAGCCCAGCGAGAGCCTCGCCGAGCAGATCGCGCTGCTGCGTTCGGGCGGCGCGAGCTCACGTGAGCTGACGGAACGCGCGCTCGCCCGCGCCGAGGCGACTCAGCCCACGCTCAACGCCTTCAAACTGATCCTGCGCGACGAGGCACTGGCCGCGGCCGATGAGGCCGACCGGCGGATCGCTGCCGGCGAGTCAGCACCGCTGCTCGGCGTTCCGACGGCTGTGAAGGACGACATGGATGTCGCCGGCCACCCGACGGCGTTCGGCTGCGGTGGTGAGTTTGCGCCGGCTGCCGAGGACGGCGGTGTCGCTTCGCTGCTGCGCGGGGCCGGAGCGGTGATCGTCGGCAAGACGAACACGCCCGAGCTCGGGCAGTGGTCGGTCACTGCCGGTCCGGCCTTCGGGATCACGCGCAACCCGTGGAACCACGACTTCACGCCCGGCGGCTCGTCGGGTGGAGCGGCGGCGGCGGTGGCGGCCGGTGTAATAGCCGCGGCCGTCGGCTCCGACGGCGCCGGCTCGGTACGCATCCCGGCCGGCTGGACCAATCTCGTCGGCATCAAGCCCACGCGCGGACGCGTCACCACCTGGCCCGACCCGGAGGCCTTCAACGGGATCACCGCGATCGGCCCGCTGGCGCGCAGCGTCGAAGACGCCGCGCTGCTGCTCGACGCGATCACCGGGACCGACCCGCGCGAGCTGCACCATCTACCGGCGCCCGAGCGTTCCTTCGCGGATGCTGCCGGCGATGACCCGGGCCGGCTGCGGATCGCCGTCTCGTACCGGATCCCGTTCACCGGTGTCCCCTCGCGGCTCGACAAGCGCGTGCGCGCGCAGGTCGACACGGTCGCCGAGAGCCTTTCCGGGCTCGGCCACGACGTCGTCGAAAAGCCGTTCCCGCGGGCCTTCACCGGGCTCTCCTTTCTTCCGCGATCGACCAACGGCGTGGCCAACTGGGTCGACCGCGTCCCCGATCGCAACCTGCTCGACCACCGCACGCTCGACAACCACCGCACCGGCCGCGCGCTGGGCGGCCCGCTGCTGAAGTTCGGCCGCGGTTACGAGGGTGTGGTCCGGCGGATCAAGGGGTCGATGTTCAAGGATTTCGACGTCGTGATCGCCCCGACGACAGCGGCGCCGCCGCTCGAGGCAAACGCGCTCGAGGGGATGGCTTCGTACGCCAGCGACCGCCTGTACGTCGGTGCCTGTCCGTATGCCTGGCCCTGGAACGTCACGGGCTGGCCCGGGATCAGCGTGCCGGCCGGATTCGTCGACGGCCTCCCGGTCGGCGCCCAGTTGCTCGGCCAGGCCGGCAGCGAGCCGCGCCTGATCGCGCTGGCCGCCCAACTGGAGGGCGTGCGCCGCTGGCACGCGGAGTGGCCCGAGGGCTACGGGCCGACGACGGTCTGAACCAGCACCGACGAGCGCTCGGGTTCGACGCCGGCTGTGATCGACGCGCGCAGCTGGGCCGCGTCGCATGACGAGCTGTCGTACACGGCGACGATCGATTCGTCGCCGGGGTCAAGAAATGTCTGCTCGCCGAATTCGGTGTAACGGGTCGCGCCGATCCCCGCGAGCAGGGTGTCCGGGTTGCCGGCCAGGCGCAGCAGGGCGCCGACGTCCTCGAGCGGTCCGTCGTCGCGCTGATCGCGCAGCTTCATGACGATCCAGTCGAGCAGCTGGGTCCCGTAGTACGAGTAGCCCGGCAACGGGCTGTCGACGCCGTACTCGTGCAGCTCGCCGTCGCGGCGCAGGAAGCTGGCGAGTCGCAGCGATGCCGTCCCGCCGTCGCGCTCGATCTCTTCGACCGGCAGGTGCGTGGCGGCGCAGCCCTTCGATGCAGCGCCCCAGTTCTTCTTCTCGCTGATCTTTCGGGCGTTCGGACTGCGGATCGAGCAGTCGTTGAATGCCGCGATCTCGAACGGCCGGAGCGCGACCGGCAGGCCGTCCTCGTAGTCGATGCGACAGAAGACGCCGACCTCGGGCTCGATCTGGAGATTCAGTGGCTCGTCTGAGCGGGGCAGCACGATTCGGTCGCTCGACAGCGGGTACTCGCCGAGAAAGCCTTTCGAACCTGGGACGTAAAACGGGAAGATCCCCTTTGGCGCGCCGGATTCGGCGCTTACGGCTGTGAAGTCGGCGGCTTCGCCGGCCTGCTCGAGGTGTCCGGCGAAGTTGCCGGCGACACCGATTCCGAAGACTGCGGAGCTCAGAGCCCTTGGCCCGCGAGTTCCGACGGCTCGGAACGCTTCGCGGCGTCAACGAACGCGACGATCGACTCCGGGTCGGCGATGCCCTCGAACGTGAACGAAGAGTCGTCGGTGCCGGCGGTGTCGAAATCGACGCGGCCGACCTGCAGCAGCCGTTGGACCGGTGACTGCGAGGTGTTGACGTTCTGTACGCGATTGATGTTCGTCTGCTGGACGTTCTTCGAGAGGATCCCGCGCCGGATGCGCAGACGCTCGTTGGTGATCGTGTAAACGGTGGCCACGCGCATGATGAATCCGGACAGGATCGTGATGCCGGCGATCACCGCGAACACGAGCACTGCGCCTGACTTCGACCATGCGAACCAGAGGATCAGGCCGACCAGCAGCGCGCCGCCGACGCCCTTCACGTAGAACGAGATCACGCCTCGCCAGGAGGGGTGCCCTTCGAAGATCACCTGTTCGCCGGGGTGGAGGTCCATTCAGGAGGCGAGATTACCCGCATTCCCGGTTCAAGTGTGGCTTCGCGAGCGCCGAAACCATCACACAGTGTTCCGCGAGGCCTCCCCCAAGTCCGAGCCGGCAGCCCCGCCGGACGCAGATGCGCGTGCGCGCCGCAAGCTGGCGCTGCTGTACGTCGGCAGCATCGTCGCGATGATCGTGATCCTGTTGGTGCGCGGCGTGATCGTCAAGCTCTCGCGCCCGTCGGTGAGTGACGCCAACACGATCGCCGCACTGATCATCGCGCCGCCGCTGATCTTCATGGCATGGCGTCTTGTGAGCAAGTCGTTCCGTTTCTGTCAGTCGGCGACGCACGACGACGATCCGGCGGTCAAGGAGGCGGCGATCGGTGTGGCGCTGCGACTGCCGAAGCGCGCGACGATCGCTTACCTGCTCGCATGGGCGATCGGATACCCGCTCGCGTTCATCGTCACCGTGATGATCGTCGGCGATCTGCGCACTGAGGAGATCAGCTCGTACTTCACAGACTTCATCGGCTTCATTCCGGTGGCCGGATTCCCGATCTACGCCGCCGTCGAACACCAGACCCGCCCGATCCTGCGCCGGCTCTACCGCCAGACGTCGGGCAGCACGACGCGGGACGCGCAGGTTCCCGGTGGTTTCGGCATTCCGGCGCGTGTCCTGCTCGCGATGGGGTCGGTCGCGCTCTGCGTCGTCATGTTCGTCTCCGGCAAGGTGATCGCCAACGCCTTCGGCGCCGGCGTTGCCTACTCGAACGAGGGAAGACTCCTGCTCTATCAGGTGCCGGTTTTCGCGTTGGTCGTCGCGATCGTCGGGGGCGCGGTAACGGTCAGCCTGCGCGGCTCGATCGCTGAAATCTCCGAGCGCATTCGCGCCGCCGCCGACGGCGACCTGCGTCGTCGCGGCGCAGTCACCTCGACCGATGAGCTGGGCACGCTGATGCTCGACGTCGATCGCATGCTCGCCAGCCAGGGACGGCTGATCGGGTCCTCGAACGCCGTCGCGCGGGAAGTGTCGATCAGCGCCGGGGCGGTCGCAGACGGTTCCGAGCAGTCCGCCGTCGGGGTGGGAGAGATCGCTCACGCGATGCAGGACGTCGTGTCGGGAGCGCAGGTTCAGTTCGACCAGATCAACCTCGCCCGCAGCGCTGCCGAGGACCTGGAGCGCGCGATCGCCGAAGCGTCGTCCGAGGTCGAGCGCGCGACGGCCGTGTCGACGGCGGCACGCGAGCTCGCCGACGACGGCAGCGCCGGATCGGCCGAAGCGCGCGACGCAATGCGTGCGATGTCCGAACGGATCGCCGGCGCCGTCGACGCCGTCGACAGGCTCGGCTCCGACACGGCCGACATCGGCACGATTGTCGAGACGATCGTCGCGATCGCCGACCAGACCAACCTGCTCGCGCTCAACGCCGCGATCGAGGCCGCGCGCGCCGGCGATCAGGGCCGCGGTTTCGCCGTGGTCGCCGAAGAGGTGCGGAAGCTCGCAAACGAGTCGAGCGAAGCCGCAGCCGAGATCGCCAACCTGATCCGCAGCATCCAGCGAACCGTCACCGAGACCGTAAACGCCGTCGGCGAGGGTCGGGAAGAGGTGGAGAAGAGCGCGCGCGTCGTCGAACACGCCGGCCTGCGCTTCGCCGACATCGCCGGTTCGCTGAGCGAGATCGACCGACACGTCCACGGAGTCGACGCACGCACGCGCGAGGTCGCCGGTGCGAAGGACGACGTCAGCGCTGCGATCAACGAGATCCTGCGCGTCACCGAATCGGTCGCTGCACTTGCCGAGCAGACCTCGGCCAACACCGAAGAGGCGTCGGCCTCCTCAGAAGAGATCACCAGCTCCGCCGACACCCTGCGCTCGACCGCCAGGTCGCTCGAGCAGCAGATCGCGGTCTTCCGGGTCTAGCCGCCGACTCGCGCACATCGCCCAAAGTCCCCGCCCAGTCCAAGCCACTTTCCTTGCTCAGGCCCCGTCGCTGCGACGGGGTTAAGCAAGGTTTGTCGGCCTCGAAAGGGGAGCGGTTTTGTGCGGATCGGGGTTGGGGCGGGCTAGTCGAGCGCGCGAACGAGCGCGGGCAGGTCGGCGATCGAGTCGATCGTCGCCGCGGGGCCGAAGCCGCGCTCGCTGGTCGTGCCGGGGCGGTACTTGCCGGTGCGAACAAGGACTCCTTGGATCCCGCAGGTCTGTGCCCCGTTGACGTCGGCCTCGATGTCATCGCCGACCATCACGGCGTTCTCGACCGTGCCGCCGATTTCGGCCAGCGCGGTGCGGAAGAACTCGTTCGACGGCTTGCCGACCGTGATCGCGGTCTTGCCCGTCGCGTACTCGAGCGCCGAAGCCCAGGCGCCCACGTCGAGTCGCAGCCCGTCGGCGTGCTGCCAGTAGCGGTTGTGCTGAAGGGCCATCAGCCGGGCGCCGTCCATCAGCAGTCCGAACGCTTCGTTCATGACGTCGGCGTTGAAGCCGTGGCCGATGTCGCCGAGGACGACAACGTCGGCCGGCTCGCCGGGCGCGGCCTCGTCCAGGTCGGAGAGGTCCTCACGCAGCGAATCGCTGACGATCAGTTTTGCTTTGGCGAGCGCGTGGTCCTCGCAGTAGCGGACCGCGAGCGCGGCCGGGGTGAGAACGTCGTCGAGCTCGATTTCAAAGCCGAGGCTCTGGAGCTGCTCTACGACCGCCCGCCGCGAACGCGAGGTCGTGTTGGTCACCAGGCGCAGACCACTGGCGAGCTCGCGCAGCTCTGCAAGCGCCTCGACCGCCCCGGGGATCGGCTCCTCGCCGACGTGCAGCACCCCATCGATGTCGAGCAGTACTGCGGGGCGTGAGGCGAGCGCCAGCGGGGTCACCAGAAAAAAGTTAGCGACCCCACTGACGCGGCCGGATGCGTCAGGAGGCGCCTCCGGGCAGACCCTCCTTCACCTGGGCGAGGCGGAAGTGGTTGCCGGACGGGTCGCGGAACGACGAGTCGATTCCGTACGGCTGCTCGAACGGCTCGTCGACGAATTCGACGCCGCGCGCTTTGAGCGCTTCGAAATCGCGGTAGACGTCGTCGGTCTGGAGGAAGACTGTTCCCGCAAAACCCTTAGCCATGAGCACATTGACCTGCTCCTTCGTCTCGTCGTCCATCACCGGCTCGCCCGGGATCGCCATCAGGCAGATACCGACGTCCTGGTCGGGGAGTTTCACCGACAGCCAGCGAAACCCGCCGAGCTCGGGCAGGGTGACGTCTTCGTAGATCTCGAAGCCGAGCTTCTCGGTGTAAAAGGTGAGCGCCTCCTCCTGGTCACGGACCCAGAGTTGTGCGTACTTGACGTGCATTTGTTGACTCCTTGGATTGGGCTTACGTTGATGCAGCCAAGCTACGGCCGCGTGGTGGGCGCGAGTTCTCCATTTGTGCTCACTTGCTGCGAACGCCGTAGATCCGGGTAACGCAGCCCGGCACCATCGCGTAGGCCTTTGCTGGCGGGTGCGCCTGGCGGTAGGCCGTCGGCGACATTCCGAAGCGGTCGGTGAAGCGGGACGTGAACGAACCGACACTGCTCAGACCGACGTTCAGACAGATCTCCTGGACCGGCCGGTCGGTGCTGCGCAGCAGCGCCGCCGCGCGTTCGAGCCGGCGCCCGAGCAGGTACTGGTGCGGTGACTCACCGAACGTGCGCTTGAACGCGCGCGTGAAGTGCGCTCGCGAGAGTCCGGCCGCATCGGCCATGTCAGAGACATCGATCTGCTCGTGGTAGCGGCCGTCGGCGAGGTCTTTCGCCTTGAGCAGATGGCGTTCTATGGGAATGTGCGGCACAGCCACATTGTTGCGCCATCGATGCAACCGCGCGACCGAACGATCGTTCGGTACAGTTGCGCGCATGAGTGACTACCCCCGTCTTCTCGAACCCCTCGACCTCGGTTTCACCCAGCTGAAGAACCGCGTCGTGATGGGTTCGATGCACGTCAAGCTCGAGGACCGCGCCAGTGACATTCCGAAGCTCGCGGCCTACTTCGCGGCCCGCGCTCGCGGTGGCGCCGGTCTGGTCGTGACCGGCGGATATGCGCCGAACCGCCGCGGCTGGCTGCTGCCGTTCGCCGGCGACATGACCTCATCCGGCGACGCCAGGCGCCATCGCGAGGTTACGTCTGCCGTGCACGACGAGGACGGCAAGATCGCTCTCCAGATCCTCCACGCCGGGCGCTACGCCTACCACCCGTTCTCGCTCAGCGCTTCGGCGAGCAAGTCACCGATCACTCCGTTCAGCGCAAAGGCGATGAGCGCCCGCACCGTCGAGAAGACCATCAAGGACTTCGCCAACGCCGCCGTGCTCGCGCGCGAGGCCGGCTACGACGCCGTCGAGATCATGGGCAGCGAGGGATACCTGATCAACCAGTTCCTCGCCCCGCGCACGAACAAGCGCGACGACGACTGGGGCGGAACGCCCGAGAAGCGCCGACGCTTCCCGACGGAGATCGTGCGTGCCGTGCGCGAGAAGGCCGGCGACGACTTCATCGTGATCTACCGGATCTCGGCGATGGATCTGGTCGAGGACGGACAGACGCTTGAGGAGATCCTGGCGCTGGCCGACGAGGTCGAACAGGCCGGCGCGTCGATCCTCAACACCGGCATCGGCTGGCACGAGGCGCGCGTCCCGACGATCGTCACTTCCGTGCCGCGCGCCGCTTTCGCCGACCAGACGGCAGCGATCAAGCAGGTCGTCGACATCCCGGTGATCGCCTCGAACCGCATCAACATGCCCGACCAGGCCGAGCGGCTGCTCGCCGACGGCAAGGCCGACATGATTCAGATGGCGCGACCGTTCCTCGCCGACCCCGAGTGGGTCAACAAGGCCGCGGCCGGCAAACCTCAGCTGATCAACACGTGTATCGCCTGCAACCAGGCGTGTCTCGACCACACCTTCAGCAACAAGCGCGCGAGCTGTCTCGTCAACCCGCTCGCGGCGCACGAGACCGAGCTGGTGATCGAGCCGACGCAGTCGCCACGCCGCATCGCGGTCGTCGGCGCGGGGCCGGCTGGCCTCTCTTGTTCGACCACGCTCGCCGAACGCGGACACAGCGTGACGCTGTTCGAGGCCTCCGACCAGATCGGCGGCCAGTTCAACCTTGCTCGCAGGATCCCGGGCAAAGAGGAGTTCGACGAGACGATCCGCTATTTCAACGCTCTGCTCGACGAGCGCGGCGTCGAACGGCGCTTCGGCGTACGCGCTGGCGTCGAGGATCTGCGCGAGTTCGACGCCGTTGTCGTCGCGACCGGCGTCGAGGGCCGCACGCCGGCGATCGACGGCGTCGACCACGCCAGCGTGCGCAGCTACCAGCAGGCGATCGAGGATCCGGACGGGAACGGCGAGACCGTCGCCGTGATCGGAGCGGGCGGCATCGGGTTCGATGTCTCGGAGCTGCTTGTAGACGAGACCTCGCCGACGCTCGACCTCGCCGAGTGGCAGAAAGAGTGGGGAGTGGCGCCCGAGCATGACTCGCGCGGCGGCATCGTCAAGCCGGAGGTCCCACCTGCACCTCGCAAGGTCGTGCTGCTCCAGCGCAAGGATGAGGCGCTCGGCAAGCGGCTCGGCAAGACGAGCGGCTGGGTACATCGCGCGACGCTGAAGAAGAAGCAGGTCGAGATGGTTCAAGGCGTGCGCTACGACCGGATCGACGATGACGGGCTGCACATCTCGCTGGGCAAGGACTTCGCCGAGTCGCGAACGATCGCGGCCGACACGATTGTTTTGTGCACCGGGCAGGAGTCCGTTCGCACGCTCCATGACCAGCTGGTCGCCGAGGGTGTGGAGTCGCACCTGATCGGCGGCGCCGACGTCGCGGCGGAGCTCGACGCGAAGCGGGCGATCCGGCAGGGCACGGAACTGGCGGCACGGCTTTGAGCGAACTTCAGACGCCTCGAAGGTCGATCCGTCAGGGATCGTCCACGGTGGCCGATCGACTCGCACCGCATCGCGCGAAATCCGTTTAGGATCGGATCGCATCCCGGAAGGTGCCCGCGTGCAACCACGGCGCCGCTCCGGAACCATCGAAGCTGATCGGAGAAACTCTTCCAATGACTGACGCTCCTGACGCAATCGGCCCGATCGATTACCTGATCATCGAGTGGCCGGACCAGCAGCCGAACGGCGAGGCGCTGCCACACCTGATCGACCTCGTCGACCGCGGGCTTGTGCGTGTGATCGACCTCGCCTTCATCACCAAGGCCGAAGACGGCACCGTCGCCGCTCTGAACGTCGATGAACTCGGCGCCGAGTTCGCGGTCTTCGACGGGGCGGCCAGCGGCCTGCTCGACGATGGCGACATCAGCGAGGCCGCTTCCGCGATCGAGCCCGGCACGTCGGCCGCCGTGCTGATCTGGGAGAACCTCTGGGCTGCCCCGCTGGCCGGAGCGCTACGCGGAAACGGCGCTCAGGTCGTCGCCCGCGGCGCTGTGCCGCTCGACGCACTGGCAGAGACCCTCGACGCCGTCGAGGCCTGACCCCCACTTCACGAGAAAGCGAGAATCGACATGCCTGGACTCATCCGCGGGGTCGCCCGCACAGCAGTGATCGCCGGAACGGCGACGCACGTCTCAAACAACGTCTCCCGTCGTCAGGCCCAGCGCTGGGCCGAGCAAGGGCAGGCTCAGCCCGGCTACATGGCGCCGGTCGAGCAGCAGCAGTACGCTCCGCCGCCACCGGCCCCGGCGCCGGCCGCTCCGGCTGAAGACCCGCAGATCGCCAAGCTCAAGGAGCTCGGCCAGCTGCACGAGCAGGGAATCCTCACCGACGAAGAGTTCGCCGCGCAGAAGGCCAAGCTGCTCGGCTAGCGGTCTTCTGACTGCACCTTTCCGGCCGGTAGAGTGCCGAGGCATGCGCAGACTTCTGATCCTCGCGTGCCTCGGCCTCCTCGCCGCCGCCGCGATCCCCACCTCGGCCGGCGCCTCCGCGCCGCACGCCGTCATCGCCAAGAAAAAGAAGACCTACTGCCAGAAGACCGGCAGCAAGGTCAAGGCGAAACTGCTGGCAAAGAGCAACGGCTTCTACGTCTATCGCGAACGTGGGGGCGGAACCGTTCTGCTCTGCCAGGACAAGCCGAAGTTCTTCGGCTCGATGTCGTGGGCGAAGGGCGCGAAGCTCGGCAAGCTGCTCGTGGTCAAAAAGAAGTGCGCGATCTACTCGCAGCTCGGCAAGGGCAACCCGCAGGTCTACGCGATCAACTTCAAGGACTTCCTGACCCAGAACGGGCAGGCCAGCGTGTACGAGGTCGGCTACGGCTCGACCGGACAACTGCTCGGTATGGCGCTGTCTCAGAACTGCGTGACGGCGCTCGGCGCGAAGGTCGCCGGAGTGCCGCAGATTGTGGCGAAGGGCACGTCCGTATTCGGGTACACGGGAATCCTCTACCCGCAGGTGTCGCCGGGGATCTCCGACAAAGAACTCGCCGGTGTGAAGGTCAGCGGCACGGCCGTCGGCGCGGGAGCGACCGCGACCGTCACATGGTCGGAGGCCGGCGCACAGAAAAGCTACGTCTACCAGGCGCAGTCGCGCTACTGATTCGCGTCAGTTCGTGGCCGGCGGCGCGCGATCGTCGTCGGTCCCGAGCTCGACGCCTGGGATCGTCGGCAGCCGCCGAGCGATCACGAGTCCGATCAGCGCCAGCGCAGCCGCGAGCAGGATCGCAATCTTGATCGCTTCGATCTGCGCGTCTTCGTAGTAGGCGATCAGCTTGTCTGTCTCTTCTGCCGGCAGTCCGCTCGCCTTTGCGGCGGCGTCGAGCTCGTTCGCGCCCATGATCTCGATGCCGTTCGCCGAAGCTTTTGTGACGGCCGCTTTGGCTTCCTGGCTCAGTCCTGGATCCGCTTGCGCTGCGGCGTTGAATCCGCTGCTCAGCGACGAGATCATGATCGCGCCGATCATCGCCACGCCGAGCGAGGTGCCGATGTTCTGGGCCGTCCCCTGAAGGCCGCCGGCCTCGCCGCGGTCGCGGTCACCGACCGACGACATGATCACGTTGCCGAGCTGCGAGGCGACGAGGCCGAAGCCGGCCCCGAAGACCGCCATGCCGAAAGCGAAGATCGCGTCGTCGAGTTCGGGGTTGATCGTCGAGGCGAGGATCAGCGAACCCACGACCACCAGTAAGAGTCCGGCGGTGACGATCTGCCGCGGCGAGCGTTTGACAGCGAGCTTCGGGCCCGAGAACGCGGCGATCAGCATCAACAGCGACATCGGCGCGAGCTTCAGGCCGGTCTCGAAGGCGTCTTTCAAAAGCACGTACTGGAGGTAGATCGGGATCACGAAGAACATTCCGCCGATCACGGTCTGCTGGGCCGTGAGCATTGCGAGACCGTTGCGCAGCTGCAGCTTTGAGAGCAGCGACGGATGCATCAGCGGCGTTCCGCCACGCGAGATGACGCGTCGCTCCCAGGCGAAGAAGCCGTAAATCACGAACAGCCCGCCGAGCACCATGAACGGCACGACCGAGAGTCCGAACGGCGTGATCTCATGGCCGTTTATCTCCAGCGCGCCGGTCGGCCTCAGCAGACCCCACGTGCCGGCCTGGAGCATCGCCAGCACCACCATCCCGAGTCCGAGCGACGAGAGCAGAGTGCCGACACCGTCGATCTTGCCGCGATTCTCGGACTTGGCGTCGGCGATCGCGCGCAGGAAGAGCACGATCACGATGCAGACGATTGTTTCGGCTGCGAAGACCACGCGCCAGGTCAGTGCTTCGGTGACCCACCCGCCGATCAGCGGTCCGGCCGCCGCTCCGGCTGCGGCGATGCCGCCGAGCGCGCCGTATGCCGTGGCGCGGTCCCGGCCGGAATAGTTCGACGCGGTCAGCGAAATGATCGCCGGCATCACCATCACGGCGCCGGCGCCCTCGACGAACGACCAACCGAACAGCAGCCAGCCGATGTTTGGGCTGAGCGCGGTCGTGAGCGAGCCGATCCCGTAGACGATCAGGCCGATGCCGAACACCTTTTTGCGACCGAAGATGTCGCCGAGTCGTCCGCCGAGCAGCATGAACGACCCCATCACGAGTGTGTAGAGGGTGATCGCGAGCTGCACGCTCGAGATCGACGTGTCGAGGTCTTCGACAACGTTCGAGACGGACACGTTCATCACTGTCGTGTCGAGCACCATGATGAACTGCGCCGCGCACATGATTATGAGAACGGACCAGCGTTTCACGCGCGTTGAAGAGTACGGCAGGGAGGGGCGTCAAACGCGGGCGCGGCTCATGTCTACGCGGTCGAGCCCCGGCCGCAGAGGTACGTCTTCCGCGAGCAACCGCTCCCGCTGTCTCTGGCCCTGCGTGAAACTCCCGTCGGCGCGGACCACGCGCCACCACGGCACGTCGTCGTCAGCCAGTTCCGCAAGAATCCGGCCGGCCAACCGCGGCGCACCGGGCGAGACGTCGCCGTAGGTGCGCACGAAGCCTTCAGGGATCTGACGGATGTTTTCGAGGATCTCGTCCTCGCGCGTCACGGGCGCGGGTCGGTCGACCACATCTGCTCGATCTCTTCGAGCGTGTGGCCCTTCGTCTCTGGCACGGTCCGCCAGATCCAGATGAACGCGACCACGCTGAGCGCGGCGAACAGCCAGAACGTTTCGGACTCGCCGAGTGCGTCGACCAGGGTCAGGAAGAACTGGCTGACGGCCCAGGCGCTGAGCCAGTTGACGGCCGTCGCCACTGAGACCATGCGGCCACGCACCTGACGTGGGTAGATCTCGTTGATCACGGTCCAGACGACGGGGCCGAGCGAGAAGGCGAACGAGGTGATGTAGACGACGAGCGCGATCAGGGTGATCGTGCCGGTGCTGGACGAGGTCTGGCTGGAGTCCGCGTGGCTGATGTGGCCGAGCTCCTGGAAGGCGAACCCGACGACTGTGAGGCTTACGGTCATGCCGACGAGGCCGGCGAGCAGCAACGGACGACGGCCGAGCTTGTCGACGAAGAAGACCGCGATCAGCGTGGCGACGACGTTGACGGCTCCGACGGCCCAGGTGGTCGCCGCCGTCTGCTGCGCGACCGTTTCGAAGCCGGCGGCGTCGAAGATCTTGTCGGCGTAGTAGATGATCGCGTTGATGCCGGTGATCTGCTGAAAGACCGCCAGCCCGACGCCGATCATCAGCGGCTTGCGCCAGCGCTTCGAGAAGACCTCGCTCCAGTCGGCCTGCACGTCCTGGGCGGCGTCGGCCTTGAGCTCGGCAATCGTCGCGTCGGGGTTGTCGTCGCCGGCGACCTTGGTCAGGGCGTCGCGAGCCTCTTTGTCGCGACCGACCTTGAGGTACCAACGCGGCGAGTCGGGCAACGGCAGGATAAGGACGATCAGGGCGACGCCGACGAACGCCGAGGCGCCGAGCATCACCCGCCAGTCGCCGGCGTCGAGCATCTCGTCTACGAGGTAGGCGAGAAAGATTCCGAAGGTGATGCCGAGCTGGTATCCGGAGATGAACATTCCGCGCAGCCGCGTCGGCGCCATCTCGGCGGCATACAACGGCGCCGCGACGGAGGCGACGCCAACAGCGAAGCCGACGACAAGTCGGCCGACGACGAGGATCACCGTGCCCGGCGCAACCGCCTCGATGATCGCGCCGGTTATGAAAAGCACGCCTGCGAGCAGCAGGGTCGGGCGACGTCCGAGCTTGTCGGCGGTGGTGCCGGCGATCAGGGCTCCGACCAGCGCGCCGAGCGTCACCCAGCTCGTGATGATCTCCGTCGCGGTCGTGCTGACGTGGAAGTCCTTCTCGATTCCGGTCAGCGCACCGGAGATCACGCCCTGGTCGTAACCGAAAAGGATGCCGGCGACCGAGATGACGGCGCCGACGAGCCAGATCCAGTTGCTGCGTCCCCTTCGCACGTCGCGAAACCTACGCCCGCGCCCGGATGTCCCCGATCATTCGAAGACCATCACGGTCGGGGCATCGCCGGCGAGGATGCGCTGGCGGTTGATCACGCAGATGGGGCAGTCGTCGTCGAGGTCGTCGAGCGTCATCTTTCGAAAGACCGGAGCGGCGCCTCGCGCCATCGCTTCCGGGTCGCCGATGATCTGGAGCTCTTCGCCGGTCGCCGGTAGATCGGCGAGTGACGGGCCGTACGGGAGGAGGGGGCGTCGCTTCTTCTTCATGCGACACAGTCAACCGACTGGCCCGTGACGGATCAAGACCGCTTTGCACCAACTTCGTCACAAGACCGCGACGCCGACGCGAAAACTTCGGCCGCTCGCCGACCCTGCAGCCGCGACGTCGTGACCTCCCACGCGGCGACAAGGCGCATTCCTGCTGACTGGCCACCCTCGGGGGTGGTCAATCCGCAGGAATGGCGCTTATCCAAGGCCTTCTTGGTTTTTCGCGTCCGCTCGGCGGGGGCGAGAAGACACCCAGGGCGGCATGGGGTCCAGACCCTAAAAAAATTTCGCCGAAAACCTTGCGTGATGGCGATCACACTCATATGTTGTTGGCGATCGGTTTCCGGGGGGGCTTCGATCAGAGGTCACGCGGGATGCGTGGCGGCAGACCAACAGCAAGGGGAGGGCAAGGAATGGAATCCGAAGTGATGATTGCTGAACCGACGATCGAGGACATCGAAGCGCCGCGTAGGGGGCTTGTCGCGGCGCTCATGGTGGCCACCACGCTCGTCTGGTCTTTCACGGTCGTCTCTTCGGCAGCGGCCTTCTAGACCCGCACCATTCCTCTGCCGCCCCGCTCCGGCGGGCCGGCACGCGTGTTCGACGGGCGGCCGGCCGCGGTGCGCGAATATGCTGCCCGGCATGGCCGGCGACGCAGATGTGATCAAGCGGGTCCTGCCGCGAGGGCGAAACGCTCTCGACCGCGAGACCGTCGCGGCGTCGCAGCAGGCACGCCTGCTCGAGGCGATGCAGACGCTCGTCATCGAAGAGGGTTTCGCGGCGGTGCGGGTCGCAGACCTGATCGCCACGGCCGGAGTGGCGAAGCCAACCTTCTACGAGCACTACGCGTCGAAGATCGCCTGCTTCATCGCGTTGATCGACACGTTGATCGACGAGATCATGCTGCGGATCGTCGATGCCCTGGACCCGGCCGGCAGCGTCGAGGAACGCGTCGAGGCCGGGATCGGTGCGCTCGTGGACTTCGTCTACGAGGACTGCGACCGGGCCAGGATCGTGATCGTGGAAGGGCCGGCAGCTGGACGCGAGGCGATTGAACGACTGGAGCAGTCGTACACGCTTTTCGCGAATCTCTACGTCTCGCTGCGCGATGAGTCTCGCGGGAGCGACCCGAGTATTCCCCCGATCACGCAGGTTCGTGCGCGCGCGATCGTCGGTGCAGTGACTGAACCGATCGCAGCGATGCTCCGTTCAGACGAACTGATCGCGCAGGAGCTGATGCGCGCCGAGTTGGTCCGCGTCGTGACGTTGCTCGCGACGTCGCCGTGACTCCGCCCGAGGCGGCAGGAGGGCCGCGACTCGAACCGCTCGTGTTCGCCGTCGGCATGGCGACTCTCGGCATCGAGATCGCCGGTGTGCGGTTGCTCGCACCCTATTTCGGGGCCTCCGAGGTGGTCTGGGCCAACACGATCGGCGTTGTGCTCGTCGCGCTGTCGGTCGGCTACTGGCTCGGCGGCCGCCTCGCCGACAGAAAGCCACGGCTCGATCTGCTTTCCGCCGCGGTGATGATCGGCGCAGCGCTCACCGCGCTGCTGCCTTTTGTCGCCAGGCCGCTGCTCGACACAGGGGTCGACGCGCTCGACGAGATCTCGGCCGGGGCGTTCGTCGGTTCGCTGATCGCCACGCTGCTGTTGCTGGCGACACCGGTGCTGGTGCTCGGCACGGTTTCACCCTGGGCGCTGCGTATCGGGATGGATTCCGTCGATCGCGACGCGGCTGGAGCCCTGGCCGGCCGGCTCTACGCCGTCGGCACGATTGGCAGCCTTTTTGGAACGCTGGTCAGCGCGCTGCTGCTGATCCCGTGGATCGGGACGCGTCGCACGTTCCTCCTGTTCGCGCTCCTGCTCGGCGTCGCCGCCCTGCCCGGGATCAAGCGCCGCGCCGCGGCAGCGGTCGTACCGGCGATCACGTTGCTGGCGCTGATCTTCCTGCCCGCCGGCGGGATCAAGCAGGAGTCGGCCGACGGTGAGGTGATCTTCGAAGACGAGACGCGCGTGCAGTACGCGCGTGTGATCGAGGATGCCGACGGATCGCGCACGCTCGAGCTCAACGAGGGCCAGGCGATCCATTCGTTCTACAGACCGGACACGGCGCTGACGGATCTCTACTGGGACGCGGCGTTCGTGCTACCGATGGCGGTCGGCGGGCGGCCGCCCGAGCGGGTCGCGATCCTCGGAAACGCAGCGGGTACGGTCGCGCGCGCCTATGCGCGCTACTTCCCGGACACGCGCGTCGACGGAGTGGACATCGACGGCGAGCTGGCCGAAGTGGGGGAGCGGTACTTCGACCTCGGCGGCGCGAACTTTCGCGCCCATACGGCCGACGCGCGCCCTTACCTTCGGGCGACAGACGTGCGCTACGACGCCCTGATCCTCGACGCCTATCGACAGCCGTACATCCCGTTCTATCTCACCACCCGCGAGTTCTTCGCGCTGGCGCGAAGCAGGCTGAGTCCGGGCGGCAGCATCGTCGTGAACGTGGGCCATCCAGAGGGAAGTCAGAAGCTCGCCGGCGTGCTGGCGGCGACGATCGGAACTTCGTTCGAACACGTCTGGATCGATCGGACGCGCCCAACGAACACGATGCTTGTCGCCAGCGACGCGCCGATCGAGCCCTCGAAGCTGATCGCCGCCGTGGCGGACGAACCCGAACTGACCGCGACCGCGCGGCGAGAGGCGTCGCGGCTGGAGCGCGCACCGCTTGGTGGCCCGGTCTACAGCGACGACAGGGCACCGGTCGAGTGGCTGATCGACCGCTCGATCGTGCAGTACGCGGCGGGCGGCTAGTCGAGCAGGTCGTCCGGCACGAAATAGCACGGCTCGGAGTCGGGCTCAGGAATGCGCCGGCCGACGTTTTCGATCGCCGGGACGACGACGTGCTTGATGTGTCCGCCGTGGCCGGTGATCCAGTCCTCGGCCGCCTCGGGGTCGAGCCCGCTGCTCTCGACGGTCATCTGCGTGAAGCAGGTGAAACCCTCGGTGTGGACGAAGCTGAGCGGCTTCAGGCGTTTGAGTGTGGCGATGATCTCTTCTTCGCTGTTGGGCATGGGGTGAATCTACAGCCGGCTTCTGCGGGAACAGGTCGGTGCTCAGGCCGTCGCAATCGAGACGAGCATCTCTGCCGTGAGCGCCGGGTCGGCCAGCATCATGTCATGGCCGGTCGCGATCGTCCGGTGGGTGAAACCGTCTTCGATCGCCGCGGCGATCGAACCGTTCAGCGAGAGCAGCGGGGGATCCGTGTGTTCGATGAAAGTCCGCTCCAGCGCGGCGAGCGGTGCCGGGTCGTACTCCATCGGTTCAGTCGTCAGCGCCAGGCCGAAGTCCGTCAGCCGCGGGCCGACGAAGGCGGCCATCGACGGGTCGGTCACGCCCCA
This sequence comes from uncultured Thermoleophilaceae bacterium, assembly GCA_964455545.1. GTDB lineage: Bacteria > Actinomycetota > Thermoleophilia > Solirubrobacterales > JACPNS01 > JACPNS01. The sequence goes on along the minus strand of CAYVWQ010000005.1, from coordinate 91,087 downwards.
CTGGGCGAGGAACGCGTCGCTTGACGGAATGCGCCAGCCGTCGCCCTGCTCGGCTGCCAGCTCGCGGTACCGCGACGCTGTCTCGGGAGGCTCGACGTCCAGCAATGACTGGCCCGGCCGGGCGTAGAAGCCGCCGGCGAGCACTACCGCTCGAAGTCGACCGTCTGCCGCTTCGGCGATCGGCCCGGCGAGAATGCCGGCGTAGGAGTGGAGGACGAGTACGGCGTCTTCGACGTCCTCGAACCAGAGCGCGCGCAGAACGTCCTCGACGTGCGCGTTCGCGCCCAGGTCGGACCGAAGCTCGCCGGCGCGGTCTCCCTGACCGGTCAGCGTCGGCGCGATCAGGTCGTGGCCCTTTTCGCCGAGCAGCCGGCGCACCGGTCCCCAGGCCCAGCCGCCGTGCATCGCGCCGTGGACGGCAACGAAAGTGGTCACGATTGGCGCTCGAACTCGTCGAGCCCCGCACGCGCCCGCTTCTGAACCGCCGAGCGCACGATCGGCGTCCAACCGAGCAGCAGGCCGCTGGCGCCGAGCGCCTGGCGGGACCATTTGTAGAAATTGAAGTCGTCCATGTGTTCGGCGATCAGACCATCACGGAAGCGGAAATTCGCGTGGACGTCGTTGACGACCTTGCGGCCGGTCTGGGTGAACGTGTAGTGCGCGATCCAGCGTGCGGTGCCGGCTGACTCGGACGCGGAATGGTCGACAAGCTCGACCTCGAGGTCCGTGGCGCGCGAGGTCAGCATCCTCCACATCTGACCCGGCTCGTCGCCGGTGAGGTCGGTGAACACCGGATCGCTGAAGGTCGCATCGGCCGCGTACGCGCCGGCCATCGCGTCGCCGTCACGGTTCGCGAAGTCCGCGTAGAACTTCTTGATCAGGGCTGAGTTGGATTCTGCGCTCATCGGCGTTCGGCCTCCCGACCCGCAGCCGCGGGTCGGGAGGAACGATACGCGCAATCGCTACGGCTGGTAGACCAGCGGGGCGAGGGAGTTGCCCGGTGCGATGCTCGAGCAGTTGCTCGGGATCGTGTAAGGACCGAGCAGGCTGAAGCGGTCGAACGTCCAGTCGATCGCCGCCGGCAGCCACTGGAGCGCGCTCGTGATGTGGCTTCCCGGGTACTCCGTGTACTTCACCTTCACACCCTTAGAGCAGTAGGTGCGCAGCATCGTGCGGACGTCGCCGGCGATCATCACGCCGTCGCCCTTGCCGATGCCGGGCTTGTTGCCAGGTGTTCCCTCAAGCTCGCCGCCTGTTCCCTGGCCGACGAACTGCGGGATCTTCGGCGTGCCACCAGTCGACATGATCACCTTGTTCGCCGCGGTGACGAACTCAGGGATGCTGTTCGGGTTGGCGTACTGCGGCTTGACCATGTCGGCCCACTTCAGGCCCGGGTACTGGCCGAGGACGTTGATGATCGAAGCCTTGTCGAGCTTCGCCAGCAGTTCCGCGCCGTAGGCGTTGACGTACGGCGACATGTCGATGCCGTACGAGCGCGCGACTCCGATCAGAGCCATCGGCGCCACTCCCGCCCAGATCGACGTTCCCTCGACGTACGGCAGGTTGTGCGCCGGGTGCACGAGCACACCACCGTAGGCGGCGCCGATCAGGTTCTTGTTCAGGTCAGGTGCGTAGGTCGGCGCCAGCTCGGAGGCCCACTCGGTGGCGATCGCGCCGCCGGAGTAGCCGATCATCGCGACCTTCGCCTTGCTTGACAGGTTGACCGACGAGGCGTTCATCGCGGCCCGGATCGAGTCGAGCGTGTTGGTGCCGTACTCCGGTCCTGCGGCGAAGTCGGCGGTCTGGCCCTCGGTGTCGGGAATCACGATCGTGAAGCCGGACGCGAGGAACGGCGAGAACAGCAGCGTCTCGATCTGCGGGATGATTCCGGTCAGCGAAAGCCCGCCCGCAATCGCCACCGACGGCTGGTCCTCGGGATTCAGCGAGTCGTAGAACGATTGGTAAGAGAGCACCTTCTCGCGGTTGAGGCAGAGGAAGCAGGACGGCTGAACCACCGTCGTGACGTTCGCCGTCGCGCGGTTCTGTGCGTCGGTCGCGCGGTAGAGGAGCTGCGTCGCCTTCAAGGGTGTCGCCAGTCCGAAGATGTGGTACGGCACGGTGCGCGTCTTGAGGACGCTGCCGGGCGCATAGCTCGAGAGCGGCGTGCTCCCTGTGTACTTGTAGAACGGGTCGTTGGCCGAGGCGGCTGAGGCCATCGACGGTGCGGCGAAAACGACGATCGCGCCCACCAGAGCGGCGAGCAGCCCGTGCTTCGCTGACATGCGAATGCGCATGAGTTCAATTCCCTCCCCAGGGTGAGATGACGCGGGCTAAAAAAACCCGCATGGACTTATTGGCATCGTAACCGCATTTGGGTAGCACCGCGGATTCTTTCTGATTCTTTTCGTCGGCCCGCTGAGACGTAAGCTGCCGTTCCAACTCATGGGCGGTGCAATCGGACAGGTAGTTGCTTTCGCGGTCGGTGTGGCGATCTCGCCGATTCCGATCATCGCGATCGTGGTGATGCTCAGCACGCCGAACGCTCGGCGAAACGGGCCGGGGTTTCTACTCGGGTGGATTGTCGGCCTCGGCGTTGTTGGCGGACTGGTGCTGGCGCTGGCCGGTGGAAGTGGCCAAGGGCGCGATACCGGCTCCGCCTCCGGAGGCGTGCTGATCGCGCTGGGGATCGGCGTCCTTGTACTCGCTGCAAAGCAGTGGCGTGGCCGACCGGCGCGCGGCGAGGCGACCGAGCTGCCGAAGTGGATGCGCTCGGTCGACCACTTCGACTTCCCGCACGCTGCGGGGCTCGGCTTCGCGCTCTCTGCGCTCAATCCGAAGAACCTGCTGCTGACGCTCGGCGCGGCGGCCGCGCTCGTCGACGAAGGGTCGGCGACGGGTCCTCAGATCGAGGGTCTGGCGGTGTTCGTCCTGATCGCATCGCTCGGGCCGGCGGTACCGGTCCTGATGTTCTTCGCCCTCGGTGAACGCGCGCGCAGGACCCTCGATCGTCTCAAGGGCTGGATGAGCGCTCACAACGCCGCGATCATGACCGTGCTGCTCGGACTGATCGCGATCAAACTGATCTACGACGGCGTCTCGGCGCTCTGACCTTCAGCGAGCCAGTCAGGCAGCGAAGCGAGCTTCGGCGCGGGCGCGTGCCTTCGCCGCCTCTACCTCGCGGTCCTTCGGCGGCGCGCTTGTGACGAGCCGGTCGAGCAACTCCTGCGTGACAGCACGGATCTTCTCGACGGCGTCGTCGAACGCTTCCTGGTTGGCCTGCGACGGCTTGGTCGATCCGCTGATCTTGCGCACGTACTGGAGCGCAGAGGCGTGGACCTCATCCTCGGTCGCGGGTGGCTCGAAATTGTGGAGTGTCTTGATGTTGCGGCACATGCCGCCAGCATAGGCCGCAGCGCATACCGGCGCGTCTAGAACCAGTCTTCGCGCATGTCGAGCGCGGAGCGATCGAGCCGCGCCAGCAGGTCCAGCTGCGGACCGGTCCTCGGCAACTCAGCGCTGAAGAAGTACCGCGCGGCCTGGAGCTTGCCGTCGTAGAAGTCTCCCTCCTTGCCTTCCGCGGCGAGGAACTGCTCGAGCCACATCCAGGCGATCACGGTGTGGCCTGCCGCCTCGAGATACGGCGTCGCGTTGGCCAGCACCGCCTCGACGTCGCCGGATCCCCACGCGCCGCCGGTCACGGCCAGCAGTCTGTCGAGCGCCGTTCGCAGCTCTGACGCCAACTCGGAAGCTTCGCCGCCGGCGGCCTCCGCACGTGCAATCGACTCGCCGATCGTCTCGGCCAGGAGTCCGAGCGCGGCGCCGCCCTGCATCGTGACCTTGCGGCCGAGCAGGTCGAGCGCCTGAATTCCGTGGGTGCCCTCGTGGATCTGGTTGAGGCGGTTGTCGCGGTAGTGCTGCTCGACGTCGTACTCGCGCGCGTAGCCGTAGCCGCCGTGAATCTGGATCGCCAGCGAATTCGCCTCAAGGCAGAACTGGGCCGGCCAGCTCTTCGTGATCGGGGTGAGCACGTCGAGCAGAAGTTCCGCGTTCGCGCGGTCTTCGTCGCTGTCGAGCGTCTCAGAGTCGTCGACGAGCCTGCCGCAGTAGAGCACGAGCGCAAGCGCGCCCTCGACGTAAGACTTCTGCGCCAGCAACATGCGGCGGATGTCTGCGTGCTCGACAATCGGAACCTGTGGAGAGGCAGGATCCTTCGCCGTGATCGGCCGTCCCTGCAGGCGCTCGCGCGCGTAACGAAGTGACTTCAAGTAGCCGGTGTAGCCGAGGCAGGTCGCACCGAGACCGACCCCGATGCGCGCCTCGTTCATCATGTGGAACATCGCCGCAAGGCCCATGTTGGGCTCACCGACCAGGTAGCCGACGGCACCCGGCTCGCCGACCGGCGTGAACTCGCCCTCGCCGAATCCGAGCACCGTGTTGACTGTTCCGCGCCATCCCATCTTGTGGTTGACGCCGGCGAGTACGACATCGTTGCGCTCGCCGTCCTCGAGAAACCGCGGTACGAGAAAGAGGGAAATCCCCTTCACGCCCGGGGGCGATCCGGGAGTTTTCGCGAGCACCAGGTGAACGATGTTCTCGCTCAGTTCGTGGTCGCCGCCAGAGATCCACATCTTTGAGCCGAACACGCGATAGGTGCCGTTTTCCTGTGGCTCGGCACGAGTGGCGACGTCCGCGAGCGACGATCCGGCTTGAACCTCGCTGAGGCACATCGTGCCGAAGTAGCGCCCCTCGACCATCGGCTTGACCCACGTCTCGATCTGATCCTCGGAGCCGTTCGCCAGCAGCAGATTGGCCGCGCCGATCGTGAGGAAGGGATAAGCCGCGGTGCCGATGTTCGCGCCCTGGAAAAACGAGGAGACGGCCGTTCCGACGACGTGGGGGAGGCCCATCCCGCCGACGCTTTCCGGCATCGTCGTGCCGACGAGGCCGGCCGCGGCGAACGCATCGAGCGCCGCCTTAACTTCCGGGATCAGGACGACCTTGCCGTCGTCTCCGATGTGCGGCTCGTCGATGTCACCGGCGCGGTTGTGCGGGGCGAACTGCTCGGTCGCGATCTGCTCGGCAAGTTCGAGCACGTCGTCGTACAGCTCCGATGACTGGTCGGAGTATTTTTCGCGTTCCGCGAGCTTTTCGACGCGCAGCCACTCGTGGAGCAGGAACTGCAGGTCGCGGCGGGACAGGATGTTCGAAGTCGTGGTCGTGGCCATTGCCGTCACGCTACAGAACCCCCGACGACTACATGCCGCAGGGGAACGGCACCTGATTGAAGTTCTTGCGCATCATCCAGGGTGCGTACTCGCCGAGCGTCAACGGGTTGCCGTTGGCGTCGAAGGTGATCTTCGGGAAAAGGTTCTCGACGAGCTTCTGCGGCGGGGTCGGGACGCCGAACACGCTCGTCTGGCCCTTCTTGCCCCAGACGAGCATCCACGGCGCGACGTTGCCGAACACCGGCAGGCTCGGCCCGTTGCGCTGCATCGAAGTCCAGGCCGCGGGGCCCGCCGAGCTGAACGGGAACATCAGCGTCTTGGGGTCGCCCGGGTTCTGCTCGCAGCCGTACTCCGGCGCGGTCGTAGCCGCCGGCGTATTGGTGTTGGGCGGCAGCGAGAGCGTGTCGTAGGCCACCGAGAGCATCCGCTTGTACGCGAACCGGTAGGCACCGACCATCATCGAGCCCGACGAACCGGCCAGCGTGTTGCTGTCGAGCTGGATCGTGGTGCTCGCCGCAACGGCGCTGAGCTTGCCCCAGTCGGTCACGACGATGTCGCCGAAGTGGCCGAAGTTGAGGCTCGCGGCGCGATAGCGATCGGCAGACTGGGTCGGCAGGTCGGCGGCTTCGGTCTTGACGATCTGGCCGAGCGTGCTCGATCCCTGCGGTGTCGTGAGCGCGTCCTCACCGAGGTACGCGATCGCCGAGACGGCTTCCGAGACCTTTTCGAGCGCACTGTCCTCGGGTGCGAGTACCGACAGGGCGTTGGCGACGTTGGCTACGAGGTCACTCCACCATCCGCCCGTGTCCGAGCGTGGCGGCGGATTGATCGCGTTGTTGACGTCGGTCGCGATCTTCTTCACTCCGAGATAGGTCGACTCGCCCGAGCCGGTCCCGTAGATCTTCTGAACCAGAGTGACGAACTTGTAGACCCGCTGGACGGAACGGATCTCCGTCGGGATCTGCTTGCGGAGGTGGCCCCAGTCCTCCTTCTTGCAGCCGCAGCTCGACGTCCAGGCCTTGGTCGGGAGATCGGCGAGCAGGCTGCTCCACGGAGCGTTGAGGTCGCAGTACTCGAAGCGCACGTCCGGGGTTACCGGCTTGTAACAGGAGGACGCCGGGCTGTACTGGATGTTGTAGTGGTCGCTGATGTACTTCAGCGCGTTCTTCTGGCTCTGTGTGCTGCTGTACGGCCAGGGCGTCGGCGCCTGGTATGCGATGTCGTTCAGCGCGCCGTTCCGCGAGGACGTCGGCGCGCCACTCGAGGGCTGGAAATGACCGAAGCGACTGAGCGAGAGCAGGCCGCTCAGCATCGCGGCCGATCCGGTCTGCAGGTCGCTCGCCTCGGGCGCGAACGTGAGTGAACGCGTCAGCTCAGGGGCTTCGCGGGTGAAGGTCGATCCGCCGGCGAGGGCGTAACCGCCTGCCGGCTTGTTCGTCGCGGTCATGAACGTGTCGGCAGTGCCACCCAGTGACTCGATCTGCTCGGAAATCGCCGACGCGGCGATGATCGACGGCGTCGTCGGCGAGGGGGCGAACGCCGAGCCGATGCTCTGCAGGAAGACCACCATCGGTCCGTCGGCTCCGGTCGGGCTGGCGGTGGCCGCGGCTTGGATGGCGGCGTCGAGGTTCAGCAGTCCGATCTCGGCCAGCCCGACGTTCGAGCAGTTCGAATCGAACGTCTGATTGACCGGCAGCGTCGTCGTCGGCGCGAGCGTCGAGCCGCGCAGTGTCACCAGTTGGAAGCCGCCGGTGCATCCGGCGCTGAGCGGCGCCGACTGGTAGCTGACTCCGTCGATGTTCATCGTGTTCTGTGTCGCCGTCGAGGCGGCGGTGGAGGTCTGGTACTCGCGAGCCTGACTGACGTTGAAGCTGTAGATCTGCTCGACGGCGTCGAACGAGAAGTAGCCCGAGAGGTTGCCGGTGACGGCGCCGAAGGTCGGGTTGGCGTCGGAGTTGGTCATCCCGGTGACGTTGTTCGCCGAGTCGAGGTTCTGGTTCGGGATGCCGATCGCCGACCAGCCGCCGCTCGATCCGAGGTCGGGCGTCGAGCCGGTGAGCTCGGAGACGGCAAGCTTGTAGCCGGGATAGGCCTCCGCGCCCGGCATCGCACCGAGGATGCAGATGTAGTCGACCTGATTGCCCGTGCCGGCCAGCGAGTTGAGGATCGCGATCGCGGCCAGCGCGTCAGTCTGCGATCCCGAGAGCGGGATCGTGCGCACCAGCGAGAGCGTGCTGCGGTCGAGGACCATGATCTGCACCGGCTTGTCGGCCGTGTAGGGGCTGACGATCTTGCCGCAAGCGGCGCTGCCGCCGATGCAGTTGGCCCCGACCTCGATCGCGTACCCGCCGCCGGCCTGCGGCGCGAGTGTGTTCACCGACGCGCCGAGCGGCGGCACGTTCGGCTGGGCCGACACGGTTGTGACGTCGGTGCCGCGGCGGCCGCCACGCGAGGCGGCGAGTTCGATCTTGTACTCGCCCGGCCGGCTCACCTTGAGCATCGGCCGCGGTGAGGTCGGGTGGAGGAGCGTGGCGCGGGAACCCTTGGGAGTGCTCTTGACGCGCCAGCGAAGTCCGAGTTTTCCGGACCCGGGCAGGGTGTGCTTTGCGCTGAGCCGGACGCTGTCACCAGCGCGCACGCGGCGGTCCCTGCCGGCCGACGCGAGCGGTCGCGAGCGGGTCGCGCGGAAGCGGATCGTTCTGCGCAGGAAGCGGCCGTTTGAGCGTGCGGCGGTGACGGTGAGCGTGTTGACGCCGAAGCGCAGGCCCTCTTCGGGTGCGAGCGGCATCGACTGCTGCTTCGTGGTGAGCGGGCTGAATCGGCCGGTGATGCTCCGCCCGTTGAGTCGCACGGCGAAGTGGTCGGCCGGGGCGCTCAGCTTGATCTGGGCGAGGTAGCGCGTCGACTGCTTGACGACCTTGGCGCTGGCCGGCGCCTTGCCCCTGGCCGCGACGATCAGGCGCAGGTCGCCGACGGCCTTGCCGCCGGACTTCGTCCGGACGACGAGGTTCACGTGGTTGACCCCGCGCCGCAGGACCTTCCCGACAGGCAGGTTCGCGACGAGGTTGTCGCCGCGCCGAACGAAGCGACCGCTGATCACTTTGCCGCCGCTGACGGCGCGGAAGGACTTGACTCGCTGCGGGACGCGGACGGTGACACGCACGCTTTTTGTGGTCACGAGCTTCGAGCGTGGCGACTCGAAGCGAAGCTCCGTCAGTGCGTTCTTGGCGAGCGGGAGGGGCTTGGTTGACGCTCCGAACGCTGAAGCGGAGAACGCTGCCGACAGGGCGCCGGCGATCAGCAGGGCGCCGGTCAACTTCTGAATCATCCGTGAAATCCTTTGCACGCGGTTCGCGGGAGAGTTGTGCCGCGATGCCCGGCACGAGTGGGATGGAGTTTAAATGGTCGAGTCAGTTGATGCTGCCGACCGCGACAGCGGTGAGCCGAGCGCCTTTGCCGGACACCGCGAGCGTTTCGCCGCCTGCGTTCCCGGACCACGACGCGCCGCAGCTCAGCGAGATCGTGCGTGGGGTTGAACTGACCCAGTTGAAACTCACAGGCACGGACGTGGACGCCTCCCCGGTGCCATACGTGCTCGGGGCGGTCGCGCCGGCTTCGGCCAGCGTTGATCCGCCGCTCGGAGAAACGGTGCACCCGACGTGCAGAACCATTCCGCCGGCGCTGGCGGCGCCGAAAACGCCGGCCTGTCCGCTGACCACGTAGCTCCCGGCCGGCAGTTTGAGCGATACGAGCTTTGTGCGAACTGAGAAGTCGTCGGTCAGGATGATTGCGCTCTTGTTGGTCGCGGTGAACGCTGCCGGCGCGTCGCTGCCTGTTGCGCCGAAGCGCTTGCCGGCGTAAGCCGCGCTTCCGACCAGAAGCAGGGCCGAGAGGGCGGCGACCACCGCCAACTGGACCGCCGTTCGAGTCGCCTTTTTCATGACGCGGATATTAGGACGGCAGGGCGGTGATCCGCTTTTCTACACCATACGTATTACCTACGAAACCGACAGTTTGTGTAGCGGGTGACCGATCCGGGCATACGGGTCACGCATGGAAGCAGGCGAGTTCGAGACTGGACTCGCACAGAAGGAGCAAGACCTTGGACAGGGCAGATAACGCGACGATTGAGTTCCGAACGTACTTGGAACTGATCCCCGATCCCAGTTTCGCGTCGATCCCAGACGGTCGGATCGTCATGGCCAACACCGCAGCGGCCGAGTTGCTGGGAGTCGAGCTCGATGAGTTGATCGGTCGCTCGGTATTCGAGTTCATACCCGCGAGCGAACAGGCTTCGCTCAAGGAGAGCCGGGCCGAATTCTTTGCAAATCCGGAGGATGGGGGAACGCTTGGCATTCAGGCCCCGATGCATGCGATCCGGGCCGACGGAACTGAGTTTCCATTCGAGGCGACCGTTGCCCTCGCCGAACTCGAACGCGGCCCCGTGCGTATCGCGTCGGTTCGCGACATCTCCGAACGCATCAAGGCGGAGAAGGAGCGGAAGCGACTCGAAGACATCGTCGCCAGAAACCAGGCGGCCCGCATGGAGAGCATCGGCCAGCTCGCGGGAGGAATCGCCCACGATTTCAACAACCTTCTCGCGGTGATCAGCAACTGCGCAGCGTTTGTCGCAGAGAGCATCGATGACGAGGGCGAAGTGGCTGAAGATGTTCAGCAGATCATCGCTGCGGCGGATCGTGCCGCTTCGTTGACCAGGCAGTTGCTGGTGTTCAGTCGAAAGTCGCCGGAGGATCGCCGGCCGATCAACACCAATGAGGTCGTCGAAAATCTCGAGAGGCTTCTCAAGCGCACCCTCGGCGCACAGTTCGAGCTCGAAACCACGCTCGAGCCGAAGCTCGCGACAGTTGTGGCCGATCCAAGCCAGATCGAAGGTGCGATCCTCAACCTGACTCTCAATGCCCGGGACGCGATGCCCGACGGTGGGAAGCTGAGCATCGCGACCGCGAATGTCGAGGTTGACGAGAGTTACTCCGGCACGCATCCGGACAGGCCGAAGCCTGGACGTTACGTTCAGCTTTCGGTGTCGGACGAGGGGTCGGGAATGGACCGCGAAACGATCGAGCGCGCCTTCGAGCCGTTCTACACCACCAAAGACCGGATGCGTGGAACCGGGCTAGGCCTGGCAACGGTGTACGGAACTGTCACCAACCACGGCGGGACCGTCCACATCGATTCCACACCGGGGATCGGGTCCACGGTGACAATCCTTCTCCCCGTGTCCGGGGCGGCGGCAGAGTCGGAACCGCCGAACCGGTGTGAAGCCGGATCCAACGGCAAGGGGAGTCGCGTGATCGTGGTGGAAGATGACGATGCGGTGCGGCGGATGATCATCCGCGCACTGGAGCGCCGCGAGTACGACGTCGTCGACTTCAGTCGCGGCGAACCGGCGCTCGAGTTTCTTCAGAACCCGGACGAGCGAGCTTCCATGCTGCTGACGGACGTCGTCATGCCCGGTCTCCAGGGCGACGAAGTGGCCGATCGAGCGGTTGAACTGCGGCCGGAGCTTCCGGTTCTCCTCATGTCGGGTTACAGCGAAATCATGGTCGGCGACGGGCCTGAGGATCGGCGCGCGGCCCGAGTGCTCCAAAAGCCGTTCTCGGTGGACCAGCTTCTGAGCGAAGTTCAACGAACGGTCAGAAAGTAGGGAAGATGTCACTGCCGACAGCACTCACCGGCTCCGCCAGCATGGCGTACCCCTTGGACACCGGCTCTCCGCCGGTTCTGATCGTCGACGATCGGCCCGAACAATGCGAGATCATGCGCCGCGCCCTGCAGTCGCGTTGCGCCTGCGAGACCGCTACGACCGTCAGCGCAGCGCGATCCCTGATGGCGAGCAGGAACTTCGATCTCGTTCTCTGCGACCTCGATCTCGGCGGCGATTCGGGGCTCGAGTTGCTTCGCGAGCTCCCCTCGATCCAGCCGGATGCGGCGGTGGTCGTGGTCACCGGCAATGACGAAGTGAATACCGCGGAAACCGCCTTCAACATCGGCGCGTACGGCTATGTCGTCAAACCATTCAGGGCGGTTGAGCTGGCGATCAGTGTGTCCAACGCTCTACGCCGGCGAACGCTGGAGATTGCCAGTCGCGTGCACGCCTGGAGGCTTGAAGAGCGACTGCTGGAGCGGACCTCCGCCCTCAGTTCTGCGGTGGGAGATCTCGAGAAGGCGAGAATCGAAACGCTGAACAAGTTGAGCCTGGCCGTGGAAGCACGCGACAGAGTCACCGCAGACCACATCGACGGCATGGTCGCGGTGGTCGAACGCTTCGCGCTCCGTGCGGGCTACTCCGAGCAGGAGGCCAAAGAGCTTGGAATCGCCAGCATGATGCACGACCTGGGAAAGATCGGCGTGCCCGACAGCATCCTGCTGAAACCGGGTCCACTAACGGCGGAGGAGCGCGAACTGATGGAGCTGCACCCGGAGATCGGCTACCGGATGCTCCAGGGTTCCAGCAATCCGCTTCTCTGTCTCGGCGCCGAGATCGCCTATGCCCACCACGAGCGGTGGGACGGCGCCGGCTATCCGCGGGGTCTCCAGGAAGAGGAAATTCCGCTGTCGGCGCGGATTGTGCAGATTGTCGACGTGTTCAGCGCGATCACGACCGACCGTCCATATCGAGACGCGCTCCCTCTGCACGTCGCGCGGCAAGAACTGTCCGAAGGCGCCGGCTCACAGTTCGATCCCGCCCTGGTCGAGCGGTTCCTTGAGAACTTCGAAGAGATCGTGGGCTGATGGCGCCGACAAAAAAAATACGCCCTTTCACTGGGCGGGAGTCGACGTAGCGAGAAATAGCGGGGGCAGGATTCGAACCTGCGACCTTCGGGTTATGAGCCCGACGAGCTACCAGACTGCTCCACCCCGCGCCGTCCTTTAAAAATACCACGCAACCGAAGGATGGGGCTCGCGGAACGGTGTACGCGAGCGTCTGGTGCTCGGCCGTCGATGGTTGGTTTATGGTGGCTGAGTGGCCACCCTCGAGCAGAGAGCGCAGCGCTTCGCGGCACAGCTTGAGACCACCGCGACGCTGACTGATGTGCTGGAACTTCTCGCCGTCGAGGTGCGCAACACGCTCGGCTACAACTCGACCTGGTACTCGGTGCTCACGCAGGATCGCAGCGCCTTCCGCGTGCTTGCGGCCGAGCTTTCCGGCGGCGAGGATCTTTGGGATTCCGCGCAGGTTGTTCCGGTTGCGGGTGACCCTTACATCGAACGGCTCGTCGCGTCGGGCGACGTCCAGATCGTCGAGGACGCTCAGACCGACCCGAACGTCAACCGCGAGATCGTCGAGATGCTCGGCAACCGCACGATCGTCAACGTCCCGATGAACGTCGACGACATCGGCCTCTACGGCGCGCTCGGAACCGGCACCTTCGGCGACGAAGGGGTCAGGATCCCCACCGACGAGGAGCTCGCGTACCTCCGCGCGCTCGCCGACGCGACGGCCGGTTCGACCGTGCGCATCCTCGCCGCGGCCTGATCACCCCGCCTGGAGCCCCGCTCGTCGTGGCGGTGGAGTAGATTTAGCCCGTTCTCGACCCCCGAACTCACGAAGGTTCACGCCCAAATGCACTCTGATTCCGGCCGCCGTCCCAACCTGCTCGTCACGCTCGCCCTCGCCGGGCTGCTCGCCGCGGCCGCATTCACGGCCAGCGCCTGCTCGCACGCGACGTCGGCGGACACGTGGGTCAAGCCGAACCAGAACGCGAGCAACACGCGCTACGTCGGTGGCCGCATCTTCGCGGGCATCGCCCAGAACATCGGCGTCGGTTGGACGGCCGACGTCAAGGCCAAGGGCGGCAACGGCGCCGGCGCGCCGTCGCCCTACATCACCAAGGACGGCGTCTTCATTGAGACTGCGGGCGGAAAGGTCGTCGCGCTCGACTTCCGCACGGGCGATCTCAAGCCCGGCGTCACCTTCAAGATCAACCGCGCACTCGGCGCCGTCGGAGGCCTCTCGCCCGCATCGGTGATCAAGTTTTCGCCGGCCACCTCGCCGATCCTCACGACCGGGGACAACGACGACCAGATCGTCGTCGGCGGCAAGGGCGGCACCGTCGCTGCGCTCAACGTCAAGGGGGGCAGCAAGGCCTGGTCGCGCAACCTCAAGGCCCCGAGTGGTTCGAAGGCCCGCGTGATCGCGAACATGGCGGCCGCCCACGACACGATCTACGTCCCCGTCGCGAACGTTCCCGACGACCTCTCGAGCCTTTCGCCGCAGGAGCTTTACGACAGGGTCTCGTCGAGCGACAAGAACAACGGTCAGCTCGTCGCGCTCAACTCGAGCAACGGCAAGGTCTCCTGGACGAAGAAGCTCGCATCAGTGCCGCTCGGCGCGGCGACGGTCGTCAACGACATCGTCTTCACCAGCACGCTCGACGGGCACGTGTACGGCTTCAACGCCGGCAGCGGCGACCAGATCTTCGAGTCGAAGCTCCCGGCCGGCGCAGCCGGTCCGATGGCGGCATCGAACAACACGCTGATCGTCCCCGCCTCGGCCGTCCTGAAGAAGGGCCAGAAGGCTCAGGTCGTGGCGTTCACGATCGGCGGACTCGGCACGATCGGCGGCACCGAAGCGCCGAAGATCGCCAAGCAGACCGAGGGCAAGAGCGCCGCGAAGTCTGAGAGCGCCGCGAGCGGCGGCGGCGTCCCCTCGGGCGCGGCCGACGGCAAGACGATCTTCACCCAGAACTGCGGCGGCTGCCACACGTTGGCTGCAGCCGGTACGAGCGGCAACGTCGGCCCGAATCTCGATTCGCTCAAGGCCGACCAGGCGACCGTCGAGAAGCAGGTCGAGAACGGCGGCGGCGGTATGCCTCCGTTCAAGGGCACGCTCTCGCCCGAGGAGATCCAGGCCGTCTCGGCCTACGTCTCCTCTGTCGACGGCAGCTGAGGCTCGCCGCCGTTAGGGCGGCATCGATTCGGATTTGGGGGGTCGATTTAGGGGTTGACCCCTACGAATCGCCCTGCCCGGCGGCGCAGGATACGTGTGCATCCCATCCCACCGTTCGCACACAGGAGTTTCCGCCATGTCGTTTTACCCCTCACGTTCACTCAGAGTTGCCGCGATGTCGCTCGTCGTGCTGCTCGCCGCTGTCGCGGCGCTGCTGGTCGCCCCCACGGTCAGCGGCGCGGCTACCTGCAAGCGCGGCAAGGTCACGTGGAAGGCCAACCGCAAGCCGGTCTGCCTGCGCCCGGCGCGGCCGCGGATGAAGCGCGGGAAGCTGACTGCCTCTGCAGAGCTGAAAGAGTGGTTCTCGGGTCGGGACGCAAAGAGGCAGGCGGCTCGGCTCGGGAAGTCGCGTGCGATCCGGCGCGCCACCCCGCGGGTCGCAAAACTCGCCGACGAACTGCTGGCCGAGGCGACGTCGAAGCTCACCTCACCGAAGACGCTGCGAGCGCGGCGGGCTCCGTTGGCGCTCGTCAGCGCGAGCGGCGCAGCCGGTCGCGTAGTGGTTGACACGATCACCATGGATGCGGGGTCGGTCACGCTCGCCGGAGGCGTCAAGGTCTCTGCCAAGGTCGATGCGCAGGCGTTCGACGACGGCCAGACGAGTGCGCAGGTGACGATGGAGGTCTCGAAAGGGTCCGACAGCGTGCGCTATCAGCCGACCTCGATCAATGACATCGGCATCGTGCCGCAGGTCGAGTGTCCGACTGCGGACGGCAGGCTCTTCATCGAGTACAAGTCGCTGGTCGGCGGCACCACGAGCTTTTTCCGCAAGGGCAAGCAGGTCGGTGCCTACACGATCAAGTCCAGCCAGAGCCTGAAGGCCGAAGGCCACGTCGGCCGTGACGCGCGCCTGCACGACGTTGAGGCAACGGCCACGACCAAGCACGAGATCTACGCCCGCGGCACTCAGATCGTCCGTACGCTCACCGGCTCGTACACGATCTCCAGGGATGGCGATCCCGTCGCGACCGCCGGGCCGAAAGGCGACGTCAGCTTGAAAGTCGCGGGGATGTCATCGGTTGCCGAGGCCGCCGAAGCCCGCAAGCTCGCGGCGAGCGCTGCGGCGGACGGCGAGCTGACCGGAGGGGTGGCGGCGACCGCCGAGCTCGCACGCTGGCGCATGAAGGGCGACGAGTACCGCTGGTACTCGATTCCCAACGGCTGCGCTCGGATCACCTGGAGCCCGGATCCGATCGCCAGGCTCGCCGAGGGCGCCAGCGCAGCTGTCGAAGGGTCGGTGGTGTCGACCGCCGGCGGCGTCGCGCGCGGCGAATTCGCCGTTCAGTCGGTCGAGCTCGGTTCGTTCACGGCGAACAAGGCGCAGTCAGATCCCGGTGCGCCGGCGACGTTTTCGGCGCGCGGAGCGGACAAGCGCGACAGTGACGACGCAACGGCCGCCAGCTCCGTGATCGCGACGTCCACGGCCGGCCGCGCCGAGAGCGGCTGGTACGCGAAGGCCGACCCCGTCAAGGTCCCCAAGCGTTTCACCGGGATCATCAGCGCGACCGGGACCGGCCCCGGCTCCAGTGACTACTTCGACGCGTGGGCCGAGTACGAGCTCGAGTCGGTCAACGTCGGTCCCGGCGGCTACGTCGACGCCTGGTACAAGCTCAAGGACGTCACCCAGCACGAGGTGAAGAACGTGATCGGGGCGCCGGGCGGCTGCCGCTATGAGGCGAGCGGATCGGGCGGTGCGATCGCGGATGGCGACATCGAACTGCGCCGCGCTCCCGGCGGCGCCTGGGAGCACGCGGTGATGTACGACGTCGAACTGGCGGGCCAGACGTTCGAGGCCAAGGACTGCGGGCCAACGCCGCCACCGCCGTTCACGAGCGACCTCGTCGGCCTCGTCAACATGGCGATGCTCGGCGGCGGCTTCAAGCCGGTCGCGGACGACTTCAGCCTCGAGCAGCTCTCGCTCACCTACTACGACCCGAACACCCAGCGCACGACGGTCGCCGACTGGGATTTCGACGGCTACTTCTGACCGAGGTTGCCGAGCAGGTCGCGCGCCGCGAGCGTGAAGATCTCTGACATCGACGGAAACGGCTGGATCGTGGCGGCGAGTGTCGCCGCGTCCAGCTTCGCCTTGACCGCGAGGATCGCCTGTCCCATCCAGTCCGCCGCGTGGGGGCCGACGGCGAAGGCGCCGATGATCCGTCCGTTGTCGTCGCCGACGAGCGTGAGGAACTCGTCGTGTGCGTTGCGCCAGTCGACGCGCACGATCGAAGAGGCCGCGGTCTCGGCGACGCCTGCGGTTCCGGTGACGGCGCCGCCGGTCTGACCGACGCCGAAGGCATTCGGGTCGGTGTAGACGACGCGCGGGATCGCCGAGTAGTCGGCGTCGGTTCCGTGTCCGAGGATCTCGGCGGCCGCCACCCGCGCCTGGTACTTACCCGTGTGCGTGGTGAGATGAATGCCGTTTGCGTCGCCGATCGCGTAGATCCCGTCTGCCGCCCGCAGTCGTTTGTCGACCTCGATCGCGCCGCGCTCGAGCTTGACCGGTAGCGATTCGAGGCCGAGGCCGTCGGTGGCCGGCCGGCGTCCGGTCGCCACGAGCAACTCGTTGCCGCGCAGCTCGGTTCCGTCGCTGAGCTCGACGCGCTGTTCGTGCTCGCCGCCGTGCACCCGCGTCGCCGTGACGCCGGTGTGAATAGCGACGCCGTCGTCTTTCAGCGATGCGGCGATCGAGTCTCCGACCCGCGGATCCTCGCCGGGGAGGATGTTCTCGGCGGCTTCGATCAGCGCGACCGAGCAGCCGAACCGCGCGTAGGCCTGCGCCATCTCGACGCCGACCACTCCGCCGCCAAGGATCAACAGTCGTTCGGGGATCTCTTTGGCGCCCGTGACTTCGCGGTTGGTCCAGAAGCGCGCTTCTGCGAGTCCTTCGATCGGCGGGACGACCGGCACCGAGCCGGTCGCGATCACGATGTTGTCTGCCGCGAGGCGTCGGTCCTCGACGTCCACGCCGCCGTCGCCGACGAGCCGTCCGGCGCCGCGGACCAGCTCGATGCCGCGGTCTGTCAGCCAGGTCACGTAACCGGAGTCGTCCCAGTTGCTGACCATGCGGTCGCGCCACGCCAGAGCCGCCTTCACGTCAACCTTTCCGCCTACGGCCTCGGCCGCACCGGGGACGCGGGTGGCGCTCATCAGCACCTCGGACGGTCGCAGCAGGGTCTTCGACGGCATACAGGCCCAGAACGAGCACTCGCCCGCCACCCGTTCCTTCTCGACCACCGCGACCTTCTGGCCGCCCGCAGCAAGTTCGCCGGCGACGACCTCGCCGGCCGGGCCGGCGCCGATCACGATCGAGTCAAAGTGTTCACGTTCGCTCATCTGAGCTCCTTGAGAATCGTCGGGGTCTTGAGGATCAGTCGGGGAAGGTCACGGCGCGATTTGTCGAGCGCCTGCTCGATTCTGGTGCCGACGTCGTCGCGGTGCAGCGGTTCGCCGTGTCCGGGGAGCAGGTGGCCAGCCACCGGGAAACGCCTGAACGCACGCGGCGGTGTCAGACGCAGCAACGGGTGAATGCCGACGCCGGTTCCGGCGACGGCAAGTTCGGGAACCGTCATCAGCGACTCGCTCACGACCAGCCCGCTGCGTTCTGGCCACCACAGGCCGACCTCGCGCCACTTCGGGCGGTCGAGGACGCCGAAGGGCGTGAACGGCGCGTCCGGGAGTTCTTTCGGGAGCCGGAACAGCGGGACCTCATGCTGCTCTGCGAGCGCCACGCAGTCGCGGTTGTGCCGGTCGAGCAGCTGGATCACGCCGGCCAGTTCGCGGCCGCCGATCGCCCGCTCCACGTCGCCGTCGCTGTCGACCGGATCGACGAGCCAGACTTGTGCGCCGTCGACGAGCGCGTGGGAAGCACGCTGCATCGGTTCGCGCTGAATCCAACTGCTTCCAAGCTCGTGCTCGAAGAACTTCGCCGTCGCCGTCATTGACGGCAAGCTAACGGTTGGCGGGCAACTGCGGTCCGGTGGCTGCACAAACCGCATCAACTGGTTGCAATCAGGGTTTTCCGCAACTACAGTGATGTTTGCGCGTCGACACGGATTCGTCCGGCGCAAGCTGATCTCGCTTTCGGCAGCGATATCGCCCCCAGTCATATGAAATTTTTCGCAACAAGTCGCATCCGCGAAGCGCTGGCAGTGGCCGCAGCCACGATGCTCGCGCTTGCCTGTGTCGCCGCGTTCGCGGTCGTCGCTTCCGCGCATGAGGAGGGCGTTTCCGACGCCGAGCTGGCGGCCGGAAGCGAAGCCCACGCCGAGGCCGACGGACTCACCTCCTCGTACGACGCCGCGCGCAAGAGCGCCGTGGCGACCGCCAAGGCCAAGAAGGCAGCTCAGAAGCGCTGGAAGAAGTACGCCGAGGACAACGGACTTGTGCTGCTCTCGGATCAGGAGATCCGCGAGCGCGTGCTGATGCAGTCGCTCGGCATGCCGATGAACTCGCTCGACGGTTCCGGCGGCTATGCGTCGGCCACCGGCGACATGCCGGTCGCCCGCGACGGCGGCGAAATCACGGCACCAGACTCGGAGCAGCTCGCCAAGGCGACACTCTCGCGGGGTTCGGCGTCGACCTTTGCGGTGAACAACAACGGCAACCCCGCCGAGTACGGCGAGTGGAGCGACCCGGTCACGCCGCAGTACGACACCTACAACTCATATGTCGCCGGACCCTCACCGACCGGCGTGACGGGTCCGAACGGATTCCCGAACCCGCAGTACAAGGACACGCCGAACATCCAGTTCCCCGGCGACCCGATCGTCGACACGAGCGCCGACTACGACTCGGATCCCGCCGATCCGAACACGCCGACCGGCAACTCGCGCTACTGGTCGCCGAACCCGCGGATCATCCCGATCTTCGAGGCGATGCTGCCGAACGGTCAGGTCATCTACTGGGACTGGTACTTCAGCGGCAACATGACCGACCCCGACCAGGAGGTCGACCACAAGAAGGGCACGCGCGTGCTGCTGTGGGATCCGGCCCGCGCCGAAGAGCCCGGCTACAAGGGCATCCGCAAGGACGTCCCCGGCGCCAACCTCTTCTGCGCCGGCTTCCAGCAGCTGCCCAACGGCGACCTGCTGCTCGCCGGAGGCAACGCGAACGTCGCGCTCGCCGGTCTGAAGACGACTTTCGTCTACCACTGGCGTACCGGCACATGGGACCAGAGCCAGGACATGTCGCGCGTGCGCTGGTACCCGTCGGTCGCCACCACCTGGAACGGCGAGGCGATGATCGTCGGCGGTGACCCGCAGGACGAGGCCGGCAACATCGACCTGAGCCAGCCCGGCGACGGCGTTCCCGAGGTGTTCACCTCGAACTACGAGTCGGGCGCGCTCGACGGCAGCCTCAACCCGACGACCACGCAGACCTGGGACGAGAACAACCCGACCGACAAGATCCGCAAGCTCGGCGCGCTCGAAAATCCGTACTACAACCAGAACCTTCCGAGCGTGCCCGCCTGGCGCCTCTACCCGTTCATCTTCCCGTGGGTCGACGGGCGCCTGCTCTACGCCGGCCGTGAGGAGAACGTGCTCACGGTCGACTCGCGCAAGCACCAGGCCGGCGGCGACGACGCCTCGTATCAGCCGGAAAACGACACGACAGAGTCGGATGACGGCGGCGACCGCTACGTGACCAAGCGTGCAGACGGCGCCAATCCGATCACGCGCACCTACGGCACCGGCGCCTACTACGCGCCGGGCAAGGTGCTCGTCACCGGCGGCGACGTCGACAAGATCTACTGCTTCACGGTTCCGGCCGGCAACCGCGGGCCCGGGTGGCCGGGAACGAACATCGCGGCGACCGCCGCCTGCCCGGCCGGAGACGTCACCGACCCGGGGGCCAATCCCTACGCCGGCGGCGACCAGCACCTGACCGGACCGGACGCCAACTGGGTCTGCAAGGGATTCGCCGGCGGCAACCCCTACAAGTACGACGGCAACGGCAACTGGACGGGATCGGCCGACCTCACGGAGGTCTGGAACATCGACTGGTGTGTCGGCAACAACGCGGCCGCCCAGGACACCGGCGGCAACAACAACCACCTGCACAACGGCTCCTCGAAGCAGGCCGCCCTGATCACGGCGCGCGCTACCACCGGCGATGAGGACCCGTACAACAACAACGTGCTGGTCACGCGCTACCCGGGCTGGCCTACCTCGACGCAGGCCGCCTCGATGAACTACCCGCGTCGCATGGCCAACCTGACGATCCTCCCGACCGGCAAGCTCCTTTCATCCGGCGGCATGTCGACCACGAACGCCAACGACGACGCGATCAACCCGGAGCAGATCACGCCCGCGATCGCCGGCGACACACCTGACGGCGAAGCGATGGACGGCAACGACGCGAACATCAACCAGACGCTCGTCAATTACAAGCGCGCAGTTTTCGCAGCCGAGCAGTGGGACCCGGACACCAACACGTGGAAGGTGATGGCGAACCTGCACCGCCCGCGCCAGTACCACTCGACGGCGATCCTGCTGGCCGACGGACGCGTGATGTCGGGCGGCGGTGGCGTCTGCAGCACCTGCACCACGGCCGGATACTCACAGGCGAACTTCGAGTTCTACTCGCCGCCGTACCTCTTCAATTCAGACGGAAGTCGCAAGTCTCTCGCCCAGCGTCCGCAGATCACCGGCCCGCTCCACACCGACGGGAGCGGCGTCAACGCAGGACAGTTCCTGCCTGCGACCGAGTACGACAAGGATCTCTCGATCAGCTACACGCAGGCGTCGGGAGGGGTGCCGCTGAGCAAGGCCGTGCTGATCAAGCAGGGCGCGCCGACGCACGGCTTTGACCAGTCCCAGCGTTTCGTGCCGGTCGACCTGACGATCAACAGCGCCACCTCCGCGAAGATCCACACGCCGGCAAACCCCTACGAGGCACCGCCGGGCTACTACTGGCTGTTCCTGCTGGACCAGAACGGCACGCCGTCCGTCGCGAAGGCCGTCCAGATCGGCGCAAGCCTCTCGCTGCAGAACAAGTTGCGCACGGCGCGCGGCTTCCAGGAGCGCGACCTCTCCGACCCGAACCCGGCCGAGAACGGTTCAAGCCAGGACTTCGGTCTCGGCTCCTACCGCGCCTCGAAGGGCAACCTCACCGACATCGGCGACAACCAGCTGAGCTCGATCAAGGTCGACACGGGCTTCATGGCCGACCTCTGCCGCGGCGACGACTTCAGTGACTGCATCCGGGTGCCGAACGGCACCTATCAGCGCTTCGCTCCGCGCTGGGAGGATCACATCAGCTCGATCCGCATCATGCGCACGAGCAATCCGTCGGCTGACGGCGCCACCGGTGCGAACGCGGCCGCGCTCGTCAACTGGGAGGGCGTGACCGACACGACTCCGCCGGTCATCTCCACGAGCCTCAACGGCGCCAGCATCGACGCGAACTCTGTGCCGCTGACCTACAGCGTCGTCGACGACGTCAGCGAGACCGATGCGCACATGGCCAACGGCAAAATCACCTGTAACCGCCCGAGCGGACAGCCGGTCAGCCTCGCCGTCGGCGTCAACAGCTTCATGATCACATGCACTGACGGCGCCGGTAACACCGGCAGCTTGACGGTGCTGATCGCCCACCAGGCGCCGCTGCTCCCGCCTTCGACCGGCGGCGAGACGCCCCCCGCGCCGAAGAAGCTCAAGCTCTCGGTGTCCAAGAAGACCAAGCTCAAGACCAAGCTGAAGTTCAAGACGACCTGCACCGAGACCTGCCTGGTGACGATCGGCATCACCGGAAGCGGCGTCAACTACTGGCCCAAGGGCGTCACGCTGAAGGGCTCCAGCAGCAAGAAGACCGTCACGTTCAAGCTGAAGAAGTCGGTCTACAAACAGATCCGCGCCGCGGTCAAGCGGAAGAAGAAAGTGAAGCTTCGCGCGTGGATCAACGACGTGATTCAGGGCAAGGGCTACTTCAAGCGCTGATCACCTAGCCATAATCCGTTGATGAGAACGGAGTCCAGATGAACGAGGCGGCTGCGACACCGGGCGAAGCGATCCGCGGCCTGACCGGACACACCGCCTGGACTCGCAACATCGCGGCGCCTCTGCGCTCGTACATGAACACCGAGGTCAGCGGCGCCTTCGTGCTGCTGGCGGCCTCGCTTGCCGCACTCATCTGGGCCAACGCCTTCGGCGACAGCTACGAGAACTTCTGGCACACGAACTTCTCGCTCACGCTCGGGACGCACACCCTCGGCGGCGACCTGCACTACTGGGTCAACGACGGACTGATGACGTTCTTCTTCCTCGTCGTCGGCCTGGAGGTCCGGCGCGAGTTCGACATGGGCGAGTTGCGCGAGCGACGCCGCGTGGCTGTGCCGGTGCTCGCGGCGATCGGCGGGATGACGCTTCCCGCAGTGATCTACCTCGCCTTCAACGCCGGCGGGCCGAACGCCGACGGGTGGGGCACGGTGATGCCGACCGACACCGCGTTCGCGCTCGGCATGCTCGCGTTGCTCGGCCGTCGCCTGCCCGCGCGTCTGCGCGTGTTCGTGCTCACGCTGGTGATCGCGGACGACATCGGCACCCTGCTGGTGATCGCGTTCGCCTACAGCAGTGACATCTCGTTCGAAGCGCTCGCCGTTGTCGTCGGACTCGCGCTGATCGCGGCCGCGGTGCGTTGGATCGGTCCGCTCAGTCGTCGGCCTTACGAGCTGATCGGCGTGGCGATCTGGATCGCGATGTCGCAGTCGGGTGTACACCCGACGATCGCCGGTGTACTGATCGGACTGGCGATCAGCGCCCGCCCGCCGGCGCGCCAGGACCTCGAGCGCGCGACAGCGATCACCCGGTTGTTCCGCGAACAGCCGACCGCTGAACTCGCGCGCTCGGCGCGGCTCTACGTGCAGAACGCGGTGTCCGAGAACGAGCGGCTCCAGTTCGGTCTCCACCCGTGGACGAGCTTCCTGATCGTGCCGGTCTTCGCGCTCGCGAACGCCGGCGTGAAGATCGACGGCCCGCTGCTTGCCGATTCGCTGACCTCCTCGGTGACGATCGGCATCGTGCTCGCACTCGTGTTCGGAAAGCTTTTCGGCATCGGCCTCACCACCGTCGCGGCCGCGCATCCGCGGCTCGGACGCATGCCGCTTCCGGTCGAGCTGCCGCCGGTGTTCGGCGCCGCGGCGCTGTGCGGCATCGGCTTCACGCTGTCGCTGTTCATCGCCGAGATCGCCTTCGAAGGCCGCACGCTCGACGAGGCCAAGGTGGGCATCCTTGCCGCAGCGGTGATCTCCACGGCCCTGGGCGGCGCGATCATCTGGGCAACGACTCGTTTTGGCGGCCGACGCGAGAGTTCGGTGACTCCGTCCGCTCTGCTGACCGACCTGGCGCGCGCGGTCGACCCCGAGCGCGACCACATCCGCGGTCCGATGGACGCACGCGTGACGCTGCTTGAGTACGGCGACTACGAGTGCATCTACTGCGGCCGCGCCGAGGACTCGGTGCGCGAGCTGCTCGAGCGCTTCGACGATGAGCTGCGCTACGTCTGGCGTCACCTGCCGCTGCAGGACGTCCACCCGCGCGCCCAGCTCGCCGCAGAGGCCGCAGAGGCTGCCGCCGCACAGGGCAAGTTCTGGGAGATGCACGATCTGATGATCGATCACCAGAACGAAATCGAAATGCGTGACCTGCGCGATTACGCCGAGCGAGTCGGCCTCGATCTCGACCGCTTCTGGGAGGACCTACGCGGGCGGGACTTCGCCGATCGCGTCGCCGAGGACGTCGAGAGTGCAGACGAGAGTCTGGTCACCGGGACGCCGAGCTTCTTCATCAACGAGCGGCGTCACGAGGGTTCTTACGACCTCGAGACGCTGACCGCCAAGGTGCGGAAGATCCTCGCCTCCGCACCGCCCACTGCGGACTGATCAACCGAGCAGGTTCTTTTTCGCCGCCTCGAACTCGGCGTCGTTCAGCGCACCGGAGCGGTGCAGCTGCGCGAGGCGCTCGAGCTCGCCGATCTTGTCGGTCGGCTGTTCGGTGGTCGGGGCGCCTGCAGTGTCCGTCTCGACGGTCCGCTCCTCAACCTTTGTGACCTTGGTGGTCTCCTCGCCGCGACCGAACTTCGGCATCTCGACGTCGCGCGTCTTGTCCTCGACGTAGCCACGGGCGCTTGTCCAGCGATCGCCCATCCACGAGCCGACGCCACCGAAGTCGACTGGTTCGGCATCGGGGAACTCCTGGCGCGAGATCCGCACGAGCGCGATGAAGCCGGCAATTGCGAGGATCGAGTTGATGATCAGGCCGGTGGTCTGGCGGAACCCGGTCGCCGGGACAAGCCAGATGATGATCAGGTACAGCAGCAGCGCAGCAGCGATCGAGACCGGCAGATAGTCCCGGAAGTAGGGCGCGAGGAAGCGGCGGGTCGCCACCGCCCAGCGGTACGGGCCGGCCACCAGGGCGGCCAGCACCACGAGGACTCCGGTGAAGATGATCGACCGCGCCATCGTCTTGAGCAGTTCGGTGACGGTCGTGTAGATCTCGGCGACGGCGGGCTTCACGGACGCCGTCTGGGCCAGTCCGTTGACCGCCGGCGTCTTCGCGAGCGAGACGGCGATCAGCACGAGCAGGCCGACCGAGATGAACGACACGCCCATCCAGGTGACGGCGCGGCGGCGTCGGCCGGCGGCCAGCCAGATCGCGACGATGAAGAGCAGGGCGGCGAGGCCGGCGAACACCCAGCGCAGGTCCTTCGAGATCTTGTAGGCGTTCTGCGCCGCTGCGAGATCGTTCGAGCGCCAGACCTCGAAGTTGCCGGCGCCGGCCGGGATCTTGTCGACGAGGCTCTGGCTCAGTCCGACCTGGCGCGCGACATCGGAGAGGATCAGCTTGCCGTTGATCGTCACGACGCCGTTCTCGGTGCTGACCTTGTCGTTGCCGCCCTCGAGGATCGCGATCAACTGTTCGTGCGTGAGCAGGTTGGCCTGCTTCCACGCCGCCTGGACCGCCGGTTGAGCGAGCGCCTGCTTCGCCGCGCTGAGGGCGAGCGAGTGCATCGCGCTGGTTGCGGGACTGGCGAGCACGTCCCAGTCGTTGGGGAGCTGGTTCTTCAGCTCCTGCTCGACGTTGATCTCGTCGAACAGCTGGTCGACGAGGTAGGTGGCCAGCGCGTTGCGCACGACCGGCTCTTCGATCACCTCGGTCGACGTGTCGGTCCACTGCTGCGAGTCGAGGATCTGGCGGTCGGCCCAGAGCGTCAGAAAGGCGAGGAAGAGGCTGATCGAGGCCAGCACCATCACGACGCTCACGCCGATCCCGAGCTTGTACGGTGAGTACCCCGGAGGCGCCTCGGTGGTCTCTACTGCTTCTTGGACGTCTTCCGTGGTGACTTCTGGCTCGCTCATGTGAGGCATCTTACGCATTGCGTCACAATCTGGCGGTGAGAGATTCGGGTGAAATTTCGGTGGCGTTCGCCGGCCATTCCACGTTGCTGGTGGAGCTCGAGGGCGCACGTGTGCTGATCGACCCGCTCTTCCGCAGCAGCCTGCTCCACCTGCAGCGCCACGCACCACTCGTCGACATCGAGCGTTGGGGGCGGCCGGACGTGTTGCTGATCTCACACGGTCACCTCGACCACCTCGACAAACGCTCGCTCCAGCTGGTCGACAAGTCGGCCACCGCGGTCGTTCCGTCGGACTCCGTCAAGTTGATGAAGCGTCTCGGGTTCGGGAATGTCGTCGGGGTCAGCGACGGCGACGAGATCGAGGCGAGCGGACTGGGCATCCGCGCGGTCCATGCCGATCACGGCGGCAAGCGGATGCCGTGGAACCCACCGGCCGAGACGATCGGGTTCGTCGTCGAGGGGGGACAGACCGTCTACTACGCAGGCGACACCGATCTGTACGACGAGATGGCGGGACTTGCGCCCGAACTCGACGTCGCGCTCGTTCCCGTCTGGGGCTGGGGGCCGAAGCTCGGCACCGGACACCTCGATCCCGAGCGTGCCGCGAAGGCCGTCGAGTTGCTGGATCCACGCGTCGCCGTACCGGTCCACTGGGGCGGATATCTTCCGGCGGGTATGGCAAAACGCCGCCCGGAGCTGCTCGTAGACCCTCCCCGGAGGTTCCGCTCGTTCGTCGAGCAGTCGTCTTCCGACGCCAGGGTCGAGCTGATCGAACCCGGTGACGAGGTCACGATCGCACCACGGGAGAACAGTTGAGCGGCGCAGCGCGTTCGGTCTGGAGCAGCATCTGGCGCGCGTCCGCGCTGATTCTGTTCAACGCCCTGATCGTCTGGCTGCTGGCGCAGACCATGCCGGGCTTCGACGTCCCGAACTTCGGCGCCGCGATCGGCATCGCGCTGGCGATCTCGGTCTTCAACTCTTTGATCTGGCCGTCCGTGATTTCACTGGCGCTCCGCTTCGCGGTCTTCACCGCCGGCCTCGGGTCGGTGCTGATGGCCGGGATCGTGATCGCGATGGCGAGCGAGTTCGTCGACGGAGTGCGGGTCACCGCCGGCGCGGGAGTCGTCGTGGTGATTCTGCTGACGATCGGCAACATCCTCGTGACGTCGATTTTCGGAGTCGGAGAGCGCGATTGGTACTACGAACGCGTGGTGTTGCGCTCGATCCGTCGCGTGGTCAAACGCCAGGGTCGCGAGATTCAGCACTCCGACGTGCCGGGGGTGTTCTTCCTCGAGATCGACGGGCTCGCCGAGCCGGTGATGCGCCGCGCGATCACCAACGGCCACATGCCGACGATGGCCCGCTGGCTAAACGAAGGCAGCCACCGCATCATCAACTGGGAGTGCGACCTCTCCTCGCAGACGAGCGCTTCGCAGGCGGGGCTGTTGCTCGGCAGCAACGAGAACATTCCGGCCTTCCGGTGGTACGAGCGGTCGACGGGCAGGCTGATGACCTCGTCGAGCGCGAAGGACGTCGAAGAGGTCGAGAAGCGGCTCTCGACCGGCAAGGGCCTGCTCGCGTACGGTGGCACCAGCCGCGGCAACCTGATGTCCGGCGACGCACCGCGTTCTCTGCTGACGCTCAGTCGCGTGCGCGACAAGCTCTATTCGCGCGACTTCTACGCCTATTTCGCCGATCCGTTCAACCCCTCGCGCACGCTCACGCTGAGCGCCTGGGACATCATCATCGAGAAGATCGAGGCGCGGCGGCAACGCCAACTCGACATCCGGCCGCGCGTCTCGCGCGGAGGCATCTATCCGCTGCTGCGCTGCGGCATGACTGTGATCATGCGTGACTTCAACATCTTCTCGCTGGTCGGCGACATGTTCGAGGGGGTGCCGGTGAGCTACGCAACGTTCGTCGGTTACGACGAGGTCGCACACCATTCGGGGATCGAACGGCGCGACGCGCTCGACGTGCTGCGCCGCCTCGACCAGCAGTTCGGCCGCCTCGAGCGAATCGCGGCGGCAGCTCCCCGCCCCTACAAGTTCGTCGTGCTCTCCGACCACGGCCAGAGTCAGGGCGCGACCTTCAAGCAGCGCTTCGGCGAGACGCTTGAAGACGTCGTCAAACGGACGATCGCCGCCGACCACGATGTCGCGACGGTTGAATCCGCCGACGAGGCGTGGGGCAATATCGGCGCCGCCGTCGCGCAGGTCGCCTCTTCCGAGGGTGCGACCGCCACCGCGGTGCGGCGCCAGGTCGAGCGCCGCAACCCCGGCGGCGACGAGGTGCGGCTGGGCCCCGAGGCCGAGAACGAGGAGACCGAGTCGAAGATTGAGGAAGCGGGCGACAAGCCCGACGTGATCGTGCTCGCGTCCGGCAACCTCGGGCTCGTTTACTTCCCCGAGCACGGCGAGCGCCTCGACCGCGCCGGGATCGAGCGGCTGTTCCCGGGACTGATCACGACGCTCGCGACGCACAGCGGTGTGGGATTCATCTGCGTTCAGACGCCGGAGGGGCCGATCGCGATCGGGGCCGACGGTGTGCACCATCTCGGCTCGGGCGAGATCGAGGGGAGCGACCCGCTGAAGCACTACGGCAAGAACGCGCCGCATCACCTCGCGCGCGCCGCCGGATTCACCGACGCGCCGGACATCTACGTCGTGTCGATATACGACGAAGAATCGGGCGAGGTTGCCGCGTTCGAGGAGCTCGTCGGGTCCCACGGGGGGCTCGGCGGCACCCAGAACAAGCCGTTCGCATTCGTTCCGTCCGAGTGGTCGCAGGCACCCGACGAGATAATCGGCGCCGGCCACATGCACGAGGTGCTGGTCGGCTGGCTCGAAGAGGAGGGCGCGCGCCCGCCGGCAGGTGACGCCGATGCGGGCGACAGGATTGACATCGATGAGTGAGCAGAAGTCGATGTTCGCCCCGGACTCGCCGCACGACGATCGCTGGGGCGCGCTCGGGACGATCGCCGGGTGGTCGTGGCGCTTCATCGTCAGCCTCGCGGCGTTCGGAATCGTCTGCCTGATCCTGATCCAGCTGAAGTTCGTCGTGATCCCGCTGCCGCTGGCGATTCTGATCTCATCGGTCCTCTCGCCTCTGGCGGCGTGGATCGAACGCAAAGGGGTGCCGCGCGGAATCGCGTCATTCCTGACCGTGCTGGTCGCGCTCGGCGTGATCGGCGGCTTCATCGTGCTCGCCGTGCCGCCGTTCATCTCCAACCTCGACGCGTTCGAGAACGGCTTCGACGATGTCGGCAAGCACTTCTACGACTGGCTTGCCGGGTCGCCGCTGAACATGACCCCGGACCAGATCGCCGACATCCACCAAAAGGTCGACCAGGCGATCCCGAAGCTCGAGCAGTACCTGCTGCAGGGCATCGAGGCGGCGGTGCCGATCGTGCTGCAGGCGATCGCGACCTTTGCTCTGACGATCGTGCTGACCGGCTACCTGCTCGCCGACGGCGGTCGCTACTGGCAGTGGGTGCTCGGCTTCTTCGCACCGGTCAACCGCCCGGCGATCAACGAGCTCGGAGTGACCGCCTACAAGAAGCTCGCAACCTACCTGCAGGCCACCGCCGAGATGGCGGCTCTGTACGGCTTCGGAGTAGGTCTGTTCGCCTTTCTCTTCGGCGTGAAGCTCGCGGTCGTACTCGGACTCGTGGTGTTTGCGCTGGCCTTCCTGCCGATCATCGGGGCGTGGGCGTCCGGCGCGCTGGTGGCGGCGATGTCGTTCGTCTCCGGCGGAGTCGGAACGATGATCGCGATGATCGTCGTGATGCTGTTGCTCTCGCAGATCAACAGTGTCTTCATCCGGCCGAGGGTCGTCGGCGAGCGCGTCTCGTTGGTGCCGGTGGTCACGCTGACCACCGTTCTCGCCGGCACGACGATCGCCGGTGTGATCGGGGGGATCCTCGCGGTGCCGCTGGTCGCCACGGTGTCGGGCGCGCTCGGACAGGTGCGTCGCTGGCGCGCTGAAGGCGGCGTGCCGACGGCCGACCCGATCAGCGACAAGTCGCTGGACCCCGACGTCGAACCGGCTTAGCGGCCGGCGATGTCGAGCGCGACGCCGTAGAGGATGTCGTGCTCCGAGACTGTGACCTCGGCGAGGTCGAAGGCACGCATCGTCGCGAGCAGGATCGCTGCGCCGGCGACGATCGTCGGAGCGCGATCCGGGTGCAGGCCGGGTACCGCGCGGCGTTCGGCCAGAGCCAGGGCCGAGAGCTGCGCGAGCATGCGCTCGGCCGCGGCCCGCGTGATCGCGTAGCCGTGGACCTTCCAAGGGTCGAACGGGACGAGCGCCTGGTCGACCGCGGCCAGCACCGTGGGTGTGCCGGCGACTCCGATTCCACGCGAGATGCCAGCGCGGAACTCGGCGGGAACGGCTTCGGCGATGATCGCACCGGCCTCGCCGAGCAGCGCGTCGACTTCGTCGTTGCTCGGCGGGTCGCCGTGCAGATGGCGCTCGCTCTGCCGGACGGCGCCGAGCCGGGTCGACTCGTGAAAGAGCAACCGCCCGTTCTCGCCGACGATGAATTCAGTCGAACCGCCGCCGATGTCGACGACCACGCTGCGCCCGTCCCCATCAAGCGATTCGCCGGTCGAAGCACCGTTGAAGGTGAGCTGCGCCTCGCGATCTCCACCGATCACGTCGATCGCGATGCCGGTCTCCGCGGCGATCCGTTCGGCAAACTCGGCGCCGTTCTCTGCCTCTCTGACGGCGGACGTCGCGACGCCGCCGATCCGGTCGCACTTTGCCAGGGCGATCTCGCCGGCGTACTGCTGCAGCGCGTCGATCACGCGCAACATCGCAGCCTCGTTGAGTGCGCCCGATCTGTCGACGCCGTCGCCGAGGCGGGTGACGATCGATTCGCGGCTGAGCTCGTTGATCGCGCCGTCGTCGACGTCGGCGAGCAGAAGCCGCGTCGAATTGCTGCCGATGTCCACCGCTCCGATTCGCATGCTCCGACGGCGATCCTAGAATCCGCGACCATGACTGACAACAGCCGCAAGTACGCCGCCGGCCCGATCGCCTTCGCAACGGTGATCCTCGCGATCGCCGGAATCCTCTCGATGATCGACGGCATCGCCGCCCTGACCGGTGACGACCGCTTCAACACGGACCAGATCCTTTTCGAGTCGCTGACCGGTTGGGGTATCGCCTACCTGATCATCGGCTTGCTCCAGATCTACGCCGCGCTCGAGCTGCACGCCCGCAAGCCGCGCGGCCTCGTGCTCGCAGTGACGATGGCCTCACTCAGCGGCATCGCCCACTTCCTCTCGATCGGCGCCTACCCGATCTGGTCGGTGACGGTGATGATCCTCGACTTCGCAGTGATCTTCGCCCTGCTGACCCACGACGACGCGTTCTAGCCAACCCGTCGCTTGACTGGCTTCCGCCAAAAAACCGGCGGAAGCCACCGGCTTCCGCGCAAAAACGAGCGGAACCGAATGGCTTCCGCCAAAAAACCGGCGGAAGCCAGTTTGGGGTGGGGAAACATTTTGCGGGAGGGGGGTAAACATCGCGGTCCTGACTCCTTAACGATGTATGAGCAAACGTTTTCTGAAGGGGATGAGCCGTGTTGAGCTTCAGCTTCCCCGACCCAACGCCTGGTACCACGTCTATACGCACGCGCTACCTGGGCTGAGTCCGTTCCGGACGCTTGAGCTGAAGTCCGCGTGGCTGCAGACGCTCGAGCGACGGTTGCCCGGCGCGCCTGAGACGAAATTCGGTCCGGAGGTTTTCAAGGGGATCGATGTCGCGGCCGTCGCCACGATGTCGAATCACCCTCATCTGGTCGCCCGCCAAGGCGAGGATGCCAGCGAACTGAGGCGCTTTATGGCAAATGCACTTCGGGCGTTTGCACTTCGCTACAACCACCTCACCGGCCATCGCGGGCAGGTTTTTCTGAAGCCTTTCGAAGCCGACTATCTCCCAACCGGATCCGACGTCAAGCGCGCGATCATGTACGTACATCGGAATCCGAAACAACCGGACCTGATCCTTCGTGACACCTCGCACTCGCAGTACGTCAACGGCCGGTCCAACTCGTTTGTCCAGGTGGAGAAGGGCCTTGAGGTCTTCGGCGGCCGCGACGCCTACGCCGAACGATTCGAAAACTACTGCCGGATGCGAGACCTGGAAGAGGGCCGCAGCTAGGCCAGGTTCGCCGAGCGCGGATAGACCACCGACGGATCGGTCAATACGTTGACCACCGCCGGCTTCCCGCTCTCAAAGGCGCGCTCGAGTGCGCCGCGCAGGTCTTCGGGCCGCTCGACGAATTCGCCGTGGCCGCCAAGTGTCTGAACGACCTGGTCGTAACGCATGCCTGGCGTCAGCTCGGCGGCGACCGAGTAGCCGTAGAGGAACTCCATCGGGTGCTTCTCGAGTGCCCAGATGCCGTTGTTGCCGATCACGGCTACCGCAGGCACGCCGTGGCGGACCAGCGAGTCGAAGTCCATCCCGGCGAAACCGAAGGCGCCGTCGCCCATCATCATCACGACCTGCGAGTCAGGCTTGGCGAGCTTCGCGGCCAGCGCGTAGCCCGGGCCCGTTCCAAGGCACCCATAGGGACCGGGATCCATCCAGCAGCCCGGCTCGTAGGTGTCGATGAACTTGCCGGCGTAGCTGACGAAGTCGCCGCCGTCACACACCACCACTGCGTCGCGGTCGAGCATCGGCGCGAGCTCGCTGTAAACGCGCACGGGGTGGAGGGGGGCTCGCGGATCGGCCAGCTCCTCGGCCTCACCGGCGCGTTTCTCGCTCTCGATTTCGCGCAGCTCGGCGATCCAGGCTGTGCGGGCGTCCGCCTTGCCGGCGCCGCCCTCGCGCAGCGCCGCGAGCGAGCGGGCGATCCCGCCGACCAGTTCGACGGCCACCGCGCGCTCGGTCCGCTTGCTCGGGGGCGAGGAGTTCAAGAGGATCAGTTCGGTCTCGTCGCCGAACGAGCCGCCGAAGCCGAGGCGGAAGTCGAGCTGTGCGCCGATCACGAGCGCGACATCGGCGCCCTTCAGCGCCGCCGAGCGGGCGCGGGCGAAGAAGTTCGGGTGGTCGGCCGGCAGGCAGCCACGGCCGAGGCCGTTCAGGAAGACCGGCACGGACAGCTCCTCACAAAGCGCGCGCAGCTCGGACTCGCCGTGACCCCAGTACAGGCCGGTGCCGGCCATGATCACGGGGCGCTCGGCGCCGGCCAGTAGCGCTGCGGCCCGCTCGATCAAACCGCCCTCTGCCGGGTCGGCCTGGAGCGGATCGGGAAGCTCGAGCGCCCCGGTCGCTGGGGCGCCCTCCATGAAGACAACATCCATCGGCAGGTCGACGAAGGAAGGTCCGCCCGGGGGTCCGGCCGCGGCCGCGTACGCGCGGTCGATGACGGCGGGAATGCCATCGGTCGTCGCGGCCGTCTCGGCAGATCGCGTGACCGGCTTCATGAATGGAACGTGGTCGATCTCCTGGAGCGATCCCTGTCCCCAGCGGAACGCCGGCGCCCGTCCGCCAAGCACCAGCATCGGCGATTCGTTCTCATACGCCCCGGTGATCGCGCTCATGCCGTTGGTCACGCCCGGTCCGGCCGTCAGGGCGCACACGCCGACCTCGCGCGTCACCTTCGCCCACCCTTCCGCGGCGAACGCGGCGGTCTGTTCGTGACGGACGTCGACGATGTCGATGCCCTCGTCGCGGCAGCCGTCGTAAACGGAGAAGATGTGACCACCGGACAGCGTGAAGAGCTTCGACGTCCCTGCGGCCTTCAGGCGCGCGGCGACGAGTTTGCCTCCGTGCACCGTGGCGGGCGCCGCCGATTCGGTCCCCTCGGATGTAGCTGCATCAGCCATCCGGAAGTGGACAATACCGCGATCAGACGAATCGGTGGACGCATTTCGCGGTCGACTGGACGCCGTCCACTGTCCGTGGGTCCATCGCCCCATGTACGGGAGTCCAATATTTCGAATGCGACCCCACGAAAAGCTCTGATCTGCTTAGAATGGATTTGAAGGGGGTTGCGCTCTGCAACGAGGTTTGTACGGCGAACTCACCATCAAACGGAGCCGGCAGGTGGAGAGCCCCAACGGAGTCGGTTTCGGGGTCGAACATTCGTCCAGTCCAGGCGGGTGAATCGGTGAAAGTGCCGTTTCGACGGCGGCAAAAATGGGGAAATTTTGGCTTTACCGTGGTTGTGTGCGCCGCGGCGGGCTACGAACCGAACAGGTGGGGATTGCATGGCGGCCATTGGTATTCAGATTCACGACGATGAATCAGCCGAACTTACGGACGAGGCTCGCCTGCTGATCGAAACTTGCCGCCAGCGCAACATCACGACGCTCGGCGAAGCGATGGCGCTCGCCGCCGACTCAGGAGTTGAGGGCGTCGAGCCCGAGGTCCTCCGCGGCTGGCTCGAGAACGCCGACATCGACGTCCTCGACGAGATGGACGAGGAGCACAGCGACGCAAAGGCCGGCGAAGCCAACTGGACGGCTTCGATCGCGCGCCGCAGCAAGAAGAGCCGCCTCGCCGAGAGCCCGGCGCTCGAAGGCGGCACGACCGACTCGCTCCAGCTTTTCCTCAAGGAGATCGGCCGCGTCAACCTGCTCACGGCCGCCGAAGAGGTCCAGCTCGCCAAGCGCATCGAGCGCGGCGACATGGACGCGAAGGACAAGATGGTCGAGGCCAACCTCCGACTCGTCGTCTCGATCGCCAAGAACTACCGCAACCAGGGCCTCTCTTTCCTCGACCTGATCCAGGAAGGCACGCTCGGCCTGGTCCGCGCCGCCGAAAAGTTTGACTACCGCAAGGGCTTCAAATTCAGCACCTACGCGACCTGGTGGATCCGCCAGGCGATCGCTCGTGCGCTGGCCGACAAGGGGCGCACCGTTCGCATCCCGGTGCACGTCGTTGAGCGCCTGAACAAGATCACCCGCGCCGAGCGCCAGCTGCTCAGCGAGTACGGTCGCGAGCCGACGATCGAGGAGATCTCACGCGCGACCGAGATCAGCGTCGCCGAGGTTGAGCAGATTCGCCGCCTCGCCCAGACTCCCGTATCGCTCGAGAAGCCGGTCGGTGACGAGGAAGAGAGCGAGTTCGGTCAGTTTGTCGCCGACGAGAACGCCCCTGACCCGTTCGACGCGGCGGCCGACAGCCTGCGCACCCAGAACCTGCACAACGCCCTCGCGAATCTGTCCTATCGCGAGCGCCGCGTGCTCGAACTGCGCTTCGGGATCGGCGGCCAGGCACCGAAGACGCTCGACGAGGTCGGCAAGGTCTTCAACATCACCCGCGAGCGCGTTCGCCACATCGAGACGCACTCGCTGCGCAAGCTGCGCAAGCTGAGCTGGTCGCAGGGCCTGCGCGAGGTCGCGTAACCGCTGACAGCAGCGCTTCTGGACGCGTTCCGGGGCTAAAGAGACCGTGGCCAGTGCCGATACGCACTAGACCATGGTTGATGTTGACTCCGCACTGAAGCACATGTTCACCGTGGGCGGCTCAGACCTTCACGTCAAGGTCCCCGCCCCGCCGATGATGCGCCTGAACGGCGTTCTGACGCCGATCCCGGACACCGACAAGGTCATGCCGGAGGACTCGCTGAACGTGCTGCGGCACATCACGCGCGACAAGCCCGAGAAGTTCACCGAGTTCGAGCAGAACGGCGAAGTCGACTTCGCGTACCCGCTCCCCGGCGTCGCCCGCTTCCGTGTCAACGCCTTCACCCAGCGCGGGTCCTGCTCGATCGTCATGCGTGCGATCGGCATCGACATCAAGACCGTCGACGAACTGATGCTCCCGCCGTCGATCAAGACGCTTGCCCAGGAAGAGCGCGGCGTCGTGCTCGTGACCGGCACGACCGGTTCCGGTAAGTCGACGACGCTGGCCGCGATGATCAAGCAGATCAACGACGCCGAGGCGAAGCACATCATCACGCTCGAGGACCCGATCGAGTTCCTCCACCGCGACAGCAAGTCGATCATCCAGCAGCGCGAGATCGGCGCCGACACCGAGTCGTTCGGCAAAGCGCTGCGCCGAATCCTGCGTCAGGACCCGGACGTGATTCTGATCGGAGAAATGCGCGACGAGGAGACAGTCCAGACGGCGCTTTCATCCGCGGAGACCGGCCACCTCGTCTTCTCGACGCTGCACACCCTGAACGCGACCGAGACGATCAACCGAATCATCGACTTCTTCCCGCTCCACCAGAACAAGCAGGTGCGTGCGATGCTCGCCGGAACGCTCAAGGGCATCATTTCTCAGCGACTCGTCCCGACGGTCGACGGCAAAGGTCGAGTACCGATCGTCGAAGTGATGGTCGCGACCAACCGCATCAAGGACATGATCGTCGACCCGGACCAGACCGGAAAGATCGAAGAGGCGATCGCAGAGGGTGCCTACTACGGCATGCAGACCTTCGACCAGGCCCTGCTGACACACCTCCAGGCCGGCAACATCACGATGGAAGAGGCGATGAAGGCCGCCACCAGCCCGAACGACTTCAAGCTCTCCGTCGCCGCCGGCGGTTCCGACGGCTCGATGGACAAGGTCATGGAGGCCGCCAAGGCCGACCACGAGGCTCAGAAGGAAGCTGAGGCCGCGGCCGCCGAGGCCGAGGCGCAGGCTGCCGCTCAGCGTCGCGCCGCCGAGGCCGCGCGCCAGCAGATGATGAACGGCGTCGGCGCGCCGGCTGTCGAACAGCCCGCCGTGCCGCAGTTCGATCCGGAAGAGCTCGCCCAGCGCATGGCTGCCCAGCAGCAGCCGGCAGTGCCGGGTGGTGGCGCTCAGCCGCCGCAGCAGCAGTAGCCCCGCGTGACACGGCGCTTCACTTTGTGAAGTATCAGCGCTATTCTTTGTATATGGCCACCGCAGCTGTTGACAATTCCGAGTGTGGCGTCTGTGCCACTGCCGAGATCCTCTGCAACAAGTGGACCGCGATCATCATCCGCGACCTCGCAGCCTGTGACAGTCGGTTCTGCGAGCTCGAGCGCTCGCTCGGCGGAATCAGCCCGCGCACGCTCAGCCTGCGCCTCCGCGACCTTGAGGAGAACGGCATCGTCGAGCGACGCACCTACAACGAGGTGCCGCCGCGCGTCGAGTACGCGCTGACCAAGAAGGGCGAGGGGCTCGTGCCGATCGTCAACATGATGCGCGGCTACGGCGAGGAATGGCTCGGCGAGAAGTGCGGACGACCGGCCAAGAGCGCGACTGGCAAAGTCGCTGCGGCCGCGTAACGCACGCAGGTATCCATAACTCGCACGTCCGGAAGGATGCCGCTCGCGCGCGGGGAATTCCACCCTCATGCGCGATCGAATGCTTCACGACTCGCTGCGCGCGCTGACCGAAGACGCGTCGCTGCAGCTCGAAAACCTCGTCAACTCCGGTGCGGAGATCCCCTTCGAAGTAGGGGAGTCGTCACATCCCGCCGACGCCCGCGGCGGCGTCGCGATGTTCGCCTACCGGCCGCTCACGGCCGAGTTCGTCTCGTCGCACGCCGATCAGCTTCGATCGCTCTCGGGCTTCGAGAACGCCGCCCAGAACCTCGCCCGCACCCGTGGCGTGATCGCCTACCTCCGCGTCCGCGACGAACCGATCCTGGACGTCGGTGAGCTCACGCACGCGCGCCTCGGCGTGCTCGCTTTCCTCTCGGCCGTCTGGCAGGACGCCGAACGCTTCGAACAATGGGAGGAGCGCTTCGAGCGCGCGTACACCGAGCTTGAGTCGGTCGTGCTCGCCGAGCGCCTCGTGACCACCGTGTTCATTCCGGTCCACGGCGTCGCGCTCGCCGACGGATCGATCAACCTTGGCGGCGGCGTTGAGCTCGTCGCCGCGGAGGAACTCGACCCGACCTGCGCCGACCGCTTCTCCGACGGCGCCGAGGGTGCCGACTGCTTCTGCTCGATCTCGGTCACCGCACCGAGCGACGCCCCGACGCCGATGCCGGCTGTGCGCCAGTCGGCGCGCGTGATGTTGACTGCACTGCGTCTGTTCCGGCCCGGCAGCGTCGCGCTCGGGATGACCGCTCAGGCCGAGGTCGCCGGCTCGTGGCACCAGGTTTCAGTGCCGTTCACCGGTCGCTCCCGCGAGAACGCATGGGAGCTGCGCGCCGAGGACGACGAGGAACTGCGCCAGTTCGTCAACGCGGTTCGCCGCGTCGAGCGCCGCACGCGAATCTCTTGGGCGCTCAAGCGCTTTGAGATGGGCCTGGAGCGGGGCGTTCCCGCCGAGGGTCTCACCGACTTCATGCTTTCGCTCAAGGCGCTGCTCGAAGCGAGCGGCGACCACGGCACGGCCGCGCTGCCCGCGCGTGTCTCGGCGCTCTGCGCACAGGAGAACGAGCGGTTGATCGTGCGTGACGAAGTTGAAGCGGCGTTGGCACTCGAACGCCTTGCCGTCGACGGCCATGTCGGACGCGCCGACCGCAAGCGACTCGGAAAGATGACTCCGCTCGAGGTGATCGCCGGCGTCGAGCGTCACCTTCGCGCTCTGCTGCACGACCTGGTCTGCGGCTACCTCTCGACAGACCTGAAGGCGCTCGCCGACGAGATCCTCACCGCCGACGGCGAGCAGCCGGGTAGTGAGATCGAGGTCGAGGAGCCCGTCTACCTGGAGCCGGTTCCGGCTCCGGGCGAGACCCGGGTCGACTCGCTCGCCACCGTCGAGTTTGACGTCGTCTTCGACGACACCGCCGAGATCAGCGCGATCGACGCGCGGGTCGAGCCCGCAGAGGCTCCGCGGGGCGACGCCGGCGACAATGTCTGGACGCTGCAGCCGGCCGAAGAGATTCAGCCGGCGCCCGACGTGACCGACGAGGTCGTCGACGCAACCGGCGAGTACGTGACCGATCAGCAGTCGGTTGAGGAGTCCGCTCCCGAGCCGACGCCGGAGATGCACCGAATCGCGGGCGACCTCGTGGACGATTACGACCAGGCCCTGGCCGGCACGATGGAGGGCGAGTCGATGGAGTTCTCGATCGAGGACGTCGCCGACGAGCCGTTTGTGGCCGAGGAGGACGTGACCGTCGTGCCGTCATGGGATCCGACCCCCGAGCGCCGTCCCGTCACCGATCGCCGAGCCTCGAAAGATCCGCAGCCCGCGGTGCCGACCGGCTTCACTTTCGACTTCCAGCCTGTCGAGGCGCCGGCGCCCGTCGCCGAGCGTCCGGCGCGGGCGGCCGAAGCGGCTCCGCTCGACGAATCCTCGCCGGCCTTCCCGGTGCCGGAGTTCGGTGTTCCGCTCGGTCGTGGGCCGGCCGCGCAGCGCAGCGACGCCGATGTCGAAGATTCGGACCAGCGCGCGAGTTTCCGCGAGATCATGGACGAGAACTTCCAGGCTCCGGCGCGCGACGCCGACGAGCCGGTGAGCACGCCCGTCGGCCGCGACGGCAAGCCGCACCTTGTCGCGCTCGAGCCGGAACAGCCGGCGCAGCGCATCGTCCACCCGGACGTCTTCGGCGGCGTGCCCTCTGAGCCTGAGGTCTCGAAGCCGATTCACCCCGCCGCGCCGGTCGACCCGCAGCTCACCGTCGAGTACGACGTGCTCGGCGCCGAGACTTCGGCTGAAGAGGCCGCTCAGCTGGCCTGGAGTGAGCAGTTCCTGCGCAAGGGCGACGATCAGGTGATCGACGCCGAGGCCGAGCCGGACGTGACTGACGTGGTCGAGACCGAGACCGAGACCGAACCTGAGCCGTTGCCGGCCCCGCGCCTGCTGCCGCCACTGCGATCGGTCCCCGATGTGGTCGTCGCGAAATTTCCTGAAGCCACGCCTGAAGTCGAACCGGAGGCGCACGACCGGACGATGAAGATCGGACCGGCGACGATCGAGTTTCGTCCCGTGGTCGACTCCGACCCGGACGACCCCGATGACTTCTGCGGCGGCGTCTGAGTCAGTCGCCGAACAACACGTCGACCATGTGCACGAGGCCTTCGATGCCGTGGATGTCGTCGGAGAACAGCGGCACCTCGATCATCTTCGCCTCTGAGAGTGACTTCTCGAGCCGGGCGATGTTGTCGGCGTCGCGGGCACCGAGTAGGCGCTGGCGCTCGTAGTTGTCCATGATCCGAGCTGCGAGCGCCTCGTCGATGTCGTCCGGGAGTTGCTTCTTGGCCCGGTAGTAACTCGGACGAACCTTGTTGACGATCGCGCCGCCGAACGGGAGCTTCTGCTCCTTGAGCATGCGCCGGAAGAAGATCGCCTCGTCGACCGGCTCGTTCTCGGGTGAGCAGATCAGCAGAAAGGTCGTGTCGTCGCCGCGCAGCAGAGCATCGACGCGCTGAGCTCGCTCGCTGAAACCGCTGGCCATGTCTGCGAAGTTGGCGAAGAACTCCGAGAGATCGTTGAGCAGGTCGACGCCGGTGATCTTCTTCAGCGCCGAGAACAGCACGCTGCCGCCTCGGCCGGCGATCTTCAGCCCGAAGCGGCCCGGCGCGAGGAAGACCCTGAGCGCGCGACCCTCGATGAAGCGGGCGAGTCGCTTCGGCGCGTCGAGAAAGTCGAGTGCGTTGCGCGAGGGCGGTGTGTCGAGCACCAGCAGGTCGAAGTTGCCACTTTCGTGCAGCTCAAGCAGCTTCTCCATCGCCATGTACTCCTGTGAGCCGGCGATCGCGTTGGAGAGCTCCTGGTAGATCCGGTTGTTCAGGATGTTCTCGTAGGTCTCGTTGTCGGGGGCGTAGCGCAGGATCAGTTCGTCGAAGGTGCGTTTCGGGTCGAGCATCGCGGCGTGCAGCTCCCCGGTCAGCTCGAGGTCGTAGCCGTCAAACAGCCTCGGGTCGACCTGCCTCAGCTCGGTGCCGAGTTCGGCGAGGCCGAGCGAGTCCGCCAGGCGTTTCGCAGGGTCGATCGTCAGCACCGCGACCTTGCGACCGCGCGCCGCCATGCCGATCGCGATCGAGGCGCTCGTGGTCGTTTTGCCGACGCCGCCGGATCCGGCGCAGACGGCGATTTCGACCTGCTCGAGAGTCTTTGCGAGGTCCATCAGCCGACCGCCTTCGCGAGCGCCGGTGCGAGTTTCTCGGCGAGCTCGTCGGCGAGCGTGTTGAGCTCGCGGCGACCGAGCCCGCGCTCGTAGATGAACGGCAGATCGATGATCGGCCGGCCGAGCTCGTCGATCAGGCGGTCGTACTGCTCGCGCTGCCTGTCGTGCCGCTCGGACTGGAGGATCGCCGCCTCGATCGGCGCGATCGGCTCCTCCTTGCGCAGAGTGGCTATCTCCTTCGCGCTGAAGTACTCGGGTTCGAGCGCGTTGACGACGGTCAGCGCGAGGTCGAGGCCGACGCGCTCCTGGAGTTCGCGGCGCAGGTCGAGTGTTTCATTGACCGGCATCTCCTCGGCCGTCGCGACGGCGATGACTGCCGTGGTCGCCGGGTCGTGCAGGAAGGACTGGATGTAGCCGGCCTGGCGGTGGATCGGCCCGACGCGCGCGATTTTCTTGAAGGTCTCGGGCGCCTCGAGCATCGCCAGTGCGTGGCCGGTGGCGGGGGCGTCGACGATCACCAGGTCGTAGGGCTGCGCCTTCTTGGTCAGGCGGTCCGGTTGCGCCAGCTCCCAGACCTTGCCGATCGTCACCAGCTCGGCCAGCCCCGGCGTTGCGGCCGCGAAATAGTCGAAGATCCGGTTCTTGAAGATCATGTCGTAGACCGGGCGGACCTTGATCTGCAGCAGCAGGTACTCCTCGATCGCGTGCTCCGGGTCGATCGCCATCGCGTGCAGGTCGGGCCGCAGCTCGACCTCTTCGAAGCCGCGTGTCGTGACGTCGAACAGGCTGTGCAGGCGCTCGCGTGCGTCGAGCTCGCAGACGATCGTTCGCAGGCCGGCATGGGCGGCGGCGAGTCCCAACGCGGCGGCAACGGTCGTCTTGCCAACGCCACCCTTACCGGTCACGAAGAGGAGCCGGTGCTGAAACAGGTCCTCTGGCGGGGCGTCAGCCATGGCCTGAGGCTACCCGGACGCCCAACCCCGGAAAACCCACAGCAACCCGAATGGCTTCCGCCCAAAAACCGGCGGAACCGAATTGGCTTCCGCGAAAAAACCGGCGGAACCGAATGGCTTCCGCCCAAAAACCGGCGGAAGCCATTCTGGGCCTGGATGGGGTCGACCGAGGAGGAGCTGTTGGAGGTCACCCCGCGATCCCGCTCTCAGAGCGGAAATCCAACATCACCTTCGTGCAGGAATACCCCAAACCCCTGCGAATACGCCACCAACGGGCCTGATAGACGGGCCCGATCCGACTTTGAAGCCCACTCCTCACAGGAGCCGCACCCGCACCATGACCGAATCAGCTCAGGACAAGACCAAGAAGGCCAAGGTCATCGCCTTCGCCAACCAGAAGGGCGGCGTGGCCAAGACGACCACGACGCTCAACCTGTCCGCGGCCTTCGCCGAGGAGGGGCACCGCGTCCTTTGCATCGACATGGACCCGCAGGGCAACCTGACGATGTCGCAGGGCGTCGACCCCGACACGGTCGAGACCAGCATCTACGACGTGCTCGTGCACAAGACACCGATCAGCGAGATCATCGTGCACCGCGAGATCGACGTCGCCGTCGCGTCGATCGACCTGGCCGGCGCCGAGATGGCACTGTCGACCCAGATCGGCCGCGAACGTGCCCTCGACAAGGCGCTCGACGAGGTCCGCAGCGACTACGACTTCATCTGCATCGACACGCCGCCGAGCCTCGGCCTGCTGACGATCAACGCTCTCACCGCCGCCGACAAAGTTATTGTTCCCGTACA
Source organism: uncultured Thermoleophilaceae bacterium (assembly GCA_964455545.1). GTDB lineage: Bacteria > Actinomycetota > Thermoleophilia > Solirubrobacterales > JACPNS01 > JACPNS01. The sequence continues at coordinate 48,823 of CAYVWQ010000005.1, read as the reverse complement.
GTGTGAGTACCTCTCAATGCGAGGGCTCATCCAGCTTCAGAACACGCTCGAGATGATCCGTGAGAACCTGAATCCGGATGTCGATATCGAAGGCATCCTGCCGACGTTGGTCGATTCGCGCACGCTCCACGCCAAAGAGGCGATCGAGCTGCTCGAGGAGAACTTCGGCGACAGGGTCTTTGCTTCTCGCATCAAGAAGACGATCCGCTTCGCGGAGGCGCCGGTGAAGGGCATGTCGGTGCTGAAGTACGACCCAGACGGGATTGCTGCGCAGTCCTACCGAGAGTTGGCCAAGGAGGTCATCGCGCATGGCAACTGACAACGGATCTCCTGAAGACCAGGGCAAGCCGGTAGTGAACAAGCGTGCCTCGATGCGCGAGGGACCGCTGGCTGCGCTCTTCCGTAAGACCGAACCCGAGACCGAGGCCGCCGCGCCGGCGCCTGAGCCCGAGGCCACTCCCGAGCCCGAGCAGCCGCAGGCCACAGAGCCGGCCCCGGCCGAGCCCGCCGTCCCGGCCGAGCCGCAGGCCGGTCCCCGCACCGCAGCCGGCCAGGCCGGTGGCTACGAGAACGAGGCGAACACGATCGCCAGCGACGTCCCGGCCAAGGAGCGCCTGAAGAAGGTCTTTGACATGCACGTCCCGTCGGACATCCTCGACGGCAACTCCGACGAGCCGACGGCTCACTACGGCCGCAACATCCCCGACCCGAACGGCCCGGCCTTCAGCCAGCAGCCGACCGGCGTCGTCACGCCCGTGCTCCGTGTGGTCGGAGTCGGCGGTGCCGGCGTCAACGCCGTCGACCGCATGATCGAGGCCGGCGTGACCGGCGTCGAGTTCGTCGCGATCAACACCGACATGCAGTCGCTGCAGGGCAGTGCGGCCGACATCAAGCTTCACATCGGCGCCGACATCACGCGCGGCCTCGGTGCCGGCGCGGACCCGGAGCAGGGCGCCCGCGCGGCGGTCGCCGACTACGACGCGATCAAGCGCGTGCTCAAGGGCAGCGACATGATCTTCATCACGGCCGGAGCCGGTGGTGGTACCGGAACGGGTGCCGCACCGATCGTCGCGCGCATCGCGCGTGAGGTCGACGCGCTCACGGTCGGCATCGTCACCACGCCGTTCGGCTTTGAGGGCACGCGCCGCAAGGGCGCTGCAACGCTCGGCGTCGAGGCGCTGGCCGACGAGGTGGACACGCTGATCGTCGTTCCGAACGACCGCCTGCTGTCGATCCTCGACAAGAACACTTCGATGGTCGAGGCCTTCGGCGTCGCCGACGACGTCCTGCGCCAGGGCGTGCAGGGCATCTCCGACCTCGTCACGTTGGCCGGCCTGATCAACATCGACTTCGCCGACGTCCGCACGATCATGTCCGAGGCGGGCCAGGCCCTGCTCGGAATCGGTATGGGCGCCGGCTCTGCCGACACGCGCAGCGTCGAAGCGGCCAACCAGGCCGTCAGCTCGCCGCTGCTCGAGACCAGCATCGAAGGTGCCCGCGCGATCCTGCTGTCAATCACCGGTGGTCCCGACCTCTCCCTCTGGGAGGTCAACGAGGCCGCGAAGATCGTCCAGGAGGCCGCGCACCCCGAGGCCAACATCATCTTCGGCGCGATGGTCGACCCGTCGCTGACCGACCAGGTCTGGGTCACGGTCATCGCCACGCGCTATGGCGACCACCGCCAGAAGACCGTGCGCGGCGCCCAGTCCGGCGTGCGCGGCAGCCAGGCACCGCGCGGCAGCGCACTGATCGAGGCGACACGCGCCGACCGTGAGCCCCGTGTCTCGCGCGGTCGTGAGAGCTCGGTTGAGCTGTCCGACATGGACGTGCCCGAGTTCGTTCCGCGCGGCTAGGTCGAAGTGTCACGAGGAGCCGTCGCCGCCGGCCATGAGCTGACCGCCGCGGCCGGCGCACGCGCGCTGCGCGAGGGCGGAAACGCCGTCGACGCCGCCGTCAGCGCGATCCTCACCAGCTTCATCGCCGAGTCGCCACTGACCGGCATCGGCGCCGGCGGATTCATGCTGATCCACACTCCGTCGGGCGAATCGCACCTGCTCGATTTCTTCGTCAGCTCGCCGCGCCAGGTCGCGCCCGAGGCGGACCAGACTGAGTTCATGGTCGACTTCGACGGCGCGCTGCAGCAGTTCAACGGCGGTGCCGCGACCTGCGGCGTGTACGGGACCGCAGCGGGACTTTGGAGCGCACTGGATCGATTCGGCACGATGCCGATGACCGAGCTTGCGAAGCCGGCGATCGAACTCAGTCGCGAGGGCGTGCCGACCAGTGAGGTGCACGCGTTCCTCTACCGGATCCTCACCCCGATCCTCACGGCCTGGCCGGAAGGCCGCGCGGTGTACGCGCCCGACGGGAACATGCCGCAGGTCGGCGAGGTCCTCAAGCTGCCCGAGTTCGGCGAAGCGATTGACCGTCTTGCGCAGGACGGCCCCGATCCCTTCTACACCGGTGAGATCGCGCAGAAGGTCGCCGAGTTCGTGATCGACAACGGGGGCACGATCACGCGCGAGGACCTCGCGTCCTACGCGGTGATCGATCGCACGCCGGGGAAGACGACCTACCGGGGCCGCCGCGTGATCACAAATCCGCCGCCTTCGTCCGGGGGACTGCTGATCGCGGACAGTCTCGTGCACCTTGGTCAAAAGGACTCGGTGGGTGTCGCCGACCTCGTGGCGGCGATGGACTTCGCGAATCGCGGACGCGATCGCGAGTTCGTCGAAGGCCTCCAGCGAGAGGGATTCTGGGAGGAGTTCCTCACCGCCGGCGCCGACTGGCTCACGGGTGAGCACGAAGCCGTCCAGGGCGGCGGAGCGCTGCCGGAGAGCCGGCTCGGCTCGACGACGCATGTCTCGGTGCTCGACGCCGACGGCCTTGCCGTCTCTTGTACGTGCTCGAACGGATCCTGCAGCGGCGTGATCGTCCCCGGCACCGGGATCTCACTGAACAACATGCTCGGGGAGATGGACCTCAACCCGCTCGGAGTCGAGAACAACCGGGGCGGTGAACGCGTCACCTCGATGATGTCGCCGACCGTGGTGCTCGACGGCGGCGAGCCGACGCTGGTGCTCGGGTCGGCCGGCTCGAACCGGATCCGCTCGGCCGTGCTGCAGACGATCGTCAACGTCGTCGATCGCGGCATGGGGGTCGACGATGCCGTTCGTGCACCGCGCGTCCACTTCGAAAACGGGATGGTCCAGGCCGAGCCGGGCATCGACGAACTTGCGCTCGAGCAACTCCAGAAGGCCGGAACTCCCGTTGCCCAATGGGATCGCGCCAACCTCTTCTTCGGTGGCTGTCAAGCGGTCGGGCGCGAACGCGGCGGCGAGCTGGCCGGCGGCGGCGACCCGCGTCGTGGTGGGGCCTTCGTCGTCGTGTGACAAGACGACGCTGTGGGTACGTAACATCCCAAATCCGAATGACTGCGCCTCTCGACATCGCGGTCCGCGCTTCCGGACTGACCAAACATTTCGGCGACACCAAGGCGGTCGACGGAGTCGACTTCGAGGTTCCCCGCGGCACGGTCACCGCGTTGCTCGGACCCAACGGCGCCGGCAAGACGACCACCGTCCGCATGCTCACGACGCTGCTCTCGCCCGATGGCGGCCAGGCGACCGTCGCCGGCATCGATGTCGCGTCCGACCCGAACGCCGTGCGCATGAAGATCGGACTGACCGGTCAGGACACGGCCGTCGATGAGCTGCTCACCGGTCGCGAGAACCTGATCCTCGTCGCCCGCCTCACCCGTCTCTCAAAGGTCGACGCCGAGCGGCGCGCGGATGAGCTGCTCAAGCGCTTCGACCTCGAGGACGCGGCCGACCGCACGGCCGGCACCTACTCGGGCGGCATGCGCCGTCGCCTCGACCTCGCCTCAAGCATGATCGCCGACCCCGAGATCCTCTTCCTCGACGAACCGACGACCGGGCTCGACCCGCGCAGCCGGATCGGTATGTGGGAACAGATCGAAGAACTCGTCGAGCGCGGCACCACCGTATTGCTCACGACGCAGTACCTCGACGAGGCCGATCAGCTAGCCGACGACATCATCGTGATCGACCACGGGCGCGTGATCGCGCGCGGAACGTCTGACGAGCTGAAGGACGAGGTCGGCGGCCAGCAACTCGAGTTCAAGGTCAGTGGAGAGGGGGACGTGCTCGACCGCGCGGCCGAGAAACTTGCTGCGCAGAACGTCGAGATCACGTCACGCGACGAGCGCGAACAGCGGATCACCGTCGCGCTCACCGACGGAGCCATCCAGGTGGCCCGCCTGATCGACTCGCTCGATTTCGAGGGCCTGGTGATCGAGGAGGTCTTCGTGCATCGTCCGACCCTCGACGACGTCTTCCTCAAACTGACCGGGGAGCACGTCGCGGATGACGAGGAAGACGACGCATGAGCCACCTCGTCGGAGACACCTGGCTGCTCTTCCGCCGCTCGGTCACGCATACCTTCCGCAGCCCCGAAATCCTCGTCGGCGTAACCGTCTCGCCGATCATGTTCGTGCTGCTCTTCCGCTACGTCTTCGGCGGCGCGATCGAGATCAGCGGGACGTCCTACGTCAATTACCTGATGGCCGGCATCTTCGTCCAGACGATCTGCTTCGGTGCACTGACGACGGCCATCTCGCTCGCCTACGACCTCGAGAAGGGCATCGTCGAGCGTTTCTTCACGCTGCCGATGTCGCGGCCGGCGATCATCATCGGCCGCACGATCGCCGATGCTCTCCGCGCGCTGTTCACGATCTTCGTGATGGTCTGCGTCGGGCTGCTCGTCGGCTACCGCCCGAGCGGCACCGCTCTCGACTACCTCGCGGCAATCGGCATCATGACGTTCTTCGGCTTCGCGATCTCTTGGCTCGGCGCTCTGCTGGCGCTGTACATCCCCAATGTCGAGGCGCTGCAGCAGATTTCGTTCATCGTGATCCTGCCGCTGACGTTCCTCAGTTCGGCGTTCGTCGAACCCTCGACGATGCCGGCCGCGCTCCAGGCCTTTGCAGAACACCAGCCGGTCACGCAGGTCGTCGACGCCGTGCGTTCGCTGACGACTGACCTACCAGCCGGAAACTCGATCACGGCTTCGATCATCTGGTGCATCGGCATCCTCGCCGTCGCAGTGCCGGCCACGGCGGCGGCCTTCCGCCGCGCGGGATCTCGCTGATTTCTCGCGACGGAGGCGATCTCTAGGCTGGCCAGATGCCCGCCCCGTTCAAGGACTACGTCAGCGAACTGCGCCCGTACGTGGCCCAGGCTCCGGTCGAGCAGTTGCAGGCCGAGTTCGGGGTCGAACGGATGATCAAGCTCGCATCCAATGAGGGTGCCTTCGGTCCGGTCCCAGCAGCCGCGGCAGCGATCGCGGCAGACCCCGATGAGTACCGGCGATATCCAGACTCCGCCTCCTTGGAGCTGCGCGAGCGGATCGCTTCGCTGAACGGTCTCGGCCCTGAGAACGTCGTGCTCGGCAACGGCGCCGACGAGCTGCTGCGATTCGCGGCGCTGAGCGTCCTCGAGGAGGGCGACAACGGAGTCTTCCCATGGCCGTCGTTTCCGAGTTACGTGTCGTCGATCGCCGCGACGGGGGCCGAACCGCGCGCCGTCGACTTGACGGGGGAGTGGCAGATCGACTTCGAGGCGCTCCACGCCGCGATCTACCCGAAGACTCGGATCGTCTTCATCTGCAACCCGAACAACCCGACCGGGCTGCTCGCGCCGAAAGCGCAGATCCGCGAGTTCATCGCGGGACTTCCGCCACACGTCCTTTGCGTGCTCGACGAGGCGTACGCCGAGTACGCCTCCGGCGACGACGAGCCGGAAGGGCCGCAGCTGATCCGCGAGGGCACCGAAAACCTGCTCGTGCTGCGCACGTTCAGCAAGATCTATGGACTTGCCGGCTTGCGCATTGGATACGGCTTCGGCTCACCGGCGGTGATCGAGGCGATCAACAAACTGCGTCCCATCTTCAACGTCAACGCTGCGGCACAGCGCGGGGCACTTGCGTCGCTCGGGGACCAGGCCGCAGTCTGGGACCGCGTCGAGCACGTCAAGCAGGCACGTACGCAGATCTTCAAGTACCTCTCGCTCGCCGGCCACAAGCCGCTCGCCTCGCGCGCGAACTTCGTCTTCGCGGAGGCCGCCGGGGGGAGCACCGGACTGAAGGTCGAGCAGAAGCTCCTGCGTCTGGGCGTGGCGGTGCGCGACCTCTCGGGGTTCGGGGCGCCGGGCGCTTTTCGCGTCACGTGCGGCACCGACGAGGAGAACGCCTTCTTCGGCGCCGCGATCGACCGCCTGGCCGGCAGCTCGGCGTAACCTTCGGCGCATGGAAAACGTCTCAGCCCAGGAAGCCCACCGCCTCGTCGAGGACGAGCACGCGATCATCGTCGACTGCCGCGAGGAGTACGAGTGGGAGGAGATGCGCATCGAGGGCGCACGGCTCGTGCCACTGTCCGATTACGAGGGCGACCCGTCGCTCGTCGACCAGCACGACAAGGTGATCTTCCAGTGCGCGACCGGCCAGCGTTCGCAGACGGCGTCAGCGATCTACGAGCAGGAGCACCCCGGCGCCACCGCGTACAACCTCGACGGCGGCATCACCGGTTGGGCGGCGCGTGGCTTCCCGATCCAGGTCGGGCCGCCGAGCGTCTAGCCCGCGGGCTTCTCGGCCCCGATCATCAGGTTGTAGAAGATGCTCGCCGGCAGGCGCCCTTCGAGGGCGAGCCGGTCGAACTTCTGAAAGCCGAGGTAGCCGCGGTAGGCGTACTGGCGCCAGCCCCACGGGATGTCCTCGGGGACGCCGTCGGCCTCGAGTGCGCGGTTGAACCAGCCGAACCAGTTGGCCGAGAGCTCCTCGCCGATCACGTCGACGTCGTCGAAGCCGGCGATCTCGGCGAACTCTTTGAGGTCGCTCGGCACGAAAGCGTGGACATCGACAAGGTGCTCGACCGAATGCCCGTCGATGTACTCCTGTGAGCGTTCGCCGGCGGCGACCTTCTCGGCCTCCTGGACCGAGAGCTGCTTGACGCCGAGCGCCTTGCGCCAGAGCGGCGAGAGCCGGTGGCCGACCTGCTTCGGATAGCGGGCGATCCTGTCGCCGCGCGCCGACGGCTCGCCGGCGAAGAAGATCTTTCCGCCGGGCTTCAGCACGCGGAAGAACTCGTCGAACGACTTCTGCAGGTGTGGCAGATGGTGGAGGATCGCGTGGCCGAAGACGAGGTCGAACGACTCGTCCTCGAACGGGAAGTCCTCGGCCTCGGTGTGAAGCGTGGTCACGCGCCGCTCAAAGCCGAGCCGCTTGGCCGACGCCTCGACGACGTCGAGCATGCCTTGCGAAATGTCGGTGCAGACGACTTCGTCGATCAGACCGTTCTGCATCATGTTCAGCGACAGATAGCCGGTGCCCGAACCGATCTCGAGCGCGCGCGGGAAGTGCGCGTCTTTGCCGAGGACCTTGTCGGTCTTCAGTCTCACCTGGCTCATGCCGAGCTCGCCGTAGTCGATGCCCCACTTGGCGTCGTACTCGTCGGCGGCGGCGTCGTGGTAGGCGACGTTGGCTTCGCGGATCTGGTCTGCGGTCAGGGCCATGGGGGGCGCAACTATAGTGCGGCGCCGTGCCCCCGGCAGCCCAGAAATACGTACAGGTGGATCAGCCGACAGGCGTCCCGCCGCTAGAGCTGACCGGCGAGCGCACGCTCCCGGACCTGCCCGAGGAGAACTACTGGTACCGCCGTCACCTCGTCGTCTACGACTGGATCGCGCGGCGGGTGAAGGGCATGCGGGTGATTGACATGGCCTGCGGCGAGGGCTACGGCAGTGCCGTGCTGTCGCGCGAGGCCGAGCACGTGACCGGCGTCGACGCCAACCCCGAGGCGCATGCTCACGCAAAGGCGAAGTACGAGAACGACAAGGTGACGATCGCCCGGGATCTGATCGAGACCTACCGCGAGGAGCCGCCGGTCGACTGCGTCGTCTTCCTGCAGACGATCGAACACGTGCAGGATCCGGCCGGCGTCCTGCGGCACTTCGCCTCGATCATGAAGCCGGAAGGCGTCGCCTACGTATCCACGCCAAACCTGTTGACGCTCGCGCCTGAAGGCGCCGAGAAGTCCGAGAATCCCTGGCACGTCAAGGAGTACCGGCCCGGGGAGTTCCGCGAGCTCTGCCGTGAGGTGTTTGAGGACGTGCAGATCTTCGGCGTGCGTCACGCCGGCAAGCTGCGTTGGCATCAGTATGCGATCGAGAACCTCGGCTGGGACGCTGTCCACAAGGGCCTGCGCATCTCGAAGCTGTTCTACGACCGCTTCACGCCGGCGATCAGTGAACGCGACTTCGAGATCTTTCCCGGGCCGAGCGACGAGCTGCTGACCGACGCGCTCGACTTCGTGGCCGTCTGCCGTAGTCCGAAGGGCTAGCGATTCCATGGCAGGCCGGCTGGCGATAGTCCTGCACTCGCACATGCCGTACGTCGAGGACCGCGGTGTGTGGCCGTTCGGCGAACAGTGGCTGTGGGAGGTCGTCAGCGAGTGCTATCTGCGAGTTGCGGACACCGTTCGCGGTCACCCGGTGACGATCGGGATCACGCCGGTGCTGGCCGACCAGTTCGAGGCGATGCGTGGCGCCGCGGGCGACCGGTACGTCGCCTGGGTGAACGACGGCAGGGAGTACGTGTTCGGCGAGGACATGGCCGCGTTCGTCACCGTCGAGCGCCCGGACCTCCACGCGGCGCTCGCGCTCCAGCTCGATGATCACCGGACGGCGGCGCGCCGCTTCAACGAGGAGTTCGGTCGCGACCTGAACCGGATGTTCGATGACCTCGCTGACACGGGGGTGGAGCTGATCGGCGGCCCCGCGACTCACCCGATTCTGCCGCTGCTCGCCAGCGACTTCGGCCTCGATCTGCAGCTCCGCACAGGTCGCCGGTCACACGAACGGCGGTTCGGGCCTGCCCGCGGGGCTTGGCTACCGGAGTGCGCCTACGACGCGGGCACCGATGCCGCTCTGGCGCGCAACGAAGTCGAGTACTTCTGCGTTGATCAGTCCGCTGCCCTCGGGCTCGAGTCGCTCGACAACCTGGAGCCAGTGCGCACCCCGGCCGGCAACATCGCGCTGCCGATCGACTGGCACAGCATCGGACAGGTGTGGGACGCCGGCGCGTACCCGGCGATGGCCACCTACCGCAGCAGCTTCGCGCGCACGATCCACGACCTGCTGCCCTGGAACAACGCCGGCGAGGGCTGGAACCCGGGAGCCGCGAAAGCTCAGGCACACGCGCACGCGGCAGCGTTCCTCCGCAGCGTCGCGGCGCGTCTCGAGGTCTACGCGAGCGAACGCGGTCGCGAAGGGCTGATCGTCTTCGCCGCTGACACCGAGCTGTTCGGGCACTGGTGGTACGAGGGCCCGTGGTGGCTCGCCGAGCTTCTGCGGCTCGCCCCGGATTACGGCGTCGAACTGGTGACGCTCGAACAGGCCGTCAGCGCCGCGGAGCCGGTGCGACGCCCGCTCGCGCGTTCGAGTTGGGGCCGAGAAAAGTCGCTGGCCACCTGGGACGCTCCGAAGGTCGCCGAGTTCGCCTGGCAGTCGCGTGCTGCCGAGCTCGAGCTCGAACAGGCGCTGCGCCTGGGCGACGCATCCGGCCCGGCCGCCCGCCGCGCCGCGCGCGAGCTAATGGCGATGCAGTCGAGCGACTGGGCGTTCATGGCCGATCGCGAGCAGGCCGGCGACTACCCGGACGAGCGGTTCGCCGGACATCTCGAAGGGTTTGAGGGCGCGATCTCGTCTGTGCGAGAATCCGAGCCCGGCGCGGACACAGATCACCCGGAAGCGGTAGGCGGGCTGGCCCCCCTGTTGAGCTCCGAGGATCTCCTCGCCGTGATCCCCCACGATGCCTGACACCACGTTCAGCACCCTGATCCTCTCCTGGGAGTATCCGCCGCTCATCGAGGGCGGTCTGGCCCGGCACGTCCGCAAGCTGGCCGAGAACCTCGTCGACCTCGGTGTCGAGGTCCACGTGCTCACGCGCGGCGACGGTGCAGGCAGCGAGGAGCAGATACTGGGCGGCGTGCATGTCCACCGCGTGCGCGAACCGGCGCGGCCGCGCGACCTCGGCGAGTTCGTCACCTGGATCGAGCACATGAACACCGACATGCTCAGCGCCGGTGTCGCGCTCGGCGACGAGATCGATTTTGACGTGATCCACGGCCACGACTGGCTCGTTGCCTCGGCCTGCGACCACCTCGCCCGCCGCTTCGACCGACCGCTCGTGATGACGATCCACGCGACTGAGTTCGGTCGCCACCAGGGCTGGGTCGACAAGCATCCGCAGAGCCACATTCACGGGATCGAGAAATGGGTCACCAACCGCGCCGACGCCGTGATCGCCTGCTCTTCTTACATGCGCGAGCACATTGCGGACATATACGGCCTCGAGGAGGAAGACGTCGCTGTCATCCCGAACGGGATCGACCCAAAGGACCTTCAACCGGTCGCCGACCTCGACGAGCTGCGCGCGAACTTCGCGCAGCCTGACGAACAGCTCGTGCTGTTGGTGGGACGGCTCGTCTACGAGAAGGGGTTTCAGTTCGCGCTCGAGGCGCTGCCGGGCCTGATCGAGGAGGTCGGAAACGTCCGCTTCATAGTCGCCGGCTCAGGGACCCACGAGGAGGAGCTGAAGGCGCAGGCCGCCGAGCTCGGATTGAAGGAGCACGGCACGTTTCTGGGCTGGATCGGCGATGACGTGTTGCACTCGCTGTACCGCATCGCCGACCTGACGATCGTCCCGTCGATCTACGAGCCGTTCGGCCTCGTCGCGCTCGAGGCGATGGCGAGCGGCTGCCCCTGCATAGTCGCCGACACCGGTGGGCTGCGCGAGATCGTTTCGAACGAGAAAGTCGGACTGCGCTTCCAGGCGAAGGACCCCGGCTCGCTCGCCGACATGGCGGCGAAGGTGCTGACCGACGAACAGCTGCGCGGCCGCCTGATCGCAGAAGCCTCGGAACACGTGCTCACTTTCGACTGGCTCGACATCGCGCGCCAGACGCTCGGGCTCTACGAAGAGGCCGTCACCACCCACGCCGAATACGGCGCGGCATAGCTGCCGTCGGGCTGCTCATAGTCGACGGCGATCTCGCGTAGGTCGGCTTCGATCAACGGTCTGAGGCGCGCGCCGTCCTCGCCGGCGAGGCGCATCGTTTCGGCGGCAGGGCCGAGAGCGAACGCGCCTTCGATCAGCTCGTCGATGTCACTTCCGATCGCGAACGAGCGGTCGAGGCGATGGAAGGCGATCGCGCCGAACCCGGCGGCGCGCAGCACGTCGCTGGTGGTGTCGGCGTTCGCCATCGAGAACGGTCCGGGACCGCAGGTCAACTCGTCCGACTCCTCCGGGTCCGGCTTGTCGACGTGGCGGTCGACCACCTCTTCCGAGCGGTACATCCACTCGTTGTCGAGCTTGCGCCGCCAGACGATCATGCAGAGGCGGCCGCACGGCTTCATCGCCGCGTGCACGTTGCGCATCGCGGCGACCGGGTTTGCGAAGAACATCGTGCCCATGCGAGCGAAGACGTAGTCGTAGGGGCCGCCTGGCACTTCCCGCTCGGCGTCGGCGACGACGAAGTCGACGTTCGCCACTCCCGCCGACTCCTCGCGGGAGGCCTCGATGAAACGTTCGGCGGCGTCGAGTCCGGTCGCGTGCCCGGTCGGCCCGGCGATCGCGGCGAGCTCGCGTGTGGTGTCACCGAATCCGCAGCCGATGTCGATGCAGCGGTCGCCGACCTGCGGTGGGTGCATCGAGAGCGCGGCGTCGCTGAACTGAGCGAGGCCGGTGACGAAGATGTGCCGGTAGTCGCGGAAGCGGTCGAAAAGGATCGTGTTCCAGGCCTCGGTGGCCTCGGAGTTGTCGAGGTAGACCTTGTCAGCCATTACCGCAACTTACCGATTCTGCTCCTTCATCGCAGGTGCTTCGGCGGCGGGTCGGGCTTCCAGGTCAGACGCTTCGGCTCGTCGCGCATCCGCAGCACCCTCGCCGGCACGCCGCCGACGATCGCGTTCGGCGGGACGTCCTTCGTGACCACGGCGTTCGTGCCGATCACAGCTCCGTCACCGATCGTGACGCCGCGCAGGATGCATGCGCCATACCCGATCCAGACGTTGTTCCCCACTCGCACCGGCTTGCTGTAGAGGCCTTGCTTTCGGATCGCCTGCTCCGGGTCGGCCGTGATGTGGTCGAAGTCGATGAACATCGCGCGGTCGGCGATCACGCACTCGCGTCCGATCGAGATCTCCTCGTAGGTGCTGAAGGTGATCTCCTCGCCGAGTACCGATTTGCTGCCGATCCGGATGAAGCCGCCGTGTGCGCGCAGCTTCGTGCGGTTGCCGACCCAGCTCCAACGCTCGAGGTACACGTGAGCGAGCGGGCCGATCTCGATTGCCACATCCTTGCCGATGAAGCACAGCCCGTCCGTGTGGATCTTCTTGCCGTGGGCGCGGCGGCGCACCACGCGGTGCCAGAACATCCGCGCGTAGCTCTTGAGATAACGCGCGCGAAACAGGCGGTTCTTGATCATGAAACGCAGCAGCGTCAGCGGTCCGCCGCGCAGCGGCGCCGGGGATTCCATCACGATCGGCTGCTCGTCGCCGGGATTCATCGGCGGGAACTCTAGGACCGGCGCTGCGCATACCATCGTCTCCGCATGGCCACCTCGACCGCACAGGACCTCGCAGGCCGCCTAGTCGAAGGCGACAAGCGTGCACTCGCGCGAGCGATCTCACTCGTCGAGAACAACGACCCCACCGGCTGGGAGCTGGTCAAAGAGGTCTACCCGCAGACCGGGAGGGCGAAGATGGTCGGTCTCACGGGACCTCCCGGGGTCGGCAAGTCGACGCTGATCGGAGTGATGGCAAAGCACCTGCGGGCCCGGGACGAGACGATCGCAGTGCTCAGTATCGATCCTTCGAGTCCGTTCACGCAAGGCGCGCTGCTCGGCGATCGCATCCGGCTGACCGAGCATTTCCTCGACCCGGGCGTGTTCATCCGTTCAATGGCCAACCGTGGCGCGCTCGGAGGCCTCTCGGAGGCGACCCTGCAGGCCGCCCTGCTGATGGACGCCGCCGGCCGCGACAACGTCCTGATCGAAACGGTCGGCGTCGGGCAGGCCGAGATTGACGTGATCGACCACGCCGACACGATTGTGCTCGCGCTGATGCCGGGAAGTGGCGACTCGGTGCAGGCGCTGAAGGCCGGTGTGATGGAGATACCCGACGTGATCGTCGTCAACAAGGCCGACCACCCGATGACGGACACACTCGTGCGCGAGATCAAGGGCGTGCTCGCGCTCGGTCACGCCGACGACGGTTGGACGCCGCCGGTGATTCAGACCCAGGCAGCGCACGACATCGGAATCGACAAGCTGATCGACGCGATCGACGCACATCGTGCCCACATCACCGAGCAGGGCACGCTCGCTGAGCGACGCCGCCGCAATCTTCGCAACGAAGTGCTGGAGCTCGCCACGATCAGCCTCCGTTCGGAGCTGGAGCAGTCGATCGCCGAGGACGCCGCTGTCCAGGCGTTGCTCGACGAAGTCGTAGAACGGAAGCTCGACCCGGGAAGCGCCGCGAGGGAGATCCTGCGACGCCGCGCCGAGCTCTGAGTGAACCGGCGCCGCCCCCAGGGGGGGTAGGAGGGGGCGACGCACCGGTTCTGCCCCTGATCTGCGCCGGACCGGGCGGGCGGCGAGCCACAGACCTAGGTCTGCCGCGACGGCCCACCGCCGCGCCGCCGATTGAATCCGGCGCACACGTGTTATCCGCGTGCATGTGTTTGAACGCAGGTGCGACGCAAAAATCACGCTGCCGCGGAAAGTTTTTTGTTTGCCGGTCTCCGCGCCGGGGCAGATCAGGTTGAGACATGGCAATCGACTCCTCCAGTCGCGCCGCGGTCCCGCGCGCGAAGGTCTGGGCGGTCCAGACCGATTCGATGCTCTGCCGCGCCGGCCGGTGGGGGAACGAGCACGCCTTCGAGGAGCTGCATCGCCGGTACCACCGCCAGCTCTCGGCGTTCGTCTTCCACATGCTCGGCGGCCGACACCGGCGTGAAGACACCGAGGATGTCGTGCAGGACGCGTTCGCTCGTGCGTTTGCCTCGGTCCGCTCGCAAGACTTCGACGGATCCTTCAAGCAGTGGCTTTTCGTGATCGCGCGAAATCGTGCGATCGACCTCATGCGCGCAACGCCGACCGAGACCGTTGAGCTGGAATCACAGGAGGCGGCTTCAACACCGCAAGCCCGAAGCTCCGACGAGCCTGTCGCTGCGGCCGAGGTGCGCGCCGATCTCGAGTGGCTGGTGGCAGCGATCACAGAACTTCCAGAGCGCCAAAGGAGCGCGCTGCTGCTGCGCGAGCTCGGCGGCCTGAGCTACGGGTCGATCGCCGAGACGATGCGTACGTCGCCGGGCTCGGTGCGGCAGCTGATCGGCCGCGGACGAGACGGCGTTCGTCGGGCCGCGGCCGATGACGTCGGCGCTCCGGGTTCCCTGCGCCGCGGGTTGCTTGAAGCGGCGCCCATTCTTCCGATCGGCGGTTTGGGGGCCGGGGCGGTCGCGGTCACGGGAGCCGGTACCGGCGGGGCGATCGTGTCCGCGAAACTCGCCGCAGCCCTCGCGAGCGTTTTGCTCTTCGCCGGTGCGGCAGGAACGATTGGTCAGAAGCAAGCCAGAGCGGACGAGCCCGCGAAGCCAGAACCGGCCGCAGGGCTCCCCGGTCACACGGTGAGCAGCAGTGCACGCCCAGAGAGGCAAAGGCCGAAGCAGTCTTCTCCGCGGCAGAACCGCGACGATTTTGTTGCCGAGCGGCGCAAGCCGCTGCCCAAACCGTCTGGCAGCTCTCCCACCCGGACTGAGCCGACGGCGGATCCTGCGGCCGATGAGTCGCAGGCGGCGACCCCGAGCAAAGACACGAGCGAACCGGAATCGCCCTTACAACCTGTCGCAGACCTCCCGGGCGAGATCGTCGAAGACGTGGGCGGCGCCCTGAACGGCGAGAAGCCGCTTGGCGAGGCCGTCGGCGACACCGCCGGGACGGTCGTGAGCACGGCCGGCGAAACAGTCAACAGCGTCAGCGGCGCGCTGGCAGGTCGCTGAACTTGCGCGCGATGCGCGATGATGTCAACTGATGCCCGCCGTTCTCTACAGACTCGTCCGACTCGCCTGGCGCTATCGCCGGCTGATCGCGATCGGCCTGACCGTCGGCGTCAGGATCTGGGAGCGCCAGCGGCACCGTCTCCCGGGTCCGCTGCAGAAGTACGAGCCGCCGTCGCGTTTCCTGAAGCAGCAGGAGGCAGATCCTCCAGCCCGCGCGGGTGGCCGATCGAGCCGACTTCGGCGACGTCGCGCGAAAACGGCAGGCTGACCGTCCAGTCGACGATCGCGCGGAACTTGCGCCTCAGACCTGGGACCTGGCTGACGTGGTAGGTGCGCGCCGCCCACCATGCGAGCGGGCCGCGCAGCTTTATCCGGCCGGCCATCGCGACGGCCTTGTAGCGGCCGATGTTCACGAACGAGCCGCGGTCCTTGTACGCGTAGGGCCTCGTCGTCCCTCGCCCGAGCGACGCGGCGACGTTGCGGCCCACTGCGATGCCCTGGCGCCGTGCCTGCTGAGCCGTCGGCGGGCTCGGCCGCTCCGGGTTCAAAGGGTTCGGAACGGCGGCGGCATCGCCGATCGCCCAGATGTCGGCGGCGCCGGCAACCTGCATGTTCGCGTCGACCTCGATCCGCCCGCTGTCAGTCAGCGGAAGTCCGAGTTCGCGGACGAGTGGATTCGGCGTGACTCCCGCCGTCCAGACGAGCGTGCGGGTGGGAATACGTTCCCCGGTCGAGAGCAGGATGTCGTGGTCGGTCACCTCTTTCAGCTGCGTCTCGAGGCGGATGTCGATCCCGCGCTTGCGCAACTGGCGCACGGTGTAGTCGGCGAGGCCGGCGTCGATCTCGTTGAGCACGCGGGGACCGGCCTCGATGAGCATCCAGCGCATCCCGTGCTCGCGCGCTGCCGGGTACATCTCGAGCGCGTCCACGGCGAAGTCCTGGAGTTCGGCCAGCGCTTCAAGTCCGGCGTAGCCACCGCCGACGAATGCGAAGGTCAGCAGCTCGTCGAGCCGCGTACGGTCGTTGACCGTCTCGGCCAGCTCAAGCGAGCGGATCACGTGGTTGCGTAGCCAGATCGCGTCAGCGAGGCTCTTGAACTGGGCGCCATGCTCGGCGAGACCGGGGATCGGCAGTGTTCGGGAGATCGACCCGGGAGCGAGCACCAGGCGGTCGTAGCGGATTTCCTGCGGGTCGCCTTCGGCGTTGCGGATCGTGACGACATTTCGCGCACGGTCGAGCCCGGTCATCGAGCCGAGCTGCAGCCTGGTGTTGTCGAGCAGCTCGCGCAGCGGGGTGACGACGTGACGCGGTTCGAGCGTTCCGGCAGCGGCTTCGGGAAGGAAGGGTGTGTAGAGAAGGAAGTTCTGCTCAGAGACGAGGATCGTCTTGACCGCGTCGGGGGAGACGCTCTTCTCGATCCTGCGCGCGGCGTTGAAGCCGCCGAATCCGCCGCCGACGATCACCACATTGAAAGCCATCTTCATCACCTACCCAAAGCGCTTGTAACACGATGTCACAAAGTATTGTAACAAGGTGTTACAAACTCTGACCCGCAAAAAATCCCCCGGACCTCGCGGACCGGGGGATTTTCTGCTCGGGATCCGATCGCTTCTACTCGGAGTCTTCGGGGTCCGCGAGGTGAATGCGGACGAACTTGCCGCTCTTGATCTTCGCGGAGCGGACTTCGGCGCCGGCAACGATGTCCCCTGTGACGCACGCAACGGTGTCGTCCTCGTCGTCGCCGTCGAAGCGCCCGAACGGGCGGTCGCCGCGCTGGCCACCGTCGTCGCCACCGCTGTCGCCGCCACGTTCACCGCCGCGGTCATCTCCGGGCTCGTCTTCGCCGTGTCGGGCGATGCTGGCGGTGGAGTCGTCGTCACTGCTGTCGCTTGAGTCGTCGATCTCGCAGATCACGCGGGAGCTGACCGGTGCCGAGAGCAGGCCGCCGTTCTTGCCGATCGAAAGTGTCAGCACGCCGTCCGTGTAGCTCTCGACCTCGGCGCGGCGAATTCGCTTCCAGCGCGTGTTCGCGCGGTTGCAGTTGGTGCGCAGGACCGACTCGGCCGCGTTGTTTGCGCCGTCTCCGTCGGTGTCCTCGAGGCCGTCGACGACGCCGTTGTCGTCGCTGTCAGTGTCGCTCGACGACGTGCCTGCACGGGCCTCGCACTTGTCGCTGGCGCCGTCACCGTCGCTGTCGACGATGCGGCCGCCGTGGCCACCTCCGTGCGCCGACGCCTGGCTGAGCCCGATCGCCATCCCGGCGAGGGCCAAAGCGAGGATCGCCAGCAACTGAAACTTGATCTTGTGTCGCATTTGAATCTCCTGTTCGGTGGACTGTCAGATGCAAAGACGACTTCGCGCCCCGAAGGTCCCGCGGCTGGACGCATCTCAGGGAATTCTCAGGGTTGTGTGGGACTTTCTCGCCGTCGAAACGTCTTGAATGTCTGGAGAGCGACTTCTTGGAGGCTTCACCCACATACAGCTCGCCCGCGGCAGGATCCGCGGCGAGCCGCTTCCTGCGCGTACAGCCTGACCCGGTGCTGTGCCGCCTCGCCTCGCGCGGAAACCCGAGCGCTTTTGACGTTCTCTACGAGCGCTATCGCCAGCCCGTCTTCGCCTTCGTCTATCACCTGCTGGGCAGGGGAGCGAGCTCCGAGGACGCGGAAGACATCGCACAAGAAGCATTCACGAAGGGGTTCGCGGCGATTCGCGAACGCGGCTTCGAGGGCAGCTTCAAGCACTGGATCTTCGCGATCGCCCGCAATCGAACGTTCGACGTGATGCGCGCGCGCAGGCCGGTCGGTTCACTCGACGCCGAGGCAGAGATGTCCACCGAAGCCGTCGACCACCGCGCCGCTACGGACGACCGCGCCGAGCAGCGCGCCGAGCTCGCGTGGCTTGTCACGACGGTCTCGGAGCTCCCGCACCGTCAGCGCGAAGCGCTGCTGCTGCGAGAGTTGGGCGGGCTTTCACACCGTGAGATCGCTGCCGAACTCGACACCACGGTTTCGGCAACGAAGAAGCTGATCAATCGCGGACGCAGCTCGGTCGCCGAAGCGGCGGCCGCAGATGGCTATCGCGAGAAGCATCTGGGACGCGATCTCGCGATGGCGGCGCCAGTTCTGCCGCTCGCGGCCGGTATCGGAATGACTTTCACCGGCGGCGCGGCGACCGCGAGCGCTGCCGCCGGCGGCGGCGCGGCGTTCGCGAAGGTCGCGGCGACTTTTCTGACCGTTGCCGCAGTCGGAGGGGGGACCGCCGTCGTCGAACACGAGCGCACCAAGCCGCCTGCCAGCGACAGCGCCGACGTTGCCGCCGCGCAGGACAGGGCCGGCTCTCCGATCGCGCGTGTTCCCGCCGGCACCACGACCGCCGAGTCCGTCATCCGCGACGTGGCCGACCGCACCGGCGGCAGTCGGCGCGGGAAAGGCGAGGACGCAAAGCGGCCAGATCGCGGCAGCGGATCGGGAGCGGCGAGCGAGGGCCGCCGCGGTCGCGGCGGCGAGACCGAGGCCGAGGGCCAGGACGACCGCGGCGGCCGTCGCGGGTCGACCTTCAGAGGCGATGATCAGTTCGAACGCGAAGGATCGGAACGCTCGGGTTCACGAGATGGCGGGCCTCGACCGCGAGACGACGGGTCTCACAGTGGTTCTGGGTCCGGCTCGGGCTCGGAGACCGGCGACGCCGGCTCGGAATCGGGCTCGCCCGATTCCGGAGCCGGTCGTGTTGGGACCAAATCGGGGCCCGGGGGGGTTGACTCGGGCCCTTAAAATCCGTGCGGCGACGGCCGAGCTCCGGGTCTCGGCCGTCGCCCACTCGTGACCTCGCCGGGGTGGACGAGGTCCCCTTGCTCGTCGCTACTTGACCAGAGTGATTGCGGCGAACTTGCCCGACTTCGTTCGGGCGTTGTGAACGGCGGTTCCGCTGACCAGGTCAGCGGTGATGCATGCGGCCGTTTTGCTGTCGGCCTTGCCGTTCGACGTTTTTGAAGCGCCTGACTTCTTCACGGCGCACTTGAGCGAACTCGAGACCGGAGCGGTCACGGTGCCGCCACCACGGACCGTCAGAGTCAGGACGCCTTCTGCGAATGACGTCACGGTCGCGCGACGGATCTGCAGGTGGCTGTTCGCCCTGCCGCAGTTCGAGCGCAGATTTGACTCGGCGCGGTTGGTGGCGCCGTCTCCGTCCGTGTCCTCGTCGCCGTCAGGGATCAGGTCGGCGTCGCTGTCGGCGTTGTTCGGGTCAGTCTTGGCCTGGTACTCGCAGCGGTTGCGCGCGCCGTCTCCGTCCGCGTCACGGTTGCCCCGGTCCTTCTTGAGCGAAATTCCGTGCGCCTTCTCCCAGGCGTCGGGAATGCCGTTCTTGTTGCGGTCCTTCGGAGCCGCGGACGCCTGCGCCGCGACCACCGCGAACACAAGCATTACGAGAGTGAGCAGAATCGTGATTTTCTTGGCCTTGAGGTTCATGCAGTTACAGACGGTCGCCGCGCCGGAACATGTCGCAGTCAGTTCTCGTTTTTCGTCTCAGGCCGGATTTTTCAAGTGACACAAAACATGTGGCGATACGTCTTGTTAGTAGATAAGGGATGGAAGCTTCACCCAGAACAGACGCGCGTCCGCTGCACTCAGCGGTCGCAAACCGCATGCTGTCCGTGCAACCGGACCGGGTGCTCTGCTCTCTCGCGGCCCGCGGCAACGAGGACGCATTCGCGACCCTGCACGCGCGATACCGCCAGAACATCTTCGCGTTCGTCTATCACCTGCTCGGACGCGGCGCCAACGTCGACGACGCCGAGGATCTGACGCAGGAAATCTTCCAGAAGGCATACGCCAATCTCGGCGCGCGGCACGACGATGGCTCCTTCAAGGCGTGGCTGTTCAGGATCGCCCGCAACCACACCTTTGACCACATCCGCGGAATGCGCCAACGAACTTTGTCGCTTGATGACGCGACCGAGCGGGACGAGCCGGCGACCGTCGTCAGCTTCCAGTCGGTGGTCGATCGCCGCGCCGAACTCGCGTGGCTCGTCACGGCGATGAATTCACTCCCCGAACGGCAGCGCGAGGCCCTGGTCATGCGCGAGCTGGGTGGCCTGTCGGTCGACGAGATCGCCGACACGCTCGAGACGACACCCGAAAGTGCGCGCCAGTTGATCAAGCGAGGGCGCGCGACCGTCACGACGGCGGCCGACGCGAACGGGATCCGCGGCAAGCAGCTGAAGCGAAAGCTCGCCGCCGCCGCGCCGATCACCGCGATCACATGGGTCGGGGCCGGCAAGGCATCCGCCGCAGCTGCGACGGGAGCAGCCGCAAGCGCGGGCGCAGGAGCCGCTGCCGGAGGCGCAGTTGCAGGCGGCACCGCTGCCGGTGGAGTCGCGGCGACGGCCGGCGGAGCTGGCGTCGTAGCGGTAGCCGGAAAGGTCGCCGCCACGGTCCTGGTCGTCGCGGCCGTCGGCACCGGAGGTGTCGTCGCCGGCGAGGAGATCGTCGGGAAGAGCGGTGAGCCCGCCGCCGAGAAGACGGCTTCGGTGAACGGTTCAAGCGCTGGAAAGTCCGCCGAGTCGGCCGCTGCCGAAGGGCTCGCCGGCAATCCAGAGGCGCTCAAAGCCCGAGCTCGCGCACGAGCGGCGGAAAAGCGCGCGAAGGCGAAGGCCAAAGCCAAGCGCAAGGCCGCCAAGGCAAAGCGCAGGGCTGCCGCCAAGAAGAAGGCCGCCGCCGAGCGCCGCGCCGCCGCGAAGGGCAACGGCCGCGGCAATTCGTCCTCGAAGTCTCAGAGCGCCTCGACCAGGTCAAACGGCGGCAGTTCGTCGGGTTCGAACTCATCCGGCCGCAGCGAATCCGCCGGCCAGAACTCATCCGGCGGCGATCAATCGGGCGGATCCGGCGGCAACAGCTCCGGCGGCGGCAACGGCTCGGGCGGCGACAACGCCTCGGGCGGCGGCGCCGCCAACGGCCGCGGCAATTCCGGCAAGTAGCCGGTCAGCTTTCTCCGTGCGCCCGCGCGAGCTCGACGAGCATGCGCGTGCCGAATCCCGACGCCCCGTTGCCGACGTAGGTTCGGCCGAGGTCCCAGGCCGTGCCGGCGATGTCGACGTGCGTCCACGGTGTGTCTCCGACGAAGTTCTTGAGGAACTCGGCGGCGGTGATCGACGAACCCTTGCGTGAGCCCGGGGCGTTCGAGATGTCCGCGTACTTGCCCTTGATCAGGTCGGCGAATTCGGGGTGCAGCGGCAGTCGGTGTCCGAGTTCGCCGGTGGCGGCCGACGCGGCCTCGACCTGGGCGACCCAGTCGTCGTCGTTGCTGAAGAGGCCGGCGTAAGTGCTCCCGAGGGCGACGATGATCGCGCCGGTCAGCGTGGCCAGGTTTACGACGCGCTCGGCGCCGAGCTCGATCGCGTAAGTGATCGCGTCGGCGAGGATCAGCCGCCCCTCGGCGTCGGTGTTGTCGATCTCGATCGTCTTGCCGTTGTAGGCGGTGACGATGTCGCCGGGCTTGGTCGCTGTGCCGCTGGGCATGTTCTCCGTCGAGGGGACGACGGAGATCAGGTTGACCGGCAGGCCGAGCGCGGCGATCGCCGCGGTCGCCTCGAGCACGGCGGCGCCACCGGACATGTCGAACTTCATCTCCTCCATCTTCGCCGAGGGCTTCAGCGAGATGCCGCCCGTGTCGAACGTGACGGCCTTGCCGACGAAGCCGAGCGTCGGGCCACTCGCGCCCGCGCCGTTGTAGCGCAGGACGATCAGACGCGGCTCTTCGGCGGTGCCCTTGGCGACGGCCGCGAAGGCGCCCATTCCCTTGTTCTCGATCCATTCGCGGTCGTGGATGTCGAACTCGAGCGAGTGCTCGGCGGCGATCGCGGCGGCGCGGTCGGCCAGGTAGCTCGGTGTGGCGACGTTCGAGGGCTGGTTCTGGAGGTCGCGGGCCCGGTTGGCCGCGTCGGCTGCGGCGACGCCGAGCTTCACGGCGTCGGCGATGTCGGCGTCCGCGTCGGTGACGATCTCGATCGACCTGATGAATCCATCGTCGGGATCGTCGTCATCCTTCTTGCTCTTGTAGGCGTCGAAGCTGTAGTTCTTGAGGATCGCGCCTTCGGCGAAGGCAGACGCAGTGGCACCGGTGTGGCTCGGGATGTAAGCCGAGAGCGCCTTGGCGCCGATGCCCTTGGCCGCCGCGACCGTGACGGCGCCGACGACGCGGGCGCGCTCGGTGGTGAGGTCGTCCTCTTTGCCGAGGCCGACGACGATGAAGCGGGCGCCGTGAGCATGTGCAATGCCGCTCGACTTGTACGAAGCCTTGATCTCGCCGGACTCGACCAGCTTGTCGATCGTCTCGATGCCACTCGGCTGATCTTCGAAGATCCCGACCACGCGGGTGTCTGCTGAGGTTTCGGCTGGATCGCCCTGGCGCGTGGTGACTTCGATGGTCTGAGGCATGGATGTCAAGATAGCCCGGTGATCCGCGTCGCGAATCTGCAGGATTCAGCCGCGCTTGCCGCGCTCTGGAACGAGGCGTTCATCGACGGTCCCGTCCGCGCACGGCCGGACCGCTTCACCGACACCGAAGTCGCGCACACGATCATGCGCGGCGAGTGTTTCACGGTCGTCGAACGCGGCGACATCCTCGCCACCGCAGTGCTCGCGGCCAACGGCAGCTTCCCGGCAAACTTGACCGAGAACGACGACGATGCGCAGATCGTGCTCGTCGCGGTCGCCGAGAAGGCAAGGCGGCGCGGCTTCGGCCGGCTGGTTGTGTCGGCTGCGGTCGCGACGGCCGGCGGTCGTGGGGTGCGACGGGTCTGGCTCTGGAGCCGTCCCGAGCAGGTCGAGGCGCACCAGCTCTACCAGTCACTCGGTTTTCAGCGGATGCCGTTGCTCGACCAGCCGCCGGAAAACCCCGAGAAGCTCGTATTTCTTCTCGGTCTCGACGGGCCCGAATGAGGCACACCGGATGAAGTGGTTGTAAAATGCAACCACAATCGGCGAAACGCCGGTACCCTCCCGTCCATACGGCCTGCTGACAGGCCGTCCACCCCACCTTCCAGCAAGCCACAGTTTTCGAAAGGACGCCACCTCAAATGGCAAAGACAGTCATCCTCGGATCCGCACGCACGCCCGTCGGCAAGCTCGGCGGCGGTCTCTCGTCGTTGAAGGCGGTCGAGCTCGGAGGCATCGCGATCGAGGCGGCGCTCGAGCGTTCGGGCGTCTCGGGCGAGCAGGTCGACCACGTCGTCATGGGCAATGTGCTCCAGGCCGGCGTAGGTCAGATCCCGTCGCGCCAGGCGCAGATCAAGGGCGGCATCCCCAAGGAAGTTTCGAGCGAGACGATCAACAAGGTCTGCGCCTCCGGAATGCGTGCAGTCGGCATGCTCGACACGGCGATCCGTGCCGGTGACATCGAGGTCGGTGTCGGCGGCGGCATGGAGAGCATGAGCAACGCGCCGTACCTGCTCCCGAACGCCCGTTTCGGATACCGCATGGGCGACGGCAAGATGATCGACGCGATGATCAACGACGGGTTGACGAACGCCTTCTCCGGCAAGCACATGGCCCACGAGGCCAGTGAGGTCGCGGCCGAACTCGAGATGACCCGTGCGGACATGGACGCATGGTCTGTGCGCTCGCACCAGCTGACAGCAAAGGCCAACGAAGAGGGCAAGCTGCCCGAGGACATCGTCCCGGTGACGATCAAGGGCAAGAAGGGCGACACCGTCGTCGAGACCGATGAATCAGTCCGCCCTGACACGACGCTTGAGGCGCTCAGCAAGCTCAAGCCGATCTTCATGGAGGACGGCACCCACACGGCAGGCAACGCGCCCGGCGTCAACGACGGCGCGGGTGCGATCGTCGTCGCCTCCGACGAGTGGGCCGAGAAAAACGGCAAGAAGCCGATCGCGACGATCCTTTCGCAGGCTTCGATCGCCGATGACTTCCCGTATCTCGCAAAGACCCCGGCCAAGGCCTCTATCGCCGCGCTCGAGAAGATCGGCAAGAAGCCTGAAGACGTCGACCTCTGGGAGATCAACGAGGCTTTCGCCAGCGTGACGCTCAACTCGATGCGCATGCTCGGCGTCGATGAGGACAAGGTCAACGTCAACGGCGGCGCAGTGGCGATCGGACACCCGATCGGCGCTTCCGGCGCTCGCATCATCGGCACGCTCGTCAACGAGCTCCGTCGTCGCGGCGGCGGACTCGGCGTCGCCGCCATCTGCTCCGGCGGTGGCCAGGGCGACGCCGTCGTCGTCGAGGTTCCGAGCGAGTAGTTCCTTTCAGCGGTCGGCCATCGCCCGCAGTAGTCTGCGACCACGATGGCCGACCAGCTGACCATTTACGAAAAGCCGACCTGCACGACGTGCAAGAAGACGGTCGCGCTGCTCGAGGAGAAGGGCGTCGCATTCGAAGACGTCAATTACTTCATCGAACCGCTCTCGGCCGCGAAGATCGCCGAGCTGCTCGACAAAGCCGGCATCGGCCCGCGTGACCTGTTGCGCAAGCGCGCGGCCGCGTACAAAGAGCTCGGCCTCGCGACTTCCGACCACTCGGATCTCGAGTTGATCCAGCTGATGGCCGACGATCCCGAGCTGATCGAGCGGCCGATCGCGGAGAAGGGCGGCAGGGCAGTGCTTTGCCGGCCGTTCGAGCGGGTGCTCGAAGTTCTCTGACGCAGATCTCCTTTAGGGTTGGCATTGAATGAAGCCACCCGAGACACTCACTCAGACCAGTCAGAACGCCGAACCGGAGCGCCGCCCCGACGGCGAACTGCTCACGACGATCTCGGGGGAGCCGGTCAAACCGCTTTACGGACCCGAGGACGCCGCCGTCGACTACGAGCGCGACCTCGGCGACCCGGGCGAGTTTCCCTACACCCGCGGCGTCTACGACTCGATGTACCGCGGACGCATGTTCACGATGCGCCAGTTCGCCGGCTTCGGCACGGCCGAGGAGACGAACGAACGCTTCCGCTACCTGCTGGCGCACGGACAGACGGGCCTGTCGACGGCATACGACATGCCGTCGTTGATGGGCCACGACTCCGACGATCCGCGTTCGCTCGGCGAGGTCGGGCGCGAGGGGGTCGCTGTCGACACGCTCGATGACATGGAGACGCTCTTCCAGGGGATCCCGCTCGACGAGGTCAGCACCTCGATGACGATCAACGCGCCTGCCGCGATCATGCTTGCTTTCTACGTCGCGGCCGCAGAGCGTCAGGGAATCCCGCCGGCTCAGCTCGCCGGCACGTTCCAGACCGACATCCTCAAGGAGTACATCGCGCAAAAAGAGTGGTGCTTTCCGATCGACCACGCGATGCGGTTGGTCACCGACCTGATCGAGTACTGCTCGCGCGAGATGCCGAAGATGCACCCGGTCAGCATCAGCGGATACCACATCCGTGAGGCCGGCAGCACCGCGCAACAGGAGCTCGCGTTCACGCTCGCCGACGGCTTCGCGTACGTCAAGGCCGGCATCGAGCGCGGCATCGACGTCGACGACTTCGCGCCCCGTCTCTCGTTCTTCTTCAACGCACAGATCGAGTTTTTCGAGGAGATCGCCAAGTACCGCGCCGCCCGCCGGATCTGGGCGCGCGAGCTGCGCGACACCTACGGCGCGAAGAACCCGCGCTCGCTGCTGATGCGTTTCCACACGCAGACGGCCGGCGTTTCGCTCACGGCGCAGCAGCCGGAGGTCAACCACATCCGCACAGCGATCGAGGCTCTGGCAGGCGTGCTCGGCGGCACCCAGTCGCTGCACACGAATTCGTTTGACGAGGCGCTTGCGCTCCCGACCGAAGACGCCGTGCGCATCGCGCTGCGCACCCAGCAGGTGATCGCGCACGAGACCGGCGTCACCCGCACGGCCGATCCGCTCGGCGGCAGCTACTACGTCGAAACGCTGACCAACGAGATGGAGGCGGCCGCCTACGACTACTTCCGCCGGATCGATGAGCTCGGCGGGATCGTCGAAGCGATCAAGCGTGGCTTCCCGCAGCGCGAGATCGCCGATGCCGCCTTCCGCTACCAGCAGGAGGTCGACGCAGGCGAGCGCGTCGTCGTCGGCGTGAACAAGTACCAGCGCGACGAGAACGACGAACCCGAGATCCTGCGCATTCCGGAGGAGCTTGAGCGCAAACAGGTCGGCCGCGTCAAGGCGGTCCGCGCGCGGCGTGACGCGGGTGAGGTCGAGGCGAATCTCGCTGAGCTGCGCAAGGCCGCCGAGGGCGACCAGAACTTGCTGTATCCGATTCTTGAATGCGTACGCGCGATGGCCACGGAGGGCGAGATCATTCAGGCACTTCAGGACGTGTTCGGCACGTACCGCGAAGTGCCGGTCTTCTAGACCGGCTGCCGCATTCGGCATTTCGCATACCCTCCCGCGCCAATGGTCCTGCTCGCGTCACCGACTACCGCCGCCGAATCGGCCGGAGCCTCTGCGCCCACCTGGCTGTGGATCGCTTTCGGGGTCAGCGTCGTGTTCTTCCTCGCGCTCGACCTCTTCGTCTTCCACCGCGAAGCGCACAAGATCAGTCTGAAGGAGGCGCTCTGGTCGAACGTCTTCTGGATCGCGATCGGGCTGGCGTTCGGGCTGATCGTGCTCTGGCAGCTCGGCGGCCAGTCTGCCGGCGAGTACTACGCCGGCTACCTGCTCGAGCGTGCTCTCTCGATCGACAACGTCTTCGTCTTCGCTGTGGTCTTCGCGTTCTTCGCGGTACCGCAGCGGCTGCAGAACGGGGTGCTGTTCTGGGGAATCGTGATGGCGCTGTTCATGCGCGCGTTCTTCATTCTCGTCGGCGCCGAACTGATTGAGCGCTTCGACTGGATCATCTTCTTCTTTGGCGCGCTGCTGATCTGGACCGGCTGGAAGATGGCGACCCACAACGTCGACGAGATCGACCCGTCGAAGAACTTCGCGCTCAAAGCTCTGCGCAAGGTGATGCCGGTCAGTCACAGGTACCACGGCGACCGGTACTTCATCCGGCCCGCCGACGTCGACCCTGACGAAGAGTTCGACGCCGGCCGCAAGCCCGGTCAGAAGGGGCTCCTCGGCACGCTGGTGGCGACGCCGCTGGCCGCCGCGATCCTCGTCGTCGCCGGAACCGACCTGGTCTTCGCGATCGACTCGATCCCGGCGATCTTCGCGATCACGACCGACAAGTTCATCATCTACACCTCGAACGCCTTCGCCCTGCTCGGCATGCGCGCGCTCTACTTCCTGCTCGCCGACGCGATGGACCGCTTCGTCTATCTGCAGCTCGGACTCGCGGTGGTGCTCGTCTTCGTCGGCATAAAGTTCATCGCCAGCGAGTGGTACCACGTGCCGATCGGCATCTCGCTCGCGTTCATCGCGATCGCCGCCGGCACGTCGATCGTCTGGTCGCTGCTGGCCACGCGCGGTCAGCAACCGGCGCTGCCCGGCGAGCCTCCGCCCGGAGAACTGCCATGGGAGGGCGACGTGGACGAGGGCGACGACTCTCAGTAAGTCTCTGCCGCCTCTCAGTTCGCTCCAAGGGTCCGGGTCGATCATCTCTGACGATCCCCCAACCAGGAGTTGAACTGAAGATGGACTTGGACACAGCAATGAAGGCGAAGATCGGCGCCGCGGTCGCGGTGGTTGTCGCCGGAGTGATCGGATTCGCTGTCGGCGGCAGCGGCGGCGACAGCGCCTCGGCGCAGACGGCCGGCAACTTTGGATCCGGACAAGGAATGCAGCAGCAGGGCCAGGGCGGTTCGAGTGGCGCAACCGGCGCGACTGGTCAGGCCGGACCCGGCGGTCAAGGCGGTCCCGGTCAGATGACCGAGGTGACCGGCGACGCGGCGGCCAGGGCCAAGAAGGCTGCGCTCGCGAAAGTGAGTGGCACCGCCGACCACGTCGTCGAGGACCCGCAGGGCGACGGCTACATGGTGATGGTGCGCAGCGACGACGGCACGATGACGATGGTGCAGGTGAGCGACGACTTCGCCGTGACCGGCACGAACGAGATGGGTGCCCCGCCGAACGGCGGCCAGGGCGGACCGCCGAGCGATGATTCCGCACTCGGCGAGTCGAACGACTCGTAGGCGCTCGTCTCCGTGGCTGCGGCGCGGCTACTCTTCATCCCGCTTATGAGCGAGCCCGCCGCAACCACGAAGAAGATCCGCGTCGTCGTAGCCAAGCCCGGCCTCGACGGTCACGACCGCGGCGCGAAGATCATCGCCCGCGCGCTTCGCGACGCCGGCATGGAGGTCATCTACACCGGCCTCCACCAGACGCCGGAGCAGATCGTCGAGACCGCGCTGCAGGAGGACGCCGACGCGATCGGCCTGTCGATTCTTTCCGGCGCGCACATGACGCTCGTCCCGAAGGTGATCAAGCTGCTCAATGAGCAGGACGCGGGGGACATCCTCGTGACCGTCGGCGGCACGATCCCGTCCGACGACATCGAGCCGCTGAAGGAGCTCGGCGTCGCCGAGGTCTTCACGCCCGGCGCACCGACGAACGCGATCGTCGACTTCATCGAGTCGCGCGTCGCTGCCTAACGCGCCTGCACGGGCTGACGGTTTCAAGCGGGATTCCCTCCGAGGTCCGGTCCCCTCGGGCCGGACTTCGGAACGTTTTAGGCTTGGGTATGCGGCTTACCCGGTTTTTGCTTGTTGGTGGGCGGCTTGGGCGGTACAATCTTCGGCGCTAAGTAACTATTGAGTCACTTAGCTGCGACAGACACGCTGAATCGACCTGTCGCGCCCCGCATGAACGTTCGTAAACCCGCTACCTTTCACCGGCGCGTATCCGAGCCTTCGGAACGCGACCCAGCTTTCATCTCCCACCGAGAGCTTTCCGCCCTTGCTGCGGCCCAAGCGGCTGCCACGGGCCAACCAGTAGTCATGACCACCAAAACGACCGTGCCCGAATACGGCCGAACCCCTACCAGGAGGACTCTGTGAAGATCGCCGTCCTTGTCAAGGAGGTTCCGGACGCCGCCGTCGAAAAGCGCCTCGATCCCAACACGAAGCGCATCGACCGTTCCGGCGAGAAGAACCTCAACCCGTTCGACACGCACGCCCTCGAGGCCGCGGTGCAGCTGAAAGAAGGCGGCGCCCCGGTTGACGAGATCGTCGCCGTGACGATGGGCCCCGACTCCGCTGCCCGCACGCTCCAGAAGGCCGTCGCGCAGGGAGCAACCCGCTCGATCCAGCTGACCGACGACGCCCTCGCCGGCTCCGACGTCAACGCCACCGGTTACGCCCTGGCGAAGGTGCTCGAGAGCGAGACCCCGGACCTCGTGCTGCTCGGACAGCAGTCCGACGACGGCGAGAACTACACGATCGGCGCGGTTGTCGCCGACCACCTGAAGTTCCCGTCGCTGACGCAGGTCATCGACCTCAAGCTCGAGGGCAACACCCTCACCATGAAGCGCCAGGCCGAGTACGGCTACGACACCGTCCAGGTCGACCTTCCGGCCGTGATCAGCGTCGGTGACGCGCTCAACGAGCCGCGCTACCCGTCGCTCAAGGACATCATGGGCGCCAAGAAGAAGCCGCTCGAGACCAAGACCGCGGGCGACGTCGGTATCGACGCCGGCCAGGTCGGCGAGGCCGGCTCGAAGACCGAAGTTCTCGCGATCAACCCGCCGCCGACCAAGGAAGCGGGCGAGCTGATCGAGGACGCCGACGCGGACGTCGACGGAACCGTCGCGCGCATCGTGTCCTTCCTCGAGGAAAGGAAGCTGATCTAAATGGCAGGCATCATCGTTTACGTCCTCGAGAAGGACGGCGAATTCAACAAGAACTCGCTCGGCGCGATTTCCAAGGCGGCCGAGCTCGGCGAAGCCTCTGCGGTCGTCGTCGGCGAGAACCTCGACGACGCCAAGCTCGCTGAACTCGGCAAGTACGGCGCGCAGAAGGTCTACAAGGTCAACGGCCAGGCCGGCGTGGCCAACCCGGCGGTCGACGCGATCGCCAAGATCGCTTCGGACAACGGCATCCAGTTCGCGCTGTTCGGCGGCGGTCTGCTCGGTTTCGAGATCGGTGCCGGCCTCGCCGCCCGTCTCAACTGGGGCATCACCGCTGAAGCCACCGGCATCCGTGCCGAGGGTGACAACCTGATCGTCGAGCGTCCGGTCCTGCAGGACTCGGCGATCGTCGACGTCGGTTACAAGGGCGGCGGCGGAGTCATTGTCTGCCGTCTGAACGCCTTCGAGCCGAACGACGGCGTCGGTGCCGCAGGCACCGTCGAGACCGTCGACGTCGAGTTCGGCGAGGCCTCGAACCGCATCAAGCTCGTCGAGCGTGGTGTGCAGGAGGAGTCGGCCGTCAACATCGAGGACGCTGACATCCTCGTCGCCGGTGGCCGTGGCCTCGGCGAGGCCGCGAACTTCTCGCTGGCCGATGACCTGGCAGGTGCCCTTGGCGGCGCCGTCGCCGCGACCCGTGCCGTCGTCGACGCCGGCTGGTTCCCTTACGCGGGCCAGATCGGCCAGACCGGCAAGACCGTCGCGCCGAAGCTCTACCTCGCGCTCGGAATCTCCGGCGCCATCCAGCACAAGGTCGGTATGCAGAACTCCGACACGATCGTCGCGATCAACAAGGACCCGAACGCGCCGATCTTCGAGTTCAGCGACCTCGGCGTCGTGGGTGACCTCCACTCCATCGCGCCGAAGCTGACCGAGGCCATCAAGGCCAAGAAGGGCTAGCCCTTATGTCCGGTCACGGCGTCAAACCGTCCGACTTCCCGCCTCCTGTCGACCAGGTCGCGGAATACATCGGACAGCCAACAGATCCTGAGGACGAGCGGATCGAAGTCGGTATCGCGATCGTCGGCGGTGGCCCCGCCGGCCTCGCTGCCGCCATCAAGATCATGCAGATCCTCGAGAAAGATCCTGAGCTGCTCGAGTCGCTCGGCGAGGTCCCTGTCGCCGTGATCGAAAAGGGCAAGGCGTGTGGAGCTCACACGCTCTCGGGCGCGAACATGCGCCCGAGCGCGATGAAGGAGCTCTTCCCTGACCTCGACCCGTCTGAGTGGCCGGTCTACGGCCAGGTCGAAAAGGACTCTTGCTATCTACTCACCAAGAAGCGCAAGATCCGTCTTACCCCGACTCCTCCGCCATTCCGCAACCACGGGAACTACGTCACCTCGGTGGCAGAACTCTCCCGCTGGCTAGCCGAGAAGGCCGAGGCGATGGGTGTCTACCTGCTGACCGAGACCAGCGCGATGAAGCTGCTGGTCGAAGAGGGCAAGGTCGTCGGTGTCCGCACCGGTGACCGCGGTCGCGACCGCGAAGGCAACCCGATGGGCAACTTCGAGCCCGGCGTCGACGTCGTTGCCAAGGCGACAATCATCGCCGAAGGAACGATCGGCCACCTCACGATGGCGGCCCAGGAGTTCTTCGACATCAAGCCCGAACAGCCCCAGCGCTACGAGCTTGGCGTCAAAGAGGTCTGGGAGATCGCCGAGCCACTCGACCAGGTCATCCACACGATGGGCTGGCCGCTGCGCAAGGGCGCTCGCTACAACGAGTTCGGTGGATCGTTCATCTACCCGATGGGCGAGGACAAGCTCTGCATCGGAATGGTGATCGGCCTCGACTACACCGACGCCACGCTCTCCTGCCACGACCTGCTCCAGCAGTTCAAGACGCACCCGATGGTCGCAAAGCTGCTCAAGGGCGGCAAGCGCATCGCCTGGGGCGCCAAGACGATTCCGTCCGGCGGCTGGCTCTCGATGCCGAAGTCGCTGTCTGTACCGGGCGCAGTAATCACCGGTGACGCGGGCGGAATGGTCAACATTCCGTACCTCAAGGGCATTCACTACGCGATGCACTCGGGGATCTACGCGGCAGAGGTGCTGACGCAGCAGATCAAGGCCGGCTCCGACGATTTCTCGGAGTACGACAAGAAGGTTCAGGGCGGGCTTATCGGCGACGAGCTGTACGTCGAGCGCAAGCAGCGTCAGGTCTTCTCGAAGGGTTTCTTTGTCGGCGGCCTGCTCGCCAACATGGGACTCGTCACCAAGGGCCACCTGCCTTTGGGCAAGTGGATCTCGCCGCCGGACGCCGAGGAACCGATGTTCATCGGCGACCGCTACGACAAGTACCCGCAGCCCGACAACGAGCTGACCTTCAGCAAGCTCGACTCGGTGTTCGGATCCGGTAACGCGACGCGCGACTCGGCCCCGAACCACATCAAGATCCAGGAGAACGTCCCGCGCGAAGTTGCGCAGACGTGGGTCTCGCTCTGCCCCGCGCAGGTCTACGAGATCCCGGAGGGCGAACCCGATCACGGAAACGTGAACGTCCACGTCACTCCGTCGAACTGCGTCCAGTGCGGCGCGATCACGGCCAAGGGCGGCCGCTTCACCCCGCCCGAGGGCGGCGACGGTCCGCTGTACCAGATCGTCTGATCCGCAAGAAAGCAGTCATTCGTCGAGGGGCCCCGCGCAAGCGGGGCCTTTCGCGTTAAGGTCACCGCCGCAGGGAATGCACCGTGCGGTCCATTACCGCAACCCAAGCGCCAACGGATTGTTTTAGGAATCAGATGACTCGGTTTCGCTTCACGTTCATGTGCGTCGTTTTCGCGGCGACGATCCTCGCTGCCGCGCACAGCGCCGGCGCCACGACGGTCTCGTCCGTCGGCACGTCCTACGCCGGTGTCGCGGCCGCGACTTCTAAGCCGCGGGCCAGCGTCAAGCTCTCGCGGTGCGTCGGGTCGCCCGAGATCGACGCCCGGAAGATCGTCTTCACCGCCCGCACGTGGATCTACAGCGCGGGGGCGACGAGCCAGAAACGCCAGATGCGATTCGACCTCTACCGCCGCTACAACGAGCAGAAGAAGTTTCGCCGCGTGCGCGCCGACGGTCTCTCGACCTGGACGACTGAAGAGCCCACCGCAGTCATCGACGAGCGCGAACTCTCGCTCGACGGCCTTGAGACCGCCGCGAAGTACTTCGTGAAGGTGTCGTTCCGTTGGTACGACGCCAGCGGTGAGACGATCGTCGAGAAGCGACGGGTGAAGTCCCGAGTCTGCGCGCTGAAGGACCGTCTTCCGGACCCGATGCCGCTGTCGTACGTCAAGACCCCGGTGCTCGGATCCGACCTCGGCGACTATCACCTGCCGATCCGCAACCGGGGCGGATCAGAAGCGGCCTTCCTGCCGGTCGTCATCTCGGTCGACGGCGGGCCGGCAACGAAGGGGACCCTCCCGAGCCTGCTCAAGGGCGACACCGAGACGCTCAACATCCGCGCGCCTTGGTGTTCCAGCACCGTGTCGGTGAAGTTCGACCCGGCCCGCACGCAGCGGATCGCGCCGCGGGCCCGCAGGGTGTTCACGTTCCCGTGCTGAGACCTTCTAAGCTCTGCTTCTCACATGAAGACTGAGATCCACCCCACCTATCAGGAAGCCCGCGTCACCTGCAGCTGTGGCAACTCCTTTGTCACCCGTTCGACGAAGTCCGAGCTGCACGTTGAACTGTGCTCCGAGTGCCACCCGTTCTACACCGGCAAGCAGAAGCTCGTCGACACCGGTGGCCGCGTTGAGCGCTTCCAGCGCCGCGCCGCCAAGTCTGCAGCAAAGCGCTAGTCGCTCGTCTACTTGGGCGCTGATGGCGCCGGAACAGCATGTCTGAGGCCATCGCACCCGAACCGAACGTAGAGGCAGCCGAACGCGACCATCAGGTCGAGTCCGCGCACGTCCATCACGGCTCCGGCGACCTGTCGGCCACGCGCGATGCGCCGGTCGGCGGCCAGGCCGTGATCGAAGGCGTGATGATGCGCGGCGTCAAACACTGGGCCGTCGCGGTCCGCCTTGAGAACGGCGAGATCGCGACCGAGACGCACGAGTTTGAGAGCGCGGTCAAGAAGAACCGCTTCTACAAGCTGCCGGTGGTTCGCGGTGTCGTCGCGCTCGTCGAGTCGATGGGCATCGGCATCCGCGCTCTTGGCATCGCTGCGAACAAGCAGCTGGGCGAAGAGGAAGAGGAGATCGGTGGAGCCACCTGGGCGATCACAGTCGCGTTCTCGCTGCTCTTCGCGGTCGGGTTCTTCTTCCTGCTTCCGCTCGGCATCATCAGCCTCGTTCAGGGCGACGACGGCAGCTCGCTCGAGTTCGTGCTGTTCGAGAAACTGCTGCGAATCGTGATCTTCATCCTTTACCTGTGGGTGATCTCGCTGCTACCCGACCTCAAGCGGGTGTTCGAGTACCACGGCGCCGAACACAAGACGATCTTCAACTACGAGTCCGGCCTGCCGCTGACGCCCGAGAACGCCGCTCGCTTCACGCGCTTTCACCCGCGCTGCGGCACCAGTTTTCTACTGCTCGTCTTCATCGTCTCGATCTTCGTGCTCGTGCCGCTCGGCCGGCCCGACTGGTACATCCTCTTCCCGTCGCGGGTGCTGGCCGTGCCGATCGTCGCCGGCCTCGCGTTCGAGCTGATCAAGCTGATCGGCAAGCACCGCACCAAGCTCTGGGCCCGCGCGGTCATGTGGCCGGGCCTGCAGCTGCAGCGCCTAACGACGCGCGAGCCCGACGCCGAGCAACTCGCCGTCGCGATCGCTTCGCTTGAGGCCGTCCTTGAAAAGGAAGACCCACGCGCCGCGAAAGACGACGATGAAATCGGCATGGAGATCGTCGCCTGAGGCTCCCTAGACTCAGCCCGCGATGATCACCAAGCTCCTCGACCAGATCGAACAGCGTTTCGCCGACGTTCAGGCGCAGATGTCGGACCCCGACGTCATCAATGACCGCAACCGCTACGCGGAGGTCGGCCGTGAATTCCGCCAGCTCGAGCCGGCCCACGAGCTGGTCACCGAGTATCGCCGCGCCGAGTCCGACATGGAGGGTGCAGAAGAGCTCGCAGACGAGGACCCGGAGTTCGCAGAGCTCTACGAGACCAGCAAATCGCGCATCGCCGAGCTCGAGGAAGAGATCCGCATGGCGATGGTCGACCGTGACCCGAACGACGACAAGGACGTGATCATCGAGCTGCGGCCGGGCACCGGCGGCGACGAGGCCGGCCTGTTCGCTGGCGACCTCTACCGCATGCTCACCCGCTACGCCGAGCGCCTCGGTTACAAAGCCGAGCTGATGGAGGCCGACGACGGCGGCCACTACACGATGGCCGTGAAGGGCGACGGCGCATTCAGCGTGTTCAAGTTCGAGGGCGGCACCCACCGCGTGCAGCGTGTTCCGGAGACCGAGTCCCAGGGGCGCATCCACACCTCTACCGCGACGGTCGCCGTGATGCCGGAGGCCGACGAGGTCGACGTGCAGATCGACCAGAACGACCTCCAGATCGACGTCTACCGCAGCTCCGGCCCCGGCGGCCAGTCCGTGAACACGACGGACTCCGCCGTGCGCATCACGCACAAACCGACCGGAGTCGTCGTCTCGATGCAGGACGAGAAGTCGCAGCTGCAGAACCGCGAGAAGGCGATGCGCGTGCTGCGCGCGCGGCTGTACGAGCGCGCGCTCGAGGAGCAGCAGGCCGCTGAGGCCGCCGAGCGCAAGGCCCAGGTCGGCACCGGCGACCGCTCCAGCAAGATCCGCACCTACAACTTCCCGCAGGGCCGCGTCACCGACCACCGGATCAAGCTGACGACGCACAACCTCGACGCCGTCCTCGCCGGCGAGCTCGACGAATTCACCGGCGCACTGCAGGCCGACGAGAAGCGCGAGAAGCTCGAAGCGCAGGCGGCTGGTGCGTGACTTGATCGACGCGGCGGCAGCGCGGCTCGCCGAAGCCGGAGTGGAAGAGCCGCGGCGTGAGGCCGAACTGCTGCTGGCGGCCGCGGCCGGCGTCAGCCGGTCCGAGTTGATCGCCGGCACCGCCGAAGCCGATCCGGCGCATGTCGAGCGCTTTCGCGACTGGACCACGCGACGCGCAGCGCGCGAGCCGTTCGCCTACATAACTGGCAGCAAGGGCTTTCGGCGGATCGAGTTGGGCGTCGACGAGCGGGTGCTGATCCCGCGTCCCGAGACCGAGTTGCTCGTGGCGGTGGCCAAGGTCGACCGTCCGTGCGGGATCCTCGACGTGGCGACCGGCAGCGGCGCCGTGGCGCTGGCGCTCGCCGATGAGCTGCCCGACGCGACGATCACTGCCGCCGACATATCCGAGCAAGCCCTCGATGTGGCCCGGGCGAACGCCGAGCGACTCGGCGTGAACGTCGAGTTCATCGAGTCCGACCTGCTCGAAGCGGTGGACGGGATCTACGACGCGATCACGGCGAACCTGCCGTACATCGAAAGCGGCGAGCTGGCTGGGCTGCAGCCCGAAATCTCGGACTACGAGCCGATGCTCGCGCTCGACGGCGGCGAGGACGGTCTGGACCTGGTGCGGCGTCTCGCCGAACAGGCCCCGGCGCATCTGAAGCCGGGGGGCCTGCTCGCTCTTGAGATCGGCTCGGACCAGGGCGCGGCCACCGCCGAGATCCTCGCGGACGCGGGCTTCACGGACGTCGAGCTGCACCAGGACCTTGCCGGACTCGACCGCGTCGTGAGCGCAAAGGCCGCCGCATGAGCATCGACAGCACCGCCGCCGCGGCGTTCGAGCAGACGATCACGGACGGTGGAATCGCGATCTTCCCGACGGACACGCTTTATGGCATCGCCTGCGACCCGGACTCAGAGGCCGCAGCCGAACGGATCTATGAACTCAAGCGCCGCCCACCGAAGAAGCCGTCGGCGGT
Source organism: uncultured Thermoleophilaceae bacterium (assembly GCA_964455545.1). Taxonomy (GTDB): domain Bacteria; phylum Actinomycetota; class Thermoleophilia; order Solirubrobacterales; family JACPNS01; genus JACPNS01. The sequence continues at coordinate 12,046 of CAYVWQ010000005.1, read as the reverse complement.
CATGTACTTCACGCTCGAACGCCTGCTGGATGAGCTCGGCGATGACTTCGACGCGGCGACGCTGAACCTCGTGCAGGAGCTGCTCCCCGGGCCGTTCACGCTTGTCGTCGCCAACCCGAACAGGCGCTTCGGGCCGGCGTGCGCCGACACCCCGGAGAAGCTCGGGCTGCGCGTGCCGCAGCTCGGCCCGCACATCGCCGGGCTTGCCGAGGTGACCGTGCCGGTGATGCAGACGAGCGCGAACCTGAGTGGAGCGGAGGACGCGACGGCGCTTGAGGACATCGATCCAGCCGTCCGCGAAGGCGTCGACCTCGCGCTCGACGGCGGACCGCTGCTCGGCTATGCCTCGAACGTCGCCGACGTCTCCGAGCTCTCGCAGGGGCGGTGGCGCCTGCTGCGGGCCGTGATGCCGCGTGCGAGCGGCCGCCTCACAGAGTTGATCGGCTTCCCGCCCGAGGACTGACCTTCTCAATCGACCGTGCGCGGTACTACAGAAATCCGCGTGTCCGCCGATAGAGACCTGTACGCACTTTTGTGCGGTATTTCGCGCATGCAGAACCTGACCGCTCACTACATCGCGACCGGCGCTGCCGTGCTCGCGGCACTGTCCGGAATCGCCGGCGCCCGCAAGGCGAAAGGCGGCTTCCGTTCGCGCTCGGCGACCACCTACACGCGCGCGGCGATCGTGATCGCGCTGGGCTTCATCGCCGGCATCGCGCTCAAGGACGAAGCCGTGTTTCTCGGGGTTGCCTCCTTCGGACTTCTCCTCGTGGCGCTCGGGCTGTTCATCCAGACCAAGGAGGCAGAGGTCTTCTTGAAGATCGCATCCGAGCAGCGCGTCGACTTCATCAGCGGACTGCCGAACGAGCGCCTCTTCTTCGAGCGGCTCGCCGCCGAGCACTCGCGAACCAAGCGCACCAACCAGCGCTACTCGATCGCGATCTTCGAGATCGACAACTACGCGCTGCTGTCCGACGAGGACAAGCTCAACGGCATGAAGCTGCTTGCGGAGTCACTGGGCGAGTCGATCCGCAACACCGACTCACTCGGGCGGATCGGTGAGCACCAGGTCGCGGTGCTGCTTGTCGACACCCTGGCGGAAGGCGCTGTCGTGGGTTGTGACCGCGCGTGCGAGCGATTCTTCTTCCAGAGCTGTGGCCACAGCGACGCGGCCCACGTGACGCGCCCGCTGACCGCATCGGTCGGAATCGCCGCGTTCGACGAAGACACCGTCGACCCGCAGCACGTTGTGGACAACGCCAAGCTTGCGCTCAAGCGCCTGCATGACGAGCTCGACGCCGGCATCAAGGTGTACGAGCGCGCCGAGTACCTGCGCCAGGCCGGCGCCAAAGAGTTCGCCGCCGACGCCGCCTGAGCCCACTTCACGCGCACTCCGCAAATACGGCGAATTCCCGCTCTGCGAACGGGTATTCCGGCGCGGGAACGATTGCTACGGTGGATGCGTGAAGATCGCTGTCGCATCAGACCACGCCGGATTCGCGCTCAAGGAGCAGGTGGCTGCAGCTTTGAAGGCCGAAGGCCACGAAGTGATCGATTTCGGAACGGACTCCGAGGAGTCGGTGGACTACCCCGACTACGCCGAGCCAGCCGCGCGCGAAGTGGCAGTCGGAGCGGCAGACCGCGGCGTGATCGTCTGCGGTAGCGGCGTCGGCGTGTCGATCGTCGCCAACAAGGTCGACGGCGTACGCGCGGTGCACGCCCACGACATCGAAGAGGCCGAGATGAGCCGCCGCCACAACAACGCGAACGTCGTCACGCTCGGCGAGCGCACCACCGATCCCGCCACTGCGGTGGAGATCGTCAACCACTTTCTCGCGACCGACTTCGAGGGCGGTCGCCACGAGCGCCGCGTCGAGAAGATCGCGCTCGTCGAAGGACACAATCCCTCTCACGAGCCGTCCGGTGAAGAGTCGGCCACAAAGGAGATCTACCAGTGAGCAGCCTGCCCAGCGACTACTTCAACCTCCCGCTCGAAGAGGTCGACCCGGACATCGCGAAGGTCCTCGCCGACGAGCTCGGCCGCCAGCAGGGCACGCTCGAGATGATCGCGAGCGAAAACTTCGTGCCGCGCGCGGTGCTCGACGCGCAGGGTTCGGTGCTCACGAACAAGTACGCCGAGGGCTACCCGGGCAAGCGCTACTACGGCGGTTGCGAGTACGTCGACGTCGCTGAGCAACTCGCGATCGACCGCGCGAAGGATCTGTTCGGTGCCGAGTTCGCCAACGTCCAGCCGCACTCCGGAGCGCAGGCCAACACGGCCGTCTACCACGCGCTGCTGCAGCCTGGCGACACGCTGCTCGGCCTCGAGCTCGCGCACGGTGGTCACCTCTCGCACGGCATGAAGATCAACGTCTCGGGACGCCTCTACGACATCGCCGCTTACGGCGTGCGCCAGGAGGACTACCTGATCCACATGGACGACGTCGCGCGAATCGCCGAAGAGCGCAAACCAAAGCTGATCGTCGCCGGCTGGAGCGCTTACCCGCGCCAGCTCGACTTCGCGGCCTTCCGCGAGATCGCCGACTCGGTCGGCGCCCTGTTGATGGTCGACATGGCCCACTTCGCCGGCCTCGTCGCCGCCGGAGAGCACCCCTCGCCGGTGCCGTACGCGGATGTCGTCACGACGACGATCCACAAGACGATCGGCGGCGGCCGTTCCGGCATGATCCTCGCCAAGGAAGAGCACGGCAAGGCGATCAACTCGGCCGTCTTCCCCGGCCAACAGGGTGGACCGCTGATGCACATCATCGCCGGCAAGGCCGTGGCCTTCAAGATCGCCGCCAGCGACGAGTTCAAGGAGCGCCAGCAGCGCACTCGTCGCGGCGCCGCGATTCTCGCCGAGCAGCTGCTCGCCAAGAACATCAACGTGCTCACCGGCGGCACCGACGTCCACCTCGTACTCGTCGACCTGCAGGGCTCCGGCCTCAACGGCCAGGAGGGCGAGGACCGCCTGCACGAGATCGACATCACCGTCAACCGCAATTCGATCCCGTTCGACCCGCTTCCGCCGGCCGTCTCGAGCGGACTGCGCATCGGTACCCCGGCGCTCGCGACGCGCGGCTTCCAGGACGAGGACTTCACCGAGGTCGGCGAGATCATCGCCACCGCGCTCGCCGCAGATGACTGGAACGACACGCTTCGCGGCGAGCTGCGCGGACGCGTCACGGCGCTGGCCGAGAAGTTCCCGCTCTACGACTTCATCGGCGCGCCGGCTGCGGTCTGACCCAGCACTGCGCGGGCGTGACGCCCGCGTCGTTCGCCACAATCAAGCGCAGCGCCCGTGTCCCCGGAACTCAAAGCACTCTGCGCCTTCGCGATCGCGACAGTCGTGGCGGCCGCCCTCACACCGTTGGCTGGAAAGCTCGCGTTCCGCGTGGGCGCGGTCGCGAAAGTCAACGAGCGCTCCCTGCACGACCACGACATGCCGACGCTCGGCGGCGTCGCAATCCTTGCCGGGGTGCTGGTGGCGTCACTGGTCTTCATGCCAGACAGCACCGAGAACGAGGGGATCGTCGCCGGCGCACTCGTGATCGCCCTCGTCGGCGCACTCGACGACGTCTTCGACATGCCACCGCTCGTGAAGCTGATCGGGCAGTTCGCGGCGGCAGCAATTCCGGTGTTCTCGGGCGTGATCGTCGATCACTTCACGCTGCCGTTCATCGCGCCGGTCGACCTCGGAGCGGCCGCCGAGCCGCTCACGATGCTCGGAATCGTTGCGGTGGCGAACGTCGTGAACCTGACCGATGGCGCCGACGGTCTGGCGGCAGGGGTGTGTTTCATCGGTGCCGCCACGTTCGCTGCGATCGCCCTCTCGCTCGACCGCTACTCGGCCGGCACGCTTGCCGCGATCACGGCCGGAGCCTCGCTCGGTTTTCTCTTCCACAACTTCTATCCGGCGAAGATCTTCATGGGCGACAGCGGTTCAAACCTGCTCGGCTACCTGCTCGCATGCATCGCGATCCAAGGCGTATTGAAGACGGCCGCCGCGGTCGCGCTGTTCTTCCCGCTGGTGATCCTCGCCGTGCCGATCCTCGACACCGGCTTCGTAGTGGCCAAACGCATCAAGTACGGGAAACCGATCTACTCGGCCGACCGCTGGCACTTTCATCACCGCTTCGTGAATATCGGCTTCTCGCAGCGGCGCACAGTGCTCTACCTGTATGCCTGGACCCTGTGCCTTGCGGGGATGGCCCTTGCGCTGCGCTTCATCCCGTACTCCGACGGGCACGGAAACCTTGACACCGGTTGGGCGCTGGTGCTGGCCGGCATCGGCGTCCTCGTGCTGGTCGCGAGCTTTTATCTGGTGATCGTGCTTGAGATCCTCAAGCTGCGACGGTTCAGCGGGAGGCGATTGCGCCGTCGCGGCCGGGCGACCGACGACGAGGTCGACGCGGAGGTCGCTGAGCAGCTCGCAACCGGCGAATTCCCGGCGCTCGACCGGGACTGACAGCGCCTCTCAGGAAACTCACAGAAACCTCACATCCGACACTCAGGCGGGCCGACGACGATCGCCGCCATGAAAGACAAAGTGCTCGCCGGCCTGATCGCCGGCTTCGTCCTGGCGTTGCTGCTGAACGTCATTGAACTCGGAACAATCACCGGAATCCCGGCTCACCCGCTGCTGCTGCACATGCCGGTGATTTTCATCCCGACGCTCGCGATCGCGGCGATCACGTTCGCGTTCCGTCCTGATTGGCGGCGCACTTACGGCGTCGCCTACGGAATCGGAGCGATCGTCACGACGGCCGGCACCGTCCTGGCCGCCAACGCCGGAGAGAAGTGGGAGGGGACCCTTTCCGCCGTGGATCAGATGGCGATCCACGACCATGCAGAACTCGGCGACACGCTGAAAGTGGTCGTGATGGTTTTCGCGGCGCTGATCCTGCTGCAGGTCGCGGTCGACCGCGGAGCGCTCGGAAAGATCGGCGAGCGACTTTCCGCGCCGACCCTGAACCTCTGGCTCGGCATCCTCGTAGCCGCCGTCGCGATCGGCGCGGGCGCTCTCACGGTCGCGACTGGACACGCCGGCGCGAAGGCCGTCTTCGGGCACGATCAGCAGACCGTCGAAGGCCCCCCGGGCGGCGGGCCGGACGGTGACGGCGACTACAGGTGAGCCTTAGTCGATGAGGTAGGTCTCTTGGCGCGGCTTCTCAGTGAAGTCGCGCATGAAACCACCGATCAGCATGTTCGCGATCCAGAGGATGAACGCCGCGCCGATCGTCTTCCAGAACCCGTCGAGGTCGAAGGGCGGAACGAGGAAACTCGTCACCCAGAGCATCAGCGCGTTGATCAGCCAGATGAAAAGGCCGAGCGTCACGACGATGAACGGCAGCGACAAAAGCATGAATACAGGGCGGATGATCAGGTTGACCGCGGCCAGAACGAGGGCGGCGAGAACGAGGTTGAGGACGTTCTCGCCGTAGTAGACGAGGTCGAGCAGGCTTGCGATCCACAGTCCGACGAAGCAGACGACGGAGGTTGCGAGGATGCGCACTGGCAGCCCCGGGTCTTGGCGGGTCTCATATGTGACTGCGGTCGGCATGAGCGCAATCTATCGACCGCCGACGCCGGATGTTCCTTCAGCCGGCGCCGGGAGTGACGAGGCCCTGCTCGTACGCCATCACGACCGCTTGGACGCGGTCGCGAAGTTCGAGTTTCGACAGGACGCGGGTGACGTGTGTCTTCACGGTCGCCTCGGAGAGGAAAAGTTGCTCGGCGATCTCACGGTTGGAGTGGCCGCGGGCGATCAGTTCGAGCACCTCAAGCTCACGATCCGTCAGCTCGGCGAATGCTTCGCTCTGCCTGGCGGCACCCGGCGGAGGGGTGCTCACGTAGCGCTCCACGAGTCGCCGGGTTACGGCCGGAGCAAGCAAGGATTCACCCGAGGCCACCGTCCGCACCGCTTCGGCGAGTTGGCCGGGAGGTGCGTCCTTGAGCATGAACCCGCCGGCCCCGGCGCGCATCGCCTCCCACACGTACTCGTCGAGATCGAAAGTGGTCAGCACGAGCACCCGGGGCGCTCCCGGATGGGCGAGCAGCCTTTTCGTCGCTTCGATGCCATCGAGTCTTGGCATGCGAATGTCCATGATCACGATGTCTGGCCGGAGCTTCAGCGCCAGTTCGACGGCCTCGGCGCCGTCGCCGGCCTCACCGACCACAACCATGTCGTCCTGAGCCTCGAGCATCCCGCGCAGGCCGCCGCGCATCAACTCGTGGTCGTCGGCGAGGAGGATCTTTGTCGCAGGGGCGCCGTTCACAGTTGATCACCGTACGGGAGTTGGGCGCGGACGCCGTAGCCGCCGTCGGCTGTCGGTCCGGCCTCGAGCGTTCCGTCATAAAGACGGACACGCTCTCGCATGCCGATCAGGCCGCGACCGTCGCCGCTCTCGATATCCGACCCGGCACCGTTCGCGACGGTGATGGTCAGTTCGCGGGCGCCGTAGTTCACATGCACAGTCGCGTCGGAACCGGCGGCGTGACGCCGGACGTTGGTCAACGACTCCTGGATTATCCGGTAGGCGGTGAGGTCGAGCCCGGCCGGCAGTGTCCGCGCGGTGCCCGCCGTCCGGACCTCGACGGCGACTCCGCTCGCGCGGGACTGGTCGACGAGGTCTTCGAGCCTTGAGAGGCCCGGCGCCGGCACGTAGCTGGCGTCATCCTCCCGCAGCAGTCCGACAAGCCTCCGCAGCTCGGTCAGTGCTTCGTGGGCGCTGCCGCGAACCGCGGCAAGGTGCTCGCGTGCTCGCTCAGGGTCGCGTTCGAGCTGCTGATCGGCTGCGCCGGCCTGGACGGAGATGATTGAAACCGAGTGCGCGACGACGTCGTGGAGTTCTCTCGCCATTCGGGCGCGTTCGGCGTTGACGGCCTCGCGGGCGAGTTCCGGCCCCTCGGCGCGCGCCAGTTCGAGCTGCTCTGCGCGACGACGAACCATCCAGCCACCGATCCACGCGACCGAGACGATGAAAGAGAGGATCGCGTAGTCGACGGCCTTGGTGTCCTCGTGCGGGAGGCCGCCGGCGATCGCGATGATCGGGAAGACAATCCCGAAGGCGCTGATCCAGCGAGGGTTCGCGTACAGCGCTGCGGAGAATGCGCCGATCAACACCGAGGGCATCGGCATTGCGCCCTCCTCGGGGATATATCCGGCTGCGGCGCGCCAAAGCGTCACGACGCAGACGATCGCGACCATCTGTACCGGCCAGCGCCGTCGCCAGGCCATCGGCAGCGAAAACCCGATGGCCCAGGCCAACCGCAGTCCGAGCGGGGCGTCGGCGTCCGCGAACAGGGCCTCCAGCACTGCCCACACGAACAGCGCCAGAGCGATCAGCACGTCTCCCCGCGGGACGCGGCGGGGCACGGAGGCGAGGTCGACCATAGGGTCACGTGGGGCGGCCGATGCTTGCTCGAGCATGCCTATAACCGTATTGGCGCTCTACGGGGCGTTCATACGAACTCCGGCTGATCCGGGTCATCCAAAAGTCGCATGAAACAGGCGACCCGCGATCGACTCGAAAGCACCCAAGGCGGTATGAATCGTCGCCCGCGAGGACGCAAACTGCTCGGCATGAACAACCTCACCGAAAACCCCAGCAAGCGCCTCGCGGTCTACAGCATGGTCGGCATCGCCGTCTGCAACGCGATCGGCGGAATCATCCAGATCACCGACGAGCAGTCGAGTCAGACCACGATCGTCGGAATCGAACACGTCACCCTCGCGTGCCTCACAGCGACGCTCCTTCTGCTGATCCCCGTGATGTTTCATTTCGCGGGCATGATCGGCAGCCGTAAAGGCGCGGTCATCACGACCGTAGGCTGCGTCGCCCTCGCGGCGCTGACGGTCACGTCGAATGTCAATGGCGAGGACTACTCGTTCTTTCCCGCGGTGGCGGCACCGTCGAATCTCGCGATCGTCGCCGGATTCATCGTCACTGCCGTCGGCCTGCACCGTCACTCGACCATGACTGGTTGGAAGGCGGCGCTTCTCCCGCTGATGTGGTTCGTAGCGCTGCCGCTCTCGACACTCGGCGGTGGACTGCTCGTCGCCGCCTATTGGGCGTCGATCGCGTGGATGACCGAGCACGACCGCATCACGCCAAAGGCGCCCGGCCTTGAGGAAGCCCCTGCGCAGGCCGGCAACGCCGTTCCCGCAGCTGCCTGACCTTCGCCTACTCCCCGACCTGCCCATCCCAAGTCAATCGAGGCGCCCCGCCCCCGGGGCGCCTCTTTGCTTGCGGGAAGGGGCGAAAAACCCTGTCACAAAGCGCACTTGAGTACTTTGTGCGATGTTGTATCTTTCTCACCGTTACCCGGCGAGGCATGAGGCCTGACCGCCCTGCCGTGTCGAAATCTCGAGACGAAGTCTCGAACGGCCCGCCAGGTGACCACATCATCAATGAACTTTCCTCCCCACAACGATGGATCATTTGCGCGCAGTCACGCGGCCTGCTGGGATTTTGCTTCCCGCCGTGACCGCAGCCAGCGTGCGCTGCGTTCGCGTTGCGGGGAGACCCGCGGCTCGCAGCGGGTCCTTCCGACGGGCAGTCCGTTGAAGGTCGCGCGCGATCGCCGAGAGGTGCGCTCATGTCATCGGCCGTTGTAGCGCCTGGTGACAGCGGAATCGCAATGAGCCCGCTCACCTTCTTCAAGCTCCGCCCGGACTTCATCGTCCTCGCGCTCGCGCTGCCGGTCTTCCTGGTCGCCGAGTGGCCGATCGTCGCCTGGATCACCGTCGCCGTCGCGTGGACGGCCCAGACGATCATCCAGTTCGCGCTCGAGGCGAAGGTTGCCGAGAGCGACAACCCGCGCCGCGTGATCGGACTGCTCGCCGGCGGCGCGCTCGCACGCGCGTGGATGGTCGCCACCGTCCTGCTGATTCTCGGTCTGCTCGCCGAGGACTCCGTGCTCTACGCGATCGTCCTGACGATGGTCGTGTTCACCGTCTACTTCGTCGCGAAGGTGTTCACCCGGCTCGTCAGTGAGTCGGACGCCGTCGTCGACGCCGCGGCCAGGGAGGCCGACAAGTCGTGACCAACTCGCTTCTGACCTCTCGTCGTCGCCTCGCCGCCGCGTTCGCCGCGGCCTCGGCCTTCGTCTACGTCGCGCTGCTCGTCAACCCGCTCAGCGCGATGGCGATCGAGATCAACGAGGACTTCAAGCCGCAGAACGAGTTCAAGCTCGACCCGTGGGTCGAGCTCAAGATCGGTCCGATCGACATGTCGATCAATAAGGCCGTATTGCTGCTCTGGCTTGCCGCCGGCGCCACGATCCTCGCGCTCGTGCTGATCGCCCGCAAGATGCAGGCGAGCCCGTTCACCAAGCCCGGCCGCACGCAGTTCGTGATGGAGGCCGCCTACGACCTGATCGACAAGCAGATCGTCAGCGCGAACATCAAGAACAAAGACGTCGCCAAGAAGTGGTTCGGCTTCATCGCCACGCTGTTCTTCTTCGTCTGGTTCTCGAACATGCTCGGCTACATCCCGCTGCCGGTCAACACCGAGCACAAGGTCGACATTTTCGGCGCGAGCATCCCGACCTTCCAGCTCTACGCGGCGACCGCGAACATCTCCGTGCCGCTGGCGCTGGCGATCGTCGTCTGGATCTCGTACCACATCGAGGGCATCCGCGAGCACGGCTTCTTCGGCTACATCAAGACCTGGAAGCCGTCGGGCACGTCGGCCGCAGTCGGCATCGCCGTCTTCTTCATCGAGGCCCTCTCGCACTTCCTGCGCCTCGTCTCGCTGTCCGTGCGACTGTTCGCGAACATGCTCGCCGGGCACATGCTGATCCTGATCATGGCCGGCGGCATGGTGGTGCTGCTGGGCAGCGTCTTCGTGTCGCTGTCGCTCGTGATCGGCGTCGCTTTCTACCTCTTTGAAGTCGGCCTGATCGCAAGTCTCCAGGCCTTCATCTTCGCGATTCTTTCTGCCATCTACATGGGTAGCGCCGTCTCCCACGACCATTAATCAACCAGGTCACTAACCAATCAAGGAGTTGTTCCCAAATGCCAGTCACTGACATCCTCCCGCTCGCCGCTGCTGACTCCGGTGTCGACGCCGCCAAGGCGCTCGCGCTCGGTCTGGGCACCGGCTTCGGCGCCATCGGCCCGGGCATCGGTGTGGGTTACCTCATCGGTAAGACGATCGAGTCGACCGCCCGCCAGCCCGAGATGGCAGGTCAGCTGCAGGGTCTCATGTACGTCGGTGTCGCTCTTACCGAGGCCATCGTGTTCTACGCCCTGCTGATGTCGCTCGTCGCCTTCTTCATCGGCTAGTAGCGAAATCAACCGGAAGGGCTTCAAGCAATGATCGACCTGATCACAACAGCACTGCCGTTCGCTGCGGAGACCGCAGGCGGGGAGGAAGAGTCCTCTTCGTTCCTGGTCTCGCCCAGCTGGGGTCTGATGATCTGGACGCTGATCGCGTTCGGAATCGTCTTCCTCGTGGTGTCGCGTTACGCGCTCCCGAAGATCCAGGCCGCGATCGACGCACGGCGCGACATGATCGACGAGTCGATCAAGTACGCCGAACAGCAGCGCACTGAGGCCGACGCACTGCTCGCCGACTACCGCCAGCGCCTGGCCGAAGCCCGCGAGCAGGCCGACGACATCGTCGGCCGCGCCCGCAAGGCCGCCGACCAGCGCGAGGCCGACTCGATCGAGGACGCCCGCAAGGAGCGCGAGGAACTGCTCGCGCAGACCCGCCGTGAGATCCAGCTCGAGACCGAGAAGTCGCTGCAGGACCTGCGTCGCGAGGTTGCCGACCTGACCGTGCTCGCGACCGAGAAGGTCACGCGCAAGTCACTCGACTCCGCCGATCAGCAGCGTCTGGTCGAGGAGGCGCTGAGCGAGGTCGACTTCTCGTCGCTCGCCGGCGAGGCACGCAACAACTAGGAAAACATGGAAGAGATCGCACGCATATACGCACGGTCGCTGTTCGAGGCGGCCGAGGACCGCGGCAAAGTCGACGAGATCCGTGCTGAGCTGAGCCAGTTCACCGCGGCCGTCGCCGACAACCGCGATCTCTCCCTGTTCCTGTACTCGCCGTACTTCTCGGCAGACGAGAAGCGCGACGGCGTCAAGAAGGTCGTCGAGGGGGCGAGCCCCGAGTTCGCGAACTTCCTCGACCTGCTCGTCGAAAAGCACCGCACCGCGTTGCTTCCCCGCATCGAGGTCAACTACGAGAAGTACTGGGCCGAGCACAACAAGCTGCTCCCGGTGACGGTCACCAGCGCCGTGGAGCTGCCGCAGGAAACGATCGACAAGATCCGCAGCAGTCTCGAGCAGCAGACCGGCCGCAAGGTCGAGCTGACCGGCCGGATCGACGACGACGTCGTCGGCGGAATCGTCCTCCAGGTCGGCAACCGCGTGCTCGACGCCTCGATCCGCGGCAATCTCGACCGCCTGCGTCGCGAAGTCGCAGCCGCCCACTAGCCCCACCGAACAGCTTCACCACGACACACCAAACACCAGGAGCCAGATCCAAAGTGCAGATCAAGCCAGACGAAATCACAAGCATTCTCAAGAGCCGCATCGAAGGCCTTGAGGCGGGGCAGGCAGACCTCGCCGAAGTCGGAACCGTGCTTTCGGTGGCTGACGGCATCGCCCGCATCCACGGTCTCGACAACGCGATGGCACTCGAGATGCTCGAGCTGCCGCACGGCGTGATCGGCCTCGCGCTGAACCTCGAGTCCGACAACGTCGGCGCCGTGCTCTTCGGTGAGTGGGACAAGATCGAGGAGGGCGACACGGTCAAGCGCACCGGCAAGCTCTTCCAGGTCCCGGTCGGCGAAGCCCTGAAGGGCCGCATCGTCGACCCGCTCGGTCGTCCGCTCGACGGCAAGGGCGAGATCAACGCCACCGAGACGCGTCCGGCCGAGTTCAAGGCCCCCGGTGTCATCTCGCGTCAGCCGGTCGAAGAGCCGATGCAGACGGGCATCAAGGCGATCGACGCGATGGTGCCGATCGGTCGTGGACAGCGCGAGCTGATCATCGGCGACCGCCAGACCGGCAAGACCGCGATCGCGCTCG
>CAYVWQ010000004.1:0-184559 GCA_964455545.1 uncultured Thermoleophilaceae bacterium | reverse complement strand
TCGGCATCATCCCGGCGTCGTTCTTCAAGGAGGGCAACGTCGGCGTGGTCTCGCGTTCCGGAACGCTGACCTACCAGATCGGCAACGAGCTGGCCCAGAAGGGCTTCGGCAACTCGTCGATCGTCGGCATCGGCGGCGACCCGGTCCCGGGCAGCAGCTTCATCGACATCATCGACCTGTTCGAGAAGGACGACCAGACCGAGCTGATCGTGATGAGCGGTGAGATCGGCGGAAGCGCCGAGGAAGAGGCCGCGACCTTCGTCAAGGAGAACGTCTCGAAGCCCGTCGTCGCCTACATCGCCGGCTTCACTGCGCCGGAGGGCAAGCAGATGGGCCACGCCGGCGCGATCGTCTCCGGCTCGGCCGGCACCGCCAAGGCCAAAGCCGAGGCGCTCGAGGCCGCCGGCATCCGCGTCGGCCGCACGCCGACCGAGACGGCCGAGATCGCTATGGAGCTGATCGGGCAGCCTGCCTAGTTCGCTTAGACAGATCTCCTAAGGAGTCGAAAGAGGCATGCCGAATGATTCGGCATGCCTCTTTCTTTTTCTCGCACCAGGCTCGCGCTGCTCGTCGCGCTCGCCTCGACGCTGATCCTTTTCGCCGCGCCGCGCGCCGACGCCGCGTGGGGCGACCTCGACACGAGTTTCGCCGCTCCCTCCGGATACACCCAAGCTCTGCCAGCCGGCAACGCGTACGGATCGCTGACCAGGACCGCGGTCCAGCCGGACGGCAAGATCCTCGTCGCCGGCGGCGGCGGCGTCGACTTCTTCAACGCGACGTTGATGGTGCAGCGGTTTCTCGCAGACGGCACGCCCGACCCGACATTCGGGAGCGGCGGGACCGCTCTGATCCCGGCGCCCGCAGGCGGGGCCGGAATGTCGATCGACGCGATCGCGCTCCAAAGCGACGGGAAGATCGTGTGCGTCGGAGGAAATGCCTCGACCGGCAAGATCCTGCGGCTCACCTCAGGCGGCGCGCTCGACACCACATTTGCCGCCCCCAACGGCTACATCAACTACGCGAGCGAGCGTCCGACCGACGTGATCGTCCATTCATCGGGCGACATCTACATGGCCGAGGACAACACGACCGGGCGTCCGCAGCTGCGTCGATACAACTCGTCGGGCACCGAGATCGGGACGTTTCGCACCACCTCGAATTCAAACCTGGCCAGCGCGACATTCGTCGACTACCAGCCCGTGATGGTTCGCGAAGTAGCGGGCGGCCTGTTGATGGTCGCGGCGGGCGGCACCTCGGGCAGCATGAACTTCTTCGCGGCGAAGCTCGACGGCACCGGCGCGCTCGACACCGGGTGGGGAACCGGCGGCAAGTCGAACACGACGTTCTCAACGTCTGCGGCACCGAGCGATGTTGTCGTTCAGGCCTCCGGCGCAATCGTGATGGTCGGCGCGACAAACGTGATGGGCGATGCAGCGTGGACGCTCGCGCGCCTGACGGCAGGCGGCACGCTCGACCCGACGTTCGTCAGCGGCGGTAAGCAGGAGGTCAACCCGAGCGCGGACGGCGATTTCCTCGTCGGCGCGTCGGCCACCCCAACCGGCGGGCTCGTGGCGGTTGGCGCCATCGCCGACGCCGCAACCTCCGACTACGTCGGTTCGGTCGTGATGATGGACGCGAACGGAAACCCGTTGAGCGGGTTCGGTCCGAACGGCATCCGCACCTTGCAGCTCGTCGGTAGCAACGCCTTCCAAGACGTTGCGATGCAACCGGACGGCAAGGTGATCGCGGCCGGAACCCTCACGAAATCCGGCGGCCCGTCGACCCCGGTCACAGCGCGCTTCCTGAACGAGCCGGCTCCCACCCCACCGGTGCCGGTCCTCGGCGCGAAGGTCACCTCGCCGAAGGGCAAGAAGATCTCGGCGAAGAAGCTCACCAAGTTCGCCGGCTCGGCGACGACCACCGTCGGCTCGGTCACGAAGGTCGAGATCGCCGTGCAGCGGGTCGACAAGAAGCTGCTGAAGAAGTCGAAGCGCTGCCTCTGGCTGTCGAGCAGCAAGGTCAAGTTCAAGCGGGTCAAGGCCGTGAAGTCGAAGTGCTCGAAGCCGAAGTGGCTGAAGGCCAGCGGCACATCCAAATGGAGCTTCAAGCTGAAAAAGGGCAAGCGGCTGCCGAAGGCCAGCTACGTGCTGCAGGTGCGCGTGACGAGCGACGCGACCGTGACGACGTTCGCGTCGGCGCGGAAGTTCACTGTGAAGTGAGCCCTCCCGTTCTGGCCAAGTTGGCTAGAATGGGTGGATGCAGTACAACGTGCTTGATGCGAAGAACAACCTCTCCAAGCTGATTGAGGCTGCGGAAGCCGGCGAAGAAGTGATCATCGCGAGGCGAGGGAAGCCAGCCGTCAGATTGCAGGCGATCGTCGAGGACGAGATCGAACAGGTCCCGGGAAACCCGGCGTGGATCGCGCAGTGGTTCAAGGACAATCCGATCAATCCCGATTGGGCGATGACGGACGAAGAGATCGATGACTACCTGCGCGAAGAGCGAGACTCGTGGGACTGACCTATCTCGACAGTTGCGTAGTTCTTGACGCGCTCGCCAACCCGGGGGCACGCGGTGAGTCCGCAAGGGAAGCGATCGAGTCGGCGGACGCCGATCGCCTCGTCACCTCCCCGCTCGTCGAGCTCGAGTGCCTAGTCCGACCGATGAGGCGCGGTGACAACGCCATGGTCGATCGCACTCGCAAGACTCTCGCCCGTTTTCGCCAGATCGAAATCCCCGTAGGAGCCTTCCGTCTCGCAACTCACCTGCGCGCGATCCACGGGCTGAAGACCGCGGACGCACTGCACGTCGCCGCCGCCAGCATCGCGGACTGCTCGGCGCTGTGGACCAGCGATCGTCGGCTGCTGCGCGCTCTGCCCGAATTCGCGACCGACCCCGCATCGCTCTGAATCCACGCGCACACTTCTTCGGCGACAGCTTCACCGCCGGGCAGGGCGACCCTGAGCACCTCGGCTGGGTCGGGCGGATCGCCCGGCGCGTCGACGGGATCGACTTCGCCAACCACGGCGTTCCGGGCGCGCCCGGTGAGTACGTCGTGCAGACCTGGTTCAACACGACTCCCGATCCGCAGCGGACCGAGCTGGCGGTGTTCTGCTTCGGGACCAACGACGCGGTGCTCGGTGTGCCGCTCGGCGACTCGCTGGCGGCGCTCGGCCGCGCACTTGATCGGGCCGAGGAGCTGTCGGTCCCGGTCTTCCTCGTCGGCCCGCCCCCGATCGGCGACATGCCGGCCGAGGACCGCGCGCTCAAGACCCTGAGCGAGATGGTCGGCGCGATCGCCGAGGAGAAGGCAATCCCATTCGTACCGACCTTCGACGCGCTCGGACCGGACAGCATCTGGGGCGCTGAAGCGGCCGCGGGCGACGGCTCGCATCCAGGCGCCGGTGGCTACGCCGAGATGTCCGAACTGCTCGTTCACGCCGGCCTCGTCGAATGGCTGACGAAAACGGCATATGGATAGGCTCAAGGCTCATCCGAACTTCGAACCGATCCCCGATCAAAAGCTCACATGACCACCACCGTCAAGACCATCTCTTTCGCCCGCGGCGCCCCGTCGCTCGACCTCATTCCCGTCGAGGGCCTCAAGGAGTCGGCGCAGAACGCCTTCACCAACGATCCGGCCGGCGCCTTCAGCTACGGCACCGCCGTCGGCTACGTGCCGCTGCGTGAGTGGATCGCCGAGAAGGAGGGCGTCGACGTCGACCGCGTGATCGTCACCAACGGTTCGCTGCACGCCTGCGCGCTGATGTTCGACCAGTTGGTCGCGCCGAGCGACAAGGTCGCGATCGAGCAGCCGCTCTACGACCGCTCGCTGTTGATGCTGCGCCAGCGCGGCGCCGATCTGATCGGATACCCGCTGCAGAGCGACGGCTTCGACCTCGACGCTCTTGAGAGCGACCTGCAGGGCGGCCTGAAGCTCAAGTTCGTCTACACGATCCCTCACTTCCACAACCCCGGCGGCTGCACGATGCCGGTCGAGAAGCGCCAGCGCCTGCTCGTGCTCGCAAACGAGTACGACTTTCTTGTAGTCGAGGACGATCCGTACCGCGACATCGTCTTCGACGGCGAGTCGCTGCCGTCGATGCTCTCGATGGACGAGTCGGGCGAGCGCGTCGCGTTCATGAACTCGTTCACCAAGCAGGTCTGCCCGGGCCTTCGCATCGGCTACGCCGTCGGCCCGAAGAGCCTGGTCAAGGACATGATCACGGCCGGCACCAACACGTACATCTCACCCGGCCAGGCCAGCGAGGCGATCCTCAACGACTACGTCCGCGCCGGCAAGCTCGACGACTCGATCCAGGTCGTCCGCACCGCGCTCGCCGAGCGCCGCACCGCGATGGTCGATGCGATCCGTGAGTTCCTGCCGGAAGCAACCTTCGTGATCCCGCAGGGCGGCTACTTCATGTGGGTCGACCTCGGCGAGGGAGCCGACACCGACGCGATCGCGCCGAAGGCGGCCGAGGCCGGGGTGCCGATCACCAAGGGCAGCGACTTCATGATCGAGGGCGGACAGAACGCGATGCGCCTGGCCTACAGCGCAGTCCATCCGGACGAGATCCGCGAAGGCGTCGAGCGCCTCGCGGGCCTGATCAACGGCTGAGCATCAACGGCTAGTCGTCGTCGCGGCGTTTCGACTTCGCGCGGTCGCCGAGACGACGTACGCGGTAGACCGGCACCTGGTTGGGAAGGCCCTTGATGCGGCGACGGCCGATGCTGGTCCAGTCGTAGTCGTCGTGGAAGCGTTCGTGCATCTCGCCGGTTGTGATCACCGCGCCCGGGCGCGCCATGTCGGTCAGGCGGCTTGCGAGGTTGACGGGCGGTCCGAACACGTCCCCGCTGCGGTCGGCGGCCTCGCCGAAGGCGATGCCGACGGAAAGGCGCGGGAAGCCCTCGCCCTCGGCCTCGACTACCGCAGACAGCGCAAGAGCTGTGTCGATCAACGCGCGCGGCTCCGTCGATACGAGCATCACGGCGTCGCCGATCGACTTGACCAGCCTGACCGGCGGTGCGACGAGCTCCGAGGCGAGTGAGCTCAGCCGCTCGGCGATCGAGCCGAGCTCCTCGGCCGGGATCTGTTCGCCGAGCGCGGTGAAGCCCACGAGGTCGGCGAAGCACACGGTCATCTCGCGCTTGTCAGAGATCAGGTCGAGCGCGGCCTCGTTGCCGAGGATGTCGGCGCGCAGCGAGTCGCGCATATGCAGGTTGAAGAGGTGCTGCAGCACGAAGGCGAATTCAGGCGTGGTAGCCCGCGTAATCGCCGCGGCGCGCCTGGCCATCTCGGCCTCGTCGAGCTCGGGATCGAGGTAGGTCGCGAGGAACTGCCGCTCAACGCTCACCGCGAGCTGTGCGAGCACGCCGCCAAGCACGCGGTTGATCTCGCGCACGCTTTCCTCCGACATGCCCATCGCGAGGTTCATGCGCACGGCACGCATCGTCTTCACGTCGGCGTCGCTGTAGAACTTGAGATCGCGCGGCGGCTCGACCAGTCCTAGCGAGCCGCGTAGTTCAAGAAAGAGATCCAGGTCGAAGTCGGCGAGCTCGGCGACCTCCTCGGCCGTGTACTTC
Source organism: uncultured Thermoleophilaceae bacterium (assembly GCA_964455545.1). Classification (GTDB taxonomy): domain Bacteria; phylum Actinomycetota; class Thermoleophilia; order Solirubrobacterales; family JACPNS01; genus JACPNS01. Next base: position 178,973 of record CAYVWQ010000004.1, on the reverse strand, counting down.
GGGTCGCCGCCGAGTGCGCGCTCGACGCCGAGCAGGAACAGGCGACGCTCTTCCTGCGCCTGCTTGATCTCATCGAGCGAGACGTTCTCTTCGTCGATCAGGTAGTTGACCAGCCGAGCGCGAGCGGCGCGCGCCTCCTCACCTTCGACGTCGTCGAAGAGCCCCTCGGCTTCGAAGTCGAGATCAGCGTGCGGCGGCTGCTGCTCGGACTCTGTCACTCGTGCGAGCTACCGGCCGTAGCGTTCCTGGGCGAATACGAGCTGCTCGGGGAGCGCCGCCCGCGGCGGCGGTGAAGGATCTGCGGTGACCGACACGGTCTCGGCCGTCGATCGCGTGAGCGAGTGTTCACCGTCGGCTGAGCGGTAGGTGATCTCTTCGTCGTCGACGCCGATCACCTCGCCCTCCTGGCCGGGCTCGACGCCGGTGCTCTTGAGGTAGTGCAGGAGATCCTCGGCCTCGTTCTCGAAGCGCAGGATGCGGATCTTCGCGCCGACGGAGCAGTCGCCGAGCGGGACGCCGGCGATGCGGTTGGCCGGGTCGATCGGGTGGCCGTGCGGGCAGGTCTTGGCGTCGCCGATCGCCGCGAGCATCTTCTCTTCCATGAGCGGAGACATCGCGTGCTCCATCAGTTCGGCCTGCTCGTGAACGTCGTCCCACGGGATGTCGAGCACGTCGGTGAGGAAGCGCTCAATCAGGCGATGACGCCTCACAATCGTCTCGGCGTGGGCGGCGCCATGCTCGGTGAACTGCCAGGACTTGTCCGGGCGCCGCGAGAGGTAGCCATCCTTTTCGAGCCGGGTGACCATCTCGTGGACGGTCGGAGCCGAGAGCTGCATCGCGCGTGCGATGTTCGCGCCGGTGATCGGGAGTGCCGCCTCCTGGAGCCAGAAGATCGTCTGGAGGTACTCCTCTTCGGCGACTGTGGCGTGGTCGTGCGACATCGGGTTCCGATCCTAACGCAGCACCGGGATTGCAGGGCGTTGCAAAGGGCGCTCGGCGGCTTTACTCTGGAGTCAGATGGATTCTCGGCCCGTCGTGGTTGCACCCGACAAATTCAAAGGAACTTTCTCGCAGGAAGAGGTCGCCGACGCAATCGCCCAAGGGTTGCGTGAGATCGGCGTCGCTGCTGACATCTGCCCGGTCGCCGACGGAGGCGAGGGCACGATCGAGGCCGTCGCAAGTGCGGGCGGCGTCGAGATCATCCCCTGCGCCGCTGTGGACGCCCTCGGCCGCCCGATTGAGGCGCGGATCGCGCTGCTCGACGGTGGTCGGACAGCCCTTGTGCAGTCGAGTGACGCGATCGGCCTCGAGCTGATCGCGCCGTCAGATCGCGATGCGATCGCTGCGAGCAGCGCGGGCGTAGGCGCCCTGATCGCGGCCGCCGCGGAAACTGGTCCACGGGAGATCCTTGTCGCGGTCGGCGGCACAGCCAGTACAGACGGCGGTAGAGGTGCGATCGAGTCCATTCGCGACCTGAAACTCCCCAAGCTGACCGTGCTCTGCGACGTGCGTGCCGCTTGGGAGCAGGCCGCGCCGGCGTTCGCCCCGCAGAAGGGCGCGAGCGATGCCGAAGTCCGCGAGCTGGCAAAGCGGCTGGACGACTACGCGGCCGAGCTCCCTCAGGACCCCCGCGGGAAGCTGATGACCGGCGCGGGCGGCGGACTTTCCGGCGGCCTTTGGGCGGCTGCGGGCGCGACTTTGCGCTCCGGCGCCGGTTATGTCCTCGAGAGGCTCAGTTTCGATGAGAGGATGCGACGATCGCGTGCTGTGATCACAGGCGAAGGATCGCTCGACCGACAGACCCTGCTCGGCAAGGCGGCTGGCGAAGTCGCCACAAGGGCGAGGCAGGCGGGAGTACCATGTTTTTCGATGGCCGGAGCGCTCAGGATGAGCGAATTCGACCGTCGGATCCTCGACTTCGAATCATCGGCCGAGGCAGGCACGCTCAGAGCCATCACGGCGGCGAGCAGTGCACTCGGGTCGAGGCTTGCAACCGAATGATGAGCACAACCAACACCAGCTCCAGCGCGGGTTCCGCCCTGCGCATCTCGCGAAGCGCGACGCTCGTGCTGGCCGCGCTCGCGCTGCTCTTCCTGCTGCTGCTCGTGCCGGCGGTAGGCCAGGCGAAGTCAAAGAAGAAGCAGGCCGTGATCTCGGCCCCGCGCGCCAATCAGACCGTCAAAGGGACGCTCCGCATCAAGCCGAAGGTCAAGCGCGTCAAGGGACAGGTCACCGTCAAGGTGTGGATCGACGGGAAGCTCTACAACAAGCAGGTCTTCCCGAGTCGCAAGTACGCGCGCAGCCCGATCCCGTTTGACACGCGCGAGATCCGCAACGGCCGCCACCGCCTGAAGGTCAGCGTGACGTCGAAGTCGAAGCCGCGCACCGCGAGCGAGTCGCTGCGCTTCCGGGTTTCCAACAGCAGCTCCGGCCCGTCCGGCGCCGGCAAGCCGGCGCCGGCGACGAACGAGAAGAACTACCGCCTGATCGCCGCCGAGAACTTCTCCGTGCCGGCCCCGCTCGGCTCGTTCGCCAGCGCCGACGACCCGACCAAGGTCGTCTACACCGGCACTTCCGGGGTCCGCTGGTTGACGTACCCGCAGACGTTCGTCGACACCTTCAAGCGCCACCCCTACCGCAGCGACCGGGTCCTGAGCGCCCACAACGACGTGCTCGACTACTGGCTGCACAACGTTGACGGCCTGTCCTCCGGTGCGAGCATCTCGCCGATCATCTCCGGCGACTCGCAGTACCAGACCTACGGTCGCTACTCGGCGCGCATGCGCATCGGCAACTCGCCGCTTACGGACTACCACCTGGCTTTCCTGTTGTGGCCCTACGAGAACAGCGACTACGAGTGGTCCGAGAGCGACTTCCCGGAGCAGCAGTTCGACCGCGGCATGGCGCCGGCGCTCGGCTACGCGCACTACGGCCCGAAGAGCACGCAGGAATACATCGTCAGCAAGCCGATCGACATGCGCGAGTGGCACGTCTACACCCAGGAGTGGGCGCCGGGCGTTCGCCGCTTCTACCTCGACGGCAAACTCATCCACACGACGTCCAGCCCCGTGTGGAGCGGCCCCCAGCGCTGGCAGCTGCAGGTGCAGAGCTTCAACAACAGCCGCCAGAGTGGCCACCTGTACGTGGACTGGGCAGCCGTGTGGGCCTACGCCCCCGGCACGCCGGCCGGCTGATCTTCGCCGGCGGCGTTAGTCTGGATGAGCATGTCTGAACCGCTCAACCAATCCGTACGAGATCTGCTCGCCGACGAGGCTTCCCTCGCGCAGTCGCGAGCCATGAGCATGAGTGAACGGCTCGAGTACGCGCTCGCCTGGAACAAGCTCGCCGCAGATCTCCGCGAAGGCGTCGCCACCGCAACGCGGGGCGAAACACCGCGGTGAGCGGGTTCGATCCCCGCGGCATCCTCGAATCCTTCGCCGCGACTGGCGCGGAGTTTGTTGTCGTCGGCGGGATCGCTGTTCAAGCGCATTCGCCGCAGCGCCTGACGCTCGACCTAGACCTGGCGGTCAGCTTCTCGGCCGAGAATCGATCGAAGATTGCTGACGCGCTCGCCCGGATCGACGCGCGCATCGTCGGTCCGGATGGCGAGGTGTCGGCGGCACCCCCTTCGGCGTCATTGCTGGCCGGCGGGGACATCTGGTTCCTCACCTCGAACCTCGGCCGGCTCGATCTGGTCGCTCCGCCGGCGGGTGTCGGAACATTCGACGAGATCCGTTCACGGGCGGTCGACGTGCAGCTCGGCGATATCACCGTTCCGGTGGCCAGCCGAGAAGATCTGATCGCGATGAAGCGGGCGTCTGGCAGACCTCAGGACCTCGAAGACGTCCGCTTGCTCGAATCACTCGACGGCTGATTCGGTAAACACCCGTCCAGAGCATCGAACATCTGTCTAGTTCAGATGTTGAATCTGCGTGGACGAAGGTTGTGGACAGATGAATGAGCACCGATCACGGACTTACCGTGTTCCGTCGCTCCTCATTCACATTCTCCTTCCTCTGCGCGTGTATCGCCGCGGCCGCCATCGCGCCGGGCGCTTCCGCGAAGAAGGTCAGCGTGAAGATTCTCTCCCCCAAGGCAGACACGACGGTCTCGGGATCAGTCACCGTCAAGACGCGGGTGAAGGGCCCGAAGGGCGCACACCGCATCCGCTTCTACGTCGACGGCGACTACCGCACGCAGCTTCGCTTCTCGCGCAAGGCCAGCTCAAGCCGCGCCAAGAAGATCAGCCTGAAGAAGCTCAAGAGCGGCAAGCACACGATCAAGGTCGTCGCCAGGAGCGGCAAGCGCTCGGCGTCGAAGTCGGTCACTGTCAACGTGACGGCCCCGACGGGCAGCAAGACGAATTCGCCGACCCCGGTCGGCACCGCCCCGGTGATCGACGACCCGCTGCCGACGGGCAACACCGGCAACTTCCGCCTGATCTTCGCCGAGGGCTTCGACAAGGACGCCGCACTCGGCTCGATGGGCAGCGACACCGACGCCAACAAGATCGTCTACACGGGCACCAACGGAACGCGCTGGCGCACCTACCCCAAGACCTACCTCGACACCTACTTCAAGCGCCCGTACCGCAGCGACAAGGTCCTCTCGGTGCACGACGGCACGATGGACTTCTGGCTGCACAACGTCGACGGCCAGCCGGCCGGCGCGAACCCGTCGCCGGTGATCAAGGGCGACTCGCAGTACCAGACCTACGGCCGCTACTCGGTCCGCATGAAGGTCGACGACACGGACCTCGACGACTACTACATCGCCTGGCTGCTCTGGCCCAACGACGAGAGCTCGTGGGCCTCGGCCGAGAGCGACTACCCGGAGGGCACGCTCAGCCAGGGCAAGACCGGAGTCCAGGGCTTCCACCACTACGCCCCGGGCAAGCAGGAGTGGATCCACGACGACACGGTCGACCTGCACGACTGGCACACCTACACCCAGGAGTGGGAGCCGGGCGTGCGCCGCTACTACGTCGACGGGCGTCTGATCGGCACCACGCTGCAGCCGGTCTGGGCAGGCCCGGAACGCTGGCAGCTCCAGACCGAGACGATCGGTTCAGGGACCGACAACGGTCACCTGCTTGTGGACTGGGTTGCGGTTTACGAGTACGCGCCTGGCGTCACCGGCTAGCTGGCGACCAAAGTCCCAACCACGGCCTCGTAAACACCGCTCCCGTGCGTCGCCTCGGTGACCGTCACATTCCCGGTCTTCTCGGCGATCTCCGCCAACTCCGGATTGCGATCGACAGCGTTTCGCATCAGGAAGAACTGACCGACGACGGACGCGACCTCCATGTCCTCGCGAGAGTCGCCGCACGCGATCACCTCGTCGCGCGAGTAGCCGCGGATCTGCATGTGCCTCTCGACGCCCGCGGACTTACTGCTGACGCTTGGGATCAGGTGGTAGGCGTGGAGGTGCTCGAAGTCGAGCTTCTCGCTTTTGCGGCGGATGCGGCCGTTGTCGACGAGGCGCAGGTGGCCGTGGCCTTCGGCTTCGAGGAACGCGTCGACCTCTGACGTGTCGAGCCAGCCGCGGAAGAGGTGCGAGACGTCGCGGTCTTTGTGCCAGGGCGCGTGGTACTCGAGTCGGTCGCCGTACTGGTCGAGCAGCAGCGCCGGAACGCCGGCGGCTTCGATCTGCTCATAGATGTTTCCGGTCTCGTCGGGCTCAAGGCCGCCGGTCAGCCACTCGACGTCGTCGTCGATCACGAGGCCGGCGCCGACTTCGAAGATGTAGCTGCGCTGGCCGAAGAGACGCGCGTCTTCGAGCACCTGGGCCTGGCGGCGACCGCTGAAGATGCAGATCTCGACATCGGCCCGAAGGCAGGCTTCGATCGCGCGGACACCGTCTGTCGTGATCCGACCTTCGCCGTCGTGGAAGAGCGACGCGCCGTAGCCGAGCAGCGTGCCGTCGAGGTCGACGTAGACGCAGCGGAGCGCCATCAGGCGCTGGCCTTCGCCAGGCTCGCGAGCGGCGGGCGCTCGACCGGTGGTGCGTCGCGTTCTTCTGGCTCGCCGTCGAAGTAACCGAGGAACCGTTCGGACTGCGAGTAGGCCGGCGGGATCTCCGGTACGCGTGACATCAGCGCGCGCAGCACCGTAAACGCCATCGGCGCCAGCTCCTGCAGCGACTGGTGGCGGTTGAGCCGCTCGCCCAGGTCTGACTGGCCGATCGCATCGAGCCCGTACTTGAGGTAGAAGTCGATCAGCAGCTGAATCTCGACGCCGTAGTCGGCGCTGAACGGGAAGCCGAGCAGCGCGTCGCGGCGCGCGGCAAGCTCGCCGGCGAGCGGCTGGCGCACTGCGGCGAGCTCTGGGAAGAACGCGTTGAGCAGCGGACGCGCGACGAGTTCGTTGACGCGGCCGCCGCCGCCCTCGATGCGCACACCCGATGAGGTGAACGGACGGTCGAACGCTCCCTTGACGATCTGCAACGAGTCATCGGCCAGCAGCGGCCCCGCGAGGCCGGTGATGAAGCGGTCGGTGAAACCTTCGGTGTCGGAGTCGGCGAACACGACGACGTCGCCGGTCGCGACGCTGAGCGCACGCCAGAGCGCGTCGCCCTTGCCGATCACGGGACCGAACTCGGTCAGCAGCTCGTTCTCCTGAACGACCTCGGCTCCCTCGCGCGCAGCGGCTTCCGCGCCGCCGTCCTCGGAGGCAGCGTCCACGACGAGGATCTGGTCGACGACGCCGGACTCGCGCAGGCGCTCGCACGAAGCGACGACGCGGCCGACGGTCATCGCCGCTTCTTTCAGCGGGACGATCACCGTGACGGTGGTCTCGCCCTTCAGCGCCGCCAACTCGCCCGGCGTGTAAGCCGCGCCGTCGTAGGTGCGCTCGGCGCACCACGCGCGGCCGCGTTCCAGCGCCTCGATCTGTTCCCCTGCGGCCTGCTCGCTCACAGCCGCGAGACTAGTTGCCTCAGGCAGTCGCCGCCACCGGCTCCGGCTCGGCGTCCTCGATCACGGGATCAACGTGCTCGAGCTTGAGGATCCCGTCATCGACCTTCGCGTGGTTCATGCGGTAGTTGTCGAGGTGGTAGAAGCTGCTCATCCGCCAAGGCTGCTTCGAGCCGGCCTTCGGGAACTTGTCGATCGCGCGCATCACGTAGCCGGCCGGGAAATCGAGCAATGGGCGCTGCTCGACCGAGGGGTCTTCGTTTCGCGGCACAACGACGTTGTTGCCGGTCGCATCCATCTCGTTGAGGATGCGGCAGACGTAGTCGGCGACGAGGTCGGCCTTCAGCGTCCAGGACGAATTCGTGTAGCCGACGGTGAAGGCGAAGTTCGGCAGGTTCTCGAGCATGAAGCCCTTGTAGACGAGCGAGTTCGGAACGTCCACGTCTACGCCATCCACGTCTGCTGTGATGCCGCCGAGCGGCAGCAGATCGAGGCCGGTCGCCGCGATCACGATGTCAGCCGGCAGGAACTCGCCGGACTCGAGCTTGATGCCGTCAGCCGTGAAATCGGCGATGCGGTCGGTGACGATCGAGGTGTCGCCGCGCTTGAGCGACTTGAAGAGGTCGCCGTTCGGGATCGCGCAGAGGCGCTGGTCCCACGGGTTGTAGGGCGGGTTGAAGTGGACGTTGACGTCGATGTCCTCGCCGACTTGCTTCTCGACCATCGTCATGAAGAGCTTGCGGAACAGCTTCGGGAAGCGCTGGGCGCCGTGATAGACGAAAGCCTGAAGCGTCGAGTTCTTCCAGCGCGTCAGCTTGTAGGAGAGCTTCTGGCCGAGCACCTTGGTCAGGCCGATCGCGATCGGATCGACCATCGGCACCGTCGCCATGTAGGTCGGAGTGCGCTGAAGCATCGTCACGTGCTCAGCCTTGTCGGCCATTGCCGGAAGAATCGTCACGGCCGTGGCGCCCGAGCCGATGATCACGACGCGCTTGCCGGTGTAGTCGAGGTCTTCGGGCCAGAACTGCGGCTCGATGATCTCGCCGCCGAAGTTCTCCTCGCCCGGGAAGTGCGGGCGGTAGCCGCGCTCGTAGCTGTAGTAGCCGGTGTTGCCGTAGACGAACTTCGCCTTGATCTCGATCTGTTCGCCGGTCTCGACGTTCTCACCGATGCAGGTCCAGCGCGCCTCCTTGCTCGACCACGAACCGTGAACCCCCTTGTGGCCATAAAGGATGTGCTGGTCGACGCCGGTCTCGTGGGCCGTCTCCTGCAGGTAGGCGAGGATGTCCGGGCCGTCGGCGATCGACTTGCGGCCGATCCACGGCTTGAAGTTGTAACCGAGCGTGTGCATGTCAGAGTCGCTGCGCACGCCGGGGTAGCGGAAGATGTCCCACGTGCCGCCGAGACGCTGACGCTGCTCGACGATCAGGAAGGACTTGTTCGGACACTTGTCCTGGAGGTGGCGGGCGGCGCCGATGCCCGAGAGGCCGGCGCCGATGATCAGGACGTCGACCTCGGTCACGTCCGCGGGGCTGAGAGCGGTGGAAGAGTTCATGCGCCCACTTTATCAACACAGTGTTGAGTTTGTCAACCCCTTGTTGAAAATTTCGACAGCGTGTATATTGAGGGCATGGCTTCCGCCCCTACCACCCCCGCACGCGGCCGCCGCGCCAAGCGCCCGAGCGGCGACGAACGTGAGCAGCTGATCCGCGAGACGCTCGAGGCGCTGCTCAAGACGAAGGCGTTCCACGAAATCTCGATCGACGACCTCGCCAAGGGCGCCGGCATCTCGCGGCCGACGTTCTACTTCTACTACGAGTCGAAAGAGGCCGTGCTGCTCGCGCTGCTCGATGAGATCGTCAGCCAGGCCGACGGGGCCAGCGACGTCGCGCGGCAACTGATCGCCGACGACCCGGCGCGCTTCCTGCGCGACGCGCTCGGTGCCTACCTGCTGGGCTTCGGCGAGCACCGCGCGGTGTCGGTGGCCGCCAACGAAGCCGGCGCGACCAACCCGCAGATCCGTGAGCTCTGGAACCGCGTGCGCGAGCGCTGGGTCGCGACGATCGCCGACGCGATCGAGGCCGAGCGCTCCCGCGGCGCAGCCCCCGACGGACCACCGGCGCGCGACCTCGGCGTCGCGCTGCTCTCGATGAACGAGGGCACGCTCTACTCAACCTTCGCCGGCGAGCAGCCCTCCATCGAAGAGGACCGCGTCCTCGACACCCTCACCCACGTCTGGCTCCAGACGATCTACCAGGGCGACCCGCCCACTACCTAGCCGCCTCGCCGCGGGCGACGCGTGCCGCGCGCTTAGATCGCAATGCGGTGAATCTTCCAATCGACCATCCCTCGGGGTGGTCGATTGGAAGCTTTGCCCCTTCAAACCCGTCGCGCGAACCTGGCGCGCGGCTAGCGTCTCGCCGGTGCCGGGCTCGCACTGGACAGACCTCGCCGAGAAGATCGATGACGCCGACGACCAGCTCGTCGAGCTTGCTCACGAACCGGGGCAGCAGCCGTTCCTGGTCGATCTGCCGGACGAGCTGAACCCCCGCGTCGCCGGTGCGCTCGCGGCGACGGGGATCGAGCGGCTCTACGGCCACCAGCTGCAGTGCTTCGACGAAGCGATGGGCGTCGGCGACTCGCCCGGCGGCAACGTGATCGTCACGACCGGCACCGCCAGCGGCAAGTCGCTCTGCTTCAACCTGCCGGTGCTGCACACGCTCGCATCCGACCAGAAGGCGCGGGCGATCTACCTCTACCCGACCAAGGCGCTCGCGCAGGACCAGGCCAGAAAGCTCGCCCAGCTCGGCGCGGCGATCGAGCAGCAGGGGTCCGGCCGCGTGAGCGCGCTGCGTCCGGCGATCTACGACGGCGACACCCCGGGCGGGGAGCGGCGGCAGGTGCGCGAGCGCGCGAACCTGGTGCTCACCAACCCCGACATGCTCAACCAGGGGATTCTCCCCAACCACAAGCAGTGGGCCGACTTCTTCGCCAACCTCGCTTGGATCGTGGTCGACGAGGCGCACGTGTACCGCGGCGTTTTCGGATCGCAGGTCGCGAACGTGCTTCGCCGGTTGCGGCGGATCGCCGCCGCCTACGGCACGCGGCCGCGGATCATCATGACGAGCGCGACGATCGCCAACCCGAAGCAGCTCGCGGAGCGACTGTCCGGCGAGCCCTTCCAGCTCGTCGACCGCGACAGCGGCCCCCGGCCCGACCGCGAGGTGGTGATCTGGAACACGCCGCTGCTCAACGAGGCAACGGGCCAGCGCGGCAGCGCGCTCGGCGAGGCGGCGCAGATGCTGGTGCGATTGGTGCGCGCCGAGGTGCGAACGATCGTCTTCATGAAGTCGCGGCGGGGCGTCGAGCTGATCCGGCGTTTCGCCGTCGACGCACTGGCCGATCGCCCGGACCTCGCCGAGCGCGTGCAGCCGTACCGCGCCGGTTACACCGCCGCTCAGCGCCGCGAGATCGAGCAGCGCCTCGCCAGCGGCGAACTGCTCGGGGTCGTCGCGACCAACGCGCTCGAGCTCGGCATCGACATCGGCCAGCTCGACGCGGCGATCGTCACGACCTACCCCGGCACGGTCGCGTCGCTCCGGCAGATGTGGGGCCGCGCGGGCAGGGACCACGAAGGCCTCGCGATCTACATAGCCGGCGAGGACGCGCTCGACCAGTTCTTCTGCCGCCACCCCGACGAGTTCATGGCGCGCCCGGTCGAGGCGGCGATCCTCGATCCGTGGAACGAGTCGGTGCACACGCGGCACCTGCAGGCCGCGGCCTACGAGCTGCCTCTCCGCGCCGCCGACTCCGAGTTCTTCGGCGAGTCGATGGACGCATTCGCCCAGCAGCTCGTCTCGGCAGGATCGCTTCGCGAGTCAAACGGCCGCTACCTGCCGCGCGGCGACGACTTCCCCGCGGCGCGGATCGCGCTGCGCTCCGCGAGCGCCGACAACTTCCACGTCGTCGATTCGGGCTCGGGAGAGGTGATCGGCACAGTCGAGGCCTCGCGCGCCTTCACGACCGTCCACCCCGGCGCCGTCTACCTGCACCTCGGCCGGCGGTTCGAGATCGAGGAACTCGACCTGAACCAGCGCGCCGTGATCGCCCGCGAGTTCGACGGCGACTGGTACACGCAGCCGAAGTTCGAGATCGACACGTACATCGAGTCGGTCGAGATGACGCGCGAGCTGGACGGTTGCACGCTCCACTTCGGCAACGTCGCGGTGAGCGAGCTCGTCACGGGTTTTCAGCGCAAGTCGATCTCCGACCACGAGACGATCAGCCACGAATTTCTTGACCTGCCCGAGCAGCACTTCACGACCCAGGCGCTCTGGTACGTGCTGCCTGACGTGATCGACCGCGCCGGCGACCCCGAGGGCGTGCCGCTGAACGTGTGGCAGGGATCGCTGCACGCGGCCGAGCACTCGCAGATCGCCGTGCTGCCGCTGATCGCGATGTGTGACCGCTGGGACATCGGCGGACTCTCGACGGCCTTTCACCCGCAGACCGGGAAGTCGACGATCTTCATCTACGACGGTCACCCCGGCGGCGTCGGAATCACGCGCCGCGGCTTTGAGCAGTTCGAGCGGCTGACCGGCGACGCGCTGCGACTGATCGCCGAGTGCAAGTGCGAGAGCGGCTGCCCGAGCTGCGTGCAGAGCCCTAAGTGCGGCAACCTCAACGAGCCGCTGCACAAGGCCGGCGCGATCCGGCTGCTCGAGTCACTGTCTGCAAACTGACTCGCACGACTGATCAAACCGCGACAACGCGGCGAAATCTGCGTTAGTGGTCTAAGGAGGGACCGATGGCTTTTCGCCGCCGACAAATGCTTCTGCTCGCCTTCGGCGCGCTCTGCGCGTTCGTCCTGGCCTGCGCGGGCGCGCAGGCGGCGACCGGCGGAGCCACGTTCACCGACTACACCGCAGCCACCACTCAGTCCGGCGGTTCGCCGCGCGACAACGCGGCGGCCGACAAGATGAACCGCGCCGCGAAGCGCGCCGCAGAGCGCAAGCGCACGCCGGTGATCATCGGCTTTGCGCTCGGCAACCGCGCCCAGAGCGCGGGCAGCACTCCCTTGAAGGTCCGCTACCGGGTGAAGGCCCCGGCGAAGCGCGTACGCGTGCGCCTGCTCGTTCGCACGAACGGCAACCGCTACATCCGCACCGTCGATCTCGGCGTGCACCGCACCGGCGTGTTGCAGAAGACGCGCATCTCCGCCGCGCGGCTCGGGGTCGGCGGCGCCGGCACCTACAAGCTCCGGCTGCTCGCGCGCGACGGCAAAGGGCGTAAGGCCAAGCGCGACAAGAAGGTCAGGGCCTGGCTGAAGTTCACGTTCGTCACCCACCGCTTTCCAGTCGACGGTCCGTTCAGCTTCGGCAGCTCCGGAGCCCGTTTCGGCGCCGGCCGCGACGGCCACATCCACCAGGGTCAGGACGTAGTCGCCGACTCGGGTACGCCGCTCGTCGCTCCCTACGGCGGCAAGATCAGCTGGGTCGACTACCAGTCGGGCGGCGCCGGGTACTACGTGGTGCTCGACTCGGACGACGGCAACGACTACGTCTTCATGCATCTGTTGAAGGGCTCCACCCTCGTGAAGTCCGGCCAACGCGTCGCGACAGGACAGCGGCTGGGCCTCGTCGGCGCAACCGGAGTCGCAAGCGGGCCGCACCTCCACTTCGAGATCTGGGTCGGCGGCCCGTGGCAGTTCGGCGGCCACCCGATCGACCCACTGCCCACGCTGCAGGCCTGGTACGCCGCCGGGCGCGGCAACGCCGTCCGCACGAGCGCCTTGGCATCCCCGTCACACGACAACGAGGACCACTTCCTCGACTGAGTCATAGGCTTCGCGGCCGTGGCAATCGTCCGGCCGGAACAACCAGGAGATGAAGCGGCGATCGGCGCTGTTTACGTCGCCGCATTCGATGACCCCTCGGAGCTTGAGCTCTACCAGCGTCTGCGCGAGAGCGACGTCTTCGTTCCCGAGCTCTCCCTCGTCGTCCAGCAGGAAGAGATGGTCGTCGCCCACGCGCTGCTCAGCGGCGTCGTCGCCGGAGAGTCGGAAGCGCTGATCCTCGGTCCGATCGCGATCCTGCCGGACCACCAGCGCGGCGGGCTCGGCACGGCGCTGGTCCGCATGGGACTGGAGCGGGCGCGGGCGCTCAAGTACGAGTGCGTCGTCGCGATCGGCCCCGGCGACTTCCTCGCGAACTGCGGCTTCCGCCCGGCGCGCGGACGCGGGCTGACGATCGAGATGGATGTGCCAGACCAGAACTTCTGCGTCGCAGAGCTTGCGCCGCTCGGGGTCACCGCCGGACCAGTTCTGTTTCCGTCAGAATGGACCGCATGAAGCGGTTCTGGCTACTCACGCTTATCGCCCTCGCCCTCGCGGTGCCGGCCTCGGCTCAGGCCGCGAGCAGCGGCGTGTTCAAAGTCTCCGCCAGCGGAAAGCAGTCGTTGACATGGTCCTTGAACGGAACCCGCGGCAGCTGCGAGATCCAGACCGGCAACGGCTCCGGTAGCGCCGACCTCTCGTTCAAGACAAGCAGCAGCGGAGTCCTGACCGTGAGCAAGTCGAGCGGTGTCGTTGGAAGCATCACGACGAAGGCCAAGGGAAGTCGCTCCGGCACATTCACCGAGACCTACACGGCCTGCCCGCCGTTCGCGGCGAACCCGCCGTTCACCGCCGACGCCTCCGGATGTGGCAGCTTCACCAGCGGCATTCGCATGGACTTCAAGAGCAAGGGCGCCTTCACCTGGGTCACCGGACCGGCGAGCCCGCTTCCGAGCGGAGCGTGCCCCAGCTACACCGACTACCTCTTCTCAAGTGATCTCACGGCGTGTGGCGACAGCAACACTCAGTACAAGCGCAGCTCCGGCATCGTGTACGGCGGAGCCGGACTGTTTGCCAGCAAGATCAGTCTTTCGACGAAGTCACTGCTGAAAGTCAAAAAGGGCAAGAAGAAGACGATCACGGGCAAGGCCCGCGTCGAATGCAAGCCGCAGTCGAGCTACTCGAACCCGCTCTCGATCTCGGGCGAGCTCAAGTACTCGCTCGTGTTCAAACGCCTGTAAACAGGCCGTGAACAACTGGCGGCCAACGGCGCCAGAGCCGCGCTTATGCTGAACGCGATGAGGCGAATCGGCCACAAGGGCGCCCACACGATCGAGCACGGCAACACGATCGCCAGCTTCAACGCCGCGCGCGAGCTGTCGGTCGACGCCATCGAGTTCGACGTGATGCGCCACCCGTACGACGACCGTGCAGGCGGCAAACTTGTGCTGGCCCACGACCCCGGTGACGCCTCGGAGCGCGAAGAGACCACGCTGATCACGATGGAACAGGGCCTCGACCACCTCGCCTCGCCGGCCTTCGCCGAGATCACGCTTGACGTCGACGTCAAACACCGCGGCTTCGAGCTGCAGCTGATCGACGCCCTGCGCGAGCGGGGACTACTGCCGCGCACGATCATCACGACGATGTACATCGAGTCGCTGCGGCTGATCCGCGAGCACACGGCGCCCGGCGAGGTCCGCCTCGGCCTGACGATCCCGAAGGTCACGCGCGACTGGCTGAACATGCCGAGCGCCGTCAAGCCGATCATCGCCGCGGGTGTGATCGAGCACCGTCTGCGCCAGCCGGCACGCGTCGCAAAGCTGATCGAGGCCGGCGAGATCGACGCCGTGATGGCCTTCCACGCGGTCGTCACCCCGCGCATGGTCAAGGCGGTCCACGAGGCCGGCGGCCAGCTCTACGCCTGGACCGTCGACGACGCGGCGTCGATCCGCCGGCTGTTCGAACTCGGCGTCGACGGGATCGTCAGCAACGACCCGCGACTGTTCGACGAGGCGGAGCGCGACGCGAAAGCCGCCTGATCCTTAGGATCGGGCGCATGCCGAAGCACACCGACATCCCGACCGAGCACGACATCCGTCAGCTGATTGAGATTCAGCACGAAGCCTCCGTCTCGATCTACATGCCGACCTCGCCCCTCCCGACCGAGGCCGATGCCAACCGCATCGAGTTCAAGACTCTGGCCGGCACGGCCGTCGAGCGGCTCCAGGCATCCGGCGTCGAGAAGAAGACCGTCGCAGCGATTCACGAGACGCTGCTGCACCTCGACGACGACCGGGCCTTCTGGGACCACCAGGCCCGCAGCCTCGCGGTCTTCGCGCTGCCCGACAACCTGCGCACCTTCCGGCTGCCGAACAACCTCAGCGCGACTGTCGAGGTCGGCGACCGCTTCCTTGTGAAGCCGCTGCTGCGCACCGTCACCTTCCCGCAGGCCGCCTACGTGCTGGCGCTGTCCGTGAACGCGGCGCGGCTGCTCGAGATCTCGGCGGAGCCGGGCGTGCGCGAGGTCGACGTGCCGGACATGCCGAAGGACGCCGTGAGCGCCGTCGGACTTGAGTCGCTGAAGGACAAGGATCCGACCTCGCGCACGCAGGGCGACGCCGGCCGGAAGCTGCGCCTGCACGAGTACTCGCGTGCGGTCGACCGCGCGATGCGAGCCGCGATCGGCGGCACCACGCTACCGCTGGTTCTCGCCGCGACCGAACCGCTGGCCTCGATCTACCGCGCCACCAGCAGCTTCCGCACGCTCGCGGCCCGCACCATCGAGGGCAATCCCGACGAGCTCAGCGACGACGCCCTCTCTGAGGCCGCACGCGGGGTTCTCGATGGCGTCTACGCCGCGCAGATCGACGACCTCAAGGAGACCTACGAGACGCGCGCCGGCCAGGACCGCGCGACGACCGACCTGTCGCGCATCGCGCGCGCAGCGACCGTCGGCGCCGTCGACACGCTGCTCGTAGACATCGACGTGCGGATCGACGGCCGCGTCGACGACGAGACCGGTGCCCTGAAGATCGAGGAGAGCGACACCGTCGGCAACTACGGCGTGATCGACGAGGTCGCCAAGCGAGTGATCGAACACGGCGGCCGCGTGCTGGCGGTGCGCAAGGAGCAGGTCCCGGCCGAGGCAGACGCGGCGGCGATCCTGCGCTTTGCCGCGGCCTGAGCTTGGCCGCTGAATCGTGCGAGTCCGTCGACGCGCAGGCGAGGCGGGTGAGGGAGCGACCCCCCGGTCGTGACCGAACCCAACGAGCCGAGCATCGGCGGAATCGTGCGAGTCAGCGCGCCAAGGGCCTGTACCATCACCTGCGCTCGGCGAGATAGCTCAGTTGGTAGAGCACACGACTGAAAATCGTGGTGTCCCCGGTTCGAATCCGGGTCTCGCCATATTCACGAGTAGCGCGCGTGCAGCTCCGGCAGCAGCGCTGCGAGGTTCGCGTACTCGGCGGCGCAGTGTTCGGCCATCACCTTCGGCGCGCGCTTCGGGACCGTCAGCCGGCGCACGATTCTGCGGTTGGCGATCCGCGGTCTGATCGCGCCGCCGATCCAGAAGCGGCTGCGCTGCACGAGCCCGTCGCCCTCACGCAGAAACACGTGGCACATCAACGTGTGCTGTACGTGCCGCTTGCGATCCCCGACGTATCCGCCGACGATCGTCGCGACGTTCGGATCTTCGAGTCCGTCGGTCATGAAGCCGATCTCGCTCGGCCGTTTGAAGGCGATCCAGAGCTTGTCCATGCCGAGGCCGACGTCCTCGACCGGGTAATGCACGGCACCCCAGAACGGTTTGGCGCCGGGCGTCCGGGGCGGATCAAACGAGATCGACTCGTGTGCCCCGGGGAACCAGATCCGGTAACGCACGCTCTCACGCTGGTGCCAGTCGAACCACCAGTCGACCATCTCGCCGGTCACCCCGGGCATCGGCGTGCGCACCGCCGCATAGGCGACGCCGTCGGGCAGCGTGCACCATCCCGTCTCGACCGCGAGCGGCTCGGGGTCGGTGAGACGGCCGATCTGCGCCGGCCTCAGGGCGTCGGCGGGATCGATCGGACCGGATGCGACGGCAGCTGCGACGACCGGGTCCGGCGGCGTCATCGGACGCTCGAGCAACTCGGCCAGGCCGCTCATCCGACAAGTCGCAGGTACTCCGGCCTGAGCGCAAACGTCTCGCGCATCTCGCCGGTCACCTCACCGAGGAACTCCTCGCGATAGGTCGCGTCGGTGAACACGGCGATCGCGTAGTAGAGGCCGCTGAAGACGGCGACGGCGCCGCAGAGCACGAAGAGCTGATCGGTCAGAGTCAGGTGCACGCCGATCACGTTCCAACTCGCGATCGTGTCGACGCTCGCTCCCGTCCAGGTGTGGGTCAGCTCGGTGCTGACGGCGATCATGCCGAACAGCGCGAAGAAGACGCCGACCGCGATCGTCACGAGCAACACCTGGAGCGACTGCGAAACGAACAACACGAGCCCGACGTTCGTGCGCTGGGAGCGCGACAGTGGCGGGGCGTCCTCACCCACCGCGCCGGCGATCCGGTCGACCTCGCGCGGGAGGCGCACGAACAGAAAGACCGCGCCGACAAGCACGAGCAGCACACCGACGGAGACGAGGTTGCCGGTCGGCATCTCGGCGAACACCTGCCACATCTCGTTGGTCATGAACAGGACTACCGAGAAGAGCATCAGCAACGGGAGTGCCCGCACGATCAGTGCCAGCGAGCCGGCGAGCTGACCGAACAGGCGGCGGCACGCCCAGACGATGATCGAAACGAGCCCGAAAACCGTCGTCGCGTAGATCAAAGCCAGCAGCACCAGATTCCCGACCAACGTGACGACGGAACTGACCCACTGCCCGTTGAAGATCAGCGGCAGCAGTGCGGGAATGACGGCGAATCCCGCCAGCTCCGGCACGCCGATGTCGTCAGGACGAGCAAAGGCGGCCCGTCCACGCGCGCGGTTGGAGAGCACCCAAGCGGCCGCAAGCACCGCGGTGCCCCCGAGCAGCGTCAGCACATTCGCCCACCACGGCCATGTCAGGTCGAGCGCGCCGAGCAGCTCGATCCAGAAGACGAAAGCGAGCAGCCCCGCGGCGCGGGTCCATACGTCACGCGAGGCGTCTCGCCCGACGATCAACAGCGGCAGTCCGGCCTGCCGGAAGCGTTGCTCGTAGTCGGCGCGTTCCACGCCCTGAGACTCGCGCCGCCGCGGGACGGAACTGTGCCCGCTTCGTTGTGTTTGTTGATTCATCGGTAAGCAGGCCGCTATGCCGATGCAACGAACAGTTCGGAAAATAAGTCTCGCAAGGATGCGAAACGGGCATAGGAGCCCTTGCATGACCTTCGCCAGACAACAACTCACCATCGCTCTGACGCTCGCTGCCGCGCTGGCAGCCCTTGCGGTGCTCCCGGCGGGCGCAGACGCCGCCACCGTCAACGCCAAGCTCACCACGCCGCGCAACAACGCGGTCGTCGCCCGCAAGTTCACCGTGCGCCTGCGCGTGAGCTCACCGCGCGGGCGATACCGCGTGCGCTACTACCTCAACGGGAAGGTCGTCGCCAGGAAGCGCGGATCGCGGACGAAGAGCACGCTGCGCAAGGTCCAGCTGACGGCTGCGACGGCGGGAGATCAGCGACTGAAGACGGTGGTGGTGAGTCGTGGCCGCAAATCCGTGACGAAGATCCGCCTGCGCACGCTCAACACCCTCGCGAGCCTTCCGGCGACGAACGAGAACTTCATCTTCAAGTTCTTCGAGGACTTCACCCAGCCGGCGGCGACCGGATCCTGGGGCAGCTACAGCGACCCGAACAAGGTCGTCTACACCGGCGCAGGCGGCACAAAGTGGGTCACCTACCCGCGCACCTACGTCGACACCTACGACAAGCGGCCGTACCGCTCCGACCGCGTGCTCTCCGTCCACGACGGGACGCTCGACTACTACCTGCATCAGGTCGACGGACAGCCGGCCGGCGCGAACATCTCTCCGCTGATCGACGGCAGCAGTCAGTACCAGACGTTCGGCCGCTACTCGGCGCGGGTCAAGGTCGACAGCACGGACCTCTCCGAGTACTACATCGCCTGGCTGCTCTGGCCCAAGAACGAGGCCGACTGGGCCGTCGCGGAAAGCGACTTCCCGGAAGGGCCCCTCGTGCCGGGCAACACCGGCGTTCACGCGTTCTCGCACTTCCAGAACGGCGGACCCGAGGCCTTCTTCGACCCGGCCACCGACCTGCACGAGTGGCACGTCTACACGCAGGACTGGCTGCCGGGGCTACGCCGGTACTACGTGGACGGTCGCCTGATCGGGTCGACCACGACGCCGATCTACTCAGGCCCGCAGCGCTGGCAGCTGCAGGTCGAGACCAAGGGCAACGGCGCCCACAGCGGCCACGTGCTGGTCGACTGGGTCGCCGTCTACGGACTCTGATTCAGGCGCGGTTCTTCAGCGTCACGAGACCCTCGTCGCCGGGGGCGAAGGTGATGCTGCGGAAGCCCCAACGCTCGGGCGGCGCATCGGTCGGTTCGAGATCGAATCGGTCGAGCATGCGCGTCATCACGGTGTTGAACTCCATCCGCGCGAACGCCGCGCCGATGCAGCGACGGACGCCGCCGCCGAACGGGATGTACGCGTAGTTCGACGGGCGCTCCTCGAGGAAGCGCTCGGGCCGGAAGGCGCCCGGGTCGGCGAACAGGTTCGGGTCGTAGTGCGTCAGCGCCGGGTTGCAGCCGATGCGCGTGTTGACCGGCAGCTCGTAGCCGTTGAGTACGTAGGGCTTCTTCTGCACGCTGCGCACGGCGAGCGACACGGTCGGTCGCGCACGGAGGGTCTCGTCGAAGACCGCGTTCAGGTACTCGGTCTCGCCGGCGCGGACCGACTGCGTGAGGTTGTCGAGCACACGCGGGTTGCGGCTCAGACGCTCGACGGCCCACGCCAGCGTGGAGGCGGTCGTCTCGTGGCCGGCGATCATCATCGTCACCAGCTGGTCCATGATCTCTCGGTCGCTCATCGGCGTGCCGTCTTCGTGCGTCGCCTGGACGAGGATCGACATCACGTCGGAGCGCTCAGCGAGGTTCGGGTCGCGCCGCGCCTCATCCATCAGCGAGAGCATGACCTCTTCGGCCTGGTCGCGCAGACGCAGGAACTGGCCCCACGGGCTGCGCGGTCCGAGGTCGCGTTGCGCGAAGCGCAGCAGCACTACACGCGTGCCGATCTCGACCATCTTCGGAATCATGTACTCGAGCTTGTCGAGCGACTCGTCGTGCGCACCGAAGATCGTCTTCAGGATCACGCGCAGGGTGATCCGCTGCATCGGCTCGAGCGTGGCGAACTGCTCGCCGACCGGCCAGGTGTCCATCTCGGCGTCGGCGATCTCCTCGATCACCGGGCCGTAGTCGCGCATGCGGTCGCCGTGGAAGGCCGGCAGCATGATGCGGCGCTGACGCAGGTGGAAGTCCTCGTCGATCGCCAGCAGCGAGTTGGCGCCGAGCACGGCGCCGAGCGGGCTGCCGGTGCCGGCGTGAAGTACGTCGGGCTTCTCGGTGAGGACCTGCTTGATCAGCTCCGGGTCGGAGATGATCACGAAGTTCGGGAAAGCCATCAGCTTGATGCGGAACATCTCGCCGTACTTCGCGCGGGCGCGGCGCATCATCGGGATGTTGCGGACCATGAAGCCGATCGACTGGATCGTCTGCGGCATGTTCGGCCCGGGCGGCAGGCCCTTGATCACGTCGGTGGTGGGCGCTTCGGTCTGGATCAGGGGTTCTGTGGGGGTCTCGACGGCCATGGTTCTGCCTCGCTCGCGTGTGGGCACCGGATTGGAAGAGTGGTGGCGGTCCGCCCGCTTGGGGGGCTTGTCGGGCGGACCGCCGCTGGTACACGCGTGTACCGCTTGACGCGGATGGTACACGGATGTACCATGAAAGTCAAGTCGAATCGAAATTCTTTTGAGCACCACCTCCAACACTCCCTCTCCGCGACTCGCCGCCGCGCTCGATCCAGAAGTCACCCGCGACCGGCTGTTGCTCGCGATGGGCGAGTCGATCATCGAGAAGGGCTTCAACGACACGGTCGTCGCGGACGTCGTCAAGCGCGCCCGCGTGTCGCGGCGAACGTTCTACGAAGAGTTTTCTGACCGCGCCGACTGCTTCCTCGAGCTCTGCGACCGCAGCACCGCTGTGGCGCTCGACATCATCGAAGAGGCGGCCGATCCGGCGTTGCCGTTCCCCGAACAGGTACAGGGAGCGATCGACGCGTACTTCGCGTTCATGGAGCTCGACGCGAAGCTCACCCGCAGCATGCTCTTCGAGACTCACGGTCTCGGCGAGCGCGGCCTGGCGGCACACCGTGAGATCCATCACCGCTTCACCGATCAGCTCTACCGGCTGGCCGAACGCAGCCGCACGGAGAACCCAACCATCGCGCCGATCAGCTACGCGGTGGCGTCGGCGGTCGTCGCCGCGATCTACGAGCTGATCCTGCTGATCAGCGAGGAGCCGGCCCGCGTCACCGCCGACGAAGCCAAGGACGCGGCGGTTCAGATTGTCATGGGCATCGCTTACGCGGCGCCCCCCACTGCCTGAATCTCCGCTCCTGGAGCGGCATCGGCGGAAAGTCCACGCATGAACATCCGTTTTCGTGTATATTTGGCTGACCAGCCAGCCAATACAAACATGCTGGTCCCTGCAGATCGAGTTTCCTCCTAGAACAAGATCTGTCCCAATACCCGACTCACACCCAAGGGTCCCTTAGTCCCGGACCCGTCTCCGCACAGAGAGAGAGTCGAGCACCAAGCCAGGCGGTCGTTGCTCAGTCGACCGCCTGGCTTTTCTTTTGGGCCGCTTGAAGCCCGCCGCAGACGCAAATCTCTGCAATTTGCGCCGAGCAGATGAACCGGTTCGCGGCGATCAGGGCGAACGCCGCGAACCACGCGTATGCTGCATGGAGAGTGGCCAAGGACACGGAAAAACTCATTCGGCAGCTGTCGCTGATCTCGTTCCTGATGGCGAAGCGCCGTCCAGTCACGGCGCTCGAGATCAAGCGCGACGTAGAGGGATACAGCGAGATGAACGACGACGCCTTCGCGCGTCGTTTCTACGCCGACCGCGCCGAGCTCGAGGCGCTCGGGATCGAGCTGCGCGTCGACCGCGCGACCGACGGCTTCTACGAAGCCGAGAATTACTCGTTGCCGCCGGAAAACTTCTACCTGCCGAGCGTCCAGTTCACCGACCGCGAGCTGGCCTCGCTCACGACGGCGCTGAAGATGCTCGACGGCCAGTTCGCCTACGCCGAACCGTTGCGTCTGGCGCTGCAACAGCTCACCTGGGGACGGCCGTCGCCGCTGTCCGCGCCGGACGAGCTCTCGATCCACGTCGCCGTCGGCCCCGACGTCGAGGGCCGCGAGCTCTCGCAGCGCCTCGGCAAGATCGAGAACGCGATCTTCCGCCGCAAGACGATCCTCTTCACCTACAACACGATGAGCAGCGGCGCGAAGGACAAGCGCAAGGTCGACCCGTACCACCTGCTCTACCGCGGCGGCGAGTTCTACATGATCGGCCACTCGCACGAGCGCGACGAGCAGCGGATGTTCAAGCTCTCGCGCATCGAGGGCAAGATCAGTTACGCGAGCAAGGCCGAACACGACTTTCCGCAGCCCGAGGACTTCGACCCGCGCGACTACGCGACAAAGGCCGAGTGGCAGTTCGGCCAGGAGTTCCAGTCGGCGTCGATCTGGGTCAGCGAGCGCATCGCCTGGCTGGTCGAGCGTCACTTCTCGCGCGCCGGCACGATCCGCGACGCCAAGCGCGGCGAGTCGGTTCCGGGCAAGGGCGTGATCTTCGAGACCGAGTACTCCGACGCCGCGCCGTTGATCGCCTGGGTCATGGGCCTCGGCCCGCGCGCGCAGATTCTCGAGCCGTCCGAACTCGCCTCCGCTGCCGCCGAGCGCGTCGAGCAAATCGCCGAGAACCACAGCGACGATTTCGAGATCGCCCCGAAGATCGCCCGTCGTCGCGGTCCAGCCGCCGGCAGCGGAGCGACTGCCGACGCCGAGAACTCGATCCGCCCGGAGCGCTTCGCCCGGCTGATCACCCTGGCCGGCATCCTGATCGGCGCCACCCACACCGGCGAGACGGTGTCGCTGTCACGCCTCGTCGAGGACCTCAACGTCACCCGCGAAGAGATCGAGGAGGACATCGAAGTGCTCAACGTCGTCAACTTCGGCGGCGGCAGCTACGTGCTGTTCGCGCAGATCGAGGACGACGAGATCGAGGTCGACTCCGAGCCGTACTCCGACAACTTCGCCCGCCCGGCCCGCCTGTTGCCGCTCGAGGCGAAGGCGCTGATCGCCGCGATCGACCTGCTCGGCGAGTACTTCCCGAACGACTCGCTGCTGTCGGCGCGCAAGAAGGTCGTCACGGCGCTCGGCGAGGACCCGGCCCAGAGCGGACTGCAGATCGCTGCTTCGAAGGCCGACGACTCCGAAATCGCCACGCTGCTCAGCCAGGCGATCGCCGGTCACCTGCTGGTCGAGATCGAGCACTACAAGGAAGATCAGGACACCTTCACCAGCCGCACGATCGAGCCGTACTCGCTGATGAACGGCCGTGAGGGCTGGTACGTGCACACCTGGGACCGCGAGCGCGAGGCGCCGCGTGACTTCCGCCTCGACCGCATCAAGACCGCGGACGTCAAGAACGAGACCTTCGAGGTCCGCGACGGCATGATGCCCGACCTTGACGGCTGGGCCAAGACCGGCACGCTCTCCACGGCGACCACTGCGAAGATCTGGATCAGCCCCGAGCGCGCACCGCGCGCCCGCGAGGACTATGAGCCGGCGCTCGAGCTGAAGGACGGGGCGATCCTCATCGACCTCCCCTACGGCGGTCTGGGCTGGCTCGTCACCGAAGTCTTCAAGTTCGCCGGCGACGCCGTCGTGCTTGAGCCCGCCGAGGCCCGCGAGGCCGTCCGAGACGCCGCGCTCGAACTGAGCAACGCGCTGCCCGCCGCGGCCTGATCGGCTGAGACATGGCGAGCAAGCGCGACCAGATCACGCTCTCGCCGGAAGAGATAGCCGCGTACCTCGCGGAGCAGATGACGGTGATCGTCGGCACCAACGGGCCACGCGGCGTGCCGCACATGATGCCGTTGTGGTTCGTGATGCGCGACGAAGAGGTGTGGGGCTGGACGTTCGCCAAGTCGCAGAAGGCCAAGAACCTCGAGCGCGACGCGCGGGCGACGCTGCTGTTCGAGGACGGCGTGACCTACGACAAGCTGCGCGGCGTGTCGTTCGAGTGCGACGTGAAGGTGTTCGACGACTTCGAGACGGTGCGCGGGATCGGCGTCGAGCTGTTCACCAAGTACGGCGACGGCAACTATCCGGCCGAGCCGGTGATCGCGATGATCGAGCAACAGGCACCGAAACGCGTCGGCCTGTGCTTCACTGCGAATCGCACGATGAGCTGGGACCACCGCAAACTCGGAGGCACGTATTGAGGCTGCGCGACGCGAGGTCTGAGGACGCCGCGACGCTCGAGGGGATCCGCGTGCGCGCTTGGCACGAGGCCTACCCCGGCATGGTCGAGCAGGAGGTGCTCGACGCCCTGGACCCGACCGACCAGCAGACGCTCGCCGTCTGGCGCAATCTGATCGACGGGCCCGAGGGCTTCGCGTTCGTCCAGGTGGCCGAGAACGAGGGCGGCACGCCGATCGGCTTCGTCGCCGTCGCCGCGCCGAGCCGCGATGACGATGAAGACGACACGGTCGCCGAGATCGCGGCGATCTACGTGGACCCGGAGCACTACCGCGGCGGCGTCGGCCGGGCGATGATGGACCACGTTCTCGAGCGGCTCAAGGACGACGGCTACGAGGAGTGCGCGGTGTGGACGCTCGACAAGAACGTTCGGGCGCTGGCGCTCTACGAGGGCCTCGGGTTCAAGCGGGACGGGAGCGAGCGGACCGACGACCAGTGGCTGGTGCCTGACGTGAGGCTTCGCAAGAAGCTCTAGGCGCCGCCGCCTCCGCCGTCCGGCGTGCTGATCTGACCGAACATCTCGCGGTCGCCCTCCCGCCAACCGAGCAGGACGATCATCGCCACGAACGCCCGCTGTTCGTCGCTCAGATCGGCGCGGACGGTCAGTTCGATCGAGCGGAGTGGGAACCCCTTGCCGGAGATCTCGCCCACGCGCTCGCCGCCGTCCATCAGCGCGGTGTGGGGCGATCCTGCCTTCGGCTGGTCAAGCGCGAACTCCCGCGTCCCGAAGAGAAGGCGCCAGGTTCCCGCTGAACCGTCGGCCCAACCGACTTCTCGGTCGCCGTCGAGCAGCCAGACCTGCGACTCGTCCATCCGCACGTTGTAGTCGTGCTCCTTGGACCGGAAATCGAGCGAGTCGCGGTTGACCTTCGTCCCCGACGGCCGCACGATCTTGAACTGCTTGTCCTCCGAGACGAAGCTCTTCGGCCCCTTCCGCGAGAACTTCACGGTTGGTACATCGGCGAGCGCGAGTGGCCGCGCTCCTCGAAGTAGGCCCACTCCTCTTCGCCGAGGGGAGTCGAGGGCTTGTCGGCGAACCACCACTCCTTGCCGATCCGGGTCCAGTTCGCGCTGGCCTCGAGGCGGCCAAGCACCGCGAGCACGCCGGTCTCCATGCGCCGGCCCATCAGCTCGTCGGCCGGCAGCGACGCGGTGCGGATCAGCTCGAAGTACTCGCCGCGCGGGTCTGACAGCGCACCGAGCGCCTTGGCGACGTAGCGGCGCGTGATCTTCTGCTTGCGGCCCGACAGGTACCAGCCGCCGACCAGTTTGACGTGGTTCATCAGCAGCTCGACGTTGACCTTGTTCTTGTGGCGGATGAAGCCGATGTCCTCCATCTTCTGCGCGAACGTCTCGGGGTCGTCGTCGAGCACGGCACGCACGACGGCCACCTGCAGCTGCATCTGCTTCTCGCCCAGGCGCTTCGTCATCCCGAAGTCGAGGAAAGCGACGCGGCCGTCCTTCATCCAGACGTAGTTGCCGGGATGGGCATCGGCGTTGAGCTGGTGCAGGTGGTAGATCGAGCCGAAGGCGAAGCGGTAGATGATCTCGCCGAAGCGGTCGCGGCGCGGCTGCGAGAGGTTCATCACGTCGTCGAACTCCATGCCCTCGACCCATTCGCTGACCATCACGCGCTCACGCGACAGCTCGGTCACTACCTCGGGGACACAGATGAACGGGTGGTCGCGGTAGGCGCGCGCGAAACGGCGTTGGTTCTGCGCCTCCAGCTCATAGTCGAGCTCCTCGAGCACGCGCTCCTTGAGCTCCTTGGCGACGGACTTCGTATCCAGACCCGGCGCGACCAGTTTGCCGAGCCGCAGGAACAGCGCGGCGTTCTCGACGTCGGCGCGCAACGCGTCGGCGATGTCCGGGTACTGGACCTTGACCGCGACATCGCGGCCGTCCTTCAGCGTGGCGCGATGAACCTGGCCGATCGACGCGGCCGCGGTGGCCTCCTCGTCGAAGTCCTTGAACAGGCGGTTGATCGGCAGGTCCCATTGGTCGTCGAGCACCGACTTGACCTTCTTCCACGACATCGGCGGCGCGTTCTGGCGCAGCGACCCGAGCTCGCGTTGGTAGATCTCGCGGTACTCGTCGGGCAACATGTCGATGTCGATGATCGACGCCATCTGCGCGACCTTCACTGCGACGCCCTTGAGCGAGCCGAGCGTGCGGACCATCTCTTCAGCCGACTGGGCGTGGCGCTTCTCGAGCGCGGCCTGACTGCCCTCCCCTGAGCGCAGCAGGTTCGCGGACGCGGTGCCTGCGATCTTCACTCCCTGGCCGCCAAGAACCTTGCCGACACGCGCGGCGCGTCCGATCCTGGATTTGGAAAGCGATCGATCCTCGCGCTCAGCCACGAAAAAAGCGTACTGCGCCCGGGCACCGGCAAGGCCGTGAAAACCGCATGAAACCCGCTAAAATCCCGCGCCGTTATGTCAGATGACCGCCAGACAATCGAACTTCAGCCGCGAGACACCTTCGGTTCCCGCGAAGGTCGCCGCCTACGCCGCGGTGGCAATGTCCCGGGAATCCTCTACGGCCGCGGCCGTGAGCCGCAGGCGTTCAGCGTCGACGAGCTCGCGCTCCGCGCCACGCTGAAGAGCGGTCACGCGCTGTTCGACGCCAAGCTCGGCAGCGACGCCGTGCCGGTGATCGTGAAGGACCAGCAGCACCACCCGGTGCGCGGGGACTACACGCACATCGATCTTCTCGAGGTCGACCTCAAGCAGGCGATCCAGGCCGTCGTGCCGGTCGAGCTGACCGGCGTCGACGACGCTCCCGGCGTCATCCAGGGCGGCATCCTCGACCAGGTCACGCGCGAACTGAACATCGAGGCGCTGCCGACTGACATTCCCGACTCGGTCTCGATCGACGTCTCGGCGCTCGAGATGAACGAGACCTTCACGCTTTCTCAGGCCACCGTGCCGTCCGAGCTCACGCTGCTCGACGACCCGGAGGAGACGGTGATCGCGACGATCGCCCCGCCGTCAGTCGCCGAAGAGCCGGCAGACGCGGTCGAGGAAGAGACTGAGGTCGTCGGCGAAGGCGAGGCTGAAGCCGACGCCGAGGCCGAAGACTCCGGCGACTCCGACGAGTAAGCCGCCGCTTCCCGCTTCAGGCTGTCAAGCATGTCCGTCTTCAAGCGCGGCGGAAGACCCGTGCCCGTCGACTGGCTGATCGTCGGTCTCGGCAATCCCGGTCGCCGCTACGCGCGCACCCGCCACAACATCGGTGAGATGGCCGCGACGCGCCTGATCGAACGCTACGACCTGGGCAAGCCGAGGAACCGCTACAAGGGCGCGTTCGCGGAAGGGCGCCTCGGCCCGGGCGGACCGCGCGTCGGCGTGTTGATACCCGAGACCTACATGAACGAGTCCGGCAACTCCGTCGGCCCCGCGCGCGGTGAGCTGCAGGTCGAGCCCGACCACGTGGTGGTGATCCACGACGAGATCGATTTTCCGTTCGGGAGGATCGAGAGCAAACTCGGCGGCGGCCACGGTGGCCACAACGGCCTGCGGTCGATCAAGGATGGCCTTGGAACGGCGGACTACCGGCGCGTCCGCGTCGGCGTGGGGCGGCCCGACAGCACCGACCCGGAGATCGTCTCGGCGTGGGTGCTCGGGAAGTTCTCGGAGAGCGTCAGCGAGGTCGACTCACTCGTCGACGAAGCGATCGCGGAGACCCTTCGAGTCGTCGGAGCTCCGCTCTAGAAGAGCGTCTCCTCCTGAGGCGGATCGACCTTTCGTGCCACCGCGGCACGACGCTGAACCCGGACTCCGCCGTACGGAGCCTTCTCGGTCGGCGCGAGCCGTCGCATCGGCTTGCGCTGTACTGAGACGGGTGTCGGCGACGACGGCGCGAGCATCACGTGACGCTTGGCAGCTTCGGACCGCACCGCGGCCTCGCTGCGACGCAGTCGCTCGGCGATCTTCTCGGCCGGGATCTGCTTGTCGGCCATCGCCTGCAGGCGCATGATGTCGGCGCCTGACCACGTCTTGCCGGAGCGTGCGGGGCGCGTTGCCCAGCTTGACTGCTTCCTGACCTTGTTCATCACACCACCAACCTATTGGTCGGGCCGGACGAACATATGTTCGTGTCCGGCGTTTCGGCGGCTGTCGCTGAAATCCTGCCCGACAGCTCAATTATGTAAACACCGTTGCACCGGGTCGGTTGCGTGAAAATCGTGTGAAGAATGCGCCCTCCAGCGCATAGGCTCACGCCAGTGAGCGAACTCGCTCTGCCGATACGCCAGATCGAAGACGACGAGCTGTTCGACCCGCTCGGCGGCGATCACGCACGCGTATTCGCGTCCTCTGCCTTCACCCCGTTCGCGCTCGCCGTCGCCTGCCACAAGCGCGCGGGCGACCGGCCGGCGGTGGCTGTCGCCCCCGACGACGCGGCCGCGCGGTCGCTCGCGGCGGACCTGGCTGCATACCTACCGGAGCGAACCGTTCGCGTGTACCCGGCGCGCGGCGTACTGTACGAGTCGCACCTGCAGCCACCGCCGTACCTCGTCGGCCAGCGGATCGCCGCGCTCGACTCGCTCACGGAGGATGGGTCACAAGCGGTTGTCGTCGCCAGCGCCGGCGCGCTCGCCGAGCGGGTTCCAGACCCTGAGCTGCGACCGCACGGGTTCGTCCTCGAGCAGGGCGGCGTCGCGGACCTCGAAGAACTCTCACGAGAGCTGATCGCAGCCGGCTACGAACGGGCCGAGCGCGTCGAGGACCGCGGCCAGTTCGCGCTGCGCGGTGACATCGTCGACATCTTTCCGGCGACCGGCGACAGCCCCGTCCGGCTCGAGCTGTTCGACATCGAGATCGAGTCGATCCGCCGATTCTCGACCTTCACCCAGCGCTCGCTCGAGACCGTCGAGTCGGTCGAGATCGAGCCGGCGACGGAGCTCGCGGCCGAGCACCGCGAGGAGGCGCTGCAGGCGCTCGCGGATACGGACGGAGAAGAGGGCACGGCCGACATCGCCGAGCTGCTGCCGATCGACCGTTTCCACGCCTTCCTCGATCTCGCGCCGGACGATCTGTTCCTGGCGGTGGCCGGCACCGAAGACTGCGAGACGTCCCTGACGGAGCTCACGGCCGATCTTGAAGCGACCTACGCCGACCGCGAAGGCCACGGCCTCTACGTCGACCCCGAAGTACTTCACGACCAGCTCGAGAGCGGCGCAGACCTGTCGGTCGCGAACCTGACCAACACCGACGGCAGCCCGGAACTGCGCGCCGAGCGTCCGGCGAGCATGGCGCGCAACTTCGAGACGGCCGAGGGCGAGATCGAGAAGCTGCTGCGCAGTGGCTACCGCGTGGTGGTCGCGTGGGCGCGACAGTCCGAACGCGAGCGTGCGCAGTACAACCTGGCGCGTATCAAGCCGTTGCCGCTCGGCGAGAGCCCCGACCACCACGAGTGGGTCGGCACGTTCTTCACGCAACAGCGCCTGAACGAGGGCTTCGTCTCGCCGGCGCTGAAGCTCGCGGTCGTCCCCGACCGGATGCTCCTCCGCACCGCCGGTCGGTCCGCCGCCGCGGCGGCGGGCGCGGGCGGGGGGCGCGGGCGGATTGCCAGCTTCGCCGACCTCGCCGTCGGCGACATCGTCGTGCACGAGGACCACGGCGTCGCGAAGTTCATCGGGTTCGACACCAAGACCGTCGGCGGCATCACGCGCGACTACCTTACGCTCGAGTACCGCGGCGGCGACAAGGTCTTCCTGCCGGCCGAGCAGATGTTCAAGATCAGCCGCTACTTCGGCGCGGCGGGACCCGACGGCACGACGCTCAGCAAGCTCGGCGGCAAGGCCTGGGAGACGCTCAAGTCGCGCGCCCGCAAGGCGGCGCATGAGCTCGCCGGCGAGCTGGTCAACCTCTACGCCGAGCGCAAGCGCGCGATCGGCTTCGCCTTCAGCCCCGACAACGAGATGCAGCTGCAGTTCGAGAGCGCCTTCCCGTACAACGAGACGCGCGACCAGCTCGACGCGATCGCCCAGGTGAAGGCCGGCATGGAGGGCACACAACCGCTCGACATGCTGATCTGCGGCGACGTCGGCTTCGGCAAGACCGAGGTCGCGCTACGCGCTGCCTTCAAGGCCGTGCAGGACAGCAAGCAGGTGATGGTGCTCTCGCCGACGACGATCCTCACGCAGCAGCACTTCGGGACGTTCAGCGAGCGCATGCGCGACTTCCCCGTCGAGGTCGACTTCGTCAGCCGCTTCCGCAGCAAGGCCGAGCAGAAGGAGACACTCGCGCGTTTCGAGCAGGGCGCCGTCGACATCCTGATCGGCACCCACCGGCTGCTGTCCGCCGACGTGCGGCCGAAGGACCTCGGCCTGATCATCGTCGACGAGGAGCAGCGGTTCGGGGTCAAGCAGAAGGAACTGCTGCGCCAGCTGCGTCTTCAGACCGACGTGATCAGCCTCTCGGCGACACCGATCCCGCGCACACTTCAGATGTCGATGGCCGGCCTGCGCGAGATCGCTGTGATCACCACCGCGCCCGAGGGGCGCAAGCCCGTGCGCACCCACGTCGGCGAATGGGACGAGAACGTGATCAAGCAGGCGCTCGAACGCGAGCGCGAGCGCGGCGGTCAGTCGCTCTACATGCACGACCTCGTCGGCACGATCGACGAGACGGCCGACCGCATTCGCGCGCTCATGCCCGGAATGAAGGTCGACGTCGTCCACGGCCAGCTCGACGAGCAGACGCTCGAGGAGCGCATGCTCGGTTTCATCCGCGGCGAGTCCGACTGCCTCGTCTGCACGACGATCGTCGAATCGGGCCTCGACATCCCGGCCGCCAACACTCTGATCGTCGAGCGCGCCGACAAGCTCGGACTGAGCCAGGCGTACCAGATCCGCGGCCGCGTCGGGCGTGGCCGCGAGCGCGCCTTCGCGTACTTCCTCTACCCCTCTGCCGCCGCGCTCTCGCAGCCTGCCGCCAGCAGGCTGACCACGCTCGCCGACTACACCGAGCTCGGCAGCGGCTTCAAGGTCGCGATGCGCGACCTCGAGATCCGTGGTGCCGGCAACCTGCTCGGCGAAGAGCAGTCCGGTCACATCGCGGCCGTCGGCTTCGACCTCTACGTCTCGATGATCGACGCGGCCGTGGCCGAGCTCGACGGCCGCGAGGCCGACGCCGCTCCAGAACCGGTCCGGCTCGACGTTTCGGTCGACGCGTACGTCCCGAGCGAGTACGTCACCTACGAGCAGGCCAAGATCGAGCTGCACCGCCGGATCGCCGGCGCCCGCGAGCTGTCGGACATCGGCCTGCTGCGCAACGAGCTGGGTGACCGCTTCGGCCCCGTGCCCGATCCACTCGAACGACTGCTTCAGTTGCAGGAGGCGCGCCTCAAGTTCGGCCGCTGCGGCGCACGTACCGTCGGCTTCACGGCCGGCCGGCTCGTCGTGGCTCCGCTGGAGCTGAATTCCGAGCAGGTCGGCCTCATTCGCGAAGAAATCCCCGAAGCCATCTACGATCGTGGACAGCGCACGATCGCATTGCGTGCGGATGGGGAGCCGGAGGAGCAGTTCGCTGCTCTCTCGCACCTGGCGGACACTCTCGTGGGTGCGACCGCAGAGGTGCTTGAACCGGCGTGAAGAAGAATGAGCTTTGGGGTCCGTTAAGCCTGTCTTAGGCCGCGCAACACCCCGTGCCCAAGCGGGTTTCCCCTGATAAGTTCCACCCCGATTTTTGCTGAATCGCGCGTCTACTGCAAACCAAGAGAGAATGAGACAGTGAGCGAAGAAACTCCGAAGAAAGACTCGAGCACCGGTGGTGACGCCGGAAAGGTGACCTTTTTCGGTCTGCCGGCGCCGGCCGTGATCGGCGGACTCGCCCTGATCGCAGTCCTGATCGTCCTGATCGTCAACCTTTTCACCGGCGGTGTGCCGAAGGACGCGGTCGCGACCGTGTCCGGCGAATCGATCCCGGTCGCCAAGTTCAACAAGACGCTGGTCAGCTACGCGTCACAGACCGCGCAGGGCGGCAAGGCTACGCCGCCGGACCCGCCGAACTTCACGAAGTGCATCGCGGCCAAGAAGTCGAGCTCGAAGAAGCTCAGCGACGCAGCGCTCAAGAAGCAGTGCGAGACCGAGTGGAACACCGCCAAGACCCAGATCATGACCGCGCTCGTGCAGCAGAAGTGGTACGAGCTCGAGGCTCAGGACCGCGGCATCGAGATCACCGACGCTCAGGTGAAAGCCCGCTTCGAGCCGCTCAAGCAGCAGTCGTTCCCGAAGGACGCTGACTACCAGAAGTTCCTCAAGGAGACCGGCCAGACCAACGACGACATCCTTCAGCTCGTCAAGGCCAGCATGATCCAGGAGAAGGTCCAGGCCGAGGTCAACTCCTCACCGACCCCGTCGACCGGCGATGTCGAGAAGGAGTACAACAAGAACAAGTCCAAGTACGCCACCCCGGCGAGCCGCGACCTGAACCTCGTGTTCAACTCGAGCAAGGCCAAGGCCGACGCAGCCAAGGCCGCCCTCGACAGCGGCGAGAGCTGGAAGACAGTCGCCAAGCAGTACTCGCAGGACAGCGCGAGCAAGGCCAACGGCGGCGCCTTCCCGGGCGTGACGAAGGGCCAGTTCCCGAAGCCGCTCGACGGCGACGTCTTCAGCGCCAAGAAGGGCGAGGTCGTCGGTCCGATCAAGACCCAGTACGGCTACTACGTCTTCGAGGTCACGAAGATCACCGAGGCCAAGCAGCAGTCGCTGAAGCAGGCGTCGCAGCAGATCAGCCAGACGCTGCAGCAGGAGCGCCAGCAGAAGGCGGCCTCGGACTTCCAGACCGAGTTCACCGACAAGTGGCGCAAGAAGACCAAGTGCGCCGAGGACTTCAAGGTCCCGGCCGTCTGCGGCAACACGCCCGAGCCCGAGACGACCGGCGAGACCGGCTCCTAGAGCTCAAAGACCATTCGATTGACCGAAAAGCCCGGCTTCGCAGCCGGGCTTTTCGCGTTCTTGGGACTAGGATTCGCGCCGTTCGTCAGTCCTCTCACCCCAACTTCTGGAGACCCCACGCATGTCCGCCGTCACCAAGACCCACGCCCGCCAGATCATCGACAGCCGCGGCAACCCGACCGTCGAAGTCGAGATCACGCTGGAGTCGGGCGCGACCGGCCGCGCCGCCGTGCCGAGCGGCGCTTCGACCGGCGAGTACGAAGCGGTCGAATTGCGTGACGGCGGTCCCGAGTGGGGCGGCAAGGGTGTCGGCAAGGCCGTCGCCAACGTGAACGGCGAGGTCGCCGACGCGATCCTCGGCGTCGACCCCGAGGACCAGGAGGCCTTCGACGCGCTACTGATCGAGCTCGACGGCACGCCGAACAAGGGTCGTCTCGGCGCCAACGCGCTGCTCGGTGTCTCGCTGGCCGCTGCCAAGGCTTGCGCTGTCGAACGCGAGATCCCGCTTTGGAAGTATCTCGGCGGCCCCGAGGCGCACCTGCTGCCGACGCCGATGATGAACGTGCTCAACGGCGGCTCGCACGCCGACAACTCGATCGACTTCCAGGAGTTCATGATCGTTCCCGTCGGAGCGGTCACGTTCGCCCACGCCATGCAGATCGGTACCGAGGTCTTCCACTCGCTGGCCAAGAGCCTGAAGAGTCAGGGTCTTTCGACGGCCGTCGGTGACGAAGGCGGCTTTGCCCCGAACCTCGCGAGCAACGAGGCCGCGCTCGAGGCGCTGATCGCCGGCATCGAGTCGGCCGGCTACACGCCCGGCACCGACGTCGCGATCGCGCTCGACCCTGCGACCTCGGAGATCTACGAGAACGGCGTGTACGACCTCCAGCACGAGGGCCGCAAGCTCTCGAGCGAGGAGATGGTCGGCTACTGGGACGAGATGGTCAGCAAGTACCCGATCGTCTCGATCGAGGACGGCCTCGACGAGAACGACTGGGACGGCTGGAAGCTGTTGACCGACGCCATCGGAAGCAAGACCCAGCTCGTCGGCGACGACCTCTTCGTGACCAACCCGGCGCGCCTCACCGAGGGCATCGAGCGCGGCGTCGCCAACTCGATCCTCGTCAAGGTCAACCAGATCGGCACGCTCTCCGAGACGCTCGAGGCCGTGCGGATCGCCGGCGAGGCCGGCTACACGGCGGTCATGAGCCACCGCTCGGGCGAGACCGAGGACGTGACGATCGCCGACCTCGCCGTCGCCACCGGTTGCGGCCAGATCAAGACCGGCGCACCCAGCCGCTCGGACCGCGTCGCCAAGTACAACCAGCTCCTGCGCATCGAAGAAGCCCTCGGCTCGGCCGCGAAGTACCCGGGCAAGGCATCCTTCAAGGCGCTCTCCTCGTAGCGGACCGGGGCAGGGCTGACCGCCTGCGCCCCGAACCACTACGGCATGGCCACAGCCGGCGCAGCAAACCGCCCGCGCGCAAGGATCGCGCACAAGAGCAAGGGAAAGCCCGTATCGAAGGGCATCCGCTGGGACCGGCTGCCGGGCAACTGGTTGCTGCTGATCGTGTTGGTGATGGGCTTTCTGTACGTGCCGCCGCTGCACGGCTACTACGAGCAGCGCAAAGCGACCAGTGAGGCGCGCGCGAGCCTGCAGGCGACGGCGAAGGAGAACCGCGAGCTCCGGGCCCGCGCAAAATCGCTGAAGCGCCAGTCGACGATCGAACTCGAGGCGCGCAAGCTCGGCATGGTCAAGCCGGACGAGCGACCTTTCGTGATCCTCGACAACAAGAAGTAGCGGCGCCACGGCCCGCGCCACAGGGGCGCAGGCCGCAGAGCGGCATTTTGAACCTAGGCCGCCTGCGTCGCCGGATCCTCGGCGGGCGTGTCGGCGGACTCAGCGTCCGCGTCCTCGGTGCCGGGGAGT
Organism: uncultured Thermoleophilaceae bacterium; assembly: GCA_964455545.1. GTDB lineage: Bacteria > Actinomycetota > Thermoleophilia > Solirubrobacterales > JACPNS01 > JACPNS01. The sequence continues at coordinate 143,850 of CAYVWQ010000004.1, read as the reverse complement.
GGCTCGGTCTGGCGGTTGATCACGATCTGGTCAGCCGTGATGGTCACGGAGATCGGGCGATGCCCGGCCCAGTGCTCGGCGTAGACGGGATCGTCGACGATGGCGGGGTCGAGCCAAAGCCCGTACCCCTCCTCGCCGTGGTCGAATGTGGCTTCGAATGCGGGACGGCGGCGGCCTCGGCCACCGCGGCGACCGCGGCGCCGGCGCCTTCCGGGAGCTTCGCCCCCGTCGGCTTCGGCGCTTGCGGCTTCGGCTTCACGCTTTGCGAGCGCGGCTTCAAGATCGGCCGCGATCAGGGCGTCGTCCTCTGCCCGCAGATCAAGTTCTTCTTCGACCCCGGTCGTTGCAGCGGGGTTGTCGGCTGCAGCACCACCGTCGGCATCGAGCGACTGCTCGCGCTTGAAAGCGGAGATGTCCTCCGCCGTCGTGTCAAGCTGATGCGCGATCCAGGCGTCTGTGCGGCCCTGTCGGACCCAGACTCGGATCTGGTTCAGGTGTGGTCTCAGCTGTCGATTTGCCATGCGAATGACATTACCAGTGGGGTTTTTGCAGCTGAAGGTGTGGACAAACTGGCCAGTCATCCAGTAAGGTAGGTAAACGCGGAAAGAAGGAAGCTCCGCGACTGATGGATTTTCAGTAGGATCCGCTGTCCAGCCCCGGGCAGCATTCAGCTGACCATCACTCGGACGCAAGTGCTTGGAGGCGCTGCATGCTCGTACTCACAAGGAAATCGAACCAGAGCATCATGATCGCGGATGACGTCGAGATCTCCGTGCTCTCGATCGTCGGAGACAAGGTCCGCATCGGTATCGAGGCGCCGAAGAACATCCCGATCTTCCGCAAAGAGGTCTACCTGCAGATCCAGCGTGAGCAGGCCGAAGAGACGGCTGACTCGCCAGACGCAACTCCCGAGGCCGTCGAGAACGCTCTCCAGGAGATCGCCGACAACGGCTGACCCCTTGCGGTTCCTAGCTCATCAGTGAGCTGAGGACTTGGAACATCCCCCAGCTGACGGTCACGACTGTGACCACGAGCACGACCATGACCGTCACGAAGCGACGGAACTGGTGCTGAGAGTGGCGCTCCGCATAACGGACCTGCGTGCGCTTCAACGCTTCCGAGCGGACCTCGTGCCGACGTTTGCGGTCGGAGTGGGTGTGCTCGTGGAAAGCGCGCTCGAATTCTGCGACTGACTGACGCATCTTCATAGCCGTTTCATCCTAGCGGTCGCAGGCACCCCAAAGGCCTTTGTTAGTGCGTTTTGCCTCTTTCTCGAGCGCGGCGAACTCTTTGCGCTTGGCCGTGTTCGGTGGCACGACGATCGTCCTCGCGTAGCCATCCCGCAACAGGGCGGCGTTGACCATCTGCTTCTTGTCGAGGTAGACGTAGCCGAGCGTGCGGCCGTAACGGTCGTAGTGCTCCTCGTCGAAGACGATCGTGACGAACTTCTGGTCGAGCAGGCGCTTGTTGGCCGCGGCGGCCTCTTTGCCGTAGCACTGCACCGGCGTGTCGGGCTTGACCGACTCCGGCGTGTCGACGCCGATGTAGCGGACACGGCGCAGCGGGCCCGTCGGGTCGCCGTAGTCGCTCAGCTTGCGCACGATGATCGTGTCGCCGTCGACGACGCGGTTCACGCGGGCACGGATGCCGGCCGGACCCTTCGGCTTGCCGATGTCGACGCTCGTGAGCGGGCCGGCGCCCTCGGGGTTGGCCGTCTCGTTGTAGCGGTCGATCAGTGCGAACGAGAGGATGATCAGCAAGGCGAACGCGACCAGCCACCCGATCGCGTCCTGCCAGCTGAGCATCCTCTTGCCGCGCCCTTTACGGGGTGCGGATGACGTTCTTGACGAGCGTGTCGCTGATCGCGGCGACGATCTTCTTCGCCGGACCGGGCTTGCGCTGCCAGATGTTGCGACCGTAGATGACGCCGCTTCCGCCGGCCTTCATGACCATCTTCGTCATGTCGAGCACTTCGGCGTCGGAGGCCTTCGAGCCGCCCGAAAGCACGACCAGCGAACGGCCGGCGCTCTCGACGCACTGGCGGATCGCCTCTTCCTGGGTGACTTCCATCTTGTTGTACGGGGCCGGCGAGTCCTTGTCGCTCTCGAGCCCGACCTTCGGCATGTTGATCTTGACGATGTCGGCGCCCATCTCCATCGCCATGCGTGAGGCGTAGTCGATCGCCCAGAAGCTGTCCTGACCGCCCTTCGCGGCGACTGCGCTGCCGCGCGGGTAGCTCCAGACGACCAGCGGCAGGCCGTACTTCTCGCAGTCGGCGCGAACTTCGCCGAGCTGCTTGAGGTCGCGGTCCTGGCTGGGGGAGCCGACGTAGAGCGTGTAGCCGATTGCCGTCGCGCCGAGGCGGACGCCGTCTTCGACCGACGCGTTGACCGGCGAGAAGGCCTCGTCCGACGGCGGGATCTCGGTCTTGCCGTTGACCTTCAGCAGCAGCGGCACCTGGCCGGCCCAGTCGGGCCAGTACTTGGTGGCGAATCCGATCTGGCAGGCGATGCCGCTGTAGGACGCTCCGGCGGCGAGGGCGAACTCGTAGTCCGGGTCCTTCGAGGCGGGGTTGGGGAAGAAGTCACGCGGGCCGTGTTCGATGCCCTGGTCGATCGGCAGGTACATCAGGGTGCCGTTGCCGGGGCCGTGGTTGTAAAGCATGTCGTAGAGACGTGCCTTCTTGCCGGGCGAGACTACGTCGAGCAAAGACTTCTGAGGCGAGGACTGCTTGGGCATGTGGGGTTGGCTCCTGATCCGAAACTGCCGCTGCTTGAGCGGGAAACTTGCGGCCAAGAGCATAATCCAGTGCCGGTAGTCTGCCGGAGATCCATGGCCGAGCGTGAACTCTTCGTCGTCTGCAGCAACTGCGGAAGCGAGGTATCTCCGTATGTCACGGAGTGCCCTTACTGCGGCAACCGCCTGCGCAAGCGGGCGCCGGACCTGAAGAAACAGAAGAAGGCCGAGGAGCGCGAGGAGCGCAAGGCCGCCAAGAAGCGGGAGCGTCTGCGCCGTCAGTACGAGGGCGGTGGCGGAGATCCCTACGGGACCGGAGCTTCGACCGGTTCATGGCTCGGCGTCGAGACGCGGCCCTACGCCACGCTTTCGCTGGTCATGGCCTCGATCGTCGTGTCGATCCTGTTCATGAGCGACTTCACGAAGGTCACGCCGTGGATCGTCGACAACCTGATGTTCGACGGCGACCTCGGTTCGCGCCCCTGGACGCTGCTCACCTCGCCCTTCCTGCACCTGTCCGCGGGCTATGCGTTCGTCTGCCTGTTCGTCGTCACCGGCTTCGGCACCGGCATCGAGCGTCGTTTCGGCTGGCTCGCCGCGGCGCTCGTGTGGTTCTTCTGTGGCGCGCTCGGGATGATCACAAAGGCGCTGCTCGATCCCGACCGCCCGGCGCTCGGATCGCTCGGATGCGCGGCCGGGGCGCTGGTCGCCTGGACGATCTACGTCGCCAACCGCGAAGACTTGCGCGACTACGACGCGCTCGGACTTGCTGCCGTAGCGTTCGTCATCTGCGCGCTGCCGCTGGCAACGTCAGCGAGCGTGTTCGTCCTGCTCGGCGGAATGATCGGCGGAGTGATCGCCGGCGGCATCCTCATGCAGCTGAAGCCGCGCAGCTAGCCAACGGCACGCAAACTCCGGATCGCGGGGGTCCCCCGCGCGATACGGAGGCAAAGCTGCGTGCAACGCGTCGCCGCGAAGGCGGCGACAATCAACTCCGTGCCGCCAAGGCGGCGACAACCAAACTCAGAAGTCGAACTTTCTGGGCGGGGCCTCGTCGAACCAGAGCTTGTCGTGCTCGGGGGTTTCTTCGAAGAAGTCCGGTGTGTCCTCGAGCAGGTCGTGCTCGGCGCTCTCTGACGACTGGGCCTCGGGCTCTTCGGCGGGTTTGTCCCACTCGAACTCGATCGTGCCGGTGGTCTCGGTCTGCTCGGAAGCCGCCGGTGCGGGCTCCGGCTCGGGAACCGGCTCGGGCTCCGGCTCACGCGTCGGCTCAGGCTCGGGCTCGGGATCGGGCTCGGCGGCAACCGGCTCCGGGTCGGGCTCTGGTTCAGGCGCCGGCGGTGGTGCGATCGGCTCTTCGGGCTCCGAAGGAGCGGGCTCCGGCGGGACCTCGACCGGCGGGGTGGGCTCTGGCGCCACCTCTGCGGCGGGCTCGGGCGTCGGCTCGACGTCACGCGTCGGCGGTGCCAGCGCCTCTTCGAGCTCGTGCTCGATCTCTTCGGCGTCGCCGCCGTGTTCGCGCTTCAGCGCGAGGTGCGCGGCGATCGCGTCGGCGAGTGTTCCGCCCTGGTCCTCGGTCTCCTCAGACATGCCATGCCATGTTACGGAGGGCTTCGGAGGCTCGTGCCGGACGCCGATAACATCTTGGTCCTTGGGGCTATAGCTCAGTTGGTAGAGCGTTCGGTTCGCAATCGAAAGGTCGCCGGTTCGAACCCGGCTAGCTCCACTGTGTTGGATTGTCGCCACCGCCGTGGCGACGCGTTGCACGCAGTCTTCGCCTCAAGTTCGCGCGGGGGACCCCCACGAACTTGAGATTGAGGCCCTAAACCATTCGGAGAATCTTCTCCATTGGTCTGCCTTTTGCCAGCTCGTCGATCATCTTGTCGAGGCGGCGGATTCAGCGCGATCGTCGTCACCGCTCCGTTGCTTGCCTGGGAGATATCGCACACTTTGAGCACCAACTTGGAGATCCGCGAACTGACGCTTCTCGGGATCTATGCAGCAGGTATGGCAGCACTGTTTCGCTCTAGTCAGTCTGAGGGGCGATCTGCCTTCCAGCATCTGATCGATGCCCGTCTTGCTATGCCGTGTCCACTGCCTTCGGCCTGGATTCCAGTTGAGCACACCTATAAGAACTTCGTCTGGCGCGGCTTTCTGATTCACGTCGAATCGACGCTGATCGAGACCGGCCAGCTTTCACCCGAGCAATTAGGCGACGGCCCGGACGAGTATTGCGCGCGGGTCGAAGAGGCTGCCAGCGACCTTATGCCATCTTGGTTTGCCAGACTCGAAGAATTCTCAGACAAGCTCGGTGGACGTAAAGGCGTCGGGCCTCACGAAGACTAAGCCGCAATCCACTCGCCCTCACCCCGCATAACGCTCCGATCAGGCACACGGAGCCCGCGACTGAAAAACATGTACTCGCTCCCAACCCTCTGGACCTGAGCGGTATGCGAGATGCCGAACTTCAGGCATCGGAAATTCTGGTAGAGCGTGCGGGTCCGGTCGTCGGCGTCGTAGGTGAGAATCCATGGATGTGGTGACTTGCCGAGAACACCCTCAAGTTTCTTGTGTTCATCCCACGAATGGTCGGTCAAATACAAGCTTTCGCCGGGCACAACGTAGGGTGGATCGACATACATGAGGACCGAGCGCGACCGGCGGTTCAGCGTTCGGATCAGCTCGATGGCGCGTTGCTCGCGGACATCAATTTGCCCCGCATAAGAAGACAGGTTCTCCACACGTGCCACGAGGTCTTCTCTGTTGAAACGCGCGTCGATGAGCCAATTGCCGGTTTGTTCCAACCCACCGATCGGTCGCGCGTTCAGAATCCCCGACCGGTTCGTTCGGTTGAGAAAGAAGGTGGCAAATCCAAGTGTCAGATCATCTTGTGATTGAGTAGCAAGATATATCTCTCGCTGAGCATGCCAGTTCTCGATCGTCAACTCGCAAGATTCGATCTTCGCGATGAACTCGGAACTCTGTCTGAGCATTGCCCGCCAGAACGCGGCAATCCCCGGGTTGAGATCGTTGATGATGACCTTCTCCACGTGGCCATCTATCAGCAGTCGAAGGCCAGCACCAGCACCGCCTGCATAAGGCTCGCAGTAGGTTTCGACTACGAACGACTGGCTGGCAAGCACCCTGGCCAGGTACGGCGCGAGGCGCGCCTTGCCACCCGGATACCGGAGCGGCGAGTAATACGGAGGGCCACTCATTTCATCGCCTCGTTGATGGCGACGAGCAGCGGTGTGTAGGCATGGCTGAATCGTCGAGCAAGGCCGGCGTCGGCGCGGGTGTGAGGATTGTGCAAGAACTGATGGAGATAGGCGACACCTATTCCGCTCGCTTCCTGGTGCGCTTGCACCAGGTCCTTACGCGTCCGCTTCGCCTGGCTCGCAATGCTGGGGTCGAGCCTCAGGATGCAGGCGTTGATTTTTGAAGCGAGCGTGTCTTTGTCCTTCTTGCCCGACCACTTGAGAACGTCGGGGTCCGAGACGGCCAACTCCAAGATGACCCGCGCCAAAACACAGGCGACGGCGTAGTTGTCATTGATCGGCAGCTGCTTAGCTTCTTTTAGAAGGCGCTGGACAGGGGCCGAGAGGTTCGGCAACTTGACCTCGGAGTAGAGACAACGCTCGTCAGGTTTGTCCTTCTTGCGGCCGGAGTTCTCGCCCGACTGCCCCGAGGTCGTCGCACCACCTTCCGAACCGCCGTCCGTTGATCCGTTCGTTTCTGAGCCAGTTCCGGGCTCGGACTTGCCGTCGCCACTTGCGCCCTCGGACTCCCCGCCGCCCTCGTCACTGACGGGCGAATACGGATGGTCGGCAATCCGTTCGTAGTCAGCTTTCGAATCCGCAGCGTGCGGAAGAAGATCGCCGGCTTCATTGAGCAGGCTGCCACGAAGCTCGTCGTTCTTGAACGCGTCGACGGATTTTTCATCGAGCAAAGTGAACGCCCAGACGAAATATTCGTGGAGTTCGTCGGCGCTGTGTTTCGCGCAGACGATCTGGCGGTCCGAATCGTCGTCGGACGCACGAAGGGTGAGCTGAAGGCGGGTCAACGTGACTCCGCTAAACAGGCGACCGATGTTCGTCAGCTTTTCGGACCGAACCTTTTTGATCAAACCAACAAGATCCGTGTCGGACTGGTACGCCTCGGTCAACTCATCGGCAATCGCAATCGATCGAATGGTTCCGCTATCAACTGGCGCATTGACTCGTTTGCGATGTCGGGCCGTCTGCTCCGCACTCCAGACGCGCACACCGACCCCATCGTTGGCGCCGGTATGACGAAGCGTGAGCCATGGATCAGCCTCCTCGCGATCGTCGGCGATCGCACAGAAGAGGTTCTTTGGCGGATCTCCAGTTCGGTCCTTTAGGCGCTGGAAGGCCGAGCGGTGACTCTCGTCTTCTGCGAGTTTCGGGTCACCCAACAGCTTCAGCGCCGCGAAACGGCGATTTCCTTCAAGTACGACGTACTTTGAACCGTCCTGTACAAGGATCGGAAGTTCCGCTGGATTGCCCTCACCCTTGTCGACGAGGTCACGAGCGAGTCTGAGCATCTGATCCGGCCCTTCCGACAGCAGGCGGTTGATCGCCTCGTGATCGTTGGAAGTGCCGTCAGGCAGACGTGGATTTTGTGAATCTAGAAGTACTTGCGAAGGACGGATGCGCTTGTAATCCATCTGAGCCCCTGGATCTCAAGTGTCGTGACCGCGCGAGGCTACTTGCTTTTACGAACTTCGTCCAATCCGTGCAAGCTGTCGGTCATTGGGGCGAAGGAAGAGAACCGCGCTGAGTGCTCCTGGGGACGGAGCACCTTGCTGCTCTCACATGTGAGATACGTTTGCTCCACTGCTACAAAACCGGCGTTCTACCACCGGGCAGGGTACTCTAAAAAGTATACGTCAGACATATCCTTTTATCAACTAAATACCTCCTCTCAAATTGAAAACGCCACGACTGGTATGCCGTGGCGTAATCAATTTGCGTGAATCTAACCAGTTGGACCACTGGAACCAGTAGACCCTGTCGGCTCCGTTGGCTCAGTAGGTGCCGCTGGTGTTGGAGAACTTGGTGTCGGCTGAACATAGGCTGTGACCTGATGAACAACTTTTTCCAAGGTATGCCCCATCTTGATACCACCCATGCGACCAACCAGCAGATCTATCTCGATGTATGCTGGGATGCACTGTCCCCAAGTTGCTACCGTTTCCGGCGTTGGGTACACTGGATAAGGCGGGAAGTAGGAACTCAAGTTGGGAACATCTCTAACCAAAACACATGGGATGTTCACCCAAAACGTTGCAGTTCTTGCACGATTTGGATTCATCGACTTGAGTTTTAGGGTTTCGTCGTCAACATAGACAGTACCAAGGCTAGCACCGATTTGTGCAACCAAGCCATTGGGACGGCGTTTGCCATACCACTGCCTGTAGGTCACCTTTCTGCCGCTCGAAAGCTTCAGTTTGGTCTTGGGACGGTAAATGTACTTCAGCACTACCTTGGTTGGCACGCCTGCTTCATAGCCGTCCGGCATAGAAGCAATGATCTCAAAAGGACCCCTCTTTAGACTTGCCTTCCACTTGTAGTTACGTCGAGACAGAGAACCCATGTTCTTAGAGCTATCAACGTAACCCCAACCAGCCGACTTGCTGTACTTCACCTTCGCAGATGAAGCCTGGCCAGCACCTACCACCAGCATTGCTGCCAGCAGTAGGGCGATGATCGTTATGTTTTTTGTGATTTTTTTCATGATCCTCGTCTAACCGGACCAAGAAAACCATGACAGAATCGGCTTCACGTTATATATCTCATGTGACGTATGCATAAAATGATGTTGGTAGTAAGGTCTCAGGCGCTATATATGGTGTGAGCCCCTTATCTCGCATGTGAGATAAGGGTCAAGTCAGTTGGGCGGAGTACGACGAGCAGATTCGCGCCACCCCTAATCAAGCGCTGCGATCTTGCGCTGAAGTTCGCTCTTCCGCTCGCTAACAGACGAAGCAAGCTTGTTGTATTTGGACTGCGCAGCGTCAACCTCTGAGCGCGCCTCTGCCAATTCACGGTCGATCGCGTCCAGAGCAGTGGTGAGCAGCCGTTTCGCCTCAGACACAGCCTGATCGGCGGTGAGGGGAGCGCTCTTGGCGCGCTTGCTGCGCGAACCACCTTCCAGCTTGCGCTTGTAGTTGAAGCGCAGGGCTCTAACGGCATTTTCGGTTTTGCCAGTCTCCTCGGCAACTTGGCGCACCGCATCGGCCAGAGACTTGCCCTGGCCAGTGAGTTCGGCAATTCTGTTGTAAACGGTTTCCTGTTGAGTAGCCACGGCGTGATCCTACTCGCTACTAGGCAGGTCAGCAACCTGCGCTTGGATTGAGAGCTTTACATCGCCGCCGGGCCGTGGTTTGCTGGAAAGGTGATTGAACTCAGGTCCGGCCCGGAACATGAACCTGACTCGCCAGACATCGGCGCTCTGCTCGCGTTGACTCAGAGCCTGGTCGCCAAGCGAAGCGGTGATCCAGCGGAAGATATGAAACTGGCCTATCGACTGGCTGGATTGATGGCAGACGACGCGATAAGGCGACTACCCAAAGACCACCCGTTGGCTCAGGCACTCGCGATGTGTGGTCAGCTGGAACTTCCTGAGGCCCATAGAGATTCGGGTGCGTCTTGGCACTCGGTGGAGGAACTGCTCTTCAAGAAAGAAGATGACCGAAAGGGGTGAGCGCGACGATACGCGCCCACCCCAAGGCCGGCCTATTTCTTGCTGTCGTCGACGTACACGTTGCCCTCTACGTCACGCACGTAGTGGTAGTTCGGCGTCCCGTCGGCATTCTGGCTCTCGACTACGTGGCCGTGAGCCGGTCCATCGCCTGGACCGTTGAAGAACGTGTCGGTCTTGCTTGGGTCGTTTGGCTTGGGCTCGGACTTGAATGCCGAGCTGTCCATTGTTCCCATCTGATGTTTCCCCCTGATCTGCCTTGTTTTGCGGAATCGTCGCCGGTAGCGACTGATTTCAACTTACTGGTCAGTCTTGAGGCTTGTCGCAGTTCAGTCGTTTGGCAGCGTTGCGACGTACAAGCCGCATCAATTCTGCGCACCGGCGAATCGCTACTCGCAGCCAGATCTGATAGCGCCGACTTGACGGAGCTTCGCCGGACCTCATCTTCGATGCTTTCGCCGATGAGCTGCATCAATTCAAGGCATCGCATGGGTCGGGCCTGCTCGATGAGTATCCGCTCGAGCGTGCTGCGGATGGCCGGAGGATGATGGACCTCAACGGGCGCTATCTGCGGCGGGTCTCCGTGGTGCTTGGCCAATATCTCCCGCCGGTGCACACCTGCTCGCTGAACTCTCCCTGCAATTTCCAAGTTTGAACGTGCGCCGACAAGGGCCACTGTGTTGGATTGTCGCCACCGCCGTGGCGACGCGTTGCACGCAGTCTTCGCCTCAAGTTCGCGCGGGGGACCCCCACGAACTTGAGATTGAGGCCCTAAACCATTCGGAGAATCTTCTCCATTGGTCTGCCTTTTGCCAGCTCGTCGATCATCTTGTCGAGGCGGCGGATTTCCTGCATCAGGGGGTCTTCGATCTCTTCGACGCGGACGCCGCAGATCACTCCGGTGACTTCGGTGCGGGCGGGGTTCATCTTCGGTGCCTTGGCGAAGAAGGTCTCGAAGTCGGTCTTCGCGTCGAGCTCTTTCTTCAGGCCCTTTTCGGAGTATCCGGTGAGCCACCGGAAGATCTCGTCGACCTCTGCCTGCGTGCGGCCCTTCTTCTCGGCCTTGGTGATGTAGTGCGGGTAGACGCTCGCGACGCTGATCTTGTAGATGCGGTGACTCATAGTGCGTCTTTCGGGAGGACCGCGAGCCCGTTCGACACCAGGTCGCGTTCGTCGCAGCTGATCAGGGTGAACCCTCTGGCCTCGGCCGCTGCGACATACGCAGCGTCGTACACGGAGATCGAGTGTCGCTCGGCGATTGCCGTCGCGGTGACCAGGAGTTGCATGTCGGATCGGACTACGCCGTCCGTTCCGCCAAGTGTCTCGGTAATCGCAAGCACCGCGGCGGCCTTTTCCGGCTCTCGTCGGCCGACCGCGATCGCGTCGGCGACTTCGTAGCGGGCGAGATCGAGCGAAGTCATCTCGACGGGACTGTCGAAGACGATCGCCGAGGCAGCCGAATGATTGCAGTCATCGGGATCAAGCGCGGCGATCACCACGCTGGCGTCGAGCAGCAGACCGGTCAACTTGGTCGCGACCGCTTGATCAGTTCGGCGGAGTCTCCGCCGCGCGGCGCGACCAGGCCCGGGGTCGCTTCGAGGATCGCGCGCCGAGCGATCATCGCCTGCCCCGCACTGCGAGCGAGTGCAGCCTCCGCGTAGCCCCTCAGCGCCGCACTTCGAGTGCGTCCGGTTCGGGCCGCATCGGCGTCGACACGGGCCAGAAGTTCGTCGGGCATGGAAACCATCACCTTCGCCACATCCTGAGTATACCCGGACATACCCGAGACGTGGCGGGTTGCTTGTGATTGGATCCCGGCATGTCGTTCCGGGCCTACATCGACAACATCCAGGAGAAGACCGGCAAGACGCCCGACGACTTCCGAAGGGAAGCCGAGCAGGCCGGGTTGCTCACTCCAGAAACGAAGGCGACGCAGATCACGGACTGGCTGAAGGACGAGTACGGCCTCGGACACGGTCACGCCATGGCGATCTACAAGACCCTCAAGGACTCGGACGCGTTCGGCGACGGTCGCTGAGCCGTGTCGACCGACGCGGCAGGAAGGACGTTTCCGCTCTCGTGGCGGATAACCGCGCTCGCGATCGGTGGCTTCGGGATCGGCACCGGCGAGTTCGTGCCGATGGGGCTGCTGCCCGAGATCGCCGACTCGGTCAACGTCTCGATCCCTGATGCAGGACACGTCGTCAGCGCATACGCGCTCGGCGTGGTCGTCGGTGCGCCGCTGATCGCGGTGTTCGGGGCCCAGCTTCCACGTCGCGCGTTGCTGATCGGACTGGCCGCGGCGCTGCTGGCCGGGAACGTGCTGAGCGCGGCCGCCCCCGACTACTGGTCGCTGATCGGCGCGCGCTTCATCGCCGGCCTGCCGCACGGTGCTTATTTCGGCGTGGCAGCGTTGGTCGGCGCGTCGATCGCCGGCGAGTCCCGCCGCGGCTGGGCCGTCACGCGGATGATGCTCGGGCTTTCCGTTGCGAACGTGATCGGAGTTCCGATCGCCGCCTGGCTCGGCCAGCAGTACGGCTGGCGCGTCGCCTTTCTCAGCATCGTGCTCGTCTGGATCGTCTGCATCGCCGCGCTGCTGCGCGTGCTCGGTCCGGTGCCCGACGGAGATCGCAGCTCGCCGCTGGCTGAAGTCGGCGCGCTGAAGAACGTGCAGGTCTGGCTGACGCTGCTGGTCGGCGCGATCGGCTTCGGCGGGTTGTTCGCCGTCTACAGCTACGTCTCACCCGTCCTGCAGGAACGCGGCGGGCTCGACGAGTCGCTCGTGCCGGTCGCGCTCGTGGTCTTCGGCGCCGGGATGGTCGCCGGCAACCTTTTCTGGGGCCGCTTCATCGACCGCAACGTCGTGCGCTCGATCGCACTGCAGCTGGTTCTCGGTATGGCCTTTCTCGGTCTGTTCGCGGTGGCATCGGCGAACGCCTGGCCGGCGATGCCGGCGCTGTTCCTCGTCGGAACGTTCGGCGCGATGGGCGCCGCCACGCAGACCCGCTTGATGGACGTCGCCGGGAGAGCGCAGACGATGGCCGCCGCGCTCAACCACTCCGCCTTCAACACCGGCAACGCGCTCGGCGCGCTGCTCGGCGGGATCGTGATCGCCGCCGGTTGGGGGTGGTCGGCGCCGAGCTGGGTCGGCGTGGTGCTCGCCGCCGGTGGACTCGCCGTGCTCGGACTGTCGGTCGCCCTGGAGCGCCGCGGTCACACCGGCGAGCGCTAGATCGTTTCCTTCTCGCCCTTGCGCAGCTGCTTCGGCGTGACGAAGGCGATGAGCTCGGCGTCGTCGGCTCCGAGCTTCGACCATTTGCCCTTGAAGGTCAGCTCGGCGATCGCGCAGGTCGGGAACTTCGCCGCCATCCGCTCGAGCTCTTCGCCGCCCGAGGCGACCTCGACGGCAGTGTCGTGGATCGAGGGGTTGTGGCCGATCACCAGCGCCGAGCCGGCGTCCGCGTCGATGTTCTGCAGCACACCGAGGAAGTCGGAGACGTCGGCGCGGTATAGGTCGTCGGTGAACTCGACCGGAGTCTTCTTGCTGAGGGCACCGGCGACTCCTTCGAGCGTCTCGCGAGTTCGGCGGGCGCCGGAACACACGACGACATCGGGGGCGATTCCGCGCTGCTTCATCACCCCTGCGATCAGCTCGCAGTCGCTCTCGCCGCGTTCCGTGAGGCCGCGCTCGTAGTCGAGCTGCCCGCCCAGCTCCCAGCTGGACTTGGCGTGGCGAAGCAGATAGAGGTGCTTCATTGTTCGCGGGATTCGCCGACGTGGTGGTGGATCGCGGCGACGTCCGCCTTGCCGTGGCCCCGTGCGAGCGCCTCGGCGAAGTGCTCTGCGGTTGCGTGCACGAGTGGCAGGTGCAGCCCGGCGTCCTCCGCGCTCTGGAGGATCAGGCGGGTGTCCTTCGCGCCGTGCTCGAGTGGGAAGTTGGGATCGAAGTCGCCGGACTGGATCATCGCGCCCTTGGCCTGCGCGTAGCTCGAGCCGACCGGCGCGCCGTCGATCGCGGCGAGGAAGGCCTCCGGCTCGAGCTCGAGCCCCTCGGCCAGACGGATCGCCTCGGAGAGCAACGCGGTCTGCGCCAGCACCCACGTGTTGGTGACGAGCTTCATGCGGCTGCCCATCCCGGCTTCGCCCAGCCAGACCGACTTGGCGCTGATCGCTTCGAACACCGGCGCTGCGAACTCCGCCGCGCTGCTGTCTCCGGACGCGAGCAACACGAGCGTGCCCTGCTCGGCCGGAGTCTTCGTACCGGACACCGGAACGTCGAGCAGGCGAACGCCGGTGCCCCGCACCAATTCGACGACCTGCTCAGTCCCCTCGACCCCGATCGTGGCCGACTGCATCCAGACCGCGCCCGGATCCATCGCCGCGAGCGGGCCGCTCGACATCACCTCGATCGTCGTCGTGGCGTCAGAGAGCACGGAGATCACGACGTCGCGTCCGCGAACTGCGTCGGCCGCGTCGGTGAACACATCGACCCCGTCCGCCGCGAGCGGAGCGGCGCGTTCGGAGGTGCGGTTCCAGGCCGATGTCGCGATGCCGGCCTTGGCGAGGTTGCGCGCCATCGCCGCGCCGATGATCCCGGTGCCGAGTACCGCCGCCGAAGTCGCCTTTGAGCCGTCGCCCATCGAGGCGACTCTATCCGCGGCGGCCCAGTACGGGCTCAGATTCGTTCGAGCAGTTCCTCGAGTCGATCGTAGGTCTCGGCCATCCCCTCGGTCATGCCGGTCTGGGCCATGGCGTCGCGGTCCTCGACCGAGGTGAACGCGGAGACCACGTGGACGCGCGTGCCGTCTCCCTCAGGAACAAGCCGCAGCTGCTCGAGCACCACGTGTCCGGGCGCGCCCTCGAACTCGAAGGTCTGCGTGATCCGCTCATCTCGGAGCAGTTCGTGGATCACCCCGTTGAACCCGAATTCGTTGCCGTCGTCATCGACGTTCGAGAATCGCCAGCAACCGCCGCGACGTGGCTCGTACTCGTCGACGCGTGTTTTGTAGCGGCGCGGGCCCCACCACTGCTCGATCAGGCCCGGGTCGGTCATCGCACGGAACACCTTGTCGGGCGACGCCGGCAGATACCGCTCGGCGATCACTTGGCTGGCTCCGGGCTCAACGGTCACCTTCATGTCAGTCACGGCCACTGTCCTTCTCCTTTTCGAGGAACTGCTCGAGCGAGTCGAGCTTCTGCTCGGTGAACGAGCGGTAGAAGTCGAGGAAGTCCGACGCCGTCATCAGCGCGTCCGGCGCCAGCTGAACGAGCTGCTGCTTGCCGCGCCGCCGCTTGACGACCAGCTTCGCGCGCTCGAGCACCTTGAGGTGCTTCGAGACCGCCGCCAGCGACATCGCGTACGGCTCGGCGACCTCGCTCACGGACAACTCGCGGCCGGCGACGCGGCGGACGATGTCGCGCCGCACCGGGTCCGCGAGCGAGCCGAAGACGAGATCGAGTGTCGGGTTTGATTCAACCATTTGGTTGAATGATAGCGGATCGACGAACTGCGTGTGCCGCCCCCACCGCGTGAAAGACTTCCCGGCATGGACACCACAGAACTCCGATCGATCCAGAAGCCGATCAAGAACCGTTACCGCGAGGACGACCGCGCCGGCCTCGTCACGCTTCACGCCGACGGCGCCGTCGACGACCAGAACATCACCTGCTCGGTCAACACCGGGCGCGCGATCGTCGAGGCCGGGCTGCACCCCGCGACCGGCGGCGACGGCTCGTTCGCGTGTTCAGGCGACATGCTGCTTCAGGCCCTGGTTGCCTGCGCCGGCGTGACGCTGCAGTCGGTGGCGACGAATCGCGGTGTCGACATCTCCGGTGCGAAACTGCGCGCCGAGGGCGATCTGGACTTCCGCGGCACGATGGGAGTCGATCCCGATGCGCCGGTCGGCTTCACCGACGTTCGGCTCATGTTCGAGTTCGGCGACGGGATCGACGGCGAGACGCGCGCGGACCTGATCGAGACGACTGAGCGCTACTGCGTCGTCCTGCAGTCGCTCCTGAACACACCGCGCTTCGAGACGGTCGCGGTTTGACGGTCGGCGCGCCGCCATTGGTGCCGGACGTGCTCGAGCCGGGACTCGAAGTGGTCTTCTGCGGGACCGCGCCGAGCGCCGCGTCGTTCGCCGCCCGCGCCTACTACGCAAAGCCCGGCAACCGCTTCTGGCCGGCCCTGCATTCGGCCGGCTTCACGCCGCGACGGCTCGCGCCATCCGAATACCGCGAGGTCACACGCTTCGGACTCGGATTGACCGATGTCTGCAAGACGGCGTCGGGCCAGGATGCGGAGCTCACGCCCGCCGATTTCGACGCCGACGCGCTGACCGACAAGATCGAGCGCTTCCGGCCGCGAATCCTCGCCTTCACGAGCAAGCGGGCAGCGCGCGAAGGCCTCGGAATCGCCGCTGCCGACTACGGAAGACAGACGCTCGCGGTCGGGACCACGGAGGTGTTCGTGCTTCCCTCGACCTCCGGACTCGCCACCCGCTTCTGGGACGAGCGCCACTGGCGCGAACTGGCGCGGTACGTCGGGCGATGAGCGAGGAGCAGTACGACTCGCTCGCGGTACGGCTCGCGAAGGCGACCGCGACGATGCGCGCGGCGGCGGGTGACGACGCCGAGCCTGTCGGCCTCGCGACGATGAACGTGCGCCACGGTCTGTTCAAGCGAAGCACCCACTCGGTGATCTTCCGCGTCAACGGTCACGAACTGCTGTTGATCGAGGTCGACCCCGAGTCGCTCGCGGCGACCGGCGAGCTACGCCGGCCGGTGCGGGAGTCGGTCGAGCAGGTGAAGATCAAGGCGATCGACTCAGCGCCGCGCGGACGCAAGGACCTGCGCTACGCCGGTTCGGACATCGCTTTCACCGACGGCGCCGGAAGGCGCACCTCGCTCGCGCTCGTCGAGGGGAGCAGCGGGCTCTTCGAAGGCGAGGATCCTGCGGCGCGCGATCAGCTCGATCGCGCGCACGGGGCCCTCGTGGCCTGGTTCAGCTAGTTCTTGCTGCGCAGGATCACGCGCGCATTGCGCTGCGGGATCATCGTGACGTTGCGGTGTTTGACGTGCTCGGCCTCGGGACGGTCGGGCTCGAGGTCGACGCGCTCGGCGATCCGGTCGATCACCTGGCGCATCTCCACCATCGCCAGCGCCGCACCGGCGCAGCGACGCGTGCCGCCGCCGAACGGAATCCACTCATAGGTGCCGGGCTTCTGCACCTCGGCCCAGCGCTGCGGGATGAAGTCCCACGGCTTGGGGTAGAGATCCTCGCGGTGGTGGATCAGCACGATGCTGATCGAGATCGGGGTACCGGCCGGAACGCCGTAGTCACCGAGGCGCCAAGCCGACGTGACGCGGCGGCCGACGATCGGCACGACCGGGCGACAGCGCATCGCCTCGTTGATCACGTATTCGACCTGGTCGGCCCGGTCGGCGCCGTCGTTGCGGACGGAGTCCTTGAGGATGTCGTAGGCCTCGGGCGTGCGGGTCAGTCGCTCGAAGGCCCAGGAGATCGAGTTGGCGGTGGTCTCGTGACCGGCCAGCAGCAACGTGAGCAGTTGGTCGCGCAGCTCCTGGTCGGACAGCGCCGAGCCGTCCTCGTCGCGCGCCTTGATCAGCGCCGACATGATGTCGCTGCGCTCCTCGAGTGACGGGTCGCTGCGGCGCTCGTCGATCACGTCGTAGATCGCCTTGTCGACGATCTTCAGCGCCGCGGCCTGGATTCCGATCGGCTCGCTGCGGCCGACGTTGACGTATTCCGACATCTTCGCGATCGGAGTCGTCGAGAGCTCGGTGACGCGGCGGGTGACTTTGGCCAGTGCGCGTTCCGCGCGCGTGCCTTCCTCCGGGTTGCGGATGCCGAAGATGCCGGAGAGGATCACCTCGAGCGTGACGTCCTGCATCGGACCGGCCAGCTCGACGGCTTCGCCGACCTTCCAACGGTCGATCTCGGCGTCGATCGCGCGATCGATCACGTCCTTGTAGTTGTCGAGGGCCTCGCCGTGGAAGGCCGGAAGCAGCATCCGCCGTTGGCGCAGGTGGTTCTCGCCCTGGGTCGTGAGCACCGAGTTCGGACCGACGATCGGTCGCAGTGGGGACTCCGACGTGAGCGTGGGAACGAGGTCGGGTTTGGCCGAGAAGATCGAGCGCGCGTGGTCCGGGTGGCCGGTGACGACGGGTCGCCCGGGAACGATCCCCTGAAAACGAAAGACATCACCGAACTCGCGGCGACCGCGCAGCATGAACTCCGCCTGGCGCTGTCCGAAGCGCAGCACCTGAAGTGTGCGCGGAAGGTCGAACTGAGGGACCTCCTTGAGGTTCTTGAGTTCGGACTCGTCGATCGGTCCGGCTTCCGACTCCGGGTACGCGCCGATCAAAGGCCCGGTTGCTTCAAGAGTGGCTGGGGGATTCACTGCGACCTCGCTGAAGTGGGGTGTGGAGGACTGACGATTACATGAATCAGTGTAATGGTTTTGCGAGCTCGCGCAACCATCATTTGTTGAGGTTTATTTGAGCGCCGCGTCGGCTATCGCGATGCCGATCGCCACTCCCACGGCAGACCCCGCGACGATCGCGCCAAGCCAGCCCCAAGCCCTAGCCATCGTCGCCTCCCATGCGCTCGCCGGTCACCGGATCGATGAAACTGTCGGCCGTGTCGATTCGCGTCGGGGTCGGTTCGGTGCCAGCGTTCGTCGTGGAAGCCGCGCTCGACTCGCCGAACATCGGGTCGCCCGGCATGTTGCGCACGAAGTCGACGTTCGCGCGCACGATCGGGCGGTTGAATGCGGACTTCTCCTCAACCGGTTTGTCGGCGCTCTTGAAGTAACTGCCGACGGCCATCAGTCCGGGGATCAGCCCGCCGAGCGCCATCAATTCGAAGACGACGCCGCAGACGATCCAGCCCGCCGCCCCGCTCATGTTCTCGGGCGGGTCGAAACCGAGTTGCAGGAAGTTGAACCCGAGCGCACCGAACAGCGCAGCCCACAGCAGCAGGCCGACCCCGGACAGCCCGATGCCGCCCCACCAGCTTGAGGCTCCGACGAGAAGTCCCGCGAACACGAGGCCCACGAAGATGCCGCCGAACAGCAGCACCATCTGGCCGGTCTCGCAGACCTGGTCGGGATTGATCTGGTACGGACCGCCGCTCGCACAGGCTCCGCCGCTGTTGATCATCAGGTCGCGCATGCCCATATAGACACACACGAGGCATGCGGCGAAGCCGGCTGCCGAGACGAAGACGGCGACGAGCGCTATCGGCCCGCCGCCGTCGTTCTTCGCTTTGACTGCCATTTCCGGCGCTAAAGGGTCATCGACCCCGGCCAGTCGATCCAGACGACGGCGGGGTCATTGGCGTCGACCTTGAGCTTGATCTGCTGACCGGGAGCCGCCTTAGAGAGGAAGGGCTGTTCGACGACCTGCGTCGCCGACGCCGGGTAGGGCGTGCCACCCTCGGGGAAGACGGTCATCTCGATCGCCATCGTCGGCTGGAAGTTGATCATCGCGCCGGTCTGAGCGACGCTGGTGATCGACGCCGTTGCGTCCTTGCCACTCATCGCAAGGTTGGCGGCCATCGTCTGCTGGGCCATCATCTCGTTGGCCTGCGCCATCTGAGCCTGAGCGTCCTTCATCTGCTGGCCGGGATCGAAGTTCTTGTTGATCTCCTTGGCCTGCTTGTTGAGTTCGTTCATGCTCTTGAAGAACCCCATCGGTCAGCCTCCCATGTAGAGCTGGTTGAAGCGCTGGCCGACTGCCGTGCCGCCCTGCATGCGCTGACCCCAGCCGGCGGCGGCTGCGTCCCAGTCCTCTGCGCTGATGCCGGCCGTCGAGGCGGCGGCGTGCGCCTGGGCCGGGTCTGCGGCACCGGCGCCGAGCTGCTTGCAGATCGCGGCGTACTGCTCGAGCGTGACGCCGTTGATCGGCGAGAAGTCGCCTTCCCCGGTCGCCGCGGCCGCCTGATTGGCTGCCATCGCCTGCTGCTGCGCCTGCATCGCGGCGGCCTGCTGTGCTGCGGCCATCTCCTGCGCCTGCGCGCCGAGCTGCTGTGCCTGGGCGATCGTGTCGGGCGCCTGCTCGACGACGTTCTTCATGTCTTTCATCTGCTTGAACAAGCCCATCGTGGATTCCTTTTCGTGTTTGGTGAGGAAAGCTCTACTTCAATTTACAGGTTCCGTATACCGACAACAATGCGGATCTGGACGCGTTTTTGACTCTCAGACCGCAAAGTTTCCGACGAACAGGTCCTCGGTGTCGTACTCGCGCTTGACGCCGACCAGACGCGCGAACGTGTGGGGGTCGAAGAAGTCGGCGAGGTGTCCCTCTGTCTCGGAGAAATTGAGGTATCCCGTGTCGAGCGCGTGCGGCTGCAGCACCTCGCGCACGCGCGCCTTCTGCCCCTCGACGGCCTCGGCGGGAAGCTCGGGGACATCTGGGGCGACGGTGAAGTACGTCATCTCCCCGGCCAGCGAGGAGCGCGCGCCGCAACCGGGTGCGCAGCGGGTCAACGCGCCGCCACTGTGGCGCAGCTCGAACATCGCCATCGGCGAGCCTGACTGCGGTCCGGCGACGGCCGCGATCTGCTTCGCCAACTCCGGTCCGAGCAGCTCGAGCTGCAGGTGGTCGCTCGAGTACGGCATCGGGTCCTCCGGGTCCATGTGCAGGTGGGCTATCGCCGAGGCGTCGACATCCTCGAAGGAGTCGAACTCGGGCCGAAGCTCGCGCAGCGGTGCCAGCAGCTTCTCGGCCGTGTCGCGGTCGCCGAGGTAGGCGCCGTTGAACACGACGATCTGGCGTCCGCGCAGGAACTCGGGGATCTCCTCGAACGGCGGCAGCTGCAGGATGCGGCACGTCGTCGTGAACTCTTCAGGGAGCTGCGGGAGCATCTCGAGCCAGCGCTCATACACGGCCTCGGTGTGTTCCCAGTCCCAGAACATCATGCCGGCGTGTACCTGCGGGGTTGCAACGAGCTCGAACTCCATCGCCGTGACGACGCCGAAGTTGCCGCCGCCGCCGCGCAGCGCCCAGAAGAGGTCGGCGTTCGCGTCCTTCGTGGCGCGAATCACTTCGCCGAACTCGTTGACGAGTTCGATCGCCGTGACCTTGTTGACCTGGAGGCCGTGCTTGCGGGCCTGGAAGCCCATTCCACCGGTCAGCGAGTAGCCGACGACGCCGACGGTCGGCGAAGAGCCGTGCAGCGCCGCGAGTCCGGTGCCCTCGAGGCGGGAGGTGACCTCGCCCCAGACCGTGCCGGCCTGGACGCGTGCGATGCGACGTTCGGTGTCGATCTCAACGCCCTTCATGCGCGTCGTCTTCACGAGCAACGTCTGCTCGATCACCGGCAGCAGAGGGCCGGCGTTGTGGCCGGTCGTCTGCGGCGCGACCTTGAGGCCGTTCTTGCGCGCGAAACGCACTGCGGCCGCAACATCATCGGCCGACTCGGCGTAGACGATCGCTGCGGGGTTCTGGTCGACTGCGAGGTTGAAGACCTTGCGCGCGTCGTCCCAGTTGGGGTCGTGGGGGGTGACGACTTCGCCCCAGATGCGGTCGCGCAGCTGGCCGATGTCGGTGATCTTTTCGTTGGCGAGGTACATGCGGATGGGACTCCTGTGAAACGGGGATGAGCGAATTTCTTGGACGCAGGCAGTATCCGCCGGCGTCGACTCCGTTTCATAGGGGGGTCCCCCCAAACCCGCACCCCTAAGTTCTCAGGCGGTGAAAACCTTGGGGAGTTCGCGCCGCGAGCTGATGTCGAGCTTCTTGTACACGTTGCTGAGATGGACCTCGATCGTCTTCGGGGTCACGAACAGCGCCTGCGCGATCTCACGGTTTGTCATCCCCTCGACCGCGAGACCGGCGACCCGGCGTTCGCTCGGGGTGAGCGCGTCCATCCCCTGGAAGTCGGTCGTGCGCGGTGCTGCGCCGGTCGCTGCGAGTTCGTCGCGCACGTGGCGTTCAAGCCCGGCCGCGCCGGCCCGGACGGCGATCTCGAGCGCCTCGCCGAGCGGCTCACGGGCCTCGACGCTCTTGCGTTCGTGGCGCAGAGCTGTGCCCAGCGCCGCCAGCGACCACCCGTACTCGAGGATCGCGGGTGAGCCCTTCAGCACGGCCACCGACTCCTCGAGCTGCGGGATGCCCTTGCGCCGCAGCAGCTGACCCTCGACGCGCAGCGCGCGCCCGATCGCCTTGGGTCTGCCCCATCGACGCGCAGCCTCGACTTCGTCCCGCGCGTACTCGAGCGCCTCGTCGGTGCGGTCCAGTCCGTCGAGCGCCTCGGCTTTGAGCGAGCGCCAGGGCAGCCAGGCCGGGTTGGCGATCATGTCGTCCATCCCCGCTGACTCGATCAGTTCGGCGACCTCGACGGCCTCGTCGTTTCGAGACTGCTCGACCCGCAGTTGCAGCTTCGCGCCAAGCCACACGATCCGCTGCACGCCGGGCACGAGATAGGCCTCGCCAAAGGCGAGCTCACGCTCACCGCGCTCGAGGTCGCCTGCCTCGACGCACGCGAGCGCGAGCATCGCGGAGATCTGCGTGTAGCCGAGTCGCAGGTCAAAGAGCTCGACGTCATCCTTGGCCAGTTTGAGCACTTCGAACGCGCCCTGCAGGTCTCCGCGCAGGGTCAGCGCCCAGCCCTTGAATCCGCGTGCGACGGCCGGCACGTAAACGGCGCCGCCGTGCGCCGCCGCCGCCAGCGAGCGGTCGCAGACTTCGAGCGCGCGTTCATCGTCTGCGACGGCAAGCGTGACGACGACTCCGATCCACGGGAAGCCGCCGTTGTCGAAGCGGTAGAGCGAGTCGTCGCGAACGGCACGCAGCGCGATCGGCACGCACTCGTCGGCCGGATCGTTGCGCAGCATCTTGCCGTAACAGGCCGCCCCGTCATACATCCGGGCTTCGACTGATTCGCCGAAGTCCCGCGGGTCGTCGAGCAGGTCGGCAATCTCCGTGAACGGCCGAACCGCCGGGTCCATCATCGAGATCGACGTGAGGCCGTTCTTGATCCGTTCACGCAGGTCCGCGTGTTCGGGTCCGAGCTCGGCGAGCGTCTTCTCGGCCAACTCGACGGCCTCGTGATTGCGTTGAGCGAGGCTCAACAGGCGCAGAAGGATCACGGCGATGAACCCACGCTGAACTGGATCGTGGAGGCCGTCCCACGCGGCAAGCATGTGATCGGCGCCCTCGGGCTTGTTCGCCAGCGCCTCGGCCATACCGAGGTCTCTCAGCAGCTCGGGGCGGTCGATCTTCGGCGGCGGCTCCTCGAGCGCCCGCGCGTAGTAGCTGACCGCGGCCGAAACGATCCCCTTGCTCAGCGCAACCGATCCGGCGTGCCGGAGCTTGTCGTAGACCCACTCGTCGCCGCGCGGCGGAACGTTCAGCAGTTGCGCCGCGATCCGCTCTGACGACGCGCCGGCGGCGTCGAGCTGGCGCGCGGCGCGCGTGTGCATCAACTCGCGCTCGCCGGCCGGGATGTCTCGATAGATCGCCTCGCGGACGAGCGGGTGGACGAATCCGAGCGGCTGCTCCGGGCGGAAGATCTCGGAGTGCACATTCTTGGCGATGCCGGTGGCCAACCGTTCCTCGCCGAGCCCGGTGAAGTCGGTGAGCAGGGCGTCCGAGGCGCCTTCGCCGAAGATCGTCAGCGCCTTGGCGACCGAGGCGCATTCGTCGGTCAGGCGCGCAAGACGCAGGAGTACCGATCGCGACGCGGCGCGCGGGCCCAGCTCGCGCAGACGCTCGACGTTCTCGGCCGTCGGCGAAACGCCCTCGGCGGCCAGCTCCTTGAGCAGCTCGTCGATCAGCAGCGGATTCCCGGCGGTGATGCTCGTCAGCTCGTCCTCGAAGCCGGGATCGACCGAATCGACCTCGAGCCGTTCAGCCGCCATCGCCCCGACGGCCGCGGCGCCGAGCGGCCGCGGCGAGATCGACAGCCGATTCGGATCGCTCATCAGCTCGCGCACGGCAGCGGCGCCGGCACTGCTGTCGGCCGGCCGGACGGTTGCCGCGATCACGATCGGAAGCGACTCGATCCGGCGCGCGAGATAGGCGAGGTATTCGAGCGACGGCCGGTCGCACCACTGCAGATCGTCGATCGCGATCAGGATCGGCACGGTCTCGGCGGCCCGGACGGTCGCCCAGTAACAGCCCTCGAAGATCGAGAAGGTGTTCGCCGCCTCGCCTTCGTCGCCACCGAAGACTGCCATCAGCTCGTCGGCGGCATTCGCGTTGCTGGCTATCTCGTTCTCGCCATCGTCACGCTGCGCGTTGCTGATCAGCTGGCGCAACATGCCGAACGCGTAGTCGCGCTCGAACTCATATCCGCGCGCGATCACCGGGGCGAAACCGGCGGCCTCGGCCATACGGCGCATCTCGAGCAACAACCGTGACTTGCCGATCCCGGCTTGGCCCTCGATCAGGACCAGGCGGGACTCGCCGGCCTTGGCCTCGAGCAGTGCGCGATCGAGCAGCGCGACCTCGCGCTCGCGTTCGTGGAGCGTCCCTGAGCCGGTCGGGAGATTCGGCGTCGCCACACGCCGATATTACGATTCTGGCCTGGCTGTTCTTCAGCTCTGCTGGACGCCGAGCATCCAGTGGTTCTCCTCGAGCGTCTGCGCGACGGCGATCAGGAGATCCTCGGAGGTCGGGTCGATCTCGCCGACGCGCTCGCGGCGCTCGTTCAGCTTGGCGATCGCGACGCCGAGGCGCTCGGTCAGCGCGGAGATGACCTCGCTGTCCTTGACCGGCCCATCGTGGATCGTCTGGATCTCGCTGTCTGCAGCGACGGTCGCAGCGCGTCCGTCGGCGCAGAGCCCGAGTGCGCTGATCCGCTCGGCGATCGTGTCCGAGTGCAGGCGCCAGCTGTCGATCAGCTCGTCGAGCATCAGGTGCAACGAGCGGAAGTGTCCGCCGGTGACGTTCCAGTGGAGCTGTTTGCCGACGAGCGAGAGGTCGATCAGGTCGACCAGCGTCGCCTGCAGCTGATTGGCCACGTCGTGGCGCTCGTGGTCGCTGAGCGACGGGTGCGACGGGAGCAGTTCCTTGAGCTTGTGTTCTTCTGCGGTGGCGGGATTCACAGGTGCCTCCAAAGTTTGAAGTTGCTGACTTGAGGTCTACTACCCGCAGTCTTGCGCGTTCAGTCGGAGGGTGTGCCGGTGCGCTCGGTGCGCGGGTCCGGCAGCGGCGTGAGCACGCCGGCCAGGCGCTCACGCAGGTGCTCGAAGTCCGGCGGCAGCGAGAGGTGCTGGCCGAGCTCCTCGAGCGGCTCGTCGGCGGTGAAGCCCGGGCCCATCGTCGCCAGCTCGAACAGCACTCCGCTCGGCTCGCGGAAGTAGATCGAGCGGAAGTAGAAGCGGTCGATAACCGGCGTAGCGTGGGTGCCGGCGTCACGCATGTGCTTCTGCCAGCGCTCCTGGTCTTCGGGATAGGTGGCGAACGCGACGTGGTGGACGCTGCCGGCGCCCTGGATCCCCGGCTCGGGCGGCGGCGCGTCGTACTCGAACCAGGAGGAGCGCTTGTCGGCGCCGACCGTCCAGCTCGATTCGCTGTCGCCGCGCTTGAAACCCATCACCTCGTCCAACAGGTGGGTGCTGCGCGCGGGATCGTCGGTGTAGATACGTACACCGTCGAAGCCCTGCAGCGCGTGAGCCTCTGGGATGTCCGGCGCGGCGGCGCAGAGCGCGGGCTGATCGCCCTCGTAGACGCTCAGGAGATGGCGGAGGCCCTCCGGGTCACGGAAGGTCAACCCGCCGTCCTCGCGGGCGGTCTCGTAGCCCTCATCCGCGAGCCGCTGCTCCCAGAAGTCGAGCGTCTCCTCGCTGCCGACACGCCAGCCGATCGTGTGCACCATGCCGGCGCCGGCGCGTCCCTGGGTGACGCCGGGGTACTCGAAGAAGGTCAGGTCCATACCCGGGTCGCCGCGCTCGTCGCCGTAGAACAGGTGGTAGACGGTCGGGTCGTCCTGGTTGACGGTCTTCTTGACCATCCGCAGGCCGAGCGTGCCGACGTAGAACTCGACGTTCTTCGGCGCGTCGCCGGTGATCGCCGTGATGTGGTGGATCCCTTCGAGCTTCATGGGCCGGACAATACGGCAACTGACTTAGGATCGGCGGCATGCCTCACTACGACGCCTTCAAAGACCTGCCCCTGAAGATCGAGTCGCACGAGCTGGTGCGGCACTCGATGGACGTCTCGAGCGGATTCGAACGCGTGACGACCGAGATCGTGCTGCGCGGCGACGGCCACGAGGGTCGCGGCGAGGACGTCACCTACGACACGCTCGACCACGATGTCCTGCAGAAGGACGCCGTGCTCGACCTGACCTTCGACGGCACGTTCGACGAGTTCTCTGCGCACCTGAAGACATTGCCGCTCTGGGCCGCGCCGCCGGTGCGCGACGTCTCCGAGAACTACCGCCTCTGGGGCTTCGAGAGCGCGGCCCTCGACCTGGCCCTGCATCAGAACGGCGCTGATTTCGCCGGCGCACTCGGCCGTGAGCCGCTTCCCGTGCGATTCATCCTCTCTTTGCGACTAGGCGAGCCGCCCGACGTCAACCGCGTCAACGACTGGCTCGCCGTCGCCCCCTGGCTCGAGTTCAAGCTCGACGCCGAGAACTCCTGGCCGGACGAGCTGTTCGCCGAGCTCGGCGAGACCGGACTGGTGAGGCAAGTCGACTTGAAGGGCCTCTACACGGGCACCGTCGTCGACAACCCGCCGACCGAGCGGCTCTACCGCAACACGATCGAGCACTTCCCCGACGCATGGATCGAGGACCCGGCCTTCACCGACGAGACGCGCCCGTTGCTCGAGGCGGACGGCGTGGTCGAGCGCCTGACCTGGGACGCGCCGATCCACTCGGTCGCCGACATCGAGGCGCTCGAGTTCCCGCCGAAAGGTCTGAACATCAAGCCCTCGCGGTTCGGCCCGCTAAGTGAGTTGCTGGCAGCGATCGAGTACTGCGAGCAGCGCGACATCGAGATGTACTCCGGTGGTCAGTTCGAACTGTCGGTCGGCCGCGCGCACCTGCACGTGATCGCCAGCGTGTTCTTCCCGGACACGCCGAACGACGCCGCGCCGGTCGATTACCACGGCAACGACCCGGTCGAAAACGCTCCGATGTCTCCACTCGCAGTGCCGGAACTTGCGCAAAGAGCGGGTTTCAGCTGGCCGCTCTGAGAATTACTGGGTATCCCAGATCACACATTTGCTGCCGATCCGAAGTAAGTTGATCTGATGGCCCCCGGATTCATCAACTTCGAAGGACACCGTCTCGCCTACGAGACTTTCGGACGCGGCAAGCGTGCCGTCGTTCTGATCCACGGCCTGCTGATGAGCAAGCGCATGGAGGAGCCGCTCGCGCGGTCGCTCGCCGAGAACGGCAACATGGCGATCACGATCGACCTGGCCGGCCACGGCAAGTCGGACCCGCACCTCTACAACTGGGACATCCCCCGCTACGCCGAGGCGATCAACACGATGCTCGACGAGTTGGAGATCCGTGAAGCGGTGATCGTCGGCACTTCGCTCGGCGCGAACATCGCTTTGCAGCTGGCGGTCGACAACCCGAAGCGCGTCCGCGGCCTCGTCGTCGAGATGCCGGCGCTCGAGAACGCGATGGTCGGCGGTCCGTTCTTCTTCTCTCCGCTCGCGGCCTTGGCCGAGTGGGCGATGCCGGTCGCGAACATCGTCTCGAACACGATGCGGCTGATTCCCGAATTCGCACTTCCGACCGGCGCGAACATGTTGCTCGACATGGCCAAGCGCGAGCCGCAGACGACGGTCGACGTGCTCAAGGGTCTCTTCTACGGGCCGCTCGGCCCGACCCAGGACGAACGCCGCGCGATCCAACAGCCGGCACTCGTGATCGGTCACCACAAAGACCCGGTCCACCCCTTCAACGACGCCAAGGATCTCGCCGAACTGCTTCCCGACGCCAGGCTGATCGAGGCCAACTCGATCGTCGAGCTGCGCCTCACGCCGGCCCGACTGACCGGCGAGGTCGTCGACTTCGTCGACTTCTGCTGGGCGCCGAAGGTGGTCGCCAAGAACGGCGCATCCGCCCGCAAGCGCAAGCGCGCTTCCTGACGCTACTTCCAGCCGCCGGTCTCTCCGCGGTAGAGACCGTCGCCCGTGAACAGCAGTTTCACCGTGCGTACGAGGATCAGCAGGTCCGTCTTGAAGCTGTGGTGATCGACGTACCAGACGTCGAGTTCGATGCGCTCGGCCCACGGCAGTGAGGCGCGGCCGTTGACCTGGGCCCAGCCGGTGATGCCCGGCTTCACCTCGAGCCGCCTGCGCTGACGTTCGTCGTACTTGTCGACCTGGGAGCGGACGGTGGGGCGAGGACCGATGATCGACATCTCGCCGGCGAGCACGTTGATCAGGTTCGGGATCTCGTCGATCGAGAAGCGACGCAGCAGCGCGCCGGATTTGAGGATCCGTGGGTCGTCCTCGTCGACCGCGAGGCCGGCGCCGATCGACTCCGCGTTCTTCACCATCGTGCGGAGCTTCCAGAGCATGAAGTCGCTGCCGTCCTTGCCGACGCGCTTCTGGCGGAAGAACGGTGAACCGGGCGACTCGATGACGATCCAGACGATCGAGCCGATCAGGATCGGGCTCGTGACGAGCAGGCCGAGGGCGGCTGCAGTGATGTCGAAGGCGCGGCGCATCGCGCGTGATTATCGCTCACGCAACTTGATAGCAATTGCTATATTTGCGACGTGCACTTCCACGCGATCCTGAGCAACAACCTCGAGGAGGCATCGGTGCAGGCTGACGAATTGCGCGAGCGCGCGCGCCGGCTGCTGATCGACGCGGTCGCCGACGCGAGCCAGGCTGGAATGACTCAGCGTGAGATCGCAGAGCGGCTCGGCCGTAGTCAGCCGGAGGTTTCCCGGCTGCTTTCGCTGGCTCCTCCCAGGTTCAAGCCGAAGAGCGACCTCGGCCGGCACCTCGTGGCTCATCGCTCCGAACTGATCGATGCTCTCGAATCGGGCGGGGCCAGCAACGTCCGAGTGTTCGGGTCCGTTGCGCGAGGAGACGACACCGCCGACAGCGATATCGACCTGCTCGTGGACATCCCCGAACGCTTCGGACTTTTTGCCCTCGGAGGTCTCATTCACACAGCTGAGCGAGTCCTGGGCGTGAACGTCGATGTCGTCCCGTCCGGAAATCTCCGCGAGCACGTTCGCGGCTCGGCGCTCGGAGACGCGGTCCCGCTTTGACTCGCGGCGCCGAGCAGCGCGTGAGCCTCGCCATCGGTCACGTCAATCGCCTTCGGAGCCACCTGCGACGCGGATCAATGGACGACGAGCTGGTCTTTGACGCCGTCGCGATGCGACTGTCGGCGGCGATCGAGGAGCTCTCGGTGATCGATGAATCGGTCCTCCTCGAATGGTTCGGCGAGGCGTGGTTCGAGATCAAGGCGACTCGCAATGCGATCGCCCACAACTACGCCGAAGTGAACGCCCCGATGCTGACCGAGACCATCGCGAATGAGCTTCCGCTTTTTGAGGCCCGGCTCATCGCGATTCGCGAATCAGCCTGACTCAGCGCGTCCCTTCGGGAGGCGTCCAGCCTTCGTCGAGGATCTTGTCGGTGCCCTTGCGCAGGTAGTCGAACAGCCCGAGCGCGACCGAGGCTGTGGTGAGCACGTAGTAGCGGGCGATCAGGAACGGCTTCAGCTTGATCGCCGGGGCGACCAGCGCCGCTGCGATCAGCGCCAGTTGGAGGATCAGCAGCACGAGGTAAAACGTGCTGTCCGCCGCGAGGATCGCGCTCGTGCCCAGCGCGAGGAGGTGCAGGAACGGCGCCTTGTAGCGGAGCACGCGGTGCGAGAAGATCTCCCACGTGTACTTCGCTCCGAAACCCTTGGGATTGAGCATGCCGCCGCCGAGGACGATCGGCCAGGCGAAGCTCATCATCCGGCGCTTGCGCTTGAACTCCCCGCCGATGCTCGGCACCATCGTCTCGCTCGCTCTTGCGGCCGGGGCGTAGATCGCGCGGCCGCCGAGCTTGACCGTGTTGAAAGGGAGCGTGAGGTCGTGGCCTGTCTTGGGCGCGATCTGCTGGTAGGTCGCCGGGTTGACTGCGTAGATCGCACCGTTTCCGGCCGTGACCGACTTCAGAGACGACTCGCGGGCGCGCATCCACATCTCGTAGCGCCAGTAGACGCCCTCCTGGTTGTCGCCCGATTCGTTGACGAAGTTGACGCGTCCACAGACGTAGTCGACGCCGGGCTGCTCGAAGGCGTCGACGAGCCGGCGCAGCGCGTCGGGCTCCCACATCGTGTTGGCGTCGGAGAAGGCGAGGATCTGGCCGGTCGCCTGTTCGACTGCGGCGTTCTGGGCCGCCATCTTGCCGCCGTGAGGCAGCTCGAGCACAAGGTCCGCGCCGGCGGCGCGGGCCAGCGCCGGCGTGTCGTCGGGCGATCCGTCGCAGGCGACGATGATCTGCAGGCGATCGCGCGGGTAGTCGAGCGCGAGCGCGTTCGCGACCTTCTGCGCGATCACGGAACCCTCCTGGTAGGCCGCGATGATCAGACTTACGCTGAAGAGCTCGTCCTCGGACATCGGCGGCGCCTGGGGCGCGGGGCGACTGAACAGCCCGAGCAGCAACGGATAGCCGAACTGCGCGTAGACGAGCAGGCCGGCCGAGAGCCAGAAGAGGACTTCGAGGACCGTGGTCACTTCGCCGTGACCTCGTCGTAGAGCGCGAGGGTCTGACGCGCGATCGAGGACCAGCTGAGGTCGCCGCCGGCGAGCGCTTCGGCCGCCTGCGCGAGCTTCTCGCGCGTCGCCTCGTCGCCGAGCAGCGTGGAGATGCCGTGGGCCAACGCGCCGATGTCGTCCGGCTCGACGGCGTGCGCCGCACCGTACTTGTCGGCGATCTCACCGAACCCGCCGACGCGCGTGACCAGCAGCGGCTTGCCGAACGCGAGCGCCGTGAACAGCACCCCCGACTGGTCGATCTGGCGGTACGGCAGCGCGACGACGTCGGCGCGCTCGAAGAATGCGCCGAGCTCGTCGTCGCCGACGAAGCGGGTGAGCCAGCGCACGCGATCCTCGATGCCGAGGTCGTGCGCGAGCTTGCGCAGCGGGGCCGTCTCCATGCGGGCCATGCCGACCAGCCACAGCTCGGCTTCCGGGTCGGCGGCGGCGAAGGCCTCGAGCATCAGGTCGACCCCCTTGTAGGGACGCATCAGCCCGAACTGGAGGATCACCGGCTTCGCGACCTCGGCGAAATCCTTCGGCAGCGGCTTGGCGCCGGGCACGCGCGTGAGGTGATCGAAGACGCCGTGCGGGATCACGTGGACCTTCTGCGCGTCGACGTCGAGCGCGTCGGTGAGTACCCCCTTGCCGTGTTCGCTGTGGACGACGATGGCGTCGACGGCGTTGTAGGTCTTGGAAAGCGCACCCAGTTGGCCGGGACGCGGCTCGCGGGGGATCACGTCGTGCGCGGTCAGAACCTTCGGGCCCTTCGGCAGCAGGTGGCGGTCGATGGCCTGGATCGGAAGCCACTGGAAGTGGGTGACGTCGACCGGGACCAGCCGGCGCAGGCGAAGCATGTCGATCGGGTGCTGGGCGAGCTTGAGCGGCATCGGCCCCTTGAGCCGGTAGAAGTGGTCGTTCAGCTGGTAGCCGTCTGGTGACTGACGCACCCCGTGACGAAATGGGGACGTGACAAGTTCGACCTCGGCCCCCGCGGCGGCGAGGGCGCTCGAGAGGGCGTGGTCGTACGGCGGCGTGTAGGCCGGAGGGTCGACGATGCGGACGCGCACGCGCGGGATTATCGCGGACTGGCGGCGTAGAGTCAGCGCGTGCCCGATCTCTCGTACTGCATCGTCAACACCAACGGCGGCGAGTTGCTGAGGCGCTGCCTCGACGCGATCGAGCGATGGACGCCGTCGGATGTGTCCTATGAGACGCTGCTCCTGGACAACGCGTCAGACGACGGATCGCCCGCGTTCGCCGAGGGCCGCGATCACGTCCGGCTGATCCAGCTGTCGCGTCGGACCGGCAAGGCGAGCAACGACTCGCAGCTGCTGCGCGAGGCCACCGGCGAATTCGCGTTGCTGATCAACGAGGACGCGGAGATCACGGAAGGGTCGATGGCGGAGCTGATCGCTGCCCTGCGTTCGGATTCGTCGGCCGCCGCTGCCGGTGCGCTGCTGATGAACGGCGACGGCGTCGCCCAGCCGTGTGCGTGGCGCTTCACGAGCGTGGCGACGGCGTTGGCGGGGGTGTTCTGGTTGCACCGTCTGTACACGGTGCAGAGCGGCGGTTCGTCTACGCGGCGCGTGGACTGGGCGCAGTCAGCCGCGTTGCTGCTGCGGCGTGAGCGCGCAAACGCGATCGGGAATCTCGACGAGGACTTCTTCGTCTACGGCGACGAGGTCGATCTGTGCAAGCGGTTGGCGGATGCGGGAGGCCACACTTTGTACGTGCCTTCGGCGCGGGTCTTTCACCGCGAGGGCTTGTCACACGGCGAGTCTGCGAGGCGGCGGATCGTGGAGTTCCATCGCGGGCGCGATCTGTACATGCGTAAGCACCACGGGGCGGTGCAGGCGGCAGTCGTTCGCGTGCTTGTCGCGGTCACCTACCTCGAGCGTGCGTTCGCCGCTTTCGTGACCCGCAGGCACGATGCGCGTCGGATGCTGTGGCACGCACGGGCGGCCGTGCGGCCCCAGGCCGGCGAGGGGCTGCGGGAGGCCGCGGCGACCTGGAACGAGTCGCACGGGGTTTAGCCCCGAGCGATCGCCTCAAATCGGTCCTGGAGGTCGTCCCACGCATTTGTCAATTCGCGACCAGCGGTCTCGTCGCCTGGGGACTTCACAAGGCGTGAGAGTGCGTCGCCCACTTCCCGATGCTCCGACCGCATCGACCGCGGGGGGACCGCTTCCAGCCACCGCTCATGCGCGGCGGCGATTCGCGCACGCTCATTCCGTTCGTCGCCCTTTTCGTTGCCGAACTCCTCGTTCAGAGCCTTGACGTAGAGGCCGATCGACGCGTGGTAGGAGCGGAATCTCCTTAGGGTCAGACGGCTCCAGATGAGCCAGCAAGCTGCGGTCACGACCATTGAGATGCCGACAAGGTTCGCGCCGGCGATCGCCGCCCCAGCACCGAGACTCCCCAGCACCACCGGTCCGTAGATGTATCCCCAGATGAGCGAGCGGTTCATTCCGGTCCAGCCTTACCTGCGTTGCGGTCGACCGCTCTCAAGCGGCGTTCATCTGCAACTCCTCGCCCGATCGGGCCAGGAGTTGCAGCGCTCGGTCGCTTGGAGCCGTGGTTGCACGAAAAAGGCCGCCCCGTGAAGGGCGGCCTTTCTCAATCCAAGCGAGACGGAAGTCTCTTATTTGAAGCTCTTGTCGCCGGCCGGCTTCGTGTAGTTGTAACGGAAGACGGTGCCGTCGGTGCGGGTGACGACGAAGGTGAACGTGACGTTCTTCTTCTTGCACTTCTTGAGCTTCTTGCCCTTGAGTCCGACGCAGAATGTCTTCGCCGGGAACAGCATCGTCGACTTCTGGGTCTTGATCGTGATGGTCCGCGTGGAGTCGCCCAGCGGCGCCTTGATCTTGATGCCGTTCTTGCCTGAGGCCTTGAAGTCCGAGGCGACAAGAGACTTGCTGCCGGCGTTGCCGGAGACGTTCTTCTTGTTCTTCTTGTACTTCTTGTACTTCTTGCCCTTGCCGTACTTCATCAACGACTTGTTGATCTTCGAACCCTTCGGGTAGAGCACGGTCAGCGACTTGACGGCGCCGCAGAAGTTGCGCGTCGAGAACTTGATGGTCGAGGCCATCTTCGTGTTCTTCTTGCCCTTCTTGACCTTCTTCTTGACGCTCTTCGTCGAGACCGAGACGTCCGGGTTGGCGCAGATCACCGGGATGTTCGCGCACTCGCCGACGCCGTTCACCGGGCTGGTGCCGGTCACGCTCTGACCGCTGTGGCTGCCGAACGAGCTGTTCGCCGGGCCGCAGGTGCCGTTGTCACGCAGGCCGATCAGACCCTTGGCGCCGCCGGCGATGCTCATCGTCATGCCGCTCCAGACGAGGTCCGGCAGGTCGGTGAAGTCGCTCTGGACGTAGATGTTGTTGACGAACTTGTTCGCGCCGCGGATCTGCATGTTGATCGGCGCCGGGATCTCCATCAGCAGGTCCGGCAGGGTCGAGCCGGTGATGCTGCGGGCGATGTAGACCGTTCCGGTGACTGCCGTCGGCAGCAGCGGCGTGTCGATCGACACGGTTCCGATCTGCGAGCTCGCCGGGCAGTTGTGCGCTGCCGCCTGGTCGGCGGTGCAGGCGCTCGGCAGGCCCTGGATGTTGACCGTCATGATCGAAGGCAGCACCACACTGACCGACTTCAGCGTCGAGTCGCCGGTGTTGCTGTTCATCTTGATCGTCCACGCCGGCGGGACGTCGAAGCTGCCGCCGCTGGCGGTGAAGCTCATCGACGGGCTGAAGCTACGCGTGCCACAGCCGGTTGTCGTGTACGGCGTGTTGTCGGTCATCGCCGAGCCGGTCCACGGCGTCATCGTCGAGGCGATGTTCTGGTTGCCACAGCTCGACGCGTTGTAGAGGAACGGCTTGTTGTTGACGACGCCCGGCAGGTTGATCGTCAGCTCCTGGATGTGCGTCGGCACGCCCTTGAACATGAACGGAACCTCGTCGAAGTCGACGTTGATGCCGTGGTCGCTCGGTCGGATCTGGATCCGGCCCTGGGTGATGTAGTCGCCCAGGTTGTACGGACCGGCGATCGCCGGAACCTTGATCGACATGCCGGCGATGTCGCCGTTGACTCCGTCGGTCAGGTAGACCGTGCCCGGCAGGCTCAGCGTCTGGCCGAACTGGCCGATCTTCGCCGTCACCGTTCCGACCGCGCTGGTGCTGGAGCATCCGCCGGCAGCGGCGCTGGCCAGCGAGCACAGCGGCACGGTGTTCGCACTGCCGAGGAAGCCGGCCGGCAGGGCCATCGAGACCTTCTTGATGTCCTGCTGTCCGTCGTTGCGGGCGATCGTGAAGACCGCGTTCGGGTGTGCACCCGACTGCTGGGTCGAGAGGTTCACGTCGGAGCTCGGGCTGAACGCCTTCGGCGAGGCCGGCGGGTCGACCGTCAGGTCGTCGGTGCGCGTCGCGTCGACCTCGTTGTGCGAGGTGAGGTCAGCGGTTGCGGTGACCGGGTTGTTGTCGCCGACGGCCTTCTCCGGGTTGAGCAGCAGCGGGAAGTAGTTGCCGACGCCGTTCTTGTAACCGGTCAGCTCGACGCGGAACTTCGTGAACGGGATGTCCGGCAGGTCGTCGAACGTCGTCGTGATCTCACCCGTCGTCTCGTTGACGTTGGCGACGCCGCGGATCGTGATCAGCGTCTTGCCGGTCAGCTGGATCGCCAGCTTGTAGCGGTCCGAACCGTCCGGGTTGGTGCCGGGAGTCTCGAGGTAGACCGAGCCCCACAGCGAGTGCAGGTTCGGGTCGGACGAGTTGTCCGGGTTGACCTGGTCGACCGGCAGCAGCGGTGTGTCGATCCACGCGGTACCGACCTTCGAGTTCGCCGGGCAGGTCTCGGCGTCGAGGTCCGCGGCGGAGCAGGCCTGCAGACCGTTGGCCGCCGGCGCGCTGAGGCGGAAGCCCGGCAAGTCGAGGGCCAGCTTCTTCAGCGTCGCCTGGGTGGTCGAGGATCCCGTCGCGTCGACCTGGACGTTGATGCCCGTCGGGTGCTCGGCGTCGCGGCCGGTCTCCGGCGGGACCGGAGCGTTGTCGACGGTGACGTTGGTGTCGTCGAGGTTGAGGCTGCCGCAGTTGGTGAACGGTCCGGCGAGCGGAGCGCTGACGCTCTGCGTCGTGTTGTCCGGGGCGGTGATGACCGCGCGCACGTCGAGCGTGTCGCTGCAGGAGTGCGGGTTGGTCATGAACGCGCCGTTCGAGCCCATCGCGTTGAGGTGGATCGCCATCGAGCTGATCCGCACCGGGATGCCCTCGAAGACCTGCGGCATGTCGCCGGTCTCGGCGAACAGGCTGAAGTCGTTGTTGTCGAGGTTGACGTCGACCGGCACGACGACCTTGCCGAGCGCGAACGGACCGACGTTGATGTCGGCGGCGAAGCTCAGCTTGGCCGGGCGGTTGCTCGGGGCGACGACGTTGTAGAGGCCACCGGAGATCTCGTAGGTGTCACTCGAGTCGCCGATCTTAAGCGTGGTCGAACCGATCTGGGTGTTCGCGACGGTGTCGCAGTTGCCGGCATCGGCCACGGCGTCCGGGCAGGTCGGGGCGGCGTCCGCGCTACCGACCAGGCCGGCCGGGAGCAGGAACTTGATCCGCTTGATCGACTTGTCCGTGTCCGGTCGCGAAACCGTCATCGACACGTCCTCGTGCGCACCGGCGTAGTAGGCCGGGCCGCTCGGGTTGTTGTCGCCGATCTCGGCCGAGACGGTCGCGGACTGGGTCTGCGTGCAGGTCGCGGTCGAGGTCGTCGTGAAGCTCGTGGACGCGCTCGTCGGCGTGGCCGTCGGGTTGGCCCAGGAGTTCATCGCGGCGACGATGTTGAACGTGCCGCAGCTGTTCGGGTTGGTGAGCAGCGCGTGCTCGCCGGCGCCCGTCGTCTTGAACTGCAGCTGCAGGTTGCTGAACTGGAGGTCCGGCAGGTTGTCGAAGGTCGCGACGACCTGACCGTTGCCGCTGTCGACCGATCCGGTTCCGCCGGTCGGGACGTCGGACGAGCCGTCGACGGTCACTGCGCCCTCGGTGTAGAGGTCGCCCGAACCCGGCAGGTCGACGAACAGGCCGAGGCGGTAGCGCGTGCTGGCCTGGTTGCCGACCGGCGGCAGCAGGTAGAGCGCACCGGTCTGCTGCGTCGGCAGCAGCGGCGTGTCGAGCTTGACGTCACCGAGGCGCGAGCTGGTCGGGCATCCGGCGCCACCGGCCTGGACGAGCGACTCGTCGCAGACCATGCCGGCTCCGTAGTTGCCCACGCCCGGGTTGATCGACATGCCCACCGGGAAGGTGGTGACGATCTTCTTCGTCGACGACGAGTTGCCGCTGAACTGGAAGCTGAGGTCGAGTCCGACCGGCTTGCCGCGCTCGGTGGTCGAGAGCTGCGCGTCGATCGCCGGGTTGTACGGCGCGTTGGCGCAGTCGTCGATGACGAAGTTGCTCGTGCGTGTGAGCGAGTTGCCCAGCGTCGAGCCGAGCGTGGCGCCCAGTGTGTGGGTGCCGCACTGCGACGGGTTGATCATGAACGGGTGGTCGTCCGAGGTGTTGCCCGGAGTGCCGCCGTCAGAGACGCCGTTGATCGTGATCGAGAGCTGGCGGATGCGCACCGGCACGCCCTCGTACCACTTCGGAATCGTCGTGTGGGTGTCGATCGACAGGTCGCTCGCCTGGGCGCCGGTGACGATCTCGGTCTCGACCGGCAGGCTCAGCTTGCCGAGGTCGTACGGACCGACGACGACCGGAATGACCGCGGCGAGGCGGGCCGGCTCGTCGGCATCCGGGATCACGTTGTAGATCGTGCCGTTCATGTCCAGCGTGTCGGTGCCGGTGCCGATCTTCGTCGACACGGTTCCGACGCGGCTGGCTGCGGCGCAGGTGCCGGCGGCGGCACTCGCCTGTGAGCAGCGGGCGGTGTCGACCGTGTTGGCGACGAGGCCCGGCGGCAGGTTGAGGTCGAACTGCTCAAGCTGCTGCGTGTAGTCGTTGCGGTTGAGCGTGATCGTCATGTCCGGGTTCTGCGCGGCGCCGCTCTTGCTGAACGTCGCGGCGAAGGTCGGGTCGAACGGCTCACTGCCGATCGAACCGCTGCCGCCGTAGGTCGTGGCGTAGGTGCCGCTGACGTTGGCCGTCGAACCGCCGGACTGCGGCGTGATCTGTGCGTCGACCGTCTGGGTGCCCGGCGTCTCGGCGTTCGTCAGCAGCGCGTTCGCGCCACCGCTGAAGGCGATGCTCAGCTGCGTGAAGCCGAGGTCCGGGATGCTCGGGAAGCTCGCGACGATGCGGCCGGTCGTGCCGGCGGTGCCCGTCGAACCGACGCCGCCGGTGATGTCGCTCGAACCGTCGACCGCGACGCTGCCGCGGACGACCAGCCTGGTGCCCGGCAGGTCGACGATGATCGCCAGCTTGTAGCGCGTGGCGGCGCTGGAGCCGGGCTGCTCGAGGTAGACCGAGCCGGTCTGCGTGCCGGGCAGCAACGGCGTGACGAGCGAGACGTCACCGACCTTGCTCGCGGCCGGGCAGGTTCCGCCGACACCGTTCTTGATGTCGTCGATCGTGCTCGTCGAGCAGGCGGCGATACCGCCGTTGAGCTTCGCGACGGCCGGGTTCAGCGTCATGCCGAGCGGCATCGTCGTGTTGACCGAGCCGACGGTCGGGTTCTGGTCGGACGAGTCGATCTGCAGCGTCATGCCGGTCGGGACCGCCGTGGTGCCGGTCGTGCCGGAGATCGTCAGGGTCGGAGCCGAGACGAAGTTCTTCGGGCAGCCCGTGACC
Source organism: uncultured Thermoleophilaceae bacterium (assembly GCA_964455545.1). GTDB lineage: Bacteria > Actinomycetota > Thermoleophilia > Solirubrobacterales > JACPNS01 > JACPNS01. The sequence continues at coordinate 105,920 of CAYVWQ010000004.1, read as the reverse complement.
GGGTAGTTGACCGACTTCGTGACGGTGGAGCCGCCGAGCGTCTTCAGCTCAGCACGGATCGGAATGCTTGAGCCGACTGCGTCGCACTTGCTCGGGTTCTTGATGAAGCCTGCGTCGTCACCGGTCGGGACGGTGCCCTGGTCGACGGTGCCGAACAGCTGCATCGACATGTTGGCGATCTTCACCGCGATGCCCTCGTACTTGTACGGGATCGTCGTCTTGGTGTCGACGCCGTAGTCGTCGCCGCGCAGCTGCGTGGTGACCGGCAGGCTGAGGTTGCCCAGGTTGTACGGACCGACGACGACCGGAATGATCGCGGCCAGGCGCGCAGGCTCGTCGCTGTTCGGGACGACGTTGTAGATCGTGCCGGGGACGCTCAGCTTCTCGCTGCCCGTGCCGAGGTCGGTGCTGATCGTTCCGACGCGGCTGGCGGCGGTGCAGGTCGCGGCCGCGGCCTGGACCTGCGTGCAGCGGGTCGTCGTGGCCGTCGTCGAGGCGACGAGGCCGGCCGGCAGCTTGAGGTTGAACTCGCGCAGGTAGTCGTTGGTGATGTTGTTCGCGACACCGAGGTTGAGGTCGGTGTTCGCGCCGCTGACGGTGCTCGCTGCGGTCGCGGTGAACGACGGGTTGAAGGTCTCCTGCGTGGCGCAGCCGGTGCCGGTGCCGGTCGTCGTGTAGGTGTTGTTGACGTTGGCGTCGGCGCCGCCCGCGTGGGTCGAGACCGTCGAGGCGAAGGTCTGCGTGCCACAGCTGTCGGCGTTGACGAGCAGCGCGCGTGGGCCGGAGTTGAAGGCGATGTTCATCGAGGTGAACGCCAGGTCCGGGATCGCCGTGAAGTCAGCGGTGATCTGGCCCGTGCCGGTGTCGACGGATCCCGTCGCGCCGGTCGTGCCGCCGGCCGAGGAGCCGTTGACGTTGACCGCGCCGCGGATGATCAGGTCGGTACCGGGCAGGTGCACGACGATCGCCAGCTTGTAGCGGGTCGACGGGGTCGTGCCCGGGTCCTCGAGGTAGATCGCACCGGTCTGCGGCGCGTTCAGCAGACGCGTGTTCAGCGTGACGTCACCCTGCTTCGAAGCGGCCGGGCAGCCGCTGCCGCCGGCGTCGATCAGAGCGGTCGAGCACGTCGTGTTCGAGCCGTTGTTGCCGACGGCCGGGTTGATCGACATGCCTGCCGGCATCGCCATCTGCACTCGGCTGATCGTCGGGTTGGCCGGCGCCGATCCGACGGTCACGTTCAGTGCGGTCGGCAGCGACGTGGTCGTCGGGTTCGCGGTGACCGCGACCGACGGTGCCGTCGAGAAGTTCTGCGGGCAGCCCGTCGTTGTGATGCTCGAGGTCTTGTTGCTGAGCGTGCCGGTGTCGGACGTCATCTTCGCCGTGACCGTGTTGCTCTGGCACTTGCTCGGCATGCTGACGAACGGGTCGCCGGTCGCCGGCGCCGTGCCGAAGAGGTCGATGTCGAGCGTCTTGATGCGCACGGCGATGCCCTCGTAACGGTTCGGGATCGTCGTCTGCGTGCTGACCGACAGGTCGGTGTTGAGCGTCGTGGTGATCGGGATCACCAGCTTGCCGAGGTCGTACGGACCGACGGTGACGTTGGTGATCGCGGCCAGGCGTGCCGGCTCGCTCGCGTTCGGCGTGACGTTGTAGATCTGGCCGGCCATCTCGAGGTTGCTCGTGCTCGAGGTCGTGTTTCCGATGAACGTGTCGAACGAGCCGACGAGCGCGTTGCTCGTGCAGTTGCCGGCCGCGGCGTTCGCCTGCGTGCAGTACGAGGTCGCCGTGGTGGCGGCCACGAGGCCGACCGGGAGGTCGAGGTTCAGCTGGCGCAGGTAGCGCTGGTTGAGGGCGTTCGTGCCGTTCGGGCGGTCGACGTGGATGTTCAGGTCCGGATGGCTGCCGGCGGTCGCCGTGTTCGCGCCGTCAGCGGTGATGCTGAAGTTCGGCGAGAACGCGTCGCCACAACCGGCCGGCGTCGTCGTGTAGGCCGACGTCGGGCTGGCGGTGGAGCCGTTCGAGCTAGGCGTGACCGTTGCGGTGAACGTGTTCGCGCTGCAGGTCTGCGGGTTGATCAGCATCGGGTTCGTGCTGCTGAACGCCATCTCGAGCTCGGTGAAGCCGAGGTCCGGGATCGTGTCGAAGTCCGCGGTGATGACGCCAGTTCCGCTGTCGACCGCGCCGGTGCCACCGGTCGGGATCGTCGAGGAGCCGTTGATCTGCACCTTGCCGTGGATGATCAGGTCGGCGCCCGGAAGCTCGACGACCAGCGCGATCTTGTAACGCGTGGTGGCCGTGTTGCCCGGCGTCTCGAGGAAGACCTTGCCGGTGTAGGCGACGGTCGGGTCGAGCAGCTGGGTCTTCAGGTTGACGGTGCCGATCTGCGAGCTGGCCGGGCAGGTGTCGCCGCCGGCGTCGATCGAGGTCGACGAGCAGGCCGTCAGGTTGTTGGCGAAGCCGGGGTTGATCTCCATGCCTGTCGGCATCTGGACCTGGACGCGGCCGATCGTCGGGTTGGTCGCCGACGAGGTCAGTTTGAAGGTCAGGTTGACCGGGGTCGTGCGCGTCGTGTTGTCGGGCGTGACCTGGAACGCCGGCGAGGTGCCGAAGTTCGTCGGGCAGCCGGTGACGTTGATCGCCGATGTGACGGTCGCCGTGCTGTTGGTGTCGCTGCGCAGCGTGGCGGCGATGTTGCTCGAGCCGCACTTGGTCGGCGCGACCATGAACTTGTTGCCGTTCGGCTGGCCCTGGATCACCATCTGCATGGCGCGCACGCGGACGGCGATGCCCTCGTAGCGGCTCGGCAGCGAAGCGCTGGCGGTGACGGTGAGGTCGCTGTTCAGCGACGTCGGCACCGGGATGCTCAGCTTGCCGAGGTCGAACGGACCGACCTGGACCGGGACGATCGCCTGCAGGCGCGCCGGCTGGTTGCTGTTCGGGATCACGTTGTAGATCGATCCGAGGACCGTGTAGTCCTCGCCGACCGTGTCACTCGAACCGAAGGTCGTGCTCGCGGTACCGACGAAGTTCGCCGCCGAGCAGTTCGCCGCGTCGGCGTTCGCCTGGCTGCAGCGGGTGACGGCAGTGGTGTTGGCGACGAGGCCCTCCGGCAGCTTGATGTCGAAGCTCTTGAGCTCCTGCGTGCCGAGCGGGTTGCCGACGTTCAGCGTCAGGTTCGGGTTCGACGCCGAGGTACTCGGGCTCAAGGAAGCGCTGAAGGTCGGGTTCCAGCCGGTCACCGTCGTCGTGCCGCCCGACGTCGTGAAGGTCGCGTTCGCGGTCTTCGTCGTCGAGGAGCTGTTCGGGGTGAACGTGCCGTTGACCGTGTGCGTGGCGGCCGTCTTCGGGTTGACCAGCAGCTTGTTCGAGCTGTTGAACGCGATGCTCATGCTCGTGAAGCCGAGGTCGGGGATGCCCGGGAAGGTCGCTGTGACGCGGCCCGTGGCGGTACCGGAGGCGTCGGTCGAGCCGAGACCGCCGGTCGGGATCGTCGTCGAACCGTCGACCAGCGTGCCGCCGCGGATCACCATGTCGCGACCCGGCAGGTGGATGACCATCGCAAGCTTGTAGCGCGTCGATGCGGTCGTGCCCGGAGTCTCGAGGTAGACCTCTCCGGTCTGGGCGGTCGGCAGCAGCGGCGTGTTCAGCGTGACTGTCGCGAGGTTCGCGGTGGTCAGCTTGCAGCTCGCACCGGCGTCGGTGTCGATCGTGGTGCAGGCGACGAGGCCGTTGCCGACGCCCGGGTTGAGTTCCATGCCCTGCGGCAGCTGGACCTGGACCGTGTTGGTCGTGGCGTTGTCGGCCGGGACCGTGATGCCCAGCGTGAGGGCCGTCGGGTTGCCGGCTGCGGTCGGGTTGACCGAAGCGCTGAGCGCCGGGTTGTACGGCGGGACCGTGCCGGAGCAGCCGGTGATCGTGTAGTCGCTGCTGTTGTTGGCGGTCGAGCTGTCCGGAGTGCTGTCGGCGGCCGTGAAGTCGGCCGTGACGTTGTTCGCCTGGCACTTGCTCGGGTTGGTCATGTAGCTCTGGCCGTTGACCGTGCCGTTGAGCGTCATCGCCAGCGACTGGATGCGCACGGCGATGCCCTCGTAGCGGCTCGGCAGCGTCGCCGCCGCGTCGATGCCGTAGTCGGAGCGCAGGCTTGCGCTGACCGGAATCGTCATGTTGCCGAGGTCGAACGGACCGACCAGCACCGGAACGATCGCCTGGAAGCGCACGGGCTCATTCGTGTTCGGGACGACCTGGAAGAGCTTGCCGCCCGAGAGCGAGTAGGTCTCGGTGCCCGAGCCGAAGCTCGTGCTGAAGGTTCCGACCTGGCTGGTCGCGGCCGTCGTGGCGCAGGTCGCGGCGTTCGCGCTGGCCTGGGTGCAGAGGTTGGCGGTCGGGATCACCGAGGTGTTCGCGACGAGGCCGGTCGGCAGGTGCAGCGTCATGTTGCCGAGCGACTTCTGCTTGTCGGCGCGGGCGACGGTGAAGGTCACGTTCGGGTGCGCGGCCGGGGCCTTGCTCGCGGTCGTGACGGTCAGCGACGGGTTGAAGGCCGTGCTGCAGTTGGTCGGGGTGTAGGTCGAGTTGTTCGAGGCCGTCGAGCTCGAGGAGTTCGGCGTGAACGTGCCGGCGAAGGTCGCCGTGGTGCACGTCTCGGGGTTGACGACCATCGCACGCGTTCCGCTGTTGAAGGCGATCTGCATGCTCGTGAAGCCGAGGTCCGGGATGTTGCTGAAGTCGACGGACACCTGGCCGGTCGACGAGGTGCTCGTCGAGCCGGTGCCGCCGGTCGGGATGTCGGTCGAGCCGTTGACGGTGACTGCACCGCGAACGATCAGCTTCTGACCCGGCAGCTGCACGATCAGCGCGACGCGGTAGCGCGTGGCGGCCGTGGTGCCCGGTGTCTCGAGGTACACGAAGCCGGTGACCGGGTTGGTCGACAGCAGCGGCGTGTTCAGGGTGACGGTTCCGATCGCGTCGGCGCTGTTGCACGTGCCGGCCGTGATGTTCGCCGTCGAGCAGGGGGTCAGGCCGTTGGCGAAGGCCGGGTTGACCTCCATGCCGAGCGGGAACTGAACCTGCACGCGGCCGATCGTCGGGTTGGTCGCCGCGGATGCGACGTTGAAGGTGAGTCCGACGGGGTCGGCGGCCTGGTCGGTGCTGCGCGCGACGTTGAGGGTCGGCGTGCTGCCGAAGTTGCCGCAGGCGGTGGTGGTGAAGTTCGAGCTGCCGTTGGCCGTCGCCGGGGAGGCGCCGGTCGAGGTCACGGTCGCGTTGATCGTGTTGCTCTGGCACTTGCTCGGGTTGGTGACGAAGCGGGCGTTGCCGGCGTTCGGCAGCGTGCCGAGCAGCTTCAGCTGCAGCGTGCGCACGTGCACGGCGATGCCCTCGTAACGGGCCGGCAGCGACGCGTCGGCGGTCACGCCGTAGTCGCTGCGCAGGGTCGTTGCGACCGGGATCGTCAGCTTTCCGAGGTCGAAGGGTCCGACCAGGACCGGGATCGTCACGCCGAAGCGCGCCGGCTCGCCGGCGTTCGGGGTGACGTTGTGCAGCTTGCCGCTCAGCGAGTAGGTCTCGGCGCCGGAGCCGATCGTCGTGGTGACGTCACCGACCTCCTGCGAGGTGAGGCAGTTGCCCGCGGCGGCAGTCGCCTGGCTGCAGAGCGTCGTCGCGGAGGTCTGCGCGACCAGTCCGGTCGGCAGCGCGACGGAGATGCTGCGGATGTCACGGTTGTTGTCGGGACGCGTGAAGTTCAGCGTCAGGTCCGGGTTGCCGTTCGAGGCGGTGGTGCTGACCGTCGCCGAGAAGGTCGGGACGAACGTCGTGCCGCTCGAGCAGTTGGTGTTCGTGGTGTACGAGCTGTTCGCGGTCGCGGTGCTGCCTGTTCCGGTCGGCGTGAACACGGCGCTGAAGGCCGTCGCGGCGCAGGTCGTCGGGTTGACGAACAGCGCGCGGTTGCCGCTGTTGAAGGCGACGTTCATGTTCGTGAAGCCGAGGTCCGGGATGCCGTTGAAGGTCGCGGTGATGCGGCCGGTCGAGCTCTCGCTGGTCGAGCCGAGACCGCCGGTCGGGATCGTCGTCGAGCCGTTGAGGTCGATCGATCCGTGCAGCACCAGGTTTGCGCCCGGCAGGTGGACGACGATCGCCGTCTTGTAGCGGGTCGCGGCCGTCGTGCCCGGAGTCTCGAGGTAGATCTCACCGGTCTGCGCGAGCGGCAACAGCGGCGTGTTCAGCGTGACGGTTCCGAGCTGCGACGAAACGGCGCAGCTTCCGCCGCCGGCGTCGATGTTCGCCGTGGAGCAGGCCGTCAGACCGTTGCCCGCGGCCGGGTTGAGCTCCATGCCCAGCGGGAAGTTGACAACGATGCCCGAGGTCGTCGGGTTGTTGATGTTCGTCCCGAGGTCGAAGGTGAGGCCGGTCGGCTGGCCCGCCTGCAGCGTCGACGGCGTGACGTTCAGCGTCGGCGCCGTGCCGTAGTTGCGGTTGCAGCCGGTGAAGGTGAAGTTGCGGCTCGAAGAGACCGTGACGTTGTCGGTCGAGATCAGGTCCGCGGTGACCGGCTTGGTGCCGCAGGTGCTCGGGTTGATCATGAAGTTCTGGCCGCTGATCACGCCGGAGAGGTTCAGCGTCAGGGCGCGGACACGGACGTCGATGCCCTCGTAGCTGGTCGGCAGCGTCGAGAACGTGTCGATCGCGTACTTGCGCGTCGAGTCGGCGACGCCGTCGTTCAGGGCAGTGTTGACCTTGACCGACAGGTTTCCGAGGACGTACGGGCCGACGTTCACCGGGATCACGACCTGCAGGCGTGCGGGCTCGGTCGTGTCCGGGTCGACGTTGTAGATCGTGCCCGGCAGTGAGAGCGTCTCGGCGCTGGTGCCGATGCTCGTCGACACGGTGCCGACGGCGCTCAGCGGCGCGGTCGTGCCGCAGGTTCCCGCGTTGGCGCTCGCCTGGGTGCAGCGCGAGACGACCGTCGTGTTGGCGACGAGGCCGGTCGGCAGCTTAAGGTTGACGTTCTTCAGGCCGTTCACGGTGCTGCCGCCGTTGGTGACTGTGAGCGACATGTCCGGGTGTGCGCCGGCCGTCGAGTCGGAAAGCGTCGCGGCGCTGAGCGTCGGCGAGAACGACTGCGTGCAGTCGGTGCCCGTGGTGAAGCTCTGCGTCGGGGTCGTCGTCACCGTCGAGGCACCGCCGTTCGGCGAGATCTGGATGCCGAAGTTGTTGACCTGACAGGTCGACGGGGTCACGAGCACGCTGCGCGAGCCGGTCGTCATCGACAGGCTCAGGTTGGTGAAGCCGAGATCGGGGATCGACGGGAAGCTGACGGTGATCGCGCCGGAGCTGGTTCCGGTGGCTCCCGCGCCGCCGGCTGTCACGTCGGTGTCGCCGGCCACGTCGGCCGTTCCGCGCACGACCAGGTCGGTCGTGCCGGGCAGGTCGATGATGATCGCCAGGCGGTAACGCGTCGCAGCGGTGGTGCCCGGGTCCTCGAGGAAGACCTTGCCGGTGAAGGTGCCGCCGATCAGGGCACTCTGCATCGAGACCGTGCCCTGCTGTGAGAGCGCCGGGCAGCCGCTGCCGCCGGCGTTGATCAGTGCCGTCGAGCAGGTCGTGCTGCTGCCGTTGTTGCCGACTGCCGGGTTGAGCGACATGCCGGCCGGAAGCGCGATCGAGACGCCGCCGATCGTCGGGTTGGTGGAAGCCGATCCGATCGACACGTTCATGCCGGTCGGGGTCTGCGTCGTGGTGCTGACGCCGGTGATCGTGGCGGTCGGCGTGGTGCCGAACGCAACGCCGCAGCCGGTTGCCGTGTAGGCGGAGGAGTTGTTGCTCGAGGAGCTGTCGTTCGTGCCGTCAGCGGCCTGCATGTCGGCGCTGATCGTGCCGGCCGAGCACTTGCTCGGGTTGTTCATGTACGGCAGGCCGTTGACCGTGCCGTTGATCACCATCTGCAGCGTGCGCAGGCGCACGGCGATGCCCTCGTAGCGAGTCGGCAGCGAGGTTGCGAGGTCGATTCCGTAATCACCTGAACGCAGCGAAGCCGTCACCGGGACGGTCATCTTGCCGAGGTTGAACGGACCGACGACGACCGGGATGATCGCCTGGAAGCGGGCGGGCTCGTTGGCGTTCGGCACGACCTCGAAGATCTGGCCGCCGGTCAGCGAGTAGGTCTCGGTGCCCGAGCCGATCGAGGTGGTGAAGGTTCCGACCTGGCTGGTCGCGGCCGTCGTGCTGCAGGTGCCGGCGTTGGCACTGGCCTGCGTGCACTGGTTGGCGGTCGCGATGTTCGCGGTGTTGGCGGTGAGGCCGGCCGGGAAGTGGATCGTGACGTCCTTCAGCTGCTTCTGCTTGTCGTTGCGTCCGACGTTCATCGTCAAAGTCGGGTGCGCGGCCGACACGTAGGTGCTGGCAGTCGCCGTGAACGACGGGTCGAAGCTCGTGCCGGCGCCGGTCGTGGTGTAGGCCGTCGTGACGACCTTGTCCTGCGCCGAGGTGCTGGTCGAGTTCGGAGTGAAGGTGCCGGAGAAGCTCGCGGAGCCGTTGGCGTCCGGGTTCACGACCATCGCCTGTGTGCCGCTGTTGAACGCCATCGACAGGGCGGTGAAGCCGAGGTCCGGGATGTTGTTGAAGTCGGCGCTGATCTGGCCGGTGGCCGAAGTGCTGGTCGAACCGGTGCCGCCGGTGATGTCGGTCGAACCGTTGACGGTGACCGCGCCGGGGACGACGAGCTCGTTGGAACCGGGCAGGTCGACGATCATCACCACTCGGTAGCGGGTGGCGGCGGTCGTGCCGGGCGAGACGACGTAGACGTTGCCGCTGATCGGGCTGGTCGAGAGCAGCGGAGTCGTCAGCGAGACGGTCGCGATCGAGGTCGCGCCGGCGCAGCCGGCGACTGTCGCCGCGGTGCAGGTCGCGTTCGCACCCGAGAGCGAGTTGCCGAAGGCCGGGTTGATCTCCATGCCGTTCGGGAACTGCAGCTGGACGCGCTTGATCGTCGGGTTGCTCGCGGAGTTGCCGATCGCGAAGGTCAGACCGACCGGGTCGGCTGCCTGCGTCGTGCTCGGCGTGACGGTGAGGGTCGGGTCGGGCGAGAAGCCGAGCGGGCAGCCGGTGATCGTGATCGACTGCGAACCGGTGACGGTCGTGGTGCCGTTGCCCATGTCGGCCGAGATCGACTTGGCGCTGCAGACGCTCGGGTTCTGCATGAATCGCTGGCCGCCGACGGTGCCGCTGAGCGTCACCGAAAGGCTGCGCGTGCGGATGTCGATGCCCTCGTACTTGGTCGGCAGTGTCGCCGACGCGTCGATGCCGTAGTCCGCGCGCAGGCTCGTCGTGACCGGCACGGACAGATTGCCCAGCGCGTACGGACCGACGTTGACCGGGATGATCACCTGCAGGCGCGCGGGCTCAGTCGCGTTCGGTGTGACGTTGTAGATCGAACCGGAGAGCGCGTACGTCTCGGCGTTGGTGCCGACGCTCGCGGAAGCGGTTCCGACGACCGGCGTGGCGCAGGTCGCTGCAGCCGCGGCGGCCTGAGTGCAGCGCGCGACGTTGTTGGTGTTCGCCACCCAGCCGGTCGGCAGGTGGTACGTGACGCTGCGCAGCGGGTCGACTGCGGCGCCGGCGTTGGTCGCGGTCATCGTCAGGTTTGAGTTGGCCGCGGCGGTCGTGCTGGCGGCGCTTGCGCTGAAGGTCGGCGCGAAGCTGATCGCCTGGCAGTTCGTGTTCGTGTTGAAGTTCGAGTTCTGCGTCGTCGCGGTGCCCGGGCTCGTGTACGGGTACATCTGGGCGACGATCGTGTTCGTCGCCGAGCAGGTCGTCGGTGTGACGAACAGAGCCTTGCTGCCGGTGCTCATCGCCACGGCGAGCGAGCTGAACGAGAGGTCCGGGATGTTGTCGAAGTCGACCGTGACCACGCCGGTGCCGCTGTCGACGGCACCGGTGCCGCCGGCCGTGACGGTGGTCTCACCGTTGACACGGGCGACGCCGCGGATCACCAGCATCTGGCCGGGGATCGGAATGATCATCGCGACGCGGAAGCGGTTGGCCGGGTTGCCGGAGGAGTCCGGCGTCTCCAGGTAGAGGTTGCCGTTGAAGGTGCCGGAGATCAGCGGCGTCTGCATCGCGACCGTGCCGATCACCTGCTTGCCTGCGACCGAGCACGCGTCGGTGGAGCCGGTGCTGGCGTTGATCGTCGCCGTCGGGCAGGTGAAGCCACTGGCGTAGTTGCCGACGGCAGGGTTGATGCTCATGCCCGTCGGGAAGGTCAGCTTGAGCTGCTTCATCGTCGGGTTTGTCGCCGCCGAGGCGACGTTGACGTTCAGGCCGACCGCCGCCTGGTTCGCCGGTGCGGCCGGGTTGGTCGCAACCGTCGCCGTCGGCGTGGTGCCGAAGCCGCTGGAGCAGCTCGTCGGCGTGAAGCTCTGCGTGCCGTTGACGACGTTCGCGAGGTCAGAGGTCATGACCGCGGTCGTGGTCTTCAGCGCCGAGCAGCTGCTCGGGTTGGTGAGGAAGTTTGCACCGTTGCCGGGAGCGACGCCGTTGATCACGACGGTCAGGGTGCGGTAGCGCACCTTGACGCCTTCGTAGCGGTTCGGCAGCGTGACGGTGGCGTTGAGACCGTACGGGTCGGGGTCGCTGGCGTTGCGCATCGAGACGTTGACGGGCAGGGTCATCGAACCGAGGTTGAACGGCCCGAGCACGACCGGCACGACGGCCGTCAGCTTGGCCGGGGCGGTCGAAGGGGCGACGGTGTTGTAGATGTTTCCGTTCAGGGTCGCAAGGCCGACGCTCGGCGTCGCGATCAGCGCCGATCCGACCGAGGCGGTGACCGTACCCACGCGCGAGTTCGCCGGACAGTTGCCCGCGTCCGCGAGCGTCTGGGTGCAGGTCGGGACCGCGGCCGGCGCGCCGGTGAGGCCCGACGGCAGGCGGAAGTCGACGCTCGCCAGTTGCTGGTTCACTTCGGGACGATTGACGGTCAGAGTGAGGTCCGGGTGCGCGTTGGCGACGGTCGAAGAAATCGTCTGCGAGAAGGTCGGCGCCCATCCGCCACCGCCGTTGGTCGTAGTCGTGTACGACGGCGAGCTCGTAGCCGGGGTGGTCGAACTGGTCGACCAAGGAGTGAAGCTGGCGGCAAAGCCCTGCGAGCCGACGGTGTCGCTGTTGACATACATCGGCGTGGTGCTGTTGAAGGCCAGGGCCATCTGCGAGTACGGGACGTCTGGCAGGTACGGGTTGGTCGCCGAACCCTGCGCGCCGACGACCGAGGTCGCCGTGCTCGGGAAGTTGGCGACCAGCTGGCCGGTGCCGGAGTTGACGGCGCCGGTCGAGCCGCTGACGCCGCCGGCCGACGAGCCGTTCAGCGTCGCGTTTCCGCGGACGATGATCATGCCGCCCGGCATGCTCAGGTACATGACGAGCTGGTATCGCGAGGCCAGCGTGGAGCTGTTGGGCGTCTCCATGTAGACCTTGCCGGTGATTGAGCCGTTCGGGAGCAGCGGGGTCGAGACTGTGACATCGGCGATCTTGGTGGCGATACCGCTGCAGCCGTCGGTCTTGCTCGTGAAGTTGCCGTTGATCGTCGCCGTCGGGCAGGCCGTGACGCTCGACGCGAAGCCGGGGTTGATCTCGAGGCCGGCCGGCATGGTGATGCCGACGGTCTTGATCGTCGACTGCTGCGTCGTTGCCGCGGTCTGCGACTGGTTGACGGTCAGGGTCAGGCCGGTCGGCTGCGCCGCGACGGTGGTCGTCGGGGTGACGCTCAGCGTCGGCGAGAACGGTTGGACCGCGGTGCCGCAGTCGAGGTTGTTCGGCGTCGTCGAGTAGACGCCGCTCGACACCGATCCGGGGACCGACGCCGAGGAGCTGCCGTTCGGGTCACCGTTCGAGGTGAACGAGTAGTCGAAGCTCAACGGGCTGCCGCACGTCGCAGACGGGCTGGTCAGGAACGGCGTGCTGCCGATCATGCCGTTCAACGTCAGGTCGAGGCTGCGGTACGAGACCGGGATTCCGTTGATCGACTGCGTCAGGTCGGTCGATGCCGTCAGGCGGAAGTTGGTCGCGGAATCGACGGTGAGGATCGAGTAGTTGATCACGTTGCCGAGGTTGAACGGACCGACGCTGGCCGGTGTCACGATCGCCAGCTTCGCGGTCTGCGAACTGTTGTCAGTGACGACGTTGTAGATCGTGCTCGGCATCGAGACGGTCTGGGTGCCGTTGCCGACCTGGACGGCGACAGTTCCGACGACATTGCCGGAGCCGCAGGTGCCGAGGGAAGTGTTGGTGATGCCGCTACAGGTGGGAGCCGCGGTGGCCGAACCGGCGAAGCCGACAGGCAGCTTGAAGACCATGTTCTTGATGTTGTCCGTGCGGTCCGGACGCGAGATCGAGAGCGTCAGGTCGGGGTGCTGACCGGCCTTGTAGTTGATCGCGCCGCCGCTGCCGCTACCGGCGTTGGTGAGCTTGGCGGTGAAGGTCGGTGCGAAATTGCCGAAGGCGCACTGCAAAGGAGTGCCCGAGGTGGTCAGGGTCGGCGAGAATGTCTCGTTCGCCTGCGTCGGACTCGTCCATGGGACGACCGTGACCGAAGCGCTGTGCGAGCCGCACCACTGCGGGTTGACGAGCATCTGCTGGGCGTCGGACGGGTTCACCACCGCTCCCGAACTCGGCGAGCCGATGCCCGAGGAGTTCGAGTTGAAGTCCATGTCGAACTTCGAGTAGTTGAACTGCGGCAGACCGTTGAAATAGGAGTTCGTGTTGTCGACCGTCACGGTGACCTGTCCGTTCACCGGATTGGCGGTGGCCGTGCCCTGGAACTTGGTGACGACTCCGCCCCTGACGGCGTGGATGTACAGGCGGTAGATGCCGGCTGCCACGTCTCCCGCTCGCGGCTCTCCCAGATAGATGCGGCCAGTCAGGTCTCCGGTGATCTCAGGCACTGCCACGGCGACGTTTCCGACCTGACTGGTGGTCGGACAGGTCGGCGCATTGTTGGTGACGGGATTGTTCGCATCCGGCTGCAGGAACTGCGCCTCGGTGCATCCGCCCCCCGGGCCAACGAGGCGAGCGCCGATCGCGGGGTTGACCTTGAAGCCGACCGGAAGGACGAGCGAGAACGTCTTCGCGTAAGCCGCCTGGTTGACGTTCGTCGTCGGTACGGGGTTGTTCAACACCGCCCGTAGACCCACGGGCGCCCCTGGATTGGTGTTCGTCTGCGACAGCGAGAACGTATGACCTGGCGCGGCAGCGCCCGTACAGGTTCCCGTTCGCGAAGAAGGAGCCGCCAGATAGGCGACACCGTCGATACTCGCGTTGGTGTTCGTGTTCGAGGCATACGCCCGCGTGAATGCGTTCGTATCCCAAGTAGAGGATGCGCCGCATCGCGTCGGCACCGTGACGAACGGCTTCGTGCCGATCAGACCGGAGATCGTCTCGTCGATCGTCTTGATGCGGATATCACCGCCGATGATCGGGTCGGTCTTCGGCAGGTCGTCGATGATCTGGATCCGCAGTCCCTGGTCACTCGGCCGGACCGTGATCCTCGCTGTCATGTTCATGTTCGCGGTCAGGCCGGCGCAGAAGAGCAGCCAGACGTTCGCGGTTCCGGAAAGGTTGATGCCGAGGTAGGCGGGCACCTCGGGGTCGGCCGACGGACGATTCTGAAGCAGGTAGATCGAACCGTTCAGGGTGATGTCGGAGCAGGTGAGGCCGGATTCGGCGACGGCGCGGATCGTTCCGACTCTGCTCGATGCCGGACATCCCGCATAACTCGGGCTTCCGCTCGTCGCGGTGACGCCCGTGTAGTCGACCGTGCAGCGGCTGGCCGCGGCGATCGCGTTGGGGTCACCGAGCAGTCCGGTCGGGAAATCGAGGATCAGGCGCTGAAGGTCGTCGCTGCCGCCGATGTTGATGATCTGGCGGTAGTCGGGGTGCGAACCGGCCACCGGGTTCGCGATCTCGGTCGTCGTTCCGTTCTGCTGGTAGCGCGCGTCGAGCGACGTCGTGATGTTCGCGTTCGCCGTTCCGGCCAGCATGAAGACCGAAAAAAGGCACGCCGCGACCACGGCAGTAAGAGAGATGAGAGCAATACGGGGCATCCTTGCCACGTTTGAGTGAACCCCGGTATCGATCGAAGGATTCGGTCCTTCGGCACTAGAACTGCTGTCGGAGCGGTCGCCGCTCCGTGCATGCTTCAGCATTCCTTGCATCCCCTTAGATGTGATTTCAGTCCCCGACTTCGTCTGTGGAAGTCCTCGTCGCCCGCGGTCGGGCAGACTCAGTAACACTCACGTGTCGGCGTTTTCGGTATGACCCTTGAGTAAGTACTGGACGGGAATTCACCGTCCGGCACTTCGATCCTTTGCTTGAGCGGCTCCGGCGACCCCCCCTCCCTGGGAAGCCGTTGAACTGAGCGTGGAGCTCGCGCGTTGGAACAGGCTAGCCGCCTGAAAGTCGCGCAACCATGCTGAAAAATCAGGAAATTGCCGCGGAGACGGCCGACCTGAGGGCGTCCGTGCCCGGGCGGTCGCCGTCGAGCACCGTGTGGCGGCCCGGGCGCGTCGCGGGCGCGTAACGCACGATTTCGACCAGCCTGTCGACCGGGAACCCGAATCCCGTCAGCGCGGCGTTCATACCTGCCGAACCGATCAGTCGTTTGACCGGCTCGGGATCCCCGCCCTGCAGGACGGTCGAAACGACCGTGCCGAACGCGACCTGCTCGCCGTGCGCCGCCGTTCCCGGCTCGAGCTTGTCGATCGCGTGGCTGATCAGGTGCTCGCTGCCGCTGCACGGGCGCGACGATCCGGCGATCTCCATCGCCAGACCGCTGAGCACCAGACCGTCGAGCAACCGGCGCGCGAGATCATTCGTGAGCGTGCCGACGGCGAGCGGCGAGAGATCCATGCCCTCAATCAGCAGGTGAGCGCAGCTCGAGAGCAGGGCGGCGAAGTCGTCTACCTCGGCCTCGCCGGCCGCCGCCGCAAGTCGCCAGTCGACGAGCGCGGTCCGGTTACCGATCAGATCCCCCACGCCTGCGCGGGCGAACGCGACGGGCGCATTGGTCAGGGTCTCGAGGTCGGCAACGACCCCTGCCGGAAGGGCGGAGCGCTCGCTGACGACCTCTCCGTCGGCTTCGCGGATGACGGAGATGGGCGAAGCGATGCCGTCGGCCGAGAGTTGCGTCGGAACGACGACCACCGGAACGTTTGCGAGCAAAGCCGCGCTCTTGGCGACGTCGATCGGCCTGCCGCCGCCGACGGCGACGACGGCGTCGTGCTCGAGCTCAAGCAGCGCGGCGATGCGCTTCACCTCGGCGCGCGTGTTGTCGGACACGGTCTCGCGCGTGCAGCCGGCGCAGATGTCGGTGCTGACCGCGGCCGACTGCGATCCGCCGGAAACGAACAGCGCCGAGCCCGAGTCGAGGGCTTCGAGCACGTGCTTCAGCTCGGCGGCGAGCGCGTCGCTGCCGTCGACCGTGCGCAGGAAATGCGGAAGTTCGATCTGACGACGGACGGTGATCGCCTCGACGAGGCTGCGGTACTCGTCGCTCACCGCACCTGCTCCGCTAAGTCGATCATTGGGGCGACCTGCTCGCGCGCCCATGCAAGATCCTTGTTGTCGTCGATCTCGACCCAGTGCATTCCCCCGATGCGCTCGATGCGCACCGGAACCTCGCGCCCGAGCTCCTCGATCGCGTCTTCGTAGTACACCTGCGTGTTACCGGCATACATGAACTCTTCGAGGATCTCTGCGAGCCGCGGCCCTTCGGCAGGGTCCACTCGCGTGAGTCCGATGTACTCACCAACCACCGAGCGCAGTGAAAGTGACTTGTGCAGACGGTCCAAGCGGCCATTCACTTCGGTCGCCTTCATCGACTCCTCGTCCACAGGACGGGCGTCATCCACAAGGATTGCGGTGCCTTCGGTTTCAGCGAGCCGACGCGCCAGCCGGGGCTCGAAAAGCAGATCGCAGTTGACGATCACGCAGCCGCCGGCGACGATGTCGCGCACCTGCCAGAGCGACGTGATGTTGTTCTCGGTCGCCCAGCGGTCGTTGAAGACCTGCTCGACGTCGAGCGCGTCGAAGGCCTCGGCCGCGTGGCCGGTGACGGCGATCACACGGTCGAAGCCGGCTTCGCGCAGGTACTCGAGCGAGCGCTCGACGAGCGGGCGGTCACCGACGGGAACGAAGGCCTTCGGGATCTCCGCGGTCAGATCGCCGAGCCGCGAACCGCGACCGGCCGCGAGGTAGATGACGGGCAGTTGGGCCACGGGGTGACGGTACCGGCTCAGCGGTCGGCGGTGGCGGCGTCGGCCTCGCGCGAATCTTCTATGCCGGTTATGACCACCAAGTCGTCATCGGCGAAATACTCGTAGATGATCAGCATCCAGGACCACGGGCCGAGCACGAATCGATAACGGGCGAGTTTGCCTTCCAAGACTGCGCCGGATTCCGGGAAGTGTTCGAGGTGGCGAGATGCCCCGACGACCCGCGACCTGGTGTCGCCCGGCAGGGATCTCGAATCGATCAGGTGATCGAGATTCGTGACCGCGGTCCGAGAGAACTCGACCAGCGCCAAATCTCAGAGTTCGTCGATCGGAATCGTGTTGCCTGCGATGGCGTCCCGATGGCCGGCCTCGATCCGCTCGATCGCGCCCGGTATGCGCGTGAGCAGAGCGTGGACGTGTGCCGCATCCGGACTCGCCGAATCGATAGCGACACACAGAAGCGATCGCGCGAGGGTGCCTTCTTGGACGTGGCTTCGCTTTGCGAGTTGTTCGAGCTTGGCGGCGTATTCGCCGTCGAGGGTCACGTTGATTCGCTTCTGGGCTGCTTCCATTCCGCCACCCTACACGAAACTACACGTTCTGTGTACCTAACCAGGCCCGCTGATCTTCATCGAATCGACGAGTTCGTCGCAGGTTTTCGAGAACTGCGGAACCAGCTTCGAGATCACGCAGTTGAGCTCGTAGCTGCTGGGGTCGCCGATGATCGAGATCGCGCGGATCTTTGCGCCGTCGGCTTTGCGTTTGTAGGAGAACTCGGTTGCGCTGTGGCCGTCGATCCTGAGCTTGGAGGTCTTGACGTTGCCGTTCGCGGCGCTCTCGTGGTAGCGCTCGAGGCCGTCGAGATACGCCTTGCGCTGCTGGGCCGTCGCGATCGGGGGCACGTACTTGGCGTAGCGGAGCGTCGCGTAGCTGACCCCGCCCTTGCCGACCTGCGTCACCTGCCAAGTCGAGCCGTCGTACTTGCCGTCGGTGTCCTGCCGGTTCGCGGTTTCGGCCATGTAGCCGTCGACGGTGAAGGTCGCGGAGGCGTAGCCACCTGGAAGATTCGTCTTTCCGTCGGCGTCGCCGCGCGGTCCGTCGTCCGAGTTCAGCGGGTCACTGCTCGCGGAGCTGGTGGAGGACTCCGTCTGGCTGCCGGCCTGTTCGATCTGCTCGGTGATCTCGTCCCACTTGTCCTCGATCTGCCGTTTTACGTCGCCGGCCTGGTCGTAGAGCACGGCGCCGACGATCAACAGTGTGATCAGGATCGCCAGGAAGGGGACGGCCTTTCCGAGCGCGCGGGCCCGAGCCTCACCCGGTTCGGGGACGGGGTTCTCGAACCCGGTCGGCGGAGTCCATGGGATTCCGCCGGGGTTCTCGTCTTCAAAGGTCCGCCGCATGCCTGAGCCATCCTACGGCCCGTTAGAGTCGCGCTGCAATGAGCGACGAGGTTTCTCGCAAGAATCTTCCGCCTCTCCACGAGCTGATCGCGATCTGCGGCGGCGAGGGCACCGCCGGGCGCGATGAGCCGCGCGACTTCAGGCGCCTCTACGCGCGTGGCGTGCGCAAGCTGTCGATCCGCATCACGCGGGTCCTACTGCCGACGGGGATCAGCGCCAACCAGACGACCGTGGGCGGGATCCTGATCGGGATCGCCGGCGGCCTGCTGCTCGGCGTCAACGAGTACTGGGCGCAGATCCTCGCGATCTTGATGATGCAGCTCGCCTTCGTACTCGACTTCTGCGACGGCGAGATCGCGCGCTTCGAGCGCACCGTCGAAGGGAAGTCCTCGGGTGCCGGCGGCGCGTATCTCGACTGGGTCGGTCACTACTACATGCCGGCTGCGATCACGGCCGGCCTGACCTGGGGAGTGTTCCGCGAGACAGGCGACTGGTGGTGGTCCGCGCTCGGGCTGATCGTGATCCTCTCTCTTGTGCGCGTCCCGTACAGCGCCCGCGACCACATCATGTGGGGTGTCTACCGCGACAAGCCGGAGCTGCGCGACTCGCCGGAAATGGTGCGCGCGGCGCTGGCGCGGATGGGCGGTGACCCCGAGGCGTTGGACCTCGAGGCGTCGGGCGCCGAGGCGATGGCCGGTACCTCGGGCCGCGGCTGGCTCTGGAGCAGGTACACGAACTTCGGACAGCTGATCGTCTTCCCCGGATTCATCAATCTCGTCGCTGCGGCCTCGGTGATCGACATGCTGATCTCGGCGTTCAGCGACACCCAAGGCGTGACCGAGGTCTACGCGCGGGGAGCGCTGCTGGCCGTGCTCGGCCTTCTGCATCTCGCGCACCAACTGCGCGCGATCGCGCAGGGTTTCGCTGTTACTCGCGAACTATAACGTTTTCGTTATAGTTGGCGCATGCGCGCCGCTCCGTTGATCCGCAACGCCCGACTGCGGGCCGGTCTGACCCAGGTCGAACTGGCCGAGCGGGTCGGAACCAAGCAGCCCGCGATCGCGCGCTGGGAGCGCGGCGAATCCGAGCCGCGGGTCGACACTCTCACCTCCCTCCTGGCGGCCTGCGGGTTTGAGTTGTCGAGGGAGCTGCGGCCGGTCAACGTCACGCAGACTCGCCAGTTGCGTGAGCAGCTGGCGCTCACTCCGGCGCAGCGCGTGAGCCAGTTGGTCAGAACGGTTCGTGTGATCGAACGAGCGCGCTCGACGGTGACTGTGTGAGCGAGTTCGACCCAGTCGCGATCCTCCGCGCGCTCGAATCGCGCGACGTCGAGTTCGTCGTGATCGGGGGATTCGCCGCGACGATCAGAGGCTCGGCGCACGTGACCTTCGACATCGACGTGGTGCCGCGCGAGACCGCTGCGAACCTCGGTCGACTGGCCGAAGCATTGAAGGATCTGGGCGCAGCTGTTTACGTCAGCGACTCGGAGACCCCACTCCCCTTCGATCCCTCCGCTGAGCAGTTGGCGGGCAATCGGATCTGGAACCTTGCGACGAGCGCCGGTGCGTTGGACCTCGTGCTCGCGCCGGCAGGAATCGACGGCTACGACGAGGCCGTGCGGGGCGCGACCGAACTCGAGATCGCGGACCGCCTGACGATTCAGGTCGCCGCCCTCGACACGATCATCCGGTCGAAGGAAGCTGCAGACCGGCCGAAAGACCGCGCGGTGCTTGACGAACTTCGTGAACTTCGCGAGCTCGAATAGCCGCTTACTCCGGCCCGTGCAGTTCGGCTGTCACGTCCGGCCGGTCGCCGAGCGAGCGTGAGTCCCGGGCGCGCTTGATCAGCGTGCGCACGTCGCGGATCTGGCGCAGCTCCTCGCCGCTGAAGAAGCCGGTCACCAGAAGTAGCGCCGGGTAGAAGAGCCACCAGGCGCAGCGCTCGATCACGGCCGCGGTCCCGAAGTCGTCGAGCGTGTGCTCACCGCTCCATACGACCAGCGCGGCGATGCCGACGACCTGCACGACGCGGCGCCACTCGATCACCAGCCCGAGCGTCTGCCGCGCGCGCAGATACATCAGCCCGAGCAGCACGAGGTAGGCGCCGATCAGCGCGACTCCGGCGCCGACGATCCCGTGGTCCGGGATCAGCAGCAGGCCGAGCGCGACGTTGGCCACAAGCCCCGCGGCGGCGACCGGGAACAGCGACCCGGTCTTGCCCATCCGCGCGACGGCCGAGACGAGCACGAGATAGGCGCCGTAGAACACGACGCCCGTCGCCACCAGCGGCACTGCGCGGTGCGCGTCGTAGAAGTCGGGGCTCGATGTGAACAGCCGCACCAGCGGACCGGCGAGCAGGCTGAGTGCGGTCACGACGGCGCCGGTCACGAGCAGGTAATAGGTGAGCACGCGTCCGTAGACGACGCTCGCCTCCTTGTCGGACTTGATCGAGTAGGCCAGTGGCGGCCACGCGAGCTGGAAGGCGCGCACGAAGATCGTCACACCCTGCGCGAGCTTGTAGGCGATCGAGTAGACGCCGGCCGCGGCGAGGCCGGCGGTGCGTGAGGCCGGCAGGTTGATCAGCAGGATGCGGTCGACCCAGTTGAGTGCATAGAGCGAGATCTCACCCGGCACCGTCGGCAGGCCGAACTTCAGCATCGGCCGCAGCAGCGGCAGGCCCGGGCCGGGAATGCGGCCGGCGAGCGTGTGCAGCAGGAACAGCCCGATGACGATGATCGCCGTGCCGAGCGCGTTGCCGAGCACGAGACCCTTCGCCCCCATGTCCTGGCCGACGACGAACCAGATCGTCAGCGGCACCGTGATCAGGACGTTCAGGCTCGTCGCGGCGGCGTACGCGCCGGCCTTCTCCTCGACGCGGAAGAGTGCGAGCAGCAGCTCGTAGAAGGTCGCGAACCAGAACCAGACGATCGCGATCCGCACCAGCGTGGCGCTGCCGGGAACGTCGCGCAGCAGCAGGCTCGCCAGCGGACCGGCGAGCGCGATGCAGATCAAGACGCCGAGCGTCGCCGAGATCATCAGCGACCAGAAGCCGGTGCGCACCACCTCGCGCCGCGGGTACTCGTCGAGATAGAAGAAGCGCAGGAAGGCCTCGATCGCGCCGAGTCGGAAGAGAATGGAGAGCACGATGACCGTCGTGGCGATCACCTCGGCCTGGCCGAAGCCGGCGGGCGACACGTACTTCGTGTACAGCGGCAGCGTGAACAGCGCGATCAGCTTCGCCAGTACGCTCGACGCGGTGTAGGCGGCGCCGGTCTTCGTCAGCCTCCTGAGGTAGTTGATCATGTGCTTGAAGTCTCGCCGCCGCGCGGGATGGCAGCGAGACTGATGGCGCAGCCGAGCAGCACCCAGGTGAGCGGATCCTCAAGGAACGCCGCGTAGGCGAGCGTGTGAACGAACACGGCGGTGAAGGCCGCAGCGACCGCGATCCGTGCGACACACCCGGGACGACTCATGTCACCGACGCGCCGGAACACGGCCCCGAAGCCCGCGATCAGCAGCGCCACGAACGCGGCAAATCCGACGATCCCCTGCTCCGCGGCCACTGTCAGCGGCGCGGTGTGCGATTTTGTCGTGACGTTCGAACCGAACGGCGTGTGCTTGGCGAGGTCGCCGCTCTTGTAAGCGTTCGAGAAGTCGCCCGAGCCCCAGCCGAAGACCGGCTTCTCCGACCACAGCGTGACCGCGCCGGTGATCAGATCGAAGCGCCCGCTCGTCGTCGTCTCGGCGCTCTTGCTGCTCGTCAGGTTCACACCGGTGACCGACGGGAACGCGAGCGCGAAGACGACCCCGGCCAGCAGCACCACGCCCGTCCCGATCAGGATCGGCTTCGCCCGCCAGCGAATGCAGGCAAGCGCGACGAGGCCGGCCAGCAGGGCCGCAAAGCTGGTCTGCGAAAGCGAGATCACCAGCCCGGCCCAGAGCAGCGCGAGCACGACCGCGCAGCCGATCACGCGCTTCGTCTTCGCCGTCCAGAGCATCACGGCTGTCAGAACGAGCATCACGACGGCGAGGAAGCGGCCGTAGATGTTCGGGTCGAAGAACAGGCTCTGCACGCGGAAGTACGGATCGAAGTCACTCGGCTGAGTGCCGCCGATCGTGATCAGATAGCGACCGCGGGCAAACTCGACATACCCGGCGAACACGAGCACGAGCGCGACCATCACGAGCGTGAACAGGCAGGTGCGCAGCAGCTTCGCGTCCCAGCGTTGGGTGGCGGCGAGGCCGTAGAGCAGCGCGAACGGCGCGTAGAAGAAGCAGAAGTTCTGCGTCGCCACATTCGGGTCGCCGGACCACGCCGACTGCAGCGCGTAGAGCGCCAGGTAGATGACGATCGTCAGGTCGAGCAGCTTCGGCGCGCGCGGCGCGTCGACGGCGCGGCCGCGCCAGCTCATCCACGCGTGCGCGACGACCGCACCTGCGAGCGTGAGGTACAGCGGCAGCAGCAGCTTGACCGAGTCGCTGCCGATCTCGAGCGGCACCCTGAACGCCAGCGTCGCGAGCGCGGCCGGCAACACCGCTCGCGGCCAGCGCACGAAGATCGCCGCGACGACCGCCACTGCGACCAGCCCGGCGACAGCGCCGGCGAGGATCATCGGCGCGGACAACGCCGGCAGGCTCGAATCCTCGTCGCCGATCACGCTGCTCGCGAGCACGAGCGGAGCAAGGATGAGCACCAGTACGCCGCTGGCCCAACGCAGGCGCTCGCTTGCGGTGAGCAGCCATCCGCCGACCAGCACGGTGATCGCCACCAGGCCGAGCGTCTGGGCGGCGTGTGCAGCGGCGAGAATCATCGCGTCAACCTCGCAAGGATCGCGTCGGTGGTCCAGGCGACGTTGGGCTCGGCACTTCCCGTCAGCTCGGCCTGCCAGCCGTCGATGCCGACGCGGATCACCTCTCCACGTCCGAGCTTGTAGCCGACAACCGCGGGGCTGTCGGCCTCGCGACCGGCCGCGGTCTGGATCGTCGCGTCCTTCGAGAGGCCGCGCGACTGTTCGAAGCGCTCGAACAGGCCGGTGGGCCCACGGAACAGACCGAGCTCGTCCTGGAACGGCACGACCGGAGCCGGCGCCTCGGTGACGTCGTCGACCGACTCGCCGAAGATGTCGCGCTGGCGACGGTCGGACGGGCCGCTGATCTGATCACCGGGCAGACTGACTGTGCGACGGAAAGCGTCGGGCGCGAAGAATGCGACCTTGCCGCCCGCCAGCACGAATCGACGCAGCGCGACTCCGAGCTGCGGAGTGATCCAGCGCTCGTCACCGGCAAACCAGACGGCATCGCGCTTCGCAAGTAGCGCGGCGGGGTCGGGGTCGTCGGCCAACGCGAAGTCCGTCGTCGTCGCGGCCGCCAGCGACGCGTGATTGCGCTCGAGATACGCCGCGAGCGCGCCCTCGTTCGCCTCGAAGCCGGGGGTGCCGGCCTGCGACGCGAGGAAGCGGTCATCGTCGATGCGCAACTGCTTGCCGGGCGGAAGCGCCGAGTAGGGATCGCCGAAACCGTCGCCGGTCACGTCGACGGGGTTCTGCGTCTGCCAGGCGATCGCCGGCTGCACGATCAACAGCTTGTCGCGGTGACGGTCGTTGACGGCGACCGGAGTGGTCGCGGTTCCGCGGTCGCCGCGCACCGGGTCGCGGGCGGTCATCCGCAGCGTGAACAGACCCGCGGCGTCGTCGGGGATCTGCGCACGCAAGGTCGCGCCGCGAGCCCGGCCGCGGGCGACGGTCGAGCCGCCGACCTGGACCAGCCGCCAGGTGTAGCCGCCGGGCGGCGGGGCGACGCGGAAGCCGACGAGTGTGCCCGCCGTGACCGCGCCCAGCCGTGGTGCGATCTGCACCCCGGTGAGGGTCACGCCGGAGAGGCCACGTGTCGTCCCCGCACGCGGCGGCGAGTCCGTCGTGCTCGAACCCTGGTTGCCCGCGGCATCGCAAGCGCGCGCGACGATCACGTAACTGGCGACCGGCGCCGGGCGGGCGCGGCCGGTCGTCTCCACGCGCCCGAAGCACTTCTCCTTGCGCTCGCGGAACGAGCCGACGGTCTGGTCCCACTCGCCGTAGTTCCTGCCCTTGGTGCTCAAGAAGGCGGCGACCGGTTTTGCATAGGTGCGCTGTCCACGCACGCGGTAGACGACGAACTCGACGCGGCGCGAGGCCTCGACGCCGGCGAACTTGACGCGCACGGCGTCGCGGCCGGTGAGAATCGAGCGCTGGTGCCCGCCCTCGACATCCGCGGTCAGCTCAGGCGCCTCGGTGTCGACGACGAAGTACTTGTCCGGCACAAAGGTCCGGCCGCTGTCCTGCATCGTGATGCGCACTCGGTAAGCCCCGTCCGGTACCGGTGCTCCGGGCTGGTCGCCGATCGGAGCGCGGCGACCGTTCCACTGGAAGCGGTGCGGGCCGGCCTTCATCGGACGGTCCTCGGCGAGCGTGCGCACGACGGTGCCGTTGCGGTCGATCACCTGGACCGTGACGGTGTCGGCCTTCTTTGTGCGGAAACGCAGCCGCGCGCGGTCTCGCAGCCCGTCGTCGTTCGGCGAGACGTAGCGCTTGATGTTCACCGAATAGACGAGCGGATCAGTCTGCTTCAGGCGCTGCGCGACGAAGAACGCGGTGAAGGTCGCGAGCACGAGCAGAACGAAGACGACGGTCGCAGCCGTGGTCGCGCGCGGTTGAGGTGCGGCAGGCACGGGGCAAGGCTATTCGGCAGGAGCGCGTCAGCGGGCGCGCCGCAAGCTACTGGTCGAAGTCCGCCCCGAGCACGACGATCACCGGTACGGATCCGCCCTTCGCGAGCAGGTCCTCTGTCGCCGGCTTGATGTCCTTGATGCGCATCTCGTTGGCGACCTCTTCGGCCTCGATCTTGTTGCCGGAGGCGTAGTAGACGGTGCTCTGCGGGTGGACGGTGCCGTCGTTGAGGTTGCCGACCGTGGTGTCGGTGAAGCCGGCCTTGTTGAGGCCGTCGGCTGCAATTGCGGCGATGCCGGAGGTGTCGGTTCCGTTCAGCACCGAAACGGTGACCGCGGCGCGGTTGACCTTCGTGTTCTTCGGCGCGCCGGTGTTCTCCTGTTGCTTCTGCGACTGGGTTGTCTTGGTCTTGCTGTCGCTGCTCGAGTCATCACCGCCGACCAGCTGCGTGGCGATCAGGATCACCGCGAACACGGCGACCAGCACTCCGGCCACCGCGAACGGGACCCGGCTGCGGCCACTCGGGCGCTCGAGCTCTTCGAAACTGTGGCTCCCGGTGTGTTCGCCGGTCAGGTAGTAGTCCGGCACCGGCGGCGTGGTGATGCTGGCCGGCTTGAACTCGGACGTGTCGAGCGGCGGCAGCGGCGGCAAGGGCGATGCGGCGCGCGCGGCGGCCGGGGTCGAAGGCGAAAGGACGTTCGGCGCCGGCTCGCTCGAAGGGGTGTCCGACGGCGGCTCCTCGCCGGCGTCGTCATCGTCATCGCCTGCGGGCGCCGGCTGGATCGCGGTCTCGCCGGCGGCCGCTCCGGTCGACTCTGCGACCACGTGCTCAGGCTGCGGCGAGCCCTCCTCCTCCGCTTCGGCGAGCTGCTCCTCCTCGCGCGCCTCGACAGCGTCGGCGGCGTCCTCGGCCGGCGCCTCTCCGCCGAACTCATGCTTGACGACGTCGTGGACCTGAGTCTCTTCCGACACCGCGGGTTCGACCTCGGGCGGTGCGACCTCTGTCTCGGCGGCGAGCGGCGGCGTTTCGACGCCCTGCTCATGGGCGATCCCGGCGGCAGCCTGCGCCTCGGACTGGCGCATCGCCATCGACTCGTAGGCCTGAGCGATCGCCTGCGAGGCGATCTGCTGAGCGCGCAGCTCGATCTCGGCGGCGCGCTCGGGCTCGCGACCGGCCCACTCGCGCAGCCGGCGCACGTCGCGCGCCTGGGAGAAATACAGCATCGCCAGCACGGCCAGCCCGACGATTCCGGCGAAGCCGGCGATCGCGCCGAAGTTCAGGAGTATGTCTTTGAGTTCGCCCAAAGGAGCTTGTGGGGATGACGCGAGCGGGCAGCGCTCGAATCAGAGTTGCGTGAAGTCTAGAGACGGTCGCGCGCGAAGCCACCGGCGGCGGCCTGGACCAGCTGCGCGAGGGCCTGGGGACGACCGTTGACGATCAGTCGCTCGACCTCGTCGAACACCTCTTCGACCTTCGCCGGCTCCATGTTCTCGCGCTCGGCACGGACGATCTTCTCGGCCGACGTCGGCTGCGGCCGTTCGTCGGGATTGAAGAGGTCCTCGTGCAGCTTCTCGCCCTGCGAAGGCGCGGTCACGACGATCGGGATGTCGACGTCTGGCTCGAGACCGGCGAGACGGATCATGTTGCGCGCGAGGTCGATGATCTTCACCGGCTCGCCCATCTCGAGCACGAAGACCTCGCCGCCGCGCCCGAGGTCACCGGCGCGGATGATCAGCTGCACGGCCTCGGGAATCGTCATGAAATAGCGCGACATCTCCGGGTGCGTGACGGTGACGGGGCCGCCGGCGGTGATCTGGCGGCGGAAGATCGGTACGACCGATCCGCTCGACCCGAGCACGTTGCCGAAGCGCACCGAGCAGTAGGTGGTGTCTTCGTGACGCGCCTGCGCGGATTCGATCGCCCACTCGGCGAGTGCCTTGCTGGCACCCATCGTCGTCGCGGGCTTGACGGCCTTGTCGGTCGAGACGAGCACGAAGCGACGCACCCCATGCTGGCCGGCGAGTTCGGCGACGGTGCGCGTTCCGATCGCGTTGTTGCGGATCGCCTCTACGGGGTTCTCCTGCATCAGCGCGACGTGCTTGTAGGCGGCGGCGTGGAAGACGATCTCGGGTTTGAACTGCTCGAAGATCTCCTGCATGCGCGGGAGCTCCTTGCAGTCGCCGAGCACGGCCTCGACGTTGCCGAAGTGGCGGTCCTCTTCAAGCTCACGACGGATGTTGAAGAGGTTGTCCTCGGCGTGGTCGAGCAGGATGATCTTCCGCGGCCTGACGCGGGCGATCTGGCGGCAGAGCTCGCTGCCGATCGAACCGCCGGCACCGGTCACCATTACCACCGCGCCCGCCAGGTACGCACCGACGCGGTCGAGCTGCATGATCACCGGGTCGCGGCCGAGGATGTCCTCGACCTGCACCTCGCGCAGCTGCTTGACAAGATTCACGTCGCCGCGCAGCAGTTCGAAGACAGTTGGCAGCGTGCGCACCGGAATGTTCCGCTCACGGCAGGCCGAGACGACGTTCTCACGCAGCGTGCCCGGTGCGGACGGGATCGCGATGATCACCTCGTCTGGCTCAGTCTCTTCGAGGATCTGCGGCAGCTCGCGCGTACGGCCCAGGACCTTGATGCCGGCCATCCGCGCGCCGGACTTGCGCGGGTCGTCGTCGACGAAGCCGATCGGCGCCTCGCCGAGCTCGGGATTGCGCAGCATCTCACGCGCGACCATCTGGCCGCCGTCACCGGCGCCGACGATCAGGACCTCGCGGCCCTTCGGCAGGCGGTAGCCGCGCGCCGGCTTCTCGACGACCGTGCGAACGAGAAAGCGCGAGCCGGCGACGAGCAGGAGCGTCATCAGAAAGTCGAAGGCCGCGACCGAGCGCGGCAGCGCGAGGCCGTTCGGCTGCGCGAGGTACACGCCGCCGATCAGCAGCAGGCTTGAGAGCACGACGGCTTCGACGAGGCGACGGAAGTCGTGGCTGTCGGTGTAGCGCCACCACTTCTGGTAGCTGCCGAACAGCGCGAAGATCGTCACCTTGCCGACGACTGCGAACGGCAACACCGTCCAGAAGAGGTCCTCGTAGCGCGGCGGTACGCCGTCGTCGAAACGCGTCGGGAGCGAACTGTTGAAGACGAGCCAGAACGCACCGAAGAAGGCGATCGACACGAGCGCGCCGTCGGTGAGAACCTGCTGGGCGCGGTGCAGCATCACTGAACGCCGCATCCTGCGCGTGAGTCGGCTCTGTGCCATGCGGTTCAGTCTACGGAAGGGCCCTGAGAGTTTCCCGGCGGTGCCTCAGAACTTGCGCGGATCGGCCGCCCCGAGCGCAAGGTCGGCCAGCAGCGCCGGGTCGCGGCGGATGCGGTCGCTTCCGGGTGCGCCTCGCTTGACGATCTCGAGTTCGTCGAGGTTCTCGAGGCGGTTCAGCTTGCCCTCGGCGAGCAGCTGCTTGTCGACGGCGCCGATGCGGCCGGCGAACGTCGTCCAGACCGGCGTGCCGAGCGCGACGGCCTCGCGGTTCATCGTGCCGCCGGCGCCGATCACCGCGTCGACCAGCGCGACCAGCGAAGGCCCGTCGACGGCTCCGTCGGGAATCACGATGTTCTCGTGGGCGAGCTTCTTCAGCTCGGCGCGCTGCTCCTCGGTGCGTGGGAGCGCTACGACCTGCACGTCCTCGTCGGCGGCGAGCCTCTCGATCAACTTCGGAAAGAGGTCGTTCTCAAGCCGGTGGTACAGCGAGACGTCCGGCGGCGTGCGCAGCAGGACGAGCTTCTTCGCGCGGTCGAGACCGAGCTCGTCCAGGACCGCCTCGTCGGGTTCGAAGTCGGAGAGGTAGTACTCCTCCTTCAATCCCGGGTAGGGGAAGATCTTTCCCTTCGCGCCGTACTCGTACAGGCGCTCGGGCGGGATCGCGTCGGGGACGATCGTCCGCGCGCAGAGCCGGCAGTTGAGGCCGTGCTGGACCTTGGCGAACTCGTAGTCGAACATCGTCACCGCCGGAATGCGGCGGAGCTTCGCGGCCACCGAGACGTCGTTCGACCCGTGGCCGATCGCGAGGTCGAAGTCCTTGCCCTTCGACCAGCGGTACAACGCCGTCGAACGGCTCAAAAGGCCGACGGCCTTGCTCGCTGCGTGGCCGCCGCGATGGTGGCCGATCGCCGTGTAATCCATCTCGTACCGGTCGAGCAACGCGATCGTCTGCGCAAAGTCGCGCGCCGTCACCTCGACGTCATGACCGCGAACGCGCAGCACGTCGATCACCGGCCGCAGCACGAGCACGTGCGGCGAATTGGTCAGGTCGACCCAGATCTTCATCGGATCAAGCTTGCAGGGCAGCGACGACGGCCCGCGCCTGATCGGCCGTGAGCACGGGACTCATCGGCAGCGCGAGGTTGCGTGCGGCGAGCGCGTCGGTCGCGGGCAGGTCCACGCCCGCGGCGATCGCCGGCTGCTTGTGGATCGGCGTCCGGTAGTAGCCGCGCGCTTCGACGCCGGCCTCGCCGAGCTTCGCGGCGAGCGCGTCGGGGTCGTCGGCCTGGACCATGTAGAGGTGAAAGACCGGGTCGGCCCCCGCGGGCACTGTCTGCGGCGTCACGACCTCGGCGATCCCGGCCTCGGCGTAGGCCGCAGCCGCGGCCTTGCGCCCGGCGTTCCAGTCGTCGATGTGCGGCAGCAGCACGCGCAGGATCGCCGCCTGCATCGCATCGAGCCGGGAGTTGTAACCGACGAGCTTGTGCAGCTGCTTGTTCGTCGTCCCGTGATGGCGCAGCAGCTTCGCGGTCTCGGCGATCTCGTCGTCGGATGTGGTGACGATTCCCGCGTCGCCGAACGCGCCGAGGTTCTTCGAGGGGAAAAAACTGAAGGTCGCGGCGTCGCCCAGCGCGCCGGCCTTGACACCGTCGAGCGTCGCGCCGACGGCCTGTGCGGCGTCCTCGACGACCTTGAAGCCGTGCCGGTCGGCGAGGGTCCTGAGTTCGTCGATCGGCGCGGGCAGTCCGAAAAGGTGGACGGCGACGAGCGCTTTCGTGTTCGGCGTGATCGCGGCGGCGACCGTCTCGGCCGTGACATTCATCGTCTTCGGGTCGACGTCGCAGAAGACGACGTTCGCGCCGATCGTCAGCGCTGCCTCGGCGCTGGCATAAAACGTGAAGGACGGGACGATCACGTCATCGCCGGGCTCCACCCCGACGGCGCGCAACGCGATGCTGAGCGCGTCGGTCCCGTTGCCGACGCCAATCGCGTGGTCGGCACCGACGTAGCCGGCGAACTCCTCCTCGAAGGCCTGCACCTCGGGCCCGAGGATGAAACGGCCGGAGTCAAGGACGCGGGCGATCGCCGCGTCGACCTCGCCGCGAAGCGGACTGAGCGCGGTGGCGGTGTCGAACAAGGGGGTCTGCGCCATCATTTTGGGGAGGTTAACGAAGGGCCCTCGCGGCGGATCTGATGCCATACTCGCGCGCTCATGTACGCCGCCATCGCAGTCCAGTTCGCGTCGGTGACCGAGCCGATCGTCAACTTCGCCGTCGACGTCACCGAAAAGCTCGGCCTCTGGGGGATCTTCGTCCTGATGGTCCCGGAGAGCGCGCTGATACCGATCCCGTCAGAAGCGACGATGTTGTTCGCCGGCTTCAACGTCTCCGAGGGCACCTACCCGTTCTGGGCGGCGGTGCTGGTCGGCGCGGTCGCCAACGTGATCGGCTCATGGATCGCCTACGCGATCGGCTACTTCGGGCGCATGGACGTGATCGAGAAGCACGGCAAGAAGCTGCACATCTCGCCGCACCACCTCGAGATGACCGACAACTGGTTCAACAAGCACGGCGCGGCGACGGTCTTCTGGGCGCGCATGCTGCCGATCGTGCGTACGTTCATCTCGCTCCCGGCCGGCGTCGCGAAGATGCCGTTCTGGAAGTTCACGATCTACACCTTCCTCGGCTGCATCCCCTGGATGCTGCTGCTGACGACGATCGGCTACTACGCCGGCGAGAACTGGGAGAACTGGAAGGACAAGCTCCACTACGTCGACTACGCGGTGGCGCTGATCATCGTCGGCGGCGCGGTCTACCTGTTCGTGCGCTGGCGTAAGAACCGGGGCGACGGGTCTAGCGAGCTCGAGCGCGCCGTCGACGCGGTCAACGAAGACAACCTCGACACTTAGTCTGGTCGTATGACTGACGACGCACAGCTCGGCCTCGTCGAGGCCCTGGGCTACGGCGTGCTGCAGGGGCCGACCGAGCTGCTGCCGATCTCGAGCTCCGGCCACCTCGTACTCGCACCGTGGGTACTCGGCAGCGACTACGTCAAGCTCGACCCCGAGCTGCGCAAATCGTTCGAAGTGGCGCTGCACGCCGGCACCGCGGCAGCACTCGTGATCGTGCTGCGCGACGAGGTGTTCGAGGCCGTACGCGATCTCGACACGCGGCGCGCCTCGATGATCATTTCGTCGCTGGCACCCGCCGCTGCGGCGGCACTCGGCCTCGAGAAGGTGATCGAGGGCAAGCTCTCGCGGCCCGAGATCGTCGTCGTCGGGCTGCTGGCTGGCTCGGCCGCGATGGCGTGGGCGGACGGGCTGGGAGGGACGCGCTCGCGCTCCGAGGCCGACTGGCGCGACGGGCTCTCGCTCGGCTTCGCGCAGGCCATCGCGCTGATCCCCGGCGTCTCGCGCAGCGGCTCGACGATCGTCGCGGCGCGCGCCCGCAGGTTCGATGCGCTCAGTGCCTCCGAGCTTTCGATGCACGTGGCGCTACCGGTGATCGCCGGCGCGACCCTGCTCAAAGCCGTGCGCCTGAAGCAGCACGGACTGCCGAAGGGCATGCGCGCGCCGATGGCCGTCGGCGTACTCGGCGCGTTCGCCAGCTCCTTCGCCAGCGCGCGCCTGATCGCCTCAAAGAACCGCGGCCGCGGCCTGATGAAGTACGTGATCTACCGCGTCGCCCTGGCCGCCGGCGTCACCTGGTTCCTGACCCGAGAAAGCCGCAAATAGCGACCTCAGCCTCACACCAGGTGTGAGGCTGAGGCTGCAAATTGCGTTGTTCTGCGCGGCGGCGTGGTCTAGATTGGGGCGCGTGAGCGAGCAGGACGCATACGCAGCCGCCGGCGTGAGCACGACCGAGGCCGAGTCGGCGACCGGCGCGCTCGTCAGCATCCTCGCCTCGATCGACACCGGTGAGCCCTCGCGCGCGCAGCTGCGCAACGGCCACTACGCCAACGTCCTCAAAGTCGCCGACAACCTCGGCATCGCGATCAGCACCGACGGCGTCGGCAGCAAGGTGATCATCGCCGAGCAGATGGGCAAGTTCGACACCGTCGGAATCGACTGCATGGCGATGAGCGTGAACGACCTGATCTGCGTCGGCGCCAAGCCGATCGCACTGGTCGACTACATCGCCGTCGAGCACGCCGACAAGGAGATGCTCTCCGGGATCGCCACCGGCCTGAAGGTCGGCGCCGAAGCGGCCGGAGTTGAAATCCCCGGCGGCGAGCTCGCACAGCTCCCGGAGCTGATCAAGGGTCACCCGAGCCCGAGCGGTTTCGACCTCGTCGGCGCGGCCTTCGGAACGATCGCGCTCGATGCGATCGTCGAGGGCGGCGACATCGCGCCCGGTGACGTGATCATTGGACTGCCGAGCAGCGGCATCCACAGCAACGGTCTGACGCTGGCGCGCAAGGCGTTGCTGGATGACGCCGGATTCTCGCTCGACGACAAACCAGAGGAGCTCGCCGGCAAGTCGGTCGGCGAAGAGTTGCTGACCCCGACCGAGATCTACGTCAAGCCGATCATGGAGCTGCTGCGCTCGCCGGTCGAGGTGCGCGGCCTCGCCCACCTGACGAGCGGCGGCGTACTCAACCTGCTGCGCCTGAACACCGACGTCGGCTACGTCTTCGAGAACCCGCTTCAGCCCCAGCCGGTGTTCGGCATGATCCAGCAGGCCGCCGGCGTCTCCGACGCCGAGATGGCCGAAGTCTTCAACATGGGCTGTGGCTTCTGCGTCGTCGTCCCGCCCGAGCACGCCGACGCCGCCGACACGCTGCTGCGCACGCACTACGACGGCGCCCACGTGATCGGCCACGTCACCGCCGACGCCGGCCAGGTAGGGGTCACTCCGCTCGGGCTCGTCGGCGACAAGTCCGGCCTGCGAACCGCCTGACTCCCTCCGACCGACCCGCCGGTAGGTTGGAGTCGTGGACGGCGATCAACCAGATGAGAGGTTGAGGCCTTCGATCGGCGAGTTCAACCCAATCGAAGGCACGCTCGAGGAGTACGACCTCGCCAGCGATCTGACCGGGATCTTCGTCAAACCACCCGCCGGGCTGGTCGTCCATTTCGCCGGACGCTACGACGGACTCGTGCTGTCGGGCAGCCTCTGGGCCACGCAACAGGCGGCGCTGGACTTCTTCTCGGCTCGGGTCGGTGAAGGACTCACCGAGCTCGTGCGGCGGCTCACCGCGCCTGAGCGCGACGACGATCTCACCTACCACCTCAAGCCAGTCGTCGGGGTCGTCGTCGGCCCCGACGCCGACGACTTCGCACTGCGCCCGCGCGGGGAGACCGGCGGCGCGGTCCTGGTGCGGACGCCCGGCGCGGCCCTCCCTCCGGTCGATGATCCCGGGCTGGTCGTCGCCGCGAAGCTGACCGGGATTGACGACGAAATGGTCTACGAGTACCGCTCGGTGCGCCCGGAACAGATCCCGGGCGGCGCCCACGTCATGGAGCTGCACGCCCTGTTCGCGCTCCCCTCGGGCGTCGACGCCGTCCGTGGCTGACAGGCACGACGCGCGATTCGTCCGGACCGATCTGGACGATCGGTTGCGCCCACGAGCCCGACCAATGCGTAGGGTGATCATTCGGCGTAACTTCTTCACCTGATGGCGATTTCGGCAACACAGGACGGTCCCGAACTCGTCGGCGAGGTCGTCGGCGGCCGCTACCGCATCGACGAGGTCGTCGGTGCGGGCGGAATGGCGACCGTCTACAAGGCCTTTGACCAGACGCTCGAGCGCGACGTCGCGGTCAAGGTGATGCGTCGCGAGGTGGTGAAGGAGCCCGACCAGCTCGAGCGCTTCCGCCGCGAGGCGCGCGCCGCCGCCAAGCTCAACCACGCCCACATCGTCACCGTGATCGACGCCGGCGAGGAGAACTCCCGGCCCTACATCGTCTTCGAGTACGTCCCCGGTGAGACGCTCAAACAGCGCATCCGCTCCGAAGGGCCGCTGCCGATCACCGAGGCCGTGGCGTACGCGATCGAGATCGGCAGCGCGCTCGTCGCGGCGCACGCCGCCGGGCTGGTCCACCGCGACGTCAAGCCGCAGAAC
This sequence comes from uncultured Thermoleophilaceae bacterium, assembly GCA_964455545.1. Lineage (GTDB taxonomy): Bacteria > Actinomycetota > Thermoleophilia > Solirubrobacterales > JACPNS01 > JACPNS01. The sequence continues at coordinate 72,238 of CAYVWQ010000004.1, read as the reverse complement.
GTGCTGCTCGACACCCAGGGACACGCCAAGGTCGCCGACTTCGGTATCGCCCGCGAGCTTGAGGCGAGCGACGGCCTGACCAAGACCGGGCGCGTGCTCGGCACGACCGACTATGTCAGCCCGGAACAGGCGATGGGCGAGGACGTGACCGGTCAGAGCGACGTCTACTCACTCGGGATCGTGCTCTACGAGATGCTCACCGGCGAGGTGCCGTTCAAGGGCGAGAACCATGTCGCCGTTGCGATGAAGCACGTCAAGGACCAACTGCCCGACATCCAGGAGCGGCGCCCGGAGGTGTCGAACGCACTTGCTGCCGTGATCGAGAAGATGACGGCCAAAGAGCCGGTCGACCGCTACCTGACTGCAGCCTCGGCCGTCTCCGACCTCGAAGACGTGCTGGCGATGGAGTCGGCGCGCGCCGGCGGCGTCACCGGTGAGGCAACGATCGTCTTCGACTCGCTGCCCAAGCGTTCGCGCCGGCTGGCGCCGGGCGGCGTCTCGCATCCGACCCGCACGCGGATCGCCTGGCTCGTCTCGGCGCTCGCCGTCGTCGGCATCGTGTTGCTCGTGATCAGCCAGCTCGAGCACGGGACGACCGGCCGCGAGCCGGGCTCGAGGACGACCACCGGCACCGTGATCGCCTTCGAGAAGACCGGGACTTTCGATCCTCCCCCGGGTGACGGCGAGGAGCACAACGAGGAGGCGCACAACGCCGTCGACGGCAACCCGAACACTGACTGGACGACCGAGCAGTACCAGCAGGGGGTCCTGAACAAGGACGGCGTCGGCCTCTGGGCGCGCACCTACCGCGCGGCGACGGCCGCGACTGCAACGATCCGCACGCCCGACGCCTCTCTCGCCGTAACTATCTACGGCGCAAAATCGCTGCCGAAGGCGCTGTCGGGATGGACCGAACTCGGCAACTCGAGCGGCGACATCAACGGCAAACGCATACCTCTGAAGAAGGTCGCCGACCTGCGCTACTACATGGTCTGGGTGACCGCTCTACCGCCCGCGAGCGGCGGCGACAGTCAGGCGCACATCTCTGAATTCGTGCTGCGACGCTGATCTGCTGCATTTGAACCCCGCGTTAAGCGCGCCCGTTCGCAGCCCTTTCTGCGCCAGTTCCGGTTATCTTCAACACACTTTTCCGGGGAAACAACGACTTTTCGAGGGGATTTTCTAGACGTGGCTTCACGCAAGGAACAGAAGGAACAGGCACGACTCGAGCGCGAGGCCAAGGAGCGCGAGCACGCTGCGTCGCAGGCGCGCACGCGCCGACTCTCGATCATCGGCGGTGTCGTCGGTCTGGCCGTGATCGCGGTCGTGGTGGCCGTTGTTGTCAGCACCAGCAGTAACAAGTCAGAAGCCCCGAATGACATCGCCAAGGAAGTCAACGCCCGCTTCGCCGGAATCCCCCAGAAGGGCGCCGTGCTCGGCGAAGAAGGCGCGAAGGCGACGATCGTCGAGTTCGCAGACCTCAAGTGCCCGTTCTGCGCCGACTTCTCCAAGGCCAGCCTGCCGACGATCATCGACGAGCTGGTCAAGACCGGCAAGGCAAAGATCGTCTTCCGCAACATGACCTTCCTCGACCAGGCCGCCCCGGGCCAAGACTCGACCGAGGCCGCCAAGTACGCCCAGGCGACCGCACTGCAGAACAAGCTCTGGCAGTACATCGATCTCTTCTACTACGAGCAGAAGCCCGAAACGGAGCAGTACGCAACCGAAAGTTTCCTGATGGGGCTCGGCGAGCAGGTCAACGGCCTCAACGCCCAGGAGGCGTGGGACAACCGCTCGAACCCGAAGGTCACCGAGGCGCTCGACTTCGACGCCGAGGCCGCCAACGAGAAGAACGTGACCGGCACACCGACGTTCTTCGTCGGCACGAGCGAGGAAGACGCGACGAAGGTCTCCGTCTCCGACCTCGAGGACCCGCAGCCGATCATCGACGCGGTCGAAGCGCTGCAGTAAGCCGATGGCGTCCGACCGCAAGCTGGGAATCGCGATCCTCGTCCTGAGTCTTCTGGGACTCGGGATCGCGACTTACCTGACCTACGTCCACTACGCCGGACTGGAGCCGATCTGCGCGGCCAGCCGTGGCTGTGAGGTCGTCCAGCAGTCGAAGTACGCCGAGTTCGCCGGCGTGCCCGTTCCCGTCATCGGCCTGCTCGGCTGGATCGGCATCCTCGGAAGCCTGCTGATTCCCGGCGACATCGGCCGCGGACTGACCGCCCTGCTGGCGCTGTTCGGCTTCGGCTTCACGCTCTACCTCACCTACCTCGAGATCTGGGTGATCGAGGCGATCTGCCAGTGGTGCGTCGGCAACGGCATCATCATGACGATCGTCGCGATCCTCGCCTTCATCAGGCTGCTGAAGTACGACCCGTACGCGTCGGAGCCAGTCGTAGCCGACGGCCCCGAAGAAGAAGCCTGATTGCCAAGCCAGATTCACTCCAAGGCCCCGTCTTTGGGACGGGACCTTGGAAGATTTCCGGCTCAACAGCGGTGCGTTGACTACACGCCGTCGGAGCTAGACCGCGCGCCTTGCCCTCCCATCGCCGGCCGGCCGCGAACCGGCCCGCACGACTAGTACGAGTAACCGCGCTCGTCGCGGTAGTTCTCGTTAGCCAGCTCGAGCAGCCGCTCAAGCAGCTCACCGTACGGCTTGCCGCTGACCTCGAAGAGCTTGGCGTAGACGCTCGTCTCGGTGAAGCCGGGGATCGTGTTGATCTCGTTGACGAGCACCTTCGGCGTGCCGCCCATGTCTTCGACGAAGAAGTCGACGCGCGCCATGCCGCGGCAGCCGACGAGCTTGAAGACTTTGGCGGCCTGCGAGGCAAGCTCGATCTCGAGCGCCTCGTCGATCGGCGCGGGCGCGACGAGGCGCATTCCGCCGGCCTCGTACTTGGCGTCGAAGTCGTACCAGTCGGAGTCGAACTCGAGCAGACCGGGCTGCGAAACCTCGAGCTCGCGGTTGCCGAGCACCGAGCACTCGATCTCGGCGCCGCTCGATCCGGCCTCGACGATCACGCGCGGGTCGTAGCCGAGCGCCTCATCGATCGCGCTGGCGAGGTCACCGCGTTCGGCGACGCGCGAGATGCCGACGCTCGATCCCAGCCGGGCCGGCTTGACGAAGACCGGGAAGCCGAGCGTCGCGCAGTCGTCGAGCAGCGCGGCGCGCCTACGCTCGTCGCCTTTCCAGTCGGCGGCGTGCACCGCGACGTAGGCGACCTGGGGCACGCCGGCGCGCCCGGCGACCTCTTTGAAGAGCAGCTTGTCGAGGCAGACGGCGCTGGCGGCGACGCCCGACCCGACGTACGGCACGTCGAGCGACTCGAGCGTGCCCTGGATCACGCCATCCTCGCCGAACGGCCCGTGCAGAACCGGGAAGACGACGTCGGCGCCGAGCAGACCCTCGCCGGGGCTGACGGTGATCGGCGCGCCGACCGGCATCTCTTCGGGGCCGAAGCGCACGACCTGGAACCAGCGCGCGTCGCGGCCGATCTCGACGCGCACGACGTCGTGTCCGTTGGCGTGGAGGCCCCTCGCCACGGCCTCGCCGGAGGCGAGCGAAACCTCGCGCTCGCTCGAGCGCCCGCCGGCAAGCAGTACAACTCGCTTTCTCTGGGCGCCGCTCACGCCGCTGATTAAAGCGCGTGCGCGCCGCTATCTCGGCGGATTACGCCAAGTTTTTCAGGGCGAGGTCTGCTCGAACTTGCCGACCTTGAGCGCGACGGTGCTGCCGATGTCGAGCGTGCCGCTGGTCGGATCCTGCTCGATCACGTTGCCGTCGTCCTGCACGTCTGTGACGTCGACGAGCTCGGTCGTGACTTTGAAGCCGGCGTCCTCGAGCTGCGAGCGCGCATCGTTGGTCGAGAGTCCGACGACGTCGGGAACCTTGTTCTGGCCGCTCGCCACCTGCAGCTTGACCTTCTCTCCCTCGTCGGCCTTGGCGCCGCCGCTCGGCGACTGCTCGAGCACCTGGCCCTCGTCCTCGGAGCTGTTCTCCTCGGTCGTGCTCACCTCGAAACCGGCGTCCTCGAGCGTCTTGGTCGCCGCGTCGACGTCCTGGCCGACGACGCTCGGCACCTCGACCTGCTTCGGTCCGCGACTGATGTACAGCTGCACCTCGCTGCCCTTGTCGGCCTTCTCGCCGTTGCCGGGCACCGTCCTCGTCGCCTTGCCCTTGGATATGTCGCTGTCGTACTCGCGTTCGACCTTCACCTCCAGGCCAAGCGCTTCGAGCTCCTGTGTTGCCTCCTTCTCGGTCATTCCCGAGACGTCGGGCAGCGTCACGGTGCCGGGGCCGGAACTGACGTTGAGGATCACGGTCGAGCCCTTCTTCGCCTTCTTGTTGCCGGCCGGGCTCTGCCCGAAGACCTCGCCGTTCGGGGCCTTGTTGACCTGCGAGAAAACCTGGCTCTTGAATCCCGCCGCGGCGAGCTTCGCCTGGGCGTCCCCGACCGAGCGGCCGACGACGTTGGGGACGACCTTCTGGTTGCCGACGAGGAAGAACCACGCGAGCAGAGCGATCGCGATCGCGGCGAGCACGCAGCCGGCGATGATCCAGTTGCGACGCCGGTTGTCGTTCACCGGGGCCACGGCGGCCGGGGCCACGGCGCCGCGAATCTCGGTGCGGCCGGGAGGCGCGCCGAGGTTGTCGCGGGCGCGCTCGAGCGCGAGGATGAATTCGTCGGCGTTGGCGTAGCGCTCGACCGGGCTCTTGGCCATCGCCTTGAGCACGACGGCGTCGAGCACCGGCGGGACGGCGGGATTGATCGCGCTCGGGCGCGGCGTCGGCTCGTTGATGTGTTTGAGCGCGATCGCGACGGAGGCGTCGCCGTCGAACGGGACCTTCCCCGTGAGCATCTCGAACAGCACGACGCCGACCGAGTAGAGGTCGGAGGCGTTCGAGACGGCCTTGCCCTGAGCCTGTTCGGGCGAGATGTACTGAGCCGTGCCGACCATCTGACCGGTCTGGGTGATGTCCCCGTCGACGGGGTTGTGGGCGATGCCGAAGTCGGTGACCTTGACGTTCCACTCGTCGTCGATCATCACGTTCTGCGGCTTGATGTCGCGGTGGACGATCCCCTTGGCGTGCGCGAACTTGGCGGCCGCGAGGATCTGCAGGGCGATGTGGATCGCGAGCTTCGGGTCGAGCGCGCCCATCGCGTTGACGACGTCTTTCAGCGTGCGGCCGGGCAGGTACTCCATCGCGATGTAGTAGGTCGTGCCGACCGAGCCGCGGTCGAAGACGTTGACGACGTTCTTGTGCTGCAGCCCGGCGGCGGCCTGGGCCTCGCGCTCGAAGCGCTGCACGAACTGCTGGTCGGAGGCGAAGCGGTCGTGCATCACCTTGAGCGCGACCGGGCGCCCGAGGTGCTGGTCGTCGGCCAGGTACACGTCGGCCATACCGCCGGAACCGATCCGGCTGTTGATCTTGTAGCGGCCGTCGACGACCGTTCCTGCCTGCAACACGCTCATGTCTGTATCCCGTTTTTGCTTTCTCTGTCCCGTTCCCTGCCGCTCAGTTGCGATCCAGCAGGTACTGCACGACATCCCGCGCGATCGGCGCGGCGACGACGCCGCCGAAGTCCTGGGTCAACTCGATCGTGACCGCGACCGCGTACTGCGGGTCGTCGTAAGGGGCAAACCCGATGAACCACGCCTGGTTTCCGCCCTTCACCTCGGCCGTTCCGGTCTTGCCGGCCATCTTCAGGGACCCGACGTTGGCGGCGGTGCCGGTGCCCTCCTCGACGACCTTGCGCATCATCTTGTTGATCTCTTCCGCCGTCTTCGGTTTCATCACGCGCGTCGCCTTCTGCGGATTGACCTTGTAGGTCGTGCGGCCGTACTCGTCGCGGAACGACCGCGCGATCCGCGGCTCCATGCGCACGCCGCCGTTGGCGACGGTCGCCGCAACCGTCGCCATCTGGATCGGCGTGACCGCCAGGCGCTCCTGGCCGATCGCCGTGCGGGCGAGGTCGAAGTTGGCGTCGGGCGGAAGCAGGTTGCCGTTAGGACCGCGCAGGCCACTGGCGAGCAGCTCGCTGCGCGGCAGGTCGACCGGCGGCGGCGCGTAGAAGCCGAAGCGCTTCATGTACTCGAGCAGGCGGTCTTTGCCGAGGTCGACGCCGATGTTGCCGAACGCAGTGTTGACGGAGAAGGTGAGCGCGGTCTCGAGATCCGTCGGACCGAACTGCTGGTTGAAGTCGTTGCGCAGCGGCTTGCTCGAGAAGGTCTGCGGTGAGTTGCCGTCGACTGTGCTGGTGGTCGTCATCACGCCCGAGTCGAGCGCGGCCGCCGCGGCGACGACCTTGAAGGTCGAACCCGGCGGATAGGTGGCGCCCGAGACGCGGTCGACGAGCGGCGCGTTGTCCTCGTCGCGGTTGAGCTGGTTGACGCCGGCGTTTGTGCGCAGGAGCGCCGGGTCATATCCGGGGACGCTCACGTATACGGGCACGCGGCCGGTCTTCGGATCGATCACGACGACGGCCCCCTTGCGCCCGGCCATCTCGCTGGTCGCAAGCGACTGCGCGCCGCGGTCGAGATCGGTCAGCATGTTCTGCTCGTCGCCGCCGCGCCCGAGCAGGTTGTCGAGCACGCTCGTGACCGATTGCTGCTCGCCGGTCAGGCGGTCGTTGTAGTACTTCTCGAGGCCGCTCTGCCCGCGGAAGGCGTAGGAGTAGCCGACCGGGTGCGAAAACAACGAGCCGGTCGGGTAGCGCCGCAGGTACTCGCCGTCGGACTGCTTCGTGCTGCGCGCAAGCACCGTGCCGTTGTCGGCGAGGATCGAGCCACGCGGCTGTTTGGCGGCCTTCTGCGCGGGGATCTTGTTCAGAGCGTTCTGGTTCAGCGAGCGCGCCTCGAAGACGGTCCAGCGCATCGTGTAGAAGGCCAGCAGCGCGAACAGGAAGACGATCACGAAGAAGACGCGGCGGATCGGGATGTTCATCGCCTGCATCTTCAGATCACCCCGCCGGTCTCACGCTCGGCCTTGCGCGCGTCGTTCGAGACGATCATCAGCAGCGCCACCAGCACGAAGTTCGCGATCAGCGAACTGCCGCCGTACGAGACGAACGGCAGCGTCACGCCGGTCAGCGGGATCACCGTCGTGATGCCGCCGACGATCACGAACACCTGCAGGGCGAACACGGCGGTGAGGCCCGTGGCAAGCAGCTTCGGGAACGCCTCCTTCGCCAGTACCGCGGTCTTCAGGCCGCGCTCGATGAACAACAGATAGAGCAGCAGCAGTCCGATCGCCCCGAACAGGCCGGCCTCGCCGGTGAACACGGCGTAGATCGAATCGGTCTGCGCGGCCGGCAGAATCGGTCGGCCGCCGACCGTCAGCAGCGACTGTCCGAATCCGCTCCCGAGTACGCCGCCGTCCGACATCGTGAACATGCCCTGAGCGATCTGGTAGCTGGCGCCGGAGTTGTAGAGGCCGGGGTCGAGCGGGTGGTGCCAGGTGTCGACGCGCGCCTGAACGTGGCCGACCGTGCTGCTGAAGAACTCGAAGCCGAAGATGAACATCGCCAGGCCGAGCACCACGTAGCTGAGCCGGCCGGTCGCGACGTAGAGCAGCGCGAGGAATCCCCCGAAGAACATCACCGCGCTGCCGAGGTCGCGGATGAAGACGAGCATGATCATCGCGACGGCCCAGATCGCGACCATCGGGCCGAAGTAGCCGAGCGGCGGGAAGCTGATCCCGAGGAACCGCCGCTCACGCGTGATCAGGACCTCGCGCGTCTCGGCCAGGTAGGCCGCTACGAAGATCACGACGGCGAGCTTCGCCAGCTCGGTCGGCTGGAACGACAGCGGTCCGAGGTTGACCTGCAGGTACGCGCCGTTGACGATGCCGCCGGTCAGCCGCGGCAGCAGCAGCAGGATGAAGCCACCGATCGCGATCGTGTAGCGGTAGCGCTCAAGGATCGAGATGTCGCGCACGAAGGTGACGACGGCCGCGAACACGAGCAGCGCGACCACGAACCACTGCGCCTGCTCGCGCGCGAGCTCGGGGTCGATTCGGTAGACCGTGACGATGCCGATTCCGGCAAGCCCGGCGGTCACGGGATAGATGTACGGATCTGCGTCGGGAAGGCGCCAGCGGATGAAGACGTGGCCGACCAGGCAGAGCAGCAGGAAGATCACGCCATAGGTGATCGTGAGGTCGTTGACAACGGCCTCACGCGCGATCAGCACGCCGGCGAAACCGGCGGCGGTCGCGAGGGCCACCGGCAGCAGCCCGAAGAGTTCACGATTGCGAGCGCTCAGCATTGGCGCGGGCCTTTCAGTTCGACTCGCCTGAAGAACCCGTCGCGCCGTCGCCGGTTTCGGTGGCTATCTCGCCGCGCTCGATCCGGCCGGCGAGGTCTAGCGCGTCGTTGCGCGTGCGCAGCTTGTGGTCGAGGATCCGTGCGCGCTCCGTCGCCGGCAGCTCATTGACCGGCGTGGTCGTGACGTAGTCGCGCGTATAGAGCTGGACGCCGAGCGGCAGCTCGTAGGGCAGTCCGCGGAAGACGGTGACGAGGCCCTTCTCGTTGCCGCCGATGAAGTAGACGTTGAGCGATCCGACGACGGCGCCGGTGATCCCGATCAGGATCACCACGGCGGCGATCACTCCGCCGACCCAGCCGCGTTTGCGGCGGGTCTCGGCGTAACGGTTGCCGGCGGCGCGGCTGGCGCGCTCCTCTGCGGGGACGTGTCCGTTCGTCGCTCCGGCCGCGGCGGTCTGAGGGGCGGAAGTCGGCTGCGACTCGGTGACCGCCGGTGCCGGATCCGCGGACGGAGCGACGGCCTCGGTGACGACCGTGGCGCCCGGGTCGTCGCTCGGCGGCGGCGGAGTGGCCGTGCCGGTGCCTTCCACCTTGAATGCCACGACGGTGATGTTGTCGACGCCGCCACCCTCGTTCGCGGCGCGAATCAGCGTGTCGGCAACCTCGCGCATCGGCTTGCCCGAACCCATCTCCTCGGCGATCTTCGCGTCGCTGACCATGCCGGTCAGGCCGTCGCTGCAGAGCAGGTAGACGTCGCCGGGCTTGACGCCGTGGCTGAGCGTGTCGACGTCGACCTCGGGCTCGGGGCCGAGGGCACGCGTGAGAATCGAGCGCTGCGGATGGACCTCGGCCTCGGCCTCGGTGATCGCGCCGCGGCGAACCATCTCACCGACCAGCGAGTGATCGCGCGTGAGGCGTTCGAGCTCACCGCCGCGCAAGCGGTAAGCGCGACTGTCGCCGACGTGGGCGATCGTCAGCTCGTCGTCGCCGAGCAGCGCCGCCGTCAAGGTCGTGCCCATGCCGTGGTAGTCCTGGTCGCTCTGGGCCTGGCGGTTGATCTCCTGGTTGGCGCGGCGCACCACGGTCGCCAGGCGCGGCTCGGGCGCGAGCGACTCGTCGAGCTCGTCCTTGAAGGAGTCGGCGGCGATCTGCGAAGCGACCTCGCCGGCCTGCGCGCCACCCATTCCGTCAGCGACGACGAACAGGGGCGAGCGCACGTAGTAGTTGTCCTCGTTCGCCTTGCGAACGCGACCGACGTCACTCGCGGCGGCGAAATCGACGACGCGCAGCATCAGGAACTACTCCTCATATCGAAACTCGGTGTCGCCAATCGTGATCTTGTCGCCGGGCTTCAGGCGCTCCTGCCCCTCGACGCGCGAGCCGTTGAGGTAGGTGCCGTTGGTGGAGCCGAGGTCCTCGAGAAAGTTATACGGGCCGCGGGCCGTGATCCGCGCGTGTCTCGCCGAGGCGAAGACGTCATCGACGATCACATCGGCCGGTTTGTCGCGGCCGAGCAGCAGTCCGCCGAGCAGGTCGAACGAGCTTCCGGTCTCGTAGCGGTTGGCGGCGACGACGACAAGCTTCGGATGTACGCCGCGACGCAGGTCGATCGGGGCCGGGCCGTCTTCGCCCCCGCCGAGCAGCGGGTCGAACTCGGCCTGCTGCGCGCCGGTGAGATCGCGCGCCGAGCTGCGCACCACCCAGACGATGAACAGGAAGAGAAGGATCAGGAACGCGAACTTGAGCGCGACGGCTACTGGATCGTCCATCGCGTCACTCCAGCACGAACGTCAGCACGGTGTTGCCGATCTGCACCACATCGCCTGAGCGCAGTTCGGCCGGGCCGCCCAGCGTGCGCCCGCCGAGGCGCGTGCCGTTTGTGGAGCCAAGGTCGTTGACCGTCCAGCCGGAGCCGGCGGCACGAAACTCGACGTGGCGGCGCGAGATGTTCGGGTCGTCGAGCCGCACGTCGGCCTCGCGGCCGCGGCCGATCACCGTCGACGGAGCGTTCAGCGCGAAGCGGCGGTCGCCGGCCTCCAGTACCGCCCGAGGGGTCCTGAGCGGGGCCGGCTCGTCGAGCTCCTGCGGCGGCGCCTGGAGGTCGCGCACGTTGTACACCTGCGTGTGGCCGGCCTGCGGTTCGAGCTCTACGGGAACCTCCTGTTCGGGCGCGTCGGCGAGCCGCGCCTGGATCCCGAACAGGCCTGTGTCGAGACGGTCCTCGGTCTCGAAATCGATCGTCGGGCGACTGACCAGCGAATAGCCACGCTTGCGCGCATGCTCGAGCAGGTAGAGCGACAGCTCGCGCTTCAGGCCATCCTCGTAGTGGGCGAACTGCTCGCGGTCGTGCGGTGAGAGAAAGACCGTGTACTCGTTCGGCGCGTAGGTGCGCGAGACCGACGCGGCGCGGTGCGAGTCCATTTCTCGGGCGAGTTTGCGCGCCAGCTCGATCGGCTGCACCTCGGACTTGAAGGCGGTCTTGAAACCGCCCTCGATCAGCTTCTCCAGCTTCGCTTCGAAGTTCTTCAGAAAATTCAAGTTCAGGCCTGCTCGCGCGGTGCAAAAACGTTATCTGTGCGGCGCGTCATTGCGGCCGCGCCCGCGAGCGCGATAAGCAGCAGAACCCCGGCGACGATCGTCAGCGCCGGCACCGGTGCGCGCAGCGAGGCGCCGATCGCGACCTGCGCCGCGAGCGCTGCCGCTCCGAGCGCGATCCAGCTGAGCAGCCCCGCTCGGCGGTCGATCATCAGAACGACGGCCGAGCCGGTCAGCGACCAGAGGCCGAGCGAAGCTGTGTAGGCCGGGGCCGCCAAGGTGCTCAACGAGTGCAGTGCGACGTCGGCGTAGCGACGGATCGCCTCGGGGTCGTCGATCTCGGTCGGCAGGCTGATCGCGAGCGACGTGCCCGAGAGCACCTGCACGCCGACGACCCAGGCGAACGCTCCCGCACCGGCGAGCGCCCCGTCGAAGACCCGCGGCAGCGGGGTCATCGCTGCGAAGGCAGCCACGGCGGCCGGCAGCACCATGAACATCGCCGACCCGACCTCGCCGTCGATCGCCAGAGCCGTCGCACCCGCGGTCGCAGCAAGCGCCCATCCGGCACGCGGCAGCAGGAACACGATCGCGGCAGCGACCAACGGCTGCACAAAAGAGATCTCGAGCCCAGCCGCGAGCATCGTTACGGCGCAGATACCTGCGGCGAGCGCGGCCAGTCCGAATCGCCAGAGGCGGCCGCTCCCCGTCTCGTGCAGCTCATCGGCCGGCGCACGCCGCGGCGCCGGTGCACGCTCCGATGTCGCAGCGCCGCGCGAGAAGAGGCTGCGCAGGCGGCGGGTGGTGCGGGGCGCCGACAGCTGATGCGACAGCTCTGGAAGCGCCGCGTGCAGCGCCTGACCCAGATCAACGACGTCCGGGCGCAGCCAAGGGTCTTCCTCGAGGCAGCGGTCGATCGTGCAGGTCAGGTCGTAGGGAAGGTCGCGTCGGGCCCGCGTCAGCCGCGCCTTCTTGCCGCGTCCCGGGAGTGCCCCGGTGAGGCACTCAAACAGCACAAGCGCGAGCGAATACACATCACTCTCGGGTGTCGCCTCTTCGCCGGCGATCTGTTCCGGAGCCATGTACCCACGCGAACCGGCGTGCGGTCCGTGCCCGAAGTCGCCGCCGTCGATGATGCTGGCGATGCCGAAATCCATCAGCTTGGCCGGCTGCACCCGCCAGCCACCCGAGCCTTCGAGCCAGTCGGTCGTGACCATCACGTTGGCGGGTTTGACGTCACGGTGCATGACACCCTGGTTGTGAGCGTGGGCGAGCGCCTCGCAGAGGCCGTAGCCGATACGGCCGATGTCGTTGTCCGAGAGCTCTCCGGCGGAGATCATTTCACCGAGTGTGTGCCCGTGCACGAGCTCGTTGATCATGTAGATGCGGTCGCTCTCGCCGATCACCTCGTAGATCGAGACGATCGCCGGGTGGTTCAGGCGCGCCGTGGCGCGCGCCTCGCGAAGCGCGTCGGTCACGTCGTCATCGTCGACGACCAACTCCTTGATCGCGACGGAGCGTTCGAGCAGCATGTCGAAGCCCTCCCAGACCACGCCGAAGCCGCCACTGCCGAGCGGCACGAGCAGCTCGAAGCGGTCGTGCAGCCGCCTGCCGGTCGGCGGTGCGCCGATCCGGCGCGTCGTCCGTGCGCTGAAGGCCGCCGTACGCAATCCCATGGATGGTTCATTCCACCCCCTGATGCGCAAGCCTGCAAGCCTGAGTTCATCCCTGCAAACATGGGGGATTCCGCCCGATCGGCGGTGAATACTTCGTTACGATCCTCGCTCCCGCGAGGGACCCCCTTATGTCTTCCTATCCAGGCGACGAACAGGACTTTGAACCGCGCGGTTCGCGCGGCCGCGGCCAGGACTCCGAGCACCAGGCCGTGATGCAACGCCGGGCGATCGCCGCCGGCGTGATCGTGCTGTTCATCATTCTCGTCGTGCTGCTCGCCAACGGCTGCCAGTCCGCACGCCAGAAGAACGCGATCAAGGACTTCGTCAAACAGACGACCTCGATCACAACCCAGTCGAATCAGAGTTCGAAGGACTTCTTCGGCCAACTCCAGGACCCGGGCGACGCCGGCGCGACCGAGATCGAGACTTCCGTCAACGAGCAGCGCTCACTGGCCTCTGAGCTTGTACGTCAGGCGACCGACCTGAACGGCGGCGGCGACCTCAAGCCGGCCAAGCAGTATCTGATCGAGGCGCTCGAATTCCGCCGCGACGGTCTGACCGAGATCTCGAAGCAGATCGGTCAGGCGCTCGGCGACCAGGACCCGGAGGCCGCCACCGAGAAAATCGCCGCCAACATGCAGCAGTTCCTGACCAGCGACGTGATCTACTCGCAGCGCGCCTACGCCTACATGAACGAGGCCGTCAAGAACAGCAAGGTCGAGGGCGTCTCACTTCCGGCCAGCAAGTTCCTGCCGAGCCTCGAGTGGCTCGACCCGGCGCAGGTCGACGACGTCTTCTCGCGTGCCCGCGGCGGTGGCGGCGACAGCGCCGTGACGCCGGGCACGCACGGCACGGGCATCACCGGCGTTACCGCGCAGCCCTCCGGCACGGCGCTCGCTGAGGGCCAGGCCAACAATCTCTCGGGCGCCAAACAGATCGAGGTCGACGTCCAGAACCAGGGCGAGAACAACGAGACCGACGTCGTCGTCTCGATCGTGATCACCGGCAGCGGCTCGCCGATCCGTCTGAACAAGACGATCGCCTCGATCAACGCCGGCGAGACCACGAAGGTGGCGATTCCGCTCACGCGCACACCGACCAGCGGCACCGATGCCGAGATGAAGGTCGAGGTCAAGCGCGTCCCGGGCGAGGAGAACACCGACAACAACAGCCAGACCTTCCAGGTCAGCTTCTAGTCCTGAGCTCCGGCGCACTCTCCCGCGCCTGCTGTCAGTAGGCTGGAAAAGATGAGCTCTCCTGACGGTCTTTACGAGTGGCTGGCACTCGGCGGTGCAGTCGCCGCGGTCGCGTGCCTCGTACTGCTCGTGTGGGCGCTGGTCGTGCTGCGCCGTATGCGCCGGTCGCAGAAGATCGTGCTCGGCGGCAGCCAGCGCGATGTGGTGCGCCACGCGGCCGAGCTGCAGAAAGAGTTCATCGCGCTGCGCGACTGGCTCGACGACGCCGCCGGCACACTCGACGCCCGCATGTCGCGCATCGAGCGCGGACTCGACGGCGCGGTCACCCACACGGCGATGGTCCGCTACGACGCCTTCGGCGCGAAGTCCGGAAAGCAGTCGAGCAGCGTCGCCCTGCTCGACGAGCACAAGAACGGCGTCGTGCTTACGGCGATCGTCAGCCGCAACTTTTCACACCTGTACGTCAAGCACCTTGAGAACGGCCGATCCGACATCGAGCTCTCGCCCGAGGAGCGCCACTCGGTCGAGCTCGCGTTCGCGAAGCCCGGCGAGGCGCCGGCGCCACCGACTCCTCCCGCCCCGCCACGCATCGTCGAGCCGCCCGAGCCGCCCGGCACCCCCGAGGTACGCGACAACACGCCCCGCCAGGCCGAGGCCGGCGGCCGGTGACGCCTGACGGCGCACTGTCGCCGCGCAGGATCGGCCACCTCGGACCGCCGGGCACGCACGGCGAGGAGGCCCTGCGCACGGCGCTCGGCGAGGCCGCCGCAAGCGCGAACCTGGTCCCACTCGACACCAATCGCGACGTCGTGATCGCGGTCGAGAACGGAGAGGTCGAAGCCGGCTTCGTGCCGATCGAGAACTCCGTGGAGGGCGCCGTGACCGAGACGCTCGACGCGCTGGTGCACGAGGCGCCGGGAGTGCAGATCGTCGGAGAGGTCGTATGGCCGGCTCACCACTGCCTGATCGCCGCCCCCGGAACCGCCCTCGGGGACGTCACCGTCGTCGCTTCACACCCTCAGGCGCTCGCGCAGTGCAGCCGTTGGATCGCCGAGAACCTTCCCGGAGCCGCAAAGCTGGCGCAGGTTTCGACGGCCGAGGCCGTTCGCGCCGCCGTCGAGGTCGGCGGCGGGCGCGCGGCAGTCGCCGCCCAGCTGGCAGCCGAGATCTACGGCGGCGACCTGCTCGCCGAGAACATCGAGGACGAGCAGGGCAACAAGACGCGCTTCGTCTGGCTTGCCAAGGGGCCGCTCACCTCACCCTGGGCCGGCAACCCTGCGCACGAGGCGAGCAAGACCTCGCTTGTGTTCTCTGGCTTCAACGACACCTCACCCGGTGGGCTGGTGAGCATCCTCTCCGAGTTCTCCGAGCGCGGCGTGAACATGAGCAAGATCGAGTCGCGGCCGGAGCGGACCTCGCTCGGCCACTACCTCTTCTTCGTCGACCTCGACGGATCGATCGACGACGACGCGATCGGCGAAGCAGTCGCCGCTGCCAGCTCGAAGGTGCGGCAGCTGAGAGTGCTCGGGTCGTTCCCGGCGTATGAAGCCTGAGCCGCCCGCGGCACGCTCTACACTGCGATCAACCGATGGCCAGCAAGGCGGCGCCACGCTCGAGCAGTGACTGCTCCGAGCCCGGCGATGTATCCGGGCTCATCCCGTCGGAGTTTCTCGAGACTCCGGCCGCCGGAAGTCTTGCGCCAAAAACGCCGGCCGGGGCGCGCTTCCTCGGCGACGGTTCTCCTTCGCTTCATGTCACCCGCCGCGACCCCGGCGCAGCGCTTTCGGGTCGCGTCCTCGTGCTCAACGCATCGTTCGAGCCGATCAACGTCTGCACCGTGCGCCGCGCGATCGTGCTGATCCTCAAGGAGAAGGCCGAGGTGCTCGACCAGCACGAGATCGGCATCCACTCTGAACGCTCGACGATGACGCGTCCGAGCGTGATCCGGCTGCGCAGCTACGTGCGAATCCCCTATCAGTCGTTCCGCCGCAAAATCACC
The DNA here is from genome assembly GCA_964455545.1 of uncultured Thermoleophilaceae bacterium. GTDB lineage: Bacteria > Actinomycetota > Thermoleophilia > Solirubrobacterales > JACPNS01 > JACPNS01. Next base: position 56,559 of record CAYVWQ010000004.1, on the reverse strand, counting down.
CGTCGCGCCGTGTTCGCGCGCGACGGCTGGGAGTGCCAGTACTGCGGCCGCAAGGGGTCCTTGACGATGGACCATGTGATCCCGCGCAGCAAGGGCGGTGACACCTCCTGGGAGAACGTCGTGGCGTGCTGCGCCACGTGCAACCGCCGCAAGGGCGACCGCAGCGTCTCGCAGAGCGGCATGAAGTTGCGCACCCGTCCGGCTGCGCCGCACGCGACGATCTTCATCCACGTCGCGCAGCCGACGATCCCCGCGCAATGGCTGCCGTACGTGCCCGCGAGTCCGAATCAGTCGGACAGCGTGGCGCCCACGTTCGAAGCCGACGCAGCCTGATACGAACGGGACTAAATGTCCCATATACGGGTATACGGAGAAGGAGCCTCGCGCTCGTTCTATGGCAGACGCATCCCAAACCCAAGTTCTCGTGGTGAGCGATCACCCGATCTTCCGAGACGAGCTCGTCGCGGCGATCAAGCTCGATCGTCACTTCAAGGTCTCCGGGGCCGGCTCCGGAGACCTTGCCGAGGCGGATCTCTACGTGATCGACTTCGATCTCGAGACGCCCGATCCCACGGCAGTTGTCGGCTCGGTCGCTGACGCCAGGTGCGGCGCGATCGTTCTGTTGTCCGGAGCTACGGCGCACCACGCTTACGAGCTGATCGAACTCGGCGCGCGTGGTCTTACACACAAGAGCTGCACGGCCGCTGAGATTGTTGACGCCGTGCGCCGCGTTGCCAAGGGCGACTCGGTGATTCCAAAGACGCTGCAGGGCGCGATTTCAGCGGCGATCCGCAATCACCCCGCGACACCGGCCTCGCTCACCAAACGCGAGGTGGCGATCTTGGAATTCTCTTCCGAGGGACTGTCCGCCGCAGAGATCGGCGGGCAGCTCAGCCTCTCAGAGAGCTCGATCAAATCTCAACTCACGCGGATCTACGGCAAGCTCGAAGTCTCGGACCGCACGGCGGCCGTGGCCGTCGCGCTGCGTCGAAGCCTCATCCATTAGGCACGCGCCGGAGCGCGTTTAACGATCACGACCCCGGTGGATACCACACCGGGGTCGCGGAACTCCAAGCGATGGAGTGAGGCCGAACTCGTCAGGGCAGACCACCGAGTTCAGCGGCAGACCGGGCGTAAGGACAGCGCCCGCTATGACAGTTATTTCGTCAAAACCACCGCTGGTGTAAACATCCTTCCGTACTGACTTTGGTACCTGAAAATCGGTCCGATCGGACCGTCCGATCGGCTATTCCGCCACCGTTGACGGCCTGCCCCAGGACTTCGCCTCTATAGGATGCGGTTCCAACTTTCGCAGTCCATCCGCAACCACTAAGGAATCCAAATGGCTTACGAAGTTCCGGCTCTGCCGTACCCCTACGACTCGCTGGCTCCGACGATCGACGAGGAGACCATGCACCTTCACCACGACAAGCACCACCAGGCTTACGTGGACAAGGCCAACGCCGCGCTCGAGGGCACGGAGTGGGCCGACAAGTCGATCGAGGAAGTCGTTGCCAATCTCGGCTCGCTGCCCGACGACATCAAGGGCCCGGTCCGCAACAACGGCGGCGGCCACTACAACCACTCGCTCTTCTGGGAGTCGATGAAGCCCGGCGGCAGCGAGCTCTCCGGTGAGCTCGCCGACGCGATCGCCGCGAAGTTCGGCTCGGTCGACGAGTTCAAAGAGAAGTTCGAAGCGGCCGGCGTCGGCCAGTTCGGCTCGGGCTGGGTCTGGCTCGTGCTCGACGGCGGCGAGTTGGCGATCACCAGCACCCCCAACCAGGACTCCCCGCTCACCGACGGCAAGACGCCGCTGCTCGGCAACGACGTCTGGGAGCACGCCTACTACCTGACCTACAAGAACGTCCGTCCCGACTACCTCAAGGCCTGGTGGGCCGTGGTCGACTGGGACAAGGTCGCGGAGCGTTACGCCGCGGCGAAGTAGTTCTCTGACGCGTAAGGCTCACGGGTGGCACGTCCGCGGACTCTCTCCACCCGTGAGCTGAACCGCGCCCTGCTCGCGCGGCAGGGGTTGCTTGAGCGCAAGCGCGTCTCCGTTCCGCGCATGATCGAGCGGGTCGGCGGGCTGCAGACGCAGGAGCCGCGCGACGCATACATCTCGTTGTGGTCGAGAATCGAGGGATTCGACCGGGCCAAGCTTGAGCGCGCGGCCGATCGGCGTGAGGTCGTTCGCGGATCGTGGATGCGTTGCACGATCCACACGGTGACCGCAGGTGACTTCCGCCGCGGACGGATCACGCTGAACCACGTGGTCGGACGCGACGCAGCTCACTGGCGCGACGCCTACGAAGGGCTCGATGTCGCCAAGGTGGTCAAGGCTGTGCGCAAGCTGCTGTCGGACGACGTTCCGCGCAGTGGACGCCAGATCGGCGAGACGATCGCGCCGCAGTTCCCTGGCGTCAGCGTCGACGGCCTGTCTCACTGCGCGCGGTTCCACGTGCCGATGGTGATGACTCCAGGCGACGGCACCTGGGGCTACAACCGCCCGCCGAAGTTGATGTTGGCCGAGCGCTGGCTGGGCGAGCTCGGGCCGGCCGACCCGGTGCCGCTGCTGCTGCAGGGTCTGGCTTCGATCGGCCCGGCGAGCACGTCGGACCTGCGCACGTGGTCGGGCCTCGCCGGGATCAAGGAAGCCATGGCGCCGCTGGTCCCCGACTTGAAAGTCTTTCGCGACGAGTCTGGCCGTGAGCTCTATGACCTCCCGAACGCACCACGCCCGAAGGCAGACACACCCGCACCGGTTCGCTTCCTCGGCGAGTTCGACAACGTCTTCCTCAGTCACGCCGATCGCGTGCGCATCATCGGCGACGCGAACGCGACGAAGTACGCGGTCGGCAAGAACGGACGTCGGCTCTACTGCTTCCTGATCGACGGCTTCGTCGGCGGCATCTGGAAGCCGACGTCTGCCCGAGGCATGGTGACGATCGATGTGCAGCCATTCGCCGACCTCACGCCGAAACTGCGGCGCGAGGTCGAACGAGAGGCTGAAGCGCTGGCCGAGTTGATCGACCCCGGCGCGCGGGTTTCGGTGAAGGTCGGCTAGGCCGGTTCGTCGGCTGCGGGCTCGTCGGTTGCCAGCTCGGTCTGGCCGGAAGCTTCCGCCGCCGGCGCCTCGGCCACGGCGTCCTCGATCACCTCGTCCTCGGACGAACCGTCAACCACGCGCGCCACGGCCGAGACCGAGTCGTCGTCGTTGATGTTCATCACGCGGACGCCCTGGCTCGCTCGCTTGTACTGCGAGATCTCGCCGGCGCTGGTGCGTTGCACCATTCCGCCCTGACTCATGAACAACAGCTCGTCGTTCTCGTCGACGATCAGCGCCGCCGCCAGCTCGCCCTTCTTGTCGGTGAGTTTGATCGTCTGCACGCCCATCGTGCCGCGGCCCTTGACCGGGTACTCGCTGATCTGCGTGCGCTTGCCGTAGCCGCCCTCGGTGACGACCAGAAGATCACACTCGTCGCGGGCGACGACCATCGCGATCACCTCGTTGCCCTTCTGGCTGACGTTCATGCCGCGCACGCCGCCGGTGGCGCGGCCCATCGCACGCGCCTGGTCCTCCTTGAAGCGGACCGCGTTGCCCGAGCGCGAGATCATGATGATGTCGTCGTTGCCGGTGGTCAGGCGCACGGCAACGAGCTCGTCGTCATCGGCGATGTTGATCGCGATGATTCCATCGGCCTTGATCGGCGTGTTGTAGTCGAGGAAGGCGGTCTTCTTGACCTGGCCCTTCTTCGTCGCGAACGCGAGGTACTCGGCCTCCTTGAAGTCGCGCGTGGCGATCACGGCCTGGACCCGCTCGCCCTCGCGCAACGGCAGCAGGTTGACGAGCGCGCGGCCCTTGGCGGTGCGCGCCATCTCCGGCAGTTCGTAGACCTTCTGGCGATAGACCTTGCCGACGTTCGTGAAGAACAGCAGGTAGTCGTGCGTGCTGGTCACGAAGAGGTGCTCGATGTAGTCGTCGTCCTTCGTGTCCATGCCCTTGACGCCCTTGCCGCCGCGTCGCTGCGAGCGGTAGGTGTCGAGCGGCAGCGACTTGATGTAGCCGCCGTTGGTGATCGAGATGACCATCTGGCGGTCGGCGATCAGGTCCTCGAGCGGGATGTCGCCCTCCTGGTCGAGGATCTTCGTGCGCCGCTCGTCGGCGTGCGCCTCCTTGACCTCGAGCAGCTCCTCGCGGATCACGGCGAAGATCAGCTGCTCGTCGCCGAGCAGCTCGCGCAGCTCCTTGATCAGCTCGATCAGGTCGTCGTACTCCTGCTGGATCTTGTCGGCCTCCATCGCGGTGAGTCGCTGCAGGCGCAGGTCGAGGATCGCCTGCGACTGCTCGCGCGAGAGGTCGAACTTGGTCATCAGGCCGTCGCGGGCCTCGTCCGGGTCGGAAGACGCGCGGATCAGCGCGACGACCTCGTCGATGTTGCCGACGGCGATCAGCAGGCCGGCGAGGATGTGCGCGCGGGCCTCGGCCTTGCGCAGGCGGTACTTCGTGCGGCGGGTGATCACCTCTTTCTGGTGCGCGAGGTAGTGCTGCAGCGCGGCCTTGAGCGACAGCGTCTGCGGCACGCCGTCGACGAGTGCGACGGTGTTGACGCCGAACGTCTGCTGCATCGGCGTGTGCTTGAAGAGCTTGTTCTTGACGACGTCCGGGATCGCGTCGCGCTTGAGCTCGATCACAAGGCGCATGCCGTTGCGGTCGGACTCGTCACGCAGGTCGGAGATCTCGGGGATCTTCTTGTCGCGGGCAAGCGCTGCGATCTTCGTGATCAAGCCGTCCTCGCCGCCCTTGCGGACCATGTACGGCAGCTCGGTGACGATCAGCGCTTCCTTGCCCTGGCCGATCGGCTCGATGTGGCAGACGGCCTGCATGCGCACGCGCCCTCTCCCGGTCTCGAACGCCTCACGGATGCCCGATCGCCCGAGGATGTGGGCGCCGGTCGGGAAGTCGGGACCCTCGATGTGCTGCATCAGCCCGTCGAGGTCGATCTCCGGGTCATCGATCAGGGCGACCGTCGCGTCGATCACCTCGCCGAGGTTGTGCGGCGGAATGTTCGTCGCCATACCGACGGCGATTCCCGTCGAGCCGTTGACGAGCAGGTTCGGGAAACGGCTCGGCAGAACCTCGGGCTCGATCTCGCGGCCGTCGAAGTTCGGCATGAAGTCGACGGTGTCCTCGTCGATGTCGCGCACCATCTCGGTCGCGACCCGCGCCATGCGCGCCTCCGTGTAACGCATCGCGGCCGGCTTGTCGCCGTCGACCGAGCCGAAGTTGCCCTGGCCGTCGACAAGTGGTGCGCGGATTGCGAAGTCCTGCGCGAGGCGTGCGAGCGTGTCGTAGATCGACTGGTCGCCGTGAGGGTGGTACTTGCCCATCACCTCTCCGACGATCGTCGCGCACTTGCGATACGAGCGGGTCGGCCCGAGGCCGAGCTCGTTCATCGCGTAGATCACGCGGCGGTGCACCGGCTTCAGGCCGTCGCGCGCGTCGGGCAGCGCGCGGCCGACGATCACGCTCATCGCGTAATCGATGTATGACGAGCGCATCTCGTCTTCGAGCGAGCGCTCCTCGTACGCGGACTCCAATGGTCCTTGACTAGACATCGATATTCACCGCTTCCTTCGCGTGTTCGTCAATGAATGCTTTTCGCGGCTCGACCTTGTCGCCCATCAGCGTCGAGAACATCTCCTCGGCCGCCGCTGCGTCCTCGATCGAAACCTGTGCGAGCGTGCGTGTGTCGCGGTTCATCGTCGTCTCTGCAAGCTGCTCGGCGTTCATCTCACCGAGGCCCTTGAAGCGCGAGATCTGCACGCCCTTCGAGGCGAGCTTGATCACCTTCTGACGCACCTCGTCGTACGAACGCGCCTTCTCGAAGCTGCCGTCGAGTTCGACCTCGACCGGCAGCTCCCCGATCAACTCGGTCAGGGCGGCCTGGACCTTGACGAACTCGCGGAACTCCTTGCTCTCGAACAGCGAGCGCGAGATGCGGTGCACCTGCGCGTGGCCGGTCTCCAGCTCGAGGCCACGCAGCGTCAGCTCGACCGGGTCCTCACGGATGAACTCGACGGACACGGAGGCCGTGTCGTCCTTGCCGTTCTGGGCGAACTTGACGATCTCATCGACCTCGATGAGGCCGTCGCCGACGATGCTCGAGCGCTCGAGGAAGTCGATCACCTCGTGGCCGTACTCGGCGCGCAGCGCCGACGACCAGCCCTGGTGCTGCTTGTGCAGCTTTGAGAAGCGCTGCCAGCGCGTCTCGGTGAGCTCGAGGACCTTCGGCTTCTTTCCCTTGCCCGAGGACAGCGCGTGGATCTTGAACTTGTCGTACTTGTTCGTGAGCAGGACCTCTTCGAGCTCGTGCTCCTTCTCGACGTAACGGTCCTTGCCGCTGGCCTTGACCTTGTACAGCGGCGGCTTGGCGATGTAGACGTGACCGTTGGTGATCAGCTCGGGCGTGTGCCGGAACAGGAAGGTGAGCGCCAGAGTGCGGATGTGCGCGCCGTCGACATCGGCGTCGGTCATCAGGATGATCTTGTGGTAGCGGAGCGACTCCATGTCGAACTCGCCGCCGATGCCGGTGCCGATCGCGGTGATCAGTGCCTGGATCTCGTTGTTGGCGAGCACCTTGTCGACGCGGGCCTTCTCGACGTTCAGGATCTTTCCGCGCAGCGGCAGGATCGCCTGGGTGTTGCGGTCGCGGCCCTGCTTGCCCGAGCCACCTGCCGAGTCGCCCTCGACGATGAACAGTTCGGCGAGCGCCGGATCGCGTACTGAGCAGTCGGCGAGTTTGCCCGGCAGCGAGGAGTTCTCGAGCGCGCTCTTGCGCCGCGTGAGGTCACGCGCCTTGCGCGCGGCGACACGTGCGCGCGCCGCGTCGATCGCCTTGGTCAGGACGATCTTCGCCTCTTTGGGATTTTCTTCGAGGAACTCGGCGAGCTTCTCGTTGGTCGCCTTCTGGACGAATCCCTCGATCTGCGGATTGCCGAGCTTGCCCTTGGTCTGGCCCTCGAATTGTGGTTCACCGAGCTTGACGGAGACGATCGCGGTGATGCCCTCGCGCAGGTCTTCACCCTCGAGGTTCTTGTCCTTCTCTTTGAGCAGCCCGGTGTTGCGGGCGTAAGCGTTGAGCGTGCGGGTCAGCGCGCTGCGGAATCCGGAGAGGTGAGTGCCGCCCTCGTTGGTGTTGATGTTGTTGGCGAAGCTGAGCAGCGATTCCTGGAACGAGTCGTTCCACTGCAGCGCGACCTCGACCTCTTCCGAGCCGTTGTCCTCGACGAAGTAGATGACCTTCTTGTGGATCGGGTCCTTCGTGCCGGTCGAGTGCAGATACTCGATGAAGTCCTTGATTCCGTTGTCGTACTGGAAGACGTCCTGCCTGCCCTCGCCGCGCTCGTCGGTGAGCGTGATCTTCAGTCCCTTCGTCAGGAACGCCATCTCGCGCAGGCGGGTCTGGAGGGTGGTGTAGTCGAACTCGAGTGTCTCGAAGATCTCGTCGTCCGGCAGGAAGGTGATCTGCGTGCCGGTTTCATCGGCCGATCCGCTGGCCTTCAGGTCGGCGCGTGGCACGCCGCGGTCGTAGGACTGCGTGTGGATCTTGCCGCCGAGGTGGACCTCGAGCTCAAGCCACTCGGACAGCGCGTTGACGACCGAGCTACCGACGCCGTGAAGACCACCGGACACCTTGTAGCCGCCGCCGTCACCGAATTTGCCTCCGGCGTGGAGGACGGTGAGCACCGTCTCGGCCGCAGGACGGCCGGTCTGCTTCTGGATGTCGACGGGGATGCCGCGTCCGTCGTCCTTGACGGTGACCGAGTTGTCGGGGTGGATCGTCACCTCGATCGAAGTCGCGAAGCCGGCGAGCGCTTCGTCGACGGAGTTGTCGACGATCTCGTAAACGAGGTGGTGCAGACCGCGTGGCCCGGTCGATCCGATGTACATACCCGGGCGCTTGCGGACCGCCTCGAGACCCTCGAGAACAGTGATGTCCTGTGCGCCGTAATCGGCAGCGCCCTGGTTCTTGCCGGCCTTGTTTTCAGCGGCGTCTTCAGCCATTAAATCTCCTACTTCAGGTACACGAAAAAGAGGCCCGTTCGGAGGGCCTCGTGTGTACCACTGAGGGTAGCATTTGAAGGGGCGGAAATTGCCGTTTCCGCCACCCGCAAACCCGCATGGTTAAGCGAAAAATGACGGTTATGTGAACTTCGTCAACGGACTGTGAAGCGGAGGTCCGCCGGGGCGCCGTTTTCAAGCGTTTCAGCGAGCTTTTTGAGCAGCTCGGATTTCATCATTTCGAGCTCGTGTGCGACCATCGAATCGGTGCATTCGAAGGTCACGATCCCGGCCCTTTCAGAGACCGGGGTGGCCCATTTCGACAACGTCGGGCCGGCGCTCTGTGGCCAGGCGCTCTGGATCCGTGCCAGCGCCGTCGCCGGTTGGATGTCGCCGGCGATTTCTGCGAGCGCATCCGACAGCGGGAAGAGGTTGTCGCGGCGTCCCATCCTGGTCAGTCAATCACTTCTGCGTCGCCGTCTTTTACGGCCAACACGCGGTCGACGGCATCCGTCTCAGGTACGTGTTCAGCCTCGGTGGCCGTGATCATCACCTGGCCGATACCGGCGACGCGTTCGACCAGCAGGCGCCGGCGCGTCGCGTCGAGTTCGCTCATGACATCGTCGAGCAGGATCAACGGGGTGCGGTCGGTTATGTCAGCGATCGTCTCGCACTCGGCGAGCAGCAACGCGAGCAAGGAGATGCGCTGCTGCCCCTGTGATCCGTACGTTCGGACCTCGCGTCCGTCAAGCTTGATGACCAGCTCATCGCGATGCGGACCGAATGTCGTGAACCCGCGTTCGCGGTCCGCAGACCGGCGCTCGGCCAGCGCGGCGACGTAGGCCTCCTCGTCCTGGGGGTCGATGTCGGCGACGGTCCGGTAGCGCAGCGCGGGCTCGCCGGTCAGGCCGAGTTCGCCGGCGAGCTCGAGGAAACGCGGCTCGGTCGCTTCGACGGCCGCGGAGCGGTTGGCGATCAGTGAGCGGGCGTGACGGGCGAGTTCGCGGTCCCAGATTGACAGCTGGTCATCGGACGCGCCGCGTGCAACGAGCGCGTTGCGCTGAGCCAACGCCTCCGCGTACGACTTGCGTTCGGCCCTTCGCGCCGGCCACAAGGCGGCCACGAGCTGGTCGATGTGTGCCCGGCGCACGCCCGGTGCGCCTTTGATCAGTTCGAGCCGGTCGGGCATGAACACCGCCGTGGGTGGGCGCCATTCAAAAGGTTCAAGCGAGTCGACGCGCGCACCGTCGGCGAAGCTCGTCTTGCCGTCGGCCTTGTCGATGGCGACGGCGATCGTATGGTCTTCCGCCGCGTCGTCTCCGGCCACTTCCACGCGAGCCACCTGCTCGCCGAAGCTGATCGCCTGGGTGTCGATCCGCGTCCGGCACGATCGGCCGACGCAGCCGAAGTACAGGGCCTCGAGCAGGTTTGTCTTTCCCGCGCCGTTGTCGCCGGTCACGACCGTGACGCGTTCACCGAGGCCGACCTCGGTCCGCGCGTAGGTGCGGAAGTTCCGCGCCGAGACTGTTCTGATGATCAACGGGCGCCCGCCCGGAGGATCAGGTGTTGAGGCGAATCGGCATCACGAGGTAGAGGAACTCATCCTCGTCGCCGGCGACGATCAGACCGGGCCTGAAAGCGCTGATCAGCTTGAAGCTGGCGCGCTCGGTGTGCACGCTGTCGAGGCCATCACGCAGGAAGTCCGGGTTGAAGCCGATCTCCATCCCCTCGCCAGAGAAGTCAGGCGCCGGCAGCGTCTCGCGGCCCTCACCGATGTCGGTCGTCTGAGCAGACACCTCGAGCTCGCCTTCGCTGAGCGAAACCTTCAGCGGCGTGTTTCGCTGCGCCAACAGGCTGACGCGCTTGACGGCGTCGAGCAGCTCGCTGACGTCGATGTCGAGCTCGTGCTCGTAGCTGTCAGGCAGAAGCTGTTCGAAGTCGGGGAACTGTCCGTCGATCAAGCGAGAGACGAGCAGAGTGTCTCCGACCTCGAAGGCGATCTGACGTTCGGCCAGTGTCAGTTGAACCGTGTCGCTGCCTTCGGCGATTCGCGCGGCCTCCTGGAGCGCTCGCGCCGGCACGTTGGCCTCGATCTTCTCGGCGACCGGAGGATCGATCTTCGTCGTACGCACCGCGAGGCGATATGAGTCGGTCGCGACCGAGCGCAGCTTGTCACCATCGATCGACAAAAGAATTCCTGTGAGATGCGGTCGCGTCTCGTCACGCGACGCCGAACGCGCGACCTGGTCGATCGTCTCTGAGAACTCGCTTACCGGCAACGTCACAGTCGATCCTTCGATCGGCTGAACGAGTGGGAAGTCCTCGGCGCTGAGCAGTCGAAGCTTGAAGGAGGCGCTGCCGCAGTCAATCGCGAGCAGGCCGCCGTCGACTACGAGAGACACGTCGCCGGCCGGAAGCTGACGAGCCACATCCGCGAGCAGGCGACCCGGCACCACGATCACACCGCCGGACTCGACCTCGGCCGGGATCTTCGAGCGGATTGAAATGTCGCCGTCGGTCGCGGTCAGCGTGAGCGCTCCGGTCTCGGCCTGGAGCTGAATACCGGACAGCGCCGGGATGATCGAACGGGTCGAGACCGCGCGGCCGACAGCGGCGAGCGCGTCGACGAAGATCGCTCGATCAACGGTCAAACGCAAAGAAGAATCTCCGGAAGTCAAATCTTGTGAGTCTTGATGGTGTTGGTCTGTGAATGTTGTGGACAACTTGCTGTATCCCGCATGGTTGTCAAGAAAACTAGACCGCCGACGGCCGAGTCGATCCACCCGCGAGACCGGCGCTGTGGATCTTCGCCCTCAGACTATCCACAGCCTCGGCAGCATGTGGATCGGTGCGGTGTGTGGCCGCGACGCGGTCGCGGGCGTGGACGACGGTCGAATGATCGCGGCCGAAGGCCGAGGCGATCATCGGCAGGGTCTGGCCAGAGAGCTCGCAGCTGAGATACATCGCGATCTGCCTCGGGCCGGCGTAGCGCTTGGCCCGGTTGGCGCTGAGCAGTTCATCGACGGTGAGGCCGAAGTGATCGGCGACGGCCCGCTGGATGTCTGGGATCGGAACACTTTGCGACTGGCGGTCGCTTGCTCGGGACGGGCTGTGCGGGTGAAGCGAATCGAGCAGCTCGTCGACGAGCTCGGCCGTGACGGGCTCGTTGCGCATCGAGGCAAAGGCGCTGACACGGATCAGGGCACCTTCGAGTGAACGTACGTTCGGCGGCACACGGTCGGCGATGCGCTGAAGTGCCAGGTCGTCATCGAGCGGGATGTTGTCGGTGCGGACCCTCTTGCGCAAGATCGCGTCTCTCAGCCGGGCGTCGGGCTTCTCGATTTCGACCACGAACCCGGCCTCGAATCGCTCGCGCAGGCGATCGGCCAGCTGTGCGAGTTCTCGCGGTGTGCGATCGCTGGTGATCACGAGCTGGCGTCCGGCCTCATGCAGCGCGTTGAAGGTGTGGAAGAACTCTTCTTCAGTCTTGACCTTGTTCTGCAGGAACTGGACGTCATCGATCAGGAGGACATCGCTGCGGCGCAACTTCGACTTGAAGTCGCCGATCGAGTTGTCCTGGAGGACGTTTCGGAACGTGACGGCGAAGTTCTCTGCGGTGAGGTAACGGACGTTGAGCTCGGGAGCACGAGTGCGGAGGTAGTTGCCGATCGCGTGAAGCAGGTGGGTCTTGCCGACGCCCGGAGCCCCGTATATGAACAGCGGGTTGAATGCCTGGGCCGGCTGCTCGGCGACGGTCAGGGCCGCGGCGTGACCGATGTGATTCGAGGCGCCGATGACGAACTGTTCGAAGGTGTACCGCGGATTGAGGGCGGTGTGATCCATGCCTCCAGCTTCACCTGAGGGTGAGGATTCAGTGTGGTCGGTCGGTACTTGCGACTTTTCCACGAGCGCGATCCTGGTCGGCTCACCGGCAGCCCGGGCGGCGCAGGTCTCGAGCGCGCGGCGGTAACGAAGGTCGACCCAGCTGCGGACGCGGTCGGGACCTGTGAGATAGAGCACCCCGTCGACGTGGTTGACCGGAGTGAGCTGCGAGAGCCAGATGTCGGCAACGTCGTCCGAGACGTCGGCGCGGAAGATCACATCTGTTTTTGACCAGAGCTGGTCGATCTGCATCGCAGACTCCTGCGTCGCGGGCCGGACCTGAGCCGCGAGACGGTTGAAAGATTGAGAGTTAGACCGGCGCCGTCGGGGTGAAAAATCCGTGTCCGTCGCCCGGTCGATCCGACTATAACCAAGAACTGCGTGGCTGAGCGAGGGGTGTTGCGGTTCGCTCCCGCCGAGGTCGCAAACTCCCCGAAAAACGTGTCGTCCGATCACGCCGCTACGGCTCGGGTTTCGCAGGCTCTACAATTCACCGCTCACCATGAAGCGCACCTACCAGCCCAAGAAACGCAAGCGCGCCCGTACTCACGGTTTCCGCGCCCGTATGAGCAGCGCCGCCGGCCGCAACGTACTCAAGCGCCGCCGCGCCAAGGGGCGCAAGCGGCTGACGCCGTAGCGCCGCCGGCGCCCATGTCGGCGTTGCCCTCATCTGACCTCTCTCCTTCCGCGGCCGGCCGCCGCGTGTCCGCGCGTGCAAAGAACCGCCGGCTCTCGCGCAGCAGCGAGTTCCAGCGCGTCTACCGCCAGGGCCGTTCGAAGTCGAACCGGTATCTCGTTCTCTATTCGTTCTCGCGCGGCGAAACCGCCGGCGACGACTCGCGATTCGGCGTATCGGTCGGCCGCAAGGTCGGTAACGCCGTTGTTCGCAACCGTGTCAAGCGGGCTCTGCGAGAGGCCTTCGTGGAACTGGAGCCGAAAGCTGCAGACGGCCTAGACTACGTCGTGCTCGCGCGGCCGGACGTCGTCGAACTGCTCGACCGCGAAGGAGCCCGCGGCGTCACTGCGTCGCTCGCCGAGCTGATCGCACCGTCCCAGCCGGACAACTAGCCCGACCTTTTCTTCCGATGATCTCCAAGACCTTGCGCACGATCGCCCTGCTTCCGGTGCTGGCCTACCAGAAGGTCGTCTCGCCGTTCATCGCTCCGCGTTGTCGTTACTACCCGACGTGCTCGAACTATGCCGTCGAGGCCGTGCGTACCTACGGCGTGTTCCGCGGCACGGTGCTGGCAGCTTGGCGCCTGGTCCGCTGCAACCCGTTCAGCGATGGAGGATTCGACTACGTCGCCGACCAGACACTTTTCAAAAAACATGGCGCACACGTTCATGATTGTGCGGATCATCACAAACACGATCACGGGGTGACCGCATGACCGGCATGGTCGTCCCCTACGCGAACTTCATCCAGGACCTGGTCTCACCGATCAGCAACATTCTCGATGAGACGCTTCGCTGGTTCTACTCGATCGGGATCCCGTGGGGCCTCGGAATCATGCTGCTCACGGTTTGTGTGCGGATCCTGCTGCTGCCGCTGACCTACAAACAGGTCACGAGCATGCTGCACATGCAGAAGTACCAGCCGATGATCAAGGAGATCAACGAGAAGTACAAGGACGATCCCCAGCGGAAGCAGCAGGAACTGATGAAGTTCTTCAAGGAACACGGGATCAACCCCCTTGCTTCCTGTTTCCCACTGCTGTTGCAGATGCCGTTCTTCATCGCGATGTTCTACGCACTTCGCGACCCGGCGCTGGCTGCGGATATTTCAGCGAACAACCCGAACTTCCTTTTCATCACGAACCTCGAGGCCGACCCGACCGGCGTCGAGCTCGTGATCCTGCTGATCCTTTACGTCGGTTCGCAGCTCGGCTCGACGCTGGTCTCACTGTCGAGTGCCACCGACCCGACTCAGCGCAAGCTGATGCTCGCTCTGCCGTTCATCTTCGTCCCGTTCATCATCCACTTCCCGGCCGGCCTGATCCTGTACTGGATCACCACCAACTTCTGGACACTCGGACAGTCGTTCGTCGTCAAGTGGCTGCGTATCCGCCAGGGCGACCCGGTGCTCGTGGGCGATGGAACCGATGGATCGGTGGTAACTTCCGGCGGCGCGGCCGTCGTGGAGGGGAAGCCGACGAAGGCACCACCACCGCCTCCGCGCCAGAAAAAGAAGCGTTCTGGCCGTCGACGCTAGGAACCCAAAAATGAGCGAAGAGACCACAGACACGATCAAGTCAGCCGACGACACGCGCCAGGCCGAAGTGGCCGCCGGCGTTGTGCGCGACATCCTCGCCGGGGCCGGGCTTGCGGCTGAGGTTCAGTACTCGCAGGAGTCGGACGACATCATGATCGACGTTTCCGGCGACGACCTCGGTTTCGCGATCGGTCGCCGTGCCCAGACGCTTGACGCGATCCAGCTGATCGCCTACCTCGTCAGCGCCAAGTCGGTCGACCCGGATGATCGCCGCCGTGTGTCCGTCGACATCGATGAGTACCGCGCCGCTCGCGAGGAGGAGCTTTTCGACATGGCTGACCGGGCCGTGCGCGACGCGCTCGCCTCCGGTCAGTCGGTCGAGCTCAAGCCGATGACGTCCAACGAGCGCCGCAGCATCCACCATTACCTGCTCGACAACGGAGACGTCGACACTCACAGCGTCGGTGAAGACCCCGACCGCCGGATCGTCGTCTCGCCCGCGGGCGCCTGACCGTTTCACGTTTTACGCTCTCGTCTCGTGACGGGCGTGGAACTCTCTGAACTGCAGAACTCTCAGCTCGCGCGGCTCGCCGAGTGGAGTGTTGGCCTCGAAATTGCTGGAACAGCGGTCACGGACGTCGCCGAGGCAATGAAGATCCACGTCGCTGACAGCCTTGCCGGCGTCGACGTTCCTCAACTGCAGACGGCCGGCAGGCTCGCTGACATCGGTTCGGGAGCGGGATTTCCCGGACTTGTACTCGCGGTTGCTTTGCCGGGCCTGAACGTGACCCTGGTCGACAGCGTTCGCAAGAAGATGGAGGCTGCTGCGCGCATCGCGGCTGAGCTTGAGCTGGACAACCTCGAGTGTGTGTGGGGAAGGGCAGAGGAGATCGCTGCCGTCGGGAGTGAGCACCGAGACAGCTACGACGTCGTAACTGCCCGGGCGCTCGCCGACCTGGGCGTCCTGGTCGAATACGCCGCGCCGCTGCTTCGGGTCGGTGGCTCGCTGGTTGCCTGGAAGGCCGATATGTCGGACGCGGAGTCGGCTGGTGCGGACTCAGCGGCGAAAGCGCTTGGATTCGGCGCCCGGGAGTCGCTTGAGTACCGACCGTTTCCCGAGTCTCGACACCGGCGGCTCATCGTCACCCAGAAGCAAGAATCAACGCCGGAGCGCTTCCCGCGCCGTCCCGGCGTTGCGCTCAAGCGCCCACTCTGACGACTCGTCGCATTCCCCGCAAAATCCGGCGAAAACCGCTTTGCAGCAGGGTTTTTACGGCCGAGCAGTCCGAATTCGGGCGTAGTCTTCACCGCGTGAACGAAGCGCCGCAGACGACGATCTACGCGATCGCCAACCAGAAGGGCGGCGTGGGCAAGACAACCACCGCTGTCAACCTTGCGGCCTGCGTAGCTGAGGCTGGATTCCCGACACTGCTCGTCGACATCGATCCACAGGCGAACGCGACCGTCGGTCTCGGACATTCCAAGCAGGAGCAGCACACGATCTACGACGTGCTCGTCGGCGAGTCGACGATCGAGCAGGCGACCCTGAAGACCGAGATCGACAATCTCTCACTAGTTCCGTCGACTCCCGACCTCGCTGGCGCCAACGTCGAGCTTCCGCGGATCGAAGGATCCGAAGGGATTCTCCACGCGGCACTCGAACCGATGCGCGGCCGCTACCGGTTCATCTTTTTCGACTGTCCGCCTTCACTGGGTCCGTTGACGATCAACGCGCTTGTCGCGTCTGACCGCGTGATCGTGCCCGTGCAGACCGAGTACTACGCGCTTGAGGGCCTCGCCGACCTGCTCGACACCGTCGGTCTAATCCAGAAAGAGATGAACCCACGGCTCTCGATCGGCGGCATCGTGATGACGATGCACGACGGCCGCACTCGCCTGGCGACTGACGTCGAGGACGAACTGCGCAAGCACTTCCCGGGCCTGCTGTTCAACGCCGTCATCCCGCGCAACGTTCGCGTCGCCGAAGCCCCGAGCTTCGGCAAGCCCGTCACACATCACGACCCGCACAGCGCTGGAGCCGGCGCATACTTCGAACTAGCGAAAGAGGTGGCCCTCCGTGGCTGAAGCAGAAGCCCGTACCAACCGCCGCGGCATGGGCCGCGGACTCTCGGCGATCCTGCCGACCAGCCACACCGACCTGACGCAGGACGAGCTGCGCCAGGTGCCGGTCTCCCAGATCGACGTCAACCCGAATCAGCCGCGCAAGAGCTTCGACGACGAGGCCCTGAGTGCGCTTGCCGAGTCGATCGCACAGAACGGCGTGATCCAGCCGTTGCTGGTGAAGCCGATGGCTGCCGGCCGGTACGAGCTGGTCGCCGGCGAGCGACGACTGCGCGCCTCGAAGCAGGCCGGCGTCGAGAGTGTTCCGGCGTACGTGCGCGCCGATCTAGAGGCCAACACGCTTGAGCTGGCGCTGGTCGAGAACATGGCCCGCGTCGATCTCAATCCGATCGACGCCGCGCGCGCCTGCAGTGCGCTTGTCGACGAGTTCAGCCTCAGCAAGGAAGAGGTCGCGCGCCGCGTCGGCAAGAGCCGCGTGGCCGTGAGCAACCTGATCCGCCTGCTCAACCTGCCGGACGAGGTCATCCAGATGCTCGAGGACGGCATGCTCAGCGAGGGTCACGGCCGCGCCCTTCTGCGCGCCAACGACCGTCTCGCCCAGAAGCGCCTTGCCCACGAGGCCGTCGACCGCGGCTGGAGCGTCCGCGAGACGGAGCGTCAGGCCGAAGCAGCCGCAGATGCCGTAAACCCTAAAGCCAAGGTTGAGGGTTCCGCGACCGAGAGCGCAGAGATCGCCGAGGGCACGCAGGCGATCAGCGAAGGATTCACGGGCCTGTTCGGCTTCGAGCCGAAGGTGCGGATCACACCGAAGGGCACACGCGTGACACTCAACTTCGCGAGCGCCGAAGAAGCGATCGCGGCGATCGAGAAACTCAAGTAGTACCGCTGCAATCTCGGCGCTAGACTTCTCGATTCCTCGGGCGATTAGCTCAGTCGGTTAGAGCGCATCTCTGATAAGGATGAGGTCCCAGGTTCGAATCCTGGATCGCCCACTCGAGGGCCTGACTCGCACGATCTCCGCCATGCTCGCCCTCGGGTCGCTCCGTCACGATCGATAGATCGCTCCCTCGCGACCGTCGGGCTGCGCGTGACGGATATCGCACGATTCAGTCCCTCGAGGGCCGGGACCGCTTGCCAGGTTGAGGCAGGACTTCACCCGGTTTCGCCATACTTCACGGGTATGCGCGAGATGGTCATCTATGGGGTTTCTTTTGACATGGTCGGCAAGCAGCCGATCATCCTGCTCAAGGCCGTCGACGGGAATGAGTTCCTGCCGATCTGGATCGGTCACCCCGAGGCGGCAGCGATTCTGATGAAGCTCCAGGGAGCTGACACGCCTCGTCCGATGACGCACGACTTGATGGCGAGCGTGTTCGACGATCTCGAAGTCGAGGTGTCGCAGATCGCCGTCACCGAACTGCGTGACAACACCTTCTACGCGACGATCACGTTCCGCGCCGGCGAGCGTGAGTTCGAGATCGACTCGCGGCCGTCCGACGCGATCGCTCTTGCCGTCCGCACCGAGGCCCCGATCTTCGTAGCCGACGATGTCATCGCCGAGTCGGCGATCGAGTTCGAGCACGAGGTCGAGGACACGGAGGAGGTCGTCGGCAAGTTCCGCAAGTTCCTCGACGAGGTCTCGCCCGAGGACTTCGGCGCCGAGGGCTAGTAACGCATGGCACAAACTCCGCGCACCGGTCTGATCAAGTGGGCCGACCTCACGGTTGACGACACCGAGGCCGTCGTCGACTTCTACCAGGGCGTCGTCGGCTGGAACGCCGCGGCCTTTGAGATGTCCGACCGCACCGACTATGTGATGTCGCACCCCGAGACCGGCGACACGACCGCCGGCATCTGCCAGCAGGCCGGCGACATCGAGGGCCTGCCGCAGCAGTGGCTCGTCTACGTGACGATCGACGACCTCGACGACTCGATCGAGGCGTGCAACCGGCTCGGCGGCAAGGTCGTCTTCGGACCGCGCGAGTCTGAGACGATGGGCCGCTGGTGCGTGGTCGAGGACCCGGCCGGCGCGGTGATGGCCCTGACCGAGCTGACGCCCGGCGAGGACAACTGAGCGTGAAGCACGCCAAGCACGTGGCCGAGGCGGTGCGTGTGGGCGAAGGCTTCGATCTCGCGAGCGTCGATCCACGTTCGACGCCGGGTTTCAAAGGCGGCAAGAACGACGCCGCGAAGCTTCTGGCGAAGCACGCCGTAGAGCTGAACGAACTTCAGGAGCGCCTCTACGCGGGCGGCCGCGACGGCACAGGGCCGAGCGTCCTGCTGGTTGTCCAGGGGATGGACACCTCGGGCAAAGGCGGCATTATGCGCCACGTCGTCGGCCAGTTCGACCCGCAGGGGGTATCGATCAAGGCCTTCAAGGCGCCGACCAAGGAGGAGCTTTCGCACCCATTCCTGTGGCGCATCCGTAACGCGTTGCCGAAGCCCGGCATGATCGGCGTTTTCGACCGCTCGCAGTATGAGGACGTGCTCGTCGTCCGCGTCCACGATCTCGTTCCGCGCGCGCAGTGGAGCCGCCGCTACGCACAGATCAACGCCTTCGAGAAGAAAGTCGCCGCCGGCGGGACGCAGATCATCAAGGTGATGCTGCACATCTCGCCCGAGGAGCAGAAGGCGCGTCTCGGCGAGCGCCTCGCACGCAAGGACAAGTACTGGAAGTACAACCCGAACGACGTCACTGAGCGCGAGCACTGGAGCGACTACATGGAGGCCTACCAGGCCGTGCTCGACAAGACCAACACCGAGCACGCGCCGTGGCATGTCGTCCCGGCCGACCGCAAGTGGTACGCGCGGCTGGCCGTCAATCAGCTGCTCGTCGAGACGCTGCGTCGGCTCGACCTGAAGTGGCCGCCGGCGGAGTTCGACGTGAAGGCCGAGACCAAGCGGCTGGCCGCGAGCTGAGGCTCAGGCGACGGGGTAGGCGCGCCGCGTCTGCGCCGTGGCGAGCAGCTTTTCCGCAAGCTCTTCGAAGCCGATCCCGTCGGCCTCGGCGGCCATCGGCATCAGGCTCGTCGCCGTCAGACCCGGGATCGAGTTGACCTCGAGCACCTGCGGCAGGTCGTCCTCCGGCAGCATGAAGTCGACCCGCGCGAAGCCGTGGCAGTGGAGCAGATGGAAGACTTCGACGGCGAGTTCGCTGAGGCGTTCGGCGACTGCCGGTTCGACCTCGGCCGGGCAGACGTAGTCGGTCTTGCCGATCTCGTAGCGGCTCTCGAAGTCGAAGAAGTCGCCGCCACGCACGATCGCCTCGACGGCCGGCAGCGCCTTGCCGTCGATCACCGCGACGGCGATCTCCCGGCCTTTTACGAACTGCTCGATCAGCAGGTTCTCGTCGTAGCTGAATGCACTGAGGATCGCCGGCGGAAGTTGCGACGCCTCGGCGGCGAAGTTGACGCCGAGCGCAGACCCTTGACGGGCCGGCTTGACGACGACTGGGAACCCCAGCAACGACTCGATCTGGTCGAGCGCGTCGGAGGCACCGAGCGTCTTGAAGGCCGACTCGCCGAACGACACGAAGCGCGGCGTCGGGATGCCGTGCTTCTGCAGCAGCAACTTGGTCAGCGCCTTGTCCATCGTCAGCGCGGAGCTGAGCACGCCGCAGCCGGTGTAGGGGATGCCGAGCACTTCAAGCAGTTCCTGAATCGTGCCGTCCTCGCCGCCGCGACCGTGCACCGCGACGAACGCCGCGTCGGGTCGTTCCTCGCGCAGCTTTCCGACCAGCCCCTGGTCGACGTCGATTTCGACGACCTCATGGTCGCGCGCGCGCAACGCCTCGGCGATCCGCGCGCCGCTGCGCAGCGACACCTGTCGCTCGAGCGAGGCGCCGCCTTTGAGGATCGCGACCTTCATCCCGCCTGACGCTTCATCTTGCGGCCGGCCAGCCAGGAGACGCTCGAGTCGTCAGCCGGCTCAGACGGTTCGGCCGGCGTCACGGTGCGGTGCTCGCCGGTCATCGTCCGCCACAGTTCGAGCTGCTCCTCGACGACCTTGCCGATTCGCTTTATGCCCTCGGTGATCTTCTCCTCCGGCACGCCGCTGAAGTTGAGCCGCATCGTGTTGCGGCCGCGCGGGTCGGGCTTGTTTCCGAGGAACGCGCCGGCGCCGGGAACGAACGCGACGTTCGAGCGCAGCGCCTTGGTCAGCAGGTCGGTCGTGTCGATGTGGCCGGGCAATGTTGCCCAGATGAACAGCCCGCCTTCGGGTTTCGTCCAGGTCGCCTCGGGCGGGAAGTAGCGCTCAAGCGCAGAGAGCATCGCGTCGCGCCGGGACTTGTAGATCGCGGACGCGGTTTTGACCCAGTCGCGCCAGTCGGCCTGCTCGAAGTAGGTCTCGAGCATGAACTGCGAGACGCCCGACGAGTTGAGGTCGGCAGCTGCCTTGGCGATGTTGCACTTCTCGACGACCGGTGACGGCCCTTCGATCCAGCCGAGGCGAAGGCCCGGCGCGAGGATCTTGCTGAAGGTTCCGAGGTAGACGACGTAGTTGCCGCCGTCGAGCTCGCGCAGCGTGGGAAGCGGATCGCCGGAGTAGCGCAGCATCCCGTACGGGTTGTCTTCGAGCACGAGCAGCTCGCGCTCGGCGGCGATTTCGACGAGGCGCTTTCTGCGCTCGAGCGACATCGTCACTCCGGCCGGATTCTGGAACGTCGGCACCGTGTAGATGAACTTCGGCGTGATGCCCTCGCCGGCGAGTCGGTCGAGCTCCTGCTCGAGCAGGTCGACACGGATGCCGTCCTCGTCGATGTCGATCTGCACCGCCTCGGCCTGGAAGGAAAGGAAGCTCGGCACAGCACCGGGGTAGGTCGGGGCCTCGGTGATGATCGTGTCGCCGGGGTCGACGAGTACGCGCGTGATCAGGTCGATCGCCTGCTGGCCGCCGGTGGTGACGAGGATGTTCTCGGGGTCCGCGGAGATGCCCTCCTCCGCCATCACCTCGGCGATCCGCCGTTTCACCGGGGCGATGCCCTCGGTCGGCGTGTACTGCAGCAGCTCGGCCTTGTGCCTGCGCGCCATGTCGACGAAGACGCTCTCGAGCAGCTCCGTCGGGAAGCTCTGGGTGTCGGGCATGCCGCTCGCGAGGCTGATCACCTCGGGGCGGTCCGTGATCGACATCATGTCGCGCATCGCGCTCGTCTTCACGCGCTCCGATCGCTCGGCGAAGAGCTGCGCGTAACGCTCGATGTCATGTCTGCTGCTGCGCTGGCGGTCCATAAGGATCTATTCGGGGGAGACCATCTAGATTCCCACCTACCGTAGTCGTCATGGACACGATTTGGAACATCTGCCAGGCGATCGGCGTGGGGAGCGCCGCAGGCCTCTCACCGCTCGTCGCGCTCGCCGCCGTCGTGGTCTGCGTCGCCGTCAGCCTCGGCGTCGACAACTCGAACAACGACTACGACTTCCTCGCCGGCGCGGCCGCGGTGATCGTCGCGGTCGTCGTCCTGCTTCAGTCGCTCGCGCTGATCGCGATCCCCGGAGGGATGATCACGCGCGTCTCGGCAGACCGGCCGCGCGTCATGCCGCTGCACGTGATCCTCGCCGTCGTTCTCGGTGCGCTCGGCGGCGCGATCGTCTTCGGCACCCAGAACGACGCGGCTTGGATCGGCGCGGTGTTCGGCGGCGCGCCGGCCGCGCTCGTCGCCTACGCATCGGGCGGCCTGCTCAAGGGGGTCGGCGAACGGCTCGAGCGTGGCGAACAGCGCCAGCTCAAGGGTGCCTCGAAGGACGAGGCCAAAGAGGCTCGCCGCGATGCCGATGCGTCGCGTCGCGTACTCGCGTTCGGCGTCGACATCGTCACTGTTGTCGCCGTCGTGCTCGCCCTGCTGCTGCCCCCGGCCGGGCTCATCCTGCCCATCGTCGCGATTGCGCTGATCCTCGGCTCCCGCCGTCGAGAAGCCAAGAAGCACGAGGGGCTCCGTGTCCTCAACTAGGAAGAAGCTCGTCCTCGCCGTCGTCGACGGCATGCGGCCGGCTTCACTGCAGGCGGCGATCGCCGCCGGTACAGCGCCGACCTTCGCTCGGCTGATCCGCGAGGGGTACGAGAGCGGCGAGTGCATCAGCTCATTCCCCTCGCTGACGCCGGTCGCGACGTCGACGATCGTCACCGGCACCGGACCCGGCGAGCACGGGGTCCCGTCGATGAACTGGTACAAGCGCGACGAGCAGCGCTACGTCGACTACGGCATCAGCTTTCCGGCAGCCCGCCGCAGCGGCGTCATCTCCGTGCTGAAGGACCTCGTCTACCGGATCAACCAGGACCACCTCTCGGCCGACACGCCGACCTTCTTCGAGTCGCTCGAACGCGCCGGCGTGCGCTGCGCCTGCACGACCTACATGATCTACCGCGGCCCGCACGAACACGACTTCAAGGGCACCGGCGTCGCCGGCGCGCTGGCCGGCGTGACCGGCATGTCCCGACCCGGCTTCGGACCGAGTGACCTGATGTACGGCGACATCTTCGACTCGCTCGGCACCGAGTGTCGCTCGAGCTACGGCATCCCCGGCAAGCGCGACCAGCACACTGCCTGTGCGGGGATCGAACTGGTGCTCGACGGCCGCTACGAGTTCATGCTGCTCTCGTTTCCCGACAACGACAACTGGTCGCATCGCTACGGGCCGGACGAGCAGACGCACTCGATCGCCAACGCCGATGCACAGTTCCAGCGCGTGATCGACGCGGCCGGCGGTTACCGGCGCTTCATGGACGAGCATGCGGTGATCGTCGTCTCGGACCACTCGCACAGCAAGGTGACCGACTCTTTCGACCTGGTCGAACTGCTCAAGGGTCACGAATGGCAGGTTCTCGAGCCGCGCCGCGGGCGCAAGGGGAAGGACGCGGAGATCGCCGTGAGTCCGGCGGCGCGCGCCGCGAACATCTACGTGCTCGACCGTGCGAACCGCGGCACCGAGGTCGCGCTGCTCGTCGAGGATCTGCGCCGCGAGGCGCTGATCGACCAGGTGCTCTGGCTTGAGGAGGGCGCCGCCCACGTCGTGATGGGCGCCGCCGAACTGACCTTCAAGCCCGGCGAGCAGTACACGGACCCGCGCGGCAACAGCTGGGACGTCGAAGGCGACTTCGCGGCGCTCGGGCTCGAGGTGAGCGGGGGCGAGATCGTCAGCCGCGAGTACCCCGACGCGCTGGGACGTGCATGGTCAGGCCTCGTCTGCCCCGGCAGCGGCGACGTCATGGTGACGCCCGAGATCGGCCTCGAATTCCTCGACTGGGGCGGCGTCTCGCATGCCGGCGGCGGCACCCACGGGTCATTGCACCGCGACGACTCGGCCGCCCAGCTGATCGTGACCGGCACCGGTGAGTCACGAAAAGACCAGCGCGCGTGGTCGATCGCCGACGTCAATTCGCTGGTGCTCGAACACTTCGACGTTGAGCGCTGATTGAGGAGTCGTAACTCGGGGCCGCAAGCTCTGTAAATTCACGTGACCCCACCATGTCGCAGACCACTTCAGAATCAGCAGCGGTTGAGGCGCCCGTGACCCCGCGGATGCACCACCGGGCCTACCACGGCATCAAGAAGCCGCACAACTGGCTCCAGTTGATCAAGTTCGGTGCCGTCGGTGCGAGCGGCTTCGTCGTCAACCTGGTCGTTTACAGCCTCGCCGTTCACCAGCTCGGCATCCACTATCTCTTCGCGGCCGTGATCGCGTTCTGCGTTGCCGTGCTGAACAACTTCTGGTGGAACCGCCACTGGACCTTCAAGGCCGGCGACGGCCACGCCGGCTTCCAGGCGGCGCGATTCTTCGTCGTCAGCCTGATCGCGCTCGGCTTCAACCTGCTGCTGCTCAAGTTGTTCGTCGCCGCAGGCATGGAGAAGGTCCCGGCTCAGGCCGTGGCCGTCATTCTTGTGACGCCGGTGAACTTCATCGGCAACAAGCTCTGGTCGTTCAGCGGCCGCTAGGCCTCAAGCGGCACGATCAACTGAGTAACGCCTGTCGCCTTCCCGTCGCGGGAGGCGTCGACCAGCACGCCCATCAGGTGCTCGTCGCCGGTCGCGCTGTCGAAGCGGTTCGGCATTCCCGTGCGCAGCTTGGTGATGATCGTCTCCTTGACGACGCCGATCACGCCGGCGCGTGAGCCGGTCATGCCGACGTCGGTGCAGTAGGCGGTGCCGCCCGGCAGCACTCGCGCGTCGGCCGTCGGCACGTGCGTGTGCGTGCCGACCACAGCGGTGACGCGGCCGTCGAGGAACCAGCCCATCGCGACCTTCTCGCTCGTGAGCTCGGCGTGGAAGTCAACGAGGATCAGGTCGGCGTCGCCGGTCAGTTCGCGCACGAGGCCGTCGGCGACGTCGTACGGGTTGCCGTCGTTGTCGAGCCCGAACTGGCCGATCAGGTTGATCACTCCGAGCCGCAGGCCCATGTCGTTCTCGACGACCGTTGCGCCCTTGCCGGGGTTCGAGGCGTGCTGGTTGGCGCAGCGGATGATCGGCTTGCCGGAGTCGAGATAGGGGTAGATCTCGCGGTGCCGGTAGGTGTGGTTGCCGAGCGTGATCACGTCGATCCCCATGCCGAACAGCTCGTCGGCGGTCTTCGGCGTGATGCCCATTCCGCCGGCGACGTTCTCGCCGTTGGCGACGACGAAGTCGGGTTCGTGCTCCTCTCTCAGGCGCGGGAGAACGCCCGTGAGCGTCCGGCGTCCGGGTTCGGCCACGACGTCTCCGATGAAGAGGATCTTCGGCATCGGCCGAGTCTACGGCGTGACAGCTCAGCCGATGCGTTTATGCTCGCGCGCATGCCGGTCCTCGAAGGCCGCGGCCTGGTCAAGAAGTACGACGACCGCGCCGCACTCAACGACGTGACATTCGCAGTCGACGCTGGCGAGAGCGTCGCGATCGCCGGACCAAACGGAGCCGGCAAGACGACCCTGCTCTCGATCCTTTCGGGAGTGGTCCAGCCCGACGAAGGCTCCGTCGAACTGTTCGGCGGCAAACTCGGGTGGGTCCCGCAGCGCGCGGCCGTCTACGGCAAGTTGACGGTGCGCGAAAACCTTGAGCTGTTCGCGCGGCTCGAAAAGATCGGCGACGTCAAAGGCGCCGCCGCGCGGATGATGGAACGCATCGAGCTCAGTCACCGCGCCGGCGACCACGCCGACGAGCTCTCGGGCGGCATGCGCCAGCGCCTCTCGATCGGC
The DNA here is from genome assembly GCA_964455545.1 of uncultured Thermoleophilaceae bacterium. Taxonomy (GTDB): domain Bacteria; phylum Actinomycetota; class Thermoleophilia; order Solirubrobacterales; family JACPNS01; genus JACPNS01. The sequence continues at coordinate 31,159 of CAYVWQ010000004.1, read as the reverse complement.
ATGGGCATGATTTCCGACCCGACCGTGCTGCTGCTCGACGAACCGTCGGCCGCGCTCGACCCGCTCCAGCGCGAGCGGCTCTGGGAGCTGATCGCCGGGCTCCAGGAGTCGGGCATCGCGATCGTCTTTTCGACGCACGCGGCCGGCGAGGTCCAGGGCCATGCCGGCCGGGTGCTCGTGCTCGACGCCGGCAGGCTGCTGTATGACGGAACGCCCGACGGCATCGGCCCCGGCGCCTACTTCGAGCAAGCCTTCATCAACTTCCTGCGCGAGCATCGCGCGGCCGAGGCAACAGCGTGAAAAGCCTGCGCTACCTGCTCGGCAAGGACCTGCGGCTGCTGCGGCGCACGCCGTCGATCATCGTGCTGCTCGCGCTCTACCCGGCGCTCGTCGCCGTGCTTGTCGGCCTCGCCGTCGGCCGCCCGCCGACCAAGCCGCGCGTCGCGATCGTCAACCAGGTGCCGGCCAACGAGCGGGACCTGCGCATCGGCGGCAAGACCTTCGACCTCGACAAGCTGACCCGCGCGCTCTACGACAACGTCGACGGCTACGACGTCAAGGACCGCAAGACGGCGCTGCAGGAGGTGCAGTCCGGCGACGCGGTCGCGGCGGTGATCATCCCCGAAGACATCGTCGACCAGCTGGAGAGCTCGAGCAGTCAGGGGACGATCGAGGCGATCTTCGACTCGTCCGATCCGACGCGCAAGGCGTACGTCGAGAACACGATCAAGGGCCTGCTCGTCGACACCAACAACGAGCTGACCAACCGCTTCACCGACGTCTCGCTCGACTACATCGACATCATCGTCAACGGCGGCGAGATCACCTTCGGCGGCAAGGCGCGAGATATCAAGGGACTCGCGAGTGGCAGCGACCTGATCAAGCGCATGCTGCCCTACGTGCCGCCGGCCCAGCGGCAAGAGCTAGAAGACTTTGCCCAGCTCTCGGAGGGCGCCAAGCAGGGAGCGAACTTCGCCAAGTCGCTGCTCAAGCGCGTCGGCCAGCCGATCAAGCTCGAGAACACGCCGATCGGCACGAACTCTTCGTTGTCCTCGCTCGCCGTCGCTGTGGCCGTCGCCGTCTCGGCGATGTTCGTCGCGCTGCTGCTCGGCGCCGGCATGCTCGCCTACGAGCAGGAGGACCAGATGCTGACGCGACTCTTACGCGGCCTCGCCTCGCGCGGAATCATCGTGACCGAGAAGACGCTGCTCGCCGGCCTCTGCGCGCTCGTCGTCGGGACAGTGATGGTCGTCGCCTTCGGCTTCTTCGTCGACATCCGCTGGTCGCGCGTCTGGGCCTGGTGGCCGGCGATCATCGTCTCGGCGATCGCGTTCGGTGCGGCCGGCGTTCTGGTCGGCGCCGCGAGCGGCGACGTCCGCGCCGCCTCGCTCGCCTCGTTCATGATCGGCCTGCCGCTGACGGCGGCTGCGCTGGTGCCGAAGGGAGCCGTCAGCGACGGTCTCTACTCGGTGCTGCAGGTGATCAACTCGGTGTTCCCGTTCAAGCCGTCGCTCGACTTCATCCGCGCCGGCCTGTCGCCGGGCTTTGATGCGCTGGTTCCCGGGATCCACCTTGCCGTATTGATCGCGGCGTACACGCTGCTTGCAAGCTGGGCTATCAAGCGCCGCGTCACGACCTGACGGGTACAGTCGAAACATGGCTTTTCCAGCCACAAGACTGCGACGGCTGCGCACGACGCGTTCGATCCGCGACCTCGTTCGCGAGAATGACGTCTCGCCGTCGAATCTGATCGCGCCGTACTTCGTCGTCTCCGGCACCGGGCGGCGCGAGCCGATCTCGGCGATGCCGGGCGTCGACCGCCTCAGCATCGACCTGATGGCCGAAGAGGCGCGCGAGCTGCAGGAGCTCGGCGTAGCCGGCGCGCTGCTCTTCGGCCTGCCCGATGAGAAGGACGAGGTCGGCAGCAGCGCCTGGGATCCCGACGGTCCGGTCCAGCTCGCCGTGCAGGCGATCAAGGTCGCCGCGCCTGAGCTGACCGTCGTCACCGACGTCTGCATGTGCGAGTACACGTCGCACGGCCACTGCGGCGTGATCGGTCCGTCGGGCGACGTCGACAACGACGAGACGCTCGACCTGCTCGCGCGCACCGCGATCTCGCACGCCGCGGCCGGCGCCGACGCCGTCGCGCCGAGCGACATGATGGACGGGCGCGTCGGGCACCTGCGCGCGGCGCTCGACGAGGAGGATTTCGCCCACACCGCGATCATCGCCTACTCGGCCAAGTTCGCGAGCGCCTTCTACGGGCCGTTCCGCGAGGCCGCCGACAGCGCCCCGCAGCCCGACGGACACATCCGTGAGGACCGCCGCGGCTACCAGATGGATCCCGCCAACGCGCGCGAAGCCGTGCGCGAAGCCGTGCTTGACGTCGAAGAGGGCGCCGACATCGTGATGGTCAAACCCGGCCTGCCGTACCTCGACATCGTGCGCCAGGTGCGCGACGCCGTTCCGACTCCGGTCGCCGTGTACAACGTCAGCGGCGAGTACTCGATGCTCAAGGCGGCCGCGCAGGCCGGATACCTTGACGAGCGCGCCGCGGTAAGCGAGTCACTGCTCGCACTCCGTCGTGCCGGCGCCGACATCATCTTCACCTACCACGCCAAGGAATTCGCCCAATGGCAGACGCAGTAGCCGGCGACGGCATCAAAGAGACCGGCACCGGTCGCAACCAGCCCAAGCTTCGTACGCGCAAGGACGGCGCGGCGATCCCGCTCGACGAGCGCGACAAGCAGCTGCTCAACCTGTTGCAGAGCAGCTTCCCGCTGGAGCCGTATCCGTTCGACTCCGTCGCGCAGGAACTCGGCGCCGACCTCGACTGGGTGCTCGAGCGCACGCAGGAACTGCTCGACAAGCGCATCATCCGCGAGATCACGCCGATCTTCGACACCCGCGCGCTCGGCTACGAGTCGATGCTCGTCGCGGCCAGCGTCGATCCCGAGTACCCACACCGCGCCGCTGAGGTGATCAACGCGCACCCCGGCGTCAGCCACAACTACCTCAGGAATCACGAGTTCAACCTCTGGTTCACGATCGCCACTCCGCCCGACTCGAAGCTCGGCCTCGAGGGCACGCTCGAGGTCCTCGCCAAAGAGGCCGGCGCGACTTCCGTGCGCTCGCTTCCGACGTTGCGGCTGTTCAAGATCAACATGAACCTCGAGATGGAGAAGGACACCGAGGTACTCGCCGCGCCGGGCGGCGAGAGCAAGGAGCGTCCGCTCGACTCGGCCGTGCTCTCCGACATGGACTACGCGGTGATCAAGAATCTTCAGGGCGCGCTGCCCGTGCAGCGTGACGTCTACGCACCCGCCGCGGAGGGCGTCGGCGTCTCCGTCGACGAGCTGCTCGACCACGCGCGCGGGATGGTCGACCGCGGCCTGCTGCGCCGCGTCGCGGCGATCCTCTTCCACCGCCGCGCCGGCTTCTCGGCCAACGGCATGGGTGTCTGGAAGGTCCCGCCGGAGGAAATCGCGACGATCGGACCGCAGATGGCGGCCTTCCGCGGCATCTCGCACTGCTACCAGCGTCCGACCTACGAGGACTGGCCCTACTCCGTCTTCACGATGGCCCACGGCCGCAGCAAAGAAGAGTGCGACGCGATCCTCGACCAGATCGCCGAGGAGACGGGGATCCACGAGCGCGCGACGCTCTACTCCTCGACCGAGTACAAAAAGATCCGCCTGCGCTACTTCACTCCCGATTACGCGGAGTGGGAAGCGGCCCACACTTAGCAGTGACGCGATCCGACGAGCTCTACGCCCGCGCGCTGAAAGTGCTGCCGGGCGGCGTCAACTCTCCCGTTCGCGCGATGCGCTCGATCGGCCGCGACCCGATCTTCATCGCCTCGGCCGCCGGGGCGACGATCACCGACGTCGACGGCAACGACTACCTCGACTACGTCTGCTCGTGGGGTCCGATGATCCTCGGTCACGCCGACCCGGACGTGCTCGCCGAGGTCGAGCGAGCGGCGAAGCTCGGCACCTCCTACGGCGCACCGACCGAGATCGAGGTCGAACTCGCCGAGGCGATCGCGGCCCGCGTGGCCTCGGTCGAAATGGTGCGGATGACCTCTTCGGGCACCGAGGCCGGAATGTCCGTCGTGCGCCTCGCGCGCGCCGCGACCGGCCGCGAGAAGATCCTCAAGTTCGCCGGTGCCTACCACGGGCACAGCGACGCGCTGCTCGTCGACGCCGGCTCGGGTCTCGCGACGCTGGCCGTGCCCGGCAGTCCCGGGGTCACCCGCGGGGCCTCGAGCGACACGATCGTCGTGCCGTGGAACGACCGCGAAGCAGTCGGGGCTGCCTTCGAGGAGCACGAGTTCGCGGCGGTGATCGCCGAGCCGTGTCCCGCGAACATGGGCCTTGTGCCGCCGCACCCCGGCTTCCTTGAGTTTCTGCGCGAGGTGTCGACGGCCACCGGCGCGCTGTTGATCCTCGACGAGGTGATCAGTGGCTTCCGCGTCGCGCGGGGCGGATACCAGCAGTTGGCAGAGGTGGTCCCCGATCTGACGATGTTCGGCAAGATCGTCGGCGGCGGACTGCCGGCCGCCGCGTACGGCGGCCCGCGCCGCTTGATGGAGTTGATCGCCCCGGCCGGCGAGGTCTACCAGGCCGGCACGCTCTCGGGCAACCCGCTGGCGATGGCCGCCGGCCTGGCGACGCTTGAGAAGCTCGGACACGAGCAGTACGAGAAGCTGGCGCGCACGACGGAGCGGCTGGCGAACGGACTCGCGAAAGGCGCAGACGCTGCGGGGCTGGAGCTGTCGATCGTCAGCGAGACCGGCCTGTTGACGGTCTTCTTCGCACCGGTCGCTCCGCGCAACTACGACGAGGCGCGCGCCTGCGACCTCGAGAAGCACGCCGCCTGGTGCCGCGAGCTGCTCGCTCGCGGCGTCTACGCGCCGCCGTCGCAGTTCGAGGCCTGGTTTCCGTCGCTCGTCCACGACGACGCCGTCGTCGACCGGACGATCGACGCAGCGGCCGCCGCTTTCGCCGCGGTGATGGGGGAGGTCGAGAGTTGAACGCGAAGTCCTGGGACGTGCTTCCCGACGAGAGCCTGATCGCCGGCGCGCGCAACGGAATCGCGGCCGATGTCATTGACGACGCTCCGAATCTGAGGCTCGCCGCGGCCGAGACGGTGCGAGAGGGATACCTGCTCCACTACGGCCGGCCGCGCTGGTACGAGTTCGAGGATCGCGATCTCGCACTGCTTGCCGGAGACCGGATGTATGCGGCGGGACTGGCTGCTCTCGCTGCCGAGCAGGACACCGAGGCCGTCAGCGCGCTGGCGGCCCTGATCGCTGGTTGTGCGGAAGCTCACGCAGTTGGCGACAGCGCTCGTGCGGACCGTTTGTGGGAGTCCACATTGGCTATGCTTGCGCCCGGTTCGGACTGATCCATCCTTGATCGTCCGACGCTTCTCATTCGCATGACGCCCCCGGAAAACACAACGAAGGCTCCCAAGTCGAAGTTCACCGCCGACCGCGGTTGGCCCGGTGCCTTCGAGGGTGAGACCGTCACCCGCCGCAGCTTCATGACCGCCGTCGCGCTCGGCGCGGGCGGAGTGGCGTCGGCGATGTTCGCGCTTCCGGCGCTCGGGTTCGCACTCGGTCCGCTGTTTGAGAAGACCGAGCACAACCCGCTGCTCGACGTCGGTTCCGTCGACGACTTCACTGCCGACACCTACGTCCCGCAGGTCGTCACGACCACTCCGGGTATCGGCGACACCGGCAAGGCGCTCGTCTACATCCGCAAGAACGACGCCCCGACCGAGAAGCAGCCGTGGCCGTACATCGCGATCTCGAACCGCTGCGCCCACCTCGGTTGCCCGGTCCGATTCATCGAGGCCGCCGGCTCGTTCATCTGCCCGTGCCACGGCGGCACCTACAACTTCGAGGGCGAAGTCACCGGTGGCCCGCCGGTCCGCCCGCTCGACCGTTTCGAGACCTACGTCGAGGAAGGCCGCGTCAAGATCGGTGCCCGTTTCTCCGTCAACTCCCAGCTCGAGCGCGTACCGCTGCGCGACCCGGGTGAGCACGTCGACGGCCTCTGGCAAGTCCTCTACCCACCGCGTCCGACCACCTAGAGCTTTTCAGACGACATGCCTTCAAAGCCGAAGATTCCGAACCCGCTGAACAAAAAGGTCTCCGACCTTCCCAAGCCGCCGATGCCGCCGCTCCCGCCGAGCCTGCGTCCGAACCCGAAGCCGGGTCCGAAGGACGAGGTGACCGTCGGAGAGGCCGCTGCCAAGGGCGGAATCGGCGTCGTCGCATGGATCGACGAGCGCACCAGTGGCTCCGGTTTCCTGCGCGGGTTCCTTTTCCGCAAGGTGCCCAAGGGCATCAACTGGTGGTACACGCTCGGCTCGGCGACGATGTTCGCCTTCATCAGCCAGGCATTCACCGGCGTGTTCCTGGCGATGTACTACACCCCCAGCCCGACCGAGGCGTACGAGTCGATGCGCCACGTCAACAACGACGTCTTCCTCGGCGAGTTCGTCCACGGCATGCACAAATGGGGCGCCACGGTGATGACCATTCTCGTCTTCGTGCACATGGCTCGAACCTTCGTCTTCGGCGCCTACAAGTACCCGCGTGAGCTCAACTGGGTCGTCGGCGTGCTGCTGTTGATGATGACGATGATGATGGGCTTCACCGGCTACCTGCTGCCGTTCGACCAGCGCTCCTACTGGGCGACCGTCGTCGGCGTGAACCTCAACGGCACGGGCCCGATCATCGGCCCGTACCTCGCCGACTTCCTGCGCGCCGGCTCCGACTTCACCTCCACGACCCTGTCCCGGTTCTATGCGATCCACATGATGCTCGTTCCGGGACTGATCGGCGCATTGATCGGCGCCCACCTCTACCTCGTCGCCAAGCTCGGTACGACGGCCCCGCCGTGGGTCAAGACCGACGTCCCCGGCGGCACCGACGAGAAGCGGGTCTAGGCACAGATGGACGCACGCCAGAAGGAGCAGTACCTGCGCGAGTACTCCGCGCTGAAGGGCAAGGGCAAGCCGTTCTTCCCGTACGCCGTCGGCAAGGACTCGCTGATGGCATGCATCGTCCTGGTCGTGATCATCTTCATGTCGCTGATCCTCGGCGCCGAGCTTGGGCCCAAGGCCGACCCGACGACCACCTCGTACGTTCCGCGTCCCGAGTGGTACTTCTTCTTCCTCTTCGAGCTGCTGCGCGTGATCAAGCCGCCGGAGCTCGTCTTCGTCGCCACGCTCGGAATCCCGAACATCGCGATCGCGCTGCTCGTGCTGCTGCCGTTCTACGACCGCGGCCCCGAGCGTCGCCCCGAGCGCCGTCCGATCGCGATGACCTGCATGGCGCTGACGATCGTCGCGATGACCTACCTCACCCTGCTCGGTGCCTTCGCCGGTTCGCCGACCGAGATCGACATGAAGGTCCCCGAGGACGTCGAGTACGGCAAGGAGGTCGCCGCCAACTCCGGCTGCCTCGGCTGCCACAAATTCGGCGAGAACGGAAACGACGGCCCCGGTCCGAACCTGACGACGATCGGCGCCCGTCTGCCCAAGCAGGCGATCGAGCGCACGCTGAACAACCCGACTGCGCCGATGCCGAGCTTCAAGAACATGCCGGCCGCCCAGAAGGAAGCGCTCGTCGACTTCCTCGGTCAGCTGCGCTAGCCCGGCTGCCGGTAACCTCAAGCGCATGAGCGACCCCGCCACCGCGGCGCAGAAGGGCACGCTGCCGGAGCAGCAGGTCCAGGCGATGTTCGACCGCATCGCCAAGCGCTACGACCTGATGAACACCGTGATGACGGCCGGGCTCCACGACGAGTGGCGCCGTCGCGCCGTCGAGATCGCAGGCGTGGGGCCTGGCGACCACGTGCTCGACGTCGCCACCGGCACCGGCGACCTCGCCTTCGAGCTGGCCAAGAAGGTCGCGCCAGGGGGCAGCGTCACCGGCAGTGACTTCTCTGAGGAGATGCTCTCCGTGGCCCGCGAGAAACAGGCCGACGCCCTGAAGGGCATCGACGCCGAGGTCGTTTTCGAGCAGGGCAACGCGCTCGATCTGAAATACGACGACGACACCTTCGACGCCGTCACGGTCGGCTTCGGCGTCCGCAACTTCAGCGACCTCGCGGCCGGCCTGACCGAGATGGCGCGCGTCGTCAAGCCCGGTGGCAAGTTCGTGATCCTCGAGATCTCGCAGCCTCAGAAGGGGCCGTTGGCGCCGTTCTACAAGGCCTGGTTCGACGGCCTCGTCCCGTTCATCGGGAAGTTCGCCGGCGAGGACTCGGCGTACACCTACCTGCCGAACTCGGTCAAGCGTTTCGCCAAGCCGCAGCAGCTCGCCGCCGTGCTGCACGAAGCCGGCACCGAGCAGGTCGGCTGGCGCAGCCTGGCCGGCGGCATCATCACGATCCACCACGGCGTCGTCTCCTAGGCGGCCCCGATGAGCGGCGACACCCGAGCTTTCCAGGCGCTGTCGGCGACCGTCGGTGAAGGCATCACGGCCCGGCTTGCGGACGTCGAAGTCCGACTGACGGAGATTGTCGAGTCCCGCGATCCCGGTGCGACAGCGCCCTCACTTGAGACGCTGCGAGCCGGTGGGAAGCGCCTGCGCCCACTGCTCGTGCTCACCTGTGGGGCGATCGACGACGCGTCACCCGAGCAGGCGAGCGCGCTGGTCAGCGCCGGTGCCGCCGTCGAGCTGGTGCACATGGCGACGCTGGTGCACGATGACATCCTCGACGACGCGGCCCTGCGGCGCGGCAGGCCGACTGTTTATGCAGCGCACGGCCGCGTCGCGGCCGTCCAGACGGGAGACATGCTCTTCGCCCTCGCATTCGAGGAGCTGACCACCTCCGGCGATGCCGAGCAGGTCACAGCCCTTTCACGCGCCTCGTCCGGCCTCGCGCAAGGCGAACTGCTCCAGCGCGAGGACGCCTGGGACGCGACCGTCACGCGCGAGCGCTACCTGACACGCTGCACGCTGAAGACGGCGCGGCTGTTCGAGGCGGCCGCGCAGCTCGGCGCACACGCCGGCGGCCGCGCCCATCTGGCCGAGTCGCTCGGCGCCTTCGGCAGCAAGGTCGGCCTCGCCTTCCAGCTTGCCGACGACGTGCTCGACGTCGTCGCGCCGACCGAACAGACCGGCAAGACCCGCGGCGCCGACCTGCTCGACGGCACCGTCAACCTGCCGCTGATCGTCGCCGCTCAGCGTGACGCTTCGCTGAGGGAGCTCGACCTCCACGCGATCAATACGGCCGAAGAGGCCGCCGCGGTGTGCGATCGCATCATTGCGACCGGCGCACCCGACTCGGTCGCGGAAGAGGCGCGCGGACTGGTGGCCCAGGCCAAATCACTGCTCGGGGACGAGGTCTCGCCGGTCGAGCGAGAGGTCTTCAACTCGATCGCCGACCAGGCCGTCGGGCGAAGCTTCTGAGAGCAGCAAAAAGGCCGGTCTCGCGACCGGCCTTTCTGTGAGTTCCGTAATGCCCGGGGGGATTGGGATCACGAATCCTGTTTCCAGAAGTCCCGACTGTCGGCCTAGAAATCCTCCGGGAGGATGTGGCCGCTGTCGAGGGCTCCGACGAAGGCGTTGATCTCGGTCGCCATGTTGGCGTAGGTGAGGTTACGCAGGTCACGCACCAGTGAGTCGGTTCCGCGGTCGAGGAGGCAGTCAAACTTCTCGATCAGTTCCTCGTCCATGACGCCCGGCGAGACTTCCTCGCAGTTCGGGCAGCGGAGAGTGACTCGCCACTGCGTGCCCTCGGCCTGCTCCCAATCGATCGGGTAGACCATGTCGCACTCGCAGTGAGCGCAGTTCGTGACGTCCTCAATCGTGGTCGCGACCTGGTCCTCGGCGCGGCGACGGTGGCTGATCTTGTGGTCGTAAGGATTCATCTAAATCTGCTCAGTTGTCTGCTCTTGACTGGGGGCCGCTTGGCGGCGTTGCTGACGTATCGACCGACGCACGGAAAGCCTTTAGCCCTTCATTTCACGGATCGTCCATGCGCCGCGTAGACTGACTGGCGATGGTTCTCTCCGACGGAACAATCCGGGAGGAGATCGAGGCCGGCCGCATCGTCCTCGACCCCTACGAACCCGGCAACATCCAGCCCGCCAGCGTCGACGTGCGCTGCGACCGGCTGTTCCGCGTCTTCCACAACGGCCGCCACCCGTACATCGACGTGCGCAAGCCGATGGACGACCTGACCGAGCGCGTCGAGATCGACGGCGACCAGCCTTTCATCCTTCACCCCGGCGAGTTCGTGCTCGGCCAGACGCTCGAGCGCGTCACCGTGCCCGACGACCTCGTCGCCCGGCTCGAAGGCAAGAGCTCGCTCGGCCGCCTCGGCCTGTTGATCCACTCGACGGCCGGCTTCATCGACAGCGGCTTCACCGGCAACATCACGCTCGAGCTGAGCAACGTCGCGAACCTGCCGATCACGATCTACCACGGGATGCCGATCGGCCAGCTCTCGTTCATGCGTCTCGACCGCCCGGTCGAGAAGCCGTACGGCTCCGGCGAGCTGACCAGCAAGTACCAGGGCCAGGCCGAGCCGACGCCGAGCAGCTACCACCTCAACTTCTCCAAGTAGTCTCAAGGGACCATGCCAAGCACCATCGGACTTCCAGAGATCGCGGTCGTCCTCGTGATCGTCCTCATCGTCTTCGGGCCCAAGCGCCTGCCGGAACTCGGCCGCTCGCTCGGAAAGGGCATCCGTGAGTTCAAGGGATCGCTCAGCGGCGAGCACGACGATGACGAGGACGACAAGAAGCCGGAGCTCGATCAGCCGACCGTCACCGCGACCGTCGTGGACGACTCCGAGAGCAAGTCTTCGACCGGCTCGTAGCGCCCGTCCGGTAGGACGATGGGCAAGATCAAGCCGATCAACCACGAGGAGGAGCTGAGCCTCGTCGAGCACCTCGACGAACTGCGAACGCGCCTGATCGTCGTGCTGGGCATCTTCGGCGTCGTGCTGGCCGTCTGCTTCTGGCAGAACAACTGGATCCTCAGCGTTGTCAACGCACCCTTGCCCGACGGCAAGGTGCCGGCCACGTTCGGGGTCTCCGAGGCGTTCATGTCGACGTTGACCGTCAGTGCCTACGCCGCGCTGATCATCACGAGCCCGCTGATCGTTTACCAGGTGTACGCCTTCGTGGTCCCGGCCTTCAGCGACGACGAACGCCGGGTCGCGCTCCCGCTGCTGCTGCTCACGCCGCTGCTGTTTGTGGCCGGCTGCGTGTTCGGCTACTACATCGTGCTGCCCCCTGCCGTCCACTTCCTGTTGGGGTTCAACGACAACGAGTTCAACATCCTCGTGCGCGCCAGCGACTACTACTCGTTCTTCGGCATGACCGTGCTGGCCATGGGCGCGCTGTTCGAGCTGCCGCTGGCGATCCTGATCGCGTCGCGAATGGGTTTCGTGACGGCCTCGCAGCTGCGCGCGAACCGTCGATACGCGGTCGTGATCATCGCCGTGGTCGCGATGCTGCTCCCGGGGGTCGATCCGGTCTCGATGCTGATCGAGATGGTCCCGCTGCTGATCCTCTTCGAGCTGTCGATCTGGCTGACGGTGTGGTTCGGGGCTCCGGCAGTGAAGCCGGACTCTGCGGCGCATTCTGCGCACAACAATCCCGATCCGGCCATGCGGTAACTTTTCCGCCCGGGGAAATGCTCTTCGATCTACAGGGATCTCGCAAGACCGCCGTCAAGGTGATCTACTTGGGCCTCGCCATCCTTATGGCGGGCGGCCTCGTGCTGTTCGGAGTCGGCAGCAACGTCAACGGCGGCCTCGCCGACGTGTTCGGCGGCAGCAGCAGCGCCGACTCGGCCCGCGACCAGGTCAAGACCTACAGCGAGTCGGTTCAGAAGAATCCCAAGGACGCCGCCGCCCTCTCGAAGTTGATCGCCGCCCGCTATGCGCTGGCCGGCGACACTGAGAACTTCAACGCGAAGGACGGCACGTTCTCGGCCGAGGGGACGCAGCAGCTGAAGGACGCCCGTCAGGAGTGGGGCACCTACCGCAAGCTCACCGGCGACGACTTCAGTACACAGACCGCCAACTACGCGGTCCAGGTCTTCCTCGGCCTCCAGGACGCAAAGGGCGCCACGAACGTGCAGCAGCTGATCACCGAGCGTGACCCGAACGCCGCCAACTACCTCGCGCTGATGCTCTACGCCTCGTACGCCGGCAACTCGCTCGTCGCGACCGGCGCGGAACAGCGCGCACTCGAACTGGCCTCCAAGGACGAGAAGCAAGAGGTCAAGAGCCAGATCAAGGAGATCAAGGACCAGATCGGCGAGCGCAACGCCGAGCTGCAGAAGCAGATCCAGCAGCAGTTCGCCGCGCAGCAGAAGCAGTCACAGCCGTCGAACCCGTTCGGCGGAGTCGGCGGCGGCACCGCCTCCGGCGCCGGCCAGTAGTCGGCGCTACCCTTCCCTTTCACGGGCCATTAGCTCAATTGGCAGAGCAGGGGACTCTTAATCCCAAGGTTGAAGGTTCGATTCCTTCATGGCCCATGCTTCGGCGCCGCTCAGCGGGACTCTGAGCTGCGTCCTCCGCGGCTCACGGCCAGAAGGCCGCTTCGCCTTGTGCGTCCTTGTCAGAGTCCCGCTGAGCGCGCCGATGGATCGTGGATTGATTGATGGATAGTTCCCCCACAGCCGAGTTTGCCGTCCTGGATGGCTCGTTGATGCCGATTTCTGAGGCGTCGATTCCGGTCACCGACGATGGTTTCCGTCGCGGTGACGGTGTGTTTGAGGCGTTTCGCGTTTACCAGGGGCGGCAGTTCGGGCTTGAGGAGCACATGCAGCGGTTGCTTCGGTCGGCTGACGGGATGATGCTTCGTGAGGTCGATGTCAACGCAGTCGTTTCCGATGTTGAGAAGCTGATCGACGCGAAGGGTGAGACTGACTACGGCGTTCGGGTCATCTGCACGCGGGGTGGCCATCGTGTCGTGATGTCGGAGGAGCTGCATCCCTACCCGGCTTCGATTTCGCTCGCCACGGTCGAGTACAGCACGACCGTCGTGCTCGACGGATTGAAGACGCTTTCCTACGGCGCCAACGTGCTCGCCAACCGGATCGCTGAGGATCGTGGACACGACGAGGCGCTGCTCGTCACCCCGGACGGCCAGGTGCTCGAGGGGCCGACGGCTTCGATCTTCTGGTCGCCCGACGGCGAGACGCTCGTGACTCCGCCGCTGGACGACGGGATTCTCGCGTCGATCACCCGCCAGGTCCTGCTCGACGCGGAGTTGACCGTCGAGGTTCGCCCGACGTCAAAGGACGAACTGCTCGGCGCGACCGAGGCCTTCCTCTGCTCCTCGATCCGTGAGGTGCAGGCGATCGGGCAGATCGATGAGACGCGGCTCGCCGTTCCGGGGCCGCTCACCAGCGCCGCGAAGCAGGCGTACGCCGCGGCGGTGCAGGCAAGAGTCGCCGGCTCCGGCGCGAAGACCTCCTAGAGGCTCCCTCACCGACATGCACGTCCTCACGATCATTGGCAACCGGCCGCAGTTCGTCAAGCTCGCGGCCGTCTCTCCGCTGCTGCGCGAGTCGCACCGCGAGACGCTCGTGCACACCGGGCAACACCACGACCGCGAACTCTCGGACGTCTTCTTCGAGCAGCTGGACCTGCCCGCGCCCGACCATCAACTCGGGATCGCAGGCGGATCGAACACGTCCCAGACCGCGCGCATGCTCGAGGCGCTCGAACCGGTGATCCGCGCCGAGCGGCCCGATCTGATCCTCGTCTACGGCGACACCAACTCGACGCTCGCCGGCGCGCTCGTCGCCGCGCAGACCGGCACGCCGCTCGCGCACGTCGAGGCCGGCCTGCGCTCCTACGACCGCTCGATGCCAGAAGAGGTGAACCGCGTCGTCTGCGATGCGCTCGCCGATCTGCTCCTCGCACCGGGCGACGCGGCCGCCGGCAACCTCGCGAGTGAGGGTGTCGCCGGCGACGTCGTCGTGACCGGCGACGTGATGGGCGACGTCGTGCTCTCGGCACTGCATCGCGGCCTGCCGGCTCCCGAAGGATTCGAGCCCGGCGGCTACTACTTCGCCACCGCCCACCGCGCCGCGAACGTCGACGATCCCGCCCGCCTGGCGCTGCTCGTTGACATCCTCACCGGACTCGACCTGCCCGTTCTCTTTCCGGTTCACCCGCGCACCCGCGCACGGCTGACGGAGACCGGCGAACTCGCACGCCTCGAAGCCGCCCCCGGTGTGACGCTCGTCGCTCCGATGGACTACGCCGCGACGATCGGCGCCGTCGCCTCGGCCCGCGTCGTGCTCACCGATTCCGGTGGTCTGCAGAAAGAGGCGGTCTGGGCCGGAACCCAGTGCGTCACCCTGCGACCCAACACCGAGTGGGTCGAGACCGAGGAGGGCGACTGGAACACCGTCACGGATCTCGATCCGCTGCGGGTGACCGCCGCGCTCGCCCACCCACCGGTCGGCGACCCGCCGAAGCTCTACAACGCCGGATCCGCCGGAAAGGCCGTGGTTGAGGCGCTTTCAGGGATAAAGTCAGCGTGATGGCGAATCAGCACGAAACCGTCGGCGTCATCGGCCTCGGCTACGTCGGTCTGCCGCTGGCCGTCGCCTTCGCCGAGGCAGGCCGCAAGGTCATCGGTATCGATCTCGACCAGTCGAAGCTCGCGCAGCTCTCGGCCGGCGACTCGTACATCGAGGATGTCCCGAGCGATCTGATCGCCGAGAACGCCGGTGCCTTCACCTGGACCAGCGACTACTCCACGCTCTCGTCGGCCGACGCGATCATCATCGCCGTGCCGACGCCGCTGACGCCCAACCGCGAGCCCGATCTCGGAGCGTTGATCGGCTCGGCAACGGCCCTGGCGGGTGTGATCCGGGAGGGCCAGCTCGTCGTGCTCGAGTCCACCACTTACCCTGGCACCACGCGCGAGCGCCTTGTGCCGCTGCTCGAGGAATCGGGCCTCAAGGCCGGCACCGACTTCCACGTTGCCTTCTCGCCCGAGCGCATCGACCCCGGCCGCAAAGACTTCACCCTCCGCACTACGCCGAAGGTCGTCGGCGGTGACGGCGCCGAGGCGACGGCCCGGGCCAAGGAGCTCTACAGCGTCGTCTGCGACGAGATCGTCGAGGTCTCGGCGCCCGAGGCGGCCGAGATGACGAAGCTGCTCGAGAACACCTACCGCGCCGTGAACATCGCGCTCGTGAACGAGATGGCCGTGATCTGTGACCGCATGGGCATCGACATCTGGGAGGTCGTCGAGGCGGCCGCGACCAAGCCGTTCGGCTTCGCCAGTTTCAAACCCGGCCCCGGCCTCGGCGGTCACTGCCTGCCGGTCGACCCGTTCTACCTCTCGTGGAAGGCGCGCGAGTATGGCGTGTCGGCCGAGTTCGTTGAACTCGCCGGCCGCACGAACACGAACATGCCGCGCTTCGCTACCGAGAAGACGGTCGAGACCCTGAACCGCGCCGGCGTCGCCACGGTCGGTGGCGAGGTAGCCGTGCTCGGCGTCGCCTACAAGCCGGACGTCGGCGACCTGCGCGAATCGCCGGCGCTCGAGATCATCGAGCAGCTCAAGGGGCTCGGCACCACGATCAGCTACCACGACCCGCACGTGCCAGAGCTTCCCGGCTTCGGCCTCGTTTCCGAGCCGCTGGCCGAGATCATCGCCCGCGCCGACCTGACCCTGATCGTCACGGCCCACTCGTCGATCGACTACTCGGCGGTCGTCGAGGGCGCCAAGCAGGTGCTCGACTTCCGCGGCGTCACCCGCGGCCTCGAGGCGGCGGCGCAGTCCGATCGCGTCGTCAGGCTCTGAGCGTGCCGGACAAGGTCAACATCGGCGTCGTCGGCCTCGGACATTGGGGACCGAATCTCGCCCGCAACTTCGCCGCGCTGCCGGACGCAGAGGTCACCTGGCTGTGTGACGGCAACGCCGCGGCACTCGAGCGCCAGCGCTCCGGCCACCCGTCTGCGCGCATGACGGGCGAGATCGACGACCTGCTCGGCGACGATGCGCTCGACGCCGTCGTGCTCGCGGCGCCGGTCCCGTTGCACGCCGAGCTGGCGACGCGTGTGCTCGATGCCGGCAAGCACGTCTTCGTCGAGAAACCGCTCGGCGCGACGCTCGCCGAGACCGAAACGCTCGTCGCCAAGGCCGACGCCTCTGATCGCATCGTGATGGTCGGCCACCTGCTCGAGTACCACCCAGCCGTCGAGAAGCTGAAGGGCTTGATCGACGCCGGTGACCTCGGTGACGTTCGCTACGTCTACTCGACGCGCCTCAATCTCGGCAAGCTGCGCACTGACGAGAACGCGCTGTGGAGCCTCGGCCCACACGACGTCTCGGTCGCGCTGGCTCTGATCGGCGAGGAGCCCGATGAGCTGTGGGCGCGCGGCGAGAGTTACATGAACGAGGGCGTCGAGGACGTGGTCTTCGGCTACATGCGCTTTCCCTCCGGCGTCGCCTCGCACCTCCACCTCTCGTGGCTCGACCCGCACAAGCAGCGCCGCATCACCGTCGTCGGCAGCAAGCGGATGGCGACCTTCGACGACATGTCGATCGAGGGCAAGCTGACGATCTACGACAAGGGCTTCGACGAGAACTTCGAGAGCTACGGCGAGTACCTTGCGCGCTCGGGCGACATCACCATGCCGCAGATCTCAAACGAGGAGCCGCTGCGCATCGAGTGCCGCCACTTCGTCGAGTGCATCCGCAGGGGCGCGACCCCGCGCACCGACGCCCACTCCGGCCTGCGGACCGTACGGGTCCTCGAGGAGCTGCAGCGCTCGCTCGACTCCAGTCATGCCGCGACCGGAGCCGCTCAGGCATGAGCGTTGCCGCCGACGCTCAGCTCGGCGCGAACGTGCACGTCGGCGAGAACGTCGTCGTCCACCCCGGCACCATCGTCGGCGACAACTGTGTGCTCCAGGACGGCGCCGTGGTCGGCAAGCCGCCCGTGCTCGGAAAGTCCTCGACGGCCTCTGGCGTCGCCGGTCCCGCCGTGCTCGGCGAAGGTGTCGCCGTCTGCGCCAACGCCGTCGTATTCGGTGGCAGCGAGCTGGCCGCCGGAGTGGTCGTCGGCGACCATGCGATCGTGCGCGAAAGGGTGACGATCGGCGAACGCAGCGTCGTCGGTGCCAACGTCGTCGTCGAGAACGACACCACCGTGGGGGCACGCGTGAAGATCCAGACCGGCGCCTACGTGACGGCCCACATGCTGGTTGAGGATGACGTCTTCATTGCTCCCGCCGTCGTCACCACGAACGACAACACGATGGGCCGGCACGGCGCCGACCACGTGAACAAGGGGCCGGTTCTCAGGCGCGGCTGTCGTGTCGGTGGCGGCGCGATCCTGCTTCCTGGCGTCGAAGTCGGGGAAGAAGCGTTCATCGCCGCAGGAGCGCTCGTGACGCGCGACGTGGCGCCCAAGATGCTTGTGATGGGGGCTCCTGGACGGGAAATCCGTGCAATTGACGCGTCTGACGATTGAAGTTCCGCGGAAAGCTGCCGATACAAACCGCGACTGCATCAATCGTTGAGGTGGACCAATGTCAGACGGCCAGTTTCCGCCCGAGTCCCCGCAGGGCTCGCCGGACACTCAGAACAACAGCTCAGAGCAGAACTTTGCGCCCCCCGGCCAGGAGCCGGGACTCGCGCCGATCGGCGCTTCCACGCCCGGTCAGTGGCCGGAGAACCCCGAGGACGAGGTGATCGACCTGCCGACGGGCGGCCAGTACCCCGACGACATGTTCGGAGTCGACGACAACGGCGACACGTCTGTCGCGCTGCCCACGGATGCCGTCTCCGGCGGGCTCGCTGACGTCGGCCTGTCGTACGGCGACGGATCGGATGGCGAGCTGCCCCCGGCCGTCGAGCCGCAGCCGCTGATGGAGATTTCGATGGACCCGCAGCCGATCGAGCCGATCGCACAGAACGGCGCCGGTGGCGGCGACATGTTCTCGTTGGACGACACCGGTGACGTCGCGCCGATCGAACCGATGCAGAGTGCCGCGGCCGACCAGGGCGGCGACATGTTCTCGCTCGACGACACGGGCGACCTCGTCAGTGACGACGTCTACTCGATTGACGTGCCCGACGCTCCGGCCGAGTCCGGAGGCGACCTCTTCTCGGTTGACCAGTTGATGGACGAGCCGGCGGAAGAGCCGGCCGCCGAGGCACCGGCGCCGCTCACCCCACCGGAGCCGCTCGCCGCCGAGCCGATCGCGATGGCAGATTCCACGCCGCTCGAGCCGCTCGCCGCCGAGCCGATGCCGGCGCCCGAGCCGATGGGCTTTGAGCCGATGCCGGCGCCTGAGCCGATGAACCTCGAGCCGATGCCGGCTCCCGAGCCGACCGTTGAGGCTGAGCCGCCTGCGTTCGAGCCGACGCCGACTCCCGAGCCGATGGGCCTTGAGCCGATGCCGGCACCGGAGCCGACGATCGAGGCGGTGCCGACGGAACCGACTTTCGAACCGATGTCGACCGAACCGGCACCCGTCGAGCCCGCTGCGTTTGAGCCCGCGCCGATCGAGCCCATTGCTTCCGAGCCCGCTTTTGAGCAGGCTCCGGCCGAGCCGGCCGCACCCGAGCCCGTCGCCGAGATTCCGGCTGAGCCGGTCGCCGAAGTTCCGGCCCCTGAAGCCGGCGGCGTTCGGCCGCACGACGACCGCGCGCTGGTGTTTTCCGAGCAGCAGGTCGACGCACCGCCGTCGCTTGCCGGCGAGGAGGTCTCGAACCCCTACGCACAAGTTTCCGACGAAGCCGCGGTGATCGACCCGTCGATGAGCACCGCCGAAGAGACTCCGGTCGACGACGGAACGCCGACCCAGATCGTCAACCCTTACGCGAACGTCTCCGACGAGGCGACCGTTATCGACCCGGCGTTGGCGCTCTCGAACACCGAGAGCCCGGTCGAAGAGGCCGAGCCTGAGGCCTTCGAGCGCACGGACCCGAACGTGGCGATGCCCGAGCAGGAGTCCGCGTTCGACGAGTTCGGCCAGCCGATCGCGCCGGCCGGGGACTTCGGCGCTCCGGCGTATGGCGCCGACTACGGCAACTCCGCCGGCTACGCGCCGGAAGAGCTGCCGGCGACCAACCGCGTCGACAGCGTCGCCCCTCCCGGCATGGACGGCCTCGTCGTCGGTGGACTCGTGGTTGCCGGTGGTGGCGGTGCCGCCAAGGTCGGCAAGTCGAAGGCGAAGAAGCCGAAGCAGGCCAAGAAGAAGGGTGGCCTGTCGCTCGGGAAGAAAAAGAACTCCGAGCCGGCGCAGCCGGTAGATCCAGCCGCAGTCCCGGCTGCGCCGATGGCGCCCGCCGGATACGACCAGGCCGCGATGGCCGCTCCTGCCGCGTACGCGCCGGCTCCGCCGGTCGCCGATCCGGCCGCTGCGGCAATGCAGCCCGCGCCGATGCCGCAGGCGCCTGTCGACCCGTCACAGTTCGCCCCTGCCGCGTACGCACCCGTTCCGTCGCAGCAGGAAGCCGCAATGATGCCGCAGGCGCCGATGCCGTACGCCCCTGCGCCGGTCCCGGCGGCCGCCGAGCCGGCCAAGGGCAAGAAGAGCAAGAAGCCGAAGAAGCAGAAGGCCCCCAAGGCCGCCAAGGCTCCCAAGCCGCCGAAGCAGGGCAGCTCGACGATGGACAAGGTGTTCGGTGAGCGCAAGCCCGGCGAGAAGTACAAGTTCCTGTTCTTCAAGTTCGGCGAGCCGCTGCTGACTCCGGAAGAGTTCGCAGCTCAGCAGGCCGCTTACGAGCAGCAGGTCGCCGCAGCCCAGGCTCCGGCGCCCGCGATGCCGGCTCCTGCCGAGCAGATGGCTCCGGCCGCTCCGGCTGCGATGCCGGCACCCGTCATGCCGCCGCCGGTCGATCCGCAGATGGCCGTCGCACAGCCCGTTCCCGCCGAGGTGCCCCAGCAGGCACAAGTGATCCAGAGCGCCGAAGCCGCCCAGGCCAAGGGCAAGAAGGGCAAGAAGCCGAAGAAGCAGAAGGCCCCCAAGGCCGCCAAGGCTCCCAAGCCGCCGAAGCAGGGCAGCTCGACGATGGACAAGGTGTTCGGTGAGCGCAAGCCCGGCGAGAAGTACAAGTTCCTGTTCTTCAAGTTCGGCGAGCCGCTGCTGACTCCGGAAGAGTTCGCAGCTCAGCAGGCCGCTTACGAGCAGCAGGTCGCCGCAGCCCAGGCTCCGGCGCCCGCGATGCCGGCTCCTGCCGAGCAGATGGCTCCGGCCGCTCCGGCTGCGATGCCGGCCCAGCCGCCGATGCAGGCTGCGCCCGCTCCGCAGGCCCCCGCGCCGGTCATGCCCGCACCGCCGGAGCAGCCGTATCAGGCCGTCGCGGCGGTCCCGCAGCCCGCGCAGCAGCCCGCGGCCGCACAGCCAGTCTTCCCAGGGGGATACCCGGCCGACTTTGCGAACGGGGCCCAGGCTCCGGCCGCAGTGGCCGCTGCTGCGCCCCAGGCGGCACCTCAGCAGATCGTGCCGCCCGTCGCGCAAACTGCCGCACAGGCTCCGGTCGGAGTACCACAGCCGCCGCAGCAGTAGATCGCAGGGAAAAGATCGACAAAGCCCGCTCGCGGTCCAGGGACGGACCGCGAGTGTGGCCTAAGATCGCGGCGCGATGACGGAGTTCTCCCCACCCGCGCCCGACCAGCCAGTCTGGGAACTGTCGGGATGGTGGCTGCGCTTTCTCGCACAGTTCATCGACGGGCTGCTCGTCGGCATTCCGGCCGGCATCCTCGGACTGGCGATATTCGGCAGTGAAGGCTGGATCGAGACCTCGTTGCTGACGCTCGCCGTCGGCGCCGCTTACTACCCCTGGATCATGACGTCGACCAACGGGCAGACGATCGGCAAGAAGGCGGCAGGGATCCGCGTCGTCCGCGAGGACGGCTTGGCCGTGGATGCCAAGTTCGCTCTGCTGCGCGAGGTCGCGATCAAGCAGTTTCTCTTCGGGATGGTCGCGCAGGTTCTGTTCTACCTGCCGACCTTGGTCAACTACCTGTTGCCGCTTCCGGACAAAGGCAACCAGGCGATCCACGACAAGATGGTCAAGTCGCGTGTTGTGCGGGCGATGGCGCTCGAGGGAGAAGTGCACGCCGTCGCGGCGAATCCGGCGCCGCCGGACGCGTGGCCGACTGCATCCCCGCCGCCGTCAAGCGGGCCGCCGACGCCGCCGGCCCCGCCGAGCGGATCGATTCCGTACACGCCACCGCCGGGCTTCGAGAACCCCGTGCCGGACGACGACAAGTAGTTACGCGAGCTCGGCCGCGCGGTCGCCCGAGAGGATGACCTGTGAGCGCTCGGGACCGACCCCGACCAGCACGATCGGGACGTCGAGAAACTCGCTGATGTAGTTCAGGTATTCGCGGCAGTTCTCGGGCAGGTCGTCCATCGAACGGGCGCCCGAGATGTCCTCGCTCCAGCCCGGGAAGTCGACGTACTCGGCCTTCGAGTGGTGCAGCACGCTCTGGTGGTACGGGAACTCGTCGAAGACGGCTCCGTCCTCGCTGCTGTAGCTCGTCGCGACGCGCAGGGTCTCGATCCCCGAGAGCACGTCGAGCTTGGTGATGCACAGACCGGTCAGGCCGTTGATGCGCGCGGCGTACTTGAGCGCGACCAGGTCGAGCCAACCGATCCGGCGCGCGCGGCCGGTCGTGGTGCCGAACTCACCGCCGACCTCGCGGATCTTGTCGCCGAGCTCGTCGTCGATCTCGGACGGGAACGGGCCGCTGCCGACGCGCGTCGTGTAGGCCTTGGCGATTCCCCAGACCTCGTCGATCATCGTCGGGCCGACACCGGCGCCGACGCAGGCCGCACCGGCGATGGGGTTGGAAGAGGTGACGAAGGGATACGTGCCGTGGTCGATGTCGAGCAGCGCGCCCTGGGCGCCCTCGAACACGACCTCTTTGCCGGCCTTGAGCGCGTCGTGAACAATCAGTGAGGTCTCGGCGATGTGCTGCTCGAGGCGGCTGCCGAACCGCAGGTACTCCTCGACCATCGTGTGCAGGTCGAGCTCCGGGTCCTTGGCCCACGGGCGCAGCTGCTGCCGCTTGGGCTCCATCGCGGTCATGATCTTTTTGCGCAGGATCTTCTCGTCGAGCAGGTCCTGCATGCGGATGCCGAGGCGGTCGGCCTTGTCGGCGTAACACGGGCCGATGCCGCGCTTGGTGGTGCCGATCTTCATCGAGCCGAGCTTGGCCTCGCCCTCGTGGTCGAGCATCAGGTGGTACGGCATGATCAGGTGCGCGTTGGCGCTGATTTTCAGGCCGGAGACGTCGACGTCGCGCTTGCGCAGGTCGTCGAGCTCGCCGATCAGCACGGCCGGGTCGACGACGACGCCGTTGCCGATGATGCAGGTCGTGCCGGCGTGCAGGATCCCCGACGGGATCAGGTTGAGCTTGAAGACTTCCTCGCCGTGGATGATCGTGTGGCCGGCGTTGTTGCCGCCCTGGAAGCGCACGACGACCTCGGCCTTGTCGGCCAACAGGTCCGTGACCTTGCCCTTGCCCTCATCGCCCCACTGGGCGCCGACTATGACTGTTCCTGGCACGGGATTGAGTGTAGGCAGCACTTCCGGCGCGCTTTCGTGATTTGATCCGGCGATGAAATACGCAGCGACGATCATCTACTCCGACGACGTCCCGGCGTCCGTCGACTTCTTCGGCCGCGCCTTCGGGTTCGCGGTCGATTTCCAGCCCGACGACACCTACGCCGTGCTCGCCTCTGAGTCGGGGGCGACGATCTCGTTCGCGAGCAAAGAGCTGCCACCGCCGGTCAAAGGGGTGCGCGAGGATCACGCCGGCTTCGAGCTCTGGCTCGCAACCGAGGATGTGCCCGCGGCCGTCGACAAGGCCGTTGCGGAAGGCGCCGAGCTGGTGGCCGAGCCGACCGCGAAGCCATGGGGCCAGGTGGTCGCCTACGTGCGCACTCCCGACGGCACGCTCGTCGAGATCGGAGAGACTGCGCCGGGGGGCTGAGAATCGTTGCTTGAGTGCGCGTGTTGAAAGGTCGATGGACCTGAGGATGCGCCTGCTGGTACGGACACTCGCCTGCGCCGCTTTGATCTGCGCCTTCCCGGCTGCCGCCGGGGCGTCGGTCGACGTGCGCGGCGTGGTGCCGACGGCATACGACTACAACGTGCGCTGGAACCCCGTCTCGCGGGTGCTCAGCGGCCAGGGCCGCGTGACGGTCGAGAACCGAGGCCCCGGCGCCGCGCACGGGGTGTGGCTACGGCTGCGGCCGAACAACGGGGATCACCTGGAGAGCGTCGACGGCCGCTCGGGGACGATGGAGCGTCTGCGACTGCGGAGCGCGCTGGCCGCCGGGTCGAGGCGGACGGTCAGCTTCCGGCTGCGACTGAAGGTTCCGCGCGAAGACTCCTCGCTCGGCCGCTCCGCGGGCCTCGACCTCTTCGGTGACGCACTTCCGGTCGTGGCGATCGCCGGTCCGCACGGGATCCGCCGCGGCGCCGAGCCGTCCTACGGCGAGGGGAGCTACAACCCCGTCGCCGACTGGCGGGTGCGCCTACGCGTTCCGCGTGGGCTGCGGGCGCTGCTCCCCGGGGATCAGCGGCTGGCCGGTCGCGGCCGCAGCAGCACGGCCTACGTCGCGACGGCGCGCGTTCGCGACGTCGCCTTCGCCGTCGGACGCTTCACGAGCCGCTCGGCCGTCGCAGACGGAGTTCGGGTTGAAGTGATCGGGGCGAGGGCGACGCGCTCCGACCTGCCGGCAGCCCTGCGCCGCGCAGTCAACGCCTTCCGCACGCTCCAACGCTGGTACGGCGGCTACCACCTGCCGGCGCTGAAGGTCGTTGTCGGCGACCTCGAGTTCGGTGGCTCTGAGTACCCCGGCCTCGTCTTCAGCACTCCTGACAACGCGACGATCGCGCACGAGGTCGCCCATCAATGGTTCTACGGCCTGGTCGGCAACGACCAGTACACCGACCCGTTCCTCGACGAGTCGCTTACGGCCTGGGCCGAGCAGCAGTTCCATCACTCCTACCGCTGCAATCTCGCCTCACCGATCGACGGTCACAAGCACGGCCTCGGGACAGGGATGCGTTACTGGCAGAACCACCCCGACGGCTACAAGCACACGATCTACCGCGGCGGCGCCTGCGCGCTGACGGTGCTCAGGCGAGACATCGGTGCTGCGGCGTTCGACGCGGCGCTGCGCGCTTATGTTCAGGGCAACATCGATCAGATCGCCGGGGTGGATGATTTCCTCGCGGCAGTGCGCGCGGCAGCGCCCTGGTACGACCTCGCCCGCTGGGAGCGGCTCGTCGGGCTCAGCTGAGCTCGGAAGCGCGGCTCACGCTCGGCTCGTCGGCGTCCGACTCGAACGGGTCGACGCGGCGGTCGCGGCCGAAGAGCGGGAGCGGGTCGCCGCAGATCTCGATCAGGCGCGAGACGGTGCGCTCACCGATCTGGTCAGACAGGTCGGTGCCGATCAGGTTCGTGGTGATCGTGATCGACTTGCCGTCCTCGTAGCGCTCGTTGACGATCGAATAAAGCTGCTCGAGCACCCACTCGGTCTGCTGCTCGGCGCCGACGTCGTCGAGGTGCAGCAGGTCGACCGAGGTGAGCTTGGCGAAGAGCTGCTCGTAGGTGTTGCCCGAGCCGTCGTCGAACGTCGAGCGGATCTCGGCCAGCAGGCGCGGCACGGAGTAGATCGCGACCGAGTGAGCGGCCTTGACGGCGGCTTTGCTGACGAGCATCGCCAGCGTTGTCTTGCCGGTGCCGGTGTCGCCGGTGAACCACAGTCCCTTGCCCTGCTCGATGCGCTTGTCGATCTCGCGCATGTACTTGAGCACGGCGCGCGTGACGTCGGGCGGGAAGTTCATCGGCCGTCCGTGGTCGGTGATCGCGCGTCCGTCGTCCGAGACGGTGATGCCGGCGAACTTCTTCGGGATCGTCGTGGTGAGCCCGCGCGTGCGCGCGCGGCGGATCGTCTCGTCGCGGCAGCTGCACGCGACGACCTCTCCGTCGTCATCGAAGACCCAGGTCGAGCCTTCGCAGATCGGACAGACCCAGGCCACCTAGAGCTCCGGGACCTCGTCGTTGCCGGCGATGTAGCCGCCTTCATAACCGTCGTCCCAGTCGTCGGCCGGTCCGGCCGGCACGCGATCGGGCACGCTCGAAGCCCCGCCGCCGTCGTAACCCTTCGGCTTGTTCGTGAACTTCGGGTAGCGCGACAGGAAAGTCAGCTCGATCTCGCCGACGGGGCCGTTCCTGTGCTTGGCGAAGATCACGTCGGCGATTCCCGGCCGCTCGCTCTCCTCGCGCAGGTAGTACTCCTCGCGGTAGATGAAGGCGACGACGTCTGCGTCCTGCTCGATCTGGCCACTCTCGCGAAGATCCGAAAGCTGCGGCTTCGGCGGCGTGCGGCTCTCGACGGCTCGCGAGAGCTGCGAGACGGCGATCACAGGGACCTCGAGCTCGCGCGCGAGGATCTTCAGGCCACGGCTCATCTGGGCGACCTGCTCGACGCGGCTGTCGCGGCCGTCGTTGGCGCGCAGCAGCTGGAGGTAGTCGACGATGATCAGGCCGAGACCGCCGGGCTCGCCGTCCTTACCGAGGAACTTCCCGTGCAGGCGGCGGGCCTTCGCGCGCAGTTCGACGATCGAGATGTCCGACGAATCGTCGATCCACAGTGGCGCCGTCGAAAGCCGCTGCGCGGCTTCGAGCACCTTCGGCCACGATGACTTCTTCAGCGTGCCCTTGCGCATCGCGTCGCCGCTCTCCTTCGCCTGTGAGGCGAGGAAGCGCTGCGAGAGCTCCGTCTTTGACATCTCGAGCGAGAACAGCGCGACCGGCTTGCCGGCGAGCGCGGCGTTCTCGGCGATGTTCGTGACCAGCGCCGACTTGCCCATCGACGGGCGCGCGGCGATGATGATCAGGTTGCCCGGCTGCAGACCGCCGGTCAGCTCGTCGATGTCCTTGAACCCCGTCGTCGTGCCGGTCATCGCGTCGCCGTGCTTCCACTGGTACTCGATGCGCTCGAGTTCGTCGTGGAGGATCTCCGACAGTTCGACGAGTTCGCCGGACTGGGCGTCCTGGGCGACCTCGAAGACGGTCTGCTGCGCGCGCTCGAGCAGCTCCTGCGGCTCGGCCTCGTTGTTGGCGACCGACGCCTGGATCTCCTGGGTTGCGCGGATCAGGCCGCGCATCAGGGCGTTCTCCTTGACAATCTGCGCGTACTGGCGGGTGTTCGCGATCGCCGGGATGCGCGCGACGAGCGTCTCGATGTAGTCGCTCCCGCCGGCCTCTTCGAGCTGGCCCGTCTCCTTCAGGCGCGCGGCGACGGTGAGCGTGTCGATCGGCTCGTTTGCGGCCGAGATGTCGAGCATCGCCTTGAAGATCGTGCGGTGGCGCGGACGGTAGAAGTCGTCGGCGTGGAGGTGCGTCTCGACGGTGACGGTGTCGAGCCAGCGCGGCGCGAGCAGGATCGCGCCGAGGACAGAGGTCTCGGCCTCCTCGTTGTGGGGCGGGGCCAGTCCGGCCAGGTCGGCCCCACCGTTGCCGGAATTTGCGGGGTTCCCGCCGTTTCCGGGCGTGTTCTCAGCGTTGAACTCAGCCATGGGCATCCGCGCCCATGGCGAGCTACTCCGCCGCCGTGACGATCGTCTTCACTTCGGCGGTGACGCCGTCGTGAACGTCGACAGTGATCGTGTACGTGCCGACCTCACGGATCGGCTCGTTGATGTGAATGTCCTTGCGGTCGAGGCGGACGCCGCGGGCGTCCTTGATCGCCTCGACGATCTCCTTGGCGGTGACCGAACCGAAGAGGCGACCCTCAGGGCCGGCCTGCTCCTCGATCGTGAGGACCGTCTTGCCGAGCAGCGCGGCGATGTCGCCGGCCTTCTCGGCACGCTCGACGGCGGCCTGCTCGGCCTCGGCCATCAGGCGCTGGGCCTGCTCGATCGTCTTCTGGTTCGCGGTCGCGGCCAGCTGGCGCGGTGCGAGGAAGTTGCGAAGGTAGCCGGGAGCGACGTCGACGACGTCACCCTTCTCGCCGAGGTTCTCGACATCCTGCAGGAGAATTGCCTGTGCCATGACTCGCGCGGCCCCTAGGACTTGGCGCCGGGGCGACCCTCGGCGACGTAGGGGAGCAGGGCGATCTCGCGGGCGCGCTTGACGGCGCGGGCGATCTGGGTCTGGTGGCGGCGGCAGCTGCCGGTGTTGCCACGGCCGCGGAGCTTGCCGCGCTCGCTGACGAACTTGCGCAGGGTCTCGACGTCCTTGTAGTCGACCTGGTCGACCTTGTTCTGGCAGAGCGAGCACGACTTGCGGCGTCCACCGCGGTTGTCGCGGCGGTCACGGCGTGCGCTTCTGGGCTTGGGCTTGGGCATGTGAAAAAAGACTCTCTTCTGAAGCTTGGTTTGAAGCTGTCGTCCGGGGCGGACGCCCTGAAAACAGGATTCCCGCCCCGGAGACCGCTTCGAAAAGAGGCTCTAGAACGGGATGTCGTCTTCCGACGGTGCGGAAGTCGGCGCGCCTACAGGCTGGAAGTCAGACTGATCAACTCCGGCTCCACCGACGGCGGGGCTGGACGACGCAAAACCGCCGTTCCCGCTGGAGGAGTCATCGCGACCTCCGAGGAACTGCACGGTGTCGGCGATTATATCGACGGACTGACGCTTCTGGCCTTGCTTGTCCTCCCACTCACGCCAGTCGAGCCGACCGTCGACTGCGACGGGACGGCCCTTGCTGAGGTACTTGGCGGCGTTTTCGCCCTGGGTGCCCCAGACCTTGACGTTGAAGTAGTTGGGCTTGTCGACCCACTGGCCGGACTGGTTGTCCTTGCGGCGGCCGTTGACGGCGATCCGCAGGTCACACACAGAGGTGCCCGAGGGAAGAGAGTTGAGTACCGGGTCGGCGGTGAGGTTTCCCGTCACGATGACGCGGTTGATGTTCTGGGCCATTCGATTTTCCTTTCGTGCCTTGTTGAGAGTGCCGAACTCGGACTTGTCGAGTCCGGTCAATTCGTGCTTGACCGTTGTAGCGAGTGAAAACGGATTTGTGTGGGCGTAGTCGCGATGTTTTACGCAAACACGGGCGAATTGATTTCGCGCCGCAACACTCGAAACACCATCGTTGCAAATGGTGCGGACGGATCGTCCACGAAAAAGGCCGCCCACTCGGACGGCCTGATTCGAGATACGGATTTCGCCGGCGCTACTCGGCGGGAGCGGCTTCGGCCTCTGCCTCGGCCGGAGCGGCCTCTTCGGCCGGGGCCTCAGCGGGGCTTTCGGTCGCCTCGGCAGCCGGAGCGGGCTCCTCTGCGGGGGCTTCGGCATCGCCGTCGAGCTCAGCCGTCGCCGACGCTTCGCGCGGCGGGCGCTCGTAGGAGCGCTCCTCACGCTTGAACAGCGGCGGGTTCTCGGGCAGTTCGCCGGAAGTGTCGGCCTCGAAGATGCGGAAGCGCAGGACGCCCTCAGTCAGCTTGAGCGCGCGGTCGAGCTGCGCGATCGAGGACGGCTCGGTCTCGAACTGGAAGAGGTGGTAGTCGGCCTGCTCGTGGTGGTCGATCAGGTACGGCAACTGGCGCACGCCCCAGGCCTTGGTTGCCTTGACGGCACCGTGCTGACCCAGGAGGTTCTCGGCGTCGCTGATGATCTTCGTGCGGGTGTCGGTCGGCGCATCGGCGTCGAGCAGCACGACCAGTTCATAGGAGTTGGGCATCTGAAAAAGGCTTCTCTTGCTTTATGGATGAGTGAAAAAACGTTCTCTGCCTGCGGATGCCGCCGCTTGGGGCGGCGAAAGAAATTCTCTCGCAGGGGGGTAAACGTTAGCCGCTCGGACCCTTAAAGGTTGGATGGACGTTATTTCCGACGAACCTTCCGGCCGCCCCGAGGCGCCCGTGGCGCCGGCAGCGGCGACCCGCGTGCGCTGGGGGAACGTCGCACTTGCGCTGGCGGCGCTCTGTGCACTCGCCTACGCGTTGCTCATGCCTTCAAGCCGCGAACCCGCGCGCGTGGTCCGGACTTCGCCGGTCGCGCCGTCTCCGGCGCAGTCGACTGCGCCGACGGGCACTCCGCCGACACGTACGCCGCGGAAGCGCCGCGCCGCCCGCCCGCGCCGCAGAAAGCCGGCGCGACGTCCGCCACGAGTGTCCGACGCCGTCGCGACGCCCGCGCCGGTCCGGCCAGTCGCACCCGCTCTACCTCGGGCGAGCACGCCGGAACCATCTCCGCAACCCAACCAGGCCGACCACGAGTTCGGCCTCTGATCCACAAGGACCCGCAATGACCGTTCGCCACCCGTTCACGATTCTGCTCACGACGCTCGCGCTGGTCGCGTTGCCCGGGACCGCCCACGCCGGCGAGTACGTCGTCCACTCCTGCAAGCTGCCCGACGGGCGGCCGGCTCCGGTCGACGGCTGGCGCAAGACGGGATCGACGCCGTGGGGCACCTGGTCGAGCGCCTGCGCCACCGGCGGCGCGCTTTCCGCGAATCTCGGCGCTCAGCCGCAGCAGGCGAACACCAGCTTCATCGGCTGGACGTTCGAGACCGGCGGCGCACCGATCCGCGGGTACAGCGTCTGGCGCAGTGGCAGCGCGACTGCGTCGGGTTACAACGTCTCCGGGCTCTACTACACCGCCGACGGATCACCGGCCGCGTCCAGCTACGTCGACTACTGCGCGACCTACCTGGGCTGCCGGGTGATCGGCGA
Source organism: uncultured Thermoleophilaceae bacterium (assembly GCA_964455545.1). Classification (GTDB taxonomy): domain Bacteria; phylum Actinomycetota; class Thermoleophilia; order Solirubrobacterales; family JACPNS01; genus JACPNS01. The sequence continues at coordinate 1,493 of CAYVWQ010000004.1, read as the reverse complement.
CTACTACTCCGGGCGCGCTGAGATCAACCGCCTCACGCGCAGCGCGGCGCAGATCGGCCTCGGCTCGACTTCGTGGACCACCGCCGTCGGGTGTGGCAGCGCCTACACCGGCAGTTGCTCGCCGCTGCCGGGGATCGCGGAGGTCGGGTCACTAGCGGTTCATGCCGCGACCTTCACGATCGGCGACGACATCGCGCCGACCGCCGGTCCGGCGAGCGGGGATCTGACGCAGCCGGGCGCCGGTGTCGGCAGCATCCGCTTTGTCGCGAAGGACGACTGGTCGGGCGTCTACCGCGCGTCCGTCGAGGTAGACGGCGTGCCGGTCGTCGCCGTCACTCCGAATCAGAGCGACGGCAACTGCGTGCGCCTGGGCCAGGCCGGGGACGCCAACGACTTCGTGCGCGTCCGCCCGTGTCCGGCCTCGCAAGAGGTGGAGCTGGCGCTTCCCGCCGGGTCGGCCACAGCGGGTTCGCACTCGCTTCGGGTGCGGGTGTTCGACGCGGCCGGCAACGCTGCCACAGCGTTCGGCCCGGCTCCGATGACTGTCACGCCGGCTCAGGCCGCCGGAGTCGGCGCGCTCGCGACCGGCCGTTTCGTGCCCGACAAGCCCGGGACGCGCAGCGCGCAGTACGGGATGACCACGCGCCTCTCCGGGGTGTTGCTCGACCGGCTCGGAAACCCACTTTCGGCGGCGAAGGTGAGCGTGACGATGCGCGCGCCGGCGGCAAAGGTGCGCGAGCGGGTCCGCGAGATCGTCACCGGGGCCGATGGCCGCTACGCCGTCTCGGTCCCCGGTACCGCGACCCGAACGGTCGAGTTCTCCCACACCGCCTCGGGGGCTTCACTCGCTCAGCGGGTGGCCATCACCTCGCGAATCGCGCTGCGGGCCGTCCGCGCTCACGTGAAGCCGTACGGCAAGCTTCGGCTGAGCGGCAGGCTCCCTTCGGAGCGGGCTCGCCGCGGCGCGACGGCCGCGATCCAGGTCCGGCGGGCCGGCGGCTGGCGGACGATCGCCGCACCGCGGGTCGCTCGCTCCGGCAGCTTCAAACTGGCCTACAAACTGCGACGGACCGCGCACGCGACGTTCGTTTTCCGCGCGCTGATCCGCCCGTCAAGCGACTTGACTGTCACGCCGAAAGTGTCGCGAGCCGTGCGCGTGCGGGTCGGTTAACCCCGCAGCTCGCGCCGGCGCGAGATGTCGGCGAGCTGGTCGTTGATCCAGTCGCCGGGGTTGCGCTCCATGACCTTGTTCTTCAGGCCTTCGGCGCGGGTCGAGCGCTCGCCCATGCTCATCGAAAGCGCGCGGTGAATCGCGTCGGCCTGTTCCTGGATGTCGAACGGGTTGACCGAGATCGCAAACTCGCCGAGCTCCTCGTGTGCGCCGGTGTTCTCCGAGAGGATCGACACGCCGTGGCGCTCGTTGATCAGCGGCCCCTCCTTGGCGACGAGGTTCATGCCGTCGAACATCGGGTTGACGATCAGCAGGTCGTAGT
>CAYVWQ010000003.1:70633-214162 GCA_964455545.1 uncultured Thermoleophilaceae bacterium | reverse complement strand
ACGTGTATGCGGCAGGCGGGCCGGCTCGGTTTGTTGATCTTGATGGGCGGTCGTTTATCGGCGACCTGAACAACAAGTTTGTGAACTTGCCCGGCGTCAAGCAGTTGACTGAAGCGGCAGTCGATGCCGAGAATTATTGGGCCAACAAGCAGCATGATCCCAATTCACTGGTTCGGGTCATTGCCACAGCCGGGAAGTTCTTGAGCTCCCGGGCGAACTGCGAGAACCTTGCCGTAACCGTAATCTCCTTGGCGACAGTCGGGGTCGGCGGAGCGGCGATCCGAGCGGTCCCGGCGGCCGAAAAGATTGTGGGGAGTGCATACGTTCTCACGGTTCCGAAATGGGTAGTCGCGAAGGCGTACGAGATAGCGGTTAGGTTGGCGGCGCGGGGGCTGACGAGCGGTGGAAGTCGGGAGATAGTCAAAGTCTCGTGGAAGATCTTGAAGATTCTTGCCAAGGAAATGTGGAAGGCTTACCATTGATTGCGGAACGTTTCAGACTAAGTCGTCATCTGGCGAACGCGGAGAGACGGAAAGACGTCGACGCTATTGCAGCGATCTACTCCACTCATCCTTCGAAACGGAAAGTCCGTCGAAATGCCGTGCACTCCGCCGGTCGAATGGCCGATCCAGCCTCGGTCGGACTTCTGGCAAATGTGCTTGCCACTGACGACGACGAAATGAATCGCGCCCTCGCCGTCAGGTACTTGGGTGACCTGAGAAACGACGAGGCGATTGCGCGGCTCACTGGGGTTCCTGACACCGAGCCGCGATCGGTCCTGATTCAGATGGCAAGCGCGCTCGGTAAGAATCCCGTTCCGTCGGGCCTGAAACGGCTTGGCGACCTTCTGATGCATCGCGACGAAAAGGTCCAAGACGCTGCAGTCTCGGCGTTAAAGCGAGTTGATGATCCGGTAGTGTTCGAGGTGATGTTGGTGGCGCTCGATCACGAGCGTCCGTCGATCCGAACTTTGGCGGCCGACTACTTGGCGGAATCAGGTGACCCGCGATCGGTCTCGGCGATCGAGGATCGCCTTAGCTTGGAGACGGGACTCACCCAAACTGGGTTTCGTGCGCTCTTGATTCGCGCGCGCGAGGTGAGTGGCCAGCGGCAGAAAACATGACCTGGCGCAGGTTGACGTCCAAGGGGCAGCAGCGGATTCTCTCGACGAAGCGGAAGTGTTCGATTTGATCTGCGCCGAAGGAAGGGAAGTGAGGTTCTTGAAAAGGAAGTCGACGAAGGACGAATCGTTCTGAGGTTTATCCCGTGAGTCGATCCCCCAGACGCGGACCGCGGACCGCAGAAGAACTAATGGCTGAGTTTGAGAGCAATCCCGAGTGGGTTGCCAGGCGGGAGCGACAGGATGCCGAGATCGCCGAGCGCGAGTCCAAATACCGCGTCGCTGAAGCTCCGTTGATCGAAGATCTGCGCGCCGCTGGATTCGAAGTTGAATCGGCTTGGGACCTTGTCAACACCGCAGAGCCGTACCCCGAGGCACTGCCGATCCTGCTCGAACATCTAGCGCGCGACTACCCCGATCGTCTTCGCGAGGGAATGGCAAGGGCGATGGCGGTTGGTCCAGACGGGAGGTTCGCGTGGGATCGACTTGTGCAGCTTTACAGGGAAGAGCCGGTCGACACCAACGCTAAAGACGGTCTTGCGGTCGCACTTAGCGCCATTGCTGACAGAAAGCTGATCGACGAACTCATCGGTTTGGCGCGCGACGAGAAGATGGGCGACAGCCGGATCTTGATGTTTGAAGAGCTCAAGCGATCCCGTGCCTCCCAGGCCCGCGCGGCGCTTGAAGATCTCTGCGATGACCCCAGGATTGGTGGAGCGGCGCGTCGTCGGCTTGGCCGGCGTTGAACGCCGATCTCTGATTCGGAACGCGCTTAGAACCTCCTTCGACCAGCTCACCAGCGAGACATCCGAGGAAGGATCCCAAACCCACACCTACGACGCCCTCGGTCGCCTAACAAACACCGAGGCAGGCGCCCTCACCCGCAGCTTCAACTACGGCCTCTCTGACTCGCCAACGGCCCAGCGCTCCGCGCTCACCTCAGCCCCCGGCGCGTCGCTGACCAGAAGCGAATCCTTCAGCTACGGACCAGGGGCCTGCTCGAGACCCGCACCGGCCAGGAGGCCTCCTCGTATCCCCTTGCCGACAACGTCGGAACGCTCACAGCTTCGCTAAGCGACAACGGCGACCCTACGGCCGCGCCAGAGCTCGACCCGTTCGGCGTCCCGGTCGAACCCGCAGAGCAGCAAAGCCCGATCGACCAGCAGTCCCTCGCCTTCGCCGGCGCCTTCGGGCGGATCACCCTGAACTCAGGGCTCGTGAAGATGGGGGCGCGGCAGTACGACCCAGAGGTCGGCCTCGCACAATCTGGATGAGCTGACTCGGGAGCTGGGTGGCCGAGAAGCACTGATTCGCGAAGCGGTTATGTCGATACCAAGATCCACGAGCGGCAGATTCGAAGTTACGCGGCGACTTGGACGCTATTCGCTGACAGTCCGCGGAATCGTCGTTGACGGAGTTCCGCGGATCGGTACGGTGTTCGCAAGGTGAGGTACAGCGATCACAGGGAAACCGACTCGACGTACCGCCGTATTGCTGAGCTTTACGCGGAGGATTCGCGGCCTGCCGAGGCAATGCGGCTATCCGAAGAACTGGTCGAAGCGGGCGACGGTGGAACTTGGGCGAGTGTGTGGTGGGCGTACGGAGCAATTCATTACGAACTGACGAGAGAGTCCTACGACCTTGCATTGATACGACTTGCAGAGGTCGTTGACCCGGGCTACGCGGTTGCAGCATCCCTCATGCTAACCGCGGAAATTGAACTCACTCGCGCGATTGAGTCGAAGGAGAAAGTTGACAACGATCGCCAGGTGGATTTGCTGGCGCAAGCCCGGGCGTTCGCTCCTGACTGGCCGTCGATCCACCTTCGCATGGCCTACCCACTCCGCGAGATCGGGAAAGCGGCAGAAGCTAAAGCCGAAATCGCCCTCGCCGTTCAGCTTCTTCCAAATGTCCCTTCGCAAGATCCGTTCGACGTGTGTATTTCTGGGCGGGGGACTGACAGAAACTACGTTCTCGCGGAACTGGACGCGTTCGAGCCGAAGAACAGTGGTTGATTTCTGGCTCTCAAACCGCGACCGTCTCTTAGCGACGGGAGCAAGCTCGTCGTCCACTATTGGCAGAACCTGATGACAGGAGTGAGCGAAGGTTTCAAGTTCAAATGAGCCTTGAAGACATAAAAGTGGTCGCCGCAAAGGTTGCGCTCGGACTGGTACGGCAAGAAGCGGTCATTCAGACAGCTGCAAACGCGCTTCTCGAGGGCACCGACACGCCGTCTCTGCGGGTCTTGGCCGGGCTTTGCGGCTCTGAGACCGAGGACGCGATCCCACTTTTTCGGAAAGCTCTTCACGAGATGGGACTTGAGGTCCCGAGCAGACAACACGCGGTCATTTCCTTAGCGCAATCGACGGCACGGCGCATTTCAAGCGGTGAATTGGATCCGGGCGAGGGGGCCAAGCAGATTTGGGAGGTGACACTTGAAGAGCCTGAGGGCGGCACACACCGGTTGGATCCGTTTGTCTACGCGGCAAGCGAGTGGGACGACCGGCCCGAAGACCGCGACGTGTTGTCGGAAATGATCGTTTCGGCCGCAGAAGATCTTTCGAGCGTGCGGCTCGGCTCAAGAACGGATCTGGGGAATTCTCACATGTGATGCACGAGACCGCCCGATCCGAGGGGAGGGCCGCTCGGCCTCACCACTAAGCCACCTTACGCCGCCGCGGGTCAGCTCACCGCAAAGAACGTTGCCGGGCGCGGCAGTACGACCCAGAGGTCGGCGCGTTCATCACGAGAGATCCGGTTGCTCACCAAGGCTGTGGCATGGCCCGGAGCGCTACTCAGTTCGCTCGCGACCTGTGAGAACCTGCTTGAGACCACGATCACGCTTGCTACCGCTGGCGTCGGTGGTGGGGCTGCGCGCGGTGCCAGGGCGGGCGAGCGGGCTGCGGATGAAGCGCTCTCCGGGGCGTCCGGCGTGGGCGGCGCCTCTGGAAGGCTGGCCGTAAGATTAACCTCGGGACAGACCACGAACCTGAATCGGTTCGTGAGAAAGCTGCCCGCCGGCGCAGGAAGGGTCAGTATCCAGAGCCAAGGCCAGGGGGTGGTTAGGTTCGCTTCCGATGTGCCCGGGCGAGTCCCAGGGTCATTTGCCCGGTACATCAAAACCGTGGGGCCGGACGGTAAGACGATCTCATTTGTGAAAGAGACTTACGACCCGGCCGGGAGGCTTGTACATTCAAAACGGAAGCTTCCGTGATCCAGATGCGACGGACCGACCTATTGGCTCAACTGTTGGCTTGCTCCGGCGATCTTGAATCGATCGTAGAGGAGCTCGCCACCTTTACTTGGGATAGCGAGCAGGAGCTGGTGACCTTGGGTGAAGACCAAGCAATTGCCGTCTTGGCGAGGTATTTGGACGGAGCGATCGCGGCAGAGGAGGTCGCGTTCTGGGCTGACTCAATCGAGGGTCGGGAAGACATCGGGTTCGCCTCCGAGCTGCTCAAGGAGTTCGTATTTGAGTTGGCGAACCCGGCTATTGCGAATGAGCTGAATCACGAAACCGCCGAAAATTGGATCGAGCAACTCTCGCCGAAGTACCGCGCTTAGATTCCCAAGCTCCTTCGACCACTTGGTGTCGAAGCGCGCGCCGACGGTGCAGTCTGACGGTTCACCGTTTTTTTGGACGCCGGGCAAGCTTCGCGGCAGGGACGAGGTCCTTGAGATCGCTCTAGATCCGCCAACCAAGACCATGTTTCGCCGACTTGGGGAAACCATTGGGAAAATTGACGCTTTCCAACGACAATGCAAAGAAATCTTGAATACCCGAACGCGCTTGCCAAAGTCGGCCGTGAGTTCAGCCCCGTTATCTGGGTGGGAGCACCCTCGGAGTTTTTGGTCGACGCCGGAAGGTGGTCTCGTTCAGGGCTTGCGATTGAGGTGCTGGACGGGACCCGAATGCGCACGGACACGGAACTCTTCGACGAGTTCGGAGATCGGCTGAGGTTTCCAAAAGGATTTGGGCGCAACTGGGACGCGTTGTCGGATTCGTTGATCGACTTGAATTGGGGCGGTGCGGGCTCCTCTCACTATGCGATCGGAATCGCAAGCGGAGACTCGATGCTCTCTGGGGACCCCTCTTCGCTTACACAGCTCGTTAGCTGCCTCCGCGCGGCCAGCGAGTTTCATGGAACGCCTGCGGACGAACGCAAGCCTTGGAACGGCAAACCGACCGCGTTTCACGTTGTGCTCCAGATTGCTGAGCCGGAACTCTTGCGGGCTCGAAACGAATGGAAGGAGGCAGGGGCCCAAGTCACGGTGTTGGAACGTTGACGGGTTCTTTGCGCTGGAGACTGGAGGCGGATAGCTACTTTGTCGCTCTTTGGACCAGCGGCCGCCGTAGCCCCCGCCTGTCCAGAAACGCTGGCTACGTGAACATTCGGGAGATTCCCTGGTGGCAAAACGAAGAAGATCAATGACCCTCGCCGAGCATGACGAGATGCTCAAGCGCGAAGGCCGCTACGAGGCATTTATCGAGGCGCAGCAGGCACGAGACGCCGAAATCGCCGAGATCGAGGCCAAAGACCGTCTCGCCGAAGCTCCGTTGATCGAAGATCTGCACGCCGCTGGTTTCGAAGTTGAATCGGCTTGGGACCTCGTCAACACCGCAGAGCCGTACCCCGAGGCACTGCCGATCCTGCTCGAACATCTCGCTCGCGACTACCCCGATCGACTTCGCGAGGGAATGGCAAGGGCGATGGCCGTTGGTCCAGACGCGAGGTTCGCGTGGGATCGACTTGTTCAGCTATATAAGGAAGAGCCCGTCGACACCGATGCCAAAGACGGTCTTGCGGTAGCACTTAGCGCCATCGCCGACAGAAAGCTGATCGACGAACTCATCGGACTGGCTCGCGACGAGAAAATGGGCAGGAGTCGAATTCTGATGCTCCCGAAACTCAAGCGCTCCCGCGCCCCGCAGGCGCGAGCAGCACTTGAAGAGTTCTGCGACGATCCGACTCTCGGTGCGGAAGCTCGCCACCGCTTGGGTCGCAAGTAACGAACGGCCGTTCAGCGCCAACAGCACGCGCTAATCTTCCCGCCGCAATGATCAACATCGTCGCATTCGTAATCGCCGCCTGTGTCTACCTCTTCACGTGGGCGCTTGGCGTGCACGGCCTCACCGCCGCTCTGATTCCCGCGGGCATCCTGATCACTGCCGCAGCGATCTACACGTACAAGCCGCTGCTGCACAAGACGATCCACGGCGAAGAGAGCAAGTAGCTCTTCCTCGCTGCCGAGCGCAGCGACTCAGCCGAAGAAGTTCCGCGCGACGTCGACGTAGTGCATGTCGACGACCTTGACGTCGGTGACGCCGCTGAGCGGGATCGGATTGACGTCGCTTCCCTCGAGCGCCGCCATGTGGCCGAACTGGCCGTCGATCGCGCACTTGGCTGCCTGCACGCCGTAGCGCGTCGCCAGCACGCGGTCGTGAGCGGTGGGCGTGCCGCCGCGCTGGGTGTGGCCGAGCACGGTGACGCGCGCTTCGTAGCCCGTGGCTGTCTCTAGTTCGTCGGCGAGCGCCGCTCCGATGCCGCCGAGGCGGGGGTAGCCGTAGCCGTCGGTCGCCTCGGTGGCGCGGATCTGGCGCGATTCGCCACTGGCGAACGCCAGGTTCGCGCCTTCCGCGGCGACGATGATCGAGAAGTGCGCGCCGGCCTCGTGGCGCTTTTCGAGCGCGGCCGCGATCTCTTCGACGGGCGTGTCGATCTCGGGGATGACCACGCCGTCGGCGCCGCCGGCGATCGCGCTGAAGACGGCGATCCAGCCACTGTTGCGGCCCATAACTTCAAGCACGATGATGCGGTCGTGTGACGCAGCGGTGGTGTGGAGGCGGTCGATCGCGTCGGTCGCGACCTGAACGGCCGTGTCGAAGCCGAAGGTGAAGTCGGTGCCGATCACGTCGTTGTCGATCGTCTTCGGCACGCCGATCGTCGGGATTCCCTCTTCGAGATAGAGGCGGCGTGTCATCGCCATCGTGTGCTCGCCGCCGATCGCGATGATCGCGTCGAAGCCGTCCTTTTCAACTGCGTGTTTGACGAGCTCTACGCCGTTCTCTTCGCGGTACGGGTTGTAGCTCGAGGTGCCGATGATCGTGCCGCCGAGGTGGAGGATGCCGCGGATCTTCGTGCGGTCGAGTGGCACGTACTCGCGCTTGGCGAGGCCGCGGTAACCCGAGATCAGGCCGATCGGCTCGTGGCCTTCCTGGAGCAGCTTGCGCGAGGCGGCGCGGATTACGGCGTTCAGCCCGGGACAGTCACCGCCTGCGGTCAGGATTCCGACTTTCATCAGGCCGAGTATATGGTCGGGTCTGAGTAGCCGATCTCGCCCTGCGGACAACGATTTGCCCGCACTCCTCTGCCTTTTGGCGCAAAGCCCCGCCGGTAGGCTTGCGGGCTTGATGGGGATGCGTCGGACTCTTGCGCGTGTGGTCTTCGCGGCCGCCGCGGTGCTCTGCGCCGCGTTGTCAGGCGTCGGCTGCGGCGGCAGTGCAGAATTGCCGATGCGCTCGATCGCGATATTCACGCCGACCACTGGTCCGCTCCAGGAGCGGGGCGCCGACATGCGCCGCGCGGCCGCTCTGGCGCTCGAGAAGATCGATCACGACACCCCGGGCTCTCGCCTGCAACTGGTCGACGGCATGCGCGCGAACATCGCGCCGATCGCCTCGATCGACGCGTTGGCAGCCGCGACGGTGCGCCGAAGCGGCGAGCTGATGATCACTCTCGCACCGCGCAGCCGCACGTTCACCAGCGCGGCCCGTTCGACCGCCTCGAAAGATGCGCCGACGATCAGCTTGCTGCCGTCTTACGCGGCCACGCGGGAGGCGCTCGGGCAGTACTTGGCAACGGGAGGTCCGGCCTCGACCGTTGCGGACAACCCGCTCAAGGCCGGGACGCCAAAGACCCAGTATGTCACTCCGGCGCTCGCCGCCCCGCTGTATCCGCCGGCCGGGGGGGACTTCTATGAAGCGTTTCGCGACAAGTTCGGCCGCGAGCCCGATCGTTACGCAATCTATGGCTACGAAGCCGTCGGTTTGATCGTCGATGCGATCAATCGAGTCGAGAAGGCGGGGCAAGCCCTCACTCCGGGTGCGCTCGCCGCTTCAGCCCTGTCGATCCGCGACCGCTACAGCCCGGTCGGGCACTACGACGTGCTGCCGAGCGGGCAGAGCACGCTCTACGTGTTCCAGGCTCGCGGCAAGGGCGCGCCGACCGGGCAGGCTGCACTGTTTGAGGCGGAGCGCTAAGCGCGAAGGTCGCGGACTTCACAGGGGAGGTCCGCGATCTCGATGATCTCTGGATCTCCGGTGTAGAGAACCGCGTCGTTGTCGGCGGCGCAGGAGATGGCGAAGCAGTCGGCGAGCGCGATGGGGTAGGAGGTCTTGAGACGTGCGGCTTCGAGGATGCGGCGCTCCGTAGGTAGTTCGAGGTCAGTCGAGGTGCGCATCGTGTTGATAGCGCTGGCCGCCGCCGCGGGCCCGCTTCTGCGCTCGACGTGGTAGAAGACCTCGGCCGCGTTCATCCAGCTCATGACCGGCCTGCCGCTTCGGTAAGCCTCAGTGACCGCGTCGGCGGCGAAGGTCTCTTCATTCATCCAGGCAAGGACGGCCCAGGAGTCGAGACAGGTGTAGTTCACCGGGGTTCGCGCGCACGATCTTCGAGCAGCTGCGCCGCCATGCTCGGTCCGCCAACAAGGCTCCCGCGCAGGTCGTGGATCGATCTTGCACGCTCGATCTTCACGCCGTCCGGGGTGTCGAGGAACGCGACCTCCACGCCGGGGAGCAGTCCGTATCGTTCCCGCAAATCCTTCGGGATCACGACCTGGCCCTTCTGCCCAATCTTGTGAGTCATACCTTTCAGTATAACTCCGGAGTGCGGGCGCGTCAGGCCAACGACGGCATGTCGATCGTCGGCGCGTCGACCGTCTCGGACTCCTGCGCGACGCCGCTGCGGGCGGCCTCTTCCTTCACGGCCTTGGCGACCTCGACTGCGACGTCGCGGTTGAAGACCGACGGGATGATGTAGTCCTCGGAGATCTCGTTCTCCGGCACACACGCGGCAATACCGCGGGCGGCCGCCATCTTCATCTCGTCGGTGATCTTCGTTGCGCGCGCGTCGATCGCGCCGCGGAAGATGCCGGGGAAGCAGAGCACGTTGTTGATCTGGTTCGGATAGTCGGAGCGGCCGGTCGCCATGATCCGCACGTACGGGGCGGCCTCTTCGGGCATCACCTCGGGCGTCGGGTTGGCCATCGCGAAGACCATCGCGTCGGGGTTCATCTTGGCGAGCGACTTGGCCTCGATCACGCCGGGGCCGGACAGGCCGATCAGCAGGTCGCAGCCCTCGATCACGTCGTTCGGACCGCCGAGGCGGTGCTCCTTGTTGGTGTGCTCGGCGTACCACTGTTTGACCGGGTCGAGCGACTCGAAGTCTTCTCGGGTCGTCGACAAAGCGCCCTTTCGATCACAGCCGATCACGTCTGCGACGCCGGCCGCCTCGAGCATCTCGGTGACGGCGATACCTGCCGCGCCGAGGCCGAGCATCAGGACGCGCAGTTCGGAGATCTTCTTGCCCGTGACCTTGCAGGCGTTCAGCAGGGCGGCGATCGTCACGACGGCCGTGCCGTGCTGGTCGTCGTGGAAGACGGGGATGTCGAGGGACTCCTTCAGGCGCCGCTCGATCTCGAAGCAGCGGGGGGAGGAGATGTCCTCGAGGTTGATGCCGCCGAAGGTCGGAGCCATCAGTTCGACTGCGCGGACGATCTCGTCCGGGTCCTTGGTGTCGAGGCAGATCGGGAAGGCATCGACCTGGGCGAACTCCTTGAAGAGCATCGCCTTGCCCTCCATCACGGGCATTGCGGCTTCGGGGCCGATGTCGCCGAGCCCGAGCACGGCGGTGCCGTCGGAGACGACGGCGACGGTGTTGGCCTTGATCGTGTACTTGTAGGCCTTCTCCACGTTTTCGTGGATCGCCATGCAGACGCGGGCAACGCCGGGGGTGTAGGCCATCGACAGATCGTCGCGGGTCTTCAGAGGGTGCTTGTTGTACTGCGCGATCTTGCCGCCCTGGTGCATGTTGAAAGTGCGGTCGGTGGTCTCGAGCAGCCGGCAGCCGCGGATTTGCGTGAGCGCGGAGATGATCTGGCGGTAGTGGTCCTGGTTGCGCGCCGAAACGACGATGTCGCGCACCGTCATGTCGTCCTGCGAACCGGTGATGTCGATCGCCGTGATCTCACCGCCGGCCTGGCTGATCGCACCGGTTACACGCGGGAGCGTTCCTTCGCGATTGTCGATCGCGACGGAGAGGGTGATGCTGTAACTGGCGGATGGTGAGGGCGTCGTTGCCACTGGATTTCTCTTTCTCGGGGTATCGGTTTGATGTTATGCGTGGGCGCGCGAAAACCTGCGCGTGGAGGCGTGGGAACGACCGTCTGCTGGCGGGCAGCAGCGGTCTAGAGAAGTACTACGAGAAGGCGTGCGTCGACGGACGTGCGCGGGGCGCTTTTGGTGTCGTCGAAGCAGTACACGGAATAAGTATTGCGCATTCGAAGCGAAGTTCGAATCGCATGCCAAGACGGCGAGCTGCCGGCCACCCGATCCGTCACAGACGGGTGGCCGGCAGCTCACGAAGGTCTCGCTACGGAACGACCAGTGTGAAAGCGACGGTGTTCGCCGCAGCATCGCTGCTGTTGAACGTACGAACGACATATTCACCGGCAGCGCACGCGTCGGGAAGCGAAGTGTTGGAGCCTCGGACCATCACAGTCGAGCCCGCGCCTCCACTTGTGTTACCGAATTCAACGGCTGCGACAGCCGGCTTCGCGTCTGGATCGATCGACGTGTCAGAAAGGTGGAGGCAGTAGATGCCAGTGGCGATTCGGGTGACCGAAGAGAAGCCCTTCGTGCGCTGGGTCACGAGGCTCGGGCCTGTGGGGGAGACCTGGGCAAATGCGCTCGCCGTGCCATTGGCGCCCGCGTCACCCTTGTCGCCCTTCGGCCCGACGGTGCTGATCGAGCTCGAAAGGTCCTTTTGCTGGATCGAGCCGTTCTTGATGTCGCTACCGGTCAACGAGCTGTTCTTGACCTGTTTTCCGGTGATCGAGCTGGACTTGATGTTCTTGCCGCTGATTTTGCCTGCGGCGTACGCCGAGCCGGACAGCGCGACCATAAGGGCCACCAGTGCGACGGCCATTGCAGGCGATGGGATGAAGCGCTTCATTGAAACTCCTGAATTTTCGAGCGGTGAGTACTGAAATTTGCACTATACGTGCGGCGGCGAGGTCAAGGTCGATCGTGTGGCCAAAACACGCAGCTGAGGTAAATCGTCGCGAGGACAACGAGCATGGCGACCTGCGTGCCGGCGGCGATCGTTCCGCCGCCGGTGACCACGGCTATCGCCGCGATCGAAACAATCACACCCGCGATCGCGTACCACCGCCACGGTGGTGGGAGCACGGTCGCGCTGATGATCAGGATCACAAGGGCGGTCGCTCCTCCGAGCAGGTGAAGCGCGATCCACCCGCCGGACAGGCCGAGCACGATCGGCGCGATCGCCATCAGCGGGGCGACCACCGCGACGGCGCGAAAGATCGGATCACTCTGAAACGCCTTCACGGCCGGGCAGGCTACCCGGAGGCTTCTTTAGGATGCCCCCGTGCCCAAAGCAGACGCCTCCACCCGCAAGCTCTACCTGCTCGACGGCAACTCGCTCGCCTACCGCGCCTTCTTCGCGCTGCCAGACACCTTCGTCAATGCCAAGGGCATGCCGACCGGTGCGCTGTTCGGGCTGGCGAACATGTGGGTGAAGCTGATCGAGGACAACGAGCACGGCACGCCGGCGGTGATTGTGGTCTGGGACGCCGGGCTGTCGGGCCGCGGCGAGATCTACGAGCCGTACAAGGCGCAGCGCGACGCGAAGCCCGACGCCCTGCGTGAACAGTGGCCGCACTTTTATCCGCTGGCCGAAGCGTTCGGATTCGAGAACGTGCGTGTGGACGGGTGGGAGGCCGATGATGTGATCGCATCGATCGCCGAGCGCGCGAAGGCCGACGGGCACTGCGTGGTGATCGTCACCGGCGACCGCGACTCGTTCCAGCTCGTCGACGATGAGCACGGCCCGGTCACGATCATGGCGACCGGGCGCGGCATCACCGACACCAAGACCTACGACCGCGCCGCCGTGATCGAGCGGTACGGCATCCCGCCGGAGCTGGTTCCGGACTTCATCGGGCTGAAGGGCGACACCTCGGACAACATCCCGGGCGTTCCGGGGATCGGTGACAAAACCGCCGCGCAGTTGCTGCAGGAGTTCGGGACGCTCGAAGACGTGCTCGCCAACATCGACAACATTTCCGGCGCCAAGCGCAAAGAGAACCTCACCAACAACGCCGACCTCGCGCGGATCTCGCGTGACCTGGCGACGATGAAGCGCGACATCGAGGTGCCGGACCTCGTGTTCGAAGAGGTCTTCAACCTGCGGATCGACCCGAAGGCGCTGCGCGACACGTTGCGCGAGAACGATCTGCGCGAGCCGCTGCGGCGGATCGAGAAGCTGTTCCAGGAGGAGGCTTACGCCGAGATCGAGGACGAGATCCGTGAGGCGTTTGCCGTCGAGGCCGACGAAGACGCCCCCGGCGCCGCGCTCGAGGCCGTCGAGACATCGCTCAAAGAGCTCGCGAAGCTGATTCCGGACCCTGCTCCGCTGGTCGTCTACCGCGCCGACGCGGCCGTCGACGGTCCGGCGGACTCGCTGCTGGCCGACGCCGAGAACCAGTCAGCGGGCGAACTGGCCCGCTGGGCGGTCGTGGCCGCCGACGGCAAAGTTCATGTGGGCGAGGCTGCCTCGGTCGAGGAGTTCCTCGAAGTCGTCGGCGATCGCGCCGTGATCACCCACGACCTGAAGGGCCAGCTCGAACGCAGCGCCGCGACGGTTCCGAAGATTGCGCACGACACACGCATCGCCGCGTACCTGATCGACTCCGCGCGGCGGCAGTACGCGGTTCGCGAGATGGCGATCGAGTTCGGCGTCAAGCCGGGAACGGTGGGAGACGAGATTTCCGGCGAGCTCGCCCAGGCGGCGATCGACGCCGAAGTGATCGCGCGCCTCGCGGTTGTTCAGCGCAAGCAGCTCGAGGATCTGGGTCTGGTCAAGGTCGAGACCGAGGTGGAGCTGCCGCTCGTATCGGTCCTGGTTGAGATCGAGCGCAACGGCCTGAAGCTCGACACCGATGCGCTCGCGAAGGCGTCGGCCGGCTTTGCCGACGAAATCGACCAGCTCGAGAAGGACATCTACGAGCTCGCCGGCCGCGAGTTCACGATCGGATCGCCGAAGCAGCTCGGTCCGATCCTCTTCGAGGAGCTTGGGTTGCCGGCCGGTCGCAAAGGCAAGACCGGCTACTCCACCGATGCCCGCGTGCTCGCCTCGCTGCGCGACAAGCACCCGATCGTCGAGAAGATCGAGCGCTGGCGCGAGTTGACGAAGCTGAAGAGCACTTACGTCGACTCGTTGCCGAAGGAGATCTCGCCCGTCGACGGCCGGATCCACACAACGTTGGACCAGACCCGCGCCGCGACCGGCCGCTTGAGCTCGACCAATCCGAACCTGCAGAACATCCCGGTGCGCACGCCGCTCGGCGCGACGATCCGCGAGTGCTTCGTCGCCGAGAAGGGGATGGTGCTGACCAGCGCCGACTACTCGCAGGTCGAGCTTCGGGTGCTCGCTCAGGTGGCCGACGACCCCGTGCTGAAGGAGATCTTCCGCAAGGGCGAGGACGTGCACACCGAGACGGCCGCGGCGATCTTCGGGATCGATCCATCCGAAGTCGACCACGCGACGCGCGACCGGGCGAAGGCCGTGAACTTCGGGATCATTTATGGGTTGTCGGCTTTCGGACTGTCCGATCGGCTGAAGATTCCGCGCGACGAGGCGGCAGAGTTCATCAAGCGCTATCTCGGTCGTTTTGAGGGCGTGAAGCGGTTCATGGACGACACCGTGGCGCAGGCCAAGCGCGACGGGTACGTGACGACGCTGATCGGACGCCGCCGTGCGATCCCGGAGATCAACTCGTCGCAGGTGCAGACGCGCAACCTCGGCGAGCGGCTGGCGATCAACACGGTTGTGCAGGGCACCGCTGCCGACATAATCAAGCAGGCGATGATCGACGTGCACAACGCGCTCGTGGAGGCCGGCGTCGAGACTCGTCTGGTGCTGCAGATCCACGACGAACTTCTCTTCGAGGGCCCGAAGTCCGAGGCCGATCAGATCGCCGAACTCGCGACCCGCGTCATGGCCGATGCTTATCCGCTCGATCCGCCACTAGGAGTGTCGGTCGGGTCCGGGCCGAACTGGCTCGCCGCGAAGTAGGGGGGAGGCGTGGATCGCACAGTCGCAGTGCTCGTGACCGCCGGCGTCGGCGGGCTGCTCGCCACGCAGGCGCCGATCAATGGACAGCTCGGCCTGCACGTCGGCAAGCTGCAGGCCGCGCTGATCTCGTTCGTCGTCGGAACGATGCTGCTGAGCGTGATCGTTTTCGTGTTCGCCGGGGGGATGTCGCAGGGGACGGGCGTCGGCGCGGTCCCTTGGTACTACTTCGTCGGCGGGCTGCTGGGGGCGGCCTACATCACGACGGTGATCTTCACCGTCGGCGCGCTCGGGGCAGGCGGAATCACCGCCGCGACGATCTCGGCGCAGCTCGTCACCTCGATGTTCCTCGACCGGATCGGCGCCTTCGGCCTCGAAAAACAGCCGATCACCTGGTCACGTGTGCTCGGCGTCGCACTGCTCGCGATCGGCACGTACCTGATCGTCGCCGGTCGACGCTGACATCGCCGCGAGCGCCCGCCCTTCGCTCCTCATCGATTTCCGAGGAGACGCGGTCGCTCCTCAGCGTTCCGTGAGGAGGCGCGGTTGCTCCTCATGGTTTCGTGAGGAGACGCGGTCGCTCCTCAGCGTTCCGTGAGGAGGAGCCGCGCCTCCTCGCGTTTTCATGAGGAAGCCGGCTATGCCCCGGAACCGATTGGCTTCCGCGCAAAAACCGGAGGAAGCCATTGGCTTCCGCGCAAAAACTGGAGGAAGCCATTGGGTTCCGCGCAAAAACCGGAGGAAGACATTGGCTTCCGCGCAAAAACCGGCGGAAGTCAGTCGGCGGGGGGTGAATCGCCTGCAAAGCGCTTGAAACAGCGCGGTTGGGCACCGTCAGTGTTCGTATACATCTTTGTATACAGGCTTGAACACACGTCCAAACGACCGGCCGCGCATTTTGTACAAGTTGAGAGAAAGCCGCCCGGTACCGCTGCGTAGATTCCCGGCCATGTGTTGCTCGTCTACGACTCTGTACACAGCCCGGGACACCGCCAAGTGAGCCCTCGGGACGCAATCGCGGCTCTCCTGGAGCACGGCGCCAGCGCGCCCGAGGTCTCGGACTCGATCGCCGAGCGCGTGTACCAGGACCTGCGCGGCGAGCTGCTCTTCGGTCAGATCCCTCTCGGTGAACGACTGATCGAAGAGCACCTCGCGGAGCGCTACGCGTGCAGCCGCACGCCGGTCCGCGAGGCGCTGCATCGCCTCCAGGCCGACGGCCACGTGGTCAAGCACCCGATGGGTGGGATCACGCCGCAGCCCCCGCAGGCCTCGCAACTCTCGGAGCTCTACGAACTGCGCGTCGTGCTTGAGGACCTGATCGTCCGCCGCGCCGCCAAGTCCGGCGACATGATGCAGGTCGCCGACCTGCGGGCGAGCTGGGTCGGACTCTCCGAACTCTCCCCGGAGCGTCTCGCGACGATCTCGACCCCCGACTTCGTCTACGCCGACGAGGCGTTCCACGAGGGCCTCGCGAACGCCGCCGGGAACGCGACTGCCGCCCGTTACCTGCGTGACTACAACGAGCGCATCCGCATCCTCCGCGTCCACGACTTCACCACTCAGGACCGCATCGCCGCGACGATCGCCGAGCACATCGAGCTCGCCGACGCGGTCATCGCAGGTGAAGGCGACGCCGCATCTGCCCTGATGCGCGTGCACATCGACCGCAGCGCCCGCGTGGTCGAGGACCGCGTGGGCAAGATGCTCGCGCGCATGTTCGACCCGGCCACCAACCCGTCTGCCGTAGGGAGCGCGGAGTAATGGCCGAGGCCGCGAGCACGAGCACGGTTCCTTCCGTCTCCGTCCGCGGTCTGACCAAGCGCTTCGGCTCGCTGACCGCGAACGACAAGGTCGACTTCGATCTCTTCCCCGGCGAAGTCCACGCCTTGCTCGGCGAGAACGGCGCCGGCAAGTCCACGCTCGCAAAGTCGCTTTACGGCGTGAACGTTCCCGACGAGGGTGTCATCCGCGTCGACGGCGAGGTCGTCGAGATCGACTCCCCGGCCGTCGCCCGCGAGGCCGGCATCGGACTCGTCTTCCAGGACTTCCGCCTGATCCCCGCGCTCACGGTGCTCGAGAACATCGCGCTCGCGCTGCCCGAGCACGGCATCCTGCTCAACAACGACGAGATCGAGAAGCGCTTCGTCGAGCTCGCGGAGAAGTACAACATGAGCGTCCACCCGCACCGCCTGATCGAGGAGATCTCGATGAGCGAGCGGCAGCAGGCCGAGATCCTCAAGGTGCTGCTCTGCGGCGCCACGACCGTGATCCTCGACGAGCCGACCAGCCTGCTCGCGCCGCAGGAGG
Organism: uncultured Thermoleophilaceae bacterium; assembly: GCA_964455545.1. Lineage (GTDB taxonomy): Bacteria > Actinomycetota > Thermoleophilia > Solirubrobacterales > JACPNS01 > JACPNS01. The sequence continues at coordinate 197,362 of CAYVWQ010000003.1, read as the reverse complement.
TCGAGGGCCTGATGAACGTGATCCGCGACCTGGCGGGCCAGGGCTTCGCGCTGGCGATCATCACGCACAAAATCCCGGACGTGCGCGCTGTCTGCAACCGCGTGACGGTCCTGCGCCAGGGCGCGGTCGTACTCGCGACCGACAAGCTCGCCGAGATGTCCGACGAGGAACTGATCGCGAACGTCGTCGGGCAGGAGATTCCGACGCTCACCCACCGCCCGAACATCGTCGCCCACGCCGAGGGTCCGGCACTGCAGCTTGAGCACATCACCGTCAACGGCGACAACGGGCTGCCGGCGATCAAGGGCCTCACCCTCGTCGCCGAGCGCGGAGAGGTGATCGGCGTCGCCGGAGTGTCCGGCGGCGGTCAACGCGAACTTGCCGAAGCGATCATGGGCCTGCGCGAGGTCGAGAACGGCCGCATCATCGTGCGCGGCGACTACGTCGAGAACCGTCCCGTCTCCGAGGTGCGCGAGGCCGGCGTCGCCGTGATGGCCGAGGACCCGCTCGCGATGGAGGTCGTCCCGGGTCTCAGCATCGCCGAGCACATGGCGATCGGCGGGATCGACCCGCCGCAGACCACGATCGGTTACGACTGGAAGAAGGTCGCCGTCGAGACCGGCGAGCTCGAGTCGGCGAAGGCGATCGGCCTCGCCGACCCCGCACGCCGGGTCGACTCGCTCTCCGGCGGCAACGTCCAGCGCCTGATGATCGTCCGCGCGCTCGTGCGCGACCCCGCCGTGGTCGTCGCCTGTTACCCGACGCGCGGCCTCGACCTCTACTCAGTCCGCACAACCCACAAACTGCTCTTCGAGCAGGCAGAGAAGAACGGAGCAGCCGTCGTGTTCATCTCGGAAGACCTCGACGAACTCTTCACCGTCAGCGACCGCATGATCGTCCTCCACGACGGCGAGCTGGCCGGAGACCTCAAGCCCTCAGAGACCACGCGCGGCGAAGTCGGCGCGATGATGCTCGGGCGCAAAGAAGCCGAAGCTGCGGCGGCGATCGGATGAGCGCCCCCGACGCGACAGTCATCCCTGCCGAGGAAGCGCGCGGCTTCGACCCGCGTTCCTGGGTCCCGACCGGCACCTGGTTCAAGATCGCCGCTCCGATCGCGGCTCCGCTGCTGATCCTGATGATCATCCCGCTGTTCGGGATCGACGTCCCGGCGGTCATCACTCGTTCGGTTCCCTTCATCCTCGCCGCGCTCGCGGTGGCTTTGCCGGCCCGCGCGGGCCTGATCAACGTCGGCGGTGAAGGTCAGATCTTCATCGGCGCGGTGTTCGGCGCCGCGCTCGCGAAGATCGTCGGCGACGGACTGCCGATGGTCGTGATGCTGCCGATGATGCTCGTCGCCGGCGCACTCGGCGGGACGGTCTGGGTCGGAATCGCCGCGTTCCTCAAGGCGATGTTCAACGTCAACGAGACAATCGCGACGCTGCTGCTCAACTACGTCGCGCTCTACGTGCTGTCGTACATGGTCAACGGCGCCCTGAAGGACCCCGACTCCTACGGCTTTGCGATCGGTGCAATGCTCCCCGACTCGGCGCTGCTGCCGCAGCTCGGTATCTCGACGCTGAGCATCGGCATCGTTCTCGCGATCGCAACCACGATCGCGGTGTGGCTGTTGCTCGACCGCTCGCGCTGGGGCTTCCGCGCGAAGGTCGTCGGCGGTAACCCCGAGGCTGCCCGTCGCGGAGGCTTCGCCGTCGACCGCACAATCGTGATGGCGCTGCTGATGGGCGGCGCGATCGCCGGATTCGCAGGCGTCGTCGAACTCTGCGGCACCGAGCTGCAGCTGCGCTCGCAGATGGCGTCGGGCTTCGGCTACATCGGTTTCCTCTGCGCCTTCCTCGTCGCCCAGCGCGCGGCCTGGATCCCGGCCGGAGCGATGCTGCTGGCTTCGATCTCGGTCTACGGCGACAGCCTGCAGCTCGACTACGGCCTGCCGGCCGCGAGTGTCTACATCGTCATGGCCGCGATCGTGCTCTTCGTGCTCGGGGCGCGCGGCGCGAGCCTCAAGGGAGGTAAGGCCTGATGATTGAAGCGATCATTCTCGGAGCGGTCAGCTACGGCGCCTGTCTGATCTTTGCCGCCGAGGGCGAGCTGCTCGCCGAGCGGGCGGGCATCGTGAACCTCGGCACTGAGGGCTCGATCCTCTGCGGCGCGCTGCTCTCTTTCATGTTCACGGTCTGGACCGGTTCGCCGCTCGTCGGCGCACTGTTCGGCATCGTCGGCGGCGCGATCCCGGCGCTGCTGCACGCGTACATGGTCGTCGACCGCAAGGCCGACCAGCTTGCGAGCGGCCTGGCGATCACGTTCCTCGGGCTCGGTGTCACGGCCGCGCTCGGCAAGAGCTTCGTCGACGACAAGATCAACGGCTTCGGCGACATCGGCATCCCGCTGCTGAAGGAGATTCCGCTCGTCGGCGGCGCGTTCTTCGACCAGGACATCCTCACCTACCTCGCCCTGCTGATCGGTCCGGCGCTGTGGTGGTTCTTCAAGCGCACGCGCATCGGCCTGATCCTGCGCGCGACGGGTGAGAGCGGCGAAGTCGTCTACGCGTACGGCCACTCGCCGCGCCGGGTCCGGTACCTCGCCGTCACCGCCGGCGGCGCGCTGGCCGGTCTCGGCGGTGCCCAGCTCGTCCTCGCGACGACGCTCAACTGGACGGAGAACATCACTCAGGGCCGCGGCTTCGTCGCCGTCGCGCTCGTGATCTTCGCCTCCTGGCTGCCACTCCGGGCGGCCGGCGGAGCGCTCCTCTTCGGCGCGGCGTTCGCACTCAACCTGGTGCTCCAGACACGGGGCGTCGGAATCCCGTCCTTCTACCTGCTGATGCTCCCGTACGTGCTGACCCTCGTCGTCCTCGCGGTGACGAGCAAGGGGCAGAAGCAGCTGATGCCCGCCGGACTGAAAGCCGTGTTTGCACCCGGCGGCACGTAATCCAACCGCAGTTCCCCGACCTCTCGCAATCCCCCTCGACCCATGCAAACCCCGCGGCCCTGATCCGCGCGGGCCTGAAAGGAAACACCCTGATGTCCAAAGTGAAATTGCTCGCACTATTGGCGGTCGCAGCGCTCTCGGCGCTGGTTCTGGCAGCCTGTGGCAGCAGCTCCGACTCCAGTTCCGGTTCTGACTCCGGATCCGGCGAAGGCAAGACCGTCGGCTTCCTCTACGTCGGTCCGAAGAACGACTTCGGCTACAACCAGGCGGCCTACGAGGGCTCGCTCGAGGTCGAGAAGAACCTCCCCGGCACCAAGCTGATCCAGGCCGAGAACGTCCCGGAGACTTCCGAGGCTTCGCGCGTGATGGAGAAGATGATCAAGGACGGCGCGACGACGATCTTCGCGACCAGCTACGGACACCTCCAGCCGATGCTGGCGGTCGCCAAGAAGCACCCCGAAGTCACCTTCGAGCACCAGGGCGGAGTGAAGGACGGCGAAAACGTCGGCACCTACTTCGGCCAGATCTACGAGGCCCAGTACCTGACGGGTATGGCCGCCGGACTCTCGACGAAGACCGACAAGCTCGGCTACGTCGTCGCCGTGCCGATCCCGCAGACGCTGCTGAACATCAACGCGTTCGAGCTCGGCGCGCAGTCGGTCAACCCGAAGGTCAAGACCACCGTGGTCTTCACCGGCGCGTGGTGTGACCCGGCCAAGCAGAAGGAAGCCGCCGACACGCTGATCAAGGGCGGCGCTGACGTGCTCAGCCAGCACCAGGACTGCACCAAGACCGTCGTCGAGGCGACCGAGAAGGCCGGCGCGATGTCGGTCGGCTATCACGCCGACGCCTCGTCGCTCGCCCCGAACGGATGGCTCACCGGCTCGGTCTGGAACTGGGGCCCGCTCTACACCGACATCGTGAAGACGATTCAGGAAGGCAAGTGGAAGGGCTCCAAGTACGACGCCGACTACCGCGTCGGATTCGCGGACAGCGACATCATCAAGCTGGCGCCGTTCGGCAAGGGCGTCTCGCAGGAGGTCAAGGACCAGGTGCTCGCCAAGCAGAAGGAGATGAAGGCCAAGGACTTCTATCCCTTCGAGGGCCCGGTCGTCGACCAGAGCGGCAAGACCCAGATCCCGAAGGGCGAGAACCCGACGCCGACCGAGCTCGAGAAGACCGACTACCTGGTCGAGGGCGTGATCGGCAAGATCCCGACAGGCAACTAGCCCAAGGAACGATGACCGCAGTCGTCCAAGACACCCGACCCTACGCCTGGCCGTACGACAACCGGCTGGCCGCCACGGACTTCGCGTTCGTGGTGGTCACCGGGACGTCGGCCGGCGAGAGCGGGAGTCCGCCGGCAGACCTCATGGCCATGTGCCGCGAGGTCGCCGAGCGGGTGACGGAGCTCGGCGGCTCCGTCGTCTGGGCGGCCTGCAACGGCAGCGCGCTCCCCGAAGGGATTGCGCCGACCGACATGACGGCCGAGTCGCCGACTTCGAACGCGATGATCGGCGGTGACCTCGAGCTGATTCTTCGCTCGCAGGGGATCGACCGCTTCGCGCTGGCCGGCTGGCCGCTCGAGATCGCCGTCCACTCGACGATGCGGCGCGCCAACGACATCGGCTACGAGTGCCTGCTGCTCGAAGACCTCTGCGCGCCGCTAGACCCGGAGCTCGAGGAGTCTGCGATCTCGCAGATCCTGATGTCCGGCGGAATCTTCGGCGCCGTGGGTGACTCGGCGTCGCTGCTCACAGCTTTTGCAAGTTCAACTCAAGGAATGTCAACCCAAGGAGGCGACTCGTGATGAACACGACCGCTACGGGCGAGAAGCGGATCACCAGCGTCAAGGGTGACCCGTACGACTGGCCCTACAACCAAGACCTCGACCTTGAGCGCACCGCGCTCGTCCTGATCGACTGGCAGACCGATTTCTGCGGCGAGGGCGGATACGTCGACCACATGGGTTACGACCTGAATCTCACGCGCGCCGGCATCCCGGCGACGAAGAAGGTGCTTACGCGTTGGCGCGAACTGGGCCTGCCGGTTGTGCACACGCGCGAGGGCCACAAGCCAGACCTTTCGGACTGCCCGCCGAACAAGCTCTGGCGCTCGAAGCAGATGGGCGCCGGCATCGGTGACGCCGGTCCGTGTGGCCGCATCCTGGTGATCGGCGAGCCGGGCTGGGACATCATCGACGAGCTGTATCCCGAGGACGGCGAGATCGTGATCGACAAGCCGGGTAAGGGCGCGTTCGTCGCGACGAACCTCGACCTGACTCTGCGGACGAACAAGATCGAGAACCTGATCTTCACCGGCATCACGACCGACGTGTGCGTGCACACGACGATGCGAGAGGCCAACGACATGGGCTACGAGTGCCTGCTGCTGTCGGACTGCACCGGTGCGACCGACTACGGCAATTACGAAGCCGCCCTGAAGATGGTGAAGATGCAGGGCGGAGTGTTCGGCTCGGTCGCGACCAGCGACGACCTGCTCAGCGCGATCTCCACGCTCTAGGCGGCGGGCACCATGTCAAGTGTCGCAACCAATGCGTTCGCATGGGCGCTCGACTACGTCGCCGCCTGGGAGACCGATGACGAGGAGCGTCGCGTCGCGTTCGACCTGTGGGCCGACCCCGTGCCGCCGGTCGGCGACGGCGGCGACGCCAAGCTCGCTCCCGGCGGCAAGATCGCTGCCGCCGCGGCGATGCTCGCCGACGGATCGACGACTTCGGTCGATCTCGTGGAGCAGGCCCTCGCGGTCGTCGCCGAGCTGAACGAGCGTCTCACCGGCTTCGTCGAGGTCGCATCGGATGCGGCGCTCGCGGAAGCGGCTGCGCTCGACGCGGAGCGCGCGGACGGAAAGCTGCGCGGGCCGCTGCATGGAATCCCCGTTTCGGTGAAGGACGTGATCCACGTCGGCGGCGTCACGTCGCGGGCCGGGTCGGACGCCTACGAGCGGCTTCCGGAGGAGGACGCCTGGTCGGTCGCGCGCTTGCGGGCCGCCGGAGCGATCATCCTCGGCAAGGTCGCCACACACGAGTTCGCGCTCGGCGTGACGTCGCCGCAGTCGCGCAACCCACACGACGACACGCGCATCCCGGGCGGATCTTCGGGCGGCTCCGCCGTCGCGGTCTCGACCGGGATGGGCTTCGCCTCGCTGTGCACCGACACCCGTGCGTCATCTCGCGTCCCGGCTGCGCTGAGCGGCGTCGTCGGGTTCAAGCCGACTTACGGCGCCGTCTCGACACGCGGGATGATTCCGCTCGGCTGGACGATGGACCACGTCGGCGTTATCGCGGCGACCGTTCCCGACGCGGCCACCGCGATGGCAGTGCTGCAAGGCAGTGACCTGACGACCGACTTGGGTGCCGGAGTCTCCGGGCTGGCGATCGGCCTACCGAGCGCGGCGTTCGATGACGTCGATCCGGCGGTTGCCGAATCGCTCGATGCGGCTGTGGTGGGTCTCGCCGCGTCGGGCGCGACGACGACTTGGATCGACACACCCGCCGAGTCCGACTTCACGGCCGCGAACGCGGCCGGGATGATCACGAGCCGCTGCGAAGCCGCGACCTATCACCGCGGCATCGGCGCCGACCGCGAGCTTTACTGGGCAGAGGTCCGCGACCAGCTGAACGCGGCTGACGACGTGCTCGCGACCGACTATCTCCAGGCTCAGCGCTATCGCGGCTGGCTGCGCGAGCGGATGCTCGCTGCAATCGGCGAGTTCGACGTGTTCGTGATGCCGACCGTCCCGGTGCTCGCGCCGCCGGTCGAGGATGCCGAGGAATTCCTCACGATCCTCTCGCGCAACGCGATTCTCTGGAGCTTCGTCGGATTTCCGGCGATTTCGGTGCCCGGGCCCGTCTCGGACGGCGCGCTCCCGGTCGGAGTCCAGGTCGTCGGAGCCCCGGGCGCGGAAGCGCTTGTGGCAAGGGTCGCGCGTGCCGTCGAAATCGCCTGAAGCACCTGCCGTTGTCCATCCGGCGAGTCGCGACCACCGAATTTTGTACGCAGGCGAGCCGTACCGGCGAAGGCGCGGGGGTAGCTTCGCGGTACAGCCACAGGTACCGACGTCGCAGGTCACCCGACTGCGGCAGTGGCTTCACCCGAAAACGGATCCGCCCATGGCAAATCTGGCTACTGATGCGTTCCAGAACGCACTTTCGCTGCTTCGAAAATGGCGCGCCGAGCGCCCCGACGACCCGCCGGCATACGAACTGACGTTGCCCGCATCCGCGCAGCCGGAGGCGGGATCGACGCCGGCGAGCGGAGGTTCGATCCTCGCCACCGCGAGCCTGATGGATTCCGGCGACATCTCGTCGGGCGAGCTGGTCTCGCGTGCCTTGCGGGCGATCGCCGATCAGAACGACCGGCTTTACGCCTTCGTCGAGATCCTCGAAGTCGAGGCCAAGAGTCGCGCCAAGAAGATGGACAACGAGCGCTCGTCGGGCCGGGTGCGCAGTCCGCTGCACGGCATTCCCGTCTCGGTGAAGGACCTCTACGCGGTGAAGGGCGGCACCACGCGTGCCGGTTCGCTGGCTTTCGAGCGCCGCGACGACCACGACTCCGCAGCCGTCGAGCGTCTGCGCGCCGCAGGGGCGGTGATCATCGGCAAGACCTCGACGCACGAGTTCGCGATGGGCGTCACCGCTCCGCAGTCGCGCAATCCCCATGACCCCGCGCGAATCGCCGGCGGGTCTTCGAGTGGGGCCGCGATCGCCGTCGCGACCGGGATGGGGATGGCTGCGCTCGGCACCGACACCCGTGGATCGATCCGCATCCCGGCGGCGCTTTCGGGGGTGGTCGGACTGAAGCCGACGCACGGCTCGCTCCCGCTCGACGGAGTAGTACCGCTGTCCTGGTCGATGGACCACGTCGGGCTGATCGCGACCTCCGCCGACGACGCCGCGACCGTTTTCGCGGCGATGCAGCCGGAAAGCGGCTTCGTCGGCCCGCAGGAAGGCCCGGTCAGTGACATCCGCGTCGGTCTGCCGCAGACCGCCTGGCGCGACGTCGAACCGGCCGTGCGCCAGGAGATCGAGCACGTGATGGACGCCCTGACCGCAACCGGCGTCGAGATGGTCGACGTTCCGCGCCCGAGCGCGATCGACTTCGACAACGCGAACCTGACGAGCATGGTCGTGAGCCGCTGCGAGGCGGCAGCGTTTCACCGCGACCTCGGCCTTGATCCGGTGCTCTACACGAGCGACGTGCGCACCCAGCTCGAGACGGCGGCCGAAGCCTCCGCTCAGGACTACATCGAGGCTCAGCGCCTGCGCGCCGAGCTGCAGCGCGAGATGCTCAAGGTCTTCGACGACGTTGACGTGCTGCTGATGCCGACGGTGCCGATCGTCGCTCCCCTCATCGAGGACGCAGACCAGACGCCGCTGGTGCTCACTCGCAACGTCGCGCTGTGGAGTTTCGTCGGATTTCCGGCCGTATCGATCCCCTGCGCCCCGTCACCGGCGGGGCTGCCGATCGGCCTTCAAATCGTTGCCGCGCCGCACAGGGAGTCCGCGATCTTCGCGGTCGCCCGTGCAGTCGAGCGAGGGGTGAACGCGCGATAGCGGTAGCGGAGCGTACGACTCGACCCGCCGACGGTACCGGTCGCCGGGGTGTTCGGAACGCTCGCAGGTGTGGGCCCGGCAGTGATGCCGGGCCCTCGCCGCTTCTTTTGCGCCTGTTTGCGCTGGCAGCTCCGGCCCTCGACCGCGTGAACAAGGCAGATTCCGCCCCGACCTAGGGACTTTGGGGCGCCCCAACCTCCGTACGTTGGGGCGCTTTTTCGCTCAAGTGAGCGGGTGCCCGAATTTCGCTGCGCGACATGACTTCGCGAGCGCTGCCCTGAGTCCCGAAAAACACGCACCGTTGATACGCTTCGAAGTTCTGCAAACCCTCAAATCAGTTAGTAGTTCAAGTGTCAACAACCCTTACCGAATCACCAATTTCTCCCGAAGTCGAAGCACCTGAGGCCCCTGCGGGCAACGAGGTTCCGGGTTCGGACGGTCTGCTGCTCGAAGTCGACGGCAAGATCGTGCCCAACTACGCGGCGACGCTCGTCGCGTTCGAGGACGGCGACGTCGTCCAGGGCGAAGTAGTCCGCATCGACCGCGACGAGGTCCTCGTCGACATCGGATACAAGTCCGAGGGCGTCATCCCGGTCAACGAACTTTCTATCCGCAAGAACGTCAATCCCGCGGATGAAGTCTCCCTCGGCGAGCAGGTCGACGCACTGGTCGTCACCAAGGAAGACGCCGAAGGGCGTCTCGTGCTCAGCAAGAAGCGGGCCAAGTTCGAGAAGGCATGGCGCAAGATCGAAGAAGCCTCCGAGTCCGGCGAGCCGGTCGAGGGCACTGTGATTGAGGTTGTCAAGGGCGGCCTGATCGTCGACCTCGGCATCCGCGGCTTCCTGCCGGCGTCGCTCGTCGACATCCGCCGCGTGCAGGACCTCGAAGAGTTCCGCGCCACCACGGTGCGCTGCAAGGTGATCGAGCTCAACCGCTCGCGCAACAACGTCGTGCTTTCGCGCCGCGCGATCCTCGAAGAGGAGCGCCGCGAGGTCCGTCAGCAGATCATCGGCTCGCTCGAGCGCGGCTCGGTGGTCGAGGGCGCGATCAGCAACATCGTCGACTTCGGCGCGTTCGTCGACCTCGACGGCATCGACGGGCTGATCCACATTTCCGAGCTCTCCTGGAGCCACGTCAACCACCCGAGCGAGGTCGTCTCGATCGGCGACATGGTCAAGGTCAAGGTGCTCGACATCGACCACGACCGCCAGCGCATCTCGCTCGGTCTCAAGCAGACCCAGGAAGACCCGTGGCAGAAGGTCATCGACACGCACCACATCGGTGACGTGCTCGAGGGCACGGTCACGAAGATCGTCAGCTTCGGCGCGTTCGTCGAGATCTACAACGGCGTCGAGGGTCTCGTGCACATCTCTGAGCTTTCGGAGCAGCACGTCGAGAACCCGCGCCAGGTGCTCAACGAGGGCGACGTCGTCCGCGTGCGCATCCTCGAGATCGACACCGAGCGCCGCCGCCTTTCGCTCTCCGCCAAGCAGGTCGACGGCCAGGAGCTGGTCCCGGCCGAGCTCGACGAAGAGGGCAAGGTCGTGCAGCCCGAGGACGTCGCCGTCGGCGACGCGATCGCGGAGGCGCTTGAAGACCTGGACCTCGGTGGCGACACCGAGGAGGCCGCACCTGAGGCGGAAGCCGCCCCGGAGGTTGAGGCCTCTCCTGAGTCTGAGGCCGCTCCCGAGGCGGAGGCCGAGGCCCCGGCCGTCGAGGACGCCGGCGATTCAGCCGACGGCAACCTCGAAGAGGCCGCTCCGGAGGCCGACCCGGCCCTCGAGCAGGGAAGCGCCGACACCGTCGATCTCGACGGCGACGCCGCTCCGGCCGCGGAAGCGGACGCTGACGCCACCGAGTAAGAATCCTGTGTTCATCGGCTTGACCGGCGGCGTCGCCGCCGGCAAGTCGACTGCACTGGCCGCGTTGGCCGAGGCCGGTATTCCGACGCTTTCGGCCGACGCGGTGGTGCACCAGGTCTATGAGGATCCCGAGGTGATCGCGCTGGTGCGCGAGCGGCTCGGTGACGAGGTGATCGTCGACGGAGCGGTCGACCGAGACGCCGTCGCGCGCGAGATCTTCGCCGAGCCGGAGCTTCGCTCGTGGCTCGAGCAGCTGATCTGGCCGCGCGTCGGGCGGAAGATCTTCGACTTCAAGGCCGAGAATGAGGCTCTCGAGCCACCGCCGGCCGCGACCGTGGTTGAAGTGCCGCTGCTGTTTGAGGCCGGCATGGACCAGGGCTTCGATCGCACGATCGCCGTGGTCGTCGACGACGAGCTGAGAAAGGCCCGCGCTGCCGAGCGCGGCGGCGAGGAGCTCGCGGCTCGCGACGAGCGGCAAATGTCGCAGGACGAGAAGGCCGAGCGCGCGGACGAGGTGGTCGTGAATGACGGCGACCTGGCCGTGCTCGCTGAACGCGCCGTAGCCGCAGTGGATCGCTGCGTCGCCTCAACGCACGCCTGACGCCAACTGGCTGGACCGCAACCAAGCTGCACATCTTCCAATCGACCATCCCCAGGGGTGGTCGATTGGAAGAAATGCCGCTCAAAACGGGGTCCGAGCGGGTGCGGATGTGCGCGCCGGTCGCGCTGACACAATTCCGCTCATGGCATCTCGCTCGGCGACAGCCACGCGTGGCTCCCGCCGCGCGCACAAGAAAGCGGTCAAAAAGCAGCAGCGGCAGTCATTCTTCCGCCGTCGCGCCTTCGCGTTCCTGCTGATCATCGCGCTCGTCGGCGGGCTCGCGTTCGCGATCTCGAAAGCGGCCGAGAAGGGTTACCGTGAGCTTGCCCTGCCGCTGCGCCACGACGACATCATCCGCCAGCAGGCCGAGGCGAAGAATCTCGATCCGGCACTGATCGCCGCAGTGATCTATCAGGAGTCGCGCTTTCGGCCCCGTGAGTCGAGCGCCGGGGCGCTCGGTCTGATGCAACTGCTGCCGGACACGGCGCACTTCATCGCCGGCAAGACCGGCGGCACGAAATTCACGACCGAGGATCTCGCCACTCCGCAGATCAACATCCAGTACGGCGCCTGGTATCTGCGTTGGCTGCTCGACCACTTTGACGAAAACGAGATCACGGCGCTTGCGGCTTACAACGCCGGCATCGGAAATGTCGAGAAATGGCTGGCGGAAACGGGGGAGACTCACATCAGCGACGTCGACGACATCCCCTTCCCGGAGACGCGCGAGTACGTCAAGAACGTTCTCAAGGCGCGGGACGAGTACCGGAGCGAATACCCGGACGAGCTGGGAGTCCGCTAGACGATCCCAAGCAAACGGTCAGCCGCGTTACGCCAGTGGCCGCGCTTCTCCTCACGTGCCTCGGCGTGGGGAAGGTTTTCGTGGTGGAAGCCGATCGTCGTGCCGGTCTTCGCCGGTGTGAGCGTGAGCTGGATCGTGCTCTCCTCTCCGTCGGCTTCGTGGTGACGGATGCGGATGCGCTGTTCGGGGTGGATCGACCGCAGTTCGTAGCGTCCGCCGTCCGGGGCGTCGATCGATTCACCCACTTCAGACGGGAGGGGCCCTTCTACGCCGAGCCACTCGCGCATGCCCTCGGGCGACGTCACAAGTTTCCAGGTGTCGGCGAGCGACAAATCGGCGGTGCGACGAACTCCGACCTGGAATTCGGCGTCCACGGTCGACCCCTCGACGCGGCGACCGATCGACTTCTCGAATTCGTTGGTGATGTTCTGGCGCCACCACGCGCTCTCGACGCCGTTCTCGCCGAGCAGGCTGACGATCTCCTTGTGGCCGAGGTCGGCGGCGCCGTGCTCGCCGAGCAGGGCGAACCAATGCTCCCAGCCTTCGCCGGTGGCGTCGGTTACGGCTTGCTCGGAGATGCGCGTCGGCATCCGCCGATTATTGCGCGACCACCGAGAACTTCGCGCTGACCGCGGTGCCCGCGTTGCCAGCGGCGTCCGTGGCGGTCGTGAGCACGCGGTACTTGCCGGCCTTCAGGCGTTTGGTCTTCGTGCCGGCCTTGTACTTCCCGCTGAACTTGACTGAGCTTGACCCGGCCGGCAACGCCTTGGTGACCGTCGTGACCGTCTTCCAGGTCGTCTTACGCCGCTTCTTCACGGCCAGCTGGACCGCGAACTTCGTGCTCGCAGCCTCGGAGAGAGCGAGTTGGAAAGCAGTGCCCTTGCGCACGGACTTCGGGGCGCCGCTGAGAACCTTGAACTTCTTGTACTTCGATTTCAGCCCGGAGACGATCGGAGCGGTCGTGTCGGCAGCCGGTGGAGTGGGCGACCCGCCGCCACTCGTGGGCGGCGTCACCGGAGGCTCGACTCCGTCGTCGACGGTGATCTCGAGGTTGAGGCGGCGCGGCGCGATCGACGACGAGGGCGTCCACGGCGCGTTCAGCGCAATGCTGTTTGTCTGCCACATCAAGTCGCCCGAAGTGCCGTCGGACGGGACCCAGAGCGCGAGGAATTTGGAAGTCGAATACTCGAAGCCGAACGTGTCGCCGGCCTCGACCGGGATTGACACCGGAAACTCGACGACCGAACCAGCCGGGCGGTTGGAGAGGTCGAAGGGAGCCGTGCGGTGAACGATCTCGAATTGACCCCCACCAAGCGGGCGCACGACGGTCACCACGGCGCTCTCCGTGTCGGTCGACGCGTCGCCAGTGCGCATCCGAAAACTTGTCACGGTTCCGGTCACCGGTGCGGCATAGGAGGGACCGCTCGAGACGCCGTCCTGGAACCAGCTACATCCGCCACAGCCGTTTGATCCCGAATACGACGGGGACATCGCTCCGAAGGTGGTCAGTGTGGCGTCGGCCGGCGCCGCGACAAGCAGCGCCACCAGAGCCGAGAGAAAAGCAATTCTGAGCCTCATGCGGGCACCGTTCCTTCGGGTCTTCGTAATCTGCCTTTATGGCTGTCGCGACAGGTGAGAAATTCGTCTTGACCAGTGAATACTCCGCGACGGCGGACCAACCGCAGGCACGCGACGAGTTGGTAGAGGGGATTGAAGCAGGCGACCGCTTCCAGACCTTGCTCGGCGCGACCGGCACCGGCAAGACCTTCACGATGGCGACCGTGATCGAGAAGATCCAGCGCCCGACGCTGGTGATCGCGCACAACAAGACGCTCGCCGCCCAGCTCTGCAGCGAGCTGCGCGAGTTCTTCCCCGACAACGCCGTCGAGTACTTCGTCAGCTACTACGACTACTACCAGCCCGAGGCGTACGTCCCGAGCAGCGACCTCTTCATCGACAAGGACTCGAACGTCAATGAAGAGATCGACCGGCTGCGCCACGCCGCCACGGCGGCGCTGTTCACCCGCCGCGACACGATCGTCGTCGCCAGCGTCTCGTGCATCTACGGCCTCGGTTCACCGGCCGCCTACCAGCACTCGCACCTGCTGTTCTCGGTCGGCGAGGAGACGCCGCGCGAAGGCGTGCTCGAGAAGCTCGTGGGGATGATGTACCGCCGCAACGACACAGTGCTCGAGCGCGGCAGCTTTCGCGTGCGCGGCGACACGGTCGAGCTGTTCCCGGCCTACGCCGACTCGGCCTACCGGATCGAGCTCTTCGGCGACGAGATCGAGAAGATCGAGCGCTTCGACCCGCTCACCGGAGAGCACTTCGGCGAGCTGCAGTACGTATCGCTCTGGCCGGCGACCCACTACGCGACCAGCAGGGACACGATCGACCGTGCGCTCGAGACGATCGGCGCCGAGCTCACGGAACGCCTCGCCGAGCTGGAGGGCCAGGGCAAGTTGCTCGAGGCCCAGCGCCTGAAGCAGCGCACGCGCTACGACATGGAGATGCTGCGCGAGCTGGGATTCACGAGCGGCATCGAGAACTACTCACGGCACCTCGACGGCCGCAAGCCGGGCGAGCGCCCGTACTGCCTGCTCGACTATTTCCCCGACGACTTCGTGACGATCATCGACGAGTCGCACCAGACCGTGCCGCAGATCGGCGCGATGTACAAGGGCGACCGCGCGCGCAAAGAGACGCTCGTCGAGTACGGATTCCGCCTGCCGAGCGCGCTCGACAACCGGCCGCAGACGTGGGACGAGTTTCTCGGCGACGTCAACCAGGTCGTCTTCGTCTCGGCGACCCCCGGTGAGTGGGAGCGCAACTACTCATCGCGCATCGCTGAGCAGATCGTCCGCCCGACCGGAGTGGTCGACCCGCAGATCGAGATCCGCCCGACGCGCAATCAGGTCGACGATCTGATGAACGAGATCAAAGCGCGCGTGGACCTCGACCAGCGCACTCTGGTTACCACGCTGACGAAGAAGCAGGCCGAAGACCTCACGGAGTACCTCACCGAGTACGGCCTGAAGGTCCGCTACCTGCACTCAGACGTGGACACGCTTGAGCGGATCGAGATTATCCGCGACCTGCGCCTCGGGGTCTTCGACGTACTCGTCGGCGTCAACCTTCTTCGCGAGGGCCTTGACATGCCTGAGGTCGCGCTCGTCGGCATCCTCGATGCCGACAAGGAAGGCTTCCTGCGCGGCGAGACGGCGCTGCTCCAGACCGTCGGCCGCGCCGCGCGAAACGTGCACGGCACCGTGATCATGTACGCCGACCGCGAGACGGCGGCGATGAAAAGCACGATCGCCGAGACAGACCGTCGTCGCAGCATTCAGGAGGCGTACAACGAAGAGCACGGCATCGTCCCGTCGACCGTCGCCAAGCGCGTCGGCGCGCTCGCCGACATGGTGCCCACGGGATCAAAGGTGCCGACTTCGCGCAAGGACGCCAAGGCCGCTCAGAAGGAGCGCCTGGCCAAGCTGACTCCGCAGGAGCTGCACGACAAAATCGCCGCGCTCGAGGAGGAGATGCTCTTCGAGGCCGAGGAGCTGCATTTCGAGCGGGCGGCGGAGCTGCGCGACGAGATCAAGGAACTCGAAGCACTCCTATGAAAAAGACCCCGCCGAGCGACGGGGTCTTTCTCTTCACAGCAGTTCCGAAACCGGATTCAAGTTTGTTCCTCTGTGCCGCTGACACCTTGCGGTGACTGGGAGGTTGCGGCTAAAGGCACTCCCCGCGAGTTCCGATATCGTTTTCGATATGAGGACTATATCGTTGGCGGTATCGGAAAAAAACTATGAGTTGTTCCGAGAGCTTGCGAAGGCCGAGGGAGTGTCGATCGCGAGCCTGATTCGCGACGCAATGGCCGATTACATCCGCCAGGGCGGTGCATCGGGGGGCGATATCGCTTCCGAGACCGTCCGGCATATCGCCGCAGCAGGCCCGGGCCGCTACAAGATCATCGCCGAGGTCAGCGAGCTCGACTGACCGCTTCAGACGCGGCCGATCATCAGCGTCGCCGCGTGATCGAGGCCGAGCGACCGATAGAACGCCCGGGCGGAGTCGTTGCCAGGCACCGTCGAGAGCTCGAACCACTCGTAGCCGCGCTCCTTGAAGCGCTCCCGGGCGGCGTCCATCAGCGCACGCCCGACACCGGCTCCGCGCGCCGACTCGACGACGCCGATCTCCTCGACGTATCCGATCCGCTCACCCGATTCGTAGGCCGCGAGGCCCTCGCGCTCTACGCAGAACACAAACCCGAGGATCTCCTCGCCGGAGCGGGCCACGAAGGTGAAGCCGTCGCCGTCGGCCATCCATCCGGAGAAGCGGTCGCGGTAGTGGTTCCAGTACTCGTCGTCGCCGCGTGCCGGGATTCCGCCGAGCTCCGGTTGAACGCCGATCTCGTGGCGGTGAAGCGCCAGAGCGGGCTCGCGAAGCAGGTCGACTTCTGCCGCGGGGATCTCCTCGATCGCGAATTGCATGGCCGCGACCGTAGCCGCACCGAATCGATCACCTGCACCTACTGTTTTCCGACTTGATGCGACGGATCCGGATCTGGGCAGGAAGTCTGTTGGCGGCTGGCGCGATTCTCGCCTGCGCCTCCGCGCCGGCGGGCGCCGCCTCGACGGAGGATCTCTCGTCGGTCCTGCTCGACCGCTGGACCTCCACGCAGGCGCCGGCCGGCAACTACGTCCGTCCGAGTGGCAGTCAGGTGACCGGGGGATACGGCAACGGTTCGATCGCATATGCGCTGCTGCTCGAAGCTGTTCATTCCGGCAGCGACTCCGACTTCCGCTCGGCGATGCGGGCGTTCGGATACATGGTGAACTCGCGGATCCCCGTGCAGGGGGTGTTCTATCCGCTGTTCACCGCCGCCGGTTTCAACCTCGCGCGCGAGTATTTCGGCGCGCGCCCGGAGTTTCAGCAGATCAGCGCCGCGTGGGTCGCGCGCCTGAAGCAGTTCAAGTGGCCGAAGGGGTCGGAGCCGCGTCGCTACCGCGACAACAAGGACGTGGTGCTCGCGCTCGAGACCGTCGAGCTTTTCCGGACGGGTGTGCGCAGCAAACGTCGCGGAGCGATCACGCGCAACCCGAAGGCGGCGCTGCGCCGGGCGGTGCGGATGCTCGGCAGGCACGTTCCGCGCACCGCCTCTGCCTGGAGCGCGAAGGTAGGCACCGCCCAGGGTTGGCGGATGACGGTCCGTCTGGCGGACTTGAGTGACCCGCCGCAGAACGCACCGGCCTACGACGCGTTGGTCGCCGGGATGTACGCGCGCGCGATCGATCGCCTGCCGGCCTCCCGGCGGACCGCGCGGATGGTGAAGACGGCGCGCTATCTGCTCCGCGGCGTGGTGGCCCGCACCGCGCCGGACGGCGACCTCGCATTCGCTGGGCGCTCGCAGGAGTTGTCCTGGGCGCTCTCATTTGCGGCATACGCGGGGTGGTCGGCCGCCAGTCGCCTCCCGAACGATCAGGAGCGCCTCACCTACCTCGAGTTCTCGCGGCGCGTGATGCAGCGGCTCGCCGATGTGCACACGGTCGGCGGAAGCTTCCTCCTGACTCCGGCGCAGGGTTGCTGCGGCGCCGTCGACAACCCGCCGGGCCAGGACCACTATTTCGATGTGGCTTCCTACAGCGGTCTGACCGGCATCGCGCTCGGTTGGTCGTATGCGGTCAGGCCGGCCGACTGGAAGACGCCGAGCTGGATGCCCTCGGACCTGCCGTCGACCTACATCTTCTCCAAGGGCCGCGGACGATTCATACAGCGACGCGACGCCTCCGTCTACTGGATGCTCCGCGGACAGAGCGACTTCGCCGACGCCCGATCGGACATGGGCGTTGCGATCCTCAAGCGCCTGCGGTCCGACGGGTCCTGGGTGGACGTGATTCCTCCGCGTCCGTACAGCGGCGGACACGGCCGCAAGGCGGATCCGGCGGCGCCGTGCCTGGCGATCGGCAAGCGCCATCGCAAGTGCGCCTATCTCGAGCTGCGCCGCGCGCGCAAGACCGGCGACAGCTGGCGCTTCTCGGCGCGCTGGCGGATTCCGAAGGGGAGGGTGGTGCGACGCAGCACGGCGCTGGTGACTCCGACGCCGACGGGGCTTCGCCTGTCGTGGGGCGCAAAGGCCGGCAGTGTTTTCAAGATCGACCACTTCCTGCCGCAGGCCGGCTGCGTGCTTGGCGGTGTCGCGGCGCCGGGCGTGACGATCGCCGTCACCGGGAATGCCGTGAGCTGTGGCGTGGTCGCCCACGGATACGCCGGCGGCTCACGCACGGATCTGGATCGCGTCCGCCTGACCGCGCGGCCCAGAGGCGGATTCGTCGCGGTTGAGTATTCGGCCGCCGGCTGAATCAATCCGCAACGTCAGCCCACCCCGACCGGCCATTTCAAGCCGGCCAATTGCCGACTGACCACCCCGAGGGGTGGGCAGTCGGAAGAATTGCCGCATAGCTACTGACCTGCGGCTCTGCTTGTGGAGGTGCGAACATATGTTCGGTCCGAGCCGGTCCTTATGATCCGCTCCACGGTCCCGGCAATCGCCGGTGACCGTCCACTTAAGATCGGACGTTCATGGCAGAGACGCGCAAATCAGGCACCTCCTTCAGCGACAAGATGGTCGTCACTGGCGCGCGCGAGCACAACCTCAAGAACATCTCGCTCGAGCTGCCGCGCGACTCGCTGGTCGTGATCACCGGCCTTTCGGGTTCGGGCAAGTCTTCGCTCGCCTTCGACACGATTTACGCGGAAGGTCAGCGGCGTTACGTTGAGTCGCTGAGCGCGTACGCGCGCCAGTTCCTCGGCCTGATGGAGAAGCCCGACGTCGACTCGATCGAGGGTCTCTCACCGGCGATTTCGATCGACCAGAAGACGAGCTCCCGCAACCCGCGGTCGACCGTCGGCACCGTCACCGAGATCTACGACTACCTGCGCCTGCTCTGGGCGCGCGTCGGGCACCCTTTCTGCCACAACTGCGGCGAACCGATCGAAGCCCAGTCGGCCGAGCAGATCATCGACCGCGTGCTCGAGCTCGAAGAGGGAACGAAGTTCCTCGTGCTCGCCCCGGTCGTCCGCGGCAGGAAGGGCGAATACGCGAAGCTGTTCGAACAGTTCCGCGCCGACGGTTTCGTGCGCGTGAAGGTCGACGGCGAGATTCACCGCCTGGATGACGGAGAAGATCTGGAGCTCGACAAGAAGTACAAGCACGACATCGCGGTCGTGGTCGATCGCCTGACGATGCGCCCCGACCTGCGCAAGCGCCTCGCCGACTCGATCGAGACGGCCGTCGGCCTGGCCGACGGGCTCGTCGAGATCGAGACCGTCGGCGACGACCCCCAGACCTACCTCTACAGCGAGAAGTTCCTCTGCATGAACTGCGGCTCCTCGATGCCCGAGCTCGAGCCGCGCAGCTTCTCGTTTAACTCGCCGCACGGCGCCTGCCCGGCCTGCCACGGGCTCGGAATGGTCCGCAAGGTCGACCCGGAGCTGGTGATCAGCGACGGATCGAAGTCGATCCTGAACGGCGCGCTGAGCAAGTGGCTGATGCCGTTCTCGATGCACGTCGACCGGCTCTCCGAGGCCGTTGCCGACGCAGTAGGCGTCGAAGCCGCGACCGCATGGGACGACCTGCCCGAAGAGGCGCAAGAGGCTTACCTGTACGGGCTGCCCGACCGCGTGACAGTCAGCTACACGACGCGCCGCGGCAAGGATCGCACTTACATGGCGAAGTACGAGGGCATCGTCCCGAGCATCGAACGCCGCTACGCCGAGACCGAGAAGGACAACGCTCGCGAGTTCTACGAGAGCGTGATGGCGCTTACGCCTTGCTCCGAGTGCGACGGCGCGCGCCTGCGTCCGGAGAGCCGCAGCGTCCGCGTCGACGGGCTCGGCCTGCACGAGTACTGCGCGCTTTCGGCCGAGGCGGCGTACGAGTGGATCGGCAAAGTCACGCTCAGCGACACGGAACGACAGGTGGCCCGCCTGATTCTGCGCGAGATCGAGGAGCGCCTGCAGTTCCTCGTCAACGTCGGCGTCGGCTACCTCTCGATGGACCGCACCGCCTCCACGCTCTCGGGCGGCGAGGCGCAGCGCATCCGCCTTGCGACCCAGATCGGCTCTTCGCTGGTCGGAGTCCTCTACATCCTTGACGAGCCGTCGATCGGGCTGCATCAGCGCGACAACGAGCGCCTGATCGCCACGCTCGAGCGGCTGCGCAATCTTGGCAACACGGTGATCGTCGTCGAGCACGACGAGGGCACGATGCTCGCGGCCGACCAGATCGTCGACATCGGTCCAGGCGCGGGCGTGCACGGCGGCGAGATCGTCGCCCAGGGTACGGCCGAGGAGATCGGCAAGGTCAAGGGCTCGCTGACCGGCCAGTTTCTGTCGGGAGCGCGCAAGATCGAAGCGCCGTTCTCACGGCGCAAGCCGCAGGGCTGGATCGAGGTTCGTGGCGCGACCCAGCACAACCTCAAGGACGTCGATGCGAAGTTTCCGCTCGGCGTGTTCTGCTGCGTCACCGGGGTGTCCGGCAGCGGCAAATCGACGCTGGTAAACGACATCCTCAACAAGGCCGCGACGAGCGCCATGCAGAAGGGCGGCGTACACCGTAAGCGCCCCGGTCGCCACCAGGAGATCCTCGGCCTCGAACAGATCGACAAGCTGATCAACATCGACCAGTCGCCGATCGGTCGCACCCCGCGCAGCAACCCGGCCACCTACACCGGGCTGTTCGATCAGGTCCGCGACCTCTTCAGTCGCACCCAGGAGGCCCGCGCGCGCGGCTACAAGCCCGGCCGCTTCAGCTTCAACGTCAAGGGCGGCCGCTGCGAGGTCTGCTCCGGCGAGGGCCAGATCAAGATCGAGATGCACTTCCTGCCGGACGTTTACGTCCCCTGCGAGCAGTGTCACGGCAAGCGCTACAACCGCGAGACGCTCGAGGTCAAGTACAAGGGCAAGAGCATCGCCGACGTGCTCGACATGACGATCGAGGAGGCCG
This sequence comes from uncultured Thermoleophilaceae bacterium, assembly GCA_964455545.1. Lineage (GTDB taxonomy): Bacteria > Actinomycetota > Thermoleophilia > Solirubrobacterales > JACPNS01 > JACPNS01. The sequence goes on along the minus strand of CAYVWQ010000003.1, from coordinate 176,569 downwards.
CCGAGTTCTTCGAGCCGGTGCCAAAGATCGCACGCCGGCTGAAGACCCTGAACGACGTCGGCCTCGGCTACGTCCAGCTCGGCCAACCGGCGACGACGCTCTCCGGCGGCGAAGCCCAGCGCGTGAAGCTCGCAAACGAGCTCGCCCGCGTCGCGACCGGCAAAACGCTCTACATCCTCGATGAGCCGACGACCGGTCTGCACTTCGCCGACATCGAACGGCTGCTCGACGTGCTCCAGCGCCTCGTCGAGGCCGGCAACTCGGTGGTCGTGATCGAGCACAACACCGACGTGATCAAGACGGCCGATTGGCTGATCGACCTCGGCCCTGAGGGCGGTGAAGGGGGAGGGGAGATCCTCACCGCCGGTACGCCGGAAGAAGTCGCGCTCGAGCCGCGTTCGTACACGGGTCATTTTCTGAAGGAACTCGTCGGACCGCCGAAGTCTGCGAAAAAGAAGCCCGCCGCGAAGAAGCCGCCGGCCGCGAAGGCCAAGGCCGCTGCCTGACGCAGGTAGGGTGGCTCTCGTGGAGCCGACCGCAGAAGACCTCGCACTGTTCCAGCAGAAGCGCGACTGGTACGAGCGCAACGAGACGCCCGCGTTCCGCGAACGCATCGATCGCGAGTTCGCGGCCCGCCGCGCCTACGTCCATCACCCGATCCACGGCGAGATCCTCGAGGGCTTCGAGCGCGGACGACTCGAGATCGGCGAGGGCACCCACTTCGAACCACACGTCTGGATCACGTTGAACCTCGACGAGGCTCACGTGAAGATCGGTCGTGGCTGTTACCTGAACATCGGCACGATGGTGGCGGCGCAGGGGGCCGTCACGATCGGTGACCACTGCATGTTCGGCAACGGCTTCTACGTCGGCGACGCCGACCACCACTTCGACGATCCCGACGTGCCGATCACCCAGCAGGGGTTCACGAGCAAAGGCCCCGTGACGATCGGCGACAGCTGCTGGTTCGGTGTGCACTGCGCGGTGCTTACCGGCGTGACGGTCGGCGATCGGGTCGTCGTCGGCTCGAACAGCGTCGTCACCAGCGATCTTCCTTCAGGAGTCGTCGCCGCCGGCGTGCCGGCGCGAGTCATCCATGAGATCGACTTCAAGCCCGGCGCAAGTGCGCCGAGCGCTTAGCGAATAGACAGGTCTCGGAGCGCGATCGCGACCGCGTGCGCGCGCGTTGAAGCCTCAAGCTTGCGCATCGCGTTCTTCACGTGCGTGCGCACGGTGTGAGCGCTGAGCGAGAGCTTCTCGGCGACTTCGTCGGTCGAAAAGCCCTCTGAGAGCAGTCCGAGAATCTCGCGCTCCCGGCGCGAGAGCGTGGGGCGGTCGAAGTTGATCAGGTCGTCGATCTCGCCGTCGGACTTGGGCTCGGGAAGCCAGCGTGAGCCCTGGGCGACGCTGCGGATCCCCTCGATCAGGGCATCAGTGTTGTCGTCCTTGATCAAGAAACCCTGGGCGCCGGCGTTGATCGCGCGGGCGATCAGTCGGTCGTCGCGGTAGTCGCTGTAGGCGATCACCTTCACGCGGCGGCGGCTGAGGTCTCGGATCAGGTCGATTCCGTCGTGCTCCTCCGGCCGGACGTCGACGACCGCGACGTCGGGACGCGCGTCTGCGATCAGGTCTTTGACGTCGTCGCCGGCCTTCACCGCTCCTACGACCTGGATGTTGTGTGGCTCCAGGACGAAGCGAAGTCCGGTTCGGAGTGCTTCGTGGTCGTCGATGACCACTACTCGGGTTTCGGCGCTCATCTGCTTTTTGATTCCTTTCGCGAACGAGTCCCGGCGTGCTTACTGCCCGGTAACGCGGTACGCGAAATCCGGTCAGGCGCTCGCACGAGGGCCCTGGTTCGAGCTCAGTTTGCTGCCTGCGAGGCGGGGCCACCTGGCGGGCAGACGTCGACTACCGAGGCCGACGATTGATCCAATATACAGCAGATGGCGGCGGGGTAACCAGCGAGTTACTTCCCTCTATCCCGCTCTACAAGCGGGCGCTCAGATACAAAAATGTATTCAACCGAGGTGTGCGACCGGGTCGGCGAGCGGTAGGGACGCCGCCCATTCGCGGAGCTCGCGCGCCTCGTCCGGCGACATCTCGTACTCGTGTTCGCGCGCCGGATATGTGCGCGCACGCACGTCCGTGGCGTATGCGGACACTCCGCGCACCATCGATTCGCGCACGTTCTCGTACTGGCGGACGAACTTCGCGGGACGGCCGTTCCAGATGCCGAGCAGGTCGTGGTAGACCAGCACCTGCCCATCCGCCGAGCCGCCTGCACCGATTCCGATGGCCGGGACGCGCAGATGCGGCATGAGCGCTTCAGTCAGGTCTGAAGGCACTGCCTCGAGCACGATCGCGAAACATCCGGCGTCCTGGAGTTCGAGCGCCTCCTGGATCACCTCGCGTCCGCGGGCGGCCGTGCGGCCCTGGGCGCGGAAGCCTCCCAGTTGCACAGCGCTCTGCGGCGTGAGGCCGATGTGGCCCATCACCGGGATTCCGGCGTCGACGATCGCCTTCGCGCGCTCGGCCGAGGCGCCGCCGCGCTCAAGCTTGACGGCGTCGCAGCCGGCCTCTTTGATGAAGCGCTGGGCGTTCATGATCGCCTGTTCGTTGCTGGCCTCGTAGCTGCCGAACGGCATGTCGCCGACGAGCAGCGGCACCTTCAGGCCACGGCGCACAGCGCCCGAGAGCATCACCATCTCGTCCATCGAAACTGGCGTGGTGCCGGGGTATCCGAGCACGACCATCGCCGCCGAGTCGCCGACGAGGACGATGTCGACGCCGGCCTCGTCGACCACGGATGCCGACGGGTAGTCGTATGCGGTGACCATCACGATCGGCTCGCCGAGCGCCTTCTTCTCGAGCAGGCGCGTGATCGTGACGGGCTTGCGGTCGGGGGTGCCGGGCGTGTTGCCGGTCGGGCTGCTTTCGGTGGGGTGGACGCTCATGGCCGTTGCTCCTTGAGTGGGGGTTGTCCTGCTTTACGCGCGCTCGCGCGGGTCCTTGACTACGGGATCGCCGAGCAGCTTCGCCACTTCGTTGTCGACGGAGACGCGGCGGTTGTCTTCGTCGACGTGCACGACGACGGGCTCGTAATCGGCGAGTTCGGCCTCGTCGTAGGTCGCGTAGGAAACGACGATCACTTTGTCTCCCTTGGCGACGAGGCGGGCGGCGGCGCCGTTGACCTGGATCATGCCGCTGCCGCGGGCGCCGGCGATCGTGTAGGTCTCGAAGCGCTGACCGTTGTCGATGTCGAGCACGTGGACGAGCTCGTTCTCGAGGATGTTGGCCTGTTCAAGCAGGTCGACGTCGACGGTGATCGAGCCGACGTAGTGCAGATCGCAGTCCGTGACCGTGGCGCGGTGGATCTTGCTCTTGAGCATCTGCCGTTGCATGATTGGTTCGTTCTCTCCTTGAGGAACTACAGGGCCGCGCCCTGCAGGGTCTGTGGGGTTGCGTTCGAGTTGGGGTCTGGGGTCTCGGCGGAGGCCGGGGACGGGACGAGCAGCGTGTTGTCGATAAGGCGGGTGTCGCCGACGCGGGCGCAGACCGCCGCCAGCACGGGCCGGTCGACGGTCGTCACGGGCTGGAGCGAGTCGGGGTCGACGAGCTCGAAGTACTCGACGGAGTCGGCGTCGTTCAGCTCGGCCAGTGCGAGCGCCGACAACTCGGCGGCGTCGGCGTTGCCGGCCGCAAGGGCTGCGGCTGCGACGCGGAGCGCGCGCGACAGGCAGAGTGCGCGCGGACGGTCACTCTCGGAGAGGTACGCGTTGCGCGAGCTGAGCGCCAGGCCGTCGGCCTCGCGGACGGTCGGACAGGCGACAATTGAAGTGCGGACGTTGAGGTCGCGGGCCATGCGGCGGATCACGGCGACCTGCTGCGCGTCCTTCTGGCCGAAGTAGGCACGGTCGGCGCCGACCATGTTGAAGAGCTTCGCTACGACGGTGGTGACGCCGTCGAAATGTTCGTGACCGCGGCGCTCCGGTGCGCCGCAGAGTGTCTCGGTGATGCCGCTGACGGCGACGCTGGTGGAGAATCCTTCGGGATAGACCTCGTTCACCGACGGTGCGAAGACGAGGTCGGCGCCGCGTTCGGTCGCGAGCGCAATGTCGTTCTCGAGTTGGCGGGGGTAGGCGTCGAGGTCTTCGCCGGGTCGGAACTGCGTCGGGTTGACGAAGACGGTGAGAACGGTCAGGTCGTTCTCGGCGACGCTGCGGTCGACGAGCGAGAGGTGGCCCTCGTGCAGCGCGCCCATGGTGGGTACCAGGCCGACCGAGCGGCCTTCAGCGCGTGCCGCGTCCAAGGTGGCGCGCAGCTCGGCGAGCGTTTCAACGGGGTTGTTGCTTGGAATCATTTTCGTTCCAGTTCTTGCGATACCGGACGAATTGCCTTGGTTGCCGCGCAGGTGGGCGGCGGGTAAATCGAGTCCGTCCCTCGCGGTGACGGCTGCTGCAGCAATTGTAGTGCCTGGAGGCGCGGCAGACAAGCACAAAACTGTTGATCGGCCTCAACTTCGAAAACGGCCGGTTGATCTATTTTCTGTTCGGATGCAGGCCGAACAATCAACGACCGCGTCTCCAGAAGAGACGGCTGCCGTCGCCGCCGAATTCGCCACACGGCTTGTTCCCGGCGACGTGGTGGTGCTGAGGGGTGAACTCGGCAGCGGCAAGACCGCGTTCGTGCGCGGCGCCGCCAAGCAGCTTGGATTCGACGGCCGCGTGACCAGTCCGACATTCGCGATCGGCAACGTCTACGCGGCCGGCGAACTGGAGATCGCGCACCTTGACCTTTACCGGCTGGCCGAGATCGACGTCGGCGACGAGACCGTGCTCGCGGACTTCCTCACCCCAGAACGGATCTCGTTCGTCGAGTGGCCACACGACGAGCTTGCAGGCGACCCGCAACTCCGCGCCGTCGTCACGCTCGAACACGCCGGTGAGGACGCTCGCCGCATCGCGATCGACTGGCGGCGGACATGACCGCACTGGCTTTCGACACCGCGACGGCCGCGTGCTCGGTCGCGCTGCGCCGCGATGACGGCGAGATCTTTCGCGCGCTTCCGCTCGCGCGGCGCCTCGGCGAACGCCCGGCGCACACCACTGAGCTTCTGCCGGAGATCCTCGGACTCTGCCGGCGGGCGGGGGTCCAGCTCGGCGATGTCGAAGAGCTTGCGGTCGGGGTCGGCCCCGGCGCCTTCACCGGGCTGCGCATCGGCGTCGCCTCCGCGCGGGCGATCGCGACGGCGAACGGAATCGGCCTCACGCCGGTCTCCTCGCTGGCCGCGCTCGAACGCGGCGCGGCCGGCGCGACAGCGGTGATCGACGCGCGACGCAATGAGTACTTCTTCCGGATCGACGGGGTCGACCGGCTCGCCGGTCCCGAAGAGGCCACTTCGTCGATCGCTGCGGCAGGCGCCCCGGCTGCCGGAGACGGCGCGATCAAACTCCGCGAAGCGCTGGCCGGGGCCGGCGTCGAAGTCATGTCCAGCGACGACCAGATCCACGTGATCGACGCGGCGATGCTGCTCGAACTCGCCGGCGAGGCCGACGCCCTCCAACCGGACGAGGTCGTCCCGAACTACATCCGTCCACCCGATGCCAAGGTCAGCTCGCGTGAGAGCTGGCTGGTGGGAGCGAAGCAGTGAACGCGCAGGCCGAATCCGAGTTCGCGCTTCGTCGCTTCGAGATGGCCGACATCGCCGACGCGCTGAAGATCGAGCACCAGTCCTTCCCGACCCCGTGGTCCTCGGCGATGTTCGTCCTCGAGCTTTCGAAGGCCGCGAGCATTTCGCTTGCCGCGACGGAGGACGACATCCTGATCGGCTATCTCGTCGCGTCGCGCTACGCCCAGGTCTGGCACGTGATGAACGTGTCGGTCGACCCGGCGAACCGCCGTGGCGGGGTGGGGTCGGCGATGCTCGCCGAACTCTTCCGGCTGACCGAGGGGCAGCGCACCCACTACACGCTCGAGGTGCGCGTGTCGAACGAGGCCGCGATCGCGATGTACGAGAAATGCGGCTTCCGCTCGGCCGGCGTGCGGCCGGGCTACTACGCGGACAACCGCGAAGACGCACTGATCATGTGGCGCAGCACAGATCCCGAGTTTGTGCCGCCGAACGCGGCCAACCCGACCGAGTGGAAGGGGCATCGTTGATCCTCGCGATCGAGACCTCCTGTGATGACACCTGCGCCGCCGTCGTGTCGACGGCCGGCGTGGTGCACTCGAATCTGATCGCTTCACAGATGGACCACGACCGTTTCGGCGGTGTCGTTCCGGAGGTTGCCTCGCGCCGCCATCTTGAGCTGCTCGACGACGTCGTCACGGCCGCGCTCGCCGACGCGAACACCGGTCTCGACGAGATCGAAGCCGTCGCCGCCACCCGCGGACCGGGCCTGATCAGCGCGCTGCTCGTCGGGTTCTCATACGCGAAGTCGCTGGCGGCGAGCGCCGGGCTTCCGCTCATCCCCGTCGACCATCTCCAGGGCCATGTCTCGGCGAACTTTCTCGAGCCCGACCCGTTCGACCCGCCGTTCCTCTGTCTCGTCGCCAGCGGCGGCCACACGTTTCTCGCGAAGGTGACCGAGCGAACGGGGTACGAGGTTCTCGGCGCGACCGTCGACGACGCCGCGGGGGAGGCGTTTGACAAGGGCGCGCGGTTGCTCGGACTCGGCTATCCCGGCGGGGCAGCCCTCGACCGGCTCGCGCGCGACGGCGACCCGACCGCCGTCGACTTTCCGCGCAGCTACGTCGGCGAACTCGATTTCAGCTTCTCGGGGATCAAGACATCACTTCTGTACAAGCTCAAGGCGCTCGGGCCCGGCGAGTTCGAGGAAGCGAAGGCCGACTTCGCCGCGAGCTATCAGGCGGCGGTCGTCGAAATGCTCGTCGCGCGGGTGCGCAAGGCCGTCGAGATGACTGGAATTGAGCGCGTCGCGATCGGCGGCGGCGTCGCCGCCAACTCTCTGCTGCGCGAATCGATCGAGAATCTCGGCGTCGACGTCAAAGTCCCCCCGCGCGAGCTCTGCACGGACAACGCCGCGATGATCGCCGCTGCGGCCCTCGCAGTACCTGCGATCGACGACTTCGCGGCACTCGACGCGTACCCGAGCGGAACCGCGGCGTGACGCACCACATAACGATCTACGGCCGTCCTGGATGCCACCTGTGTGACGAGGCCGAGGTGCGGCTACGTGAGCTCTGCGCCGGACGCGCCGAGATCGAGGTCGTCGACATCGAGCAGGACGACGAGCTGCACAAGCGGCTGCTTGAACAGATTCCTGTGATCGAGCTCGATGGCATGCGCGTCGCCCAGTTGGCGGAGTTCCGACGCGCGCGCCTCGTGGACGTGATCGACAGCGCCTTGCGCCAGTAGTTACTAAGGTGCCGCCGGATCCAATGGCCGCCCCTAAGACCGCAACCCCGAAGAAGCACTCGAACCCGATCGCCGCAGGCCTCGAGGGCGAGCGCCTCTCACTCGGCGTCGCCGCGCGGCTCTCGCGCTATCTGCAGGTCCTCACGCAGGCGAAGAAGATGGAGAAGGACAAGATCTCCTCGCAGGAGCTCGCGCGCTTCACGCACGTCAATCCGACGCAGATCCGCCGCGACCTCTCCGGGTTCGGCAAATTCGGCAAGCGAGGCGTCGGCTACAACGTCGACTTCCTGATCGAGCAGATCCGCTCGATCCTGCACACCGCTGCCAAGTACAACATCGCTCTGTTCGGCGCCGGTCACCTCGGCAAGGCGATCGCCGGCTCCGAGGTGTTCGCCGACCACGGCTTCGAGATCAAGGCAGTCTTCGACAATGACGCCAAGAAGGTCGGCACGTTGTGCGGCAGCGCCGAGGTCCAGCCGGCTTCGGAGCTGCGCCAGACGGTGATCGACGAAGACATCGTCGTCGGCGTGATCGCGGTCCCGGCGAACGCGGCGCAGGCCGTCGCCGACGAGCTGGTGGCGGCCGGCGTGACGATCATCTTCAACTACACAGACCGGCTTCTCGAGGTGCCGCAGGAAGTCACCGTCCACACCTCTAGCCCCGCCGTCGACCTGCTGTACGCGCTCTACTTCTACCTCGCCTGATCGCTGGCGATAATTCAGGGCCATGTCACTGGATCTGATCAAGGCGCGCGAGATCTTCGAGCAGTCGACCGACTTCACGGTCGGCATCGAGGAGGAATTCCAGATCGTCGACCCGGAGTCGCTCGAGTTGACGCAGCGATTCAGCGAGCTCTACGACGCCGCCGAGGCCGACGTCGAACTCGGAGCCGCCGTCGCGGGAGAGTTGATCTCCTCAGAGATCGAGATCCGCTCGGGTCGCGGCGAGAACTTCCCGCATGCGGTCGCGCTCCAGGCTGAGCACCGGCGCAAGCTGTTCGAGCTCGCGGCCGGCCACGGTGTGCGCCTCGGGGCGCTCGGCACTCACCCCTTCAGCCGCTGGCAGGACCAGAAGATCATCGACACCGAGCACTACCGGCTGGTCGAAGGTGGTCTGCAGTACGTCGCATGGCGCAACAACACCTTCAGCTTGCACGTGCACGTCGGCGTGCGCGGGGCCGACCGAGCGATCGCGGTCTGCGACCGGCTTCGCGAAGTACTGCCCGAGCTACTCGCGATCTCCGCCAGCTCGCCGTTCGTCGAGGGTCGCGACAGCGGTCTCGCCTCGTCGCGGACGCAGATCTTCACGCGGATGTTCCCGCGGTGCGGCATCCCCGATCCGTTCGGGGACTGGCACGGCTACGCCGACTTCATCGAATTCCTCAAACGCACCAACTCGGTGATCGAGTCGACGCAGCTGTGGTGGTCCGTGCGACCGCACCACAGTTACGGCACGGTCGAGGTGCGGATCTGCGACGCGCAGCCCGACGGCCAGCACGCCACAGCCCTCGCCGGACTGATCACCGCTTGCGTTGCACAGGCCGCGCGCGACCACGATGAAGGCGTGCCGTTCGAGCCGCAGCCCGGCCGTGTGCTTGAAGAAAACCTCTGGCGAGCGATCCGCTTCGGCCTCGACGGGAAGCTGATCGACCTTGCGGCGGGCACTGAGTACAACGCGGCCGGAACGGCCGATCGCCTGCTCTCCTGGACCGCCCCGATGCGCGCGGAACTCGGGATCGAGCCGCAGATTCCGGCCCGGAACACGGCTCAGACGCTGCGCGAAGAAGGCGCGGAGCTGCGCGAGATGTTCGCCAGCTCACTCGATCTCACGGCCGCCACCTACGGCGCCGCGGCTCCCAAAGCGGCCTGACGCCCGTTCCACTGACTAGACTTGCGCCCGCTCTCCATGGGGTAGAGGGCGATGGGGGAAACATCCGTCTCCCGCCCTTTCGAACTCGGTTCCTCCCTCGAGAGTTCCATTTCCACCTGATCCGTTATGAAAGGTGTCGGTCTTGACTGACTTTCTGAATGACTACGGCCTCTGGGTAGCTCTGCTGTGCTCCCTCGCCGCGGTCGCCTACGGAGTTTTGAACACGCAGTCGCTGCTCAAGCTCTCTCCCGGCAACGACCGCATGCGCGAGATTTCGCAAGCTGTCCAGGAGGGCGCCAGCGCCTACCTCAACCGCCAGTACTACTCGATCGCGATCGTCGGAATCGTCGTCGCGCTGATCATCGCCCTGCTGCCCGACCTCGGTACGTCCGTGGCGATCGGCTTCGTGATCGGCGGTGTCAGTTCCGCGGCCGCCGGTTACATCGGCATGAACGTCTCCGTGCGCATGAACGCACGTGTCGCCGAATCGGCCCGTGGCGGTATCGCCCCGGCGCTCAACACCGCGTTTCGCGGCGGCGCCGTGACCGGAATGCTCGTCGTCGGCCTGGCGCTGTTCGGCGTCGCCGGCTACTACGCGATCCTCACCAAGCTGTTCGACTTCCAGCCCTCCGAGGCGGTCGACGCGCTCGTCGGCCTCGGCTTCGGTGGCTCGCTGATCTCGGTGTTTGCCCGTCTGGGCGGCGGAATCTTCACCAAGGGAGCCGACGTCGGCGCCGACATCGTCGGCAAGATCGAGGCCGGTATCCCCGAGGACGACCCGCGCAACCCCGCCGTGATCGCCGACAACGTCGGTGACAACGTCGGCGACTGCGCCGGCATGGCCGCCGACCTCTTCGAGACCTACGCCGTCACCGCGGTGGCGGTGATGCTGATCGGCGTCCTGACCTTCCACATCGGTCCGGACCGCGAGAACATCGTGCTCTACCCGCTGGTGATCGGCGGCTTCTCGATCCTCGCCTCGATCATCGGCACGTTCTTCGTCCGCACGAAGACCGACAACGTCGAGGGCGCGCTCTACAAGGGCGTGATCGTCGCCGGCATCATCGCCGCGGCCGTCTTCTACCCGATCACCAAGTGGATGATGGACGACGTCGTCCTCGTCAGCTCGGGTGACGTTCCTTCCGTGCTCGACCTCTGGCTGTGCACGCTCGTCGGCCTCGCCGTCACGGGCCTGATCTTCGTGATCACCGACTACTACACCTCGACGCGCTTCAAGCCCGTCAAGAAGATCGCCGAGGCTTCGACCACCGGTCACGCGACAAACATCATCGCCGGCCTCGGCCAGGGCTTCCAGTCCACGGCGCTTCCGGCCCTGACGTTCGTCGGCGGCGTCCTCGCCAGTTACGCGCTGGCCGGCGTCTACGGCATCGGCGTCGCGGTCATGGCGCAGCTCTCGCTGTGCGGCCTGATCGTCGCGCTCGACGCCTTCGGCCCGATCACCGACAATGCCGGTGGTATCGCCGAGATGGCCGAGCTGCCCGAAGAGGTCCGCAACATCACCGACCCGCTCGACGCCGTCGGCAACACCACGAAGGCCGTCACCAAGGGCTACGCGATCGGTTCGGCCGTGCTCGCCGCGATCGTCCTGTTCGCCGCCTTCAAGGCCGAACTGCCGGCCGACAAGGCCAAACTCGCGTTCGCGATCGACGACCCGGCGGTGCTCGCCGGCCTGCTGATCGGTGGCGTGATGGTCTACCTGTTCGCCGCCTTTGCGATGGAGGCCGTCGGCCGCGCCGGCGGCGCCGTCGTCGACGAGGTCCGTCGTCAGTTCAAGGAGAAGCCCGGCATCATGGACGGCTCGCAGAAGCCGGACTACGGCCAGTGCGTCGACATCGTCACCCGCGCAGCCCAGCGCGAGATGATCGTCCCGGCGCTGATCCCGATCGTCGTCACCGTGATCGTCGGTCTGTCAGCGAAGATCTGGCACGTCAACGGCCTGCTGATGCTCGGCGGCCTGCTGATGGGTGTGATCGTCGTCGGACTGTTCCTCGCGATTTCCATGACCAACGGTGGTGGAGCGTGGGACAACGCCAAGAAGCTGATCGAGGACGGCGCACACGGCGGCAAGGGCTCGGTGGCCCACGAGTCGTCGATCACAGGCGACACCGTCGGCGACCCGTACAAGGACACCGCCGGTCCGGCGATCAACCCGATGATCAAGGTCGCGAACATCGTCGCGCTGCTGATCCTCCCGCTGATCACTTGACGGACTGACCAAAAGCGGGTATTGTTCCCGCCGTCAGTTTTCACCCCGGTGAATTGTTGGGGGACAGTTCACCACCGCGTTCAAAAAGGACCGCTCCGAAAGGGGCGGTCCTTTTTTGTGCGGTCCAGAATTGCGGACATAGAATCCGCGCTTCATGGCGGAACGCAGACCCAAGACGCACTCGCTGGAACGGGTGCTTGGAACGAGCGCCCTCTTCAGCACCGCGTACGGAAACGTCGGCAGTTCGATCTACTACGCGCTCGGTCTGGTGACGGCTTACGCGCTCGGCGCCACGCCGCTGGTGTTCGTGATCACCGGCGTGATCTTCTTCTTCACCGCTGCCACCTACATCGAGGCGACGACGATGTTCCCCGAGGCCGGCGGGTCGAGCAGCTTCGCCCGCCACGCCTTCAACGAGTTCTGGTCGTTCTTCGCCGCCTGGGGCCAGATGCTCAACTACATCATCACCGCGGCGATCAGCGCGTATTTCGTCCCGCACTACCTCGGCGTGTTCTGGGAACCGCTGTCCGAGGCGCCGGGAGACATCATCTTCGGCATCGGTGTACTGGTCGCGCTCGGCGCGCTGAACATCGTCGGCGTTCAGGAGTCGGCGAAAATCAACATCGCGCTGTCGTTGCTCGACTTCGGCACACAGGTCCTGCTGGTGTTCGCCGGCCTCTTCCTCGTCTTCAATCCCGAACTGCTCATCAATCAGGTCGACTTCGGAATTGCTCCGACGACCAAGGACTTCCTGATCGCCATCCCGATCGGCATGGTCGCCTACACCGGCATCGAAACGATCTCGAATCTCGCCGAGGAGGCCAAGGACTACGAACGCACGGTGCCGGCTGCGGCCAAGCTCGTCGTCGCCGCCGTCTTCGCGATCTACCTCTTCCTGCCCGCGATCGCGCTGTCGGCGATGCCCGTCGAGAACGGCGTCACGCTGCTCGGAGTGCCGTCGGACCAGGGCGGTTTCGCCGGCGACCCGGTGCTCGGCATCGTCGAGAACATGGGCCTCGGGTCGCTGCTGAAGCCAGTCGAGATCTACGTCGGAATCCTCGCCGCGACGATCCTGTTCATCGCCACCAACGCCGGCATCATCGGCGTCTCGCGGCTGACCTACTCGATGGGCCAGCACCGCCAGGTGCCGTCGGCGCTGCGCACGCTGCATCCGAAGTACAAGACTCCTTACATCGCGATCATCGTCTTCGGCGGCATCGCCTGTCTGACGCTGATTCCCGGCCAGGCCGACTTCCTGGCGCAGCTGTATGCCTTCGGCGCGATGCTCAGCTTCTCGATCGCGCACCTTGCGGTGATCAAGATGCGGCTCGATCTGCCGATCCGCGAGCGTCCCTGGATCGGGCCGTTGAACGTGCACTTCCGCGATCGCGAATGGCCGCTGTTCGCGTTCTTCGGCCTGGCCGGAACAGCGACCGCGTGGGTCGTCGTCACGCTGCTCAACCTCACGACGCTCATCGTCGGCGTCTTCTGGATGATCGCCGGTATCGCGTTCTACGTGATTTACCGCCGCAGTCAGGGGTTGACGCTGACCGACACGCACACGATCCCGGCGCCGAAGATGATCGTCGAGCACGACGTCGAGTACGACTCGATCCTCGTCGTCTTTGAGGACGGCCACTACTCGGAAGAAGCCGTGCGCACAGCCGTGAAGATGGCTACCCGGCGCAGCCGCGGTATCCACGTGCTGGTGACGATCACCGTGCCGGCGAACGCACCGATTGACGCGGTGTTGCCGACGGCGGAGGCGAAGGCGGCGACAGCGATCGAACGCGCGCGCGTGCTCGGCGGCCGCCGCGTCTCGGGCCACTACGAGAAGGTTCGCTCCGGAGAGGCCGGCAGCAGGATCGTGGAAGAGGCGCTCGAGATCAACGCACGTGCGATCGTCATGCCGTTGCGCGCCGACGTCTCCGGGTCGCTGTTCTCGTCCGCGGCCCAGCGGGTGCTCTCTGAGCGACCCTGCCGTGTGATCATGACGACAGAACCCAGAAATCGTCCGGTGGTGGCAGCGTGAGCGGGAAGAAGCAGGCGAAACTGGTGTTGTTTGCCCTGATCTTCGCGCTCGGCGTGGCGATGATCGTGGTCACCCTGACCAACGGGGGCCAGGGCAACTCGGTCGGAATCCTGCTCGGCGGCGCGCTCTGCGTGATGGCCGGCTTCCGTGTGTACCTGACCCTCAAACACGACCTCTAGATGCTGCGACAGATGACACACCGCCTGCGCTTCGGCCCGATGTCCGGCATCGGGGCGGGTGCCCTGTTCATGGTCGTCTACATCGCGGCCGCGTCCTCGCTCTACTTCGGGCTCGGCCTGATCGCCGAGCAGGCTCTCGGGCTGACGCCGCTGGTGATGATTCTCGCCGGCGTCTTCTTCGTCTGCGTGTTCATGACCTACGTCGAGGGCTCCTCGCTGCACATCGAACGCGGTGGAGCATCGACGTTCGCCCGCTACGCCTTCGATGAGCTCGTCAGCTTTGTCGCGGGCTGGGCGATCCTGCTCGATTACGCGATCGTCCTCTCGCTGGTCGCCTCGGCCGTGCCCAACTATCTCTCGGTCTTCTGGTCACCGCTCGACGGGAAGTGGGGCGAGGCGCTCATCCCGATCGCCCTGATCAGCGCGATGGTCTGGTCGAACATCCGTGGTGTCAGCGCCCAGACGTTGCGTCGGCGGTTGCCGCTCGGTTGGATCGACCTCGCCGTCCTGCTGCTGATCATCGTGCTCGGCCTGGTGCTGCTCTGGAATCCCGACCAGCTCACGCAGGGCATCGACGTCGGCGTCACGCCGACTTGGAAGGAGCTGTTGATCGCGCTGATCCTCTCGACCGTCGCCGGTACCGGCATCGAGTCGGCGTCGGGACTCGCCGGCGAGATCAAGATCGGTCGACGCGAGCTCAAGGCGGTTGTCGCGTCGAGCGCCGCGTCGACGGTGACGATCTTCACCGGCCTGGCACTGGTCGCGTTCATGGCCGACCCGATCACGACCGCGAGCGGACAGCAGTTTGCGCCGGTCGTAGGTCCGTACCTCGAGGATCCCGTGGTCGGAATCGTCAAGGGCTTCGAGCCGTCGTGGATCGCGACCGATCTGGCGTACGTCATTGCGATCGTCGCCGTGGTGACCCTGATCCAGGCGTCGCGCATCTACGTGCTCGGCCCGATGCGTGTGACGTACGCGCTGGCCACCAACCGTCAGATCCCGAGCGCGATCGGTCGTCTGCATCCCACCTACGGCACGCCGTACGTGGCCGCGATCGCCGTCGCGATCGTCGCGAGCGCGCTGTCGCTGCTCGATGACCCCGAACTGCTGGTCGCCGCCTTCGCTTTCGGTGCGCTGCTGACCTTTTCGATCGCGACGATGTCGATCATCCGCCTGCGGTTCAAGGAGCCGGCGGCCACGCGGGCGTACCGCGTGCCGCTGTCGATCCCGGTCGGCGCGGGCTCGATCGCGATCCCGTCCGTGATCGCGCTCGTCTCGTGCTTGGTGGCGTTTGTCGGTGTGATCGTGTTCCGCCACACCGCGACGATCGTGGGTCTCGCGTGGATGGCCGTAGGCCTCACGCTGTATGTCGCGCACCGTCGCACTCAAGGCCGGCCGCTGCGCCAGCGGGTGACGATTCCGGAAGAGGATCTGCGGCGCAAGCGCAAGGAGCAGACAGAGGGGTTCGGCTCGATCCTGGTGCCCGTGTTCGGCGGAGTGCTCGACGACGACATCGTCGGTACGGCGGGACGCCTCGCGATGGAGGAGGGCGAGGACGAGGGCGGCGCAGTGATCGAGGCCCTCCACGTGATCGAAGTGCCGATGTCGCAGCCGATCGACGCGCCCGTGCCTGGCGAACGGTTGCAGCGGGCGCGTCAGATCCTCGCCCGCGCCAAGGAGGTCGGCGAGGAGTACGAGGGCGTTGAGGTCGCGACAGCGACGGTACGTGCGCGCTCGACCGGCGAGGCGATCGTGCGCGAGGCGACACGCCGCGGAGTCGAGCTGATTGTTCTGGCAGCCGAGCGGCCGTCGCGTATCCGCGGCGGCGCGCTGCTCGGCGGCGTCGAGCCGCGGGCGGCGGAGTTCATCGGAAAGGTCACCGAGTACGTCGCGCGCAAGGCACCCTGCCGCGTGATCCTGACCGCCCCGCCGGAGACCGACGTCGACGCGCTCGCCACCTCGATCGCATCGAACCCGCACGTCTCCGAGTCCTTTGCGAAGAAGGAGGCCGAGCGGCTCGAGCGGCTCGGCAGCCTGACGGGCGAACACGACCCGGTCAGGCCGGGGATCGGACCGGACAGCGGCGCGGTCAGGCCGCACGTCGCCGAGGCCGATCACGAAGCCGTCGCCGACGATGAAGATCCCGACGACTTCATCGACACCATCACCTGACTAATCTCCCGGTCATGTTCGTACTGATCGTCGGATGTGGACGCGCAGGCAGCGCGCTCGCCAAGAACCTTCTCGAAGACGGCCACACCGTCTCGGTGCTCGACGAGAGCTCGGAGTCGCACCGCCTGCTCGACGTCGGACTCGAGACGAACTGGGAGGACGCCGGCGGCATGTTCACCGTCGGCACCGCGCTCGAGATCGACGCACTGGTCGAGGCCGGCATCGAGCAGGCAGACGCCTTCGTCGCCGGCACCAACGGCGACAACACCAACCTCGTGATCGCCCAGATCGCCCAGAAGCGCTTCAACGTGCCGAAGGTTGTCGTACGCGTGCTCGACCCGCGCCGCGCCGACTGGTACGGCGAGCAGGGCCTGCACACGATCTGCCCGACCCAGGCCGGAATCGACATGCTCACCGCCGCTGTCCGCGGCGAAGAGACGATCACGCTGACGGAGACGCTCTGATGTACGTGATCGTCGCCGGAGGCGGAAAGGTCGGCCTCAACCTCACGCGCGAGCTGATGCAGAAGGGCCACGAGGTCACGCTGATCGAGCACGACCGCCGTCGCTACACGATCCTCGAGCCACAGCTTGAGCACGTGGTGCACCTCGGCGACGCCACCGAGTTGTGGGTGCTTGAGCGGGCCGGCATCGCACGCGCCGACATGGTCATCGCGGTCACCGGCGACGACGAGGACAACATCATCATCTCGCAGGTAGCGCGCGAGAAGTACGGCCGCGAGAAGATCATCGCCCGCTGTAACAACATCCGCAACATGGAGCACTTCGACCTGCTTGACATCAAGCCGGTCATCAGCTCGACAGACCTGATCCTGCGCCTGATCGAGCACGAGGTGCCGCAGTACGGACTCGTCCACCTGCTCAAGCTCCAGAACGAGAACCTCGAGATCATCGAGGTCGAGGTCTCGCCGGGCTCGCCGGCCAACGGCAAGAAGGTCGGCGAGATCGAACTCCCCGACGGTGGCCTGATCATCGCCCTGCTGCGTGACGGCACCGGCATGGTCCCGAACGGTGAAACCGAGATCCACAGCGGCGACGAGGTCATGCTCGTGCTCAATCCAGGACTCGAGGACGACATCACCCGGCTCTTCACCGCGCCGGAAGAGTCGTTCGCCTGATCGGTCGAACGGGTGGCTGACCGCCACGTCGACCACCTGCTGATCGGCGGCGGCCTTGCCTCCGCCAACTGCGCACGCCATCTGCGCGAGAACAGCGACGATTCGATCCTGCTCGTCGGTCGCGAGCCCGAGCCGCCGTACAACCGCCCGGCGCTCACGAAGGGCTATCTGGCCGCGACCGAGGACCGCGCGATGGACTATTTCCGTCCGGCCGAGTTCTGGGAGGAGCAGCGCATCGAGCTGCTCACGCGGATGAATGTGATGAAGCTCGACACCGATGCGCATGAGGCGACGCTGATGAGCAAAGAGGTCGTCTCCTTCGGCAAGGCGTTGATCGCCACCGGGGCGAACGTAACGCTGCTTCGGGCCGAGGGCATGGGTCAGGAGGGCATTCACTACCTGCGCGCCTTCGGAAACAGTGACTCGATCCTCGAGGACCTGGATCGCTTCGGCCGCCGCGTCGTGCTGATCGGCGGCAGCTACATCGGCTGCGAGGTCGCTGCGACGCTGAGCCGTCACGGCTGTGACTGCGCGATCGTGATGCTCGAGGACCTGCCGCTCCAGCGGACGCTGGGCGATGAGCTCGGCACATGGACCCAGCGCCACCTCGAGCGCCTCGGGATCGTGATTCACGCCGGCGAGAAGCTCGCACGATTCGATGGCGACGGCGACCGGGTGACCAGTGTCGTCTGTGAGTCCGGTCTTGCGCTCGACGCCGATGTCGTGGTGATCGGTGCCGGCGTGCACCCCGAGACGATGCTCGCCAAGCAGGCCGGTCTGACGATTGGCGAGCGCGGGGGAGTGGTCACCGACGCCGGTCTGCGGACGAGCGCGCCCGACGTTTTCGCAGCCGGGGACGTCGCCGAGTGGTATTCGCTCGCCCACGAGCAGCACATCCGTGTCGAGCATTGGGACGTCGCCTTCAATCAGGGCAAGACGGCGGCTTTGAACATGCTCGGACAGGACGTCAAGCACACGGTCGTCCCATACTTCTGGACCGACATGGCCGACGTCGAGATCGAGTCGGTCGGGCCGGCTTACGGATGGGACCGCGTGATCATGCGCGGCTCGATCGACGATCCATCGTTCAGCGCGTGGTTCATCCAGGGGGACCGCGTCGCGCAGGTCGCAGCTGTCGGCCGCGCGCACGACATCGAGGTGGCGAAGTCGCTGATCGCGAACCGCACGAGTCTCACGACCGACCAGCTTGCGTCGTTGGCGAACGTCGAGTGGGACGTCGCCTGCCTCGCTTGACGGCAGGGTCTTTTCGCTGCCTACCGAATATTCAATGCGCCACGGCGCAACTACGGATACCCGGTCGTGTTCTGAATGCGTCCCAACTCGTTTCGCTTCTCGTTCGTCCGGCATCACGCCGGGAAAGGTTGTATTCAAGTGTCTAGGAAACTGCTCGTATTCCTGATCGTCGCGGCTGTGAGCGTGTTCGCCGCGACTGCTTCTGCTTCGGCCGGCGTTGTGTCCGGCAACACCGGCTGGACCTGGTCAAATCCGCTCCCGCAGGGGAACTCGCTCGCTGAGATCGACGGCATCGGCGGCCGTGCCTACGCCGCCGGCGAGTCCGGAACGCTGATGCGTTCCGACAATGGCGGTGCCAGCTGGACCGGTATCCGCACAGGGCTGCTCGGCACGATCAACGTCGTTCGACCGGTTACGCCGGACGTCATCGTCTTCGCGAGCGGCTGTGCCCTGCGCCGCACCGACGACGGTGGCGCGACGGTAAAGCGGTTGCCATGGGGGGCCAGCGACGACAACTGCGCAGCGAGAATCGTCTCGCTCTCGTTCCCGACAAGTCTGATCGGCTACATCCTGCTCGAGAACGGCGAAGTCCTGACCACTACGGACGGTGGCGACTCATGGCGCAAGCAGACTGTCGTCCCGGGCGCGGCGCAGGTTGGCGGCCTCGCCAACGGCGTGACCGACATCGCTTTCGTGACGCCGAGCAATGGTGTTGTTTCGGGCGGCGGAAAGATCTTCCGGACCAGCGACGCCGGCACCTCCTGGACGCCGGTCGGTCCAGCCATTGCCTCGGCGACCTTTGACTTCATCGACGCGAACATCGGCTTTGCGCTGGGTCGCAAATCCGACCTGTTGAAGACGGTCGACGGCGGCGCCACCTGGAACCCGGTCGCAGGCGACGGCACGACCAACGGAACCGACTTCTCCGGCATCAGCTGCGCCGACGCGAACCACTGCATCGGATCGACGATCAGCGGTCGACCGCTTTTCCGCACCGAGAACGGAGGCACCACCTGGGCCGCCGTGACTGCGTCCTCTCAGACGCTGGCAAGCGTGAAGTTCACTTCTGCGACCCACGCGATCGCCGTCGGCGCCGGGGGAACTCTCGTGGTCACCGACGATGCCGGAGCGACGTGGAACTCCGTCAATTCTGGGGCTGCCGGATCGTTCGATCAGCTGCACATTGACACCTCGACCAGCGCGACAATGATTGGCGACCTCTCGAAGCTCGCGCGGACCGTCGACTCGGGAGCCAGCTGGAAACAGATCACCCCGGTCACGTCCAACGAGATCGTCGACGCCACCTTCCCGACGACGACACGCGGTTACGTCGTCGACACGAAGGGCGACCTGACACGGTCCAACGACGGCGGCGTGAGCTGGACTTTCCTCGACTCCGGCTCGAGCCGGCCGAAGGCGCTCTACGCGCCCAGCGAGGACGTGATCCTGCTCGTCGGCAGCAAGGGCGTCCGCCGCAGCGCCAACGGCGGGCTGAACTTCTCTCAGACCGGCTCGAAATCGTTCCGCAAGACGTCGCTGACCGCGGTCGATGGAGCCGGGTCGGCGGTTTTCGTCCGCAACTCCAAGTCGATCTTCCTCTCGAAGACCGGCGGCCGCACTTGGTCGACGGTCAAGAAGCCGAAGAAGGCGAAGAAGATCACGCAGCTGGACATGGTTGACGCCAAGCGGGGCTACCTGCTCGACAGCACCAAGGAGCTCTGGCAGACAACGTCAGGCGGCAAGAAGTGGACCCGGATCGAGACGACCGGCGCAAACACGGCCAGCTCGATCGCATTCGGTGACTTCAAGACGGGATACATCGCCGACTCGACGGGCCGCATGCTGCTCACCGAGGACGCCGGCAAGTCGTGGGCGCGCCAGTACCCGTTCTACGAGGCGAGCTCGTTCCGTCCCGCGCTGGTGGCGGCGTTCGGAGCGAAGAGCGCGCTGCTCGCGATCGCCGGCACGAACACCGTCTACTCGACTGATACCGCCGGCCGCATCGGCGTCAACTCGAAGCTCAAGCTCAAGGCATCGACCACCCGCGCCCGCAAGGGCTCGACGGTCCGCGTCACCGGGCGACTGACTCCCGCGCAAGGCAACGAGCAGGTCGCGGTTCTGGCGCGCGTCGTCGGCGCCAAGGGCGGCACCAAGTGGACGCAGCTCGTGCGCACGGTCTCGATCGGCGGGACGTTCACGACCTCGTGGAAGATCACTAAGCCGACGATCATCATCGCCCGTTGGTCCGGCGACGCCTCGCATGACGGCGACGGAACGACCGCTTTGAAGATCTCTGTGAGCAAGAAGAAGCGCTAGACGTAACGGGTTTTTCGCGCCCGTCGTCGCCTCGGCGGCGGGCGCGGTATCCTTCCGCGCTGCAGGTCCTGCGCACTTTGCGGGATCGTCTAATGGTAGGACGCTCGGCTCTGGACCGAGAAGTCGGGGTTCGAGTCCCTGTCCCGCAGTTTTTGACCTGCAAACCGCGCGAAAAGCCCTTTTTTCAGCGGTTTTTTGCGGATTTCTCCATCCGCTTCCGGCGGCATTCTTAGCGTCGATGCCCGATCTCCGGACGCCCTATCCGTTCTCGGCCGTGGTCGGCCAGGACGACTACAAACTGGCCCTGCTGGCGAACGCCGTCGACCCGGCGATCGGTGGCGTGCTCGCAGTCGGCGAGCGCGGCACCGCCAAGTCGACGCTGGCGCGTTCGTTCGCTTCGCTGATCCCGGCCGTCGACGGCGAGCCGGCCGGATTCGTCGAGCTTCCGCTCGGGGCCACGATCGACCGCCTGGTCGGATCGATCGACACGGCGAGGCTGCTCGCCGGCGAAGGCGCCGAGCTCA
Organism: uncultured Thermoleophilaceae bacterium; assembly: GCA_964455545.1. GTDB lineage: Bacteria > Actinomycetota > Thermoleophilia > Solirubrobacterales > JACPNS01 > JACPNS01. The sequence goes on along the minus strand of CAYVWQ010000003.1, from coordinate 155,480 downwards.
ATTCCGGCCTGCTCGCGGCGGCCGACGGCGGCGTTCTCTACGCCGACGAAGTGAACCTGCTCGGAGACCATCTCGTCGACGTGCTGCTCGACGCCGCCGCGTTCGGCGTCGTCCGCGTTGAGCGCGACGGCCTGAGCGCCGAGAGCTCCGCCCGGTTCGTGCTTGTCGGCACGATGAATCCCGAGGAGGGCGCGCTGCGTCCGCAGTTGCTCGACCGCTTCGGTCTGTCCGTCGAGATCACTGCTCCGTCCGACTTGGAAGAGCGCGCAGAGATCGTCCACCGGCGAATGTCGTTCGAGCAGCGCCCCGAGGGTTTCGCCGAGCGTTTCGCCCCGACTGAGCAGGCGCTGCGCGAGATCGTCGAGCGTGCCCGCTCTGCGCTTCGAGAGGTCGAGCTGCCGGCCGGCAGCGTCAACGTAATCGCCGAAACCTGTCAGCGACTGGACGTCGAGGGCATGCGCGCCGACATTGTCATCGCGCGCACAGCAACAGCCCTGGCCGCGCTTGACGACCGGCGCGAGGTGATCGACCGCGATATCGACACCGCCGCGCGACTGGCGCTCGGACACCGAGCGAGGGCAGGTGCGCTCGATCAGCAGCGCATCGAAGCCTCGGCGATCGATCAGGTGCTCGCAGAGGCCCGCGGCCAGGAGCCGGGACCGCAGTCGCAAGAGCGGCACGGCATGGTCGGTACACCCCGGACTCGTGCGGCGCTGCGAGAGCGCGAGTTGCGAAGTTCATCCGACGACGCCAGCCGCGACGGGGCCGCGCCTTCGATCGCCGATGCCGCCGAGCGGCGCGGCGCTGGTCCATCGGGTCGCTCGACCAAGGCAGACGGTGGCGAGCGTCCGGCCGTCGATTCGCGGCCGGCAGGTGACGCCGGCGACCTCGACGTGATCGCCACGGCCCGGGCGGCGGTTACAAGGCGGATCTTCCAGGGCGGTGCGATTCCGGCCGAGCTTGCAGACATTCCCGGATCGGATGTGATGTCATCGCAGCCGGGAGAGATCACCGCCGAGGACCTGCGCGAGAACGTCCGTGCCGGCCGCGAAGCAAACCTGGTGCTCTGCGTCGTCGACGCCAGCAGTTCCGTACTCGAGAACGGTCGCGGCGGCGAGCTGCGCGCGCTGCTCGGCGGCCTGGTCGCCGACGCGAGGCGCAAGCGCGATCGGGTCGGCCTGATCGTGTTTCGCGGTCGTGACGCCCGACTGGTCGCGCCGCCGTCACGCAACCACGCCGCCGTGCTTGCCGGACTCGACACGATCGAACCGGGCGGCACTACGCCGCTCGCCGAGGGAATCCGCGTTGCTCACGAGACCGCGCTGCGCGAGCTGCGCCGCAATCCCGACCTGCGACCGATAGTCGCCCTGGTCACAGACGGCTACGCCAACATCGCGCGCTCCGGCGACGCGCTCGGAGAGGCCCGCCAGGCCGCTCGTGAACTGCGCCGCGACCGCATCACTCTTGTCGTGATCGGCGAAACCGGCAGCGGCGCACCGCAGTTCGCCCGTGCGACCGGAGCCGAGTTCTACCCGTTCGACCCGCCCGCGGCCGAGCGGGACGTCGCCTAGGCCGCCTGCTCCTCCCAGGTCGCGTAGAGCTGCGCGTAGCGCCCGCCCGCGGCGACGAGGTCCTGGTGTGAGCCGATCTCGACGATCCGGCCACCTTCGATCACTGCGATCCGCGACGCGTTGACGATCGTCGAGAGACGGTGGGCGATGACGATCGCGGTGCGGCCTGCCAGCAGCCGGCGAAGGCCGTCTTCGATCCGCTGCTCTGTGTTGACGTCGACGCTCGCGGTCGCCTCGTCGAGGATCAGCAGTCGTGGCTGGGCGATCAGCGCGCGGGCGAAGGCGACGAGCTGGCGCTGGCCGGCCGACAGCATGCTGCCGCGCTCGCCGACGACGGTGTCGAAGCCTTCCGGCAGAGCGGCGATCGCGTCGAACGCACCGACAGACCGCGCCGCCTGTTCGATCTCGTCGCGCGTCGCCCCGGGGCGGCCGAACTCGATGTTCTCGGCGACGGTGCCCGAGAAGAGGTAGCCCTCCTGCGGCACGTAGCCGAGCTGGCGTCGCAGCGAGCGCGCGTCAACACGGGAGAGGTCGTGGCCGTCGATCAGCACGCGGCCCTTCTGCGGGTCGTAAAAACGCGGGACCAACTTTGCGAGCGTTGACTTGCCGGCGCCGGTCGCGCCTACGAGCGCGATCGTCTCGCCGGGGTTGATCGCGAGGTCGATTCCGCGCAGCGCCCACGTGGTGTCATCGTCGGTCGGGCCGGCTTCGTACGAGAACCAGACGTCTTCGAACGTGAGCGCGCCGCGCAGCTCCGGCAGGGTTTCGCCGCCCGGGGTGTCCGTGACGTCGGGCTCTTCGGCCAGCAGGTCGAAGATCTTGTCGAGCGCCGCCATGCCTGCCTGGTAGGTGGTGTAGAGCTGAGAGAGCTGCTGGATCGGGTCGAAGAAGTTCTGCATGTAGCCGGCGAACAGCACGAGCACGCCGACCTCGATGTTGCCGTCGATCACCAGGTAGCCGCCGAGCAGCAGGATCACCGCCATCGACACCGCCGAGAGGAACTCGATCGCCGGGAAGTAGGCGGCGTTGAGGTGCACGGAGCGCATGTTGGCATCGCGGTTGGCTGCCGACAGGTCGTCGAATTCGGTCATGTGGCGGTCCTCGCGGCCGTACGCGCGAACGACGGCGACGCCGGAGATCGTCTCCTGCAGGTAGGCCGTGACGAATCCGATCCGCTCGCGCGTCTCGCGGTAAACGTCCGTTGAGACGACGCGAAAGACGAAGCTTGCAAGCGCCACCACCGGGAAGACGGCGAAGCACGCGAGCGCCAACGGAACGCTCTGGGTGAGCATGATCACTGCCATCGCGATCAGCGACACCACCGACGAGAAGAGCGTCATCGCGCCGTTGCTGACGAGTTGGTCGAGCGCCTCTACGTCGTTGGTCATGCGCGAGACGAGCACGCCGGTCTTACGGCGCGAGTAGAAGCCGGTCGACTGCTTCTGCAGGTGCTCGAAGAGCGTCAGCCGCAGGTCTTGCAGCGCGCGCTGGCCGACCCATCCGGTCATGTAGGTCTGCACATACGTCGCTCCCCAGAGCACGAGTGCGCTCACGAGGTAGAGCACGACGACGAGTTGCAGAGTGCCGTAGTCGCCGGCGATGATGCCGCTGTCGATCGCGACCTTCGCGAGGAAGGGCGGGGCGAGGCCGGCCGCGATCGCAACGCTCATCGAGACAAACATCAGCAGCACACGCCACTTGTACGGCTTCAGCAACGAGATGAGCTCGCGCAGCCGCCGTGCACGCGTGCGCTCACCGCGCAGCCGCCGCCAGGTCGACATGAAGTGGTCGTAGCGCTGCTTCACAGCCCGGCTCCCACTTCGGTCGCGGTCGGGTCCTTGCGTGTGAGGAAGACGCTCTCGGGCATGCCCTTTGTCGCGATGTCGCGGTACGTGTCGCAGCGGTGAATCAGCTCGCCGTGCGTGCCGGCGTCGACGACGCGGCCGTCTTCGATCACGACAACCCGGTCGGCGAGCGAGATCGTCGACAGGCGGTGCGCGATCACGAACGTGGTGCGGCCCTCCATCACTTCGGCCAGGGCGGTCTTGATCTCCTGTTCCGTGCGCGCGTCGACCGACGAGGTCGCGTCGTCGAGGATCAGGATTCGCGGGTTCGCGAGCAGGGCACGCGCAATCGCGACGCGCTGCCGCTGGCCGCCCGAGAGCGTGATCCCGCGCTCGCCGATGACGGTGTCGTACTTGTCCGGCAGCTGCTCGACGAAGTCCGCGATCTGCGCGCGGCGCGCTGCCTCAGCGATCTCGGCGTCCGTGGCGTCGTCGCGCGCGTAGGCGATGTTGTCGGCGATCGATGCGGAGAAGAGGAAGCTGTCCTCTGCGACGAAGGCGACGTTCCGGCGCAGCTCCACGGGATCGAGCGAGCGAACGTCGGCGCCGTCGACGCTGATCGACCCCGAGTCGACGTCGTAGAGCCGCGAGACGAGACTGACGAGCGTCGTCTTGCCCGAACCGGTGCCTCCGACTATCGCGATCGTCTCGCCGGCATCGATCCGCAGGTTCACGCCGTGCAGGACCTGGCGGGTGGCGCCGGGGAAACTGAAGTCGACGTCGTCGAAAACGACCTCGCCGCCGCCGGGCGGGAGCGGCTTCGCGTCGGGGGCGGCCTCGATCCGCGGTTGGCGGTCGAGCAGCTCGAAGATCCTCGCGCCGGCGGCAGTCGCGCGCTGCGCGCTGCCCAAGGAGTTTCCGAGCATGCGCATCGGACCGATCAGCATGCCGACGTAGAAGTAGAACGAGGTGAAGTGGTCGAGCGACATCTGCCCGTCGATCACGAGGTGGCCGCCGTAGAGCAGCACGGCTGCGAGTCCGACGGACGGGATGAAGCCGAGCAGCGGGTCGTTGAAGGCCGAGAGCTTGGTCGAGACGAGGTTCTGGTCGAAGACGCGCTGCGCCGAGCCGCGGATCTTCTCCATCCGCTGGTCCTCGCGCGCGAACGCTTTGACGACGCGGATCCCCGAAATGCTCTCCTCGGTGTCGGCCGAGAACTCGGCCAGCCGCTGCTGGACCTGCTGCACGGCCGGCCGCGCGCGCTTGCCGTAGCGCGCCGCGGCGAGCACGATGAACGGCATCGTCGCGAGCACCATCAGCGCGAGGCGCCAGTCGAGGTAGAGCATGATCGCCGCGCTGATCACGATCGTGATCGCCGACTGGATCATGAAGATCAGGCCGTAGCCGAGGAAGAAGCGAACGACCTGCAGGTCGACCGTGCCGCGCGACATCAACTGCCCGGTCTGCTGGTCCTGGAAGAAGCCGATCTCGAGCTGCTGCAGGTGCGAGTAGATCTTCGTGCGCAGGTCGTGCTCGACGCCGAGCGAGATCCGCCCGCTGATCACGCGCCGAGCGATCGACGAAGCACCCCGGACGAGCCCGACGAGGATCACGCCGCCCGCGACAAGCCAGAGCTCCTGCGTGTCGCCGGACTGCGCGGCGCCGACGGCAGCACCAGCAAGGAGGGGGATCACCGCGCCGATGCCCATCGCAAACGCTGCGAGGAAGACCGACCAGCGAACCCCCGACTTATAGGGCTTCAGAAAGCCAAGTATGCGTCTGAAGGTTGCCACTTCAGAAAGTATAGTTTTGGACCCGTCCAAGCCAGTCCGGAAACAGAAAACGGCGCCCATCAGGGCGCCGTCAGCAGTAGCGGGGGAGGGACTCGAACCCCCGACACGCGGATTATGATTCCGCTGCTCTAACCAACTGAGCTACCCCGCCGGGTCGGTGAATGATACGCGGCGCCCAAGGCTAACTCTCACAACCGATTCCGTCACGATCTCCGTCGAAACCGTGCGGGTCGGAGCCCGTGACAGCGAAGTCCTGGTACGGGATCTCGGGACAGTCCAGGTCCGGCGGGGGCGGTGGAATGCAAACGGTCGGATAGCTCGAATCGCAGTTTCCGCGTGAGCCGCCGCCGGAGCCGCCGCGCTTTTTCTTCTTCGGCTTGTGGTGCTTGATGTTTGCTCGCGAAGAGATCATCTGGTCGCCGTTGTCGACGTATGCGCGGTGTGAGACGTAGCCGACGTATCGCCCCTTGTAGCGCCAGCGGACACTGCAGCGGATCTTCGTACGACTGACGCGGTGGCAGCGCTGCCGAAAACCGACGCCGCGGTTGTAGCCGTATTTCCAGCGGCTGTTTCGCAGGAACCGCCGCGTGAAATAGCGGGCCTCGCTGAAGTAGAGCGTCTCGACGTATCCGTCGTCATCGGCCAGCGTGGGCATCGGTATCGCGGCGATCAACACGTAGGCGTTGCTCGTGGAGACATACGAGCACACCTGCGGATCGTCGCTCGCGCTGGAGACAGTCCCCGAGTATTCCTGCAGTCCGTTGCCGACGGCGGTTTCGCCGGTGGCGACGTAGGCGGCGGCCGTCGGCAAGGACGGGCAAGGCGATCCAGCCGGAACCGAGTACGCGACGGGGGTCCAGGAGCAGTTCGATCCTCCTACGCAGCCGTCGTAGGTGGTGCTTACGGTGACGAAGATGGCCGTGTCGTCGATCCGCTCTGCAGAGACGATTTCGGAGCTACTCGCCTGGGCCGAGGCAGCGAATGCCAAGACTGCGAAAAGCGCGAGGCAGGCGCCGAGACTAGATTTGAGCAAGGAGGACATGTGACAGAACCGCGACGCCAGATTACCGGCCCGTTACCAAAAATTGTGATGCTTACTAAGGGATTTGGCGAATGCTGATGTCCGTGCCAAACGTCTCGGAGGGGGTCGACCAGGCAGCTCTCGACGAGATCGCCGCCGCATTCGCCCCGGCCCGGTTGCTCGACGTTCATAGCGACGCCGACCACCACCGATCTGTCTTCACGCTCGCCTCCGCGCAAGGAGAGCTGGCAAGGGCGCTCGCGAGTGGGGCGGCAAAGGCCCGCGAACTCGTAGACATTTCCGGTCACGCCGGAATCCACCCGCACATCGGCGCGATCGACGTGATTCCCGTTGTCTACCTCGATCCCGCGCAGCGCGGTCAGGCGTGCGCCGAGGCGCTCACCGCAGCCGACCTGATCGCCCGCCGCACCGGGATCCCCGTCTTCCTCTACGGCGAGCTTGCCGGAGGCCGCGAGCGCGCCGAGATCCGCGCCGGCGGCATCGCCGGACTCGCCGAGCGCATGGCAAGTGGCGAACACCGTCCCGACTTCGGACCGGAGGAGCTTCACCCGTCCGCGGGCGCCGTGCTGGTTTCGGCCCGGCCGCCGATGGTCGCGTTCAACGTCCAGCTCGCGGAGGGTGAGTCGCTCGAGTCGGCAAAGGCGATTGCCGCCGACCTGCGCGAATCCGGGGGCGGACCGAAGGGTGTTCGCGCCATCGGCCTGTGGCTCGACTCACAGGAGCGAGCGCAGGTGTCCTGCAATGTCCACGATCCGTTCGATGTCCCTCTCGCCGAGATAGTCGCGTTCGTGCGGGGGAGCACCGCGGTCGAATCCGCCGAACTCGTCGGCCTCGCCCCGCAGGCGGCCTTCGAAGGATTCCCCGAAGACGTACCGATCGCCGATTTCGAACCCGATGAGCGGATCCTCGAGCGCGTACTCGGCCTCGATGCTGCATTAAGCTGACCGCCCATGGCTCAGACCAAGAAGAAGCGCCGCACCAAGCACCGCGGCACACAGGCCGGCAACGTCGAGTCGCGTGGCCGCACCGGCCGCCCGACCAGTCGTGCGCAGGCGCGCCAACAGGCGATCCAGCGCCGCCAGGGCAACCGCGCCGCAGCCGCCAACAAGGAGCCGAGCTGGCGCGGCGCGACGATCCGCGCGGCCTTCGCGGCCGCCGTTTTCCTCGCCGTACTGATCGTGCTCGGTCAGCCGCCGGCGGGAGCGATCTTCATCTCGATCGTGATGTTCGGCATGTACATCGTGCTCGGCTACTACTCCGACCAGTTCCTCTACAAGCGCCGGATGAAGAAGGAAGCCGAAGCCGCCGCCGCCCGCAAGGCAGCGAAGCAGAAGTAGCTCCGTGAAACTCGCCTACCTCACCGTCGGCATCGCAGGCGAAAACACCTGGCTCGCGATCAACGACGAGGCCGACAACGCCGCGCTGCTGATCGACCCGGGCGACGAGGCCGACAACATCGCCAAGGCGATTGAAGAGACCGGCGCCGATGTCAAGGCGATCCTGATCACCCACACGCACTTCGACCACGTCGGCGCCGTGAAGCCGATGGTCGACAAGCTCGGCGTCGAGGTCTGGGTGCCCGAGCTCGAACGCCACATCCTTGCCGACATCAACAGCTACATCCGCTGGCCCGGAGTCGGACCGTTCGAGAACTACGAGGCCGAGCACACGGTCAGGGGCGGCGACAAGCTCGAGCTCGCCGGATTCGAGATCGACGTCTACGACACGTTCGGGCACAGCCCCGGCCACGTGAGCTATTCGCTGCCCCAGCAGAAGGCGCTGTTCAGCGGCGACGTGCTTTTCCAGGGGTCGATCGGACGCACCGACCTGCCCGGCGCCGACCACCAGACACTGCTGGCCTCGATCGACATGCTGATGAAGACCCTGCCCCCGGAGACCGCAGTGCTGCCCGGACACATGGGAGTCACGACGCTCGACGCCGAGGCGAAGACGAACCCGTTCCTCGTCGGCGAGGGGCTCACCTAAATGGCCGAGAAGCTCCAGGCCCCGCGCGGGACCTTCGACGTTCTGCCGCCCGACGCAGCGCTGCGGGAGCAGTTGGTCGAAGGCGTCGCCGCGCCACTGTTTGCGCAGGCCGGCTACGGCCGAATCGACACGCCGATCTTCGAGGACACCGCTGTGTTCGCGCGCGGCGTCGGTGCGTCGACCGACATCGTCAGCAAAGAGATGTACACCTTCACCGATCAGGGCGACCGGTCGATCACGCTGCGCCCCGAGGGGACGGCGCCGGTCTGCCGGGCGTACGCCGAACATGGCATGCACAAGCTTCCGCAGCCGGTGAAGCTGTGGTACGAGGGGCCGTTCTTTCGTCAGGAGGCGCCCCAGGCCGGGCGTTATCGCCAGTTCTTCCAGATCGGAACCGAGGCGCTCGGCAGCGACGACCCGGCGCTCGACGCCGAGTCGATCGTGCTGCTCGCGCGACTGCTCGAGAAGGCTGGAGCGACGGGCACTCGACTTCGGATCGGCAGCCTCGGATCGGGCGCTGAGCGCGCCGAGTACTCCGAGAGCCTGAAGGCGTACCTGCGCGCCAACGAGTCGGCGCTCTCCGAAGACGTCAAGGAGCGGATCGACCTCAACCCGCTGCGCGCCTTCGACGCGAAGCATGAGGGAACGCAGAAGGTCATGGTCGATGCACCGCGACTGATCGACAACATCAGCGCCGACGACCGCGCTCACTTCGATGAGGTTCTGGCGCTGCTCGACGCGGCCGGCGTCGCCTACGAGATCGACCCGACGCTCGTCCGCGGCCTCGACTACTACACGCGCACGCTCTTTGAGTTCACCTCCGACAAGCTCGGCGCGCAGTCGGGCGTCGGCGGGGGAGGGCGCTACGACGGCCTCGTCGAGATGCTCGGCGGTCCGGCCACGCCCGGCATCGGTTGGGCCGCGGGGATCGAGCGCACTCTGGCCGCCGCCGAGGCCGAAGCGCCGCAGGCTCCCGAGCCCGACGCGTTCGTGGCGCTCGACGCCGACGCCGACCGCGCCGCCGCCTTCGCGCTGCTGATGAAGCTGCGCGACGTGCACGGACTGTCCGCGCAGATCGAACTCGCCGGCCGCTCGATGAAGGGCCAGCTGAAGGCGGCCTCGCGCGCCGGCGCCAAGACGCTCGTCATCTTCGGCGGCGAGCGCGAGCAATACGATGCCGCGGTGAAGAACATGCAGACGGGGGAGCAGGCCGAGCTGACCGGCCTGACCGAGGGTGACTATTTCGACCGCATCGCCGAGCGCGTGATCGCGGAAAAGGAGCGCAAAGCTTGAGCACACAGGACTTCACTGCCTTGACCGGCGACCGCCACGAGGTGCTCGGCGACCCGCGCGCGAACTCCTACCGCAGTACATGGGCGACCGGCGCGATCGAGCAGCCGATCGGCAAGGAGATAACGGTCGCCGGCTGGGCGCATCGGCGCCGCGACCACGGCGGGCTCGTCTTCATCGACCTGCGCGACCGCAGCGGCATCATTCAGGTCGTCTTCCACCCCGAGCACGCGGCGGCCGCGCACGAAGTCGCCGGCACGCTGCGCGCCGAGGACGTGATCTCGGTCAAAGGCAAGCTCGTCAAGCGCGACGCAGAGGTCGTCAACCCGAACATCCCGACCGGCCATCTCGAGCTGCAGGCCAACGCGATCGAGATTCTCGCCCGCTCCGAGACGCCACCGTTTCCGGTCGACGAGGACGGTCACGTCGACGAGTCGCTGCGCATCAAACACCGCTACCTCGACATGCGGCGCGGCACGATCGCTCCGAACCTGCGCCTGCGGCACCGTGTGATGCAGACGATGCGGCGCGTGCTCGACGAGCATGACTTCCTCGAGATCGAGACTCCGAACCTCACGCGCCCGACGCCTGAGGGTGCGCGCGACTACCTGGTGCCGAGCCGCGTCAAGCCGGGTTCGTTCTACTCACTGCCGCAGTCACCCCAGCTCTACAAGCAGCTGCTGATGATGGGCGGCATGGAGCGCTACTTCCAGATCGCCCGCTGCTTCCGCGACGAAGACCTGCGCGCCGACCGCCAGCCCGAGTTCACCCAGCTCGACCTCGAGATGTCGTTCGTCGAGGAAGAGGATGTGATCGAGGTGACAGAGGCGGTCCTGAAGGCCGTGCTCGCGGAGGGCGGCATCGCGGTCGAGACGCCGTTCGAACGCATGTGTTACGACGAGGCGATCGGCCGCTTCGGCAAGGACGCGCCGGATCTGCGTTACGGCCTCGAGATAAAGAATCTCGACGAGGTTTTTGCGTCGAGCGAGTTCAAGGTCTTCGCCTCGGTGCTCGAAAACGGCGGCACGGTCCGCGCGATCAACGCCGGCCAGTACAAGCAACTCTCTCGCGCCGATCTCGATGAACTCACCGAGTTCGTCAAGGGACACGGCGCCGGCGGCCTCGTCTGGGCCTACGTCGAAGAGGACGGCGGCTGGCGTTCGCCGATCGCCAAGTTCCTGACGCCCGAGGAGATCACGGCGGCCACCGGCGCGGTCGGCGCCGGGACCGGCGACCTGATCCTCGCCGTCGCGGACGCGAAGAAGCACGTCGCGGCGGCTGCGCTCGGTGCGCTGCGCGAACGGCTCGCGCGCGACTTCGACCTGATTCCGCAGGGCGTTCACCGCCTCGTCTGGATCGTCAAGTTCCCGATGCTCGAGTACAACGAGGATGAGCAGCGCTGGGATCCGCTCCATCACCCGTTCACCGCCCCCGACGGCGACCTCGACGATCCGGCGAGCCTCGGCTCGAGGGCCTACGACATCGTGATGGACGGCTGGGAGATCGGCGGCGGATCGATCCGTATCAACACCGTCGAGGTGCAGGAAAAGATTCTCGAGATCATCGGAATCGACAAGGCCGAGGCCGAGGCGCGCTTCGGATTCCTGCTCGAGGCCTTGAAGTATGGCGCGCCGCCGCACGGCGGCCTGGCGATCGGCCTCGACCGCCTCGTCGCGCTGCTCGCCGGCGCCGACTCGATCCGCGATGCGATCGCCTTCCCCAAGAGCGCGACCGGAGCCGACCCGCTGACGGGAGCGCCGGCGGGGGCCGAGGAGCAGCAGCTCCGCGACCTGCACATCGTTTCGACCGCGCCGAAGGAGACTCCGGCGGAAGAGGGCTGAGCGCGGTGGGCCTGTTCCGCCGCAGGCGCATGCCGAGTACCGGCGTCGTGAAGCTACGCGTCGGCGATGCCGCCTACGACGACTGGCCGATCGTCGGCGACTTCGAGCAGCTCGATGTCGCCATGGCGTTCTGCCAGCAACTACGTGAATCCGGCTTCGCGGCCGAGATCACGAGCGACTGGCCGCTCGACGAGTTCGGCAACGGCGACATTGCGCTGCGAACCCACCCGGAAGAAGACCAGTGGGCCGCCCGCGATCTGATCGAGTTTCCGGATGACGACTGACGCCCCGCACTAAAGAAATCCGCGCGAACTGTCGATCTGGCGTGGGAATGGCCGTTTCGTCGACGAAATGGCCGCACTCCGCACCAGAAAGTCTGACCGAAGCAGCTCATGCGCGACATCCAGATTTCACGTCCCGTGCTGATCGCCCTCGTCGGCGCGGTCCTCGTGGGCGGATTCCTCTTCTTCAAGCAGTCTTCCGGCGGCGGCGAGGATCTCGCACCGCCGGTTCCTGCTGCTGCCGCGACTGCCGCCACGGGCGCGACCGGGACCACGGATGCCAAGGGCGCAACTGGAGCCTCAAAGAAGGCGAAGGCCGCGGCTGGTGCTTCGATCAAGAGCACCGAGCTGGTGCCGACGGGCTCGACCGGTCAGATGATCACGCGCGCCCAGGCCCGCCAGCTGAAAGCGCTTGAGAAGAAACAGAAGCTGATCGCAGCCGCGGAGGCGGCCGGAATGCCGGTGAGTGTCTACCAGCCACTCCAGGACGGCAAGATCGTGATGATCTACTTCTGGAACAAGAAGGCGACCGACGACGACCGGGTCAACAACGCGATTCTCAACATCCAGAAGTACCGCGGCAGTTCGCTGATCGTCAAGCGCGAGTCGATCAACGACAAGGACAAATACACCGGCATCGCCAAGGTCGCCGAGATCACCCAGACGCCGGGCATCGTGATCCTCTACGGAAGCGACGCCGACGAGTGGCAGGGCTGGATCGACTCGTCTGCGCTGAACGCGCGCATCACCCGTCTGACCGGCAACGCCGGCCCGGGCAACTAGCTCCCAGCGGCGCGCGCCGGCGCGCAATTACCCTGCAGGGAGATGTTTGACGACTTCTCCGCATATGCCGACCACGCCACGTCGCCGCGTGGTCTGGGCCTGCCACCAGGCGCGTCGATCGGCGCGGCGGGCGGATCCGCATGCGGAGACATGCTCACCGTGGGCCTGCGTGTCCGCGCGGGGGTCGTCTGCGCGATCGGGTTCGAGGCCGACGGCTGCGCGGCGCTGACGGCGGCCGGGAGCGCGTTGGTCGAACTCGCCGGCGGCGCCGAACTGCTCGCAGCCGCGAGAATCGGCCGGACCGAGATCGATGCGGAGCTGGGCGGCTTGTCCGCCGAGCGCGAGCACGTCTCGGTCCTGGCGGAGGAGGCACTTCATCGCGCGCTCGGATCGCTGCTCACGGCCGCGGAAGAGGACCTCATAGAACCCGACGATGCACGCGTGATGATCGGTCTGAGTGGCGGCGTCGACAGCGCCGTCGCGGCCGAACTGCTTCGCGAGCAGGGGCGTGAGTGCGTCGGTCTGACGCTCCAGCTGTGGGACGACCCGGCGACCGACGGCACAGCCAGCTGTTGCTCTCCGCAGGCCGTCACGCAGGCGCGCCGGCTCGCGCATGAGCTCGACATGCCGCACTTCACCGTCGATCTGCGCCAGCCGTTTCGCAAGGGAGTCGTAGACCCCTATCTCGAAGCCTTCGGCGAGGGCGAGACGCCGAATCCGTGCGTCGGCTGCAACGGGCATGTGCGCTTCGACGCCCTGGACGAGCTGCGCGGACGGATCGGCGCGAGGAGCCTGGCGACCGGACACTATGCGCGCATCGTCCACGACGCCGACGGACCGCTACTCGCCGCCGCCGTCGACGACAACAAGGATCAGACCTACATGCTCGCCGCCGTCGACCCAGGGCTGCTCGACCGCGTGGAGTTTCCGCTCGGCTCCACGACGAAGCCCGAGGTGCGCGAGCGCGCGCGCCGGGCGCAACTGGCCGTGGCCGAAAAGCCCGAGAGTCAGGACCTGTGTTTCCTCGCCGGCATCGGCCGCGACGGATTTCTCGAACGGCACGGAGGCCGGGGGGACATCCCCGGTCCGATCCGCGACCAGGCCGGACTTGAGATCGGCCGCCATCGCGGCGCGTACCGCTTCACGGTCGGTCAGCGGCGGGGCCTCGGGGTGGCGGCCCCCGAACCGCTCTACGTGCTCGACGTCGACCCTGAGCAGAACGCGGTCACCGTGGGTCCGCGCGAAGCGCTCGAAACCACCACGGTCAGGCTCGTCGGCGCCAGACTGTTGCGGGCGTCGACCGAGGTCGACCGCGTCAAGCTCCGGTACCGCAACGCCGCGATCGGCTGCTCGGTAGACGACCGGCTGCCGGCCGGTCACCATCGCGAAATGAACATCGCGCTCGACCGTCCCGTCGACGGCGCCGCCCCCGGCCAGATCGCCTGCCTGATGCGGGGCGAGACCGTCGTCGGCTGGGCGACGATCGCTCGCGTTCCACGTGACCGGGATGCCAAACTACGCGCCGATGAATTCGAACGAGATCCGCGAGACATACCTGTCGTACTTTGAGCAGCAGGGGCACCTGCGCATGCCCTCGGCGTCGCTGGTGCCGGCCGAGTTCGATGCGTCGGTCCTGCTCACCACGGCCGGCATGCAGCCGTTCAAGCCGTACTTCCGCGGCCAGGAGACGCCGCCGCGTACGCGCCTGACGAGCTGCCAGAAGTGCTTTCGAACCACCGACATCGACGAGGTCGGCAAGACGGCGCGCCACCTGACGATGTTCGAGATGCTCGGCAACTTCAGCTTCGGCGACTACTTCAAGCAGGAGGCGATCGGCTTCGGCTACGACCTGGCGATCGACGGCTTCGGCTTCAAGCCGGAACAGGTCTGGATGACCGTATTCGGCGGCGACGACGAGCTCGGGCTCGGTCCCGACGAAGACGCGATCAGGTTCTGGCAGGAGAAGGGCGTTCCCGACTCGCAGATCGTGCGCCTCGGGCGCAAGGACAACTTCTGGCAGGCCGGCCCGACCGGTCCGTGCGGCCCGTGCAGCGAGCTCTACCTCGACCGTGGCCTCGATTTCGGCGCCGAGGGCGACCTGCCCGGCGACGACTCAGAGCGCTTCCTCGAGTTCTGGAACCTGGTCTTCATGCAGTACGAGCTGGGCGCCGACCGCTCGCTGACCGAGCTTCCGAACAAGAACATCGACACCGGCATGGGTCTCGAGCGCATGGCGGCGATCCTCCAGGACAAGCGCTCGGTCTTCGAGACAGACATGCTCTGGCCGCTGATCGAGCTCGGCAAGGAGCTGTCCGGCAAGGAGTACGACGCCACGCTCGATGACGCCGGAGACGACGCCGCGACCAAGGCGATGCGTGTGCTCGCCAATCACACCCGCTCGATGGCTTTCCTGATCGCCGACGGCGTCGTGCCCAGCAACGAGGACCGCGGCTACATCCTGCGCCGGATCATGCGCCGCGCTGTCCAGCAGGGCCGCTCGATCGGAATCGAGCGCTCGCTGGCGCCGTTCGCCGAACGCGTGATCGAGGTCTTCGGCGAGGCCTATCCGGAACTTCCGAAGCAGCGCGCAGCGATCATGCAGTGGGCCGAGGCCGAGGAGGAGGGCTTCGGCCGCACGCTCGCGCAGGGCACGGACCTGCTCAACGAGTTGATCGAGGATGCGAAGAAGTCGCAGACCTCCTGGATCGACGCTGCGGACGCCTTCAAACTCCACGACACCTACGGATTTCCGTACGACATGACAAAGGAGCTGCTCGCGGCCGAGGGCCTCTCAGTCGACGACGACGGCTTCGAGGAGTTGATGGATCAGCAGCGCGAGCGCGCCCGCAGCGGCGCGAAGCTCGACGCCGCCGGCGGTGGACACGAAGAGGTTCAGCGCTTCGCGTCGGCGTCTTCGCAGACTGCGTTCGTCGGCTACGGCGACCTTGAACGCGAAAGCACGGTCGTCTCGGTCGAGTCGCGGGCCGGCTCCGACGGAGAAATACTCGTGAAGCTCGCCGAGAGCGTTTTCTACGCCGAGGGCGGAGGCCAGGTCTCGGACACCGGCAAGCTTTCGTCCGAAAGCGCAGAAGGCGAGATCGTCGACGTCTACCGCGTCGGCGACGACCAGGTCCTCGCGGTCATGGTCGAGAGCGGCGAATTCGCTCCCGGCGACGTCGTCACAGCGCGGGTCGACAAGCTGGCGCGTTTTGCAACGGCCACCCATCACACCGCGACTCACCTGCTCCACGCCGCACTTCGCGAGCGTCTCGGCGACCACGTGCGCCAGGCCGGATCGGCGGTCCGCCCCGACAAGTTGCGCTTCGACTTCACACACGGCGCGCCGCTCACGGCCGACGACGTCACCGCCGTCGAGGATCGCGTGAACGGCTGGATCGCCGACAACCACCGCGTACACGCAGTGATCACGACTCGTGATGAGGCCGAGAATCTCGGCGCGATGGCGCTGTTCGGCGAGAAGTACGGCGACCAGGTGCGCATGGTCGAGGTCGGCGACGGCACCGTCGCTGTATCGCGTGAACTCTGCGGCGGTACGCATGTCGCCTCCACTGGCGAGATCGGCGTCTTCACGATCGCCGTCGAAACCTCTTCGGCCGCAAATGTGCGTCGCATCGAGGCGCTGGCCGGACCGGCCGCCGCGACGCACCTGCGCGGGCACGAACGATCCTTGAAGGCGATCGCCGACCAACTCAAGACGCGTCCCGAACAGGCGCTCGAGACGGTCGTCGATCGCGAGGCCAAGCTGAAGGAGCTTCAAAAGGCGAAAGCCAAGGGATCGGGCGTCAGCGACGCGCAGATCGAGGAGCTCGGCGGGCAGGTCACCGAAATCGGTGCGCTCAGAGCGTTGGTCACGTCGCTCGATGGCGATGCGATCGGCGCCGAAGCCGTCAAGGGTCTGCGCGAACTGTCGGACCGCCTGCGCGACAAGTTCTCGGCCGACGTCGTCGTGATCGGCTGCGTCGCCGACGGCCGCGTGCAGATCGTCGCCAACGCCCAGCCAGCTGCGATCGACAAGGGCGTCAAAGCCGGCGCGCTGGCGAAGTTGGCGGCCGAGACGGTCGGCGGCGGCGGTGGAGGCCGCGACAACCTCGCCCAGGCCGGCGGAAAAGACCCGGACAAACTCCCGGAGGCGCTCGACGCCGTTCGCGCGGCGATCGCGGAAAGCGCCTGACCATGCGAGTACTCGCGCTCGACCACGGCAGCGCACGCTGCGGCTGCGCGATCAGCGACCCGACGGGTACGGTCGTGACGCCACTTCCTGTGATCGAGCGGCCGGACAGCGAGACCGGTCGCGCGGCCGTCGCGAGGCTCGCCGCGGAGCTTTCGGCCGAGCTGGTTTTGATCGGACTGCCGCGCCTGCAGAGTGGCGAGGAAGGCGAACAGGCCGCCGCCGCGCGTTCATTCGGGGGGCGCCTCGCCGGTCAGGTCGATGCCGCGGTCGAGTTCTACGACGAGCGACTAACGACGCGGATGGCCCAGGCCAGCATGCGCGGCGGCGCGACCTCCGAAGAGGATTCGCTGGCCGCCGCGCACCTGCTCGAGGAGTACCTCGACGCGCACGCGGAGGCGCGGGCCTGATGTCCCGCTCACCGGAAGAGCGCGAGCGGGCGCGGCTCGAACGCGAGCGCAAGCGCGCCAAGGCCCGCGGCGAAACGCCGCCCGAGACGCCGCAGCCGACGGAGATCGCACCGCCACCACCTTCGGCCGACCCGCCGCCGGCACCCGAGCCCCCGGCTCCGGACCCCGAGCCGGAGCCTGAACCAGTACCCGAGCCCGAGCCCGAGTACGTCGAGCCCGAACCATCGATGCCGCCCGCCTGGGACGGACGCAGCGACGCGGAGAGCTTCGACACGGTCAGCTCCTACGTCGACGACCACACGCAGCAGCTGGCCGAGCACTATGAGCCCCCGCCACCGCCGCCGGAGAAGGTCTCGCACGGCGGCATCTTTGGCCGCTTCGCACTGTTGATGCTGGCGATCGCGGTGATCGTCGGCGGCTGGTTCGTGCTCACGGTGTTCCAGCCGTTCGCCGGCGACGGCAAGGGGGAGGGGAAGGTTCCGTTGACGATCCCGAAGGGCAGCACAGTCGATCAAATCGGAACGCTGCTCGCCGACAAGGAGGTCGTGCCGAGCGCGCGCAAGTTCGGCTGGCGTGCCAACTGGTCCGGCAAGAGCGATCAGTTCAAAGCCGGCCGCTATGTGTTCGCGAACGGGATGAGCTACTCGGCCGCGATCGACCTGCTTGCAAAGGGTCCGAACGGCGGCACGGTCACCGTCGTGATCCCGGAAGGCCGATCGCGCTACGAGATCTCACAGATCACGGAGAATGCCGGCCTGGACGGCAACTACATGGAGGCCTCGAAGGAGAACCGCGCGCTCAACCCGCGGCGTTACGGAGCGCCGTCGGGCACCGACTCGCTCGAAGGTTTCCTGTTCCCGGCGACTTATGAGCGACCCTCGGGGTCGAGTGTCGACCAGCTCGTTTCGCTTCAGCTCCGCGCGTTCAAGCAGAACGTCGCTCAGGTCAACATGAGCTACGCGAAAAAGAAGAACCTCACCGTCTTCGATGTGGTGACGATCGCCTCACTGATCGACCGCGAGGTCTCGGTCGCGCGCGAGCGCAAGGAGGTCGCGGGAGTCATCTACAACCGTCTCAAGGCCGGCATCCCCCTCGGCATCGACGCCACGTCGCGCTTCGAGACGCGCAACTGGACCGAACCGCTCACCAACGCGACGCTGCAGAAAGACACGCCGTACAACACCCGGATCAACAAGGGCCTGCCGCCCGGTCCGATCGGCAACCCCGGCCTGGCCGCGATGAAGGCTGCCGCCCGCCCGTCGACGAAGGGCTACCTGTACTACGTCGCCAACCCGTGCAAGCCGGGGACTCACACCTTCACCAAGACTTACGAAGAGTTCGAGGCCGCGGCCAAGAAGTACAACGACGCGCGTGAAGCGGCGGGAGGCAAGCAGCCGACAGGCTGCTGAACGGCGATGATCAAGGCGGCCGATCCGATGCGTTTCGGCGTCGCCGGTTACCCGGTCGCCCACAGCCGTTCGCCGCAGATGCACGAAGCGGCCTACGCCGCGCTCGGTATCGACGCCGAGTACCAGCTGCTTCCGATCCCGCCCGAGCTGTTCGAGGAGACGGTGCGCGCGCTGCCGGAAAGCGGCTTCCACGGCATCAACGTGACGATCCCGCACAAACACGCCGCTGCGGAGATCGCGGACGAGATTTCGCCGGCCGTTGAAGCCGTCGGCGCAGCCAACACCCTCACCTTCGAGGACGGCCTGATCAAGGCCGAGAACACCGACGCCCCGGGAATGCTCGCGGCGATCGACCGGCCGATCGAGGGCGCGCGGTGTCTCGTTCTCGGCGCCGGCGGCACCGCCCGCGCCGCGACCTGGGCGCTGCAGGACGCCAAAGGCGACGTCTCGGTGTGGAACCGCACCACCGACAGAGCGGTGAAGATCGCCGAGGACCTGCATGTCGCGGTCGCCTTCGAGACCGAGGGCGGGGCGGACTTCGACGTGATCGTGAACACGACGGCGCTCGGCATGGAAGCCGACGACACCGAGGATTCCGTGCTCGAAGGTCTCGGAATTGACTTCGCAGCGGTCAAGCCGGGGGTTCGGATCATCGACTTCGTGTACCGCGACGGCGGAAGTCCGTTGACCAACGCCGCGCGTGCGGCGGGGCTGACCGTGGTCGACGGTGGCGAGCTGCTCGCCCGCCAAGGGGCCCTGAGCTTCGAGCTCTGGTTCGGCCGTCCGGCGCCGCTGGATGCCATGCGGGCTGCAGCGACGGGCGCCTAGGGTCGCCAATCCATCAAGCTGCGGGCACTTTCAGCCGATAAATCGCATTGAAATTGGCCGTATGGCCGATCCCTCAAGTTCGCGAACTACAGAAAGTACGGAAAACCCGAGAGGCCTCAGATCTCACGGGGAGTCATGGCTGACGATCCAAACATCCCACGGATTGGGCAGTCCGCACAACAGAAACCGGCGCAAGCTCCGCAGCAGCCGCCGGGTGTGCGGCAGATGTCCCAGCAGCAGCAGGCAGGTCAGGTCCAGAACATGGCCGGCGCCCGTCAGGCTGCGCAGCAACCGCAGGCGCCCGCCGACGGCGGCACCGGCGTGCCGGGACTGTATGCGCCGACGCTGAAGCAGGCAGGCCGAACGCCGCCTACGGTGCTCGACGCGCTCGTACGACTGGGATACGTGGGTGCGCTGCACCTGGAATCGGCCGTCGCACAAGCCCAGGCGCAAGGGATGACGCCTGAGCAGGTGCTTCAGGCCAACTCCGTCGTCAGCACCGACCAGCTCGCCCGTGCCACGGCCGAGAAGTTCGGACTCAACTACATCGACCTCTCGTCGTTCGAGATCGACATGGCCGTCGCAACGACGATTTCGGCCGAGAAGGCGCGTAGCTATGAGGTCCTCCCGGTTCGCCAATACGAGGACGGTTCGGTACTGGTCGCGATGGCCAACCCCGCCAACGTGCTCGCACTGGACGACCTCAAGCTGATGCTGAAAAAGGAGTTGCGGCCGGCGGTCGCCGCTCCAGACGATCTGGCAGGAGCATTCACGCGCCTGACCAACCTCGACGATGCGGTCTCTGAGGCGTACGACGACGATGATGACGAGGCTGAGGCTGTACAGCTCGACGTTCGCGAGTCCGCCTCGGACGCACCGGTCGTCAAGCTGATCAACTCGATTCTCGTCCAGGCTGTAACCGTCGGCGCCTCCGATCTTCACTTCGAGCCCGAGGGCAAGGAAATGCGCGTACGTTTCCGCGTTGACGGTGTGCTTCAACGTGCCACGACGGTGCCGCGCAAGATGGTCAACGGAATGATCAGCCGCTTGAAGATCATGGCCGAGATGAACATCGCCGAGAAGCGTGTGCCGCAGGACGGTCGCGTCGCCCTTCGCGTCGGCGCCGTCGCCGTCGACCTGCGTGTAGTGACACTGCCGAGCGTGTTCGGGGAGAAAGTCGTGATTCGCGTTCTCGACAAATCCTCGACGCAGCTGACGTTCGACGACCTCGGGATGACGGGCATCGCCGGTGAGCGTTTCAAGACCGGCTTCAGCAGCCCTTACGGCGCTGTGCTCGTGACCGGCCCGACAGGTTCCGGTAAGACCACTTCGCTTTACGCGGCCGTCAACCAACTAAACACGATTGAGCGCTCGATTCTCACGATCGAAGACCCGGTCGAATACCAGCTCCAGGGAATCTCGCAGGTCAACGTCAACAACAAAGCGGGGCTTACGTTCGCAGCCGGCTTGAAAGCCGCGCTCCGTTCCGACCCCGACATCATCATGGTCGGAGAAATTCGTGACTCGGAGACGGCCGAGATTGCGATCGAGGCCGCCCTCACCGGACACCTCGTCCTTTCAACGTTGCACACCAACTCTGCCGCGACGACCGTGACGCGACTTTCCGAGATGGGCGTCGAGCCGTTTCTGACCGCCACTTCACTCGAGGTCGTCGTCAACCAGCGCCTCGCGCGCCGCGTCTGCCCACACTGCGCCGAACAGGTGAGGATCACCGCGGACCAACTGCGCGCGAGCGGGTTCAACGCCGAGAAGGACATCGACGGGGTTCAGGCCGTTGGATGCCCGCGCTGCTCGAACGGTTACAAGGGCCGCGTCGGCCTCTATGAAGTGCTCGCCGTCAGCGAGACGATCCGCTCGATGATCCTCGAGCGCGCGAACAGCCAGGAGCTCGAGGACCAGGCGATCGAGGAGGGCATGGACACGCTCCGCATGGCAGGTCTCGGCAAGATCATCGAGGGCGCGACGACGGTCGAAGAGGTCGCCCGCGTCACTGGTGTCACATGATCGGTCGACCGCAGGGCTAAGGGGAGAGGCGAATGCTGCCGACAAGTCATCAGATGCAGTTCAAGGCTGTGCACATGCCCCTCCGCAGGGAAGCACGGCGTCACAACTCCAGGAAGTTTTCTTGATGAGTACAGAGCAGTCAATCGACTTCGCAGACATCATCACGCAGATGGTCTCGCGCGGCGCGTCCGACCTCCACATCACGGCCGGCGCCGCCCCGACCGTGCGTGAGAAGGGCACCTTGCGTCCGCTTCCCGGATACGGCCCCCTGACGCCGAACCAGACCCGCGCGATCATCTATGGAATCCTCTCCAACGACCAGCGCCAGCGCCTCGAGGAGAACCTCCAGCTCGACTTCGCGTACTCGGTGCCGCGCATGGCCCGATTCCGCATCAACTGCTTCTTTCAGCGCAACGCAATGAGCGCGGCCTTCCGACTGATTCCTTCGGAGATCAAGTCGATCGAGGACCTTGGCCTACCGCGAGTACTGCACGAGTTCGTCAACAAGCCGCGTGGCCTCGTGCTCGTGACCGGTCCGACCGGTTCCGGCAAGTCGACGTCGCTGGCCGCGGTGATCAACGAGATCAACGAGTCGCGCCACGACCACATCCTCACGATCGAGGACCCGATCGAGTTCCTGCACCGGCACAAGAACTGCATCGTCAACCAGCGCGAGATCGGCACCGACGCCGAGAACTTCGCGCTCGGCCTCAAGGCCGCCCTGCGTCAGGACCCGGACGTCATTCTCGTCGGCGAAATGCGCGACCTCGAGACGATCTCAACCGCGCTGACCGCCGCAGAAACCGGACACCTCGTCTTCGGCACGCTGCACACCCAGGACACCTCGTCGACGATCGACCGTGTGATCGATGTTTTCCCGCCTGCTCAGCAGGAGCAGGTGCGCGTCCAGCTTTCGATGGCGCTCCAGGGCGTTGTCACCCAACAGCTTCTTCCGCGCGCCGACGGCTCTGGCCGAGTCTGCGTGTGTGAGGTGCTGATCCCGACTCCCGCGGTCCGCAACCTGATCCGCGAGGGCAAGACGCACCAGATCTACAGCGTGCTTCAGACCGGGGGCCAGCACGGCATGCAGACGATGGACTCGGCGCTCGCCGACTTCGTCCGCGCCGGCGTGATCAGCCGCTCGCTCGCCGAGTCGCGTTCGTCGTCGCCCGGAGACTTGCGCCGCCTGATCGGCAGCAGCTCGGCAGCAGACGCGCAGATGCAGGCAGTTTCGTAGGGGACGGCGAGTGGCCGCGTACGCGTACAAGGCGATCGATCCGGCGCTCGGGCGCCCGATCGAAGGAGAGATCGAGGCCGAGAACAAACTCGGCGTGACCGAACACCTTCGCGGCAAGGGCCTGGTCGTTGTCCAGATCGACGAGCAGAAGAACACCGACGTCGGCGACCTCTTCTCACGCTTCAAAAAGGTCAAGTCGAAGTCGCTGGTCGTGTTCACGCGCCAGCTCTCGACGATGATCGACTCGGGCATGTCACTGCTGCGCGCGCTGTACATCCTGGAAGAGCAGACCGATGACGAGCTGCTCAAGGAAGTCATCGCGGAGGTTCGCGAGGACATCGAAGCCGGTGCTTCGCTCGGCGACGCATTGGAGCGGCACCCGGACACGTTCAACGACCTGTTTGTCGCAATGGTCCGAGCGGGTGAGGCCGGAGGAATCCTGGAGGACACTCTGCGCCGAGTGGCCACCCAGCTGGAGAAGGATGAGTCGCTCAGGCGACAGGTCAAGAGCGCGATGATGTATCCGGCAGTGATCATGATCTTCGCGTTTGTAGTGCTGATCGCGCTGCTGACGTTTCTCGTCCCTGTCTTCTCCGGAATCTTTAAGGATCTCGGCAGCGAGCTGCCACTGATCACGCGGGTTTGCGTGACGCTCTCAAACTCGATTCGCGAATACTGGTTCGTACTGATCTTTGGACCGCCAGCGCTCTGGTTCGGCTTCAAAAAATGGAAGGCGACCGAAAGCGGACATCGGATGTGGCACAAGTTTCTGCTGCGGATTCCGTTCAAGATCGGCGACATCATCCACAAAGTCGCATTGGCGCGATGGTCGCGCTCATTTGCCTCGCTTACTGCGGCCGGTGTTCCGATCCTGCAGTGCATCGAGGTCGCCGGGCGAACCTCGGGCAACAACGAGATCCTGCTCGCGATGGACGGCGTGTCGAACTCTGTGGAAACCGGAGGGACCGTTGCCGCACCGCTCAAGGCGTCTGCAGTGTTCCCGGCGATGGTCGGTCACATGATCGCCTCTGGCGAAGAGACAGGCGCGCTCGATCAGATGTTGAGCAAAGTCGCTGATTTTTACGAGGACGAGGTCGACGCCGCCGTAAAGGCACTCACTTCGATCCTGGAGCCGGTAATGATCATCCTCGTGGGCGGAGTCGTGGGCTTCATTGTCGTGGCGATGTACATGCCTATGTTCAAGCTTTACGACAAGGTTCAGTAGCCCGTCCAGCACGCCCCGCTTGCCCTGAACCCGCTTTCCAGGCGGGTCCTGTCGGCCCTGCCCGGCTCCCCGGTTGGCGCACTTGACCGATGCATGCAAGGCATCGGTCATTCGTCCATCAGGTGTCCAACCTAGGTCAAGTCCCAGAGGCAAATGATCGATATAGCCCCAGACAGGACAGCAGCCTGATCCAGGGAGCTATCGAATTTGCTCCGGATCTAAGGCCTTTTCCAACAGGAGCAAATTCATGTTCAACGCAATCCGAAACCGTATGGAGAAAGAAGAGGGCTTCACCCTCATCGAACTCCTCGTGGTGATCCTGATCATCGGCATCCTCGCCGCGATCGCGATTCCGTCATTCCTGAACCAGCGCTACAAGGGTCAGGACGCATGTGCCAAGTCGATGGCGAAGCAGATGCAGACGGCCGCCGAGACCTACCAGACCGACAACAACGCCTACACCGGCCTCACGCTTGCCGGTCTCAACCAGATCGAGACCTCGGTCGTGACGACCTCCAGCGACGGTTGCTACGCCTCGAGCGTCACCGGCGGCGCATGCACAGGCTCGCCTGCGGCGACTGCTTACTGCGTCACCGCGACGTCGGCGAGCACGAACACGTTCTCGATCGCAAACAACGGCGGCGTCGTCACCCGCTCTTGCACGCGACCGAGTGGCACCGCGAACGCGGGTGGTTGCAAGATCTCGGGTAGTGCGACCTCAGGTAGCTGGTAACTCCAGCTCTCCATACAAGCACTCGGAAGGGGCGCCGTCGGCGCCCCTTCTGCATTTAACCGATCATTTGTCCATGGGTGCTCGGCCCTAGGTCAAGGAATTGACCGGGTTGTCGAACATGTGGGTGGCAACCAATTCAATCCGTTGGGACCAGTTGTAAGGACGACAGTTCCGGGGAGACCAAAACACAATGATTCACACACTTAGACAAGAGCTGCAGAGCGACGAGGGCTTCACCCTCATCGAACTCCTCGTGGTGATCCTGATCATCGGCATCCTCGCCGCGATCGCGATTCCGTCATTCCTGAACCAGCGCTACAAGGGTCAGGACGCATGTGCCAAGTCGATGGCGAAGCAGATGCAGACGGCCGCCGAGACCTACCAGACCGACAACAACGCCTACACCGGCCTCACGCTTGCCGGTCTCAACCAGATCGAGACCTCGGTCGTGACGACCTCCAGCGACGGTTGCTACGCCTCGAGCGTCACCGGCGGCGCATGCACAGGCTCGCCTGCGGCGACTGCTTACTGCGTCACCGCGACGTCGGCGAGCACGAACACGTTCTCGATCGCAAACAACGGCGGCGTCGTCACCCGCTCTTGCACGCGACCGAGTGGCACCGCGAACGCGGGTGGTTGCAAGGTCACGGGTAGTGCGACCTCCGGCAGCTGGTGACCGCGAGCACCCGAATCGCAGTGTCGACAAGGGGCGCCTTCGGGCGCCCCGGTTGTTTGCGCTTGAAGGACCCCGAATTTGCCGCTTTCGTCCGGCGTAGTCTGATGGCCCGATGAGTGAGAGCGCCTTGACCGCACTTGTGTTGTTCCTGGTGGGCCTCCCGCTTGGGAGCTTCTTCAACGTGGTTGCCTATAGGCTTCCGCGCGGCGAGACGCCATGGAACCCACCACGGTCTTACTGCGGTAGCTGCAGTGCGCCCGTGTCCGCTCGCGACAACCTTCCGGTCATCGGTTGGCTCCTGTTGCGCGGGCGTTGTCGGAATTGCGGCGCTGCAATCTCTTGGATTCACCCGTTCTTCGAGGCGGCGACAGCGCTGTTGTTTGCGGCGTGCGGCCTCAAGTTCGGCTGGACGATCCAGTTGCTGCCAGCCCTGTTGCTTGTTTCGACGTTGGTGATCGTGTCCGCATCTGACATCGACCAACGCAAGATCCCGAATCCGGTCCTGATCGTCGCGGTCGTCCTCGGGGTTCCGGCAATGCTTGCCGCGTACCAGGACGAATGGGTCACCTGGACGCTGAGCGCTCTGATCGCTTTCTCCGCGATGTTTGCCACCGCGCTCGCCTACCCGCGAGGCATGGGGATGGGGGATGTGAAGCTGGCAGGCGTCATGGGCCTCTACCTGGGACGGGCTGTTGCCCCGTCTCTGCTCCTGGCCTTCTTTCTTGGCACCGTCGTCGGCGTTGGAGTGATGGCGCGACGTGGTGTTGCTGAAGGTCGCAAAACCGCGCTGCCCTTCGGTCCGTTCATGGCGCTCGGGGGAGTATTTGGGATCTTTTGGGGCGAGAGCGTCGTCGAGTGGTACCTCGACACGTTCACCGGTAGCTGACAAGCTCGGCGCGCCATCGGGTCGCGACCCTACGGCCACGGCTTTAGCACTTCGTCAGAAACTGGACGATTCGGTGATGCGGGCAGGCGTGGAGTGCTCAAGCCGAGGTCAATTGGTTCCGATACGCAACGGAGATGCGTGGATTTTTCAGATTCTCTCGCTCGTGGACGAGCCTTGCTCGAAGTCGCGCTGGCGACGAACGCGGATGGGCGTTGATCGACGCGCTCGCGTCGTCGCTTGTGGTCGTGTTGGCGTTCACCGGCACGACGATGGCATTCAACGGGAGCACGGACAGCGTCAAGCGTGACGCGAAGAAGACTGCGGCGATGATCGTGGCGCAGGACGAAATCAATGAAATGCGAGCCATCGGCACTCGCAGCATCAATGACCTGCTCGCGAAGAACGGAACCACCGCGACCGTCAGCTTTGAAGGAACGGACTACCAGGTCGCCTACTCCGTTTACTACGTGACAGGCCTCGGCAGCGACCAGCGTGATGCGTGTTCGGTCAGCTACTCGTCGACCGGAGCGACGGCTCGCTACATCTACATGAAGGTCAGTCTTACCTACAGCGGACAGACGCGCGGATCTAGCTCGTCCAGCAGTCAGTACATCTCAAATCCGACGACCCTCGACTCATACTTCTCGCCCGAGGGTGGTGGTACGCAGGCCGATACGGGGACGCTCCGCATCTACGTGCTCAAGCCGGACGACAGCGTGGCTACGGGAGTCTCCACAGTCCAGCTCTCGGCGCCAGGAATGTCGACGCGAAGCGAGCTGATCAACCCCGCCACCGGATGCGTCCTCTTCAAAGGCCTGCTTCGCAACACATACACGGTGAAGGTTCCTGTGAACGGGAAGCAGGACATCTATCTCGGGAACACTTCGGGTTCTGTATCGACTTCCGTCGTGCTGCCGGATCGCGGAGCGTTGTCACGGGAAATCCGTATCGCCTACCCCGTCAAGGTGACGCCGACCTACCGGGCGTACAACGACAACGGCGACTACGTCGTCGGCAACACCAGCAACAACGCGTTCTACAACAAGTGGATCGCATCAAGCGACCAGGTGCGGCTGATGCCGTCGACGGACTATCTCGCACCTGAGGGTCTGATCTTCATGCCGCACGCCGACTCCACCGCGACCCCGGAGTGGCTCTACCCGGCTGACAAGAAGTCGCCGCTGGTGGGCGGGTATTCGGCGTACAGCGGTCCTTGCGACGTCAACAATCCGAACCTGGTGGGAGACGGCATCAACTACTGGAACGCCGTGCCCGAACCTGGAAGCCAGACCACGACCTGGAAGAACGCAGCAAACTCGAACAACCTCACGATTTCGCCGACCTTCTGGCTCTCACGGCTGGCTCCGTCGGTTTCGCTGGGGACGACCACTTCCGCGCCTGGATCTCCTGGCTCGAGCCGGACGTACTACTACGGCCAGACCTTTTCAGGCGGGGCCACGGTCAAGGTGCGGCTTATCGGCGGCGCAGATGGTACGACGCCTGCGGAGGTCAACTGCAAGCCCAACACTGCGTTGTACAACACGTGGCAAACGCTTCCGGGAACGATCGACCAGCTCGATACCCAGGGGCTTCCTGACAATGCTGAGGCTCTTCCCGCAGGTATGTACGAGGTCTGCATAACGGTCCCATACAAGACCGTGAAGCGCACTTCGACCTTCTGGGGTTCATGGAACTCGCCGACCACGGTGAACAGCACCGCGCAGTTCCTCTCCACGGAGGTGCTGACCTACCAGGCGAATGTCGGGCATGACTTCAACATGAGTTTTGACCCCGGTCCGTCGCAGTCGCTGCTTTCGCCAAATGGCTCGACGACGTGCTGAGATGCGCAGCTCCGTCCAAATTCGGATCGCACGTGCGTGGAAGCGTCTATCCGGCGAGCAGCGCGGAATGACGCTCGTCGAGTTGCTCACCGCGGAACTGATCGGTGGCGTGGTGATTACTGCCGCGATCATGCTTGTGGTCATTTCGTTCAACGGCTCGCAGCGAGTTTCCGACCGGGCCAACTCGCTTTCTCAGGGAAGGACGCTCGCGGCGCAGATGGAGCAGCGGATCAACTCCCAGATCTGCATGTACGGGGGCGAGTACGCAATCAACGGCACGACCATCTACGACCGCTCCGCCGCATCGATTGTTTACGCGAGCAGAGACAAGCTGATCTACTTCGCGGACCTCGGCGGGTCGACCGGCACCGGTTCCCTCTCGCCGCGCCTGCGAACGCTGTACTACGACCCTGGTGCGAGTGGCGCCACCTCGACGGGACGTCTTGGGACTTTCGTCGATGGCATCAACTCACCGACGACTTCGGCCGTGCCGTTCAACTTCACCCTTCCCGTCAACTCGGTCGAACTGATGGGCATTCCCGCGAACGGGAGCGCATTCTCGCCCGCTACTTCCCGCAAGATCGTCGGATCCGGTGTCACCAGCGTGGTGTCCGGAGGAACGACCAAGCCGTTCTTTGAGTACTACACGCCGGTGAGTCCCACCGGCGTCACGGAGACCCCGATCAGCTTCAACGGAAGCGGGGCGATTCCGACGACGGAACTCGGCGCGATTTCTCATGTTCGCGTCAACTTCAAAATTCTCGCCGAGAGCGGAAACGACACCGCCAAGCAGAACAGTTCCACGCTCGATGACCGGACCGCCGACTTCCGATCGGACGTCTATTTCCGAACCACCCCGAGCATCTGCGGCTGATTCGAATCTTTAGGCAACTATGAAATCAACAAAGCTCAATCCGGTTCCTTCCAGCATCATTTCGCGCCTCGCGCGTGCCGAGGACGGCTTCTCGATGATTTCTGCCATCACTGCCCTGATGGTCGGGACACTGCTTTCGCTTGCCGCGTGGGCGACGGCGAACTCAGACATCCGTTTCACCGACAAGGACCGTTGGTCGCGCCTCGCCTACCAGCGGGCGCAGAGTGGCGTCAGCGACTACATCCAGCACCTCGCCGAGGACTCCGGTTACTGGACGAAGTGCGATCGCCCTGAGGAGGTGACCGGCGACGGCCTTGGACAAACCGCCCTCAACGACAAGGACATCAGTTCTTCCAATTCGGAGCACCCTGAGCGCCGCTGGCTGCCGTGGGCGACCGACGGTTCGGCCGATGATCTCAGCTTCAACGCGCAGTACTCGATCGATCTCCTGCCGAACTCGGGCACATGTAAACCTCTGGCTACGGCATCTGACCGGATGATCGACCCGACGACGGGAACGTTTCGCATCCGGGTAACTGGTCGAGCGGGACCGACGGTGCCCAGCGACGTCGCACCGTCGCAGATCGATGCATGGCGCCAGAAAAACTGGCGCAAAGTCTCGGTGGTGGCTGAGTTCCGGCGCACCGGCTTTCTCGATTTCGTCTACTTCAGTGATCGCGAGTCATTCGACCCAGCACTGATCTCGAATTCGTCGACGCGCGAGGCTTGCGACGCGTTCTACCAGGACGATCCCGGTTACGACCCTGCCTTGTCGACGCAGGCTGCGCATCCGGGACGATGGCGCCAGGGGGACGGCGGCAACGGTTCCAACTGTATTGAGATTCAGTGGGGGAACAGCGACGGGGTCAATGGGCCGTTCCACACCAATGACGGAATCAATGTTGCCAGTCCGAACTCGGATGGCGCCGTTTTTGGCAACCCCGGTCGCGGCGACCGAATCGAGGTTTACGACCATGGGTACTCGACGTGTCCCGTTCGTACAAGATACGGACTCCGCCTCAATCCGCCGGCCCTTCCGAGCCTGCAGACCTACTGCTACCAGAGGGTCAACACGGCGTCCGCGGCACGGTTCATCTACGGGCCCGACGCGAAATACCTCGATCTTCCGCAGGACAACGAGGACCTCACTCTCTACGCCGACGAAAACAGCGGAGACCCGGACTCTGCCGGAAAGACCTTCAAGGGAAAGACCTCAATTCAGCTGAATGACAACGGCACGTACACGGTGAGCAACAACCCGTATCCCGCCTCGAACGGGACCTTTGCGTATCCGACTTCGGGCGTGATCTATGTCGAGAACGACGGCGTTTCAAACTGTCAGTCAAATCCAAACACGAAGTATTCGACGAGTATTCCCGTTGGCTGCGCGCTGCTTGAGGTTTCGGGCAACTACAACAAGTCACTCACCCTCGGGTCGGAAGCGGACGTTGTGATCACTGGAAACATCGACCGGTCGAACTCCGAATCAGCGGTGCTCGGTCTTGTCGCGAAGCAGTACGTCCGCATTCGGCACTACCGCAGGTCGACATACGACACGAACTACGGTCCTGGCGGAAGTAGCTGTTACAGAGACACTGAATCTCCGGTCCGCTCACCAGTCACCCAGGTCCGCGCCGCCGTGCTCGCCCTGAACAAGTCTTGGACGGTTGACTCCTACGGATGTGGTTCGGATCTTGGAACGCTCTCCGTCAACGGTGCGATCGCGCAGAAGTGGCGTGGTCCTGTGCGCAACGGGTCCAGCGGCTATGACAAGGACTACAACTACGACTACACGCTCAAGTCGCAGACGCCGCCGCACTTCCTGAGCCCGACGGCTGCCACGTGGAAGGTCATCCGCCTGCGCCAGCAAGTTCCCGCGTGCGCCTGCGGCAAGACGAACTGAGGCATTAAGCAGGCGATGGATCGAGGGTAAAGCTCGGCCATCCGTGTGCCGATACGAACCGTGTTCGACGGTCGCCTGGCGACCTCTCCGCAGCAAGAACACAGGACAACATGCAGCTCCCCACACTCACTCGTAAGGCCAAGACGGCCGATGAGTCTGACGCCGAGGCGTCGGTCGGAAAGTCGCCGGACCTTTCGAAGGTCACGCCTGAATCGCTCAACGGCCGCGTGCGCTCCGAGGGGCTCACCGGACTTGAGATCTCGGCGACGGGACTCTCTGCCGCTCGCGTGTCTGACGGTCGCGTGCGTGCAGCCTCTTCGACGACGATCGAGCCAGGTCTGATCGAAGACGGTGAGATCCTCGACCCCGCGGGCGTCGGGGCGGCCCTCGCCGAGTTCTTCCAGGCAAACGGATTCCCGACGAAGGTTCGTCTCGGAGTTGCGAGTCCGAGGGTTGTGATCCGAACGATCGAGACGCCGGTGATCGCCGATCGTAAGGAGTTCAGCGCGGCCGTACGCTTCCAGGCCGGTGACCAAATCCCGATGCCGCTGGACGAAGCCGTTCTCGACTGGCAAGTGCTTGAGACGATCCCGGGCGCGGACACCGGCGACCCGCCAAAATTTCGTGTGATGCTCGTCGCCGCAAGCCGCGGCCTGATCGACACACTCATTGACACCACGCGCCACGCCGGACTGAAGTTGCAGGGCGTGGATCTCTCCGCGTTTGCACTGATTCGAGTGCTCTATCCGGGGGACGCTTCGGCGCGCGAGACGATCTCGTACCTCCACTTCGGGGACATGCTGTCGGTGACGCTTGCGCAGGGGCGCGTCTGCAAGTTCACTCGAGCGACACCGTTTGGCTACGAGGCACTTGTTTCCCGGCTTTGCGAGCGCGTCAATCTGACGCGCGCTCACGCCCAGATGTGGCTCGACCACGTCGGTCTTTTGGCGCCGGTAGAGGTTGTCCAGGGGGACCGCGACATCGTCACCGCCGCGCGTCAAGAACTGATCGACGCGGTCGAGCGGGTCAGCAACGACATCGCTGCGGCAATCGACTTTCACGGCGTCCAGGACTCGACGGCGAGTGTCTCCAGGGTGGTCATGGCCGGACCGGGTTCAAGTATCCCGGGCCTCGCCGAATCGATCGCCCAGCGCACCGGTCTGCTTGTGGAGATTCCTGCACCACTCGGCGCGCTCGACGACAGCGCGCTGGCGGGTTCCGGCATTGACGAACGTCGACTCACGCTCGCGGCAGGGCTCGCCATCGAAGAGGTCGCCGCGCAATGAGGGCCGTAAACCTCATACCGGAAGAGCTCCGGCCTCGCGTTCCCGGCGAAGGCGACCCGCGCGTTGCGTACGGCGTCGTCGGTGGACTCGCCGTGCTGCTCGTGATGGTCCTGGTGGCGATCTCGTACTCAAACAAGCTCAAGACGGTCGAAGACCAGACAGCCGCGGTGCGGGCCGAGACGCAGGCGCTCCAGAGTTCGAGCGTCTCGCTCGCGGTTCCGCCTGACGAGGTCGGCAAAGAAGTCCGGAATCGCACGCTGCTTGTTGGCGGCCTTGCGCAGATGCGCTTCCCATGGGGCACCGCTCTGTATGACCTCACACGCTCAATGCCAGAAGACGTGACACTGGACTCGATGATCGCCACGTCGCCGTCTGGGGGCGACGCCGGTGAAGCCACGCCAGCGCCAGGCGCAGCCACAAACACCACCGGTTCTGCGGCGACGCTGTCGCTCGTCGGATGCACGTCGGGCTGGGTCGGATACAGCCGATTCATGACCTGGCTTCGGACGATGCCCGGGGTTGCCGGAGTCACGTCGAACAGTGCTCAGGTCACGCCTCCTTCGGCCGCAGACAGCGAAAACGCTGACGCCGCCCGAAAGCTCAACTGCGGTCCGGCACCGCTTCAGTTCACTCTGGAAGTGAAGTACGCGCCGCGTGCTGTCGATCTCGTTGGACTGCCGAAGCCCGAAGGTGGAGACGGCGCGAGCGGTGCAACCGGCGCCGGAGCCAGCGCGCCAACGGGCGTTCCGACATCGGCCACGACGCCAGACGGGACGGGGGGCTGATTCCATGGGCATGACCGAACGTGATCGCAAGGTTCTGGCCGTTGTGCTCGTACTTATCGTGCTCGGCGGATTCTGGTTCCTCGTCGTTCACAAGAAGCAGACTGCGATTTCTGCCGCCGAGACAGAGCTAACGACGGCGCAGGCCGAGCAAGCGTCGGCAAAGGCCGCGCTGTTGCAGGCGAAAGAGCTGTCGGAGGTGAAGCCGGCCAGCTACAACAAGCTCGTCCGTCTGGGCAAGGCCGTCCCTAACAACGACGACTTCCAGAGCCTGTTGATCCAGGTGAATGACATCTCGGACGACGCGAAGGTCAACTTCGTGAGCCTTTCGGCCAACACCGGGGCATCGGGCAGTGGCGTCGCCGGTTCGGGTGGGACCACTTGTGATTCCGGGTCTTCGAGCTCCACGGGGGCGTCCGGCGCGACTGCGGCGCCCGCGCCCGCGCCCGAGCCTGCGCCGACGGCGGCAACTGGGTCCACCGGCGGCTCGACTTCGGCAACGGGTTCGACCGGCACGTCCAGGACAAGCTCGAGCAAGGCTGCGAGCTGCAGCACTGCTCCGACGTTGACCGACATCACGGCCAAGTCGGCCGGCCTGGTCAAGTACGAGTACAGCTTCGTGTTCGACGGGAGTTTTTTCCGGCTACACACGGTGTTCGACAACATCCTTGAGCTGGTGAAAGTCAACAACGGTCGTGTCGGCGTCACCGGGCGTCTGCTCGACATCAGCTCGATCAACATAACCACCAAGTCGTTCCCGGAACTGTCGGCGACAGTGGCGATGACCGGCTACTCGATTCCACCGACGACGACTGTGGACAGTTCGGCCGCCGCGGCAGCCGCCGCAGCGCCGGCGGCCACCGGAACCCAAGCGAGCGAGTGATATGGGCGACAAAAAGGACATGAACGCGCAGCTCGAGGTGCTCAGACGACAGGCTGCAGACCTCGTCCGTGAGCTCCACGCCCGCCGACTGGCGCTTCCGGCGGGTGTTCTACTTATAGCCATCGTCGCGGCGATGGTCCTGCTCCCAAAGGGCGGAACGCCTCCTTCTCCGCCAACTCCTACGGGAGTCGCCGGCGTTACCGCAGAAACCCCAAAGGTTGAAGTTGCACGCGTCTCGCTGATTTCCGCCAGCTCGATCGACGAGGACATACCGCTTTCGAACTCCTCCAATCCGTTTACAGGAAAGAACGACTACACCTGCACGCGGGTCGGCAGTGGTGAGCCGAAAGTCCTCAACTGCCAGATCGGCGACGTGCTCGTTCGCGTGATCTGCCCTGAATCGGAGGAACCGCAAGGTGCGTGCGCGAACAAGTCGGGGGCCTCGGGCTCGACTGGGTCGGATGCAAGTTCGAGCGGCGCAGGCAGCGGTTCTGGGACTTCAGGCAGCGGTACCGGGGGCTCGGGTGGAGGCTCGACTGGCACCTCCGGTGAGACCAAGTACTACACCTGGGCCGTCACCGTCAAAATTGACCTGAAGACCTACAAGGACAAGGTGGTCGGATCGCAGCTGCCGACCTCCGACAACCCGCTGGCGATCTTTGCTGGCGTCAACACGGACGGCGGCGCGGTCTTCCTCGGCGCGAGCGGAGTCGCCGTCACGGGTACTCTGGTCGACCCCAACTTCAACCGGTTTGACCTGAAGAAGGGCCAGACCGCAACCATCACCGACCTCGATGGCAAGAAGCACAAGCTCACCGTGGTCTCAATCAAGAAGGTCGAGAAGACGTGAGGTTGAAGGCCGGCAACCCTCGGGTTCACGGTCCCCGCAAGAAGAACCGTCGCGAGAACGGCTCGGCGCAGCGTGTCGAGCCTTCTACGTTCGCGTGGTTCGAGCCGCTGGCCGACGTGGATCCGGTCATGGTCGACCGCGAGGTGGTTGTCGAAAGCCCCGTCGATCGTCCGATCTACATCGAGCGTCAGGTCGAGAAGATCGTCGAGAAGCCGGTCTACGTTGAACGGCAAGTCGAAGTGCCGGTCGAGAAGCCTGGGCGTGAGTCGGTCCGAATCGAGAAGGTCGTCGAGAAGCCGGTCACGGTCGAACACTTCATTAACGTCGAGAAGGTCGTCGAGAAGGTCGTCGAGAAGCCGCTCGTGGTCGAGAAGGAGGTCTTCATTGAGAAGGCGGCCACGGACTCGCCGGCGGATTCGAAGACGCGGCAGCCGAAAGAGCCGAAGGCGATCATCGTCGGGCGCGGCCCGGGTCTCGGGGCGAAGCTAGGGCGGATCATGCCCAAGCCGATGCCGGTCCTTGCAGGCGCGGCGTCATTGCTGGCGGTGATCGTCGTACTGACACTTATGTCGCCGTCCGGCGACAGCGCAAACGCGGAGCGCGCGCGCGGAAAAACAGTCAGCAGCAAGCGCGCGGCCGGACCTGCGCTCACACTCGCAAACGATGACGAGAGCGGCCCCCACGCCAAGAGCCGCGATCCGTTCGCGGCTAAGGGCTACATGCCAGAGCCGACAGCGAAGACGACGACGCCGGCGGCGAAGAAGGTTCAGGCGACTGCTGCTGAAAATGCCCGGACGAGGGCCGCAGCTCCGGCCCTGAAGACACAGTCGCTGTACACAGCGAACCTCGTCACGTACACGTCTTACACGCCGTGGAAAAAGGTCCGCAAGCGCGCGAACGGATGGATCGACTTCGACGACAAGCCGACGATCAAGGTGCTCGCGGTCGGCAAAGAGACGCTCGTCCTGTTCGCGGTGACCGACGTCGAGTTCATCAAGGAGAAGAGCTCGAAGAGCACGTACGACAAGCCCGTGCGGCAGATCAAGGTCGCCAAGGGCGGCGTCGTGCGCTTTGCCGACTACCGCAACATCCAGGGCGAAGACGTCACCTACACGATCCGCTTCTCCGGAAGCGACCCGATCAAGCAGCGCTGAGTACGTTGCAGGCTCAGGTCGCCGATGCAGCGGTGATCTAGGCTTCGCCGCGATGAGATTGCGCTTCACAACGGCCGGCGAGTCCCACGGACCCGGCCTGATCGCGGTGATCGAAGGCGTGCCGGCAGGCATCGCGCTCGCTCCCGACGACCTCAACGACGACCTCGCGCGCCGTCAGCTCGGCTACGGCCGCGGCGGACGGATGAAGATCGAGAAGGACGCAGCGACGGTCGTCTCCGGCATCCGCCACGGCCGCACGCTCGGAACTCCGATCGCGCTCTCGATCCCGAACCGCGACTACGCGAACTGGGAAGACCGCATGAACCCCTGGCCGGTCGATGCTGACGTCGCAGAGGTTCACCTGCCGCGACCCGGCCACGCGGACCTTGCCGGCACTCAGAAGTTCGGCCACAAGGACGTCCGCAACGTCCTCGAGCGCGCGAGCGCGCGCGAAACGACCGCCCGCGTGGCCGTCGGAGCGCTGGCCCGCGCGATTCTGCGCGACCTCGGCGTCGAAATCCGCAGCCACGTCACACGAATCGGCACGGTCGACGCACCCGATCCCGGACGCCCCCTGACGGTTGACGACTTCGAGGGCATCGACGACTCGCCCGTTCGCTGCATCGACAAGCAGGCCGAGCGCGAGATGATCCGCCACATCGACGTCCAGCGCAAGGCCAACGAGACGATCGGCGGGATCTTCGAGGTTCTCGTGTTCGGGCTTGTCCCCGGACTCGGTTCGTACTCAACGTGGGACGGGCGGATCGAAGGGCGCCTTGCCCAGGCGTTCTGCTCGATCCAGGCGATCAAAGGCGTCGGCTTCGGCGACGGCTTCGGCCTGACGAACATCCCTGGGTCCGCCGCACACGACGAGGTCTTCCCCGGCGGCGAGGGTCCGACCGAAGCGTTCGGTTTCCACCGCACGACCAACCACGCCGGCGGCATCGAGGGCGGTATGACCAACGGTGAGACCGTCGTCGTCAAAGGCGCGATGAAGCCGCTGCCCACGCTGACCAAGCCGCTGCGCAGCGTCGACATCTCGACCGGCGAAGAGACGGCGGCGCTGAAAGAGCGGACTGACTCGTGCACCGTTCCCGCGGCCGGCGTCGTCGGCGAGGCGATGGCCGCGCTCGTCTTCGCCGAGGCGTATCTCGAGAAGTTCGGCGGCGACAACATCGCCGACACGCAGGCCGCGCTGTCCGCCTACAAGGCGAGAATCGCCGGCGACGTGGTTTTTGCGCAGGAGAACAGCTAGTCCGATGAGCCGTCACCTCGTCTTGACCGGCTTCATGGGCGCCGGCAAGTCGAGCGCCGCGACCCGCCTCGCCAAACAGCTGGGGCGCGACGCAGTCGACGCCGACCACGTGATCGAGGATCGCGTCGGGATGTCGATCCCTGCGTTTTTCGAGAAGAAGGGCGAAGCGGCGTTTCGCGAGCTCGAGGAGCAGGTGGTGGGCGAACTGCTCGCTGCCGACAATCCGCAGGTCGTGGCGCTCGGAGGTGGGGCGCTCGGATCCAAGGCGACGCGCAAGGCTTTGAAAAAACACCTGACCGTTCTGCTCGACATCCCGGTGAACGATGCGTGGGCGCGCGTGCGCCGGTCGAAGCGCCCATTGGCGAAGGACCAGAAGGCCTTCCGGGCGCTGTACGCCGAACGCCGTCCGGTCTACGAGGACACGGCCGATGTGATCCTTCCGACTGCGCCGGCCAGCGCGCTGCGCGAGGCGACGCCGTTGCTGCGCGAGCTGCTCCAGCGCAAGTCCGGCCCGCGCATGCTCTGGACCTCGGGCAAGTCATGGAGCTACCCGTCTGTCTTCGACCCCGGCTGCCTCGCTCAGGGCGACCTGTGGCTCGCGCGTCGCGACGCGGTGACGGTCAGCGACGAGCATCTCGCATCGGTCTACCCGTGGCTCGACGAGGGGATCGTGATCCCGCCCGGTGAGACCGCGAAGACTCTGGCCGAGGTGGAGCGGGTCTGCTCCGAACTCGCGGCCCAGGAGTTCACTCGCGGACGTCAGCTGGCGGCCGTCGGCGGCGGTGTGGTCGGAGACCTCGCGGGATTCTGCGCCGCGATCTATCAACGCGGTACGCCATTCGTACAAGTACCGACCAGCCTGGTCGCGCAGGTCGACAGTGCGTACGGCGGCAAGACGGGGGTCGACCTTCCTGCTGCGAAGAACTACGCAGGGGCCTACCACCAGCCGGACGGCGTTCTCGTCGACACCGACGCGCTGGCCACCCTGCCGAAGGCCGAACTCGTCGCCGGTTGGGCAGAGGTGATCAAGACCGCCCTGATCGCGGGCGGGCGCCTCTGGCAAAAGGTCCGCGCCGGAGTTGACTTCGCAAAGCCGATCGACCCCTGGATCGTCTTCGAATGTGCGCGCACGAAACTGCGCGTCGTCGCCGAGGATGAACGCGACGCAAACATCCGCCAGACGCTCAACCTCGGCCACACGATCGGCCATGCGATCGAGACCGCTTCCGGCTACGGCCGGCTGCGGCACGGCGAGGCCGTGGCGATCGGGCTGGCAGGGGCGATGCGCCTGTCCGGCGACGACGCGCTGCGCGACGAGGTCGTATCCGTGTGCAAGCAGGCGGGGTTGCCCGTGAAGGCGAAGGGCCTGAGCGTCGATACGGTGCTTGACGTGATCAAACTCGACAAGAAGCGTGTCGGCGACACCGTGCCGTTCGTACTCGTCGGCGCCCCGGGCGATGTGACGCCGGGTCACGAGATCCCGGAGGACCAACTCGCGTCGGCGGTCAAGGAGTTGCTCAAGTGAGGCATCGAATCGAAGTTCTGCACGGCGTCAACCTCGACATGCTGGGCAAGCGGCCGTCGGAGCACTACGGCAGTTTCACGCTCGCCGAGCTCGAGTTCCAGATCGATGAGTTCGCCGGCGAACACGGCATCGAGGTAACGACGTTCCAGACCAACAACGAAGGCGACTACGTGGAGCGGCTCCACCGTTCGCGCGAGATCGCGGACGGTCTGATTCTCAACCCGGGTGCGTGGACGCATTACTCGTGGGCGATCAGGGACGCGCTCGAGATCGCCGGACTGCCGGCGGTCGAGGTGCACCTTTCCGACATCGCCGCGCGCGACGAATTCCGTCAGCTGTCGGTCATCCGCGACCACTGCTTTCTGACGATCAGCGGCAAGGGGCCGGACGGCTACCGCGAAGCGCTGACGGCACTGGCCGAGAAGCTGGGGGAGTCCGGTGCCTGAATCACCTGGGCTCGGCGAGAAGCTCCGGGCAAAGCTGGCGGAGCGTGAGCTCGACCGGCTGCTCGTCACGAACCTTGACAACGTCCGCTACCTCTCGGGCTTCACCGGTACGAACGGCACGTTGCTCGTCGGCGCGGGCGAGGCCGTTTTGTTGACGGATTTCCGCTACACGGTTCAGGCGGCCGAGCAGGCAACGGGCTTCGAGATCGTCGACGGAGGGAGCGAACCTCGCAAGCGCCTGGTCGAGCGGATCGGCGATTCCGCGCGCGTCGGGTTCGATGACGCCGACATGCGCGTGAAGGCGCACAGCGGACTGGTCGATGAGCTGCCCGAGGGTGTGGAACTTGTTGCCGCGTCGGGCCTGGTCGAGGAACTCCGTGCAGTCAAGAGCGCGAAGGAGATCGACGCCATCGCACGCGCTGCGATGATCGGCGACTCGATCTACGCGGCGCTGGCCGAAGAGGGCCTGGCCGGCCGCAGCGAGAGCGAGGTCGCCTGGCGTATCGAAGTGCTTGCCCGTGAGGCCGGCGCCAGCGGGCTCTCATTCCCGCCGATCGTCGCGGGAGGGGCACACGGTGCGCTTCCGCACGCCGAACCTCGAGATGTCGAGATCGCGAAGAACGAACTTGTCGTGCTCGACCTCGGCGTGACCTACGAGGGCTACTGCTCGGACTGCACGCGGACGTTCGCGACCGGTCCGATCTCTGACGCGGCGAAGTATGCGTACGAGCTGGTTCTCAAGGCACAGCTTGCCGCGCTCGAAGCCGTGAAGGTCGGCGCCGAATGCAAGGCCGTCGATGCGGTCGCTCGCGACCTGATCGCCGAAGGCGGGATGGGCGACCTTTTCGGTCACAGTCTCGGCCACGGCGTCGGCATCGAGGTTCACGAGCAGCCGACGCTTTCGACCCGCTCGGAAGGGCGGCTCGAAGAGGGCAACGTCGTCACGGTCGAACCCGGGGTTTACGTGGAGGGCGAGTTCGGGATCCGTATCGAGGACCTCGTCGTCGTCGCCGCGGACGACGGACCGCGTGTGCTCAGTCCGTTCACCAAGGAACTCGTGACCGTCGACTGACTCGACCATTACATCGATCGGTGTAGAGTTTTGCGCCGGCCATCCAACCGATCCAGGAGCAGCAGAAGTTGAACAGGAACACCCGCTGGGCAATGGCGATCATCGGCATCGCGATCGTCGTCGGAGCCGCGGCATATCTGATTGCCAGCAACGACGACTCGACCACTGCGACCGAGAAGAGCGACGAGCCCGCGACCGCGGCGACGTCGAAGACCGGCGGTGCGACCGGGTCGACCGGCGCGACTTCGGGCGGCAGCCAGCAGGGCGGCTCGACCGAGGGCTCTGGCGGGGCTTCGCCGGACAACGGCGGCTCGGGTGACGACAACGGCTCCGGCGGCGCAAGTCCGGACGACTCCGAGACCGGCGGCGCATCGATTTCGACGTCGGACGTGCCGACCTTGCGCGCGGGCAAGGTGACGAAAATCACGACCGACAAGGGCGACCTCGTCACTTT
Organism: uncultured Thermoleophilaceae bacterium; assembly: GCA_964455545.1. Taxonomy (GTDB): domain Bacteria; phylum Actinomycetota; class Thermoleophilia; order Solirubrobacterales; family JACPNS01; genus JACPNS01. Next base: position 115,166 of record CAYVWQ010000003.1, on the reverse strand, counting down.
CAAAGTCAAGTCCAGCAGCAACGAGATCGTTCACATCCACGGTTACGACAAAGAGGTCGCGGTGCCGGCCGGAAAGACAATCACGGTGCGCATCCGCGCCAACATCGACGGGGTCTTCCCGATCGAGTTCCATGAGTCGGATCAGCAGATCGGCTCGCTCGTCGTGAATCCTTGATCCGCCGGCGCAAAGCGGTCCTGGCGGGTTACGTCGTCGGGTTTCTGTTGGGGTCGCTCGCGGTGCCGGCGACGGCATTCGCCCACGGCCTCGGCGCCCGTACCGACCTGGCGCTTCCCGGTTGGGTATTCGCGTGGGGGGCCGCGTTGGTCCTCGGGATCTCGTTCTTCGCTCTCGCCGCGCTCTGGCAGACGCCGAAGCTCGAAACCGCGAGGCCGCGCGAACGTTTCGCGGTCCCCGCCTTCATCGAACCGGTCTGCGGCGCGCTCGGGGTTGCCGCATTTGTCGCCCTCGTCTACTTCGGCTTCGCCGGCGAGCAGGACGCCGACCAGAACGTCGTGCCGACCGTTTTCTGGGTGTTCATCTGGACGATGATTCCCTTTCTGAGCGCGTTGCTCGGCGACGTGTTCCGGCCGTTCAATCCGTGGCGAGCCGTCGGTCGGGCATTCGCCGCGATCCGCGCGCGGCGCAATCACCGCGGGACTCCGGCACGCTTCGCCTATCCCGAACGGCTCGGTCGCTGGCCGGCAGCGGTGCTGCTGCTGTTCGTCGGCTGGCTCGAGCTCGTCGCAGGAGAATCCGGCCGCGATCCGTCCGTGCTGGCGACCGTCGCGCTCATCTACGCGGCGATCCAGCTGCTCGGGATGTCGCTGTTCGGCGCCGAGCGGTGGTGCGACCGCGGCGACGGACTCGGTGTCTACTTCAACTTCTTCGCGCGGATGGCGCCGCTCACCGTTCAGGACGGAAAGCTCGCGACCCGAATGCCGCTTTCCGGATTGACGGACATTCCATCGATGACCGGAACCGTCGCGTTCGTCGCGACGATGATCGGGATCACCGTGTTCGACGGCGCCGAGCGGGGCGGCCTCTGGGCGGCAATCGCCGGCGACGACCCCTCGCAGCTGGTCGCGACGCTCGGCCTGCTCGGCGGCGTCCTGATCGTCGCCGGTTTCTACCTGCTCGGTGTCGAAGGCATGAAATCGAGCCACATCGAGAAGCCGGCGCGCGAGCTCGCGCGGATCTTCGCGCCTTCGCTGATCCCGATCGCGCTCGGCTACATCGTCGCGCACTACTTCTCGTTCGTGATCTTCACCGGTCAGGCGTTGCCGCACGTGCTCGCGCACCCGATGGGCGACGCCGGACCGCCGTCGATCGACTATTTCGTCTCCGGCAAGGCGATCTGGTGGGTGCAGGTGGCGGCGTTGATCGCAGGTCACGTCGCCGGCCTGGTCGTGGCGCACGACAAGGCGCTCGCCGTCTGGGGTAAGGCGCGCGCGGCCGCCCAGTCGCAGATGTGGATGCTCGTGGTGATGGTCGGATTCACCAGTCTCGGACTCTGGCTGCTCTCTCAGTCGCCATGAGCGAGAATCTGGCCATGCAGATCGCAAGCTTCGTCGTTCCGTACGCGCACGCCGGCCATTGGCTGGCCGGGCTGCTGTACCTCGTGCCGGTGTTCATTCTCGCCGGCGGAATCATCTGGCAGCGCAGGCAGGACGCCAAGCGGCAGGATGAGGGCGAGTAGCCTCACCTGCATGATTTCAACGAACCAGTTCAAGAACGGCAACCACATCGAGGTTGACGGAACGATCTACAAGCTCGTCGAGTTCCAGCACGTCAAGCCCGGCAAGGGCGGCGCGTTTGTGCGCACGAAACTCAAGCGCTCGAGCGACGGAGCCGTGATCGACAAGACCTTCCGCGCGGGCGAGAAGTTCCGCGCAGTGCGCACCGAAGTGCGCAAGCTTCAGTACCTGTACAACGACGGCAACGACGCCCACTTCATGGACAACGAGAGCTTCGACCAGCTCGCGGCGCCCTTCGAGAAGCTCGCTGAACCGCTCGGCTTCGTCAAGCCGAACTCCGAGGTCGAGGCGCTCTACATCGACGACGAGTTTGCCGACATCCAGCTGCCCGCATCTGTCACGCTCGAGATCACCGAGACCGAGCCCGGCGTGCGCGGCGACACGGTCAGCGGTGGCGGCAACAAGCCCGCCGTGCTCGAGACCGGTAAGTCCGTCAACGTCCCGCTGTTCCTGAACCCCGGTGACGTGGTCAAGGTCGACACGCGCAGCGGCGAATACATGTCGCGCGCCTAGTGAAGCGCTCCGACCAGCGCAAGCAGGCCGTCTTCGCGCTGTACCAGCACGATCTCACCGGCCGCGACCTGGAGGGTCTCTTCGATGATCAAACGACTGATTTCGCTCGCGCGCTCGCTGTGGAGACGCTTGACCAGCGGGAAAGCATCGACGCAACCATCGGCCAGCACATCACCGGCAACTGGACCCTCGAGCGCGTCGCCCCGCTCGAGCGCAACATCCTCCGTGTCGCCGTCCACGAAATCAACGCCGGCGACGTCCCCGGCGAAGTCGCCGTCGACGAAGCCGTCGAGCTCGCCAAGCACTACTGCTCTGCTGACGCGCCCAAGTTCGTCAACGGTATCCTCGGATCCATCCTCCGTGCTGGCAATTCTTGACGAGTTGGAAGCACTCGACGAGAAGATCACCGAGCAGGTTCTGGCCTCAGAGAAGGCCCCGGATGTCATGAGCAGTCCAGACGAACAGACCCAGCAGACCCTCAACGAGCTCGATTCCTTGATCGGCGAGTTGAAGAACGCGATCGCCTCGCTCAAGGAGGGCGAATACGACGCGCCCGCGCTCGAGTCGCGACTGCGTGAGGTCACGGAGCTCGCAAGCCGCGCCGCTTCGACGCTCGAGTCGGTCTCGCGGTGACCGACGCGTTCCCGGAGTCGGGCTTTCCAGAAAGCAAGCGGCTCGCCGTCGAGGCCTACCTCGGCGGACTTGACTTTGAAACCGTCCCACGCATCGACGGCCTGGTCGAAGCGATGCGGTACTCGCTGCTGGCCGGCGGCAAGCGCGTGCGGCCGGTGCTCGCGCTCAGTACCGCCCAGGCGCTCGGGCACGACCCGTCGGTCGTGATGCCGTACGCGGCGGCGCTCGAACTGATCCACACCTATTCGTTGATCCACGACGACCTTCCGGCGATGGACGACGACGACCTGCGCCGCGGCAAGCCGACCTGCCACATCGCGTTCGGAGAGAACGTCGCGATCCTCGCCGGAGACGCGCTCTTCGCCGAGGCGCTGCGGCTCATCACCTCGACTCAGGCCGGCGAGCCCCGCCATGTCGTCGACGCGATGGACGAACTGCTTGCGGCGATCGGGGCAGGGGGGATGGTCGGCGGCCAGTTCATCGACATCGACGAACAGGTCGAGAGCGCCGAGGATCTCAAGCAGATGCACTCGCTCAAGACTGGCCGGCTGATTCGCGCTTCCGTTCGCGGCGCCGCGATCGCACTCGGGACGCCGACGAGCACCGTCGAGCAGCTCGGTGTTTTCGCCGACGAACTGGGGGTCCTTTTTCAGATCGTGGACGATATTCTCGATGTCACCGGCTCGTCACGGCAACTCGGAAAACCGAGTGGAAGCGACGAGCGACACGGGAAGGCCACATATGTGAGCGTTTTCGGGCTCGAGCAGGCACGCGAGCTCGCCGAACAGAGTTTTCAGCGAGTAACCGAGCAGCTGGACGCGATCGACTTCCGCGGCGACGCGGGCGACCTGCGAACCGTCAGCGAATACATCCACAGCCGGGACCGTTAGAGAGTTCGCAGCCTTGGCGAAGAAATCTGACAAATCACTCGAATCCGGCCCTTTGCTGCCCGGCATCGGCGGACCAGACGACCTGACCGGTCTCAGCGACGAGCAGTTGCAGCAGATCGCGCAAGAAGTGCGCGAGGAGCTGATCGACACCGTCGGCGAGATCGGCGGTCACTTCGGCGCGAATCTCGGCGTCTGCGAGCTTTCGGTCGTGCTGCACTCCTTGCTCGATTCGCCGAAGGACAAAATCCTCTGGGACGTCGGCCACCAGTCGTATCCGCACAAGATGCTCACTGGGCGCCGCGAGCAGCTCTCAACGATCCGGCAGTACGGCGGGCTTGCTCCGTTCTGCGCGACGTTTGAGAGCGAGCACGACATCATGGGGGCCGGTCACGCTTCCACCTCGATCTCGTACGCGGTCGGCATCAAGGAAGCGATGCGGATGGGCCAGGCCGAGGACGGCAAGGTTGTCGCCGTGATCGGTGATGGATCGATGACGGGCGGCGTCGCCTTCGAGGCGATCCACAACGCCGGCGGACTCGGCACGCCCATCGTCGTGATCCTCAACGACAACGGCATGAGTATTTCGCCGAACGTCGGCGCGTTGTCGCGCTACTTCAACCGCGTGCGCATGAATCCGAAGCTCTACAAGGCGCGCGACGGTGCCGAGAACGCCCTGACCAAGCTGCCGGCCGGAATCGGCGCCGCGTTCGAGCGCCTCGGCCCGCAGTTCAAGGAGTCGGTCAAGGCCTTCTGGGCGCCGGGACTGCTCTGGGAGGAGCTTGACTTCGCGTACATCGGAGTCGTCGACGGTCACGACGTCGCCGAGCTGCGGCCGGCGATCGAAGAGGCTCTGGCAGCCGACCGTCCGGTGGTTGTGCACATCGCCACTGTGAAGGGCAAGGGCTTCGAGCCGGCCGAGATGGGCGGGCTCGAGGGCATGGAGCAGTGGCACGCGGTGAAGCCGAAAGGCATCGCCGACCGCAAGCCGGCCGTGATCGAGGACACGAGTGGAGCCAGCAGCGCGCCGCCTCCGCAGTACACCAAGGTGTTCGGTGAGGCGATGGTCGCCGAGGCACGGCGCGATCCCCGCGTCGTCGGCATCACGGCCGCGATGAACAGCGGCACCGGGCTGTCGATCCTCCAGAAGGAGCTGCCCGAGCACTATTTCGACGTCGGCATCGCCGAGCAGCACGCGGTGCTGTTCGCCGCCGGGCTGGCGCTTGAGGGCGTCAAGCCGGTGGCTGCGATCTACTCGACGTTTTTGCAGCGCGGCTTCGATCAGATCGTCCACGACGTGTGCCTGCAGAAACTCAACGTCGTGTTCGCGATGGACCGTGCCGGGCTGGTCGGAGACGACGGCCCGACACACCACGGGGCGTTCGACATCGCCTACATGCGCCCACTGCCCAACCTCGTGATGATGGCCCCGCGCGATGAGGCGGCGCTCGTGGACATGCTGCACACGTCGCTCGTCTACGACGACGGGCCGGTCGCGCTCCGCTACCCGCGCGGAAACGGGCTCGGAGTACCGCTTCCGACCGCGCCGACGGCAATCGAGATCGGCACGGGCGAGGTCCTGACCCGAGGCGACGGCCGCGTCGCGCTGCTCGGCTATGGCACAGGTGTGGGGCTGGCCCAGGGGGCGGCGCAGCTGCTCGCCGACCAGGGGGTTTCCGCCACCGTCGCCGACGCGCGCTTCGCCAAGCCGCTCGACACCGAGTTGATCAACGAACTGGCCGCAGAACACGAGCTGCTCGTCACGCTCGAAGAGGGCGTACTCGCGGGTGGGTTCGGGGCCGGTGTGCTCGAACACCTGGCAGACCACGGCCTGCCGGTGCAGGTGCTGCGCGTCGGGCTTCCCGACCGCTACGTGACGCACGGCGCACCGAAGCTGCTGCACGAAGAAGTCGGCTTCACGCCCGAGGCCGTCGCCCGCCGCGTGAGCGAGCGACTGGCTCAAAAGGCTCCGGCCGACGCCTAGCCGGTGGGTGTCGCGCCGAGCTGGTCCGCGATTTCGTCGGCCCAGGCGCGTATCTGGTCCCAGTCGCGCACGTCCAGGAACTCAGCGGGCGTTGAATCTCTGATCGACTTCTCGATGAACCCCTTGGGGTAGTCGGGAATCTTGCCGCCGAAGACGATGTGTCCGCGGACTCCGGCCGATTCGGCCTGATCGAGCACGTGGCGCGGCTCGAGCCATTTCTCGTTCTCCGCGAAGTCCTTCTCGGCGTTCTCGCCGGTCGGACCGGAGCTGAAGATCCAGAACGGCCGCTGCGAGAGCGCGTCGAGATTGTGCTTGAGGAATTGGCGGGCCTCGCGACGCCAGCGCCCCATGTAGACAGCGCTGCCCAGCACGACGGCGTCATAGTCGTCGGCCTTCGGCGCGTCGGCGGCGTCGACGCAGTCGACATCGTTTTCGCGGGCCGTCAATTCGGTCGCTATCGCCTCTGCGATCTCAGCGGTCGAGTGGTGCTTGCTGGCATAGGTGACGAGCACGCGCGGCACTGGCCCAGTGTTGCAATTTTCGCCGCGACGCGGAGGCTCAGCCGACGACTTCGATCTTGATCCCGGCAGCAGGCAGACGCTTGAGCAGCGCGTCGCCTGCCGCTGCGACCGGAGTGAGTTGCCCGACGCGGTCTGGAACATCGTCCATGACGAGCGCCATCGAGGTCTCGGCCAGCATCTTCGCCGTCTCGTCGTATCCCGCGTCGCCGCCGGAGACGGCCGTGCGGACGGTCTTGCCGCCCCCTTCACCGACGAACTCAACGCGGAACCAACTCTTGTCACGACGTTCCTTGCTCGGCCCGGTTCCAGGCGGCACAAGTTTCATCATCGCGCGGCGTAGGGGAGGGATCTGCGCCAGCAGGAACATGAGTCCGACGAACAGCGTGCCGCCGACGACCGTGAACAGGCGTTTCGCGGCGTAGTTGTGTCCGTACTTGAAGTCTGGGCCGTAGCGGTCCACGGCCATCGCCGAGCGAAGCGCTACGAAGAGGTCGATCGTCGGCAGCGGAGCGACCCACATGCCCATGGTCTTGTCGCGATGAGGCGGCTTGGTGAGCGGCTTGATCTTGCGCCCTTCAGGAGCCTTGTCAAGCTTGATCCGCTTGCGAGCGGCGTCGATCGTTTGCTTTGCGTGACCGAAGCCGTTGAGCGCCGAGTAGAAGGTGCCGCCGGAGATCATGCCACTGGCGCGCACGCGGCTCTCGACTTCGATCGGCGTGTTCTCGGGCAACTGCAGAACGGTGAAGTAGGCGCCGACATCGTGCGGGACCGAGTCGAAACCGCAGGTGTGAACGATCTTCGCGCCGCTCTTCACGGCATCCGGGTGATACTTGACGTACATGTCGTCGACGAAACCCGGCTCGCCGGTGAGGTCGGTGTAGTGCGTGCCGGTCTCGGCGCACACCTTGACCAGCGTCTCGCCGTAGATCGCGTACGGACCGACGGTGGTTATCACGAGTCGCGTGCTCTGAGCCATCACCCTGAGCGCCTCCTCATCGGATGAGTCGGCCGTGATGATCGTCATCTCGGCCAAGCCCGGATTGATCTTCGCCAAGTCGCCACGGACCTTTTCAAGCTTGCTTTCGTTTCTGCCGGCGATCGCCCAGCGAAGCTGCTCGGGGGCGTGCTCGGCGAGATACTCGGCGGTCAGCTTTCCGACGAAACTGGAGGCGCCGAACAGGACGATGTCGAACTCTCGTGTAGGCATCCGGCGATCCTATGCCGATCCCGCTCACGGCGCGGCGATACCGCAAAGTAGGGACTTTGTGCAACTGTGAGCAATCTCACACACACATCACACATCGACCCGTATCTTTCTCTCCAGATACGGAAGTCGCCTCCAAGTTCGATCGGACACGACTTTCTCCCCGGGCCAGGTTCACTCCCCCAAAATCGAACCGGCCCAGAGACACAGCAGTATCCTCCCCAGAGTCAGGCCCCGCCCAACGCGGGGTCTAACTCTTTAAGCGGCCGTTTGCTTCAGTACAGCTTGTGGCCCCGATGCCGTCCCCGGTTTCAAGCGCCAGATTGTCCAATCGACCACCCCGGGGGGTGGTCGATTGGAAGATTCGCCGCGCACCCCTGCGGGTCGACGTGTACGCCTAGGATCAGCCCATGTCGACGGGGAAGACGAGGCTGGACGTTCTGCTCGTTGAGCGCGGGTATTTCGAGTCGCGCAACAAAGCCGCCGCAGCCGTCCTCGCCGGAGAGGTGAAGTTTGCGCTCGGCGGACGGCGTCTGGACAAGCCGGGCCAACAGGTCGCCGCCGACACCGAGCTGGTCGTCGACGAGAAGCTCCGCTACGTCTCGCGCGGGGGCGTGAAGCTCGAGAATGCGCTGGCGGTCTTCCCCGAGGTCCTCGTCGAAGGTCGTCGCGCGCTCGACGCCGGCGCCAGTACCGGTGGGTTCACCGACCTTCTGCTTCAGCGCGGCGCCGCACACGTGATCGCCGTCGACGTCGCCTACGGCGAACTGCACATGAAGCTCCGCAGCGACGAGCGGGTCACGGTGATTGAGCGCACCAACGTCCGTGACCTCACTCGCGCAGACATCGAATACGCGCCGGACCTGCTCGTCGCAGATCTTTCGTTCATCTCGCTGGAGAAGGTGCTGCCGGCCCTGCTCGGCCTTGCAGCCGAGGAGTTCGATTTCCTGGCGCTCGTCAAGCCACAGTTTGAGGTCGGCAAAGAGCGGATCGGAAAAGGAGGGGTGGTCCGCGAGCGCGCTGACCGGATAGCCGCCGTCGAGGCCGCGGCCCGCACTGCGGTTGAGCACGGTTTCAGCGTCCAGGGCGGATGCTCCTCGGGCCTGCCGGGTCCGGCCGGCAACCGCGAATCGTTCCTCTGGCTCGCCGAGGGGTCGCGCACAGGCGCCGCAGATCTCCGTGCGGTCGCTGAGGACGCCCAGCCGGAATAGCGATAATCAACCCGATGCGCGCAGCAGTCATCACACATCACTTCCCGAACGACAACGTCGAGCCGGCGCTCGAGCGACTGAGCATGCTCGCTTCCGAGGTCGACTGCGAGCTCATCCACGATTCGCCGCTTTCCGACCTGCCGGACGGCGTGGCCGGTCTGACCAACCCCGCTCTGCGCGAGGCAGCGCCGGACGTCGCGATCGTGCTCGGGGGCGACGGTTCGATTCTGCGGTCGCTGCGAACGTTCGCTGGCACCAAGGTCCCGACGTTCGGATTCAACTTCGGAACGATCGGATTTCTCACGACCGTCGAGCGCGACGAACTGGCCGAGGGCCTGCGGCTCGCCTTCGCCGGCGAGTTCGACGTGCTCGAGTTGCCCGGCCTGCGCCTGCGCTACGGAGACATCGACGTGACCGGGATCAACGACGTCTCGTTCCACCGCGCGCGCGACGCCCGCGTCGCGGAAGTCGCATACTCGCTCTCCGGCGAGACCGTCGGGCGTGTCCGCTGCGACGGCGTCGTCGCCGCGACCCCGGCCGGCTCGACCGGCTACAACCTCGCCAACAACGGCCCGATCCTCGCCTGGGGCGTGGAGGGCTATGTCGTCAGCTTCATCGCGCCGCACACGCTGACGGCGCGCGCGATCGTCGCCGCTGCGCCCGATGTGCTCGGTGTGACCAACTCGGGCCGGCGCGACGACCTTGAGATTCTCGTTGACGGAATGATGGTCGGAACACTCCCGGTCGGCGAGACTGCCGAGCTGATCTTCGAGGACGACGTCGCTTGCCTGGCGCAGATCCCCGGCACGAACTTCTACGACCGATTTCGCGAGAAGTTCGGCAAGTTGGCGACCTAGCGGGTCGCCATGGGTGTTGTCTCGCGAAACCTCTGGGTTGCAGTTCTGGCGATCGTCGGCCTGGTTTCGGTGACCGTGTTTGTGGCGTTGGCGTTGCTGGCGAAAGGTGCTGTGGAGTGCACGTTGATCGGCTGCGAGAGCGCCGTGCGGGTGAGGTGGTTGAAGGCCCCCGCTAAGACCAAGGAGGTGCGCGTCTGCGTGGATCGCGAATGCAACACGTTCGAGTTATGCCGGCGACGCCGCGACGGCTGCCGCGCAGCTACCGGACGCGCCGACATTAGTGCCCCGACATCCGCCCGTTCGGTGAGACCCGTGGACGTCCGGGTCGAATTCCTCGGCTCGGATGGAGCAGTGATCGCAAATTGGAGCGGCGCTAGGACGCTTCAACGATGGGAGCCGAACGGTTCCGACTGCGAACCCACGTGTTTCGGCGCATTCGTCGACCTACCGAGTTCGATTGCCAGTTGATGCAAGATCACTGACACGAACAGGTGTTCGTCCGAGCCGGTCTGTACAAAGACCGCATGCTTGTTGAACTCCGCATCGAGAATCTGCTCCTGATCGAGCGCGCCGAGCTGTCGCTCGGCAACGGACTGAACGTGATCACCGGCGAGACCGGTGCCGGCAAGACGATGCTCGCGCACGCGATCGATCTGCTGCTCGGCGGCAAATCGAAGCGTGGGATCGTCCGGCCGGGCGCGAGCGAGGCGTACGTGGAGGGGCTGTTTCGTGTTCCCGACGGAATGCTCGCGAGGTCGGAATTCACCGACCTGCGCGATCGCCTACCGGATCCCGACGCGACGGAAGTGGCTCTCGCCCGGCGCGTGACGCCCGAGGGGCGCACCCGCGCATACGTCGAGGGCCGCTCGGCCACCGCTGCCGATCTGCAGCTCCTGGCGGGGGCGCTCGTGTCGTTCTATGGGCAGCACGAGCACCGCAAGCTCACACTGTCAAGCACACAGCTCACCACGCTCGACGGCTACACCGGAGCCCAGACAAAAGGCCACGCTGAGAAGCTTCGGACCCTCACTGAATTTCACGTAGAGGCGTCCGAGCTGCAGGGCAGACTTGCCGAGCTCGAGATCCTCGAAGGTCGCCGCGAGCGCGAACTCGGTCTGATCGAGTTCGAGCTGGCGGAGATCGAGGAACTTGCGCCGGAGGTCGCCGACGAGGCGGATCTCTCGGCCGAGCGCGACCGGCTGAAGTCGGTCGACGAACTGCGAATGGCGGGGGAGGGCGCGATCGTCGCGCTCGACGACGACGGGGCGGAACCGGGGGGAACCGCAGCGGCGTCGCTCCTTGCCGCCGCAGTCGCCTCGCTCCAGGCGCCGTCAGGCGCCGACCCCGAGCTCGATGCCTTGGCCGCCCGCACCGATGCGCTGGCGATCGAGCTCGGCGACGTGCTCGCCGACCTGCGCGGCTACACCGGCGGCCTCGCCGCGGATCCGGAGCGCCTTGCATTTCTGAACGAACGGCTCGATGGTTACGAACGGCTGAAGCGCAAGCACGGCGGCGACGTCGAGTCGGTGCTTGCCCACGCCGAACGCTGCCGCGAAGACCGCGATCGGTTGTCAGGCTCGCGTGAGCAGTCCGAAGAGGCGAGCACACGCCTCGAAGAGCTGCGGGCCCAGCAGGCGGCGCTGGCCGCGGACGTCTCTAAAGCCCGCAAAAAGGCGGCGCCGAAGCTGGCTGCAGCGGTACGCGAGCGACTGGCGAAGCTCGCGCTCGACGGTGCGGAATTTCAGATCGACGTGAGGCCGCGAGACGGCCAGGTCCGTCCTACCGGCGCGGACGAGGTCGAGTTCATGCTTGCCCCGAACCCCGGTATCGCAGCGATGCCGCTCCGAGAGGCGGCGTCAGGCGGAGAGCTCTCTCGCGCCATGCTCGCGCTGCTCACGGCAGCAGGCGACACCTCGGGCGGCTCGCAGACCTTTGTCTTCGACGAGATCGACGCCGGTATCGGCGGCCATACGGCGCGTGCGGTTGGCGAGCAGCTCCGTGCGCTGGGCGAGAATCGGCAGGTCATCTGCATCACGCACCTGCCGCAAGTCGCAGCATCCGCGCACCGGCACTTCCAGATCGAGAAGTCGGCGACCGACGGCGACTCGCGCACCGACGTGCGCATGCTGTCCGACGATGAGGTCGTGGCCGAGATTTGTCGCATGCTGGGCGCGGACGCCGATGACAGCGGTGCTCGCAAGCACGCTCGAGAGCTGCTCGCGGCCGCGTAGTCATTGGCTGTTGGCGCTCGCTTAAGCGTCCGCCCTCGCCTCGGGGGGTGATCTAAAGTCCCTCAGATGCAGCGGAATTTGTCCGGGACGACGGGTGAGGATGTCGCGGGCGGGCGGACAGATGCGCCCGCGCGCGGTCGTTCGATCCATGGCGTCGTGCGGCCGGGTAAACGCACGAAGCTGCTGACGAAGACGCTCGAGCCGGGTCAGATCGCGCTGATCGACCACAAGGACATCGATCGCGTCTCCGGCGAGGAGTTGGTACGCAAAGGCGTCTCATGCGTGATCAACGTCGCTGAGTCCTCGACCGGCGACTATCCGAACACGGGACCGCAGATAATCACCGGCGCCGGTGTGCACCTGGTCGACGCCGTCGATTCCAGCCTCTTCGACGTTCTGAGCGACGGCGACGAGATCGTCGTTCGCGGCGGCGAGATCGTTCGGGGGACCGACGTCGTCGGGCGCGGCGAGTGGCAGACGCCGGAGCTGGTGGCCGAGAAGTACGAACAGGCCAAGCGCCAGGTCGGGCACGCACTCGAGCGTTTCGCCGAGAACACGATGAATTACATCCGCCAGGAGAGCGAACTGCTTTCGGGCAAGCTCGATCTGCCGGAGCTCGACACGGTCTTCCGCGACCGCGACGTGTTGGTCGTCGTGCGCGGGGTCGATCACCAGCGCGACCTCAGGGCGCTGCGCAGCTACATCCGCGACGAGAAGCCGATCCTGATCGGGGTCGACGGTGGCGGAGATGCGATCGTCGAAGAGGGGTTCAAGCCGGACATGATCGTCGGCGACATGGATTCGGCCGCTGACTCGGTACTGGAGTGCGGTGCTGAGCTGCTCGTTCACGCTTACGCCAATGGCAAGGCGCCCGGGCGCGAGCGGCTCGACAAGCTCGGCGTTCCGTACAAAATCGTCGCCGCGACCGGCACCAGCGAGGACATCGCGATGCTGATGGCCGCCGAGGAGGGGGCCCGCCTGATCGTCACGGTCGGCGCGCACTTCAACCTCGTCGAGTTCCTCGACAAGAACCGCAAGGGCATGGCCTCGACATTCCTCACCCGCGTGCGCGTGGGCGAGATCCTCGTTGATGCGAAGGGCGTGAGCAGGCTGTATCGGCCGCGCGCCTCGACTCGCGCGCTCGGTGGCGTCGTCGCGGCCGGAGCGTTCGCCCTGCTCGTTGCGATCTTCGTATCTCCGCCGCTGAACAACCTCGTCGATCTGCTCTGGCTGAAATTCAAGGTGTCGGTCGGAATCGGCTGATGCGCCTTTTGATTGGATTGACCGCCGCATGATCGACTTCCGCTACCACGCACTCTCGCTCGCCGCAGTTTTCGTCGCGCTGGCCCTCGGCCTGCTGCTCGGCGTGACGCTCGGCGACACAAACCTGATCTCCGACGTGCGCGGCAATCTCGAGGAGTCGCTCAAGACCGACCTCAACGATGCTCGCACGCTCGCCGGCGAGCGTAAACACCGGATCGAGCAACAGAACGAGTTCATCGGCTCGGCGTATCCGCAACTCGTCGCCGGCGACCTCGAGAACGAGCGGGTCGCGACGATCGGTTCCGCCGACGTGGCCCAGAGCACGATCAAGTCAGTCACGGCGGCCGTCGAACCGGCCGGCGCCGACCTTTCATACATCGCGCAGCTTGTCGCCAAACCCCGCTACAACGCGATCGCAAATGCGCTCGGAGTAACCAGTTTGATCAAAGGCGCGACACCGACTCCGGCCGAGGCCGACCAGCTCGGCCGCGCCGTCGGCCGCCGCCTGGCTCGTGGCAAGGACAAGGCGACGATGCGTCGCTTTGTGTTCAGCCGCCTTTCGGGCACGATCACCCGAGTGCGGCTGGTGGCCTACGCCCGGCAGGTCCCCGTCGCAGACGGACAGAGCGCCGAGGAGGCGGACAAACTCGAAACCGACGAGGAGAAGGTTTTCGACGGATTCGAGCGGGGAGTGGTCGCCGGCCTGACCCAACAGGCCGATCGCGTCGCCGGGGTCGAGAACACGACGACCGAGCCGAGCAACATCAAGTGGTACAAGTCGCTCGGCCTGTCCACGGTCGACGACATCCAGGACTACTCGGGGCGCTACGCGTTGGTGCAGATCTTCGGCGGCGCGAAGGGCGACTACGGCGTCAAGGACTCGGCCGACGCGATCGCACCTCAGGTTCCCTGAGTTTGCTCGCGAGCGAGACGCTCGGCGCGCTCCTTGAAACCAAGAAGCATTCGCCACTCCATAACCAGAGACGCAGGGATCATCGGCTCTATCCAGATTCGGTCGAACAGGCGCGGAAGGCGGTAGCTGTTGCGACTGATCATCCGGGTGCCGTCCCCGTCTTGGATCAGCACGAACGCCCAGACCCAGTTCCCGTCGACGACCCGCATCACGAAGTGATGCTCGGGCGCGATCTCGACGAACTCCATTTCGTTCGCGCCGAACTTGATGCGTTCGCCCGGCCGCGGGTGTTGGAACTCGGTGAGGATCTCATCTGAACTGTGCATGTTCAGGCCGAAGAGGTTCTCGATCCAGTCGAACGTGTAGATGCCGCCGCGTGGCGCCGGTCCGATCTGGGCCAGCCACGGCCACACCGCTGAGGGCGGTGCCGCGATCTCGATCGCACGAGTGGTCACGCCGTCAGCATCCGGAATCAGATCGTCGCCCGGGAGCGCAGATGAGGACTCGGCGTCGGTCGCGCCGAAGTTCGAAAGACGCTCGCGCACAAACACGACGTAGGCAACGAGCAGGGCGATCACGGCGAGCAACCGGCGCATCGTCCGAGTATCGCAGCGACTACCGTGACCGCCGTGCAAGCGCTGCCTCTGATCCTCGCCTTCGGCGTCTCGCTGTTCGTTGCGCCGATCCTTCTGCGCGGTTTGCGTGAAGCGGGGTTCATCCGCAGCAACTACGCCGGCCGAGAAGTGCCCGTCCCTTCGGGAATCCTCCTCCCGGTCTCGGCCTTCGTCGCGCTCGGGATCAGCGCGCCGCTCGACCGGCTCGTGGATGACGACATCCTCGGGGGCCCCGGCCTGGCCGGAGTGCTGATCTACATCATCGGCGTCTGCCTGCTCGGCGCGATCGACGACCTGCTCGGTACCCCGGTGATCGAGACCGGAGGGCGAAATGATCCGCGCGGCGTCCGTGGCCATCTGAAGGCGACGTTCGGCGGAGGTTTCTCGACCGGTGCCGTCAAAGCGATCGGTTCGCTCGGACTTGCCGCTTTCGCGATCGGGCTGATCGTTCCCGGCGACTGGGAATACCTGCTGGCGGTGGCGCTCGTCGTGGTCACCACGAACCTTTTCAACTTGCTCGATCTGCGCCCGGGGCGCGCACTGAAGGTCTTCTTCGTGCTCGCGGCGGGGCTGGTGATCGGCGCGTGGACGCTCGAGCCCGTGTGGGAGATGGGCGTGTTCCTCGGAGCGCTGCCGGTCCTGCTGTATTACGACCTGAACGAGCAGGGAATGCTCGGCGACACCGGCAGCAACGCGATCGGCGCGATGGCCGGACTGTGGATGGTGCTCGTTCTAGACACAACCGGCCAGGCAATAGCGCTGGCGGTGGTTCTTTTAATCACGCTATATGGGGAGTTCCGTTCGATCTCCCAATTGATCGATCGGACGCCCGTGTTACGGTTCATCGACCACTTGGGACGACGCTCATAAGGGGACCGGATTGCCTTCCAACGCACGTGACACTCGCTTCATTTTCATCACTGGAGGAGTGGTCTCGTCACTCGGAAAAGGCATCGCCGCTGCCGCGATCGGCCGGCTGCTCGTCTCGCGCGGTCTGAGCGTCCAGATCCAGAAGTTCGACCCGTACATCAACGTCGACCCGGGCACGATGAGCCCGTTCCAGCACGGAGAGGTCTTCGTGACCGAGGACGGCGCCGAAACGGACCTCGACCTCGGTCATTACGAGCGCTTCACGGGCACCAACACCTCGCGCGCCAGCAACATCACGACCGGCGCCGTGTACAACCAGGTCATCCGCAAGGAGCGCCGCGGCGACTACCTCGGCGGCACCGTCCAGGTGATCCCGCACATCACCGACGAGATCAAGGCGCGCATCGACCTCGTCGCCGAGACCGAAGACGTCGACGTCGTGATCACCGAGATCGGCGGCACAGTGGGCGACATCGAGAGTCTGCCGTTCCTCGAGTCGATCCGTCAGTTCCAGCAGGAGCGCGGGCGCGAGGCCTGCATGTTCATCCACCTCACGCTCGTGCCGTACATCGAGCACGCGGGCGAGCTCAAAACCAAGCCGACGCAGCACTCGGTCAACGAACTTCGTCGCATCGGTATCCAGCCGGACATGCTGATCTGCCGCTCCGAAGAGCCGCTGCCGCAGGAGATGCGCGACAAGATCGCGCTGTTCACCAGCGTGCCGAACGGATCCGTCATCAGCGGCCAGAACGTCAAGGACATCTACGAGGTTCCGCTGGTATACCGCGAGCAGGGCGTCGACGACGCGATCCTCAATCACTTCCGCATCGAAGCCGGCCCGCCGAACCTGACCGAATGGGAGAGCCTCGTCGAGCGCGCCGAGGCAGCCAAGAGCGCCGAACCTGTGCGCGTTGCCCTTGTCGGCAAGTACATGGGGCTTCAGGACGCCTACCTCTCAGTCACCGAGGCGCTGCGTCACGCGGCGATTCACCACGGCCGCAAGATGGAAGTCGTCTGGATGAACTCCGAGACGCTCAGTCACGACGAGATCGAGGCCCAGCTGCAGAGTTGCCACGGCGTGCTGATCCCCGGCGGTTTCGGCATCCGCGGCGTCGAGGGCAAGATTCACGCCGCTCGCGTCGCGCGCGAGCAGGGCATCCCGTTCCTCGGGATCTGCCTCGGAATGCAGATGGCCGTCGTCGAATTCGCCCGCACCGTCGCCGGCTTCGAGGGAGCCAACTCGACCGAGTTCGACCCCGAGACGCCGTATCCCGTCGTCGACCTGCTTCCCGACCAGAAGGAAGTCGCCGACATGGGCGGCACGATGCGTCTGGGCGCCGACCCGGTGAAGCTGCACGACGGCACCCGCGCCCGCGAGGCCTACGGCGAAGCCGTGATCTACGAGCGTCACCGCCACCGTTTCGAGGTCAACAACCACCTGCGCAAGCGACTCGAGGCACAGGGCCTCGTGTTCAGCGGCACGTCGCCTGACGAGCGTCTCGTCGAGGTCATCGAGGTGCCGGAGCATCCGTTCTTCGTCGCCTCGCAGTATCACCCCGAATTCAAGTCACGCCCGCTCAAGCCCCAGCCGTTGTTCCGCGAGTTCGTCGGCGCCGCCAGTGAGCGCACGCCGACCCGCGAGCCGCGCGTCGAAACGGGCGAGATCGCCGCGGTCGACGCCGACGGATCCGAGATCTCGGCTTCCGGCAGCGTCTGACGTTCACTGACGATGCTTTGCCTGCGACGCGGAACTGTCGCTGAGATCGCCCACGCCGTCGAGGGGGAGCGCGGTTTCGAGCGCTTGATCGTCGAGCTCGACGGTGGGCGGCGCAAAGCCTTCGGCGATGTCTCGATGATCGGCCACTGCGAGGTGGGTGACGAGGTGATTGTCAACACGGAGGCGGTGGATCTGCGGCTCGGCTCGGGTGGAAGTGATGTTGTGCTGGTGAATCTGACCCGCGGGCTGACCGGCGAGGCCGACCCCGAGCGGCATGTGATGAAGCTCAACTATTCGCCGCTGCAGAAGGGGGTCGCACCGGTCGAACCCGAGTCACTCGATCTGCCGCTGCGCCAGCCGGTCGCGGTGTTCCAGCTGCACGGTCAACTCGCCCCGGTCGCATGGGCTCTCGGCAATGCGAGCCCCGGAGCCAAGCTCGGATATGTGCAGACGGGGGGAGGCGCACTGCCAGGGGCGTTCTCGACGACCGTTGCCGATCTGCGCGAGCGGGAGCTGCTCTTCGACCACATAACTGCCGCCCCGGCCTACGGCGGCGAGGCCGAGGCGATGTCAACTGCAGGAGCGCTCCATGCAGGTTTCGCCGAGCGTGGATGGGACTGCGCCGTAGTCGGGCCGGGGCCGGGGATCATCGGCTCGGGAACGGCCCTCGGGCATGGCGGGATGCTCGCCCTCGACAGCGCGCACGCGGCGCTTGCGCTCGGATGCCCGACGGTGCTAGTCGCCCGCGCGTCGAGCGGCGATCCGCGGCCGCGTCACCAAGGCATCTCGCACCACACGACCTCGGTCTTGAAGCTGCTTCTGGCGCCGGTCACGATCGGCCTCGCACCGGGCGCACCTCAGCCCGAAGAGTTCGCCGGCCACGAGGTGATGGAGGTTGAACCGGATCTCGCCGGCTACGCGGACAGCGGCCTGCCGGCGCGGACGATGGGCCGCGACCTCCCCAACGACACGCTGTTTTTCGAACAGGCGCTTGCAGGCGGCCTCGCGCTCGCCGGACGTCTGATTTGATCTGACCGCGACTTGACGGCTACGCAGGTGTTTCGAACACCGATCGCGACTTTTCCATCCCAGTTTTGAATTCAGCCCACAGACAGCGGACTCTCGGCGCCCTCGTGCTCGCCTGTGCCTTCCTGCTCGCCGGCACGGCGCAGGCCTCGGCCGACACCTACCTGGTTGACACAGGCTCTGACAATGGTGCGCTGAACGCCTGCACCGGCGCTGCGGCCGACTGCTCGCTGCGCGGTGCGCTCGGGCTTGTGAACGGAGGCAGCGGAGGCGACGTCGTGAACTTCAACCCCGGTCTCACGATCACCATCAGCAGCCCGCTGCCGGCCGTGTCCAAGAGCGCGACTATCGAAGCGACCTCGAACGACGTGTCCATCCGCGGAAACGGAACTTACGCCGGCTCGTGCACCGCAAGCGACTACGGGCTCGACGTCAGCGGCGCCGCCGTCTCCGTGCGCGGAATCGCTGCCTCGTCACTGTGCGGTCGCGCGATCAACGGCAACATCGGAGCGCCGACGATCACCGTCGGACCGCGTCGCGCCGATGGCACGCTGCCGATAACTGGCGCGTCCGTCGACGGGGTGGTCGAGGTGTTCACTTCCGACCCACCGGCTTCTGGCGCCGAAGGTTTCGCGCGCGTTCTGGCCGTCGGAGCGGGTGGCGGTGGCTACTACTTCGTCCCGACGCCCGAGCCGAGCTCCGGGGATCGCTTCACGGCGAAGACCTACACCGCGGGTGGATCGTCGAGCTTCAGCGCGCCCGTGGCAGTCGCCGCTGACATCACGTCTCCGAAGCTGATCAACGCCGTCGCGGTGAACAACAACACAGTCCGGCTCGACTTTGACGAAACGCTCGCGGGCGGCTCACCTGCGCCGTCGTCGTTCACCCTCACGATGGCCGGACTGGCCCGCGGCCTGGTGACCTCGGGCACCGCCGGCAACTCGCTTTACCTGGCGTCGAACTTCCCGTGGGGGACCGGCGAAGCGGGATCAGTCGTGGTCAGCGGTGCCGGCGCCATCGCCGACGCGTCGGGCAACCAGCTCGTCGGAACACCGTCGCAGTTCGTCGCTTCCGGCCCCGGCGAACAGGCCGACCCGTTGATCAGCCGCTACAAGGTGAGTCCCCGCTCGCTCTGCGTGCGCTACTCATCGCGCTGCAAGCGCAAGGAGATCGCCGCCAAGTTTTCGCTGAGCAAGGCCTCGCGCGTCACCTTCGAGGTCTACCGCGGCAAGAAGTTCATCGTCAAGTTCATCCGCAATCTCGAAGCCGGCTCGAACAAGGTGCGCATCTTCGCCTCGATGAACGGCCGCAAGCTGCCGCTGAGCAAGAAGCTGGTGCTGCGGGCCACGCCGCAGGATCTCGCGCGCACTCCCGGGCCTCAGGTCCAGTCGCGGTTCCGCGGCGTGAAGACGCGCAAGGACTACTAGACGCAACCCCGGTTGCGCGCGAGCGCGACCGTCAAGGAAACTCGGCGGCGCGAGCCAAGAAAGGCCCATGGCCCCGCCGGTGGCACAACAGAAGGCGCTCGTCTCGCCGCGCTTTGAGGACCTCTTGCTCGAGTTCCTCCAGTACCTTGAGTTCGAGGCGCGCTCGGCTGAGAACACGCTGATCGCCTACCGGACCGACCTGATGCAGTTCGGTGCGTACCTCGGGTCGATCGGTCAGGACCCGCTCACGGTCACGAAACCGCAGATCGTCGAATACCTCGAATCGCTGGCCGCGAGTGGCGAGATGGCGGGCACGACGCTGCACCGCAAGCTCAGTTCACTGCGCTCGTTCTATGTGCATCTGCGCCGCGAGGGCGTGGTTGATGCCGACCCGACGGCGGATGTTAAGGCGCCGGCTCAGACCAAGAAGCTCCCGGCGGTGCTCAGCCGCAGCGAGGTCTCGCATCTGATCGACCAGGTCAAAGGGACAGACGCCGTCGCCTCTCGCGACCGCGCGATGCTTGAGCTGATGTACGCCTCCGGCCTGCGCGTGAGCGAGGTCGTCAACCTTGAGGTCAGCGACATCGACTTCGAAGAGGGCATCCTCCGCACGCGCGGCAAGGGCAACAAGGAGCGCATCGTTCCGGTCGGCCGCCAGGCGCTGCTCTCGATCCGTATCTACCTGCGAGCCGGGCGACGCGCTCTGACCAAAGACCGCCCGCAGCGCTATCTGTTCGTCAACTTCCGTGGCGGACAGCTGACGCGCCAGGGGCTCTACAAGATCATCCGCAAGTACGCCGCGCTCGCCGGTCTTGAAGGGCGGATGAGTCCGCACACGCTTCGCCACACATTCGCGACCCACCTGCTTTCCGGCGGCTGCGACCTGCGCTCCGTCCAGGAGATGCTCGGCCACGCCGATGTCTCGACAACGCAGACCTACACACACCTCTCGACCGAGCGCCTGAAGGACGTCTACTTCGACTCCCACCCACGCGCGGTGCTGCACGAGCTTCGCTAGTTCTTCTGGCAGGCCGGGCAGTAGTACGTGCCGCGGCCCGCTACGCGGATCTTTTTGACCGGGCCACCGCACGAGGGGCACTCGAGCCCTTCGCGGCGGTGTACGAGGAACTGGTCCTGGAAACTGCCCTTGACGCCGTAGGCGTCGCGGAAGTCGTCGATCGATGCGCCCTTTGCGTCGATGCCGGCGTTCAGGGCATCCCTGACGGTCTCTGAGAGCAGTTCGGCCTGCGCGCGGGTGATGCGGGCGGCGCGCTTCTGCGGCGCCACGCGGGCCCTGTAGAGCGCCTCGTCGGCGTAGATGTTGCCGACGCCGGCGACGATGCGCTGGTCGAGCAGGACGGCCTTTATCGGAGTTTTACGGCCGCGCGTGTGCAGGTGCAGGTACGGGCCGTCGAAGAACTCGTCGAACGGCTCCGGCCCAAGTCTCGCCGCAAGGTACTGCTCGGTCGCCTCCGCCGTCGGGATCACCTCCGCGGTGCCGAAGCGGCGCGGGTCGGTGAACACGAGGCTGCCGATTTCGCGCCCGCGCGGCGTGGTGAGCCAGAGGCTGCCGCGCACATGCGCCGACGGAGCCGGCGCGTCGGGCGGTAGAAACAGCAGATTGCCGGTCATCCGCAGGTGCATCACCAGTGCGGCACCGTCGTCGAGGCGCGCGACGAAGTATTTGCCGCGACGGCCGAGTTCGATGATCCTCCGCCCGGCCAATATGCGTGAGAACTTCGCCTTGCTCGCCGGGGCGATCCAGCGAGCGTCCTCCACCTCAACCTGGTCGATCACCGCGCCTTCGACGATCGGAGCCAGCTGACGCCGGATCGTCTCCACCTCGGGCAGTTCAGGCAACGTTCAGGGCTTCGCGGATCCGCGGATTGCGCAGCGCGAGGACGAGGTCCTCGAAGCCGCCGATCAGCTCGTCGCCGACGAAGATCTGCGGCATCGTCAGCCGGCCGGTGCGCTTGGCAAGCTCGACCTGGGCGTCGATGTCGCCGGTCATGTCGACGTATTCGAACTCCACGCCGTTCTGCTCGAGCAGCATCTTGGCGCGCAGGCAGAAGCTGCAACTGTCCTTCGAGTACAGCGTCGCGGTCTTGCCTGAGGCGGGTCCTTCCATACCTCAGATTGTAGGTTTCGGCCCCGTTCTGGCGGCCACATCCACCGGTTGCGCGATCATCTGTGCAATGTCTCGCACGATCAAGACGGAAGGGATAATCCTGCGCAAGCTGCGCTACGGCGAAGCCGACAGCATCCTCCACGTCTACACGCGTGAACACGGCCGACTCGGCGCAATCGCAAAGGGAGTGCGGCGCTCGAAGAGTCGTTTCGGGGGCCGGCTGGAGCCGTTCTTCAGGCTCGAGCTGATGCTGCATGAAGGAAGGGGGGACCTGCTCACGGTGACGAGCGCCGAGACGCTCGATGCCTATCCGCAGCTGCGCGAACGCGCCGACTCGCTCGCCGCGTCGGCTCGCGTGGGCGACTTCGTGCTGCGCCTGCTCGACGAACCCGAGCGCAACGAGCCGGCTTACAACCTGCTTGCCAACATGCTCGCCCTGCTCAACGCCGATCCGCTGGCCGCCCGCCCCGAGACCGAGTTGGCCTTTCGCGCGAAAATGCTCGTCGCTGCCGGTTTCGCGCCCGAACTCGAGGCGTGCGTGCACTGCGGGGCGAGGGAGGGGCTCGTCGCTTTCTCTCCCGCGTCCGGCGGGGTCGTCTGCGCCGACTGTCGCGAGAGCGGAGATTTCGACTTCGACGAGGCCGCGTGGCAGTTCCATACGAGTGCGGTCCGGACCCCACTCGCCCAGGCTCCGTCGGCAGAGCCCTCCGCGATCCGTCAGACCGACCGCGTTATCTCCGAGACGGTTGCGCACCACGCGCACGTTCGCGTCCGATCACTCCAGTGAAGCTCGCTCCGCGCGGTATCTGAACTGTCAGAATCAGGACATGGAGACGGCCTCTGAAGCAGTGGACACGAAGCACCAAGAGGCTGACTTCCGTGCGCGGATGGAGGCGCGCGAGGACGCGATTCTCGGCCCGAATGCGGTCCGCTCGTACCCGGCGAGACGTGCTCGTGAGGAAGACGATTCGCCGCTCCGAACGCCATTCCAGCGCGACCGTGACCGAATCGTCCACAGCAAGGCCTTCCGCCGGCTGAAGTACAAGACCCAGGTTTTCATCGCCCCCGAAGGTGACCACTTCCGTACGCGGATGACGCACACGCTCGAGGTCAGCGGAATCGCGCGCACCGTCGCTCGCGCACTCAGCCTCAATGAGGATCTTGCGGAGGCGATCGGCCTCGGCCACGACCTCGGCCATCCGCCGTTCGGGCACATCGGCGAACAGGTGCTGTCGGACTGCCTGAAGGAGCGTTTCGGGCGCGAGTTCCACCACAACGAGCATTCACTGCGGACGGTCGATGTGCTCGAGCGTGACGGCGCCGGCCTGAACCTCACAGAACAGGTGCGCGATGGGATCCTCAATCACACCGGGCCGGTGAAGCCGGCTTCGCAGGAGGGTCGGATCGTGAAGATCGTCGACCGCATCGCGTACATCAACCACGACATCGACGACGCCCTGCGCGCCGGAGTGCTGAGCGACGGCGACCTGCCCGAGCTTGAGATCGGGCTGCTGGGCGAGACCCCTTCAGAGCGCATCGACACGCTGGTGAAAGACATGGTCGCGACATCTGAGGCGACCGGCGAGATCGCCCAGTCGGACGAGATCGGCGGCGCGATGCTCCGGCTGCGTCGCTTCATGTTCCAGAACGTGTACCTCGGTCCGCAGGTTCGCGCGGAGGCCGACCGCGTCACAAACCTCATCCGTGGCCTGTTCGGCTACTACTGCGACAACCCCGGCGAGATCCCGTCCGGCGCCGGCGGAGACCTCGCGACTTCGGTGACCGACTGGATCGCGGGCATGACCGACCGCTACGCCTTTCGTGTGTTCGCGGAGCTGAACGAACCGCGCGTGGCGCGCTAGAGCCATGCCGAGGATCAGCGACGCATCAAAGAACAAGGTCCGCGACGCGGTCGACATGGTCGATCTCGTCAACCATTACACCGACCTGCGCCGCAACGGCACGCAGTACATGGGCCGCTGCCCGTTTCACGAGGACAACTCGCCGAGCTTCTCCGTCGACCCGGTGAACAAGGTCTACCACTGCTTCGGCTGCGGCGTCGGCGGCGACGTCTTCAGCTTCGTGATGGAGAAGGAGGGGCTTGATTTCGCCGGAGCGATCGAGCAGCTCGCCGATCAGTACAACGTCGAGCTCGAGTACGAAGAGCTCGACCCGCGCGCCGCCCAACGCCAGAAGGAGCGTGAGCGCCTGTATGAGTTGCTCGACCGCGCGACGAAGTTCTACGAGCGCACGCTCGCCGACGCCGACGAGGCCCGCGCAGCGCGCGAGTACCTCCATGGGCGAGGCTTTTCGCCCGAGGTGCTCACCAAGTTCCGCGTCGGCTACTCGCCGAAGGCCTGGGACAAGCTGTTCGTACCGGCGTTACAGCAGGGGTTCACGGAGCAGGAGCTGATCGATACCGGGCTGGTGCAGCGCAACGACCGCGGCCAGATCTACGACCGTTTTCGCGGACGGATCATGTTCCCGCTGATGGACAAGAAGGGCATTGTGCGTGGCTTCGGCGCGCGCGGGATGCGCGACTCCGACAAACCGAAATACCTCAACTCGAACGACGGCCCGGTCTACCACAAGGGCTCGCAGATCTTCGGCGTCAATTTTGCGCGTCGCCCTGCCGCCGCGAAGAAGCGTGTGGTCGCCGTCGAGGGATACGCCGACGTGCTGGCACTGCACGACGCGGGTTTCGAAGAGGCGGTGGCAGTGATGGGCACCGCGATGACCGAGCAGCAGGCCGCCGAACTCGCCAGGATGGCCCCCCGCGTCTATCTCTCGTTGGATGCGGACGAGTCCGGGCGCCGCGCTGCGCTGCGTGCCGCTGCGGAGCTCGGAAAGCACAAGGACACCGACACGCTGGTGATCGAGATCCCACAGGGAAAGGACCCCGATGAGCTGGTCAAGGACGGTGGCCCGGGGGCGTTCGAAGCCGCCATCGCGAGCGCGGTGACGGTTGCCGAGTTCACGGTCTCGCAGGTGCTCGCATCGGGGGACCTCGAGACGGGACACGGCCGCGAGCGTCTGCTCAATGACCTCGCCGAGGTTTTCGCGCTGATGGCAGTCGGCCCGGTGCGTGACGAGCAGATCGTGCGCGCGGCGGACCGTCTGAACATCTCCGACGCCGAGCTGCGCCAGGCGATCGCCGAACGGGCGTCAAAACCGCGACCGCAGGACGATCAGGAACCCACAAACATCCCCCCGCGACCAGTCGCGAACGACCCGCGCGAGAAGCCCGAGCGCATCTTTATGGCGATGTGCCTTTCGAATCCGGCGGTCGGGAAGAAGTACCTCCAAGAGCTGCAAGATCGCGATCTTTCCACGCCTTTGATGCGCTCACTTCGCGATCATTTGCGTGCAAACGCCGAAAAACCACTTGCGGACCTCAATTCACTAAAGCCTGAGCTGGCAGGTGCCGTTACAGAGGTAGCGATGCTTTCCGAACGGGAAAACGCCTCACCAGAGGCAATCCAGCTTGGCTTTCTGCAGCTTGAGAAGGCCGGTCTCGACCGAGCGATCGCCGGTGCACCCGGCGCTCAAAAGGCCGAGATCGAGCTCAAACGGCAGGAAGTCATCCGCAGGATCGGTGAACTCTCCGCAGAGTTCGCGTGACCCCCGGGGGAGAAACTCCCCACCCAACGACATAGCTGTAGGGACACGGTCGGCGATCGCCCGAATTTATGCAGCAGACAGCAACCGAAATTTTGCCGGCATTCGACGGCAAGCTCGATCTCACCCCCGGCGACAGCCGCGAGGCGATCGACACCGTCCACCTTTACCTCAAGGCGATCGGCGAACGCAAGCTGCTGTCGGCCGAAGACGAGGTCCGTCTGGCCAAGCGCATCGAGCGCGCCGACAATGAAGCCAAGAACATCATGATCGAGGCCAACCTGCGCCTCGTCGTCAGCATCGCGAAGCGCTACAGCGATCGCGGCGTCTCATTGCTTGATCTGATCCAGGAAGGCAATGTCGGCTTGATGCGCGCCGTCGAAAAATTCGACTGGCGCCGCGGATACAAGTTTTCGACCTACGCGGCCTGGTGGATCCGCCAGGGCATCACCCGCTGCATCGCCGACCAGGCCCGCACGATCCGGATCCCCGTGCACCTGCTCCAGAACGTCAACAAGGTCGCGGCGGTCCGCCGTCGTCTCGAGCAGGAAATGGGACGCCCGCCGACGGTCGAAGAGATCGCCAAGGAGCTGGACCTTCCTGAGGACGACGTGAAGAGCCTGATGGAGCTCTCGGCTGACGCGATCTCGCTGGAGACGCCGATCGGCAGCGATGACGGAGCCGCAACGATCGGTGACGTCGTCGAGGATCACAAGGAGCAGGCGCCGGAGGAGATCGTCGCCGAGCGACTCCTGAGCGAGGACATCGACATCGTCCTCGGGCAACTCAACGACCGTGAGCGCCGCGTGGTCGAGTTGCGTTACGGCATCACCGGCGACGAGCCTCTGACGCTCGTCGAGATCGGCAAGTTCATCGGCGTCACCCGCGAACGCGTACGCCAGATCGAGATCGCCGCGATCGAGAAGCTGCGCCGGGGCGGCGAGACCGCGCGCCTGCAGGCTCACTGATCCGCTGAATCGAGCGGCTCCGAACTCGAGCTCCAGCTCCGGAGGCCTTGGCCTCGACAAGCGGCAGTTCTTCCAATCGACTACCCCAAGGGGTGGTCGATTGGCGGATTTGTCCCGTCGTTGCGGGGATTGACGATCGGCCGTGACGGCTCAGTGGCGTTCGGCGCTTTCGAACGCGGCGAGCGTCGCACGGTCGAAAAGGCAGAAAGTGGCCTGCGAGACCCCCGGATGGATCGCCAGAGCGTCCTCGACGGCCGCCACGGCGACCGGCGCCGCCAGGTCCAGCGGGTAGCCGAAGATCCCGACGCTCAGCGCCGGCAGGACGATCGAACGGCATCCGAGTTCCTCGGCCAGGCGAATGGAGTTCGTATACGCCAACGCCAACACCTCGGCCTCACCGTTGCCACCGCCCTCCCACACGGGGCCGACGGCATGGATCACGCAGGCCGCGTCAAGGTTTCCGGCGCGAGTCGCCCACGCACCGCCGGGTTTCACGAAAGGAGCCTTGGCCGAATCTTCAAGCAAGTCCTCGCCGGCCGCATCAGCAACAGCCGCCGCCAACCCGCCACCGTGAGCGAGATGAGAGTTCGCAGCGTTGACGAGCGCGTCCGCAGACTGCTTTGTGAGGTCGCCCTGGATTAAGGTCAACGCCATCGAGAAGCTCCCCGGGCTGGACTCGAACCAGCGACATTTCGGTTAACAGCCGAACGCTCTACCAGCTGAGCTACCGGGGAATGCGGTGAGAAAGGTACCAGCCGATCAGTGCGCGTCGGCGAAGGATTCGATCTCGTCGGCGGCTCGCGCCGCTGCATCGTTTTCGGCAGACCAGCCAGCCAGCTGAAGCGCCTTTTCGGTGTACCCCGGCCGCGCAAGCACCTTTTCGACGGCGGCGCGGATGTTGCGGCTCGAGATGAACCTGTTCGGCACTGACACTCCGACTTTCGCCCAGCGCACGCGTGCGGCGTTCTCGTACTGGTCGCCGCTCGCAGGCGTCACCACCACTGCCGCACCGCTCGTGAGCGCCCGCATGATCGTCCCGTGTCCACCGTGGCAGACGACGACGTCGGCCGGCGGGAAGACCTCGCTGTAGGACACCCAGTCGACCACGCTGGTGTTTGCACCCGGCTTCAACGCGCGCGCCGGCTCACGTCCGTTCTTCGCCGCCAGGACACGGACGGGGAGGTCTCGCAGGCCGCTGACGGCCGCGCCGAGCACGGAATGGTCGAGGTCCTGTGCGGTGCTCGGAGCGACGACCACGAGCGGCTCGACGCCGGGCGGGATGTCGACCGATTCCGCCGGGGGCTCCCACATCACCGGCCCGATCACCTTCACGTGCCCGGGCCAGGTGCGCGAAGGCTCAAGCTGCGGCAGAGTGCCGACGAGCACGAGTTCGCGCGAAAGCGACCCGTGCGCGTGATCGAGCGGCGCCAGGCCCACGGCCTCGCGAGTCGCGTTCAGCTCACCGCGTCCGACCTCGAGGCCGACCTTCTCGTAACGGTGCAGGTAGCGGAAAGCCGCTTTTCCGAAGCGTGTGTTTGACGGGGACCATCCAGAGCCGAACGGAACGTCGTCGGGGCCTGTCGCATGCCAGAAGTGGGGAACCGATGTGACGAACGGAATACCGCAGATCTCGGCCGCGAGCGCGCTCGAGAGCGTCAAGACGTCCCCGACGATCACGTCCGGCTTCCACCCGCGAACCACCTCGACGAGTTCGTTGGCCGCCAGCGCGGCCGCCTCGTGCACGTCCGGCACCTGCTCACCCGGCTCGACCTCGAACTTGGGCGCCTTGAAGAACTCGATCCCGGCGGCCTCGATGTGCTCCTGCCAGCGGAACCATGTGTGCAGGCCCACCACGTCGCCGCGGCGCGCCAGCTCAGACCCGATCGCGATCATCGGGAAGGCGTGACCGGCCTCGCCGATCGCGACGAGGAGTATCCGCCGGGGCGCGGCCAAGCCGCCCTAGAGCGCGCCGGCCTGCTCGGCCGCGGCCGCGACGTCGCGCAGGATCTGCTCGCGGCCGGGTACGTCGGCGGCCATCGGAACGACCATCAGGTTGTCGACACCGACGTCGTTGTAGGCGGCGACGCGGTCGGCGATCCGGTCCTTGTCGCCGACCAGCGAGATCAGGTCGATCAGCTCCGTCGGCACGGCTGCAGCGGCCTCGTCGTACTTCT
Source organism: uncultured Thermoleophilaceae bacterium (assembly GCA_964455545.1). Lineage (GTDB taxonomy): Bacteria > Actinomycetota > Thermoleophilia > Solirubrobacterales > JACPNS01 > JACPNS01. The sequence continues at coordinate 86,652 of CAYVWQ010000003.1, read as the reverse complement.
TGTCGAGGTAGAGGTCCTGGACCGTCGCTGCCGCGTCCTCGAAGCCGTACGAGCTGACGAGGTTGTTGTAGAAGTTCTTGCCGCGGGCGCCCATTCCGCCTACGTAAAGCGCAACGATCGGGCGGATGCGGTCGCGTAGCTCGTCGAGGTCGCCGTCGCCGGTCGCACAGAAGATCGACGGCGAGACCTGGATGTCATCGAGCGAGCGACCGACGCGCTCGGCGCCTTCCTTGAGATTGGCGTTGAGCTGTTCGGCGTGCTCGGGTCCGTAGAGGTACGGCAGCCAACCGTCGCAGAGTTCGCCGGCGAGCGCGGTGTTCTTCGGACCGATCGCGGCGAGGTAGATCGGTATGCGCTCCTGGATCGGCGTCGTCATCAGCTTCAGGGGCTTGCCGAGCCCGTCGGGGAGCGGCAGCTTGTAGATCTCGCCGTCGTAATCAACGTACTCGCGGGCGAACATCTTGCGCAGGATCTCGATGTACTCGCGCGTGCGCTGAATCTGCTTGGCGAACGGCTGGCCGTGCCAGCCCTCGGCGACCTGCGGGCCGCTGGAGCCGAGACCGAGATTGAAGCGGCCGTTCGAGAGGTTGTCGAGCGTGGTCGAGACCATCGCCGTGTTACCGGGGGTGCGGCCGGGAATCTGGAAGATTGCCGACCCGATGCGGATCTTCTCGGTATTGGCCGCGAAATATGCGAGCGGCGTTCCGGCGTCGAAGCCGTAGGCCTCGGCCGTCCAGATCGAGTCGTAGCCGAGCGCCTCGGCCGACTTCGCCGTCTCGACCATCCCCAGGAGCTGCTCCTGGTTGATCGCGTAGCCGGCCATCACTCCGAGTTTCATCGGCCTGTCCTTTCTAGAAGAGGTCGTCGCCGACGCGCTCGAAGATGATCTCCGGGATTCGCACGTTCGGCGAGAGCTGCAGCAACCAGAGCACCGCGGACGACAGATCCTCTGGGCGGATCATCTTTTCACCGGGGACGCCGCTCTGCTGTGCGAACTCGGTCATCGGCGTTTCGACGAAAGCGGGGGAGAGGGCCGTGAAGCGGATGCCCTCGTTCTGGAACTCCTTGTGCATGCCGTTCGTCCAGTTGGCCACGGCGGCCTTGGTGGCGGCGTAGAGCGACAGCCAGGGTTGTCCGTAGCGCCCGGCGATCGAGGCGAGATTGAACACGTGGGCCATGCCGTTCGCGTTCTCCTTGGCGGCGGCCTTCAGGTGCGGCATCGCCTCGCGAGTGACGATGATCATCGAGCGGATGTTCACCGCCAGCTGCATGTCGATGAACTTCGTGTCGTAGCCCTCGAGCTGGCCGCCGATGCCGACACCGGCGCTGTTCACGAGCACGTCGATCCGGCCGAACTTCTCGACGTGGCTGCCCACCATGTCGATCAGCGCCTGCTCGTCATCCGCGCGGGCGACGACGTCATTGACCTCGATGCCGTCCTTCCGAAGCTCGTCGCCGGCTGCGCGAAGCTTCTCCTCGCGGCGGCCGGTGATCGTCACGGCGTAACCGGCGTTGCCGAGAGCGCGCGCGATCGCGAACCCGATTCCGCTCGATCCCCCGGTGATGAGTGCTGCGCGCTCCGCCACGACGTGCGGCATCATATCTGTATGGGCGATGCGATGGCTGACCTCACTGCGAGATTCCGCGCCGAGGCCGTCGAGCGCGGCAAGTTGATCCAGTCGCTGCTCGACGCACTTCCCGGAGCCACCGATCCAGCGGCAATCTGCGACGAGATCCGTGGTCACGCGCACCAGCTGAAGGGCGCCGCCGGAATGTTCGGTTACACGGAGTTGCGTGACCGTGCGTCGGAGCTCGAGGAAGAGGCGTCGGCGCAGGCGGCAGCCTCTGACGGCGCGACATCGGCCGGTGCGATCCAGGTGGTGTTCGACGAGGTCGTCACCGAGATTCCGGCCGAATGAGGCTTACCTAAGCGGTTTTTCGGCGTTCCGAAGCCGCATTTGCCGCTACCGTCAGTGGCATACTCATTCTGATTCGCACCACCTGACAGGAGATTTCCGTGCTTAAAGATTCAGTCCAGAAGGCCCTCAACGACCAGGTCAAACAGGAGTTCTACTCGGCCCACGTCTACCTCTCGATGTGCGCGTGGTTCGAGGACCAGGGGCTTCCCGGCTTCGCCAACTGGATGCGCTTCCAGTACCAGGAGGAGCTCGGCCACGGCATCAAGATCTTCGACTTCATCAACGACCGCGACGGCAAGGTGATCATCGAGGGCGTTGAGGCCCCGCCGACCGCCTGGGACAGCCCGCTGGCTGCGTTCGAGGCCGCCTACGAGAACGAGAAGGCCGTCAGCCAGTCGATCGACGACCTCTACAACCTCGCCGACCAGGAGGCCGACCACGCGACCAAGGTCATGCTGCAGTGGTTCATCACCGAGCAGGTCGAAGAAGAGGCCTCGACCAAGCAGGCCGTCGACCGCCTGAAGCTCGCGGGCAGCGACAGCAGCGCACTGCTCGTCCTCGACCAGCAGTTCGGCGCGCGCAGCAGCAGCTCGCAGTAGCTAGTTCGCCGGTTCGTGCCCGCCGTCGTGAAACGCGTCGGCGGCGGGGCGGACCTGTTCGTACTCGCGATCGTCGCCGAGCGCAGGAGGGTCGACCAGGTCCGGGTCCTCTTCGGACCGACCGGAAAGATCGCGGTACGGCGGCGGCTTCGTGTTCGCGTCAACCACCGCCAGGGTCAGCAGCGGGATCATCACCCAGATCATCACCGTCAGCGGCGTCATCAGGTGGGCAAACGGCACGACCAGCGCGATCGCCGCGATCACCATCGAACGACGGCGTGGGAAGGCGTCGGTGATCGTCCCGTTGAAGACGGCGTTGCCGAACATGTAGAGCCCGGCGCCGATCACGGCGACGGCGGTGAACTCCGGCTCGACGTGTCCTTCGGGATGTGCGATCACCTTTTCGTTGGCCACGGCCATCGTGATGATGCCGGCGATCATCGGCAGGTGGAAGTAGGTGTAGGCGCGCCCCATGCCGCCTGGGTTCTTCGCCTGCTCGAAGATCTCTGTTGCGCGACCGGCACGTGAGAAGTAGACCCACCACATCAGCACGCTGATCGAGAAGGCGACGGCGAAGGCGGCCGCGATCGGCACGGTCAGTTCCTTCTCGTGGGCCAGTGTGCCGCCGGTGAGCAGGATCGACTCACCGAGCGCGATGATCACAAAGAGCTGGCAGCGCTCGGCGAGGTGGCCGCCCGCAATCGTCCACTGGTCGGTCGTGGATTTTCCGATGAACGGGACGTGGAAGCCGAGCGCCGGGCCTGCGCTGTCCATCAGGACGGCGATTCCCCAGAGCAGCAGGCGCGTGTCGTGGCTCTCGACTAGGCCACCGGCTATCCAGAGCGGTGCCGACATCAGGGCCCAGAACGAGATCCGCGAGAAGTTTGCGGCCTGCTCGTTGCGGCCGAGCATGAACAGGCAGAACAGGCTGCGCCCACACTGCAGCGCGACGTATGCGATTGCAAACCACTCGGCGCGGCCGCCCCATGCTTCAGGGATCGCCGCCGACATCAGCAGGCTCAGGCCCATCAGCGCTATCAGCATCAGGCGCACAGGCATCTTGCGCGGGTCGAACCAGTTGGTGATCCAAGTCGTGTCGATCCACGCCCACCAGACTGCCGTCGCGAGAATCGCGGTCTCGAGCGCGCCGCGCCAGGTCAGGTGCTCGAGCAGCAGGTGTGAGAGCTGGCTGACGGCGAAGACGTAGACGAGGTCGAAGAACAGCTCGAGCGTCGAGACCTGTGTGCCCTTCGAGCGGTCGCGCAGAGCGTCGATCCGCTGGCCGGCCGTGCCGGATTCGAGCTGGGCGAAATACGGACTCATTCGACGGGGGTCAGCTTTCCGCTGTGGACGTCGAACATGAAGGTGCCGACCTCGGTGCCTTCCGGAAGCAGCTCGCAGTCGCGGATCTTCGCCGCGTCAGCCTTGATCGTTGTGGTCTGGTCACCGATCGTCAGGAAATCCAGATCACCGACGCTGTGACCGGTCTGCGTCTCGACGATGCCGGTCAGCGAATCCTGCGTGTTGTTGGCGACGCCGCAGTCGGTGTGCTGGATCAGCGCGATGCGATTCACGCCAAGTGCGTGCGAGGCAATGATCAGCGTTCGTAGAACGTCGTCGGTGACGCGCGCGCCGGCGTTTCGGATCACCTTCGCGTCGCCGGGGATCAGGCCGAAGGCCTCGAGCGGGTCGATACGGGTGTCGATGCACGTCACGATGGCGAGTCCTCGCCGAGCACGGCCGTTGGCGAGTTCTTCGTGGTCCGCGGCGTAGGACGCGTTGGCGGTGATGATGTCTGAGAAGGGCATGACGGAACTCTAATCCCGCGTCAGGCCTTCGCCCGCTTGCGTTCGTGCGGGAGCAGGAAGCGCTTGCGCAGCCGCATCGAATCCGGCGTGACCTCGAGCAGCTCGTCGTTCTCGAGGAAATCCATGTTCTGCTCGAGGCTGAAGACGGTCGGCGGCGTCAACTGGACGACGCCGTCGCTGGACTTGCTGCGCATGTTGGTGAGCTGCTTGGCCTTGCAGACGTTGATCTCAAGGTCGTCGCCGCGGCTGTTGAGGCCGATGATCTGGCCTTGGTAGACCTTCTCTGCCGGGCCGATGAAGACGACACCGCGCTCTTCGGCGTTCTGCAGTGCGAACGGTGTGGTCGTGCCGGTCTCGAACGCGATCAGGGCGCCGTTGCGCTGCTGATCGAGTGACTGTCCGACGGGCTGGTAGCCGGTTGTCAGTGAGTTCATCACAGCCGTGCCCTTGGTGTTGGTCATCAGGATTCCGCGCACCCCGAGCAGCGCGCGGGTCGGGATCTCGTAGGTCAGGCGCGTGACGCCGCCGGAAAGAGAGTGCTGATCCTTCTGGACGGCCTTGCGACTGCCGAGCTCCGTCTGGACGGCGCCGACGTGCTCTTCCGGAACCTCGACCGTCAACTCTTCGACGGGCTCGAAGGTCTCGCCCTCGATCTCGGTCGTGACGACCTGCGGCCGGCCGATCTCGAGCTCGAAGCCCTCTCGGCGCATCGCCTCGATCAACACGGAAAGATGCAGTTCGCCGCGGCCGGAGACGAGAAAACCCTTGTCCGACTGCTCGACGCGTAGTCCGACGTTGGTCTCGAGCTCCTTCTGCAGACGGTCACCGATCTGGCGAGAGGTGGTGAACTCGCCTTCGGTGCCCTTGAACGGGCTGGTGTTCGGACCGAGGTAGATGCGCAGCGTGGGCGCCTCGACCTCGATCGTCGGCAGCGCCTCGGGATTCTCGGCGTCGGCGATCGTCTCGCCGATCTGCGCGTCGTTGACGCCGACGAGCTGGACGATGTCGCCGGCGATTCCCTGGTCGACGGGGAAGCGCGTGAGGCCGTGGGACATGAAGACCTCGCCGACGCGAGCCTTCGAATGTTCGCCGTCGCGGTTGATCAGCGTGACCTGGTCGCCGGCCTTGACGCTGCCGCGGCTGATTCGGCCGATTGCGTATTTGCCTTTGAAGTTGTCCCAGGCGAGCGCAGTAACCAGCATCTGGAAGGGGCCGTCAAGCTCGACCCGCGGCGCCGGAATTTCGTTGATGATCGCCTCGAAAAGTGGCTTCAGATCGGCTTCCGAGGACGGGTCTTCCGGTACCGAGCTCCAGGCCTTGCCATCGCGGCCGATCGCGTAGAACTCGGGGTAGTGCAGCTGGTCATCGTCGATCGCCAGCTCCAGGAACAGGTCGGCGAGCTCGTGCTCCACCTCGTCAATGCGGCTTGCGGGCTTGTCGATCTTGTTGATCACGACGATCGGCTTGAGGCCGTTCTCGAGTGCCTTGGTCAGAACGAACTTCGTCTGCGGCATCGGGCCTTCCTGGGCGTCGACGATCAACAGGCAGCCGTCGGCCATGTTCAGCGTGCGCTCGACCTCGCCGGAAAAGTCGGCGTGGCCCGGGGTGTCGACGATGTTCAGGCGATACTCGCCGTACTCGACGGCCGTGACCTTCGCGGTGATCGTGATCCCGCGCTCTTTCTCCTGGTCGCCGGAGTCCATGATCAGTTCCTGGGACATCTCGGCCTGGTTGTCGCGGAAGATCTGCGACTGCTTGAGCATGTGATCGACGAGTGTCGTCTTGCCGTGGTCGACGTGGGCGATGATCGCGATGTTGCGGATCTTCTCCGGGTCGCCGCCGGCGGTGGTGGGGGAGCCTGCGTTCATGGCCGCACAGGGTAGTTGCGGCGCGCACGGCGCTCAGAGCAGGACTTTGCCTGGCGACTCGCCGGTCTTGCGCTCGGCCTTGATCGCGCGGAGTGTCTCCTCGGCCGATTCGATCATCTGATCGGCCGACTGTCCCTCGATGTGGACGACGCTGGTGACGTCGCCGAGCAGGTGAATTTCGTCGCCCGGTCCATTCGGAATCGTCAGCGCCATCGCGCGGCGACAGTTTCCGACCAGGTCGTCGATCGCCGCCGTGTCGAGCGCCGTCGAGGAGAGCACGGCGAATTCGTCGCCGCCGACGCGATATGCGGATGCGGCGAAAAGCTCTTCGAGCTGGTCGGCCACGCTGCAGAGCGCGGTGTCGCCGCCACGGTGGCCGGCGAGCGTGTTGACTCGACGGAAATCCTCGAGGTCGGCGAGCACGAGTACCGGACTGTTGTCGGTGTTGGTAACGGCGCGTATCGCTTTGGCGAGGTCTGAGCGCAGCGCGTATTCGTTCGGTAGGCGAGTCAAGGGGTCGTGTGTGGCTGATTCACGAATTCGCACCAATGAGTCGCTCTGCGCGCGGGAGCTGAGCTGCATGACGACCGCCATGATCAACATCACCGCCAGCAGAACACCGAACAGCGTGAGCGAGAGTTTGGGGACCGTGTTGTAAGACCAGAACGTCGCGGTGAACAGTCCGATCACAGCGACGATGCGCGGTGCCGCGAAGCGCGTCGAGAAGTGCTGCGCGTAGTAGGCGAGCGGCAGAACCGCGGCCGCGAGGATCGGACTTTCGGCGCCGCCGGTGAAGATGATCGCGGGAATCAGGTAGAACACCGTCGCGATGTCGATCACGATCGACAGAGCCAGAGGCATCCGCTGCGCGCGGCCGTATTCGCAGAGGGCCGCAAAGAAGAACGCGTAGACGGCGCAGCCGATTGCCAGCGAGGGTCTGCCGCCGGGCGGGTCGACGATCGCCGAGGCGGCCGTCAGCACCCCGAGCGCGACCCAGTTGATGGTTCCGAGCCTGGCTCTGTCGTGCTTGTCGAACACGCGCGTCGGCGCGTCGGCGAAACGTGCCGCACGGAGGGCGTGGCCGGGATCGCCCGGCACCTCGCCCTCGAGTTCGTACGGCGGGATCACGGCGCTTTCTTTCTGCTCGTACATACGGCGGTCCGCCACGTCAAGCAGTTCGCGGGGTCCGAGTCCGTCGTCGGGGTAGATCGCACTGCCGACCGAAACGGAGATTCTCGGCAACTTTCCGCGGACCGAGATGTTGTGCGCCTCGACTGCCTCCTCAAAACGTCTGCGCCACAGCTCCAGCGCGTCGTCGGGGTCGCGCGGAAGGACAATGGCGAACTCATCTCCGCCGATTCGCGCAACCTGCGCGTCGGCGTCACTGCTCTCGAGCAGCAGCCGTGACAGGCGAATGATCATCCCGTCGCCGGTCTCGTGACCGAAGACAGCGTTGGCGGCCTTCAGGCCGTTCATGTCGATCATCACCACGGCAAAGCGTTGCCCGTCGCGCCGCGCGATGCGGTCGAGGAACTGTTCGAGCGCCCGGAGGTTCGCCACGCCCGTCAAAGGATCTGCGAGGGCGAGAAACTTCACTGTGCGGTCGAGGACGAGCGTCGCGCGGCGTTCGCGGATCAGCGCCGCCGCGATCACCCCGAGAACGATCACAAGCGTGGCGACCGTGAGTCGAGTGACGTCGCTGTCCACCGACTGGGACAAAAAGAGCGTCCCGACCACGAGCAGTCCGTACACAGTCGCGTTCCAGGCAGCACGGGCGGGCGGAAGCAGATATCCGACGTACAACGCCACAAGCAGGAACCACAGGGCGTAAGGACTGTCGGCGCCGCCGGTCACCGAGCACTGGTAGACGATCAGCAGGCAGGCGAATCCGAGCATCGTCTGCTCAACGATGTTGAACAGCCGCTCCTCAAGTCGCGGGTACACGATCGCGGTGAAAGCGATGGCCGCGACGACACCGCCGACCGTCAGCCAGAAAGCGCCGTCCGGCATCCCGAGTTCGGACGGGATGACCTGGTTGAGAACGTCGGTGACGAGGGCGCTGCCCCAAAGCAACAGCGATATCCGCGTGCGCAGCTCCAGCCGGGCGTCGGGTGCCAGGGCCTGGGTGAGATGGGCTTGGCCGGCCAGGGCGGAGCTTCCTGCCGACTCGCTCTCGTCCGCGTCGACGCCGGGACGCCAGTCGCCACCGCCGAGCAACGAGATCAGGTCGTGCTGCAGCGCCCATGCGCGAAATGGCCGGTGTGCCGGGAGCGTCTTGTCCGGCGCAATCTCTGTGGCGGGGGTTTCTGCCTGCATCGAATCCTGATTATCAGGTACTTCGATGTTACGGACTGCCCCAGCTGGCGTATCGAACGAAAGTGTGCGATGGGGCGGGCAGGACTCGAACCTGCAACCTGGGGATTATGAGTCCCTCGCTCTGACCATTGAGCTACCGCCCCGCGCCAACGAATGGTAGGCGCGGGGGCGGAGCCCGGAGGTGCTACTTGACCTTCAGGTTCTTCTTGAAGAGCTGACGAACGCCGTCTGCGGTGAAGGTGGAGACGGTCACCTTGGCGGTGCCCTTGGCGAGCTTGACCGAGCCGATCGAGGTACCGAGCGCGAGCTTGACCTTGACCTTCTTCTTCGGCTTCAGGACGACAACCTTGCGCCCGACCTTTTTGCCGCCCTGGTCGACGCGGAAGGTGGCGACGGCCCAGTCGCTGGCGACGGCCGTGGCGACCATGTTCTTGACGTTCACCTTGACCTGCGCGACGCTGGCGACCTTGACCTTGATCTTCTTTCCGCCGGACTCCTTGCCGCAGCTGATGGTGCTGGTGGCTGTCTCGCCGACCTTGCCGTCGGCTCCGCTGACAACGACCTGCTTGCCCTTCTTGTCCGTGGTCAGCGTCGCGTCGGCGACCGATTTTCCGCCGCTCATCGTGACGGCCGACATGTGGACTTTCAGGGTGGCGTTCTTCGGCAGCTTCTTCTTGATCTTCAGCGCGAGGTTGCGTTTGCCGGGCTTGTTGTCGCGGACCACGGTGCCGAGGGTCCTGCTGCCCTGCTTCAGCGTCAGGCGGATCAGCACGAACTGATCGGTCTGGGTTGTGAAGCGGATGAGTGAACCGCCGGAGCTCAGCTTCGCCGAGAGCAGTGTCATCGCCGCCGGCTTGCCGACTTCCTCGCTGTCCGCTCCGGGGCACGTCGGTGCTTCGGGTGTGGCGGGGGTGGTCGGCGTGCTCGGAGACGTCGGAGTGGTCGGTGTGACAGGTGCCTCGACCGTGAACGTCACGCTCTTGTGCACGGTGTTACCGGCCTGATCGGTCGCCGTCACGACCAGGGTGTGGGTGCCGACCGGCAGTGTTCCGGGCGAGAACGGCGTGCTGCATGAGGTCGCCGGTGCGCTGTCGATCTTGCAGGTGTAAGTCGTTCCGCTTTCGCTCGAGACGAGTTCGAACGTCGGCGTCACGCCCGGTGCGACCGTGGATGTGGTGATGGTGAGCGTCGGAGCCTGAGTGTCGACGGTCCAGGTGTAGGACTTCGGCGTCGAGTAGTTGCCGCTCGCGTCTTTCGCGCGGACCTCGAAGGTGTGCTCTCCGTCGAGCAAGGCGGCAAGCGTCGTCGGGCTCGTGCAGACGGTCCAAGAACCGCCGTCGACGCGGCACTCGAATGTCGCCGGCTCGTCGGCCGTGAAAGAGAATGCCGGGGTGGTGACGTTGCTGCGCGAGTTCGGCGTGCCGGTCAGCGTCGCAGTCGGGTTGTTCGCGTCGACGCGAACGTTCACCGCGGTGGTCAACGGGGACTGATTGCCGATCGCATCGGTGGCTCGCGCGGTGAGCGTGTAGGTGCCGTCGCTGAGCGTGCTGGTGAGAGTGAGGCTCCAGGATCCGTCGCCGGCCGCAGTGGCCGTGCCGACCGAGTTGCCGTTCACATAAACGCGCACGGTCGCGCCCGCTTCAGCGCTGCCGGCATTGCCGGAGACGGTCGGGGTCGCGTCGGTGACTACGAACGGGTCGTCGACTGAGTTGTTCGGGTCGTCGATCGTCGGCGCTGCGGGGGCCGTGGTGTCGACGTTGAAGTCGACATCGCCGCTCGCCGGGCTCTCGTTGCCGGCCGCGTCGGTCGCCGTCGCGGTGGCGGTGTGGTCGCCGTCGGCGAGCGCCGGGCTGACGGTGATGCTCCAGTTACCGCTGCCATCGGCCGTGACCGGGCCATAAGTGTCGCCGCCGATCGTCAACAGCACGGAGCTGCCTGGCTCGGCCGTTCCGGTGAAGGTCGGTGTGTTGTCGGTGGTGAGCGCGGCGGGGCCGGAAATCGTCGGCGCGTTCGGCGCGGTGCGGTCGATGCTGAAGGTCACGACCGACATTGCGGCGTTTCCGGCTGCGTCAGTTGCGCGCACCGAGACCGTGTGCGTTCCCTCGGCGGGGTTGGTCAGCGTGAAGGGTGAGGTGCAGCCGATCCAGGCGTCGCTGTCGAGCTTGCACTCGAGCGTCGCACCTGCTTCTGCGGTGAAGGTGACGTCGATGTCCGAGTCCTTGAGCTGAGCACCGGCCGTAGGCGAGGTGATCGCCACGGCCGGGAGCGTCGTGTCGACGGTGACGTCGACGTCGCTGCTCGCCGGCCCGACGTTTCCGGCCGGGTCCGTGGCGGTCGCAGCGAACGTGTGGTCGCCCTCGGCAAGCGCCGAGGTGACGGTCCAGCTCCAGCCGCCCGATCCGTTCGCAGTCGCAGTGCCGGCGGGGCTGCCGTCGACGTAGACCGTTACGTTGCTGCCGGGCTCGGCGGTGCCGCCGACGACCGGCATGGCGCTGTTTAGCGGCCCGGCCGACGGCTGAGTGATCGAAGGCGCGGCGGGGGCGGTCGTGTCAACCGTGATCTTGCGTGCGTCGGACGGGTCGCTCTCGTTGCCGAAGGCGTCCTCGGAGGTCACTGTGTAGACGTACTCGCCCTCTGAAAGGTCGCTCGAAGGTGTCCAGGTCCAGTCACCGCTGCCGTCCGAGGTGACGGTTGCGACGAGGCTTCCGCTCTCGTAGATGTGCACGGTCGTGTTCGGCTCGGCGGTGCCGCTCAGTTTCGGGGTCAGGTCAGAGGTCGAGACGTCGCCTGCCGGGGTGGTGATCTCCGGGATCGCCGGCGGCGTCAGGTCGACCGTCCACGTCGTCGAACCGCTGGCGGCGTTGCCCGCTGCGTCGGTCCCGGTCACGACCAAGGTGTTCGTACCGGCCGGGAGGCTGGTGATCGTGTCGCCCGAGGTGCAGGCGAATGGAGCACCCGAGTTGAGCTCGCAGCTGATCGAGACAGGCGCATTGACGTCCGTAGCGGTGAACGCGATGTTCGCCGACGAGCCTGTCGTGCTGCCGGTCCCCGGCGCCGTCACGACGACAGTCGGGCCGGTGTGGTCGACTTCCCAGCTCGCGCTGGCGACGTCGCTGGTCTGCGCACCCTTCTTGGCGCGGACGTCGACGGTGTGGACGCCGTCCGAGAGGCCGGTCAGCTCAAGCGGGCTCGAGCACGGAGCGAAGCCGGCGCCGTCAACGTCGCATTCGAGCGTGCTGCCGCTGAGCGATGCCGTGAGCGTCAGGTTCGCGTCCTGGCTCTGGGTCAGGCCGGTGGGCGCGCCCGCGATCTCCACGGTGTAGAGGTTGTGATCGACGGTCCAGCTGACGGTCGCCTCGGGGCTGGCGTTGCCGGTCGCGTCCTTTGCGATGACCTTGACCTCGTGCGCGCCGTCAGCGAGACCCGTCAGTTCGAGCGGGCTCGTGCACGGGGCGAAGCCGCCACCGTCGATGTCGCATTCGAATGTCACGCCGGACTCGCTGTCGCTGAAGATGATCGTCGCGTCGGTGAAGCCGACCGTGCCGGTCGGGCCGTCGACACTCGGCGCCGGGGGAGCGGCCGTGTCGACGGTCCAGCTGTAGGTCGTCGTGTCGCCCGGGTTACCGGCACCGTCGACCTGCCAGATGGTCAGCGTGTGCGGTCCGTCGCTGAGGCCGATGAGGTTCAGTGAGGGGGCGCACGGCGCGGCCGGCTGGCCGTCGAGCTGGCAGCGCAGCGAGCCGCCGGGCTCGGCCGGAGAGAATGTGAAGTCGGCGTCGGATGACGGCGAGAGTGACGGCGGCGCAGTGTCAATGCTCGGCGCGCCAGGACCTGCAGTGTCGAGCGTGAAATTGACGGTCTCGGCCGGACCTTCGTTGCCGGCTTCATCGGTCTGCTTGACCGAGAACGTGTAGGGACCGTCAGTGGACAGCGGAATTTCGACCGGGGAGGTGCACGTGGTCCACGAGCCGCCGTTGAACTGGCATGCGAACGTCGCGCCGGGCTCTCCGGTGAACGAGAACGACGCGTTCGGGTTGTTGGTCTGCGTCGGCGGGCCGGAGACGGTGGGGGCGTCCGGAGCGGTCGTGTCAACGACCCAGACGAGGTGCGTCGCGGTGCTCGGGTTGCCGGCGGCGTCGACCTGGCGCACGTAGTAGTCCTGCGTGCCGTCGGCCAGGCCGGCGAGCGTGATCGGTGAGGCGTCGCACGGTGCCCAGGTTGCTCCGTCGGTCGAGCATTCGGCGGCCGCACCGGCCTCGATGCCGGAGTAGGTGATTGTCGCCTCGTCGGTCGAGGCCGGCGAACTGGACGGCGCCGTCAACGTCGCAGTCGGGGCGGCCGGCGCTGTCTGGTCGACGGTGATCGTCACCGAGTCTTCGGTGACGTTTCCTGCGACATCCGTGACCTCGACGAAAACTTCGTTGTCGCCGACGCTCAGCGTGCCGGTGGCGAAGGGGGAGGTGCAGGCGGCGTATGTGCCGGCTGCGCCGACCTTGCAGCGGATTCCCGCGACGGCGGCGTCGTCGCCGGCCGTGAAAGTGATGTCCTGACTCGCCGTCGAGTTCGTCGGCGAGTCGGCGGCGTCGATCGAGATCGTCGGATCGGTCTGGTCGACGACGATCGTCGTGGTCTCGGTCGTCACGTTGCCGGAGCTGTCGGTCACCTGCACGTAGACCGTGTGGGTGCCTGGCGCGAGCGTGCCGGTCGCAAACGGCGAAGTGCACGGCGCGTAGCTGGCGGCGTCGAGCTTGCACTCGATGCTCGTGACCCCGACCGAGTCGGTCGCGGTGAAACTGACGTCCTGGCTCGTGGACGAGTTTGTCGGCGACGTCGGTGGGTCGATGCTGACCGAAGGCGCCGTTTGGTCGACGACGATCGTCACGGAGTCCTCGGTGACGTTTCCGGCGTCGTCCGTGACGCGCACGGACACCGTGTTGGTGCCCTCAGGGAGCGTCCCGGTAGCGAACGGCGACGTGCACGGCACGTAGCTGTCAGCGCCTACGCGGCACTCGATCGTGGCGATTCCGACGGCGTCCGAGGCCGTGAAGCTGATGTCCTGGCTCGCTTCGGATCCGGTCGGCGAAGTCGGGGGGTCGATCGAAAGGCTCGGAGCCGTCGTGTCCACGACGATCGAGATGGTCTGGGTGTTGACGTTGGAGGCGTTGTCGGTGGCCTCGACGTAAACGATGTGGGTGCCCTCGGTAAGGGTGCCGGTCGCGAAAGGCGAGGCGCACGGCGCGTAGCTGCCGCTGTCGACCTTGCAGCGAACCGTCTGAAGTCCGTCGTTGTCGCTGGCCGTGAACGTGATGTCCTGGCTCGCGGTCGAGCTGGTCGGCGAGTCGGGGGCGTCGATCGAGACGACCGGTGCTCCGGTGTCGACGACGATCGCAACCGATTCGGTTGTGACGTTGCCGGCCGTGTCGGTGGCGCGCACGTAGACCGTGTGCGTGCCCGGAGCGAGCGTGCCGGTCGCGAACGGAGCGGTGCACGCCGCGAAGCTGCCGCTGTCCAAGCGGCACTGGACGCTTGCCAGCGCGCGGTCGTCGCCGGCGGTGAAACCGATGTCCTGGCTCGCTGTTGAGTTGGTCGGCGACGTCGGCGGCGTGATGCTGACCGTCGGATTCGTCGTGTCGACGACGATCGTTGCCGACTGCGTAGTGACGTTGCCGGCGTTGTCGGTGGCGCGCACGTCGACGGTGTGGGTGCCCTCGGTCAGGGTGCCGGTCGCGTAGGGCGACGTGCAGGCGGCGTAGCTGCCGCCGTCGATGCGGCACTCCACCGTGGCGAGGCCGTTCGCGTCGGAAGCCGAGAAGGTGACGTCCTGGCTGGCCGTGGAGTTGGTCGGCGACGTCGGCGGCGTGATGCTGACCGCCGGGTTCGTCTGATCGACGACGATCGTCGCGGTCTCGATCGTGACGTTGCCGGCCGTGTCGGTCGCGCGGACGGAGACGGCGTGAGAACCGGGGGTGAGGGTTCCGGTCGCGAACGGCGAGGTGCACGGCGAGAATGAGCCGGAGTCGATGCGGCATTCGACAACCTGCAGGCCACCAGCATCGTTGGCCGTGAATGCCACGCTCTGCGAGGAAGTGGAGTTTGTCGGAGATGCCGGGGGCGTGATCGAAACGCTCGGAGCGGTCTGGTCGACGACGATCGTGACGGACTCCGTCGTGACGTTGCCCGCGCCGTCGGTCGCCTCGACCGTGACGACGGTGCTTCCGACGCCGAGAACGCCCGTGGCGAACGGGGAGGAGCAGGTCGCGAATGAGCCGCTTCCGACCTTGCAGCGCGTCATCGCGATGCCGCTCGCGTCGCTGCTGCTGAACGTGATGTTCTGACTCGACGTCGAGTTGGTCGGCGAGTTCGGTGCGTTGACGGTGAGGCTCGGCGCGGTCTGGTCGACCACGATCGTCGTCGATTGCGTGGTGACGTTGCCGGCGTTGTCGGTTGCACGGACGTCGATCGTGTTGGTGCCGACGCTGAGCGTGCCAGTGGCATACGGCGAGGCGCAAGCGGCGAAGCTGCCGGAGTTGGTGCGGCACTGGATGCTGGCAACGCCGTTGGCGTCGCTCGCGCTGAAACTGATGCTCTGGCTCGAAGTCGAGTTCGTCGGCGTCGTGCCCGGCGTGATCGTCACGGTCGGCGCGGTCTGATCGACGATGATCGTCGCCGTCTGCGTGGTGACATTGCCGGCGCTGTCCGTTGCCTGGACGTAGACGACGTTGTTGCCGACGCTCAAAGTGCCGGTCGAGAACGGGGAGGAGCAGCTGGCGTAGCTACCCGAGTTGAGGCGGCACTGGATGCTGGCGACTGCGGTGTCGTCGGTCGCGGTGAAGGAAACGCTCTGGCTGGCAGTCGAACTTGTCGGCGAGGCCACGGCACCGATCGTCACCGTCGGCGCAGTCTGGTCGACCACGACCGTTGTGGTCTGGGTCGTAACGTTGCCGGCGTTGTCGGTCGCCTGCACGAAGACGGTGTTGGTGCCGACCGCGAGCACGCCGGTCGCGAACGGCGAGCTGCAGCTGGCGTAGGTGCCGGCTGCGCCAACCTTGCACTGGACGGAGGCGACGCCGTTGGTGTCGGTCGCGGTGAAGGCGATGTTCTGGCTCGCGGTTGAGTTGGTCGGCGTGGTGCCCGGTGTAACTGTCACCGTGGGACCGGTCTGGTCGACGGTGATCGTGCGCGTCTGGGTTGTGACGTTGCCGGCGGTGTCCGTTGCCTGCACGTAAATCGTGTTGGTGCCGACGGTGAGCGTGCCCGTGGAGTACGGCGACGAGCAGTTGGCGTAGCTACCTGAATTCAGACGGCACTGGACGCTCGCGATCGCGACGTTGTCGCTGGCGCTGAAGCCGACGCTCTGGCTCGAGGTCGAGCTTGTCGGCGTGGTCGCGGCGTTGATAGTCACGGTCGGTGCCGTCTGGTCGACAACAATCGAGGTCGTCTGTGTCGTGACATTTCCTGCGGTATCAGTCGCCTGGACGTAGACCGTGTTGGTGCCGACCGTCAGCGTTC
>CAYVWQ010000003.1:0-70533 GCA_964455545.1 uncultured Thermoleophilaceae bacterium | reverse complement strand
CGGCGTAGCTGCCCGAGTTGGTGCGGCACTGCACGGACTGAAGGCCGTTGGCGTCGGTCGCCGTGAAGCTGACGTTCTGGCTCGCCGCGGTGGCTGCCGGACTGGTGACCGAACCAAGTGTCACCGTCGGCGCCGTCTGGTCGACTGTGATCGTCGCGGTCTGCGTGGTGACGTTGCCGGCGTTGTCGGTGGCCTGGACGTAAACGGTGTTGACGCCGACTGCGAGCGCGCCGCTTGCCCACGGAGACGTGCAGCTCGCGTAAGTGCCTGCCGCACCGAGCTTGCACTGCGTAGTGGCGACGCCGTTGGCGTCGGTCGCGGTGAAGGCGACGTTCTGGGAGGCCGTGGAGTTCGTCAGCGGCGTGGCCGGCGTGACGGTGACCGTCGGCGCCGTCTGGTCGACTGTGATCGTCGCGGTCTGCGTGGTGACGTTGCCGGCGTTGTCGGTGGCCTGGACGTAAACGGTGTTGACGCCGACTGCGAGCGCGCCGCTTGCCCACGGAGACGTGCAGCTCGCGTAAGTGCCTGCCGCACCGAGCTTGCACTGCGTAGTGGCGACGCCGTTGGCGTCGGTCGCGGTGAAAGCGACGTTCTGGGAGGCCGTGGAGTTCGTCAGCGGCGTGGCCGGCGTGACAGTCACCGCCGGCGCCGTCTGGTCGACGACAATCGTGCGCGTCTGCGTGGTGACGTTGCCGGCGTTGTCCGTGACCTGGACGTAAACGGTGTTCGTGCCGACCGTCAGCGTGCCGGTGGCGTACGGCGAGGTGCACGCGGCGTAGCTGCCGGAGTTGAGGCGGCACTGAGTGCTCTGGATGCCGTTGGCGTCTGACGACGTGATCGTGATGTTCTGGCTGGCGGTCGACGCCGTCGGCGAGGTCGCCGAGCCGAGGGTCACGGTCGGGCCGGTCTGGTCGACGGTGATCGTCGCTGTCTGGGTGGAGACATTCCCGACGGAGTCGGTGGCCTGGACGTAGACGGTGTTGGTACCCACGGCGAGTGTGCCGCTCGACCAGGGCGACGTGCAGCTGGCGTAGCTACCCGAGTTCAGGCGGCACTGAATCGTCGAGACGCCGCTCGTGTCGGTCGCGGTAAACGTGATGTTCTGGGCCGTCGTCGCGTTCGTCAACGGCGTCGGGGCCGTGACCGTGACGGTCGGCGCCGTCTGGTCCACGACGATCGTCGTGGTCTGGGTCGTGACGTTGCCTGCGTTGTCGGTTGCCTGCACGTAAATCGTGTTGGTCCCGACCGTGAGGGTGCCGGTCGCGTAGGGCGAGGTGCAGTTGGCGTACGAACCGGAGTTGAGGCGGCACTGCACGCTTGCCATGCCGTTGGCGTCGGTCGCGGTGAAGGAGACGCTCTGCGATGAGACCGAGATCGTCGGCGAGCTGACGCTTCCGATCGTGACCGTCGGCGCGGTGGTGTCCACGATGATCGTCGCCGACTGGGTCGTGACGTTCCCGGCGGTGTCAGTCGCCCGGACGTACACGGTGTGGGTGCCGGCCGCGAGCGTGCCCGTGGCGTAGGGCGAAGTGCAGTTGGAGAACGCGCCGGCGTCGAGCGCACACTGAACGGTCGCGACAGCGACGTTGTCACTGGTCGAGAACGCGACGTTCTTGCTCGCGGTTGAGTTGGTCGGAGAGGTCGGCGGCGTGATCGTCACCGTCGGCGCCGTGAGGTCGACGGTGAATGTGTTGGTCGCTGTCGCGTTGCCCCAGATTCCGAGGTACACCGGGCGAACGGTGACGCTGTGCGAACCGGCGGTGAGGGTGGACGAGACGTAGCTCCAGGCCCCAGCGCCGTTCGCGGTCGTGGAGCCGACGTAGACGCCGTCGATCGTCACACGGATCGTCGCATTGGCGGTGCTCGTGCCGCTGATCGTCGGTGTCGCGCTGTTGGTGATGCCGCCGTTGAGCGGAGTGGAGATCGTCGCCGTCGGCGCGGTGATCGTGCCGGTCTCGGCGTTGCTGCCGCCGCTTGAGCTGACGTCGCCGGTGCCCGTCGGCCCGGAGCCCCAGTTCGTGTAACCGGTGCCGTTCGTACCGGCGACTCCGTTCGAAACGTTGGGCGTGCAGCTGATGCTCGACCCCTGCAGGACGACCTTACCGCCACCACCACCGCCGCCGGTGCCGTGCTCCTGGTAGCTCGAGCCGCCGGTACCGCCGACGGCGCTGACTCCGGTTCCGCAGTCGAGCGTGCCGGTGAAGCGCAGATAGATCGAGCCGCCCGCGCCACCGCCGCCGGAGCCGTCATAGCTGGTTCCGTTGGTTCCGGTCTCGCCGTCCGCGCCGTTCGAGTAGATCAATCCGCTCGCCGCCGAGAGGCTTGCGCCGCGGATGAAGACCAGACCGCCGCCGCTTCCGCCGTCGCCGGCGACGCCGTTGTTGCCCTCACCGGCTCCGCCACCGCCGCCGAACGCGATGCGATCGAACAACGAGTAGGTCAGCTTCGCACCGCCGATGCCGCCGCGGATGATGTTCTGTCCGCTTTCGGAACCGCTCGGGCCGTTGTCCCAGCTGTAGCCGGCGTTACCGCCTTGGCCACCGTGGCCACCGCCGCCACCTCCGGCGTTGTGGCAGTTGCCGCCGCCGCCGCCGTTGGTTTTGTTGCCGCGGCCCTTTTCGGAGTTTCCGTAGCCGGCGGCGTAGATGCCTTCTCCACGCCGTCCGTTGTTACCTCCGTCGTACTGCGTCGGCGAGCAGGCGTAGTAGATCGTCGTATAGCTGTTGTCTGCGGCCGCTCCGCGAAGGCCGTCTCCGGTGACGTTGATGTAGCCGCGCGCTCCGACCGTCACCGCGCCGGTTGCAAGAAAGGCCAGTACGCCTCCGCTCGAACCGTCCCACGGAAGCGCCGAGACGATGCGGCTGCGCGAGCCTGTCCCGGTGCCGATCGTCACCGTGCTCCACTCGGGTACGGCGATGATCTGGGTCGTTCCGGCTGGGTAACTGTTGATCAGCGGGTTGGTGAAATTGATCGTGGTGCCGGAGATCGAGGAGATCCGGGCGAATTCCCACTGGCCGACCGATCCGGTCGAGAGGTCGATCGGCGTCTGATCCGCGAGAGTCGCGCTTCCCCATCCGTTGCTCTGGAGCACCATCACGAGGCGGCCGGTGGCAAAGGTGACCGCCGCATAACCGGTGCCGCCAGACCCGGTACGGATCGTGCCACGCGTCAGCGAACTGTCACCGGCTGAAACGGCGCCGGACACGGGCGCAACCGCGTTCGGCATCGCAGTCGTGGCGCTGTTCATCGTGTAGGTGCCGTCCGTACCGTCGCCCGTCAGCGCAGCCCCGGCGATCGCGGGTCCGTCGGCCTCAGCGCCGGCGACATCCGAAAAGGCAAGCATCGCGACAAGGGCGAGGAATATGGCCAGAACTGCCGCCGCGCTGCGGCGGGTCCGGGAATCGAGCACAGATTCGGGATACGGCAAGGGGGCGTCCTTGTGTGGTCGGTCTACGTCCTTAACGTGGGCGCATCGGTGGTCTGCCGATGGTCTGCCGCCCTCGTACCGCGTGCGCGGTTAGGGGATTAATCGGTCCAACGCCGCCTGACCTGAATAGTTGCCCTGCGGATTTCTCCCCTAGGGTCGTCAAACTAACCAGAAAGCGGTACGGAAAACGGACAATCGGCACAGCAAAGCCAGATTGTTCGAAAAAGTCGCGGACGGATGTTCGACCCCGCCGCCCGGCCCGCGGGCGGCGGAGTGCGACCGGATTACCTGGTCACGACAGGGATCACGAACGAGTAGGTGCGCAGCGCACGGGGCTTCTTGCCGCCCTTGCTGACGATCGCGGCGACCTTCACGAAGACGACGCCGGTGCTCGCCTTGTAGCTCTTGCTGAAGCTGAACTTGCCGCTTCCACTGACCTTCGCGCTTCCGACCTTGCGCCATGGGCCGCTGCAGCCCGTGCGCGCGTTGACCGTCACCGGAGTCTTCCGCATCAACGGCTTGGTCAGCAGGCCTTTGACGATCAGCTTGCCGTTCGCGTAGCTCGCGGTAGAGCTGGCGACGCGGCGCGCGAGCTTCGTCCACTGCGTGTTCTCGTTGCCGACAGAGGCCCTGTAGAGGGTCTTGTTGGAAAGCCGCAGCGACTTCTTCGGGGCCTTCGCCGAGGCTGTGAATGAGCCGTCGGAACCGACCACGGCAGTCGCGACCACCGTGTTCTTGGTCGGCTTGTAGGTGATGCTCACCGTCTGACCGGCGTAGCGCAGGCGCGCAAAGCCGGTGATCACGACCTTGCTGCCGGAGACGGCCAGGTTCGAGATCGCGATTCCCTTGTTGAAGCATCCCGCGGGGAGCGGATCGCTGTCGCCGCCGTCGGTCGGGGTGGTCGGGGTGCTCGGCGTCGGTTGCGCCGCGGCCGTGACCGTGAACGTGATCGACTCGACGTGCGTGTTTCCGGCCTCGTCGGTGAAGGTGACGAGGAGCGTGTGCGTGCCGGGAGCGAGCACATCGGCCGGGGTGTACAGAGACGAGCAGGCAACGGCTGTTCCGCCGTCGACGCTGCACGTCGTCGTGTCCGTCGGATCTCCCTTTGTGATGTCGAACTTCGGGTTCTTGCCGTCCGGAACGTTGCCCGGAGCCTGGACAACGCTCCCGGTCGGCGGCGTCGTGTCGATCGTCCAGGTGTAGCTGGCCGGCGTCGCGTCGGTGTTGCCGCTCGCGTCGGTCGCGCGCACGCTGAAAGTGTGCGGGCCGTCCGACAGGGCCGGGCTGACGGTGAGCGGGCTGGTGCACGTGGTCCACGATCCCGAGTCGATCTGGCACTCGAAGGTCGAGCCGCCCTCGTTCGAGGAGAACGAGAACGACGGCGTCGTGTCGTTGTCGAGGCTCGCCGGGTGCGCGGTGATCGTCGTCTGGGGGGCGGTGGTGTCGACGGTGACCGTCACGCTGTCGGTTGCGGTGTTTCCGGCCATGTCGGTCGCGCGCACGCTGACCGTGTGCGATCCGTCGCTGAGCGATCCGGTGGTGAACGGGCTGGTGCACGGTGTCCAGGCACCTGAGTCGACGCTGCACTCGACTGCGTCGAGGTTCGTGTCAGTGGCCGTGAACGTGATCTGCGGCGTGTTTGTGCCGACCGTCGAGTTGTTCGCCGGGGCGCTGATCGAGACGATCGGGGCCGTGGTGTCGACGGTGATGTCGACGTCGGACGATGCCGGACTCGTGTTTCCGGAGGCGTCCTCGGCGGTCGCGCTCAGCGTGTGGCCACCGTCGCTCAGTGAGCTCGTTGTGCAGGTCCAGTCGCCACTCGAGTCGGCTGTCGCGGTGCAGAGGACGGTTGCGCCCTCGCTGACCGTAACCACGGAGCCGGGCTCGGCCGTTCCGGTCACTGTCACGGTCGGATCACCGGTCACGTCGTTGTCCGACGGGCTGGTGATGACCGGCGCGGCCGGCGCGGTCGTGTCGACATCCCACTCGTACGAGGCCGGCGTCGGATCGACGTTTCCGTACTGGTCGATCGCGCGCACCTGGAACTCGTGGTGACCTTCGGCAAGGCCGGTCAGGTTCACCGGCGACACGCAGGAACCGAACGGACCGCCGTCGAGGCTGCACTCGAAGGTGCTGGATCCCTCCGACGAGCTGAACGTGAAGTCGGCGTCGGTCGAGCCTGTGACCGCGGACGGGTGCGAGTCGATTGTGGTCTCCGGCGGGGTGCCGTCGACGACGAAGTTGCGCACGCTGGATGTCGCGTTGCCGACGCCGTCGGTCGCGGTGACGGTCACGCTGTGCGCGCCGTCGGACAGCCCGCTGTAGGACCAGGGGCTGCTGCACGCAACCGGCGTGCCTCCGTCGATCGCACATGTCGTCGTGACCGGGCCGGTGGCGTCGCTCGCGGAGAACGTCACGTCACCGTCCGGCGCGGTCGTCGCGCCTTCCGTCGGACCGCTGATCGCGATCGACGGGGCAGACGTGTCGATCGTGAACGACGCGCTCACAGTCGGCGTGGTGTCGGCGCCGTTCTCGGCGTAGACCTCGAACGTGTGCGCGCCTTCGCTCAGGACACCGGTGTCGAACGGCGACGTACATGCCGTGAACGGGTCGCTGTCGACGCGGCACATGTACGTCGTGCCCGCGGTGTTGGTGGCGACGAACTCGAACGTGTTGTCGTCGGTCGCGACGGTGCCTGTGGGGCCGTCGGTGATCGAGACGGTGAACAGCGTGTGGTCGACCGTCCAGTTGATCGTGGTCGACGGGCCGGGGTTGCCGAACTGGTCGACCGCGTACACCTCGTACGAGTGCGGTCCGTCGGCCAGGCCGCTGAGCGACTCGGGGCTGGTGCACAGGGTTGCGGTCCCGCCGTCGAGGCTGCACATGAAGGTGACCGGCGACTCAGTGTCAGAGAACGTGATCGTCGCCGACGTGCTTCCGACCGTGCCGATCGGGCCGCTGACACTCGGAGCCGGCGGGCCGGTCGTGTCGACAGCCCAGTCCTGGGTGGCTTCCGGTCCGACGTTGCCCGCATCGTCGATCTGACGGACGTGGAACGTGTGCGGTCCGTCGCCCAGCGAGCTGTAGCTCTCGGGGCTCGTGCACGCGGTCCAGGCCACGGGCGAGTCGATGTAGCACTCGTAGCTGCCACCGGACTCTCCGGTGAACGTGAACGCTGCGGAGTCGCTTGTGACGGTTCCGGTCGGTCCGCTGGTGATCGTCGGGGCGGCCGGAGCGCCGGTGTCGACCGTGAAGGTCGTGCTGGCGCTGCCGACGTTTCCGGCGAGGTCGGTGTGGCGGACGACGATTGTGTGGCTGCCGTCGCCCAGGGCAGTAGTCGGACTGCCGCTTGAGCAAGGCGCGAACGCGCCACCGTCGATCGAGCATTCGGTTGTCCCGGCGTTCGTCTCGGTGACGGTGAAGCTCAGCGTGGGTGTGTCGTCACTGGTGATCGAGCCGTCGACCGGAGCGGTGATGCTCACGGTCGGCGCGGTGGTGTCGACCACGATGACCTTCGAGCCTGAAGCCGAGCTGGTGTTGCCGGCGGCGTCCGCCGCGGTTGCCGTGATCGTGTGCGATCCGGTCGCCAGGCTGGAGGTGCTGAGCGACCAGTCGCCGCTGCCGTCGGCGGTGGTCGTTCCGACGAGCGTCGCGCCGTCGTAAACCCGCACGGTGCTGTTGGCCTCGGCGGTGCCGGCCACGGTCGGCGTGGCGGTCGGGCTGTAGAAGGGCGAGGTGGCCGGAGTGGTGATCACCGGTGCGGCCGGCGCCGTCGTGTCGACCACGATCGTCTTGGATGCCGAGGCGGCGCTTGTGTTGTTCGCGGCGTCGGTAGCGGTTGCGGTGATCGTGTGCGATCCCTCAGACAGGACGCTCGTGTCGAGGGTCCAGTTGCCGGATCCGTCGGCAGTTGTCGTGCCGACAAGCGTCGCGCCGTCGTAAACCCGCACGGTGCTGTTGGCCTCCGCTGTACCGGCCACGGTCGGCGTCGTGTCGCTCGTGTTGAACGGCGAGGTGGCGGGAGTCGTGATCACCGGTGCGGCCGGCGCCGTCGTGTCGACCACGATCGTCTTCGAAGTCGAAGCGGCGCTGGCATTGCCGGCGAGGTCCGTTGCCGTCGCCGTGATCGTGTGCGATCCGACCGAGAGGGCAGACGTGTCCAGGGTCCAGTTGCCGGAGCCGTCGGCGGTCGTCGTCCCGACGAGCGTCGCGCCATCGTAAACGCGCACGGTGCTGTTGGCCTCGGCTGTTCCGGCCACGGTCGGCGTCGTGTCGCTCGTGTTGAACGGTGATGTCGCGGGAGTCGTGATCACCGGAGCGGCGGGAGCCGTGGTGTCGACGACGATCGTCTTCGACGACGAAGCAGCGCTGGTGTTGCTGGCGGCGTCGGTCGCGGTCGCAGTGATCGTGTGCGATCCGACGGAAAGCGCGCTCGTGTCGAGCGTCCAGTTGCCGGAGCCGTTGGCCGTCGTTGTACCGACGAGCGTCACGCCATCGTAAACGCGCACGGTGCTGTTGGCCTCTGCGGTACCGGACACGGTCGGCGTCGTGTCGCTCGTGTAGTAGGGCGAGGGGAGCGGCGTCGTGATCACCGGAGCCGCAGGTGCGGTCGTGTCGACGATGATCGTCTTCGACGACGAAGCAGCGCTGGTGTTGCTGGCGGCGTCGGTCGCGGTCGCCGTGATCGTGTGCGATCCGACGGAAAGCGCGCTCGTGTCGAGCGTCCAGTTGCCAGAGCCGTCAGCGGTAGTTGTTCCGACGAGCGTCGCGCCGTCATAGACGCGGACCGTGCTGTTGGCTTCGGCCGTTCCGGCCACGGTCGGCGTGGTGTCGTTCGTGTTGAACGGTGAGGTCGCCGGGGTCGTGATCACCGGAGCAGCAGGTGCGGTTGTGTCGACGATGATCGTCTTGGATGCCGAGGCGGCGCTTGTGTTGTTCGCGGCGTCGGTAGCGGTTGCGGTGATGGTGTGCGAACCGACCGAGAGGGCTGAAGTGTCAAGCGTCCAGTTGCCTGAACCGTTTGCCGTAGTCGTGCCGACAAGCGTTGCCCCGTCATAGACGCGGACTGTGCTGTTGGCTTCGGCGGTTCCTGAAACGGTCGGCGTGGTGTCGTTCGTGTTGAACGGCGATGTGGCCGGAGTCGTGATCACCGGAGCCGCAGGTGCGGTTGTGTCGACGATGATCGTCTTCGAGGTCGAAGCGGCGCTGGTGTTGCTGGCAGCGTCGGTAGCGGTCGCGGTGATCGTGTGCGAACCGGCCGAAAGGGCGGATGTGTCAAGCGTCCAGTTGCCCGAGCCGTCGGCGGTGGTCGTCCCGACGAGCGTCGCGCCGTCATAGACGCGGACTGTGCTGTTGGCCTCGGCAGTTCCTGAAACGGTCGGAGTTGTGTCGTTCGTGTTGAACGGCGATGTGGCCGGAGTCGTGATCACCGGAGCCGCAGGTGCGGTTGTGTCGACGATGATCGTCTTCGAGGTCGAAGCAGCGCTCACATTGCCCGCTGCGTCGGTCGCGGTAGCCGTGATCGTGTGGGAGCCGGCCGAGAGGGCGGACGTGTCGAGCGTCCAGTTGCCAGAGCCGTTCGCCGTCGTGGTGCCCACCAGCGTTGCGCCGTCGTACACGCGGACCGTGCTGTTGGCTTCGGCCGTTCCCGCGACGGTCGGGGTCGTGTCGTTCGTGTAGAACGGTGAGCTCGCGGGCGTGGTGATGGTCGGAGCGGACGGTGCGACGTTGTCGACCGTGAAGTTCACGGTGGTCGAGTTGCTGCCCGTGATTCCGTTGAGCGTCGGCGTCGCGTACACGCTGTGGGCCGCGTTGGTCAGCGGTGAGGCCGGCGTGAAGCTCCAGTTGCCGGATCCGTCGGCCGTCGTCTGGCCGGCGAGCACACCGTCGATGTAGACCTGCTGGACGGCGTTTGCAGTGCCGGTTCCGGTGATCGTGGGGGTGAGGTTCGCGGTCGAGCTGCCGTTCACGGGAGAGGTGACCGTGCTTGTCGGCGCAGCGAGGGCGCTGCCGGGGTTGGTCGTCTGACCGACGTTCGATGCTCCGCCGCTCGTGGTCGGGGTCGCGCCGTCGGCGACACCCGCCGGGTTGGTTCCGGCGACGCCGGAGTTCGTCGTGGGCGTGCAGCTGACGCTTGAACCCTGGATCAGGGCTTTTCCGCCGCCGCCTCCGCCGCCGGGAGACCCGTCGCTGCTGAAGCCGGAAGTCGGGGTAGATCCGCCGTCTCCGCCGGCAACGCTCATAGTCGTGCAGCTGACCGAACCGGTGAAGCGGGCGTAGACGATGCCTCCGCCCGCACCGCCGCCGGCCGATGCCTGGCGGTTGGTCGAGTTGGCGCCGTTGGCGCCGGCCGAGGTGATCGTGCCAGTGCCGGTCAGCGAAGCACCGCGGATGAAGACGACGCCGCCGCCCGCACCGCCGGCTCCGTTGGCGCCGGAGTTGTCGTCTCCGGAACCGCCACCGCCACCGAAGACAAAGTGGTCGTAGACCGAGTAGGTGAGGGGCGCGCCGCCGCGGCCACCGAATGCGCGGTCGCCGTCGCTGGTGTTGCCGCCCTGTCCGCCGAGACCGTGGTTGCTTCCACCACCGCCGCCGCCTTCGGCGCAGTCGCCGCCGCCGGCTCCGTTGGCCTTGTTGCCTGCGCCGACGCCGTTGCTCGTGTCGCCGCCGGCCGTGTCGAAGTACGCCGGAACGATTCCTTCACCTTTGCGGTTGTTGTTGCCCTGCACGAGCTGAGTGCATCCGACCTGAGTCGTGTTGCGAACCGTGCCGCCGCGGAAGCCGCGTCCGAGCGCGGTGATCGTGCCGTTGATCGTCACCGCGCCGGTGGCGAGAAATCCGGTGAAACCGCCACTTGTGCCGTTCCAGTCGAGCGCCTGAACGGTGTTGCCGCCGCCGATCGTCGCCGTCGTGAACTCGGGAATCGTCACGACCTGTGCCCCGGAGGCCGCGTACGAGTGGAGCAGGGGCGAGGTGAGCGTCAGGTTCGAACCGGCGACACTCTGGATGCGCGCCAGCTCCCAGCTGCCGACGGCGTCGCCAGAGAGGTCGATCCCGGTCGGGCTGCCGTCTGTCGCCGTGCCCGTGAAGCCGGTGGTCTGAACGATCAGCACCAGGCGGTTGGCCGCGATGCTCGCCACGGCGCCGTATCCGCCGGTCCGTTCGGTCCCGATCGTCACAGTGCTCGAGCCGCTCGACGCCGCGGCGGTGACCGGGGCAGCGTGGTTCAGCGTTGTCGTGCCGGCCGAAGCAGTGAAAGCTCCGCCGCTGCCGTTGCCGAGCAGGAATGTGTCGGCCTGCGCGTCGGCGCGGGCGGCAAGGGTCAGGACCAGTGCAAAAGCGGCGATCGTGAACAGGGCGAGCTTGTAGAGCGCGTGAACGCGCTCGAGACGGTGGGGCGTCATCGTTCGGGGTGTCCTCAGTTGTGGTTGGTCTGCCGCGGCCAAAAAAGGGCCACGCCTCTACATCGTTGACCCGCCGGTAAACCTTGAGTAGCGCCGCTCCGAAAATTCGTCAATTGAAACTGGACACCCGTTGTAGAAGGGAAAATCTGCAGAAGGGCGAAAAACCGCCCCATGAGCAAAGCCGCACTCGCCGACAAGCCGGCCTCCAAGAAACTTGCCAACTCGACCGCCGCGAAGGCCGAGTCGCCGATTCGCGCGAGTCGCGGCAAAGCGGTGGAGGAAAAGCCGCTCACGCTGAGCGACTTGATCCGCGGCAAGCTCGAGGGCTGCTCGCGCGCGCAGCGCGACGTCGCGTTGTACATCATCGACCACCTTGAGGAGTCGGCCTTCCAGACGGCCGAGCAGCTCGCCGCCCAGGTCCAGACCTCTTCTTCCACGGTCGTGCGGTTCAGCCAGGCTCTCGGTTTCGAGGGTTTCCCCGAGCTTCAGACTGCAGCGCGGGAGGAGTACCGCGCGACGCGCCGGGCCCAGGAGAACGGAGCCGACGGCACGCTGTTCGGTCTCGATCCGACGGCTGCCGAATCGGTCGTCGCCGCCGACCAGATCAACATCGAGGAGACTGGTCGCCGGATGGAGCGCGACACGTTCGCGCAGGCGATCGAGGCGATCACGAGCTCGAAGCAGATTCTCGTTGTCGGTACCGACCAGATGGCATTCTTCGCCTCGTACATGCGTCACATGCTGATGCTGCTCGAGCACCGCTGCGAGCTGGTCGCCAGCCCCTCGCAAGACTCGATCAGCCGCGTCGCGCGGATCGACGAGGACACTCTCGTGATCGCGCTGTGCGCCGGCCGACCGCACACCATCGTCACCCGCGCAATGCGCCTGGCCGACACGCGCGGCGCGCGCTCGATCTCGATCACCGACGCCTCGATGAGCGAGATCGCGAAGCTTTCGACCCACCACATCTACTACTCGTCGACCAGCCCGTCGTTCGTCCGCTCGCACACCGCGCTGCTGGCCGTCGTCCAGGGCCTGATCAACGAGCTGTACGCGAGCAACAGCGACGTCTACGGCGGACGCATCCGCGCCTACCGCGCGAAGTAGCCAGACCCGTAGACTGGGCTCGATGAGGGAGCTCGCTGAAGGTGTCCGGCAACTCGCCGGTTGGCCGAAGAATTCGATCAACCAATACGTGATCGGTGATGTTCTGATCGACGCCGGGGTTGCGCTGAACCACAAGAGCGTCGTCAGTCAGGCGCGCGAGGCGGGAGTTACGGCCCACGCGATCACTCACGCGCACATCGACCACTACGGCTCGAGCTCGTACATACTCAAAGAGCTGGGTATCCCGTTCTGGGTCGGTGAGAAGGATGTCGCCGCAGTCGAGATCGGCAAGCAGGTCGGCAACATCCCCGGGCGCGGGAAGCGCATGGTCTGGGCCGGCAGCAAGCCGTGCAAGGTGGACCGCGCGCTCAAAGAGGGCGACGACGTCGCCGGTTTCGAGGTGCTCTTCACGCCGGGCCATTCACCGGGCCATGTCTCGTACTGGCGGGAGTCGGACCGCGTGCTCGTCTGCGGTGACGTCATGTGGGGTTACAACCCGTTCACGCTGCGCAAGGTGATCCGCGAACCCTTCCCGATCGTCAGCCCGGATCCGATGCTGAACCGTGAGTCGGCGCGACGCCTCGCCGATCTGCGGCCAGAGCTCATCTGTTTCGGCCACGGGCCGCCGCTGCGCGACCCGGATCGCTTTGTCCGCGCCGTCGCGAAGCTCAAGGGGTGACGGTGCGCGCCGTGCGCCGCGGAACGCTGGCACTCGTCTGCCTGATGATCGTCGTCGCGATCGTCGCCGCGTACGCCCTCGCCTCGGGGGGCGAGAATGCGCAGGTTGCTGCTGATCCGCCGTCGGCGAAGGCGTCGACCACCGAGCTGATCGGACAGCACATCACCTCCGGGTATGTCGGTGTGCGACCTCCGGCCAGCGTGCTGCGCGCCGTCAAAGCCGGGCGCGTCGGGGGAGTGATCCTCTTCACCAACAACATGCCGAAGACGACTGACGCGAAGCGCGCGATCGACCGGTTGCAGCGCTGGGCGAAGGCGGGCGGGCAACCCCCGGTGTTCGTGATGATCGACCAGGAGGGCGGGATCGTGCAGCGCCTGCCGCAAATTCCGCCGCGCCGCTCGCCGGCCGAGATCGGCCGCAGCTCAAATCCCGGCAAACTCGCGCGCGCGGAGGGCGTCAATACCGGCCGCGCCCTCACGAAGCTCGGCTTCAACGTCAACCTCGCCCCGGTCGTCGATGTGGTCAAGGTCAACAACTCATTCCTTGGCAATCGCTCTTACGGCCGCAGCGCGGCGAAGGCAGCGGACGCGGGCTGCGGTTTCGCCGCAGGCAACGAGTCAAAAGGTGTCGCCGCGACCTTCAAGCACTTCCCGGGCCTCGGACGCGCCGGCGGGGACACGGACTTCGAGGACATCACGATCCGCGCATCGAAGGCGAAGATCGAATCCGACCTCAAGCCGTACACCCAGTGCCCGGGCACGCCCTCACTCGTGATGATGTCCAGCGCGCGATACCCCTCGCTCGGCATCAACGTTCCGTCGTCGCTCTCGAAGCGGACCTACTCGATGCTCGCCGACACCGGCTTCAGGGGCCTGACGATCACCGACGCGCTCGAGACGCCCCAGTTCGGCAGCGACTCGGCCGTCGCGCGGGCCGCGCTGAACGCCGGCGTCGACATCCTGCTCTACGGCCAGGCCTGGAGCGGCGCGATGCGTGCACGATCCGGTCTCGTGCGTCAACTCAAGTCGGGAAAGATCACGCGCGCGGATCTGGCCGACAGCTACGACCGGATCGTCGCTTTTAAGAAGCAGAAGCTGGGCGACTGAGCGCGATCCCCGTGAGGATCTCGCGGACGATCCGGTCGGCCGCGAGCGCCGTGATGTCCGCCGAACCGACGCCCGTCGGGATCACCTCGACAAGGTCGGCGCCGACCAACTGGGTCTGAGCGGCGACCGTCTGCGCCGCCCACATCAGGTCGGCCGTCGTCATTCCACCGGGCTCCGGAGTGCCGGTGCCGGGTGCGAAAGCGGGGTCGAGCACGTCGATGTCGATGCTGAGGAAGACGGGGCCGGGCCCGACGGCGGCGATCGCCGACTCGGTGACCGACTCGATCCCGCGGTCGCGAACCTCGTGCATCGGGTAGTGGCGGATGCCCTTCTCGGACTGCCAGCCGAACTCCTTGTCGCCCGGCCAGTAGCCGCGCAGACCGATCTGGACGTAGCGGGACGGGTCGACCGACCCCTCTTCGACGAGGCGGTACATCGGCGTGCCGTGGCTGACCTCCACTCCGAAGACCTCGGTGCCCGTGTCGGCGTGCGTGTCGAAGTGGATCAGGCCGACCGGACCGTGTTTGGCGGCGCAGGCGCGCATGTCGGGCTCGGCGATCGAGTGGTCCCCTCCGAGGATGATCGGGATCGCTCCGGCCGCGAGCACCTCACCGACCGTTTGCTGGATCGCCGCGTGGCTGCGCCCCCAGTCGGCCGGCAACACCGGAGCGTCGCCGTAATCGACGATCTTGAGGACTTCAAAGGCGTCAACCCGCGTCTCCATGTGCGGTCCGGGCGGGCAGCTCGCGGCGCGGATCGCGCGCGGCGCAAAACGTGCGCCGGGTCGGTCGCTCACCAGGTCGTCGGTCGGGGCGCCGACGATCGCAACGTCGAAGCCTTCAAGTTCGGATGGGTCCTGGGTGTACGGCAGGCCGCCATACGTGAGAAGTCCCGCGAAGTCGGGTTTCTCGCCGTACTGGCGCCAGCGTTCGAGCGGATCGATCACGGGAAAGATCATACGGGTGGGGGATTTGTCGGTGCCTGTGTGACGAAGATCACTTAGGTTGCTGAAGGTCTTGCCGAAACATTTTCAACGGTCCCTCGAACAAGACAGGTAGAGCGCGCATGGCAATCGGTTTCCGCGGCGTCGGAGTACTCGCACTCCAGGGCGGATACAACGCCCACATCAAGAAGCTGCGTGGAATGGGCGCACTGATCCGCGAGGTGCGCACCCCCGCTGACCTCATCAATCTCGACGGGCTTGTTCTGCCCGGCGGTGAGTCGACGACGATGGGTCTGGGGATCGATCGCGAGGGGCTGGGAAAGCCGCTGCGCGAGTTCATCGACAGTGGCAGGCCGGTGCTGGCGACTTGCGCCGGCGCGATCCTGCTCGACGATGCGCACATGGGACTGCTCGACATCTCGTGTGACCGCAACGCGTACGGAGCTCAGACCCACAGCTTCGAGGCCGAGTTTCCGGTCAAGGGAGTGCCCGGGGGAGATTTCCGCGGCCTGTTCATCCGCGCAGCGAAGATCAGCCGCGTCGGACCGCGTGTGGAGGTGCTCGCCGAGGTTGACGAGACTGCGGTGGCGGTCCGAGCCGGCAACGTCACCGCGCTCACGTTTCACCCCGAACTGACGCACGACGACCGTATCCACCGAGCGTTCTACGAGTCGATTCCCGTCGGTCGCTCGCGCGAATCGGCGATTGCCGATCCGCCTCCGGCCCGCCTCAGCGAACGGCCGCGATTCAGCGCCTGAATAAGATTGGGTCATATGACTGACGCATCGACCCGAGAAGCAACTTTTGGCGTGAAGACCGGTATGGCGGAGATGCTCCGCGGCGGCGTGATCATGGACGTCGTCGACGCTGAGCAGGCCCGCATCGCTGAGGCCGCCGGTGCTGCGGCCGTGATGGCACTTGAGCGCGTTCCGAGCGATATCCGCCGCGACGGTGGCGTCGCCCGCATGAGCGCTCCAGAGATGATCCGGGGTATCAAGGAGGCCGTGACGATCCCGGTGATGGCCAAGGCGCGCATCGGTCACTTCGCCGAGGCGCAGGTGCTCGAGGCACTCGAGGTCGATTACGTGGACGAGTCCGAGGTGCTCACCCCGGCCGACGAGGTCAACCACATCGACAAGTGGGACTTCAAAGTGCCTTTCGTATGCGGCGCGACCAACCTCGGCGAAGCGCTGCGCCGCATCGGCGAGGGCGCCGCGATGATCCGTTCGAAGGGCGAGGCCGGTACCGGGGACGTCGTCGAGGCCGTGCGTCACATCCGTCAGATCCGCGGCGACATCAAGAAGCTGACGGTGCTCGACGAGTCCGAGTTGGCCGCTGCCGCCAAGGAGCACCGCGCTCCGCTGGACATCATCCGTTCAGTCGCTGAATCGGGCTCGCTCCCGGTCGTTCTGTTTGTTGCCGGCGGCATCGCCACACCGGCCGACGCCGCGCTGATGATGCAACTCGGCGCAGAAGGCGTTTTCGTCGGTTCGGGAATCTTCAAGTCCTCCGACCCGGAGCGCCGCGCCGCGGCGATTGTCGAGGCGACCACCCACTTCGCTGACCCCGAGCGCGTACTCGCCGCATCCGAAGGACTGGGAGCGGCGATGGACAGCCTCGAGAGCCGCAAGCTCGACGAATCGGAGCTGCTGGCCGGTCGAGGCTGGTGACGTTGCCGGTCGTCGGCGTTCTCGCGCTTCAGGGCGGCTTCAGCAACCATCTTCGCGCTCTGCGCGAACTCGGCGCCGAAGGCCGGGAAGTACGGGTGCCAGAACAACTGGAGGGCTTGGACGCGCTTGTCCTTCCGGGCGGCGAGTCGACGACGATGACGCTCGGCATTCAGCGCGAGGAGCTGGCTGAGCCGATCTCAGACTTCGTTCGATCCGGCAAGCCCGTGCTCGCGACCTGCGCCGGCACGATCCTGCTCGACGACACTCACCTGCGACTGCTCGACTTCTCCTGTGAACGCAACGCCTACGGAGCGCAGACCCACAGTTTCGAAGGCCCGGTGGCGCTCGCTGGCGAACGCGAATTCCCGGGGGTGTTCATCCGCGCGCCGAAGATCGTTCGCGTGGGAGCGGGGGTGGAGGTCGTCGCGACGCTCGGCGATCAGCCGGTCGGAGTGCGCAGCGGCGCCGTGACTGCGTATACGTTTCACCCCGAACTGACCAACGACCTCACGATTCACCAGGAGTTCCTGCAATGAGAGACCCACGCGTCGACGCCCTCGCCAACATCCTCGTCAACTACTCGACGGGCGTGAAGCCGGGGCAGACCTGCGTGATCCAGTCCGAGATTGCGGCCGAGCCGCTCGTCCAGGCTGTCTACGAAGAGATCCTCAAGGCCGGCGGGTTGCCGATCGTGCAGCTCTCGCTGTCCGAGCAGGCGCCGGCGTTCTACAAGTACGCAAACGACGAGCAGCTCGCCTGGATCCCGCCGACTGCCCAGTGGGTTGCCGAGAACATCGACAACAGGATTGTGATCATGGCCGACACGAACACGCGCGCGCTTTCGAACGTCGACCCGGAGAAGCAGGCCAAAGTCAGTGCCGCGCGTAAGCCGCTGATGGACGCATCGATGCAGCGCAGCGCCAACGGCGAGTACAACTGGTCGCTGACCCTGTACCCCACGCAGGCCTACGCCGCCGAGGCGGGGCTGTCGCTCGCCGAGTACGAGGACTTCTTCTACGGCGCCTGCCTCGCCACGGACCCGGAGCCGCTGACGGCATGGCAGCGCCAGAGCGATCTCGTGAAGCGACTCGCCGAGTGGATCGAAGGCAAGAAGGAAGTGCACATCACCGCCCCCAACGGCACCGACATCACGCTCGGTATCGAGGGACGCAAGTTCATCCCGTGCGTCGGCACCCACAACATGCCCGACGGCGAGTTCTTCACCGGCCCGCAGGAAGACAAGGTGAACGGCCACGTCGCCTTCAGCTTCCCCGCGACCTACGGCGGTCGCGAAGTCAGCGGAGTGGAGCTTGAGTTCAAGGACGGCAAGGTTGTCGACGCGAAGGCCCAGCAGGGCGAGGACTTCCTGCTCAAGATGCTCGACACCGATGAAGGCGCTCGTCGACTCGGCGAACTCGGCATCGGCACCAACTACGGGATCACCACCGGAACGAAGGAGATCCTGCTCGACGAGAAGATCGGCGGGACCGTGCACATGGCCGTCGGCATGAGCTACCCGGAGACCGGTGGCGTCAACGACTCGGCGATCCACTGGGACCTTGTCTGCGACCTCCGCGAGGGCGGACGCATCGAAGTCGACGGTGAGCTGCTGCAGGAGAATGGCGAATTCAAGGTTTGACCTTGGTACACGCGCGTACCACCTGAGCTAGTCTTCGCGCTCATGAGCTACGAAGTCTTCAACAACAAGATCGCGATCGTCACCGGTGCGGCCTCCGGTCTGGGCCAGGGGTTCGCGACGCAGATCGACAGGGCCGGCGGAACGGTGATCGCCGCCGATATAAACCTCGAGGGCGTGAAGGCGACGGTCGACGCGCTGAGCGATCGCGCAGAGGCGCACCAGCTCGACGTTTCCAGTAGTGAAGCGGTGACAAAGCTGGTCGACGACACGGTCGAGAAGCACGGACGCATCGACTACATCTTCAACAACGCCGGCATCGCCGTCGGGGGCCCGGCCGAAGAAATTCCGATCGCAGACTGGGACGCGATTATCGACATCAACCTTAAGGGCGTCGCGTACGGCACGTCTGCGGCCTACAAGCACATGGTGCGCCAGGGTCACGGCCACATCGTCAACACCGCGTCGTTGGCCGGTCTGACGCCGGCGCCGATGCTGGCTCCGTACAGCACCGTGAAGTTCGGCGTTGTCGGCATGTGCGCGTCGCTGCGCGCGGAGGCGAAGCTGCACAATGTCGACGTGACGGCGCTCTGCCCAGGGTTTATCGAGTCAGGCATCTACGGCAGCGCGCGCACCAGCGGCGGCTTCGATGAGGAGACGCAGCGCAAGGCGATCCCGATCATGGTGCCGCTCGACAAGGGAGTGGAGAAGCTGCTCAACGGCGTGGTCAAGAAGAAGTTCTACGTGACGCTGCCGTTCTACGCATATCCGCTGCTCTGGAGCTTCAAGCTCACGCCAAGCCTCTCGATCTGGGTGAGCAGCAAGCTCGCCGCGAGGCAGCTGAAGATGGCTCGCAAAGCAGCGAAATAGTCCAAACTAGGTACTGTGGTACCAAAATAGATGATGGACTTCCGTATGAAAACTTCATCATTTAGTACCTAAAAGTGTTTTGGCTGCACCAATTGGGGTACATCATGTGAGGACGCCGTCTGGTTCTGATTTCTGAGCATGATCAGTCGGCATGAAAGACGACACGGAGGCAACTTTCATGACTTCTCCCCTCAGCAGGCAGCGTCGGTACGCGCTCGCCATCTTCACATCGACGGTGATAGCCCTCGCAGCATTCGCCGGACTCGCCAGCAACGCCGGAGCAGCGACGCTCCCGGCGCCGGACATTCTCAGCGGACCCGCCGACGGCGCGACCGTCAACACGGACGACGTTTCGTTCGTCTTTGACTATCTCCAGACGATCGACAACGGTGAGCTCACCGGGTTCGTCTGCACGCTCGACGGATCGCCGATCCCGTGCGACGGTGTCGCGACTCTTGTCGACCTGTCCGAGGGCGTTCACGTGTTCGACGTGGGGGCCCTGCTCAGTCAGACCGGTGGCACTCCGATCTGCGTCCTGACGATTTGCGCCGACCCGGGGACGTCCATCCTCACCGACCTCGTGAGCCGGACTTTTTCGGTCGATCTGCTCGGAACCGACCTGACCATCCCGGCCATCGGCGGGGCGGACGGCGCTCCGGGTGCGAACGGCGCCAACGGCACAAATGCGACGGCGGCGTCAGGCGCCTTCGCGCTCGCCTGGTCGAAGTACAAGCGACAGAAGGCGCTTTGCAAGCGTCAGAAGAACCGGATCAAGAAGTACAAGCGGGCGAAGACGCGCAAATCGGCGCGCAAGCGCTACAGCAAGTGCGTCCGGCGCCAGAAGAAGCTTCGTGCGGCCGCGCTGGCGATCCCACGATGACTCGAACATCCGTCCAGTTTCCCCCTGGACGTGACGGGTAAGAGGACGGCAGGTAAGCGCGCGTCGGGTGATGCCGAGATCACCCGGCGCGCAGCCGTTTCTTTGATCAGCCGGCGGCCAGTGCTTCAAGCGCGGCGTCGGACACGTCGAAGTTCGCGGCGACCTCATTGACGTCGTCGTTCTCTTCGAGCAGGTCGATCACGCGGAAGACCTTCGCCGCGTCGGCGTCTTCGACCGGCACGCGGTTCTTCGGACGCTGCTGCACGTCGGCGTTCTCGATCGCGATACCGGCGCCTTCGATCACCTCTCGGACGGCGGTGAAATCGGCTGGCTCGGTGACGACCTCAAAGATGTCGTCTTCCTCGACGATGTCCTCGGCACCGGCGTCGATCGCGACCATCAGGTCGTCCTCGGTCGCGTTGTCGGCCGAGACGATGATCGAGCCCTTCTTTTCGAAGTTGTAGGCGACGCTACCCGGCTCGCCGAGGGAGCCACCGTTCTTCGAGAGGATGCTCCGCACGTCCGCACCGGTGCGGTTGCGGTTGTCGGTGTAGCAATGGATGAGCAGGGCGACGCCTGCCGGGCCGTAGCCCTCGTAGACGACTTCCTCGATGACCGCGGCGTCCTTGTCGAGACCGGCGCCCTTGGCTATCGCCCGCTCGATGTTGTCCTTGGGCATCGACTGGTCCTTGGCCTTCTGAATGGCCAGGGCCAGTGCAGCATTGCCGCTCGGGTCGGCGCCGTCACGCGCGGCGATCTGAATTGCGCGCGAGAGCTTGGTGAACATCTGGCCGCGCTTCTTGTCGGCGGCACCTTTTTTGTGCTTGATCGAAGACCATTTCGAGTGTCCGGACATGGCGGGTAGTTTACGCCCGATGCCCCGGTTCGGACTCTGCGACAGCTGCGTGCACATGAAGCTCAACCGCAACACCCGTGGCTCGGTGTTCCTGTTCTGCAAACTTTCGCGCGAGGACGAGCGCTTTCCGAAGTACCCGGCGGTGCCGGTCCAGCAGTGCACCGGATACCGCCGTCCGACGGCCCCCGCAGAATCCCGGTAGGAACATGCGTTCGTGTCGGGAATACAACTGAATGGTCGTCCTCGGGATTGATCCAGGCATCACCAACACCGGCTTCGGCGTCGTCGCAGGCGGCGCGAAGCCGCTTGCCCTCGACGGAGGGGTGATCGAGACGAGCGCGCGCCAGCCGCTCGAGTCGCGCCTCGCCTTGATCGCCGACCGCATCTGCGAGCTCATCGCCGAACACCGCCCCGACGCGATGGCGATCGAATCGATCTACTTCGGCAAGAACGCCGAGAGCGCGTTTTTGGTCGGACAGGCCCGCGGGGCGGTGGTCTGCGAGGCCGGTCGCGCCGGGATTCCCGTCGAGTCGTACACCCCGCAGCAGATCAAGCTCGCGGTCTGTGGCAGCGGCGCTGCCGAAAAGCTTCAGGTGCAAAGGATGGTCAGCGCGCTGCTCGACATCCCCGGCGAGCTGCCGCCCGACCACGCCGCCGACGCGCTGGCGGTCGCGGTGTGCCACCTCAACGGCGCGCCGCTCGCAGCGGCGATCGGAGGCGCAGCATGATCGCGTCGGTCTCGGGCGAGGTGCTCGTCAAGACGCCGGCCGAGGTGGTCGTCGAGGCCGCCGGCGTCGGCTACTCGCTGAACGTCTCCGGTCACACACTCGAAGCCGTGCCACGGGTCGGGTCACGTGCGACGCTGCTCACCGAGTTGGTCGTGCGCGAGGACAGCATGCAGCTCTACGGGTTCGCGACTGCGGAGGAGCGAGAGGTGTTTGCGCTCTTGACCAGTGTCAGCGGAGTCGGACCGAAAGTCGCTCTCGCCGTGTTGAGTGGTCTGAGCGTCCCAGAGGTCGAGACGGCGCTTGTCGCCGGAGACCACCAGAAGTTCCAGAAGATCCCCGGCATCGGCAAGCGCACGGCCGAGCGATTGATCGTCGAGCTGAAGGACAAGATCGTTCCCTCCGGCGCGCCGACGGTGGTTCGCACGGTCGCCCCCGAAGATCCGACTTTGCTCGCGCGCGACGCGTTGCTCGGTCTCGGCTACAACCTGACAGAGGCCGAGGCCCTGCTTGAGCGCGCCTCCGGCGACACCACAGAAGACCTGATCGCGAACGCGCTGAAGGCGGCCGCGGCGTGAGCGCCCCGATCCGATCGGCATCGCTTGAAGGATCCTCGGGAGAGGAGATCGCGGCGGCACGGCTGCAGTCTGCCGACGCCAAGACGGGTGAGGGGGAGCTCGACCGTTCCTTGCGGCCCCGCCGGATCGACGACTTCGTCGGGCAGCGCAAAATCAAAGAGCAGCTCTCGATCTTCATCGAGGCCTCGCGTCGCCGCGGCGAGCCGCTCGACCACGTGCTCTTCGCCGGACCTCCTGGGCTGGGCAAGACTTCGCTGGCCCAGATCGTCGCCGAGGAGCTCGACGTGCCATTCGTGATGACCGCCGGCCCGGCGCTGGAGCGCAAGGGCGACGTGGCGGCCTTTCTCACCGCGCTCGAGCCGAACTCCGTGTTCTTCGTCGACGAGATCCACCGTCTGCCGCGCGCGCTTGAAGAGACGTTCTATCCCGCGATGGAGGATCGCAAGCTGCCGATCACGGTCGGTCAGGGCGCGGGGGCAAGGGTGGTGACGCTCGACCTACCGCCGTTCACGCTCGTCGGCGCGACCACGCGGACCGGCCTGCTCACCACGCCTTTGCGTGACCGCTTCGGTGTGTTCCATCGCCTTGAGCACTACGACCACGAAGATCTCGCAGCGATCGTCACGCGCTCGGCCGGAATCCTCGGTTGCGAGCTCGACGACGCAGGCGCACTCGAGATCGCCAGGAGGTCACGCGGCACCCCGCGTGTCGCCAACCGGTTGCTCGGCCGCGTTCGCGACTACGCCGAGGTGCGAGCCGACGGCAACATCACTGAACAGGTGGCGGCCGACGCCCTGAACATGTTCGAGGTCGACCACGAGGGGCTCGACCGCCTCGACCGCATCCTGCTCGAGGCGATCTGCACCAAATTCGGCGGCGGGCCGGTCGGCCTCTCAACGCTCGCGGCGTCGGTCGGCGAGGCCGAGGACACGATCGAGGATGTCATCGAGCCGTATCTGCTCGGCCAGGGGCTGATTCAGCGCACGCCGCGCGGCCGCATCGCCACGCCGGCCGCGTTTGAGCACCTTGACATCCCGGCTCCGACGGGGTCAGAACAGCTGCGCATCCAGTAGCTCCGGCGCGACGCGTCGGATGTATGCGTCGACGTCGAACTTTCGGCGTGCGCCGTTGTCGTTCATGTAGCGGATCTTGCCGTAGACACTGCGCTCCTGCCAGGGCCTGTCATGCACGCCGCCGATCGACCAGGCGATTCCGGCGTAGCCGTTTGCGTCGCGTCCGTCGAGCTCGTAGCGATCGTTGAGCACGCCGGCGATACGCATCGCGTCGGCCGGCGACTCGGACCACTCAAGGATCTTCTTCGCCCAGTACATGCGCATGTAGTTGTGCATGCGCCCCGTGCGCACCATCTCAAGCTGGGCCGCGTTCCAGAGAACGTCGTGTGTGTCGGCGGTCTCGAAGGCCTCGAGGTCGTAGATCACCTCCCGCGGGTCGGCCTCGTGCGCGGACAGCGTTTGCCGCGCCCAATCGGCAAAGCCTTCAGGCGTGCGGTAGTCCGGCACGTTCATGCAGTAGTTGTCGGACAGCTCACGCCAGGTCACCGCCTCGTCGACGAACGATTCGATGTCATCGCTCCCGGCCGACGACGCTCTCACCGTCAGAACCGCGCGCTGCGCAGAGAGCTGGCCGAAGTGCAGATAGGGAGAGAGGCGTGACTGGTGGTCGTGATCGGGAGCGCCGCGAAGCTCGGCATAACCGGGCAAACGGTCCGAGACGAACGCGTCCAGAGCATCGAGTGCGGCAGATTCACCGGATGGCGTCGAGAGTGCGGGGCCGACGTCATCAGCGCCGACGTACGCGCGGGCGGCGCTCCAGTCGATGCCCGGCCTGATCGCCGGGCCACCGCGCTTTAGGGCGGGAATCTCAGTGAGGTACTCGGGCAACAGCTTCGCGTGCCGGCGCCGCAGGTTATGCGCCGCGTAGACGTGCTTGTCGGCTGCTTTCCACGCCGGAACGATGTTCCGCGAGTCGACCTCGATCAGGGGGATGTCCAGCTCGGAGGCCAGCCGTTCCCGCTTTCGGCGTGAAGGATGCAGGGGCGAGAAGTCGCAGACCAGCGCCGTTGCGCGCTGCTCGTCCAGATATCCCCGCAACACCTCTTCTGGGGCACCGAGGAGGAGGTCGAAAGGGATTCCGAGCGCAGCCAGGTCGCGCTCGACCTCTTCGAGCCCGGTGAGCATGAACTCGAACGAGCGAAGCGTCGCTTCGCCGCAGCGCTCAAGCAGGCAGAAGACGACTCGGACGTCGTTCCCCAGTGCCTGGGCCTCGAGCAGCCCGTGGTTGTCACGGACGCGCTGATCCCGGCTCATCCAGTAGACGACCGGACCGTCGGCGCCCGGGGGCGTTGAGACTTCATTGAGTTTTCGGCTACGAGAAGGGGACACGCGATACTTGTCTAATCTGGCTCTCAGTTCTCTGAAGCGAAGTTCATGCCGATTTTCATCTGTCCGCAGTGCGGAAAACGATCCAACCACAGTGACCGCCACGCCGGATTCTCGGCCCGGCCACGTGGTTGCGACAAATGCGGCTACGGCTTCGTGTTTGAACTCCTCGACGACTATTACCCGGCATCCGGCGCCGCGTTCTTCGTCTGTGACCAGGAATCGCGCATCATCGGTTGCGGTCGTGGCTCGTATGAGCTGACTGGTCTGACTGACGTCGACGTATTCGGACGTCCGGTGCGGGACGTTCTCGGCCTCAAGTTCGAGGAGAATGGAGACCCGATCGACACGACCCTGGAGTGGGGAGTGCGTTCGATCGGCAATGACGTGACGGTTCGTGCGGAAGGCGATCTAGAAGCTCGCGCCGTTGCCGATATATTCCCCGCGTACGACGAAGACGGGGGAATGCTTCTCGTACTCACGCCCGAGCACTGATGCCGGCGTGCAACCCTGACGTACCCACCTTTTTATGGCATCTCGCAAGCGCAATCTGATCATCCTTGGCCTCGTGCTCCTGCTCCTCGCGGGGTCGATCGCCACCATCCTGCTCAAGCCGTCGCGACTCGGGCTCGACCTCGCCGGAGGCATCGAGCTGACCTACAAGGCCTCGCCGACCAACGAGCAGCGCA
This sequence comes from uncultured Thermoleophilaceae bacterium, assembly GCA_964455545.1. Lineage (GTDB taxonomy): Bacteria > Actinomycetota > Thermoleophilia > Solirubrobacterales > JACPNS01 > JACPNS01. The sequence continues at coordinate 45,565 of CAYVWQ010000003.1, read as the reverse complement.
AGCCGACCGACCGCGAGCTGCAGAACGCGATCAAGGTCATCAACGAGCGCGTCAACTCGCTCGGTGTCACCGAGGCAGAGGTCCAGGCAGCCGGCAACGAACTCATCTCAGTGTCGCTCCCCGACGTCGACGATCCGGAGGCCGCTAAGGCCCTCGTCGGCTCGACGGCGCAGATGTACTTCTACAAGTGGGAGGACAACGTCGTCGGCCAGCCCGGTCAGAGCACTTCGACGACCAACGCCGACTCGGCCAACAACAAGGGCGCCACGAAGCAGTACGACGCCGTAAAGCTCGCCTCGAAGCAGAAGTCGCCGAAGGATGCGGTCGGGCGCGAGCAGTACTACCTCTTCAGCACCGAAAAGGGCAACAAGCTGATCGCCGGCCCGGCGCTCTCCAAGGAGGAGTTGCTCGCCGAGGACAACCAGATCACCAAGCAGCCGCTCGACGGCAAGCAGCCGAAGGACTCCGAGATCGTCACTGTCCCGCCCGGTTTCGTAGTGGTCAGCTACTCGGCCACCGGTGACGCCAAGAACACCCAGTACTACGTGCTCAAGAACAACGTCGCGCTCACCGGCGACGACGTGAAGAGCGCCGCTGTCGGACAGGATCAGAGCGGCGGGCCGGCAGTCGACCTGACCTTCACCGGCCGGGGCGGCAGCAAGTTCAAGGAGACCACCAAGCAGCTCTTCGAAGAGGGCGCCGCCGAGCCGACGATCGGCCAGAAGCAGGGCCACCGCTTCGCGATCGTGCTTGACGGAAAGGTCGTCTCGCTCGCCAGCATTGACCCGAACGACCAGTCGCTCAGCCAGGGCATCGCCGGCGGCCGCGCCCAGATCACCAATCTCTCGCAGGCCGAGGCGACGCGGGTGTCGAAGCAGATCGACCTCGGAGCCCTGCCCGTCGAGCTGCAGCTGATCTCGCAGACCACGGTCTCGGCCTCACTCGGTAAGGCCGCGCTCGACCAGGCGCTGATCGCCGCGCTCGTCGGCTTCGGGCTGGTCTTCCTCTTCCTGCTCGCCTTCTATCGCGTGCTCGGCCTGATCGCCGGACTCGCGCTGATCATCTACGGCATCTTCTTCTTCGCCGTGACGAAGCTCGTCGGCTTCACCTTCACGCTGCCCGGTATTGCCGGTCTGGTGCTGACATTGAGTGTGGCCGCCGACGCGAACATCGTCATCTTCGAACGAATAAAGGAAGAGATACGCGCCGGCAAGTCGATGAAATCGGCGATCGCGACCGGTTACACCAAGGGCTTCTCGACGATCATCGACGCCAACGTCGTCACGATCATCACCGCGTTCATCCTGTTCGTGCTCGCGACCTCCGGAGTCCGTGGATTCGCTGCCTCTCTTGGCCTGGGAACGATTGTCTCGCTGTTCACGGCCGTCGTGGTGACGAGCGCGATCCTCGGCATGCTCGCCGGCTGGAAGGGCCTTGAGCGCCCGTCTGCGCTCGGCGTCAACGACGCCGATGAGCACCGTCAGCGCTGGCGCTTCGACTTCATCGGTCGTTCCCGCTACTTCTTCGTGATCTCAGGAATCATCCTCGCGATCGGCGGCGTCGCCGTCTCCGGCATCGGCCTCAACCTCGGCATCGACTTCACCGGTGGCACGAAGATCGTCGTCGGCCTCCAAAAGCCCGCCACCGAGGATCAGATCCGCAACATCCTCGACAAGGTCGGGGCCTCGGACGCCAAGGTCCAGCGCATCACGGGCGACAAGACGCTCGGCAGGAACGCCTTCCAGATCTCGAGCGACAAGATCGAGCCGGGCAGCGATGTCGACACGGTCCAGCGCAGCCTGAATGCTTCGTTCAAGATCCTCGCGACCAGCGACTCCGACACCCAGTTCGCCGTCACCACGGTCGGCCCGACCTTCGGCTCGGTGGTGGCGAAGTCCGCGATCACCGCGATCATCTTCTCCTTGATCGTGATCGGCGGCTACGTCACGCTTCGGTTCGGCTTCAAGTTCGCTGTCCCGCTGCTGATCGCGCTGTCCCACGACATCTTGATCACCCTCGGCGTGTACGCGCTGCTCGACCAGGAGGTGACGAGCGCAACTGTCGCGGCGCTGCTCACAATCCTTGGTTTCTCGCTATACGACACGATCATCGTGTTCGACCGAATCCGCGAAAACATGCCGCGCATGCCGCGCGCCGCTTTCAGCCAGATCGTCAACCGCTCGATGAGCGAGGTGCTCACGCGTTCACTCGCGACCTCGCTGTGCACCGGCCTGCCCGTGCTGGCGCTGCTGATCTTCGGCGGCGACACACTGAAGGACTTCGCTTTCGCACTGCTCGTCGGAACGATCTCGGGTACTTACTCGTCGATCTTCATCGCTGCTCCCGTGCTCGACCACTGGAAGGAGCGCGAGCCGATCTTCAAGCAGCGCCGTGAGCGCATCATGGCCGACAACGGCGGTGTGGTGCCGGCGTTCGCGACCGAGACGATCGGCGGCGTCGCCGTGCACGACCAGTCCGGCGCGGTGCTCGAAGATGAGCCCGCGGCCACCGCGGACGAGGTCTCAGAAGAGATTGAGGAAGCAGGCGCCGCCCCGGTTGGCGCCGGCGCCACGAAGTCGAATGGAAGCGGTCAGGGCGGCGTTCGCCGGCCCACGACCAAGGAAGAGCGCCGCGCCGCCCGCGCGCGCAGAAAGCATGGGAGGTAGACGATGGCTGCTCTCGTATGGGCAATGATCGCGATCGCCCTCTGGCACTTCACGGTCTTTCTCCCGGACAGGTTCTGGCAGGGGATCGTCGGAGCCTTCATCTCGGCGATCATCGGCGCGATGATCTTCGGATTCCTCGTCAACGGTCTCAACGTGCCGGGCGAGTCCGACACGACCCTCGCGCAGGCATTCATCGCCGTTCCGGGTACGGCTATCGGCCTTGCTGTCTGTTACTTCATCGGCATGCGCTCTGAGGGTGCTGCCGAAGAGCAGTCCTGAACCTCCGTCGATTGCTGGCCGTAGGCTGTCGTCATGACGGCCTCTTCAGCCATGGATGAGTTGACGCGGGCGCCGGAAGGCGAGGTCCGCGCTACCCGGCTGCCGGTCGACGTTGCTCCGTCCGAGCCGTTGATCGACCTCGTTCCGGCACCCTACGAGGCGGTGGCGGCGATGTCGTCCGCGCTCGATATTCACCCGTTGGCGGCGCAGACGCTGGTCCGGCGCGGGTTCGCCGACCCCGAAGCCGCCGCCGCGCACCTCCGCGGAGGCGACATCGTCGACCCCGCGGAGCTCCCCGGCGCAAAGGCCGCAGCGGCCGTGATCGCGGCGCACGTCCGCCTCGGCACGCGCATTGCGGTACACGGCGACTACGACGTCGACGGCACCAGCTCTACGGCGATTCTCGTCCGCGCCCTCGCCGGCGCCGGCGCAGACGTGACCTGGCACGTGCCGAGTCGCTTCGCGGATGGATACGGACTGTCGCTACGAGCGGTCGAGAAGCTTGCCGATGACGGGGCGGGCCTGATCGTCACCGTCGACTGCGGTATCGGCTCTGTCACCGAGACGGCGCGGGCGCGCGAGCTCGGCGTCGACGTCGTGATCTGCGACCACCACACGATTCCTTCGGATCTGCCCGAGGCGCCGATCGTTCACCCTGGACTGGGCGGGTATCCGTCTCCTTTCCTCTGCGCCGCCGCGACGACTCACAAGCTCGCGCAGATGACGCTTCGAGAACTCGGCGCCGACGAGGGCGCGGTCGACGATGACCTGGCGCTCGTGGCGCTCGCGACCGTCTGCGACGTCGTGCCACTCGAAGGGGAGAACCGCGCTCTCGTGCGGGCGGGGATCGAGCGGATGCGCCGCACGCTGCGGCCGGGCCTGCGTGAGCTGATGCGTGTCGCCGGCGTCGACCAGCTCCGGATCGGAGCCGAACAGTTCGGGTTTGCGCTCGGCCCGCGGATCAACGCGGCAGGCCGGATGCAGAGCGCTGAGGCCGCCGTCGAGCTTTTTCTGACGAGTTCTGAGACGCGCGCCGCCGAGCTCGCCGATCATCTGAATGCGGCCAACCTGCGTCGCCGCGAGGTCGAGCAGCAGGTGATGATCGACGCCGAGCGCCAAGCCGCCGAACAGCGCGATCAGTACGCGCTGGTGGTCGCCGGCGAGGACTGGCATCCCGGGGTACTCGGGATCGTCGCCGGCAAACTCGCGGAGCGCTACCGGCGGCCCGCGGTCGTTCTTGGCCTCGCGGGTGGGGTCGCCGCAGGATCCGGACGTAGTGGCGGGGTGTTCGACCTGCATGCGGGGCTTGCAGCCTGCTCAGAACGCCTCATCCGCTTCGGCGGTCATCGCGCCGCCGCGGGAGTCGAGCTCGACGAGGCCGAGTTGCCGGCTTTTCGCCGCGAGTTCGCAGCGGTCGCGGCCTCCGAGCTGAGCGTCGACGACCTGCGCCCTCGTCATCGCGTAGACGCTGTCGCCGACCCGTCGGACATCACGCTCGACGCGATCGCGTCGCTCGAGTCGCTCGGGCCCTTCGGGGCGGCGAATCCGGATCCGGTTGTGCTGTTGCCGGCGGTCGCCCTCGTCGGGGTGCGAAAGCTCGGCGAACGCGGTCAACACTTCAAGTTGACGTTGGCCGGCAGTGCGAGCCGCGCCGACGTGGTGGCCTTCAACCAGGATCGCGCGATCCAGCTCGGCGACGAAGGCCGACTCGTCGACGCAGTCGTCGAGCTCGGTCGCAATGAGTACCGAGGGGTGGTTGAACCGCAGGCGATTCTTCGCGGATTCTTCGAGCACGCGGCTGAGGCCTCTGATCCTTGGGACGCCGAATTCGTCGCCGGGTTCGAGACCCGCTCGTTCGCGGCAGGCCCCGGGGCTGGGATCGATGAATCTAGGTGCGTCAACCGCATCGGCGCGGCCGCCTTCGACGCGCTGCTCGAACTCGCCGAGGAAGCGACCCCGAGGGCGGCCGTGGTGAACGATCCGGCACGCTGGCAGTTGCGATTGACCGCACTTGCGACGACGAACCCGCGAGTCTCCGAAATCGATCTTCGGGCATACGACGACGCGTCACTGGCCGCGGCCGGCTACACGAAGGTCTTGCTGCTCGAGCCGCCTCCGGCACCGGCGTTCGCCGGGTTCGGCGAGGCCGAGGTGGTCCTCGCATGGGATTCAGTCGCGGCCGCTGCCGCGCTGAATGCGGTTGACGGGTTGCTCCTTACGCGCCCGCAGATGGTCGCCGCGTTCCGGGCGATCCGCGATAGCAAGCCCGAGAACGCGCTCGCGGCGCTCCGTGAAGCCACATCGAGCGGCCGCGTCGCCGGCCGCGCGCTGCGAGCGCTCGAGGAACTGGAACTTGTCAGTGTCCAGCGAAATGCCGATCAGATCGTCAGGATCGATGCAATTTCGAGCGATGGCACCGCACTCGACCGCTCTCCGACCTTCCGCTCCTATAGTGAATACAGAGAGCAATCTGAGCAATGGCTTCGCAGTTTGAACACCCGAACGCAGCGGTAGCCACCGGCACCGCGAACGGCGCGGAAAATGGCGCCTCGAATGGTGCTGCCGTGAACGGGTCGACGGCCATGGTTCAGATCGCCGCTCCGACCCGCGAAAAGTTCGACGAGCTGCTCGCCGTCATCGAAGAGCACTCACTCGAGTCGCTCGAACCGATCGACGTCGAAACCGTCGAGGCGGCCTTCGAATTCGCGGCAAGTCGCCACCACACCCAGCTACGGCGCACCGGGGAAGACTTTGTCGTCCACCCGGTCGAGGTCGCAAAGATCTGCGTCGGCATGCGGCTCGACACGGCCACGTTGTGCGCCGCGCTGCTGCACGACACGGTCGAAGACACCTCGACCACGCTGGCCGAGATCCGTGACCACTTCGGCGCCGAAACGGCCGCCCTGGTCGACGGCGTCACGAAGCTGACGGGAATCACCTTCACCAGTCGCGACGAGGCCCAGGCCGAGAACTACCGCAAGATGATGGTCGCGATGGCCGACGACATCAGGGTCATCCTGATCAAGCTCGCCGACCGCCTGCACAACATGCGCACGATCGGCGCGATGCCGAAGCAGAAGCAGATCGAGAAGAGCCGCGAGACGCTCGACATCTTCGCGCCGCTCGCCCACCGTCTCGGTATCCACGCGATCAAGTGGGAGCTCGAGGACCTCGCGTTCGCGACGCTGCACCCGCGCAAGTACGCCGAGATCAAGGCGCTCGTGTCGCAGCAGAGAGACGAACGCGAGAACTACGTCGAAGAGGCCGGCGAGTACCTCGCGGGCCAACTCGCGGATTCCGGCATCAGCGCAATGATCACCGGCCGCGCCAAGCACTTCTACTCGATCTACGTGAAGATGACGAAGAAGGGCCGCGAGTTCAATGAGATCTTCGATCTCACGGCGATGCGCGTCATCGTCGACTCGGTCAAGGACACCTACGGCGCCGTCGGCATCGTCCACAGCATCTGGAAGCCGCTTCCCGGCCGCTTCAAGGACTTCATCGCGATGCCCAAGACGAACATGTACCAGGCGCTCCACACCACGGTGATCGGGCCGGAAGGACGGCCCCTCGAGATTCAGATCCGCACCCGCGAGATGCACGACATCGCCGAGTACGGAGTCGCGGCTCACTGGGTCTACAAGCAGAAGGGCTACGCCGAGAAGGGCGCGAACCGCTTTTCGACCGAGGAGAACACCAACTGGGTCCGCCAGCTGGTCGGTGACCCCGGCGCCGATGGCGACGGCAGCGCCGAGTTCGTCAAGAACCTCAAGATCGACCTGTTCGACGACGACGTCTTCGTCTTCACGCCGAAGGGCGAGGTGAAGTCGCTCGCCGCTGGTGCGACGCCGCTCGACTTCGCATACGAGGTCCACACCGACGTCGGCCACCGCACGGTCGGCGCGAAGGTCAACGGCAAGATCGTGCCGCTGCACTACAAGCTCCAGAGCGGCGACATCGTCGAGATTCTCACCAGCAAGCAGGAGCGCGGCCCGTCGCGAGACTGGCTGGCGCTGGTCAAAACGACGCGCGCCCGCAACAAGATCCGCGCTTTCCTCAAGCGCGAGCAGCGCGAGGGCTCAGAGCACCGTGGCCGTGACCTGCTCCAGGAGGGCATGCGCAAAAAGGGCCTGCCGGCACAGAAGATCAGCGGCAGCGCGATGCTGGCCGAGGTCATGCGCGAAGTGGGTTTTCGCAAGTCGGACGAGTTCTACATCGCGATCGGCCAGGGCAAGATCCGCCCGGAGATGGTGATCGACAAGGTCATGAACCGCCTGAAGGCGGGGGAGGCCGCGGTCGAGGACGCGCCGATCAGCGACAAGAAGGAGCCGACCGCGCCGAAGACGGTGCAGACGAGCGGCACGTTCGGAATCACGGTCGACGGCGCCAAGGACGTGATGGTTCGAATGGCCAAGTGTTGTCGACCGGTCGCCGGCGACCCGATCGTGGGTTACGTGTCGCTGGGCCGCGGGATCACAGTCCATCGTGAGGACTGCCCCAACGCGGTTCAGCTCGCCAAGAACCCCGAGCGCTTCGTGAAGGTGGAGTGGGAAGGTGCCAACAGCGCCTCCTTCCGTGCGGAGCTCGAGGTATCGGCGTGGGACCGACCCCGCCTGCTTGAGGACCTTTCGCGAGCCTTTTCTGAAGCAGGCGTAAACATCATCGAGGCGAGCTGTGTGACCAACCCACCGATGGTCCGAGACCGCTTCGTCGTAGAAGTGGCCGACGCCGGCACGCTGAAAGCGTGCGTGCAGAGGATCAGGCAGGTGGAGAAGGTGTTTGATGCTTACCGGGTTACGCCGGGTAACTAGTCGTGCCTGATTTCGCAGGGCACGTGTTCATCGGCGTGAGTGTCGACGGCTTCATCGCGAAGCCCGACGGCGACCTGGCTTGGCTCACGGATCGCGGGCTCGACATGGCAGACAGTGGTTATCCAGAGTTCATCGCGGGCGTCGACGGGCTGATCATGGGAAGGACGAGCTACGAGACGGTGTTGGGCTTCGACGAGTGGCCATACGAGAAGCCCGTGTTTGTGCTCAGCTCAACTCTCACCGAGAGTCCGCGCGACGATGTGACTATCGCCTCGGATCTCGAAGCGGTTGTCGACGCATTTACCGACGCCGGCCACTCGAACGCCTACGTCGATGGCGGCGTCACGATCCGGAGTTTTCTCGGGGCAGGGCTGATCGACACGATCACGCTTTCCTACGCCCCGGTGCTGATCGGCGACGGCGCACCGTTGTTCGGTCCGCTCCCCGGGGACATCGAGCTTGAGCTGCTCGAATCCAAGTCGCTGCCGGCAGACTTTGCGCAGGTGAAGTACCGGGTTCGCCGCTAGGCGATCACAGCCCATCGTGAGGACTGCCCGATCGCGGTTCAGCTCGCCAAGAACCCCGAGCGCTTCGTGAAGGTGGAGTGGGAAGGTGCCAACAGCGCCTCCTTCCGTGCGGAGCTCGAGGTATCGGCGTGGGACCGACCCCGCCTGCTTGAGGACCTTTCGCGAGCCTTTTCTGAAGCAGGCGTAAACATCATCGAGGCGAGCTGTGTGACCAACCCACCGATGGTCCGAGACCGCTTCGTCGTAGAAGTGGCCGACGCCGGCACGCTGAAGGCGTGTGTGCAGAGGATCAGGCAGGTGGAGAAGGTCTTTGACGCTTACCGGGTTACGTCGGGTAACTGATCGCATTCGCGTCACGAGGTTGGGTTCGAGCACTACTGCCGTGGTGGCGCGCGACCGATGGTGTCTCTAGGTGTTGTTTCCCGTGGTGCCCGAAAGAACTCAAATTTCGATCGTCGCCTTCATGGCGGCGTTTCTTGCCGTAGCGCTATCCGGCCTGGCGCCCGACGCAAGCGCGTACTCGTTTTCGATGCCGCAGGTGGCTGACGTCGGGGAAGCGAGGGGAATCACCCCAACTCCGCGAGGAGATGTCTGGATCATCGACATGGCGGATGCCGAAGACAAATACGCGGTCAAGCGGGTCTCCCGAGACGGTCGCGTGACTAAGTTCCGACTCCCCGGAGCAGTTCCAGGCCGGTCAAAATACACCGCGATCACGTATGGGCCTGACGGGAACATATGGGTGGCGGGTCGTTACGCGCCATACAAGAAGCGGACGACTTTTTACCGAATCAGGCCGAATGGAGACGCTAAGCGATTCGTTTCGCCGACCTCTATGCGTGCATATGCGATGACTCCAGGGCCCGACGGGAGGATCTGGTTCATCGATCAAAAGTTCGGTCCTTCGCAAGTTGCGTCCCTAGGCCTGCGAGGAGGCGTTCGTCATATGGGGCCGAAGACCGAAGCCCCGCTCGAAGCTCTCGCTCAGGCCCCGGATGGGAGCATGTGGATGGAGGGTCTAGAAGTTCTGCTTCATTTCGTTGGCACGAGGTATCGGTCGGAGATGCAGGTCGAAAAGAACTCCGCCGGGTCCATAACCCCGTTGCCCGACGGCCGCTTGCTGATCCCTGGAGACAACCGGTTTCAGCTGATCGGGCCCGGTGGGATTGAGTACGTGCCGACGGGTGACAGGAGGGCGCTGGATGGATTCGTCGCCGGCAATGGTCAAATTGGATTCACGGCTGGCGCATTCGGGTCGGATGCGCTGGGACACTACGTCTCCGAATCACGAATCGGACTTGTTTCCAGTTCCGGCGAGGTGAGTTACGTAGACGCATACAAAGATGGGGTCAGCTGGGTACCAAACTTCGTCGATTCGACCGATGTTTCGATTGCTCCAGGGTTGAAAAACGCAGCCGTCGATGTCCGCGGAAACTTGTGGGCTGGTATGACGAATCGCTTGCCCGCAGGAATCGTCAAATTCATTCCTTCGGAGCCGACAGTCCCAACGCGGGGGGAAATGTCAATCTTGAGGAAGCGCCGATCCGGGACACTGGTCAACGTCCAAGTTGGATGCACGGGATTGCCGAATCAGTTCTGCGAGGGCGTGGTACGAGTACGCCTGAGCGGTTCCCGCCGTCGGGATGAGAGGATTCCGGTGAGCATCTCGACAGCCACGCGCACGACCGTGGCTGTTGAGTTGAAAAAGGGCGAGCGCTTTGCGGGCAGCACTTTGCTGCGGCGCTGAACGCTGGCTAAGCGATCACGTTCAGCGCCGCGGGCAGCGCCGTGAACACCACTTCATCAAACTCCCCGATGAAGTCCCCATCTGCCTGAAGCGGGATCTTCGGCCCGTCCGGCTTTCGCTTGCTGATCACCGCGCGCTGGAACTCTGGGTCTGACTTGATGTGCCGGTTGTCGGCCACCTCAGATGTCTGACTGAGGATGCGTGTTGCGAGCGGGAAGAAGTCCAAAGGATTCGCACGATCGAGCACCGTCAATGACAGCGAGCGGTTCTCGAAGCCGGCGTTCTCGGAGAGGTCGATCTCGCGCTTGCCGAAGTAAGTGAACGGGCGGACGTTCTGCGCGATCGCGACGATGCCGCGTGACTCGAATTCCTCGGCCTTCACCACAAGGCGCGCGCGAGAGAAGAGGTGCTTCAAATAGATCCGAACGGCCGCTGCCGCGTAGTAGTTCTGGCCGAAGCGTCGCTTCAAAGAAGGCTTCGACTCACAGGCCTGGACGATCTCGGCGTCGAGCCCGGCTCCGGCGGCGAAGATGAACTTGCGACCGTTGGCGTCGCCGAGGTCGACCTTCTTCGGCTCGAAGTGGTCGGCGAGCGTCAGCAGGTGCTCGGTCGCGTCGACGATGTCCCCGGGAATGCCCATCGTCCGGCCGATCACGTTGGTCATCCCGCCGGGCAGGAACGTGAACGGAACCTCGCTGCCGATCATCCCGTTGATCACCTCATTGGCGGTTCCGTCGCCGCCGAAGGAGCAGACGACGTCGTAATCCCCGCGGCCGAGTGCGTCGGCGACGATCTCGGTCGCGTGGTTGCGCTCTCGGGTGTCGATCACCTCGAGTTCGTAGCGCGACTGGAGGGCGTAGACCACGACGTTTTTCAGGCGACCCGACACCGTCGAGGCGTAGGGGTTCACGATCAGCAGCATCTTCAGCTTCGCGCCGGGTTTGTCCACGGGGAGCTGGGTCAGCGCCTTTCTGCGTCTGCGGGAGAAGATCGCCATTTGCAGGTCTTACACGACGCGCGGGCGCGCGTTACTCCGCGACCGAATACTTGATCACGCCGTCTTCTTCAAGCGGTGCGACGCGACCGGCGTTCTCGAGGATGTCGAGGTTTCCGAGCACCTCGGACAACGTCAGGAACGCCTGCGTGACGGCGATGTTGCCCCATGTGCCGCGCGCCAGCTCGTGCGCGGTCTGGGGACCGCCTTCGGCGAGCATTCCGTAGAGCTTCTCGACGCGCTTGTCGGTCGAGGCGAAGCGCTCGTCGATCAGCGCGGAGTGGTCGACGATCGGCTCACCGTGACCGGAGAGCGTCATCGTCGCCGGCATCTCACGCGTCTTCTTCATCGACTCGATGTAGAGCACGAGCTCCTGCGGTCGCGGATCCTCGGGATTCTCGGGCCGCTCGAGCAGCGGGTTCGAGGAGATCCGCTTGATCAGGTGGTCGGCTGCGATCAGAGTCTGCGTGTCGGCGTTCCAGAAAACAGTGTCGCTCGACGAGTGGCCGGGACGGTGGAAGATCTCAAGCTTGCGGTCGCGGAAATCGAGCGTGTCGCCCTCGGTCAGGACCTTGTCGACCTTGCACTCACTGCCCCAACCGCGGAAGGCCTTGGCGACGGCGCGAAGTGCAACAGCAACCTCTTCGCCGACGCCGTGCTGTACGAGCATTCCGGACGCCCAGCGATCGGTTGCGCTCGATTCTTCGTCGAAGTGCTCCATCCACGGCTTGCATTTGTCGAGGCATACGACCTCCGCGCCGGATGCGTGCTGTACGACCTCGACGAGTCCGAGGTGGTCGATGTGCTGATGGGTGACGACAATCCGCTCGATGTCAGCGAGCTCGTGTCCGCGCTTGCGCAGGTTCACGACGAGCGCTTCGATCGCCTCGCCCGAGTTCGGACCCGGGTCGAAGATCGTCAGCGGGTCGTCTTCAAGCAGGTAACAGTTGACGGGGCCGACGGCAAAAGGGGTGGGGATCTCCATCATGTGGATCCCCTCGCTCTCCATCCGCTCAAATAGCGGACGGTTCTCGGCTGAGTCGCGCTCGACCATCAGGAGCGAATGAGCGCGAGCAGTTCGTCGCGCTTCGCCTCCATCGTGGCCTGGTCGAAGGCCTCGAGGTTCAACCGCAGGAGCGGTTCCGTGTTGCTGGCGCGGACGTTGAAGTGCCAGTCCTCGTAGTCGACGTTGATGCCGTCGAGCTTCATGATCTCGCCGTCGCCGTACTTCTGTTCGATCGCGTCCATGACCGCCTGGGCGTCGTCGACCGTGCTGTTGATCTCGCCGGTGATGAAGTACTTCTCGCGGTACTTGTCGAGCATCTGGCCCATCGTCGTGCCGCGGTTGCCGAGCAGCTCGAGGATCAGCAGCGCCGGCAGCGTTCCCGAGTCGATGCAGCCGAAGTCGCGGAAGTAGTAGTGGCCCGAGACCTCGCCGCCGAAGATCGCGCCGTTCTCGTGCATGCGTGCCTTGAAGAAGGCGTGGCCGACGCGGTTCACCACCGGGCGTCCGCCGGCGGCGAGCACGGTGTCTGCGACTGCGCGGCTGGCTCGCACGTCGTAGAGGATCGTCTCGCCGGGGAACTTTTCGAGGATCGACTCGGCGAGCATTGCGGTGAGGAAGTCGCCGTCGACGAAGCGACCCTGCTCATCGATGAAGAAGCAGCGGTCGGCGTCGCCGTCCCACGCGATCCCGAGTTCAGCGCCTTCGCTCTTGACGGTCTCGATGATGAACTCGCGGTTCTCAGGGAGCAGAGGGTTCGGCTCGTGGTCGGGGAAGTTGCCGTCGGGCTCCCAGTAGAAGGTCTTGAGATCGACGACCGGCAGCTCGCCGAGCACCGGGCCGACCATCGGTCCGGCCATACCGTTGCCGCCGTCGGCGACGACCTTGGTCGGTTTGACGGCCTCGGGGTTGATGAATCCCAGCGCGTGCAGCTGGAACTCCGCCATCACGTCCTCTTCGGTGACAAGGCCCTTGTGCTCGGCGTCGGCGACGCTGTCGGCGACGACGAGGTCCTTGACCTCGCCGATCCCGGAGTCGCCGGAGAGGGGGAGGGCCTTCGCGCGGACCATCTTCGCGCCTGTGTAGGCCTTCGGGTTGTGACTGGCGGTGACCATCAGGCCGCCGTCGAGCCCGCGGTGGTTGACGATCCAGTAGGTGACCTCCGTGCCGACCTGACCGATGTTCAGAACGTTGGCGCCGGCGTCGGTGAGGCCGCTTACGTAGCTGTCGGCCATGTCCGGGGCGGAGAGGCGCATGTCGCGACCGACCGCGACGTTCAGCTCTCCGACGGGCTTGCCGGACTCGTCGGCGAGAAACTGCGCCAGCCCGCGTCCGATCTTGTACGCGACGTCCTCATTGAGCTGGTCCGGATAAGTGCCACGAACGTCGTAGGCCTTGAAGACGGACTGGTCGAGCGGCATGTGGGAGGTCCTTGTGGGATCGCTGGATGGAGGGGGATTGAAGACGGGTGGATCCTATTAGGGGCAGGCATTCAATGTAGGGTTGGCCCATGTCCATGCCGGACGGATTTCGACTGCTTGAAGGAGAAGAGCTGGCGGCGGCTGAGCGGGCGTATTCGGACGTCGTTCCGGCCCTGGTAGCGGACGAGGATCACGGCCGCTACGAATACACGCGGATCGTGTACGAAAGGGGAGGGCTCGCGGATGCGGACCCGGAGCACTTCCGAGCGATCACGGCCGGCGCTGTGGCGGTCGGCGATGAGACCGCGCTGATCTGCGACTTCACGGCTCCGGAGACCGGCGAGCGGGTCGCCGAGATGGAGTTCTCGGCGCTGGAGGTGAACCTGGCCGGGCTGGCTGCCTACCTCGAAACGGAACCGTTTCGACGGACGAGCGGCAAGGCAGGGTGGGAGATCGCCGAAACCAGAGATTGGCCGGTCGCGGCGCAGCAGATCGTCGATCCTCACTTCGTCGACGAGTGGACCGTGCTTTCGCCCGGCAAATGGTGCTGGATGGATCAAATCGCGACCGAGAGCTGCCTGCTCACGTGCGACCGGGTGTTCCTCGAGGGCTACCGAGGCGCGCGCCCGGACGTGATCAATGATCCGATCCGATTTCTCCACGGGGACGGATACGAGATGGTTTCCGAGATCACGGTCGAGCGGGTGCCGGCTCCCGGTTGGCGAGGGCGAATCGGCCTCAAGAGCACGGTCGCGCACGCGAAGCCGGTCTTCTCATCGTCGGCGCGCGAGTATCTGGAGCCGATGTACGGCGAGGACGGGGCCCGCCGCATCTTCGAGATATACATGGCCACTCTGGCGGTGGTTCCCGAACGATCCGACTACCGCACTTGGGACGAAAAGGAGGCGGCGATCGATTCGGCCATCGCCTCCGAACCTGATTTCCAAGCAGAACTGAAAGTCCTGTGGTCCGGTGTTTGAGCCACTAATCGCCCCAACCTAGGGACTTCGGGGCGCCCCAACGTCCGTAGGTTGGGGCGCAAAATGGCTTGGATAGGCGGTTTAGGCCGAAGTCGCTGCGACGAACCCGGCGCGGATCTTCTCGTACGACCCGGCCAGGGCCTCGGGCAGCACGCGCACGTCCGCGACGACCGGCATGAAGTTCGTGTCGCCGACCCAGCGCGGCACGATGTGTTGGTGCAGGTGGGCGCCGATACCGGCTCCGGCGGCGTCACCCTGGTTGATGCCGATGTTGAAGCCTTCGGGGTGGTAGATCGTTTCGAGCACTTTCAGCGACAGCTGCGTAAGCGACGTGATCTCCGCGGCGGTCTCTGGCGGCAGCTCGTGCAGCTTTGAGTTGTGCTCGAACGGGACGACCATCACGTGCCCGTTGTTGTACGGGTATCCGTTGAGGATCACGTATGCGAGCTCGCCGCGGTACGCGATCAGGTTCTTCTCGTCGTTGTCCTCGGCCGGGAAGTCGCAGAAGATGCAGCCGGTCTTTCCCTCCGACTCGTCGGGCGGGTGATGCTCGACGTACTGCATGCGCCACGGCGCCCACAAACGGTCCTTCGGACTCAAGCGAGCACCTCGCGAAACTCGAACTCTTCGAGCGTCGGCAGGTTCTCGTCGCGCTCGCTGACGATCGGCGTGACGTCCGAGGGCAGGCCCCAGTCCGCGCCGACCGTGTCGTAGCGGATGCCGAACTCGTCGCCGGGGTCGTAGACCTCGGTGAGCAGATAAATCATCTCGAGGTCTTCGAGGGCGTAGTACCCGTGGGCGACCCCGGGGGGAATCCCGACGGCCTTCGGCGCGTCGGCCGAGCTCTCGACGGTCATCCACCCGCCGTGCGTCGGCGAGTCGGGACGAGCGTCGTAGAGCATCACGAGCATGCGGCCCGTGATCACGCGCCACCAGTCCCACTGCTTGTAGTGCAGGTGCAGTCCCTTCAACACGCCCGCCTGGGCGCGACCCTCGGTCAGTTGCTTGACGGTGAACGGCGTCCACTCATCGCGCCAACCTTCGAGAACGCGGCCGCGGTGGTCTCCGTGAACGGTCAGCTCCCGGACGATCACGTCGGCGATCGGTGTGCTTGAGGCATCGTTCATCGGGGCCAACCCTAGCCGAGAACTGCTCTTTGGGAACGATCTGGACGCGCTTTCCGGATTCCAGCGGAACCCGCCCTCACAAACCCTCAACACGCCGCCAATAAGGCCCACAAACCGCTTGCCGATGGGGTTAGAGCCCCACAACGGATGTCTAGACAGATGTTTGATCAGTTACCGAAGAACCGCCGATTCTGTCGAACATATGGGTACGGAACCCTCAACGATGAACTCCTCCGCTGAACAACACGCCTCCTCCGCCGAGCCGACCGCTCCGCAGATCGCGATCCGCGATCTCACGGCCGGTCAGGCCGGGCTCAGACGCCGCATGGCGACCGATCCAGATGTGCGCAACCGGTCGATGACCGGCGCCGTCCTCTGGGCGGTTGCGGCGGCGCTGGGGGCGATTCAGCACTACGGCCCGGGCCAGACGATGTCGGACACAGCCATGTGGGCCTACCTCGCGGTTACGACGACCATGTCGCTGCTGTGCCTCTTTGTGGGTCCGCGACTTTCCGGGCGCGTATTCCGCGTTGCCGAAGAGACGATGATCTTCGCCGGCTGGGGCGTGACCGCGGCCCTGGTGGCCGCGACCGGCGGCGCGACAAGCGCCGACATCGGTCTCTTCGCGAACGTGATGTTTTACTGCGCCTACTTCATGGAGCGCCAACGCGCCGCGCGCCAGGTACTGATCGGCACGCTGATCATGTGGGCCCCGGTGGTCTACGACTTCCAGGAGCTCGGCGGCACGGGCTTCGTGGCCCGCGCGTTGGTGATGACTGCTGTCCTGCTCGCTCTGACGCTGCTCATCGCCCGCCATCGCCACAGCGCGATCCGCGCCGAGCTGCGCGCGCGTCGGTTGGCCCTCAGCGACCCGCTCACCGGCGTCGCCAATCTGCACACGTTCGAGGAGGAACTCCAGCGACTCGTTGCCGCGTCGCGTGACGGGGACCACGAGTTCGGCGTCGCATTCGTCGACGTCAACGGCCTCAAGGCCGCGAACACGGTCTTCGGTCACGCCGGCGGTGATGAGCTGATCCGCCGCACGGCCGAGGCGCTGGTCGCCTGCGCGGGGGTCGATGATCAGGTCGCGCGCGTCGGCGGCGACGAATTCGCCGTGCTCATCCCGGGGGCGGATGCCGGGCAGATGAAGTCTTTCGAGTCGGAGTTCGCGATCGCGCTCAATCAGGCAGGACGCGGAGAACAACGCTCTCCGTTCGACCTGTCGGCGAGCATCGGGACGGCCGTCCATCCGCAGGACGGCCGCACGCCCGACGAGCTGATGCAGGTGGCCGACGAGCGGATGTACGACAGCAAGGCGGCGCTGCCGCCCCGTCTTCCCACGCCCGAGACGTCCGGCGGCCGTACGCTGCAGGACCCGCCCGAGCAGGAGCAGTCGCGCTTGGCCGACCTGGTGACCGGCGCCGCGCCGGCCGCGTCGCTGGCGTGGTTGCTGGGAGCCGGAATGATCACCGCGGCAGCCACGATCACCGGGACCCCCGATACGCACCCTCGCCCCGCGCTGGCCCTCTCCGGCATCTGCGTGGTGATGGCCGGCCTCTTGGGTCTGGTCGACTCCGACCTGCGCGCCAAGGTCGAGACGATCGGCAGCGGGCTGGCGGTCGTGATCGCGATTCCCGCGATCTGGGCGACCGGAGGCGCTGCGACACCGATTCTTCCACTCGTGTACCTCGTCGTAGCTCACGCCGCCTATGCGATGTCGCCGCGGCAGGCGGCGATTCGGATCGCCGCGATGTTCGGCATCGTCGGCGCGACGCTCGCCTTCAACGCGAACGGCGGGGATTTCACGGGAGCACTGGTGATCGCGGCGGAGATCCTCGTGATCGCCGGCGTGCTGCGCTGGAACCGCGCGCGCGAAGACGCTGCGGAGCGGGCGGCGCTGGAAATCTCACGAACAGACGCGCTCACCAAGCTGGCGAATCGCCGTGTATTCGAGCACGCGCTCTCGACGCTGGCGGAACGGCCGATCACGCAGGGCGGGTACGACCGCGGCGGCCTGATCCTCGCGGACGTCGACAACTTCAAGACGATCAACACGACCGGTGGGCATCGCTCCGGCGACGAAGTGCTGCGCATGATCTCCGCCGTGCTCGAGGGCACCGCCGGGGAAGACGCGACGGTCTGCCGCATCGGCGGGGACGAGTTCGCGCTGGTCGTTCCCGAGGGCGACGACGCGTCGCTGATGCGCCTTGCCGCCAAATGCCGCGCGGCGATCGCCGCGGTCGATTGGCACGTGCTTTGTGAACCGACGGTGACGGTCTCGGTCGGCTACGCGACCTGGGAGAACGTGACCGCCTGGAAGGATCTCGTCGTCGCGGCCGACCTCGGCATGCAGATGAGTAAGGACAGCGGCAAGGACACGGTCATGACCGCAGGTCCCGCAGTTCCGCGAATCGGCCCGGCGGCCGATCAGCTCAGAGCCAGCCGCGGCGCTTGAAGTAGAACCACATCCCGCTGATCAGCGCAACCATCGCGCCGATGATCACCCAGAACCCGGCGACCGAGTCCTGACCGGGGATGTGGTTGTTCATGCCGAAGATGCCGCTGATCAGCGTCAGGGGAAGGAAGATCACGGTCAACACGGTGAGGACACGCAGGACGTCGTTCAGGTTGTGCGTGATCACTGACTCGTTCGTGGCTTCGAGCGCTTCGACGATCTCCTTGTAGTTCTCGAGCATGTCCCACATGCGCTCGGAGGCGTCGACGATGTCCTCGAAGTAAATCTCGAGATCGTCAGACAGGAAACGCGACTTGACCCGCTCGAGGTCGCGGAGCACAGCACGTTGCGGCCGGATGATCTTGCGGAAGTTGATGATCTCCTGCTTCACGTTCGAGATGTCGCGGACGACCTCGCGCGAACGGCCCTCCTCGAAGATGTCCGACTCGATCGAATCGAGCTTCAGGCCGATCTTGCGCAGCATCGGGAAGAAGCTCGAGAAAGCGTCATCGACGATCGTGTAGAGCAGGTAGCCAGGTCCCTGAGCCATTCGCTGCTCGCGCGTCTCTTCATGACTCTTGCAGCGCTCGAACAGGTACTCAACCGGCTTGAGTGTCTCATTCGGGAGCGTGATGACGTAGTCCGGACCGACGAAGATGTCGAGCTCGGCTGCGTTCAGGCGGCCGACACGCTTGTCGAACACCGCGAGGTGCAGGACGATGAAGAGGTAGTCGTCGTACTCGTCGATCTTCGGGCGCTGGTTGCGCGAGCGCACATCTTCGTAGTCGAGGTCATGGAACTCGAAGTGCTCGCGCAGCCAGGCCTCTTCTGCCGGACCGGGTTCCTCGATGTTGATCCAGCGTGTGCCGCCGAGCTCAACCTGCTCGACGCGAGGTTCGAGGTTGGTCTCGGGTACGAGGTCTTCTACCGACGCGGAAGAGCCACGACGACGAATGCGCCCGGGCATGTTGCGAATGCGGGCCATTGGCTACTGAGAGGGTCGTCTGTGGGCGTTGAAACCGGCATGGTGCAGCCACTTTATCGGCCAGTTGGTGAAAAACCTGTCACCTGCAAGGCCATGACCGGCCGGAATCAGCCGGGATGACGTTCCAAGCATTCGCGCTGGAGCTGCGCCGCGACCTCGTCGCTCGGGGCCGACTGGTCGTCGTACCAGAGTCCGATCAGCTCGGTGTGCTCGGCGCTGCGCGGGATCGTGAGCGCTTGTTCGTACCCGTGCACCGGGCCGTCGACGACTGCCGGCGTTACGAGGACGAGCCGCTCGACGCTGTGGCGGGCAAGAGCCACCGCAACCGCCTCGAGCCCCGGCGGGCTGGCGGAGCCGTCGTCGACGACGATCACAGGCCGGCCGATCAATGAGGGCAGCTCGTCCCCGTCGTCGCGGTAGACCTTCGCGAGGCTCGCGATCTTCGCCGTGGCCTCTGCAACGCGGATCGCGAGCGAATCCTCGGTCACGCCGAGCGCGGCGAGCGCCTCGGCATCGATCACATGGATCGCGTTCTCGGCGACCGCCCCGACGACGTATTCGGGGTTGCCGGGCGTTGCGATTTCCTCGACCGGCATCACCATCAGCGGAGCGCCAAGCGCGTCGCAGATTTCGACGGCGATCACCACCGCTCCACGCGGCAGCGACACAACGACTGGGGAATCCAACTCCTTCAGTTGCGGTAGTTCGGCCAAAGTCTGGCCAGCGTGCTTTCGATCCTTGAATGGCACAATTCCACAATAGGAGTCATTCCGAGCGGGCGCAAGCTACAATTGCCCCATATAGCTGTACGCATCAAGAGGGGTGGAGGGACTGGCCCGATGATCCCCCGGCAACCATCGCGAAGGCGAAAGGTGCCAATTCCAGAGCCGAATCGGCTCGAAGATGTGGACGAAGCCTCACCTCACGAGAACCTTCGACCCACTTCGGTCGAGGGTTTTTTCATATCGGACGAGAGTTAGAGGTTTCACATGGCTGTAGATGCGCTCAAATGCAAAGAATGCGGCACCGAATATCCGCTCGAGGCGAAGTTCGTCTGTGAGCACTGCTTCGGACCGCTCGAAGTTTCCTACGACTACGCCGGCGTCGACGCCGATGAGGCGAAGCGGAAGATCCAGGCCGGACCGCAGAATATCTGGCGCTACTACGACTTCCTGCCGTTCACCGAACGCCCGAAGTCGGCGCTCGCGACCGGCCTCACGCCGCTGATCCACGCGCCGCGCCTCGGCGAGTACCTCGGCGGACTGAAGAACGTCTACGTCAAGAACGACGCCGCCAACCCGACGCACTCCTTCAAGGACCGCGTCGTCAGCGTCGCGCTCGCCAAGGCCGTCGATCTCGGCTACTCCGTGATCGCCTGCGCCTCGACCGGCAACCTCGCCAACTCGGTCGCCGCCCACGCCGCCGCGGCCGGACTCGACAGCTACGTCTTCATTCCGACCGACCTCGAGGAGCAGAAGATCCTCGCGACCGGCGTGTACGGCACCGAGCTGGTCGGCGTGAAGGGCAACTACGACGACGTCAACCGTCTCTGCACCGAGCTGTCCGCCGAGTACGAGTGGGCATTCGTGAACATCAACATGAGGCCGTACTACAGCGAGGGCAGCAAGACGCTCGCGTACGAGGTCGTCGAGGAGCTCGGCTGGAAGGTTCCGGACCGCGTCGTCTCGCCGATCGCCTCGGGATCGCTGTTCACGAAGCTGTACAAGGGCTACAACGAGTGGATCGATCTCGGTCTCGCCGAGGGCACGACGCCGACCTTCCACGGCGCTCAGGCCGCCGGCTGCAATCCAGTCGCGCACGCGTTCGAGGACGGCAAGGACTTCTGCCAGCCGGTCAAGCCCGACACGATCGCCAAGTCGCTCGCGATCGGCAACCCGGCCGACGGCCCGTACGCGCTCGACGTGGCGCGTAGCACCGGCGGCACGATCGAGCAGGTGACCGACGACGAGATCCGCGCCGGCATCAAGCTGCTCGCGCACACCACCGGCGTGTTCACCGAGACGGCCGGCGGCGTGACGGTCGCGAGTCTCAAGAAGCTTGCCGACCGCGGCGAGATCGACCCCGACGAGACCGTCGTCGTATACATCACGGGTGAGGGTCTCAAAACCCTCGACGCCGCCCGCGGCACCTTCGAGAAGTACGAGATCGAGCCGACGCTCGATGCCTTCAACAACTTCGTGCCGACCCCGGTCGAGACGCCCGTCTCGGCGTAAGGCACGCGAAACAGGAGAGATCACGAGAGATATGGCAGTCACAGTGAAGATCCCGGCGCAGCTGCGCCCGGTCGTCGGCAACCAGGCAACCGTCGAGGTCGCGACGGCCGGCACCGTCTCGGACGTGCTCGACGCGCTCTACGCCGAGTTCCCGGATCTGCAGGACCGCATCAGCGAGAACGGCGAGCTGCGCCGGTTCGTCAACGTCTACGTCGCCGACGAGGACATTCGCTTCGGCGAGGGTCTCGACACGGCCGTCGCCGACGGCTCGGACGTGACAATCCTGCCGGCCGTCGCCGGCGGCTGCTGAGTTCTCGATTCCGGCATGCCTGAAGGGCACGCACCCGTCGTGGCCATCCTGTGTGGTGGCCGCGGCACGCGCATCGCGCGCGGCGAAGAGGATCTGCCGAAGCCTCTGGTCGAGGTCGGCGGCAGACCGATTCTGTGGCACGTCATGGCGCTCTACGCGGCGCAGGGGTTCAGCGACTTCCTGCTTCTGACCGGCTGGCAGTCCGAGCGGATAGCCGACTCCGTCGCCGGGTTCGACGAGATCGCCTCCGGCGACTGGAAGGTGGAGCTGCTCGACACCGGAGTCGACACGCCCACCGGCGGGCGGGTCGCGATCGCGCGCGAGAAGCTCGCTGGCGGCACGTTCGCACTCACTTATTCGGACGGAGTCGCGGACGTTGACCTCCAGCGCGAGTTGGCGTTCCATCGAGAGCACGGGGGGCTTGCGACGATCACGACGGTCCGTCCGCAGAGTCCCTGGGGCGAGGCGCGCCTCGCCGAAGACGGCCGCGTCGAGGGCTTTTCCGAGAAGCCGCGGCTGGAGAACTGGATCAACGGCGGATTCATGTTCTTCGAAGAAGGTGCGCTCGACTTCATCGGCGGGGCCGACGTGCTCGAGCAGCGCCCGCTCGAGAACCTCGCCGCGGCCGGAGAGCTACACGCCTGGCGTCACGACGGCTTCTGGGACTGCATGGATACGTTCAAGGACGCGCTTGAGTTGAACGAAATGTGCTCCGACGGCACGCCGCCATGGCTCGCGGCCAACAGCAGTGAGGTCAGCCGGTGAGTGGGCAGCGCAGGGGAGAGGTGGTCTTCGTCACGGGCGCCTACGGATTCATCGGCGGGTGGCTGACCGAGCGCCTGGTCGCCGAGGGCGCCGACGTCGTGATCCTGAGGCGCGACCGGCCTGCACAGAGCCTGATCGAGCTGCATGGAGTCGAGGCGCGTTGCAGCGTCGCCGAAGGCGACCTTTCCGATCACCAGTCCCTCCTGCGAATTCTCAACGAGTACGCGGTGACAACCGTGTTCCACCTGGCGGCGCAGGCGATCGTGGCGGCCGCCAACCGCTCGCCTTTGTCGACGTTCGAGACGAACATCCGCGGCACTTACAACCTGCTTGAGGCGGCGCGGCTCGCGCCGACCGTCAGTCGCGTCGTGGTGGCGTCGAGCGACAAGGCCTACGGTCAGCACGTTGATCTGCCGTATCGCGAGGACGCGAAGCTCCAGCCCACCTTTCCCTACGACACTTCAAAGGCGGCGACCGATCTGATCGCGCGATCGTACGCCGAGACCTACGGTCTGCCTGTCGCGGTCACGCGCCTCGCGAACGTCTACGGCGGCGGCGACTTCAATTTCTCGCGGCTTGTGCCCGAGACCGCCAGGGCGATTGTCGCCGGTGAGCGTCCGGTAATCCGGTCCGATGGCAGCCCGGAGCGTGACTACATTTACGCACCCGACGCGGTCGACGCGTACCTCGCGATCGCCGACGGACTGGCCGACGAGAGCAACCATGGTCGTGCCTTCAACGCCGGCGCCGGCCGCCCGTGGGCGGTGCGCGAAATCGTCAGCACGATGCTCGCAGTCGCGGGGAGCGACCTCACGGCGGACATCCGCGGCGAAGGAGTGCCGGACGGCGAGATCGATCGCCAGTACCTCGATTCATCGCTGATCAATGAAACGCTCGGCTGGAGCGCCTCGTGGAGCCTTGAGGATGGGCTCGCCGAGACGTGGCGCTGGTACGAACGCGAGCTACCTGGCGCGCTTGCGCTGGCCTGACTCGGCGCTGCGCGCGTCATCGCGCTGGTCGGAAAACCGAATCGCGAAGAGGATCAGGCCGTAAGCGACGGCTCCGACCACGAGCGCGAGGGCCAGAGAGGCGATGACGCTTGAGGCGGTCGCCAGAACCACGAATATTCCGGCGCTCATCGCGGTTGGGGCCTGTTGATTCTCGAAAGTTGCATCGGATTCCGGGGTTTCGTACCCACTCTGGGGAATGCCCAAACGCCGTGACCACGACTGGTACTTTCAGGTCCATGCACGCGGAGACAGATCTCGACGGCCAGTTCTCGGTCGACTCCACCAGCGGCGACGGCAAGCACACGCTCACCCTCTCGGGCGAGCTTGACATCGCCAGCGCCGACCAGCTCACGTCAGCTCTGGACGGCCTGACGCTTGCGAGCGGCGAACAGCTGGTGATCGATCTGACCGCCGTCGGATTCATGGACTCGACGGGTCTGCGGGTACTGATCGACGCGGACCGCCGCGCGACTGCGGCCACCGCCGAGCTCACAATCGTGACCGGCGAATCGCCGGCCAAACGCGTACTCGAGTTGACGCGCATGGACGACCACATGCGCGTCGTCGAAAGTCTCTAGCCGGTTCCGAGCACCTTCGCCGCAAGGATCGCGGTGTCGTCTCTGTTCGGTGCGCTCTGAAGGCGTAGCGCCTGGCGGTCGATCAGCCCCGCGATGTCGCGATTGCCGTTGATGGACAGTCCGGCGATCAGTTCGAGGGCATATGCGGTGTCGTCCGTCGTCTGACCCGCCGAGAGGCCATCGGTGTAGAGAACGAGCGAGCTGCCGGCCGCGAGGGGAACGCGGGCGACCGGAAGGTCAGGATCGGGGACGACTCCGAGCAGGGTGCCCGGCTCGCCGATCGCCCTCGGGCCGTCCGGCGCGAGCATGATCGGCAACGGGTGTCCGGCCGACACGACCTCGGCGACTTGTCCGTCAGGCGCGTCGGCGATCTTCACGAAAGCGAGCGTGCAGAATCGTCCATCCGTCACCTGCTCGATCAGCGCCGCATTGAGGTGCGCGAGGATCGCCTGCGGGTCGCTCTGATCCATTGCAGTGGCGCGAATCGTGTAGCGCGCGAGCGCGGTCAACGCGGCGGCCTCGGGACCTTTGCCGCAGACGTCGCCCATCACGAGAGCGGCGCTCCCGTCGGGGAGTTCGAAAGCGTCGTAGAAGTCTCCGCCGACTTCTGCCTCCACCTCCGCCGGGCGGAACTGCGCGGAAAGATCGAGTCCTGGCAGCTCTGGCAGCCTCGCCGGGATCAGGCTCTTCTGGAGACTCTCGAGCATCCGCATGCGTTCGGTGTGCAGGCGCGCGTTGTCGAGCGCGATCCCCGCGCGACGGCCGAGCTCTTCTGCGGTCTCGACGTCGAAGTCGGTGAACTGCGTACCGGCACGCGTCAACGACATCGAGATCGTCCCGATCGTCCGGCCGCGCGAGACGATCGGCGTGATCATCGTGGAGCGAGGGGCGAGCCGTTCGAGTGCTCGGCTCATCTCAGAATCTCCGTAGTAGTCCTTGATGGCGTCCGGCTCGAACTCGCCGAACAGCTCGCTGTCACCGGTTTTCAGAACGCGCGCCGGCCCGTGATCGGGATCCCTCGGCGGGAATTTCTCGCGGAACTCCCAAAGATCTTCTTCCATCCGCGGTTCGGCGTGCGCGACGGCGACTGTTTCGAGCGAGCCGGAGGGGGACACGAGCTCGATCGTGCACCAGTCGGCCATGGCGGGAACCGCAGCGCGGGCCACCGTCCGTAGTGCGGAGTTGAAGTCGAGCGATTCACCGAGTTGCTTGCTCGCGTCGGAAAGGAAGCCTTGGGCCAGTTCTTCGCGTCTGCGGTCGGTCTGGTTCTCGAGCACCGTGATTGCGAGCGTCGGAACGCCATCGGCGTCGAGGACCGCTCGTGACCGGACGAAAGCCCAGATCTCCTCGCCGGTCGAGTTGAGCACCCAGCGCAGTGAAGCTGTGGGATTTACTTCGCCGCGTAGCGCCCGTCGGCTCGGCAGCTCGTTCTGGTCGAAGGGCTGCCCTTCCTCATCGCGCAGGACCATCTGTGCCGGACCCTCACTGAAGTGGCGGCCGATCAGATCGTCGGCGTCCCGAAATCCAAGCATTCGGGCTGCCGTGTCGTTTGCGTAGACGATCTTGCCGTCCGGAGTCTGCGCGGTCACGCCGTTGGCGATGTTCCCGACGATCGCTTCGATCTCGTCCCTGGATTCGCGCAAAGACTGCTGGGCGTGCGTGAGGCGATCGATCAGCTGGTCCGAGCGCGCCTTTTGAGCCGCCGTCCGGGTAAGCGAGCCGACCTGCGTAAGTTCAGCCTCACCCCACGGAGGGTGGGGGCGCGGACACACAAAGAAGTAAACGGCCTTGAGGTCGCCGACGGAGATCGGCTTGACCATCACGTTCGGGGTCTTGAGCTTCTTCAAATCCCCCTCGAACAGTCCGAGCAGGAGGTCGGTCGGGGCTGGGCGCAGCAACAGGCCTCCTTCTCGCTGGACCTCCTGTTCGTACGCCGTGGTTGCGGCCGTAGGTGTGTTGCGGACCTGCGCGGGCGCCTTCGATGCGAAATCCGACTGTTCGACGACTCGAACGGTCGTTCCGTCAGGGAGGCGGATGTCGAGGATCGCCCATTCGGCGAAGTTTGCGGCAATCGCCGCGCGGCAGAAGCTGGTCAGGTCGTCCTCGATGCCGGCGGCGGCGTCGAGCTGATTGCGGGCGGCGTTGATCAGGTTCAGGCGCCGACGGGTACGCAGGTCCCGCTCGCGGAGGATCGAAGTCTGGACTGCGAGGGCGGATGCGGCTGACACCACGAGCACGCGGAGAAGGTGGGTCGTGGAAAGGAAAACGCTTCCCTCGACCGTTCCCGCGGCGATCGCTGCGCCGACGGCGACAGCGGCCACGATCGCCGTACGACGCGGCGTCGTCGTCAGTCCTGCGACCAGCGGCGGAATCACCAGCAGCGTGATCAGTCGGAGGCCGGTCGTGCCGGAGAAGAGCACCGCGCACGCACCGACAAGCAGGCCCGCGGCCGCCCACGACCAGCGCTGGTAGCTCAACGTTCCCATGACTCTCTGACGATATTCAGTTCAGCGCCACGACGAGCGCAGAGTGCGGACCGACGTGAACGACGTCGACCGACGAGGCCGTGCGCTCCAGCACGTTGCCGATCGACGGTACGTCGGCCGCGCCAAGAATCGCTTCGGCCTGGCCGTCGAGCAGGCCCGCGAGCACGATCGAGAGTGAGCCTTCCGACACCCGGACCTTCACTTCGCGTGACTCCTTGTCGAGCACGGAGTCAGATGCCGCGACAATCGCGTCGACGATGGTGAGCGCGTCGACCACTCGATTCACCGGAAGCTCTGCACGTGCTGCGGCGGC
The DNA here is from genome assembly GCA_964455545.1 of uncultured Thermoleophilaceae bacterium. Lineage (GTDB taxonomy): Bacteria > Actinomycetota > Thermoleophilia > Solirubrobacterales > JACPNS01 > JACPNS01. Next base: position 18,874 of record CAYVWQ010000003.1, on the reverse strand, counting down.
GGACACGAGCCGCTCAAGGACGGGAGCCAGAAGCCCCCTGTCCGCGATCGTGAGGTCGATCTCCTGCGCCTCAGGCATCGGCACCGGACTCGTCGTCCAGAGTGTCGTCTGCGGTGAGACTGAACTCGAGATATACGGTGGTGCCGTCCTCGTCGGTGTCGATCGTGCACTCGCGACTGACGGCTTCCATCAATGGAATTCCGAGTCCTCCGACGTCGGCATCCCCGGGTCCGCGGTTGAGCCAGCTTCCTGCATCGGAGATCAGGACCGCGACGCCGTCATCGACAGGGTTGATGGCGACCGTAAGGTCGCCGCTGTCCCCGCGGTAGGCGTACTTCACGACGTTGGAGCATGCCTCGGTGACGGCGAGCTTCATGTCGTCGATCTTGGAACTGCTGGCACCGAACTCGCGCGCAGCACCCTCGACCGTCTGGCGAACAAGCATGACGTTCTCCGGCGAGGCGTCCAGTCGGAGTCTGACGGCCATCGCGCCGGCGTCCGGCAAGCGTGTCGAGAGATCGTTTTCCATGTCAGTTCCTGACCCCGGGGCTGTTGCTGACCGGTCGGTCACCAGCAATCCGGTGCACTTTACCGATACTGGATACCCGCGTGTATATGCCGGTAAACAAGGGGTTTTCCGGGGAGTTTCCGGAGCTTAAAAGCAGAACGGCCCGCTGCGTGCTGGCGGGCCGTTCGCTGCGATTGCGGCAAGAGATGACTGCGTTGCTCGTCGGAGCCACTCTGAGGACGTGCGCGCCGCGCGAAGCGCAAGCGCTGGTCCATGTCTGACGCAACCAGTGGGTTCGTACCCCGGGTGTCGTCTTCCCAAACATCATCTCACGAAACGCTCCCGCCCGCATCGAGCTTTGCACGAGCGTTTTTGAGCGCCGAGCGCAAGATTCGCGAGACCTGCATCTGCGAGACCCCGACGCGGTCCGCGATTTCCGACTGTGTCAGATCCTCGAAGAAGCGCATGTGGAGGATCTCCTTGTCGCGCTGAGAGAGGTCGTCGAAGCTGCTGCCGAGCGTCTGGCGGATCTCTGCGCGCGCAAGGTCGGCGTCGTCGGTCGCGAGCGCAGGACTCTCGAGCGGCGAGTCGGTGTCGTCCTCCGTCACCAACGGGGCGGTGTCGTAGCCGGTTCCGGCGTGCATTGCCTCGAGCACGTGCTCCTCGTCGGTGCGCAGGTAGGCGGCGATCTCGCCGATCTTCGGTTGGCGCTGGAGCTCTCCAGCCAGCACGTCCACCGTGCGCATCACTTCGGCATTCAGCTCTTGGAGATCACGCGGGGGACGCACGCTCCAGCCGTGGTCGCGGAAGAAACGTTTGATCTCGCCGGTGACGTTCGGCTCGGCGAAGGTAGTCAGGCGCACGCCGCGATCGAAGTCAAAGCGCTCGATCGCTTTGAGCAGTCCGACAGACCCGACTTGGACGAGGTCGTCGGTCTCTTGGCCGCGGTTCGAGTAGCGCATCGCCACCCGCCGGACCCAAGGGAGCATCATGTCGACGAGTTCGTCGCGCGCGTGCAGGTCGCCCTGCTCGCGGTAGCGGCGCAGTAGGGCGAGTTCTTCTTCGCCACGGGCCGCCGGATTTCTCGTCGGTTCACTCAAGGTCGCCAGGTGCACGCAAACACGCCTTCTGCGAAGCCGCGAGCCCGGACCACAATACGCCTCGCTCCGGAGCGGCTCCGCCTTTACCGACAGGTACCCCGATCAGCCGAGACAAAAACCTATGACTGCACACTGGACGCGGCGGCCGCCGGTCAGTCGAAGTAACGGAAAGGCGTGAAGTCGTCGGGGCCGAGCAGCCCCGTGTGGAGCGCGATGACGAAGCTCTCGATCTCGTCGCGGAAGGTCTCCTCGGCGAGCTCCTCGCAGAGCCGCCGAAGTTCGTGGCGGCCGGCCGCAAACCGGCGGCCGAACTCACGGGCCTCGTCCCAGGTGCACTCGCCGATTCGAACGTGGTGGCACTCGGGGCAGCGGAGCGTGAGCCTCACCGTGCCGGCCTTCTGGGCCTCGGCGTCCATCGGCTGGACGAGGTCGGAGAAACAGATTTCGCAGACCTCCGGGCCCGGCGACAACGGGGGGCCTGCGGGAACCGGGAACCGGCTCATGGATGTGTCGACGCGGTGCATCAGAACTCTCCAATCGATCCGAGTGAGCGCAGCTTAGGACGGCCCACGGATTATTCAGGCGTCAACCGCGGAGTCACTCACGGGGAGGTCGCAAAGTGGCCTCAAAACAGTCGTTTCCGCCGAAGGAGCGGGGAAACTGGGGCATGCTTTCGGCATTCCTGTGGGGATTTCTGGGCGGTGCAGCACTGTTGATCGGCGCCGCGAGCGTCTATCTGTTCGACATGCCGGACCGACTGCTCGGTGCCGTGATGGCGTTTGGCGCGGGGGTGCTTGTGAGCGCCGTGGCATTCGAGCTGGTCGAAGAGGCGAACGACACAACGGACGGCGACTGGTCGGTGTTCGTCGGTCTGCTCGTCGGCGCGCTCGTGTTTTTCGTCGGAGATTTGCTGATCGACCGCATGGGCGGCGCCGCGCGGGGAAGCAACAAGGAGCACCCCGAAGACGCCAGCGGCAGCGCGATCCTGCTCGGAACTGTTCTCGACGGGATCCCGGAGTCGATCGTCATCGGCCTGGGACTCGTTGGCGGCGGATCGGTCAGCGCCGCGATGGTCGCGGCGGTGTTTCTCTCCAACCTTCCCGAAGCGATCGGCTCGACGTCCGGCATGCGCAAGAGCGGCTGGCGGACTCGCAGCGTGTTTGCGATGTGGGCCGTGGTCGCGCTGGTTGCCGGGCTCTCATCCCTCGCCGGCTTCGCGATCTTCGACGCTGCCAGTTCGGAAGTGGTCGCGTTCGTTCTCGCCTTTGCCGGCGGAGCACTTCTGACGATGCTCGCGGACTCGATGATCCCGGATGCCTTCCGGCTCGAGAAGGCGACGACTGGGCTGATCCTGACGATCGGCTTCGGCCTCGCTTACGCGATCAGCGCATTGGGGTAGATACGCGCCCGGCAGGATTCGAACCTGCGACTTCTGCCTCCGGAGGGCAGCGCTCTATCCACTGAGCTACGGGCGCAAGAGGCCGGCCGAGAAAGGCCGTCAAGCGCGGCTCACCCTACCAGCGAGCGACGGCCCTCATCGTCTTCGTCAGCGGCAATCACAGCGGTCTTCTGGCGGGGCTTTCGGCGGGGGCGACGGCGCGAGTGGCTGCCGTTCTCCTCGGTGGTGTGGACCGGCGCAGCGTCGGGCTCGACCTTCGGCGTCGCGTGTCCGTCGCGGATAAGCAATACCTCGACGATCGAGTCGAAGAAGACGTCGAGCAGTTCGGGGTCGAAGTGCTGGCCGCGTCCCTCGGACATGATTGCGAGGGCGCGTTCGACGGTCATCGCGGGTCGGTAGACGCGGTCGCTGGTGAGCGCGTCGAAGACGTCTGCGATCGCGGCCATGCGGCCCTCGATCGGAATTTCGTTCCCCTTCAGACCGTTCGGGTAGCCGCCCCCGTCCCAGTGCTCGTGGTGCGACAGTGCGATCACTGCGGCGAGGTCGAGCAGGGGGCTGTCGGAGCCGGCGAGGATCTCGTGTCCGATTTCAGCGTGGCGCTCCATCTCGACGCGCTCCTCGGGGGTCAGCGCGCCCGGCTTCAGCAGCACGGCGTCAGGGATCGCAATCTTGCCGACATCGTGAAGCGGGCTGGCGATGCGCATCAGTTCAACGCGCTCGGGTGTCCAGCCGACCTTCTCCGCAAGCAGGGCGCAGTAACGGCCCATCCGCTCGATGTGGTCGCCGGTCTCCTGGTCCCGGGTCTCGACGGCGATCGAAAGGCGCATGATCGTCTCTTCCTGGGAGTGCGCGAGGGCGGTCTCGGAGCGCTCGAGGTCGGTGATCGTCTCGCGCAGACGGCGCTCGATGTCCGCGCGCTGGACCAGGTTCTCGTTCAGATCGATCGCGCGGCGGCGGAGCTCCTCGTTCGAGAACGAGAGCTGGCGAGTTGTCCGGCGGAGGAGGGGGAGAAGCGCGACGTAGAGGAGAAGCAGGATCAGGAGGACGGCGCCGGCGAGGGGGAGGGCCTGCTCGCGGATCGCGCCGGCGGCGGCGCCGTAGTCGTTGTAGAGCTCGAAAACTCCGGCCGGCGCAGTGTTGTCGGCATAGACCACCGGCGCGTAGGCCTCGATCGCCTTAGTGTCGTTGCCGTCGCCACCCTCGCGGTTGAGCGTGGTGATCTCCGACTCTGAGCCGCCCTCGAGTGACTCCGTCACTTCACTGTTCTTGACCTTTTCGCCGATCAGCGAGGTGTCACTTGAGTAGATGACAACGCCCGCGTTGTTGTAGAGCTTCACGCGCTCTACGCCGCCCTGAAGCAGCGACTTGTTCACGACCGCGTCGACGCGGGCGAGTTCCTCACCGGACAGGGGTTTCTGCCAGTCCGATCGCGGAATCATCTCCGGAATGACCGTGCTGGCGACGAAGTCGGCGTGGTCCATCACCTTCTGTTTGGCGTTCGCCTCAACGTTGTGGCGCACGATGAACAGCACGATCAGGCCGGCGAGAATCAGGGCCACGCCGGTGTAGATCGCGAAGGCGCGCAGAACCTTCGGAGTCTCGAATTCCTCCGCGTCGGTCTGTCGCCGTGATGTGATGAAGGGCGCGTCCGTGAACTCGCGTCCGTGCGATTGCATAAGACAGATTTCGGGCGCTTGGACGCTCTCCTTGAGCAAAAGTACGACTGAAAATGCAGTAATTGCACACGTCGAATCCGCGCGTATACAGTCACCGCGATGAACCTCTCAGCCGTTTTTGTCGGCACATCCGCCTCCACGCCGACGGCTCGCCGCGGTCTCACTTCCCTTCTGGTGCGCCGCGGGGGCGATCAACTGCTTTTCGACTGCGGCGAGGGAACCCAGCGCCAGTTGATCGCGTCGGTCGGCCTGGCGGACATCGAGCACCTCTTCATCACGCACTTCCACGCAGACCACATTCTCGGGATTCCGGGGATGCTGAAGACGTTCGCGCTGCGCGGACGCGAGCTTCCGATCACGATCTACGGACCCCCGGGACTCGAACGAACGATGGCCGACCTTGGCGCGCTCTACGGACGGCTTCCGTTCGACGTCGACATCTACGAGCTGGCGACCGGGGAGGAGCTTGGATTCAAGGGCTTCTACGTGTCCTCGTACGAAGTCGATCACGGTGGTACCGCGGTCGGGTACCGGATCGTCGAGCACGACCGTCCCGGGCACTTCGATGAAGCGGCGGCTCGGTCGCTGGGAGTCACGCCAGGGCCCGACTTCGGTGTGCTCCAGCGCGGCGGTGAGGTCACCGTCGAGGGCGGTGAGGTCGTGCGAAGCGAACAGGTACTCGGCGAGACGCGTCGCGGACGCAAGCTTGTGTACACCGGCGACACTGCACCGTGCGCCGGGACGGTCGAGGCCGCGGCAGGCGCCGACGTCCTGATTCACGAGTCGAGTTTCGGCGACGACGAGGAGGCGCGGGCGGCCGAGACTCGTCACAGCACCGCGCGCCAGGCCGCGGAGGTGGCGCGGGACGCCGGGGTCGATCTCCTGTGCCTGACCCACGTCTCGGGGCGCTACTTCGGCAAGGAGCTGCGCGCCGAGGCAAGGGAGGTGTTTCCGAACACGGAACTGCCACGGGATTTTGACGTCGTTGAGCTGCCGTTCCCAGAACGTGGCTGGCCCGCTCTGGTCAAAGACTCCGAACCTTCCCGCTAAGGCCGGCAGTTCCGACCCCGACAGCGGGGTGTCCACTCGTTTCAAGCCGCAAATCTTCCAATCGAACACCCCTGGGGGCGGTCGATTGGACGGTTTGCCGCATGACAGACGTAGGCCGCTTCAGGCTCGACCGGCAGCGCCGGGCGCAAATTGCGGAGAATGCTTGCCTTTTCGCAGGCGGGCCCTCTGGTAGGGTGCCTGAAACCAACTACCTGCCCTTTAACGCGGTCCAGTGAGGCCAAGAAGGAGCCAGATGCCAGACCCAGCCGCAAAGGTGGTGTTCGACCACGCCGACTTGTCGCGCACTCTCGTGCGGATTGCGCACGAGATCGTCGAGAAGAACGGCGACCGCCCCTTCGCGATCGTCGGCATCCATCGCAGGGGTGTTCCTGTCGCGCAGCGCCTGGCAGCGCAGATTCTCGACTTCGAAGGCCGCGAAGTGCCGGTCGGCGAGCTCGACATCTCCTTCTACCGTGACGACATCGGCAAGCGCGACGGCGGAAGCGAACAGCCGGTGGTGCACTCTTCCAGCCTTGACTTCTCGGTCGACGAGTACGTGATCGTCCTGGTCGACGACGTGCTCTACACCGGTCGCACGGTTCGCGCTGCGATCGACGCGCTGTTCGACTACGGCCGGCCGCCGGCGGTTCAGTTGGCGGTGTTGGCCGACCGCGGTCACCGTGAGCTGCCGATCCGCCCGGATTTCGTCGGCAAGAACCTGCCGACCAGCACGGATGAGCGAGTCAACGTACGCGTCGCAGAACTCGACGGCATCGACGAGATCGCAATCGTCCCCGCAGCGGTCGCGACGACGGGAGGAGGCGCCTGATGCGCAACCTGATCGGAATCGACGGACTGACGCGCGAGCAGATCGAGCGGCTGCTCGACCGCGCCGAGAGCCTCGAGCAACTCAGCGAACGCGACAACAAGAAGCTGCCGACGCTCTCGGGCCGCACGATCGTCAACCTCTTCTTCGAGAACTCAACGCGCACGCGCTCTTCCTTCGAGCTCGCCGCCAAGCGGCTCTCGGCCGACACGGTGTCGATCCAGGCGAGCAGCTCCAGCACGGAAAAGGGCGAATCGCTGCGCGACACGGTCCAGACTCTCTCGGCCTATCGGCCCTCCGCGATCGTCGTGCGCAGTCCGCACGTCGGCGCGCCGGGGATGATCACGCGCTGGACCGACGCCGCCGTCGTCAACGCGGGTGACGGCAAGCACGAGCACCCCACGCAGGCGCTGCTCGATGCCTACACGCTGCGTCGCCGGCTCGGCGACCTCGACGGCAAGAACGTCTGGATCATCGGCGACGTCCTGCACAGCCGCGTTGCGCGCTCGAACATCCTCGCGCTCACCGCACTCGGCGCAAAGGTGACCGTCTGCGGACCGCCGACGCTGATTCCGCGCGAGATCGAGACGATGGGCTGCGACGTCGCCTACTCGCTTGACGGCTCGCAGCAGGCCGACGTGCTCTACGTGCTGCGCATGCAGAACGAGCGGATGTCGGACGAGCAGAGCTTCATCCCGTCGGTGCGCGAGTACGCCAAGTGCTTCCAGATCAACGGGAAGCGCCTCGGCGCCAACCAACTGCTGATGCACCCAGGCCCGGTCAACCGCGGCGTCGAACTCTCACCCGACGTCGTCGACGCGCCGCAGTCGCTGATCACCGAGCAGGTGGCGGCGGGAGTCGCCGTCCGCATGGCCGTCTTCTACGAGTTGCTGGCGTCGCGCGGTCCCGACGGCGGGGCCAGCCGTGAACCCGAAGCCGCCGAGGCGGCCGTGAGCGAACTGAAGGGGGCGCGATGAGCAAGCCCGACCTGCGACTGATCGACCCGCTTCCGCCCGAGCCGGTCGGCCCACCGGCCGAGGATTGCCTGAGTTTCCGCGGGGGAACGCCGGCCGACATGCTGGTGCGCGGTGCGCATGTAGTCGACCCGGGCGCCGCAATCGACCGCGTCTGCGACGTGCTCGTGAAGGCCGGCGAGATCGCCGACGTCGGCGAGAAGCTCGACGCCCCAGAGGGTTTTGAGGTGATCGACGCCGCAGGCAAGCATTTTTTCCCCGGCTTCGTCGACCCGCACGTCCACCTTCGCACTCCCGGGTTCGAGTACAAGGAGAACCTCGAGTCCGGCACGCGCTCCGGCGCGGCCGGCGGTTTCACCGCCCTGATCGCGATGGCGAACACGAATCCACCGGTCGACAGCGCCGGTGCGATCCAATCGCTCCGCACCCGCGCGAGCGAGGACGCCCACATCCCGGTCGCGTTCAGCGCGACTGTCACCAAGGGGATGAAGGGCAGGCAACTGACCGAAATGGTCGCGCTCGCCGAAGCTGGCGCGATCTGCTTCACCGACGACGGCCTGCCGATCGCCGACGCTGGATTGATGCGGCAGGCGCTGCAGTATCAGCGGCTCGTCGGCCGACCGATCGCGCTGCACCAGGAGGACCCGGCGCTGTCGCGCGCCGGCGTGATGAATGAGGGAGCGGTCAGCGCGCGACTCGGCTTCGCCGGCGTACCCGCAGTCTCGGAGAGCACGATGATCGCCCGCGACGCTCTGATCGCCGAGTACGAGGGCGGCCGGATTCACGTGCAGCATCTGTCGGCGATCAGCTCGATCGAGGCAGTCGCCGCCGCCAAGCAGCGCGGCGTGCAGATCACGACCGAGGTCACGCCGCACCACCTCACGCTCACCGACGAAGCCGTCGGCGACGGCACGGACGCGAACTTCAAGATGAACCCGCCGCTGCGCACCGAGGCCGACCGGCTGGCGTTGATCGAAGCGCTGAAGGAGGGCGTGATCGACATCATCGCCACCGACCACGCGCCGCACGCTGCGCACGAAAAGGAGATCCCCTTCGAGCAGGCGGCGATGGGGGTGACCGGGCTCGAAACCAGCTTCCCTGTCGTCTACACCGACCTTGTCATCCCAGGAATCTTGACGCTCGATCTGGTGATCGACCGCCTGACCAAGGGTGCCGAACTGTTCGACTTGCCGGTCCCGCGGGTCGCCGCCGGCGAGCCGGCCAATTTCAACCTGATCGACCTCGATGCCACGTGGGTGGTCGGCGAGGAGGGCTACGAAAGCCGATCGGCCAACAGCTGCTTCGCCGGCCGCGAGTTGAACGGCAAGGTCCTGCTGACCGTCGCTGCCGGGGTCGTCGCCCACCGCGCCCGCAATTTCGCCGTACTCGAAGAAGGAGCAACCGCTTGAGCGATCGCACGCCCGCCTACCTGCTGCTGGAGGACGGCACTCGCTTCGACGGGTTCGCTGCCGGTGCCGACGGACCCGTAACGGGAGAAGTCGTCTTCAACACTTCGATGTCCGGCTACCAGGAGGCATTGACCGACCCGAGCTACCGCGGGCAGATCATCACCTACACGTATCCGATGGTCGGAAATTACGGCGTGAACGAGGCGTTCATGGAATCCGACGCTCCGCACGCGCGTGCAGTCGTCATGCGCGAGATCGCTCCGTCGGGCACGCCGGACAGGCAGGGCGAATGGGAGCAGTGGCTTGCCGAGAAGGGCGTTCCGGGCATCACCGGGGTCAACACCCGTGCACTCGTGCGGCACATCCGCGACAAGGGGGCGATGCGTGGCGGAATCTTCCCGGCGTCGCTGCCGGAAACAGGGGCGCGTGAGCGAATCGACGCCGAGCCGAGCATGAAGGGGCAGGATCTCGCCCGCGAGGTGACTCCGCCTGAGCCCGTGATCCTTGGCGATGAGGGCGGCGCGCACATCGTCGCGATCGACACGGGCATCAAGCGCTCGATCGTCGACAATCTCGTCGCACGAGGGGCCCGCGTCGAGCTGCACCCGTGCAGTACTCCGGCCGAGGACCTGCTCGCGCGCGACCCGGATTTCTTCTTCCTCGCGAACGGCCCCGGCGACCCGGCTGCGCTCGACTACGTCGTCGAGAACGTGCGAGGGCTGATCGGCAAGAAGCCGGTGTTCGGTATCTGCCTCGGACACCAGCTGCTCTGCCGCGCCGTCGGACTTGACACGTACAAACTTCCGTTCGGCCACCGCGGCGCGAACCACCCGGTCAAGGACCTCGAGACGGGCAAGATCGACATCACCTCGCAGAACCACGGCTTCGCCGTTCAGACCCCGGACGGATCGGGCACGATCGACGTCGACGAGCCGATTCGCTGGGACACCGACTTCGGGGTCGCAGAACTGAGTCACATCAACCTCTATGACCGGACGGTGGAAGGCCTCGTTCTTCGCGACGTCGCCGGACGTACCGTGCAGTATCACCCGGAGGCCGGCCCGGGACCGCACGACGCCCTGTACCTGTTCGACCGCTTCCTGGAGCTCGCTTCGTAATGCCGCGCCGCGACGACATCCACAAGATCTGCATCCTCGGATCCGGCCCGATCATCATCGGACAGGCCGCCGAGTTCGACTACTCCGGAGTGCAGGCATGCCGCGTGCTGCAGGACGAGGGTTACGAGGTCGTGCTGATCAACAGCAACCCGGCGACGATCATGACCGACCCCGAGTTCGCCGCCCGCACCTACATCGAGCCGCTCACGCCGCGCGCCGTGACTGCTGTCCTCGAGAAGGAGCGCCCCGACGCGCTGCTCGCGACGCTCGGCGGAGGCACCGCTCTGAATCTTGCCCGTGACCTGTCGGAATCAGGCACGCTCGATCGCCTCGGAATCGAGATGATCGGCGCCAACTACGAGTCGATGCGCAAGGCAGAGGAGCGCGAGCTGTTCCGCGAAGTCGTCCACAGCATCGGCCTGAAGTGTGCCGGCTCCGTGATCGTGCACGACGAGAACGGCGACGGCAGGGTTTCTGACGACGAGCTGGATCGCGTGATCGACGCGGTCGGCATCCCCGCAATCATCCGCCCGGGCTACACGATGGGCGGATTCGGCGGCGGCATCGCCTACTCGCGCGACGAGCTGCGCACGATGCTCGGCGCCGCACTCGCCGCCAGTCCGATCGGCGAGACGCTGGTCGAGCAGTCGCTGCTCGGTTGGGGCGAGTTCGAGCTCGAGGTGATGCGCGACAAGAACGACAACGTCGTGATCATCGCCTCGATCGAGAACATCGACCCGATGGGAGTGCACACCGGTGACTCCGTGACCGTCGCGCCGCAGCAGTCGCTGACCGACGACAAGTACCAGGAGCTGCGCGACCAGGCGATTGCGATCATCCGCGCCATCGGGGTCGAGACCGGCGGGTCGAACGTGCAGTTCTCTGTCAACCCCGAGAACGGCGACATCGTGGTGATCGAGATGAACCCGCGTGTGTCGCGCTCGTCGGCGCTCGCGTCGAAGGCGACCGGCTTCCCGATCGCAAAGATCGCCGCCCGGCTGGCCGTCGGCTACTCGCTCGAGGAGATCCCCAACGACATCACTGAAAAGACCGTGGCGTCGTTCGAGCCGGCGCTCGACTACGTCGTCGTCAAGTGGCCGCGCTTCGCATTCGAGAAGTTCCCGGGCTCCGACGACGGCCTGACCAGCCAGATGAAGTCCGTCGGCGAGGCGATGGCGATCGCCCCCACCTTCAAGCAGGCCTTCGAGAAGGCCTGGCGCTCGCGGGAGCTCGACAAACCACCGGTCGTGGACAGGCCGGTCGACGAGCTGCTCGAGGAGATCAAGCGCCCGACCGCCGACCGCTTTGAGCTGCTGTTCGAGGCGATCCGCAAGGGTGCGAGCGTCGAGCAGATCAACGCCTCTACCCACATCGACCCGTGGTACCTGCGTCAGTTCGAGGAGCTGGTGCGTGACGGCGGTGCCGTGACCGACGACCTTCAGCGCGTCTACCGAGCCGTCGACACCTGCGCCGCCGAATTCGAGGCCGCTACGCCGTACTTCTACTCGGGCTATGAGCGGGTCGGCCCGAACGGCCCCGAACACGAGCTCGACCGCGGCGACAACGCCAGCGTGATCATCCTTGGATCCGGTCCGAACCGAATTGGCCAGGGCATCGAGTTCGACTACTGCTGCGTCCACGCCGCGATGACCGTGCGCGAGAGCGGCCGCGACGCCGTGATCGTCAACTGCAACCCGGAGACGGTCAGCACCGACTACGACATCTCCGACCGGCTCTACTTCGAGCCGCTGACGCTCGAGGACGTGCTGGCGATCGTTGAGGTCGAGAAGCCCGAGGGCGTGATCGTTCAGTTCGGCGGTCAGACACCGCTGAAGCTGGCCAAGGGCCTGGCCGACGCCGGGGTACCGCTGCTCGGGACCGGCGTCGATGCGATCGACCACGCCGAGGACCGCGAGCGCTTCGGTGACCTGCTCGACCGAGCCGGGATCGCCTGTCCTCCATACGGCATCGCCAAGTCGAGCGACGAGGCCCGCATCACCGCCGAGAAGGTCGGCTTCCCGCTGCTGATCCGTCCGTCGTACGTGCTCGGCGGCCGCGCGATGATGATTTGTTACTCGCACGAGCAGCTCGAGGACTACCTCGAGAACGAGGCCGCCGCGCTCGGTCTTGACGCTCCGACGCCGCCGGGCGGCCGCGAGCAGGTGCTCTTGCTCGACCGCTTCCTCGAGGACGCGATCGAGATCGACGTCGATGCGCTGTGCGACGGCGAGACCGTCCACATCGGCGCCGTGATGCAGCACGTGGAGGAGGCCGGCGTTCACTCCGGCGACTCGGCCTGCGTGATCCCGGCGATGTCGATCGGCCCGGAGGCCTACGAGAAGATCCTCGCCCACACCCGCACGATCGCGTTGGAGCTCGGTGTGATCGGCCTGATGAACGCCCAGTTCGCCGTCGCCGGCGACGAGGTCTACGTGATCGAGGCGAACCCGCGTGCTTCGCGCACGGTCCCGTTCGTCAGCAAGGCGACCGGTGTGCCGCTGGCGAAGATCGCCTGCCGCGTGATGCTCGGCGAGAAGCTCGCCGACATCGACCTGCCCGAGGGCGGCACCGACCACGTCAGCGTCAAGGAGGCCGTGCTGCCGTTCCAGCGCTTCCCCGGCGCCGACGCGATGCTTGGCCCGGAGATGCGCTCGACCGGCGAGGTGATGGGCGTGGCCGACGACTTCCCGACGGCCTTCGGCAAGGCCCAGGCTGCGGCCGGGGCCGCACTTCCGGACGGCGGGACCGTGTTCATCACCGTGCACGATCGCGACAAGCCGGCGGCCACGCAGCTCGCCGCGAGCCTGCACGACCTCGGTTTCAAGATCATCGCCACGGGCGGCACCGCGCGCTCGATTCGCCGTATGGGTATCCCCGTCGAGCCGATCAACAAGATCGGCGAGGGCAGCAACAACGTCGTCGAGTGGATCGACCGCGGCGATGTCGACATGGTCGTCAACACGCCGTCAGGCTCGGGTGCTCGTGCGGACGGATACGAGATCCGCATCGCCGCCACGGCAAAGGGCATTCCCTGCATCACGACGATGACAGGCGCCAGCGCCGCGGCGCGCGCGATCGCCGCGATGCGCCTGCACGGCGATGACGTGATCTCGCTCCAGGAACTGCACGCGACCAGCGCCGACGGAGCGGTCGCTTGAGCGACTGTGATCTGAGCGGCGCGACGCGCCCACAGGCTCCGTTCGGGCGGCGGCTGGCGCAGATCGGCGCTCGCCGCGAACACGGACCGTATGTGGTGCTGACCGCGCACGATCTCGGCGGGCCACTGCCGCTGGCGGGCCAGTTCTACATGCTCAGCTCCGCCGAACATTGGGGCGGGGAAGAGGACGGTCGTCCCTATCTACCTCGCGCGCTCTCGTTCGCCCGCGCCTCCGAGGGCGACGACGGCGTCTCGCTGGACTTTCTGTTCGAAGCCGTCGGGCCCGGTACCCGTCGCCTCTCCCGGCTGCGGGTCGGCGAAGAGCTTTCGATCGCCGGCCCGTTCGGCAACGGATTCGCTTTTGACACCTCCCGGGCTCCTGTGCTCGTCGCCGGCGGCATCGGCCTGGCGCCGATCGTCGCGCTCGACGACGAGATCCGCGCGCTCGACGGACCGCAGAGCGAGATCTTCATCGGGATGCGCAGCGCCGCGCACGCCGAGGCGATCGAGGCCTACGGACTTCGCCATGAATTGGCGACTGAGGACGGTTCGGCGGGGCGCCAAGGATTTGTTACCGAGCCTCTTTCGGCGCACCTGGCGACGCCCGGCGCGCGCACCGTCTACGCGTGCGGCCCGCCGGCGATGCTCGAGGCCGTCCGCGCGCTGTGCGCCGAGCATGACGTTCCCGCGCAACTGGCGATGGAGTCGGGGATGGCGTGCGGATTCGGGGCTTGCTACGGCTGCGTCGTGCCGACGAAGGACGGCTACACAAGGCTCTGCGTCGACGGGCCCGTGGTGGCTGGATCCGCGCTCGACACTGCGATCACCGTCGGAGGTCATTGATGGCCGTTGATTTCTGCGGCATCGAGCTAGAGCATCGCGTGATCAACGGATCGGGCACGTACGACGCGCTGGCCGCGCGGCGGGTGTTCGGTGATGCGTTCGAACGGAACTTCCCGTTCAGCGCCTACGTGTCGAAGACGATCACGCTTGAGCCGCGTGCCGGAAATCCGCCGCCGCGACTTTGGGAGCTGGGCGGCGGGATGATCAACTCGATCGGCCTACCGAACAAAGGGCTCGAACGCTTTCTGGCCGAGGACCTACCCGAGTACTCGACGCTCCCGGCGCCGCTGATCGTTTCGGTGATGGGCTTCGCGCCGGAGGAGCTGGAGGCGATTCTCGAGCGGCTCGAGGATCGCGACGAGATCGCTGCGCTCGAGCTCAACTTTTCGTGTCCCAACGTCAAGACCGGCAACATCGTCGGCTCCGATCCGAACGAGAGCGAAGCGATGATGTCCCGCCTGCGGCCGCGGTCGACGAAGAAGTTGATCGCAAAGCTTGCACCGTCGACCTCTCGGCCCGACCTGGTGGCGAAGGCCGCCGCGGACGCCGGCGCCGACGCGGTCTCGCTGATCAACACGCTTCCGGGAACGGCGTTCGCACCCGGCACTGCGGAGCCGTGGCTCGGTGCGGGAAGTGGCGGCATCTCCGGCGGCGCGATTCGCGCCGTCGCGCTCGGACAGGTGTTGAGGGTGGCCGGTGCAATCGACATCCCGGTCGTCGGAATGGGCGGAGTCGAAAACGGGCGCGACGCGCGCGCGATGCTCGACGCCGGCGCGACTCTCGTCGCCGTCGGGACGGAGAATTTCCGCGACCCTGCGGCCGGAAACCGCATTGCTGCTGAGCTCGCGGGTGTCGAGTCGGCGGTCGCCTGATAACCGTCCGACACGGACGATTGGCGCCCGTCAGATCACCGGCGCGGGGTCAAGCAACCGTGAACCCGCGTGAACCTCAACCTTAGGTCGAGGTGAATCATGGAATTTCCTGTTGTCACCCGGTGAAAACCTGCCTATCATTCCCGCCATGCCTCAGCCCGCCACCAAGACTCTCAACACCGGAAATGCCGCCTCCGATGCCGTTTCCGACTCGGCGGGAGAGACCCCGGATCGTTCGCCATCACAGCGTCTCGAGGCCCTCAAACTGGCCAACGCGGTCCGCACCGAGCGCGCCACGCTCAAGCGTGACCTCAAGGCCGGAAAGGTCCGCATCGAGACCGTTCTCGCCGACCCGCCGGAGTGCGTCCACTCGGCCAAGGTCGCCGACATCATGCTCGCCGTCCCGCGCTACGGCCGCGTGAAGGTCACGAAGATCCTCCAGCGCTGCCGCATCTCTCCGAGCAAGACCGTGATCGGTCTCTCCGAGCGCCAGCGCGGCGAGCTGATCGAAGCTCTCCGCCGCCCGTAGGGGTCTTCTTGGCCGCGCCGGCCGTGTACGTGATCACCGGTCCTTCTGGCGTGGGGAAGGGGACCGTCATACGTGCGCTTCGCGAGCTGCACCCTGAGCTGGGGCTGTCGGTTTCGGCGACCACGCGGGCTCCGCGCGAGGGCGAGGTCGACGGCGAGCACTACCACTTCCTTTCTGCCGACGAGTTCGACCGGCGGGTCGCGGCGGGCGAGTTCGTCGAGCACGCCGCCTACAGCGGAAACCAGTACGGCACGCTCCGCACGGAGCTTGAGCGTCACGCCGCGGCCGGGGGCGTGGTGCTCGAGATCGAGCTCCAGGGCGCCCGCCAGATCCGCGAGACGATGCCCGAGGCCAGGCAGATCTTCATCGCGCCGCCGACTCCAGAAACTCTGCGCGAGCGCCTGGTCGGTCGCGGAACCGACTCCGACGAAGCGATCGCCCGCCGCCTCGAGGTCGCTGAAGAGGAGCTGGCGGCCCAAGGAGAGTTCCAGCACGTCGTGATCAACGACGACGTCGATCGCGCCGTCGCCGAGCTCGATTCGATCATCCGCCGGTGACCCAACCGGCTTCCGCCCAAGAACCGGAGGAACCGACTGGCTTCCGCGCAAAAAACGGAGGAAGCCAGTGGCTTCCGCAAGAAATCCGGAGGAACCGACTGGCTTCCGCGCAAAAATCGGAGGAAGCCAGTGGCTTCCGCCGAAAAACTGGCGGAAGTCAGTTCCGTGTGGATTGGGCGGGTAGGGGTCGCCGACCTCTACAATCTGTCGTTCCATCCAGTTTTTTGAAGGAGTTCCCGTGGTTGAACCGCGCGTAGACAAATTGCTTGAGAAGATCGACTCGCAGTACGCGTCGGTGATCGTCGCCGCCAAGCGTGCGCGCCAGATCAGCTCGTACTACCACGGCCTGGGCGAGGGCCACTTCGGCGAGTACGTCCCGCCGATGGTCGACACCCGCTCGAAGAACTACCTCACGATCGCCCTCGAGGAGATCGAGGCCGACAAGCTGAAGTACGACTACCGCTAGTCGCAACCGACAGCAGTTCGACCTTTGACGGCGGCCCAACGGGCCGCCGTTGTCGTTCCGCGAGACGACCGGGAGTCACTTAACTCGTAGGCAGGCCCGATTTGCTCCGAGGTCCGGCCTCGGCGGGCCGGACCTCGGAAGGTTGCCGCTCGGGAGGCGCATGCCCGCTTTCAGGTGGGTGGCACTCGGCCTCGAGCGTCGATAATGCACCCATGGCCCGGATCCTGCTTGGAGTAAGTGGCGGTATCGCCGCGTACAAGACCGTCGAGTTCACCCGCCTTGCGATCAAGGCCGGACACTCGGTGCGTGTCGTCCAGACCCCGGGCAGCCTGAACTTCGTCGGCAGATCGACCTACCAGGGGATCACCGGTGCCCCCGTGCTGGTCGAGGAGTTCGAGATCGATCCAGCCGGCGGCGTTTTCCCGGACCAGAAGCGTCCCGACCACGATCCGATCGCGCACCTGGCGTTGATCGAGAACGCAGACATCTACCTGATCGCTCCGGCCACGGCCAACACGGTCGCCAAGCTCGCGAGCGGCATGACAGACAACATGGTCACTGCGTTGGCGCTCACCTGCCGCAAGCCGATGATCGTCGCCCCGGCGATGAACAACGACATGTACCTGGCCGCGCCGACGCGCGAAAACATCGAGAAGCTGCGCGAGCGCGGCGTCACCGTGCTCGACCCCGGCACCGGGGAGTTGGCGTCCAAGGGCGAGTTCGGCGTCGGCCGGCTCCCCGAACCACCAGAACTGCTCAAGGCCGTCGAGAAGGCTCTCGCCGGCGCCGAGAGCTATGAGCCGCGCTCGCTCGACGGGCTGAAGCTGCTCGTCACCGCGGGTGGAACGCGCGAGCCGATCGATGAGGTCCGCTTCGTCGGGAACCGCTCAAGTGGCAAGATGGGCTTCGCGATCGCCGATGCCGCCGCCGCGCGTGGCGCCGAGGTCACCGTTGTCGCCGCGAACGTCTCGCTCGCTCGCAATCCGAACGTCACCTACGTGAACGTCGGGTCAGCCGCGGAGCTTGAGCGGGCGGTTCGAGAGGGCTTCCCCGACTGCGAAGTCCTGGTCATGGCCGCCGCCGTCGCGGACTTCACGCCGGCCGATCCCAAGGAGGGCAAGATCAAAAAGGCCGGCCGCGCCGGCATGGAGATCGCGCTAAAGGCGACCAACGACGTCCTCGCGGGGCTCAAAGACCTACGCAAACCAGGCCAGGTGGTGGTCGGTTTCGCAGCCGAGGCCGGCGATCAGCTCATGCCCGAGGCGCGCCGCAAGCTTGCCGACAAGGGTCTCGACCTGATCGTCGCCAACGACATCGCCGACCCGACGATCGGATTCGAGGTCGACGGCAATGAAGTCACGCTGATCACCGCCGATGGCGAGGCCGAGCACCCGCCGCGCGGCACCAAGGAGCAGATCGCCGGCGTGATCCTTGACCGAATCGAGCGACTGCTGCCAGACAACGAGCGCAAATCGGCCGTCGAAAGCGACCGGCAGGTATAATCTCTCCCGCAGACCTCCTCGATAACGGCGCCTTTCGTTCACGGACGGCGGAGCCGCGTTTTTTGGGAAGTGGGCCAAGTGGCTCACTTTTTTATTGGGGCGGAGCGTGCGGAGGGCAAGATGAACGTAGAGACAATCCAGCAGAAGATCGAGACCGAGCTTGCGGCAAGCGAGCCGCAGGTCGAACTGCTGCTCTGCGAGCTCAACGGCGGCAGCGTCCGCATTTTCATCGACCACCCCGAGGGTGTCGACCTCGATCTCTGCGAGCGCGTAACACGAGCGCTGCGGGCGATCCGCGAGGAATACGCGCTCGAGGTCAGCTCGCCGGGCCCGAAGCGCCCACTGACGAAGCCCGATCACTTCCGACGCTTCGTCGGCCGCCGCGCCAAGATCCGCACGCGCAGCGACCACGAGGGGCGCCGCAATTTCACTGGCGAGTTGATCGCCGCGGACGACAGCGGTGTGACCATCGGATCCGACGGAACGATCGTCACCCTGCCGTACTCCGACATCTCGAAGTCCAACCTCGTCCCGGACACCCCCGGGCTGTAAAGCGCGAACACAGCGTGACAACCGAATAACAACCAAAGAAGGCTTTTCACCACATGTCTCAGGAAATCGTTGACGCAATCAAGACACTCGAGCGCGAGAAGGGCATCGACAGCGAAACGTTGATGACCGCGCTCGAGGACGCGCTGCTCTCGGCTTACAAGAAGTCGCCGGGATCAGCCAAGTACGCGCGCGTCGAACTCGACCGCGAGAGCGGAGACTTTCTCGTCTACGAGCTCCTGGTGCCCGAGGACCTCGAAGACGAGCTCCTCGACGAGGTGTATGAGCAGGAGTCGACGATCGACCCCGAGACCGGCGAGCGCCGCATCATCGAGGAGC
>CAYVWQ010000002.1:203982-246538 GCA_964455545.1 uncultured Thermoleophilaceae bacterium | reverse complement strand
TCCTGAGGATCTCAGATCCTCCTGTTGGTGTCCGGGAAAGCGGGTTAGTTCCACTTCCACGATCGCGCGAGATGGCGCGGGTCCCTATGGAAACTCGAAGAAGGGGGAGCTGATGGAGAGCTATCTGCTTATTGAGAGCCGAGTATTGGACGAAGCGCCGACGGCGGACTCTTTAACGACCGAGGGCGGCTGAACGAGTCCTAGTCGTTCGGGCACCGAACTACAACTCCTCGTTGGCAGCGCGTCGGAACCTCGAATGCTGTCACACCGGCGACGGTCCGTCCACTTTAAGTAGGACAGGGCGAAAGCGCCGAATAGGCGCGCCCAGCGGAAGTCGCCGACAGGCAATAGTCCATGCCAGGAACTCGGAACGCGGCTTCCGTTTGCGCGCAACTACACATGAGGTGAACCAAGTATGCGAACCAGATCCAGTCGTCGCGGACGAATTGTTACCGGCATGGCTGCCCTCGCTTGCGCGGCGGTGCTTCCGTTTGCGGGGGCGTCAAGTGCCTTTGCCGGTACGCACCATTGGGCAACCGGTGGGTCCTACTGCGGTACCGCTGTTTGCGGGGTCTACGGCGGCGGCGAATTTGAGGCCGATTGCCACGCTAGTTCGAACAGCGTCTACGTGCACAGGCTCGACGGACCGACGAGCAACAAAATGCGAATGGTCACGTTCCACACGGCTTCTGCGGCAAATGGCTGCACTCCGACGGCGGTGATCTGCGATGTAACTGCGAACACGGACGTGATGACCTGCAACCCAGGAGGTCGTACGGCTCGCGGAGCGTTTTCGAACCTCGACAACAACTACCACAGCTTCAACGCTCACACCACTTACTAGGGCCAGGCACGGGAACCCATCGTTCAAAGGAACCAGGAGAAGTTTGAAAATGAAATCAAGACGAATACTGTCGTCACTGCTCGTCGCGGCTATCGCCATTGGCGTTGGCGTAGCGGTTCTTACCAATCCAGGTGCCGATGTCGCGAGCGCTGAGTCGGGCGCTTCCGATTTCGCCATCTTCAGAAGGTCAGCGAACTTGACCAACGCGGAGGTCGCCGAGAGAGACCAGGTCTTCGACTGGGCAAACGGGAACATTCCGAAGGAAGATTTCGCAGGGGTGAGTCGAGAAGATCTTCGCGCTGTAGACGTCCCAGGAGGCAACGGCCACGCCTGGCTAGCGCCAACGTCTGACGATGGCCTCGCGATCTTCGTTCCGGCCGTCGGAAACTGGGCCTACGCCCGAGCCTCCTGGGCCCAGCTGTCGGAAGACGGCGCTGTCGTCCTTTCTCGCGTTTCCGAAAACTCGTCAGTCGCTGTAGTCGTCGGCGCATCGAACATCAAAACACCGACGATTGTCAGGGCGGGTCAAACGAAGTCGGAAACCGCGCCAATGTCAAACAACGTGACGACTGCAAGTCTGAACGCAGGCGATTCGATCGTCTCTGGTTCAACGCGGCTGACCGCCTCGGGTGGAGAGAACTCCCAAGGCCTTAGGGCCGCCGTGGAAGCCGCCACCAAAGCCGACTCAGCGAACCGCGCGGCCAAATAGGCGACTCAGCGGTCTCGCCTGTCGACCTATCGGAGGATCATCGAAGCCTGGAGGCGAAACTCGCTTCCAGGCTTCGCCGCAGGGTGCAAGCGATAGGTGTCCAAGTGGAGCGTCTCAACCATCGAAAGTCGGTATTGTAAAGCCGCCCTCCGCCGGTTGCGTGAACAGCGCGGGCTATCCACACGTAGAGGAATTAGATGACCGTTACCGAGCATGCCGATTGGTGGCCCGTCGAAGAGGCCTTTCGCCAATACCGAACGCTGGTCGAAGCCAGCGATGGTGCGCACTCTGGACCGCCCGACCGAACTGCTGGAAACCTCGCGTACTTGCTTGGACGTACGTTCACGCACTACGACGGAAGCGAAGAGGCATTCATAAAGGATCTCTTCGAGGTCTGGTGTCCGATATTTGGTGTCGAGGCCGACGCCGATGGGTTCGTCGCGATGTACCAAGACAAGGAAGTACAGAAGCTCCATCCGTACTCGACTCAGGCATTCCGTCAACGACCCACTCCATTCGAAGCTTCGGTCGAGACGGCGAGGCGGCTCCTCACAACCAACGAGATTCGCGACGCCTGCGCCGACCTCCAGTCCGGGGCAATCCTCGGAGGATCTGCCTCGTACGGGCGTTTTTTCAACACCAAGGGAGGCACGAACGATCCGTCGGATCTCGACCTTCTGCTTGTGCTCCCAGATCTTGCCGAGTCCGTAAGGACGCTCGCGGAGTCAATTCGAGAAGTCAACGGAATTTCGAGTGAGGACCTCGACAAACTGGTCGAGCGAGCTGGGCACACTGACGAAGTACGAACAGACCTCGAACACATGACTATGAGTCATAAGGTCCGGTTCTGGACCGATGGCCCTGACCCGCTGCTGGAGCCGTACCAAATCTCAAGCCGTTTCGAGCTTCAGCTACACATGGTTTCCTGGACCGATTTCCAGTACCTCGTGTTGGATGACCTTCCGTCCATAGAGATTGCGAAAGAGGGCGAGGCATTTGATCGGACGATGTGGGACTTCCGAGACGATGAGGGTCGTCGAGGAACATCGTCAACCGAGTATTCATTCGCGGCAATTCCGTACAAGCACAACCGCGAAATGAAGAAGATCGACCAGGGGTACCTGGCCGAAGAGACCGTATGCCGAATCGAGAATGATCGGTTTTGCCCTGGCGTCTTCCACAACCTCGTTATGCCTCAGTTCGAAGTGAGATGGGATCACGCCTCATACAACTTGCGATTGGCTGTGCTCGGATTTCGAGTGAAGATGCTTGAACGTCTAACGCGAGAGCGCCAACTGCGTCCATGGGAAGATCAGACACTTGCGCACAGTCACATTCGCGGGCGAGTCTTCTCGCCTCATGTTTGGCGTAAGGCACTCAACAGCAGCGGGCACCTCACCTAGCCTGCGCAAATCGCTCATCCGAGCCGGGTGAGACGGTGTTCGAATGGTGATCTCAGTTGACGGGCCGTTGGGATCGGGCAAAACGCCACTTTGCGGGAAAGTCGCCGACGAGCTCAAGCGCCGAGGCCACCGACCCGCGCAAACCAGCGCTCTCTCAGGGACTTCCCTTGGCGAGTTCGTGCGAGGCGCGCAGTTCGAATACTCCGGAAGGACGTTGGCGCATGTCGCTGCAGCCGATCGGCACCTTCAGTTGGAAACTGTCGTCCTCCCGGCAATCCAGCGAGGCGATCCAGTTGTGATCGATCGATACATCCCGACTGCAATCGCCCTGGACGGACTCGGTTCGGATATGACCGCTCAGGAAATTCTGGACCTCTACCCCAGCGCACCTGTCCCCAATATGTCAGTGCTCGTTCACGCGGATGCCGACTATCGACGCGACCGCCTGCGCAAAAAGGGGCTGCTCCACAAGTACGAGGATTGGCATATTGAACTTGAAGAGGAGGGAGCTCGATACGACCAAGCAGCCGAACTATTGACTGCTCAAGGCTGGACATTCATTCAACTCGACACGCCGATTGAGAATGTCGGCGACGAGGAGGTCAGGTCAATCGTCGACCGATTGCTTGGCTGACGGTTAGGCAGCCTCTGGGGCGGCCGCGTCCAAGTCTTTGCGCCGCCGGAAGGCAGATTCGAGCGCATTGTTCAGCGCGTTGAATGACGAGACTCCGTCCTCGACTGAAAGAAGCTCAAGTGTTACGTAATCGGGAGCGACATCGAGTATCGCCTTCGCCACAGCATCCAGTGGAACGTCCCCGTTTCCAAAGGCCCGATGGCTTCGCTCACCCTGAGCCGCGTCATGCAAGTGGACGCTCGCGATTCGGTCTTTCGCGAAGTACAAGAGCTCAACCGGGTCCTCACCGTTCTGAACCGCGTGCCCCACGTCTGGAGTTAACCGAAGATCTGGATTGAACTGGCATATGACCTGAAGATCGTGCAAAGTCGATACCGACTCTCGTGACACGCCACTTCGCTTCGCCTTTAGGTTCTCGATTCCAATTTCGATTGACCCGTTCGCTCGCTCCGAAAGCCAGTGATAACGGTCGGCCACACGCTTCAGAACTTCAACGTGATCCTCGAAGTCGGCGAACTTACCTGCGTGGATCGTGAAGGCCGAAGCACCGAGTTCGATTGACGCGTCAAGCGCTTGAGCAAGGCGCCGCATTGAAGCGTCAGCGTGCTCATCCCAGCGGCTCGCGATCGACATGTCGACAAACGGCGCATGCACTGTGATCGGCATACCGCCCAGCGCGCTCGCGAGAGATGATCGTTCTCGCTGGTCTGGGATGTACTCCATCCAGAGTTCGAGATGCCCGAGATCGCATGCGTCTTGAAGCTGGTGGATTCCCAAAGTCCAGCTATCGGGGTCTGAATAGAGGACGTCGACTACCAGGCCGATCGACGGCTTGGCGTATGGGCACTCCTCGCGCCACGCGGTCGGACGGGATTCGATGACTTTCATGGGTTCAACGCTCCCCGGAACGGCACATGCACGCGGGTCGAATCGACGGAAGTTCGCAACGTACCAACGAAACCCCAAGCGGGGCAAAACGGAGCCGGGGTCGTCCGGGTTTTCCGTCCAATTTGGGTCGAATTCAGAATTCGCACGTCCGATTGCCGGTCAGTTGACACTTCCGACCAAGTGCTACAGACTAGGGTGTAGCACCGACGGAAAAAAGAAATGGCTCGCTCTGACAAGCAGATAAACATTCGACGTCCTCCTGCCGAATACGAGATCCTGGAGGCCGCCGCCTTCGTCCACGACAAAGGCTCGGCGAGCAAGCTCGTCGATGAACTTGTCGGAAAGGCGATCGCCAAGTACGCGAACTCGGAGAGCGTCCAGAACGTCATCGCAGAGCGAAACCGAACGCTTAAGCGCACCGGGGGAGGCTCCGCAGAGAAATAGTGTGGATCTATCGGTGGCACGTCGACGAGTGTGCCTCCGAGATCGTCCGGGCGCTTGGTTTTCGCAGGTGAACCCACACGTCCAGAATACGAACATATGTTCGGTCATGTCGCAGTGGCGGACGGGGCGGACATCCACCCGCCCGGCCGACACGAACACATGTTCGTCCGAAACGAGGAGCATCATGCTGGCCATGCATCAGGTGCAACTTCTTAATAGCGCGGTATTTGTCGTCGGCGTCGGCATGATCTTCATGTTCCTTAACGAACGCCTCTCGCATGAGGCGAGCCGCCTAACGCTCTGGCCGGTCGCGATGACGATCTTCGTCATCGCAATCCTTGGAGTCGTTGGATGGATTGACGCCTTCCTAGACACGAGCAATCCACACCAAGTCTCAGCGGCGGTTGATGCGCTGACGATGCTGCTCGGACTGCTTCTGTTCCTGTTGACCTGCGTAGCGATCAGTCGGATCGTTCGCGAGACAGCGGCCCAGCGTGACTACATGCGCAGGTCAAGACTTCAGTCGCTTACTACAACGTATTCGTTTCTCCTCATCGCTCTAGGGCTGTTCTACGCGTTCATGGAGCTGCTGAAAATCCCACTCTCCGACATCCACGACCCGAGCGACGGTGCTCGGAAGTTGGTGATTGCCGCCGCAGGCCTCTTCGCCGTTACCGCCCTGATCAACACGGTCTTCCACCGGGCCTCGTTGGATTCGCGAAGCGAGAGCAACCTTCTCCTCAGAGGGGTCGGCAAGTTCGGTGGGCAGTGGTCGACTGCAACGGCGCGGGTCATTGATTCCAGTGCGATCGATTTGAACGAACTGCCGGACACCCGCCTGCCTGTTTGGAAGCACGAGCGCCGTTTCTATACCTCGCCCGAGGTCCTGCGCAGATTCGTGATGCTGCATCGCGACCTAGGTCGCCTTTGCGTCACGCCTACGCCGCAGTTCCACTCAACAACTCTTCGCTGGCGACTCCGGGTGACTGCTTCGAAGCCGTTTGTATTTGGCAGACTGGTTGCGGATCCCAGGAACCGCCCCTTGAAATTGAAGCTGCTGGCGCGAATCGGACGAGGACGCTCCTCCGACGTACCTGCTCTCGACGCCGTCGAGCGCGCGACCGGGCTCCGGCGGATCGATCGCGACCTCCTGAGCTCGTGTGGGCTGGCAGTCGAAGGCTTTACACCCGACCGGGTGGCCAAGATCGGTTGAACGATGGTCGAGACCCGTAGGGAGACCGGTAGGCGAGGAACCTCGCTACCAGGACCCCCTAGAGAACACACCCATTCCTCCGTAGAGCGCCGTCCACAGGTTTCCTTGGGAATCCGCGACCGCTAGCGCCGTACCTGAGCGCCTTGCGTCAATGCGACCGACGCTGACGAGAGCAGGGAATCCAATGCTCGTCGGGGTCTCGACAACCGCCCCCGAGGAATCGACCCGGCCGATACTCGTCTGGATGATTTCGTTGTCGTCTTGAAGAAGCGCCGGGACGCCTGCGGTAAATCCGAGGTGACCGTCAGGTCGTTCAAACAGCGAGAGAGCCATACGTTTCGAGAAGGGAACGGAAACATGAGAATCTTGGGACGGTGTTGCATTCGGCTGCTGAAGAGTGACCAAGCGAACGCTTCCGGCTTTCGAGATTCTCTGCACGCCGCCAACACCCGGCACCCAAATCGCCTCGTCTGCAAAAGCAATATCCGCCGAAGGAATCCTTGCCGTCTTGATCGTCTTCTTGCGACCTTGCGCGGAGAACCGCTTGACCGACGAGCTTCCGGCGGCCCAAACCGCGCCATCGGAGTCGCTCGCAAGCGCGTAGAGGGAAGAAGCGCCGCTGACCTTTGCGGTACGGAGTTTCATCTCCTTCGTGAAATACGCGACGCGATCGTCCTTGCGACCTAGCAACCACGTACGACCCTTCGAGTCACCCTCGATGGCGGTGGCCGCGTACCCACGAGGAAGTGTGAACTCGTCGACAACTCGTCCCGCAGAGACACGAACGATGGATGTCCGACCAGTCTTGGAGCGAATCGAAGCCCAGACCCGTCCATCGCCGCCTGTCCCGGTCGTTCCAGGCCTAGCGCCATTGCGACGGATGGCTGAAACAGAAACTGTCTTCGCGGAGCTCCCGGCCCGGTGCGACACCAGTCGAAACTTCGTGCTGGTGAGGCTCCTCGCGAAGTAGATCACTCCTCCACCTTTGGACGCCACCAAGGACTCAGCATCCCCGTAGCGCTTTTCAAGCGAGGGATCAGCGGCCGTGGCCGCGTGTGTCACCCCAAGGAAAGCGGCAATAACAGCCGCGAGAAACGTCAGATTCTTGGTTCGCATCATGCAACTCCATGTGTGGTAACACGCGTGGACGCGCCTCGACTCGTTTTTTGTGAGTAATTCATGAACATCCATAAACGGGATAAAGATCAGATACCTCGCGACCCTCAAATACGGCCGCGTCCGCGACGGCTGCGGAGATCAGCAGGGCAAGCGCCAGGGCGGCCGCCGCTGAGAGTGGTTCTCGAAGAAGTTCTTTCATCTTGAAGTGGACTGGTCAAATAACCACCCGCCCGTCATAAAGATTCGGCAATCCAACCGCCGTCCATGACCATTGAACCGCTCCAAGCAAACTCTCAGCAAACACTCAGAAAACCTTTCGGTGTCTGAGCTTTAATAGACATCACTGCAACGCACCCCGCAGGCAGAGCGAGCATTCGCGGGGATAGCGGTGGATCGGAGTTTGAGCGAGCGACGGTTCACGCAGACCGCAACATTTCAAGCTCCGGCCCCCTGGTTCGTCAGGGTTCCGGAGCTTGAGCGGTTTAACGGCCCCGCTCCGCATTCTCAAAGAACTCTCAGGATTCGCTCACTCGGCACTCACGCCGGCATCCGATTCTCTCCGGCATGATCAACCTTCCATACCTGAAGGCGGAGCTTGTGCGTCGCCGGACGAAAACAATCCTGATCGCGATCGGCCTCGCCGTTCCGATCGCGCTGACGATCATGATCGGCGCCTACTCGACCGGCCTCTCGAAGGCACAGGACCAGGTGCTCGAGCCGCTTGTCGGCCTCGGCACCGATATGACCGTCGCCAAGACGTTCACGCCGGGCCAGCGGCCCGACGGTGCCGGCGGTCCGCGGTTCCGACTCGACAGCGGCAGCGCCGGGGAGTCGTTCAGTCGCGACGTCTACACCACCGGCTTCAATGGCGAGTTCTCCGACGCCAACGTGACCAAGGTGTCGAAGCTGACCGACGTCCAGAGTGCCAGCGGCGGCCTGACCGTGAGCAACATCAAGGCGAGCGGAACGATCCCGTCCGCCGGGTCGCAGGGCGGAAACAACCTGCAAGGCGGGCCCCCCGCCGGCGGCGCCGCGGCCCAGGGTGGCGGATTCAACATCGACCAGCGCACGATCACCGGCATCGACCCGTCGAGCGACCTCGGTCCGATCTCCTCCGACCAGCTCCAGAAGGGCGCCCTGCTTTCCGACAACGACAGCAAGGAGGCCGTACTCAGCGCCACCTACGCCAAGGACAAGTCGTTGACCGTCGGCGACACGATCAAGCTGAAGGACACCACCTTCAAGGTCGTCGGCATCGTCTCGGCCCCGCTGGCCGGCTCGAGCTCGGACATCTACGTCAAGCTCGACCAGCTCCAGAAGGTCGCTGACATGGAGGGCAAGGTCAACAAGATCTACGTCCGCGCCACCGACCAGGCCGCCGTCGCGACCGTCAGCAAGGAGATCAAGAGCACGGTCAGCAACGCGACCGTCACGACCAACTCGTCGCTGGCCGGCCAGGTCTCGGGCTCCCTCGTCGACGCGAACAAGCTCGTCAACAAGATGGGCACCTTCCTCGTGCTCGTCCTGCTGCTCGCCGCGATCATCATCACGACGATCCTCACGCTCAACGCCGTGAACAAGCGCACGCGCGAGTTCGGCACGCTCAAGTCGCTCGGCTGGAGCAACCCGCGGCTGATCCGGCAGGTGATGGCCGAGTCGCTTTCGACCGGTGTGATCGGCGCCGCGGCCGGTGTCGCGATCGCCGGCGTGGGAATGATCGTGGCCAAAGCGATGCCGCTGACGATGAAGGTGACCGGCGCCTCAACCGGCGGCGGCCTTGTCGGCCCCGGAGCCGGCGGACCGCCGGGAGCGGCCGGCGGAGCTCAGGGTGGACCCCCCGGCCTCGGCCGAGCCGCGAGCAGCGCCGCCAGCCAGGTGATCGAGATCACCCCGAGCCTTTCCGTCAGCACGATCCTGATCGCAGCCGGCATCGGCGCCGCGACCGCCTTGATCGCCGGCGGTCTCGGCTCACTCAAGACATCCAAACTCAGCCCCGTGGAGGCCCTCAAGCATGTCGACTGAAGCAACCATCTCCCAGACCGCAGCGGCCGACGGCCGCCCGGCGGCGGCCACCGGCAACGCCTACGAACTGACCGGCGTGACCCGCACCTACACCACCGGTGCCGGTAGCGTCGAGGCCGTCAAGCCACTCGACGCGGTGATCCCGAACGGCGAGTACGTCGTGATCGAGGGACCGTCCGGCTCCGGCAAGAGCACGCTGCTGCAGCTGCTCGGCATGCTCGACGCCCCGACGCAGGGCCGCATCGTCTGCGGCGGTAGCGAGGTCTCCCAGCTCGGCGAGTCAGAGCTGGCCGAACTGCGCCTGCACAAGATCGGTTTCATTTTCCAGCAGTTCAACCTGATCCCGACGTTGACGGCAGAGCAGAACATCGAGATCGCGATGTTCCCGGCCGGGCGACCAAAGGCCGAGGTCACTGCGCGCGCGCTCGAACTGCTGCGACAGGTCGGTCTCGAGCATCGCGTCGGCCACTTCCCCGGACAGCTCTCGGGCGGCGAGCAGCAGCGCGTGGCGATCGCCCGCGCGCTCGCCAACGAGCCGCAGATTCTGCTCGCCGACGAGCCGACCGGCAACCTCGACACACAGACCAGCGAAGAGATCCTCTCGCTCATCCACGAACTCTGGGCGAAGGGCCTGACGGTCGTACTGATCACGCACGACCGCTCGATCGCGCAACACGCGACGCGCACCTACATGATGCGTGACGGGGTGCTCGCAAAAGAAAAGTGATCCGACCCGGCTGGGGTGTGCGTAAACACATCTGAAGACGGCGTCCTCAAAACGGTGAAGCACACCGGCCGACGCAGTCAGATTCACCCACACCCCAGACGGGCCGCACACCAGTGCGGCTCCAGAACAAGGAGTCCCAAAATGCGCTCGCACATGCGTAGGCCGCTGCTTGCGGTCCTGATGATCCTCGTCCTCGCCCTCGCCGCCACCGCAGCCGGTTGCGGAAGCGACGACGAGAAGTCCAACACCTCGGCCGCGGACACGACGATGTCCACCGGCGACGACTCGATGAGTTCGGAAGGCGTCGAAGTCGGCGGGGCGATGATGACCCCGAACCGCGACATCGTCGCCAACGCCTCTGACGCCTCGAACGTGACCACACTGGTCGCTCTCGTCAAGCAGGCAGACCTGGTCAAGACCCTGCAGGGCGAGGGCCCGTTCACGGTGTTCGCGCCGGACAACGACGCCTTCGCGAAGCTGCCGAAGGAGACGACCGATGCTCTGATGCAGGACAAGAACAAGAAGCAGCTGCAGACGATCCTCACCTACCACGTGCTCGCCGGCAAGTACGACGCCGCCAAGCTGATGGAGCTCGCCAACGAGGGCAAGTCCGTCAAGACCGTCGAAGGTGACGAGTTGACGCCGGAAGTCGACGGCGACAAGGTGATGATCAAGGATGCCTCCGGCGGTACCGTCACGGTCACCCAGGCGGACGTGAAGTCTTCGAATGGTGTGACTCACATCATCGACGGCGTCCTGATGCCGAAGTCGTAATCAACCCCTCGCAAACGACGACGCGAACGTGAGCTGAGCGACGATGCTTCTTCTGTTGATCTTCGGATTCCTCGCCGGCGCGGCGACCGCTATCTCGCCGTGCGCGCTGCCTGTCCTTCCGGTCGTCTTCTCGGCCGGCGCGACGGGCGGCCGGCGACGGCCGTTCGGAATCGCAGTCGGGCTCGCGCTCAGTTTCACGATCGCGACCGTCCTGCTCGTCTACCTGATCTCCGCCCTCGGGCTGCCCGACAACCTGCTGAGGATCGTCGCGGTCGCCGTGCTGGTGGGCTTCGGTCTCTCACTCCTGATCCCCGGCGCCAGCGACCGAATCGAGGCGTGGATCAGCCGGGTCACCTCGCGCAGCGCGACAAAGGTTTCACAGGCCACCCAGACCGAGGGGCAGGGCTTCTGGTCGGGCGTGCTGATCGGCAGCGGGCTCGGATTCGTGTACGCGCCGTGCGCCGGGCCGATCCTCGCCGGCGTGATCACCGTGTCGGCCTCGCAAGATTTTTCCACCGAGCGCCTTGCCGTGGCGCTCGCCTACGGACTCGGCTCCGCCGTGATGTTCTTCGCCCTGATGCTCGGCGGCCGCAAGCTGATCCGTCCGTTCATGGAGCGCAGCCAGGCGCTCCAGACCGCGCTCGGCGTGCTGATGATCCTCGTCGGCATCGGCATGGCCGCCAACCTCGACACGCGCTTCCAGACCGCGATCGCCAACGACCTTCCCTCTTTCCTGGTGAACCCGACCGGCGGGCTCGAGAAGACCGCGGCCGCACAGGACCGCCTGCGCGACATCCGCTCGTCGGGCGTCGAGACGACCGCGAGGCGCGAGCAGCTCGAGGGCAGCTTCGCGCTCAAACCGATCATGAAGGCTCCGGACTTCAAAGACACGCAGCAGTGGTTCAACACTGCGAACGGAAAGCCGTTGACGCTCCAGCAGCTGCGTGGCAAGGTCGTGATGATCGATTTCTGGACCTACAGCTGCATCAATTGCATTCGCACGCTCCCTTACCTGAAGTCCTGGTACGCGAAGTACAAGGACAAAGGCTTCGTGATCGTCGGCGTTCACTCGCCGGAGTTCGCATTCGAGAAGTCGGCCAAGAACGTGAAGGCCGCGATCGACCAGAACGGCATCAAGTATCCGGTGGCGCAAGACAACAACTTCGCCACCTGGAGCGCTTACGCCAACCAGTACTGGCCGGCCCACTACTTGATTGACGCCAACGGAATCGTGCGGCAGATTCACTACGGCGAGGGCAAGTACAAGGAGAGCGAAGACGCGATCCGCACGCTGCTCCGCGAGGCCGGAGCGACGGGCCTCGGCGACGAATCGACGGCTTCCGTCAAGGCCGAGAAGGCCTCCGGGTTTGACATCACTCCCGAGACCTACGTCGGCTCGGCCCGCTCAAGCGGCTTCGAGGGCCGCGCGCCGTCGGAAGACACCGCGTACTACGGCGAGAAGCCGATCAAGCTGAAGCCCAGCACATTCCGCCTCGGCGGCACATGGAAGGTCCGCAGCGAACGCGCAACCGCAGGCGAGGGCGCCTTCCTCGACGCCCGCGTCAAGGCCCGGCGAACCTTTCTCGTGCTCGGGTCCGCCGGCAACGCACCGCGCCGCATGCAGGTGCTGCTCGACGGCAAGCCGATCAGTGCAGCCGACTCGGGAGACGACGTGAAGAACGGCGTCGTCACCGTGAAGGACCAGCGGCTCTACCGCCTGGTCGACGTCGGCAAGGTCGAAACACATACGGTCACGCTGCGTCCGGCGCCGGGCATCAGCGCCTATGCGTTCACCTTCGGATAGCTAGAGGCCGCGGCGCAGACGCTCTTTGTAGGCGTTGGCGCGAAGTGCCAGCTGGTACAGGTCGGGATGACCCTGTGCGGCGCGGTACTCGGGCGAGCGC
This sequence comes from uncultured Thermoleophilaceae bacterium, assembly GCA_964455545.1. Taxonomy (GTDB): domain Bacteria; phylum Actinomycetota; class Thermoleophilia; order Solirubrobacterales; family JACPNS01; genus JACPNS01. Next base: position 233,857 of record CAYVWQ010000002.1, on the reverse strand, counting down.
GCAAAGGATTCACGCACCGCCTTGGGGTCGAGCGCACGCGGCGTGCTCGTCGGCTTCTGATGCTCGATCGTCTTGCGCCAGTCCATGCATTTTCTATCGGCGCATGGACCGGTGGCTTTAGGTCTGTTTATGGCCGCGCAACGTCGCAGCCCAGACCTGCAGCATGATCAGGAACTGCAGCGGCAGGCGAGCCCAGAGCGCCCACGCCGGGAACATCTTGAAACGCTCTGGGTTGAGCGCCATGTTGATGTTCGCGGGGAACACGGCGAGCAAGAGCGCCAGCAGGCCTTTGCCGGCGAGGCGGCGCGTGCTCGGGATCAGCACGCCGATGCCACCGGCGATCTCGGCGACGCCGGAGATGTAGACGAGCGCCTTCGGGTTCGGCAGCGACTTCGGCACGATTGCCGTGAAGAACTTCTCTTGGACGAAGTGGAGCGAACCTGTCGTGAGGAAGGTCGCGGCGGTGGCCAGCTGGAGAGGGGTGATTCGCTTTTTCATCGGCGCTGGTGGATAGCCCCACGGGGAGTCGAACCCCGGTTTTCGGCTTGAAAAGCCGACGTCCTAACCATTAGACGATGGGGCCGTGGCTGGCCCGCAGATTACCAGCGGCTGTTTCATGCGGGAACGAAAAGAGGCGCCCTCCCAGGGGGCGCCTCTTTCGTACTGCTGGACTCGGGGGGAGTCACGCGGGCTGCTCGGGTGTCCGCGTGTCCGAGGTCTGGGGTGTGGTTTCTGCGCCCGGCCGCCTCACCCCTACGCTGCGCCCGCCCCCTGCACGGCAGGTTGCGATTCGCGTGTCGCGGGCGGCGTCGGAGCGGGAGCCTCGTGGCGCACCTGCGGCAGCCATTCGAGCCAGCGCGGCAGGTACCAGTTCACCTCTCCGAGCATCTTCATCACGCTCGGCAGCAGCACCGCACGGATGATCGTCGCGTCGAACAGGATCGCCGCCGCCATGCCGACACCCATCTGCTTCATCGGCAGGAAACCAAGCGTCGCGAAAATCCCGAACACGGCGACCATCACGATCGCTGCGCTGGTGACCGTGCCGGCGGTCGTGCGGATCCCCTCGGACACCGCGGCCTCGGTCGAGAGACCGCGGTCGCGCGCTTCGCGCACTCGTGAGAGGATGAACACGTGGTAGTCCATCGAGAGTCCGAAGAGGATCACGAACAGGAACAACGGCAGGAACGGCCAGATCGCGCCGTTCGGCGTGAAGCCGAGCAACTCGTGACCCCACCCGTGCTGGAAGACCAGCACCAACACGCCGTAGGCGGCGGCGACCGACAGCAGGTTGAGAACGATCGCGGTGAGCGGGATCACCACAGAGCGGAACGTCACGAGCATCAGCAGGAAGGCGAGGCCGAGCACGAACGCGAACACCAGCGGCGCCTTCTGCTTGAGGTGGTCGCTGTAATCGATCGAAGACGCCGACCCGCCCGTCGTCCAGGCGGCCAGACCCGGCACTGACCCGAGCGTCTCGGGGATCACCTCGCCGCGAAGCTCGCGCGTCCCGTCTGCGGCGACGTCTTTGTCGTCGCCGCCGGCGACCGGCACGATCACCGAGGCGACCTTGTTGTCGGGGCTGTACTCCGGCGCGTCGGGGCGTCCGAAGTGCGGGTTCTCGCTGACGCGCTGAGTGAAGTCGGCGAGCGCGTCCTGGACGGCGGGGGCGCGGACGTTGCCGCTCTTGAGCACCAGCTCCTCGCTAGCGCCCTGGCTCGGGAATGCCTTCTCGATCTGGTGGTACGCCTTGACGACCGCGAGATCCTGCGGCATGTCGGTGACGCTCATGTCCTGCGTCTTCATCTGCAGCGCCGGGTAGGCCATCGCCAACAGCAGCGCGGTCGCGATCGCGGCGCTGACGGCCGGGCGGCGCAACACCAGTTCGACCACACGCGACCACACGCCGGTCGTGTCGCCGGCTGCGGCGCGGCGCTCGCGGCGCTTGCCGATGAATGGGATGCGCGGACGGTCGACCTTCGAGCCCCACGCCGATAGCAGGGCGGGCAGCACGGTCAGCGATCCGATCATCGCGATCGCAACGACCATCATCGTCGCGACACCGAATGACATGTAGGTCGCGTCGCCGGCCAGCAGCATGCCGGCCATCGCCGCCATCACGGTGATGCCGGAGATCAACACCGCACGGCCCGAAGTGGCCGCGGCCGCTTCGATCGCAGCGAGGTCGCCGCGGCCGGCTGCCCGCTCCTCGCGCTCGCGCTTGAGGTAGAACAGCGAGTAGTCGACGCCGACGGCCATGCCGATCAGCACGATCACCTCGCCGACCGACTCCTCCATCGGGATGATCTGGCTGGGTATCGACACGAGGCCCATCGTCGCCGCGACGGCCGACAGTGCGAGCACCACCGGGATTCCGGCGGCGACCAGCGCCCCGAAAGCCAGCGCGAGAATGATCAGCGTGATCGGCACCGAAAGGTTGCGTGCCTGTTCGAGGTCGCGGTTGATCATCTCGCCGAGCTCGTGGTCGGCCGAAGCGTCGCCGATCTCGCCGACGGTGACGGCCGGGTGCTCGGCCGCGACCGAGTTGACGGCGCTGATGATCGGGGCGACCTTGTCGGCAGCATCGTCGGGGTCGCCGGAGACGTTGAAGGTGACGCGGGCCGCCGCGCCGTCCTCGCTCACAAAGCCGGCCGGTCCAGCGCGCGAGAACGGCGAAGCGACTTCGTCGACCTTCTTCGTCTCTTCGAGCTTGGCGGCGACGGCCTTGACGGCGTCGTCGAACTGCGGCTCGCCGAACTTCGCGTCCTTCGAGCTGATCACGACGTTCTCGCTCGCGGGCTCCGCGGCATAGTGGTCGTGGAGGGCGAGCTCGGCCTTGGCGCTTTCGCCGGCGAAGGCCTTGTAGTCGGGGACATGTTTGGTCTCGAACTGCGAGCCGCCGAACAGAGCGAGCGCTACAAACGCGAACCAGGCGATGATCGCCGTCTTCGGGTGGGTCGCGCTCCAGCGTCCGGCACGCGCCGCGATGTTGCGGTCGTTGGCCGGGTCGGGGCGGTAGTTCTTGCGGGCGATGTACTTCTTTGAGCGTTGCATGGGGATCTCCTAGGGAGGTGGAATTCGAAGTGATCCCACCCTCCCGAATTCGGTCGGAGATTCCTATGGAGCGCGCTGGCGAATGCCGCACCGGACAGCGCGAAACCGCGACGGGGGGTTATCCCCCCTGCTGCATGTAGTTGACCACTGCGAGCACGCGCCGGTGGTCGTCGCTCGACGGCGGCAGGTCGAGCTTGTCGAAGATCTTGCTGATGTGCTTCTCGACGGCTCCGTCGGTGATGAACAGCTCGCCGGCGATGCCGGAATTGCTGCGTCCCTGAGCCATCAGGTCGAGCACCTCGCGCTCGCGGTCGGTCAGTTCGGCGAACGGGCCGTCCGCTCCGCGCCCTGGCGCCATCAGCTGCGACACGGCCTCCGGATCGAGCGCCATGCCGCCGGCAGCGACCCGGCGTACAGCGTCGATGAACTCGCCGACATCGGCGACGCGGTCCTTGAGCAGGTAGCCGACGCCGCCATTGCCGTCCGCGAGCAGCTCCGCCGCGTAGGTCTGCTCGACGAACTGCGACAGGATCAGGACGGGCAGGCCTTGGATGCGCGTGCGCGCCTCGATCGCCGCGCGCACGCCTTCGTCGACGAATGTCGGCGGTAGACGCACATCGACGATCGCTACGTCGGGTGAGTTGTCGGCGAGCGTCTTGAGGAAGTCGTCGGCGTTGTCGACGGCCGCGAGCACTTCGCAGTCGTTCCCCTCGAGCAGTCGTGTGAGGCCGTCGCGCAGCAGTGCGTGGTCCTCGACGACGATCACCTTCAGCGGGGTCACTGCATCGGCAGCCATGCGTCAATGATGGTCGGTCCGCCGGTTGGGCTCTCGACCATGAGGCGGCCGTCGACATTCTCTGCCCGCGTTTTCAGGCCGCGCAGGCCCGATCCATCGGCACCCTCGCCGTCCATCTTCGCGCCACCGACGCCGTTGTCGCTGACGCGCAGGTAGAGCCACTTCTCGTGGGTCCAGACGTTGACGTTGATCTGCTCAGCGCGACTGTGCTTGATCGCGTTCGTCATCGCTTCACTGGCGATGAAGTACGCCGTCGTCTCGATCCGCTCGCTCGGACGCTCCGGCAGATCGATCGTCAGTGCCACCTCGATCGAACTACGGGCGGCCAGCGGAACCAGCGCGGCCTCGAGCCCGCGGTCGCGCAGGATCTGCGGGCCGATTCCGCGCACCAGGTCGCGCAGCTCCTGGAGCGTCGTCTGCGCTTCGCCCTTTGCCTGGGCGATCAGCTCCTTCGCGGCCTCGGGGTCGTCGCCGAGCTTCTGCTCGGCCATCCCGAGGTCCATCGCCAGCGCGACAAGCCTCGCCTGTGCCCCGTCGTGCAGGTCGCGTTCGATCCGCGACATCTCAACTGACTGCTGCGTAAACGCCTCTGAGCGGCTGCGCTCCAGGTCGGTCACGCGGATGCGCAGAATGCGCTCCTCGGATGAGCTCAGCGTGACCCGCATGATTACGTTGAAAACGGCCGTGATGCCCGCACACACCCACGTCGCCACGATCACCATCAGCAGCCCGAACGGAACGATCAGGAACGACTCGGGAAACGAAACGTCGTTGCCGGTCAGCCAGAAGAGCGGCGTCCAGTCGCCGGGAACGGCCCAACCCCACAGCGGGTAGAGAATCCACCCGACCGCGATCGCCCACACGCCGATGCCGACCAACGCGACGGCAAGGCCGATCGTCGACATGCCGAACAGCCAGCCGACCTCCTTCAGGACCTGGAGGTCCGACACGCGGATGATCATGCGCTCGACGAAGTTCCCGGTCGGCTCCGCGTATACGACGGTGAGCGGCTCGTCGTCGACGAGCTTCAGCCGCGAGCGTTCGAGACCCGCGAACCAGCGAACCAGCCAGACGAAGAAGACCAGCAGTGGAATGCCGATGATCGTCGCCGCCACGCTGACGCCCATCGACCAGATCAGCGTCGCGAGCAGCGCGTAGGGAATGAACGTCAGCAGGAAGACGAACTCGCGCCACGTGCGCTTGGTAAGAGGTCGTCCGGCGACCTCTCGCAGCAACTGCTCGTCGATGGGAATCTCATCCGCCATGGCAACATGATCGCCCATTCGCCCCCGCTTGCCAATGCAGGCGGCAGGTGAATTGCCGGGGGGATAACCCGACCAAGCGACTTAACGCCAACTGAATCTGGGGCGGATCGAACCGGAGCGGGTCGACTTAAAATCTGACCCATGAATGACCTCACGCTCTGGTTCGTCCTCGCGATCGTCCCGCTGATTTTCGGTGGCCTCGCGCAGTTGTCCGTCTCTCGCACCTTCAAGAAGTACAGCCAGGTCACGCCGCGCAACGGCATGACCGGCGCAGACGCCGCGGCCGCCGTGCTGCGCGCGTCCGGACTCGACGGAGTGACGATCCGGCCGGTCCCCGGTCACCTCTCCGACCACTACGACCCGCGCGACCGCACGCTCAACCTCTCCGAGGCCGTCGGCCAGGCGCAGAGCGTGGCCGCGATGGGCGTGGCCGCACACGAGGCCGGCCATGCCATCCAGGACAGCGCCGGCTACTGGCCGATGCGCTTCCGCCAGACGCTCGTTCCCGCCGCCAACATCGGGTCGACGCTGTGGTTCCTGCCCGTCGTGGCCGGCTTCATCCTGCAGTCGACCGGCCTTGTGACGGTCGGTCTGATCCTGTTCGCCGCGGTCGTGCTGTTCCAGCTGATCACGCTGCCGGTCGAGTTCGACGCTTCGCATCGCGCGCTCGTGGCGCTTGAGGACGGCGGGCTGCTGGCGTCAGATGAGATGGACGGCGCCCGCGCTGTGCTGCGTGCAGCGGCGCTCACCTACGTCGCCGGCTTCGTCGCCGCGCTCGGCCAGCTGATCTACTTCTTCCTGGCCAGCCGGTAGCTAGTAGACCTTCACCGGGGTGCCGGTGGGGAGCCGTTTGAAAAGCGATTTCATCGCCTTGTTGCGAAGGCGCACGCAGCCGCGCGTGACCCCGCCGGGCACGTCTGCGGGGCGATCGGTGCCGTGGATGCCGACCATCTTCCCGCCCGGCCAGTCAGTCTTGAAATCCGCGTACGCGGACAGACCGATTGCGTTGGGGCCGTAGAAGCCGTCGGCGTCGGTCGTGGTCAGCCGCTCGCGCACATAGAAGTCGCCGCGGGGGGTCCATTTGCCGCGCTTGCCGACGGCGACGTCGGCCTGGAAGATCTTCTTCTCGTTCTCGTAAAGCGTCAGCTTCTCGGCGTCACGGTCGATCTCGACACGCGTATGGACGACGTGGTATTTGCCGAGCGACATCCGAGGCACCCATCCGGTTCGACCAACGCCCTTCATCGGAAGGCGCACCAGAGTCCAGACTTCGCCGTTCGAGTAGACGCGCTCGCTGAGCGTCAGCACCAACTCGGTCGTCTTGTCCTCGGTTGTGCGACCGAGCCTCTTGATCTTCTTCGCCGTCGAGTTCGGCTCCGAGCGGGCCCACTCTGATTTTGCGACGTAAGCCCATCGCGACGTGTCGCGCTCGTTCGAGAGAAGCGTCTCGTTGTAGTTGGCGGCCGCGGCGTTTGCGGCCGCGACAAGTCCCGCCAGCGCGAGCAGGCAGAAAAGCAGGACTGAACGTGAGCGGAGGCCCATTACCTACGTATCGGACGCATGAGTAACCAACCAAACCGTGGTACTGGACGTGCGCGATTTCGTGCAACGTCGATGCGACTCGGCGCCGACCGCTTGAAGCGGAGGTTTCCGCCCCAACCTACGGACTTCGGGGCGCCCCAACGTCCGTAGGTTGGGGCATTCTTTTGCGCAACCGTGGGCGGGTGCCGCAGCACCGACCGCCAGGCAACGCCTGCGCTCGCCGTGCGACTACCCTTCAGGGTCCTCCGGGCGCGTAGCTCAGTTGGTTAGAGCGCCTGCCTTACAAGCAGGAAGTCGCAAGTTCGAGTCTTGCCGTGCCCACTGGTTTGGTTGTCGCCGCCGTCGCGGCGACGCGTTGCACGCAGCTTTGCCTTTCGATCACGCGGCACAGCCACGCGATCGAAAGTTTGCGGAGCAGGAACCAGTGTGTGCCACAATTGTTCCGCATCCAAGGGGATGTAGCTCAGTTGGTTAGAGCGCCGCCCTGTCAAGGCGGAGGTCGCGAGTTCGAGTCTCGTCATTCCCGTCAGAAAGCCGCCGAAAGGCGGCTTTTTTCGTTCTCCCCGGTCGGTAGCTTCTCGTCATGGACGCCGAAGAATCAATCGCCGAGCACAAGGTCAAACCGCTCGAACTGTTCTTCGACCTCGTGTTCGTGCTTGCGTTCACGCAGGTCACGGCGAAGCTCGCCGACGACCTGACCTGGCAGGGCCTCTGCCGCTCACTGCTCGTTCTCGCCGTGCTGTGGTGGGCGTGGTCGGGGTTCGCCTGGTTGACCAACGCCTTCGACCCCGAGTCGAAGCTGCTGCGGATCCCGATCTTCGTCGCGATGGCCGCGATGCTCGTCGTCGCCCTTGCGGTGCCGAAGGCATTTGGCGAGTACGCCGGCTACTTCGCCGTCGCGTACCTCATCGTCCGCCTCATCCACGTCGCCTTCTACCTGCTCGGTTCGCGCGGTGACGCCGCCCGCTTCAAGGCAGTCCTCTCGCTGACTCCGACGATGGTGCTCGGGCCGCTGCTGATCCTCGCCTCCGTCCCGTTCGACGGCACGACCCAGGCGGTGATCTGGGTGATCGCCCTGCTCGTCGACTACGGCGGCGCCCTGTTTGTCCGTGGCGAGGGCTGGGGCGTCGAGGCCCACCACTTCGCCGAACGCTTCGGGCTGATCGTGATCATCGCGCTCGGCGAATCGATCGTCTCGATCGGCGTCGGTGCCGACGGCGTCACGCTCGACGCCGAGACGATCTTCGCCGCGGTGCTCGCGATCACGCTTGCGAGCGCGATGTGGTGGATGTACTTCGACGTGGTCGCGCTCGTCGCCGCATCGGTGCTCGATCGGCTGACCGGTGTCGAGCGCACGCGGCTCGCCAGGGATTCCTACGGCTACCTCCACTTCTTCCTGATCGCCGGGGTCATCATCACAGCGCTCGCGATCAAGAAGACGATCGGCCATCCGGAGGAGCACCTCAAGGAGATCCCTGCCGTCACGCTCGGACTCGGCGTCGCGATGTATTCGGCCGGGCTGTCGGCGATCCGGAAGCGCGACCTCGGCAAGTGGAACCTCGCGCGGCTACTCGTCGCCGCGCTCGCGCTCGCGCTGATCCCGCTGTTCAAGGAGATCTCCGCGCTCGGCTCACTGTCGATCGCAACCGCGATCGTCGTCCTGCTCGTGATCGGCGAGGCTTGGTACTGGCGTGACGTGCGCGCCAGGGTGCGCGGCGCCGGCTAGCTACTGGTTGAACGCCTGATCGCTCGCTCGAAAGCGCTCGATCAGTTCGTCCTGAACATTGCGGCGCTCGCCGTCGCCGGGCGAGAGGCGCTCCCAGGTGCCGTCGGTGTGCAGCTCCCAGGCGTTCGAGTTGTCGTCGAGGCAGCGGTCGAGCGCATCCATCAGCTCGTCCTGGAGGTCTGACTGCTCGACCGGGGTGACCAGCTCCACGCGGTTGTCGAGGTTGCGGCGCATCAGGTCCGCGGACCCGATCAGCACGGTGCGCTCGTCGCCACGCTCGAAGGCGTAGATCCGCGAGTGCTCAAGGAACCGACCGACGACCGAGTTGACGCGGATGTTCTCGCTGACTCCGGGGACGCCCGGGCGCAGGCAGCAGATACCGCGCACGTTCAGGTCGACTTTCACGCCCGCACGCGAGGCGCGGTAGAGCGCCTCGATGCAGGCGACGTCGACGAGCGAGTTCATCTTCATCTTGATCCGTGCCGGCTTGCCTGCCTGGTGGGCGGCGACGGTCTTGTCGATCTGGTCGAGGATGCCGCTGCGCATCTGGCTCGGGGCGATCAGCACCTTGCGCATCTCGTGCGGGCGCGCGAACCCGGTCAGGAAGTTGAACATGTCGGTCACGTCCGCGCCGATCATCGGGTCGGTCGTGAACAGGCCGAAGTCGGTGTAGAGGCGGGCGGTCGCCGAGTGGTAGTTGCCCGTGCCGATGTGCACGTAGTTGCGCACGCCGTTGCCCTCGCGACGCACGACCAGCACACACTTGGTGTGCGTCTTCAGCGCCGGCGGGCCGTAGACGACGTGCACGCCCGACTGCTCGAGCTCACGCGCCCACTGGATGTTCGCGCGTTCGTCGAAGCGTGCCTTCAGTTCGACCAGCGCCACCGCCTGCTTGCCGCGTTCAGAGGCACGGATGAGCGCCGGTACGAGTGGCGAGTCGTCACTGGTGCGGTACACCGTCAATTTGATCGCGAGCACGTCCGGGTCGTTGACGGCCTCTGAAACGAAGCGCTCCACCGAGGCGTTGAACGACTCGTACGGGTGGTGAACGAGGAAGTCGCCGCCACGCATCGCCGCCATCACCGGGATCGGCTCACCGTCGGCGTCGCGCAGGATCGCCGGTGTGACGGGCGACCATTTCGCGTCGCGCAGATCGTCGTGGCCGGGCAGCTTGACGATCTGCCAGAGGTCTACGAGGTCGAGCAGTCCGTCGATCTCGTAGACGTCGCGCTCGTCGATCTCGAGCGATTCGATCAGTTCCTCGCGCAGCTCTCTGGCGATTCCCTTGCCGACCTCGACGCGTACGACCTCGCCGAAGCGGCGGCGGCGCAGCTCGTCCTCGACGGCGCGAAGCAGGTCGTCGGCTTCGTCCGAGACGGTGAAGTCGGCGTCGCGGGTCACGCGGAACGGGGCGTGACACACGATCTCCGTGCCGGGGAAGAGTGCTTCCAAGTTGTCCGCGATCGCTTCCTCGAGCGGGACGAGGATCGCGCCGTTCTCAATCTCCACGAACCGCGGCAGGATCTCCTTCGGGACCTTCACACGCGCGAACGTCGTCTGGTCGAGCTGCGGATCACGCAGCAGCACGGCGAGGCTGAGGGAAAGATTCGAGATGTACGGGAACGGGCGCCCGGGGCCGACGGCCAGCGGGGTGAGGACAGGGAAGATCTGTGCGAGGAAGACGCGTTCCAGCTCTTCGCGCTGCGGCTCCGAGAGCTGGTCGACGGTGCAGACGCGAATGCCCTGCTCGGCGAGCTTGGGCAGTAGGTCGTCGCGCAGCAGACGCGACTGGCGTTCGACCTGACCGAGCGCCCGATCGCGGACGCCTTCGACGGTCTCATCGGGATTGAGGCCATCCGGTCCGCGCTTCTCGATGCCTGCGTCGATCAGATCGTGCATACCGGCGAGACGAATCATCACGAACTCGTCGAGGTTGCTCGAGAAGATCGCGGTGAACTTGACGCGCTCGAGCAACGGCAGGTCGGCCTGTTCGGCGAGCTGCAGCACGCGGTCGTTGAACGCCATCCACGAGAGCTCACGGTTGAAGAAGTACTGGCGATCGCGAAGATCGACTTCGTCGGCCTGGAGCTCGCGCGCCGCCGCTTCGGCGGTCGAGCGCGTGGCAGGGACGGGCGTGAGTTCGAAGGCGTCTGGCTGTATGACGCTGCGCAGTGTCGACTCAGGATCCGTCATGCCCTGCATTGTTGCGCATCAGCGGTGAAGTTCTTGTTTTCAGAACGCGCTCAGTGCCCGAACCTCACGTCCGGCAGTACGCGGTCGGCCCAACGCGGCAGGTACCACGCCCACTTTCCCATGATCCGCAGCAAGACCGGCATCAGCAGCAGGCGGATCAACATCGTGTCGAGCAGCACCGCGACCCCGAGGATCACTCCCATCTCTTTCGGTGGCAGCGGCCCCGAAAGCGCGAACGTGAAAAACACGGCGACCATCACCGCGCCGGCCGCGAAGATCACGCGGCCGGAGTGGGCCACGCCGCCGACCATCGCCTCGCGCGGATCGTGCGAGCGGTCCCAGTGCTCCTTCGCACTCGAGAGCAGGAAGACCGTGTAGTCCATCGAGATCGCGAACATCATCGCGAAGAAGAACACCGGGCCCCATGCGTCGAGGAATCCCTGCGGGTCGAACCCGAGCAGTGAGTGCAGCGCGCCGTCCTGGAAAATCAGCTTGGCGACGCCGAACGCGGCGCCGGCGGCGAGCAGGTTGGTCAGCACTCCTGCGGCCGCTACGAGCGGAGCCTGCAGCGCGACCAGCAGCAGCACGAAGCCGAGCACGAGGACTACGCCGATGACCTCCCAGGTCTTCGAGTCGAGCGCGGCTTTCAGGTCGTGATTCTCGGCGACGACGCCGCCGACCAGCGCCGGGACGGGAAGATCCGAGCGCAGCCGCTCGATCGTCGCGGCGACGTTCGGGGACGACGGGTCGTCGGCCGGAATCGCGTTGTACATGACCCAGTCGCCCGACTCCGTCGCCGGCGTTACGCCGGCCAGACCGGGGTCCGAGGAGAGCACCTGCGCGGTCTCCTTGGCGTCGGCGGAGGGCACAACCACCTGCATCGCGCCGGCTGCGCCGGCGCCGAGGCCAGCGGCGACCTGCTCGTAACCGACGCGCGACTGATCGCCCTCGGGGACAACCTTGATCGACGGCATCGCCGTCTGCAGCGAGAACACCGGGATCGCGAGCGCGATCAGGATTGCGAGCGCAACGCCGCCGAACGCCCAGGGGTGGCGCCACAGACGCTCGGCCCAAGCGGCGAACGCGGGAGAGCGGTGCTCGCCGCTGTGCGCCCAGGGCAGCCCGAGCTTGTCGATGCGCGGCCCGAGCTTGCCCAGCACGGCCGGCAACAGAGTGAGTGTGGCGAGCAGGATGAAGACCACGGACAGCATGATTCCGAGGCTGACCGAGCGGAACGCGGGGCTCGGTACGAGCATCACGGCGCCGAGCGAGATCAGCACCGTCACGCCTGAGAACAGCACGGCCTTGCCGGCGGTGTCCATCGTCTGGGCCGTCGCATCGCGCGCGGGCAGGCCGCCCCCGAAAAGGGCGCCGCGGAAGCGGTGGACGATGAACAATGCGTAGTCGATCCCGAGTGCGAGCGCGAACATCAGTGCGAAATTCATCGCCCAGATCGAGACCGGTGTGAGCTTCGTCGAGAGGTAGAGCGAACCGGCCGCGGCGACCAGCGAGACGATCGTCAGCATCAACGGCAGGCCGGCCGCGACAAGCGAACCGAACGCGAACAGCAGGATCAGCAGCGTGACCGGCCACGAGATGATCTCTGACTTGAGCATCGCGTCACGGTTGGCGGTGTTGAAGTCGGACCACATTCCCGGCGCACCGGTCAGGTTCGCCTGGATGTCGCCGGTCGATGTCGCAGCGATCTGCTCCTTCACTCGTTCGGCAGCCTTGACCATCTCGTTGCTGTCAGCCGCGGCGCCAGCCTGGACGACGGCGGTGTGTCCGTCACGGGCGATCGTCAGCCCAGCGCGCGGCTGGGCGACCGAGCTGACCGCGGGGTCGTCGTCGAGGATCTGAGTGACTTCAGCGACCGTGTTCTTGAAATTCGCGTCCTGAATCGTCTGCGACTGCGAGGACACGACGACCATCAGGCCGTAGCCGCCGAAACCGCCGAAATCCCGGTCGACCACCTCGCGGGCGGCGACGGATTCGGACCCCGAGGCCTCCCAGCCGGCGCCGGACAGTGCGTGCTCGACGCGAGGCGCGAAGAATCCGAGAACGACGATCAGCAGGACCCAGGCGATCGCCACGCCGCGGAAGTGGCCGGCCATCCAGCCGCCCAGGCGGCCGATCGGCCCCAGGTTCAAGGGATTGGCTTCAGCTGACATCGGACTCTCCTTTGCGAGATTCGGCACACGCCGGGGTGAGGCCGACGAAGCGGCCGAGGATCAGGGATGCGCCGCAGACTCCGGCGGACGCGTAGAGCAGCTCGTTGACAGCGACGAAGCCGGTCAACAGAAGGAACCAAGGTGAGACGAGCGCCGCCAGCAGTGTGGCGACGAGCAGGATGGTGCCCGCCAGCGCAAACAGCGCACGCTCAAGCGGCCAGCTGTTGTTCCAAGTCTTTTGACGCATGATCAGAGCACCAGCTTTCCGCGCTTACGCGATCCAAGGAAGACCTTCTCGAACGCGAGCTTCGCCAGATGGGCGTGCGGTCCGGCGGTCGTGTGGGCCTTGCGCTCGGGGCCGCCCTCGCGGCGCGAGAGCACGTTGTCGGCGCGGAAGATCACGCCGCTGTTCCCGGCGTCGAGCACGCAGATCGCCGAGAGCTCCTCGAGCGGAAGCGCCTCGCCGCTGCCCCGGCCGATCGCGGCGGCGATGTTGCGCGCCGCGACCTTGGCCATCGTCTCGGTCATCTGACCGGTCTTCGGCACTCCGGCCGGAACCGGCGTCGGATCCGGCGGAGCGATCGCGATCGCCACGCCGGCTGCGTAGACGTCGGGGTGGTCGACGTGGCGGTAGTGCTCGTCGACCGGGATGAAGCCCGCCGCGTTGGCGAGTCCCGGCGTGTTCATCACCACGTCGACACCGGCGAACGGCGGAACGATCATCGAGAACTTGTGCTCGAGCCTGCGGCCCGAAGCGAGCTCGAACTCGCTCTCGGTCACGCGGTCGATCACCGTGTTCGGCAGGCCCTCGATCTCGAGGCGGTCGAGGAACTTCGTCGCGAGCTCGTGCGAATTGCCGACGCCCCCGAGACCGAAGTGTCCAAGTTCCGGCTCGGCGCTGACGAATGTCACCGGCGCGACCTTCTCGAGGCCGGCCTTCTTGATCTGGTGCTTGACGTTGAAGAGGAACTCGTAGGAGGCTCCGAAACAGGATCCGCCCTGCGCGGTTCCAACCACAACCGGGCCCGGGTCCTTGAGGAACTCGCGCCAAGCGGCTCCGGTGCGCTGGGCGTGCTCGAGGTTACAGACCGACTGAGTGTGTCCGTGGTCGGGGCCGAGCCCTTCGATCTTCTCGAACGCCAAGCGCGGGCCCGTGCCGATGAACAGCTGGTCGTAGTCGATCACCTCACCGTCGGCCGCGGTGACGGTATGACCCTCGAGGTCGATCGCGACTGCGGCCTGGTTGACGAAGCGGATGTTCTTCCTCGCGTAGACCGGCGCCAGCTCGAACGTGACGTCGTCGGCCTTGCGCATGCCGAACGGCAGCCAGATCAACGAGGGGATGAAGGTGAAACGGTCGTTCGGGTCGAGAACGACGATCTCGTGGTCGTCGCCTGCGCGCTTGCGCAGCTCGAGCGCGGCGGTGTAGCCGGCAAAGTTCGATCCGAGGATCACTGTTCGTGTGCGTGCCATCTGGGCCTGCTTGCTCCTGGTGGTGTCGGGTGACGCTTGGTGCGTGTCCAACACTATACAACTAAACAGTTGTAAATGCGTTACCATTGAAACAACGTTGTCTTCGACCCGTAGAATGAGACCGAATGGCAGGCAAACAGACATCTCCCCCCGTCCTGACCGAACCGCTGGTCGAGCTCGTCGCCGAACGCTTCCGCGTGCTCGGCGAGCCGATGCGTATCCGACTGCTCAGCGAGCTTCGCGAAGAAGGCAAGACCGTCGGCGAACTGCGCGACGCCGTCGGCGCCTCGCAACAGAACATCTCGAAGCACCTCGGAATCCTCTTGCAGGCGGGCTTCGTGTCACGCAGCCGCGAGGGCAACCAGGCCCGCTACACGCTCGCCGATGAGAGCGTGTTCGAACTCTGCGACGTCGTCTGCGGCAGTATGCGCCGCCAGCTCGAGTCGATCGATCAGGTTCTGCGCGAAGCCGCGGCCTAAGCCGCTTCAGACCGTCGCGAGCAGCTCGAGCAGCTTGCCCTCGCGCAGGCCGCCTTTGCCGATCCGGAGCGGCAACTCGAGGCGGTCGCCGATGTTCTCGAGGATCATCACCCCGGCCGGCAACACTTCGACGCGCTCGATGTCGAGACCGAACTCGTCGGCCACCTCGTAGGCGGTGTTGCGGGTGATCAGGCGGATCGCGCGCTCCATCGTCTCGTGCTCGAGCACGTTGCCGACCATCCGCCGCAACGAGCTGGCCGTGCCGCCGATCGCGATCGCCTGATCGACGGTCGGGAACGGGAACTCGGCGAACATCGCGTCGACGGCGCGGCGCGCGTCATCGAGTTCGTCGACGCTCGGCGGGTCGGTGTGGATGTGCCGATCGCTGACCAAACCCGAGCCGATCCGAAACGAAGTCGACCACTTGACCCCGCCGGCGAGGGTGCCCACGGCCACCTCGGTCGATCCGCCACCGACATCGATCACCGCGATCGTGTCGGTCTGGTCCTGCGGCAGCGAACGGGTCGCGCCCATGAACGCGAGCCGCGCCTCTTCGTGCTCGTCGAGCACATCGATCCGCACGCCGGCCTCCTTCTCGACCGTCTCGAGCAGCGCGTCGCCGTTGGTCGCGTCGCGCGTCGCTGCCGTCGCCATCGCGTAGACGTCGTCGGCGCCGAGCACCTTGGCGAGCTTGACCTGGGTTGAAATCGTGTCGGCCAGCTCGTTGATCTTTTTGCCGCTGATCGAACCGTCGTCCTTGAGACCGCGCGAAAGCCGGGTGAAGGCGCGTTGGCTGAGCAGCTGGCGAAAGCCGTCGCCGGCTTTCTCGGCGACGAGCAGCCGGGTCGTGTTCGACCCGATGTCGATCACCGCTGCGGGGTGTTTGCCGTTCTTGCCGTTGTCAGCCATCCGCAGTTCACAATAGGACGGCCGGGGGCGGTGGTACTCAAGAGGGGTGGCGGCGCGACCGTCAAAGGCCGCGCCGCCGTGTTGAACGCTCTTCCCTACGGCTGGTTGCAGCCGTTGAGTGCGACTTCCTGCCTGAGCGCTTCAACCCGTCCGGACCAGGATGTGACCCTGGTCTCGGCGAGCGAGACCGGCCGACAGATGTACGGGTCGTCGGCCTCTACGACGGTCAGGAGCTTGCTTGAGAGCTGCTTTGTGCCGTCGAAGTTTGGCCGGCTGGTCTCGTCGAGGTTGAGCTCGAACGAAGAGAACGGCAGGTCGGGGATGTCATTGAAGTCGACCACGATCTGGTCCGGACATCCGAGGTCATAGACCGCTTCGTCGCACGCCTGCTGACCCACCGAAGTGATTCCCGCAAGGCGCATCGAGATGCCCAGCTGATCGATCTTCACTCCGAGTCGGGGCAAAGAGCCAGCGTTAACGAAGTAGACGTCTCCGTGCAAGGTCTCTGGAAGCAGTGGCGAGACGATGCTGAGCGTGCCGACTCTCGAGGATGCGGGACACAGACTGGCGCTGTAGTTGAATACCCATTTGAACGCGCTGGTCGGATCGACGTCGGCTATTGCGCTGGCCGCGCAGCGATCCCGATTGTCACCGAACGATGGGAAGTTCGGCCGGAAGATCGCCGGTTCTACCGCGGTGACACGCTTGACGGAGCTGGCGTTCGCGCCGAAGGCCAAGTTCGCTTTCAATCCCGTCTGGGATGTCATTCCGATCGGTACTGCGTTCGGGTTCGAGTACGTCTGAAGGAACGTCGGCGCGAACGGCTGCTGGTCGCATCTGGTCGCTTGGAAAGGAGCCTCAAGCGTCGGGGAATCCTCGCCGTCGAAAGCTCCGATCGTCGTGGCAAATACACCCGCCGCGCAACTCGAGGGATTGGTCAACAGCGGGAACGGCGAGCCCTGGGATCCGTTCAGGTGCAGCTTGAACCAGTGGACGTAGTAGTCGTAGTTGACTTCTTCGTCGGTCCGGTAAACCTGCGTCGGAATCGAGTCACTGAAGACGCGCATCTGGCTCGCGTTGTTCACCAGCTGCATGCGCATCGGAATCACCACGTCGCCGTAGTTGCTCACCGGCTTCGGCACGATGATCACGATGCCGGCGACATCGCCCGCAACCTGTGGCTCGGTCAGGTACACGCTGCCGGGCAGATCCTTCGGTGTCAAGCCCTGCATCGTGATGCTCGTCATCACGTTTCCAATTAGCGAACTCGCCGGGCAGTTACGCGGGTTCTGGTAGATCGCCGCGCCGCACTGCGCGAACGAGTTGAGCGAACCGATCAGGCCGCGCGGGAACAGCATGTCGACCTTGCGCATCTGACCGGCGGGGACTTCGATGTTGACGTCGAGGTCCGGGTGAGCACCGGCCGCCGGGTCGGTGACCGTGGCCGAGTAGGACGGATTCCACGGGGCAACCGAGAACGAGAGCGAATTCTCGGCGCTCTGGCGTGAACCGGACACCGATTGGGTGACGAACTTCCAGTCGCCGTCCGCGAGGTTGGTCGGCGAGGTGAAGCTGCTCGCGCCGCATGGTTTCCAGTCTCGAACAGTCGCGCCTGGCCGCACGAAATCGCAGAGATGCTGCGCATCTGGGTAGAGCGAGTCGGTGAAGTAGCTGAGCAGGAAAGTCGGCGTGCGATCGTTGGTTGCGACGCTGTTCGGACCGTCGTCGATGTTGATCGGCAGCGGATCGCGCTGGCCGCTGGTGAACTCGACGTACGCGTTCGTCTCGCGCATCTCATCATCCGTAGCGATCACCTTCAGCCGCAACGGAGCGTTAGGCGGCAGGTTTCTGAACTCGTAAGGACTCTCGCATGTGTACGCGCTGTCGACCTCGATCCAGTTGTTGCCGTACTTCTGCTCGATCGCACAGGATTTCCGCCAAACCTCGCTGCCGACCGGACTGGTCGCAGTGAACTCCGCGGTCACGCGGTCCTTCACGAGCTGCTGGCCGGAAGTCGGCGAGCTGATCGTGACCTCGGGATCGACACTCATTGCGGCCACGGTGATCGTGCGGAACTGCGACTTGACGTTGCCGGCCGCGTCGCGGACGGCCACGAACGCAGTGTGGTCGCCCGGCGTGACTCCTGTGTAGGTGCGGCCGGGCGTGCAACTCTCAAGCGTCACGTCGGGAAGCAGTGCGCACATCGAAGTCTCGCCGGCTTCCGTGGTCCATTCGAACTTGACGCTGTCGCCGTAGACCGTCGAACCGGCGGTCGGAGCCGTCCAGTTGAGCACCGGCGGCTGGGTGTCGACCGTGAACTGCAGCAGGAGCGGCGTGTAGTCACCGATTCCGCCGTAGAAGGCGCGCACGTAGTACCGGTGGTCTCCGTCCGCGAGCGCCGTCGGAGCCTGGTACGGCGACGCGCAGTCGACCCACGCGGTGGCGTCGTACTTGCACTTGAACGTCGCACCGGCGATGTCGGAGGTGAAGCTGACGCTCGGCCTGTTGTTGCGCGTCGGGGAGGTCACGCCGGAGGTGAGGATCGTGTTCGGCACGCACCCGGTCAGCGGGTAGGTCGGAGCCTGGGTCGACGCCGCGCCGCTGTAGCCGGCCGCCTCGGCGACGCTGTTGCTCGAGGGACACCCGCTGTCTGGATTGTTGACCAGCTTCGACGTGAAGTTCAGCTGGGCGCTCGAATAGGGCACCTGCGGCAGGTCGGTAAAGGTCGCGATGATTCGGCTTGCGCCGCTCATGTTGCCCGGCCTCGCGCTCCCACGGAAGATCGCCTGCGTGCCGTTCGGGCCGTTGATCACGACCCCGAACTTGACCCCGTCGAACGACGTGAGGAAGATTCCGCCAGTCAGCTTCGATGTCAGGAAGGGAACGTCTACGACCGCGTCACCGATGCGCGATGTCGCCGGACACGCACCCCCGGCGAGCTGGTCGTCGGAGCAGAGTCCCGTCGCGTTGAGCACGTCGAGGTTGATCGTCGTGCCGGCCGCCAGGCCGACAGAGATGTTTCTCAGGTGCGAGGACTGGATCGCGGCGTCGTCGGTGTTTGACGAGTAGGTCGCGTTGATGCCGGTCGGCGCACCGACCGTGGAGGTCGTCGGCGATACGACCAGATTGGGCGTGAAGGGCACGCTCGAGCATCCGCTCGGAGCCCAGCTCGAGACGAGCGTCGAAACCTCTCCGCGACTCGAGGTGAGCTGCGCCTGAGCGCGCGCCGCATCGCAGCGAGTCGGATTGAAGACGAAATACTTCCCGCTCGGCGCCTTGGCATTGAATGTCAGGCCGACTTCGTAGAGCGTGATCGGGTACTGGAAGCCGAAGCCGTCCTTGACCAGGTACGGGATCTGCGGAATCGTCACCGACAGGCCATAGTCGGCGTCGAGACCCTGCCGCACCGAGGTGAAGCCGCTGACTTTCGAGCTCTGGAAGAACCACTTGGCGAGACCGCTCGGACGCACGATGAAGGCGAAGTTGAGCGGGCTGTCGGAGGTGGCCGGACGCATGTAGACCGAGCCGACCGCAGATTTGTTCGAGCCGAACATGCGGTACTTGATCGCGACGGTGCCGACGAGGCTGGCTGCAGGGCAGGCGTCGGCGCCGTACTGCGAGTCACTGCAGGTGGCCGACACTGCTCGCGGATTGAACAGCTGACCGGCCGGCAGATCGATCTTCAGCTCGCGTAGATCGTCGTTGCTGGCCTCTCCGCTGGCACCGTCGAGCGTCGTGGTCACGCCGAGGTTCCCGTGGCCGCCGGCCTGCATGTTCGTCGGCGTGGCGCTGAAGCCCGTTGGCTTGAACGCGGCGCTCGCGTTGCCCGCGCAGGCGAGCAGAAGCATCGTCAGCGCCGTGAGCGACAGCGCCAGCCAAAGCACGCGCACACGCGCGAAGGCAGTAGTCCCATGAGACATGAAGTCTCCCCCCAAATTGTTCGACTTTTTGATCCGAGCGGTTCACGAACGTGGTTGTTCGTAAAACCGGCAGGAGTCCAAAATAGCGAACATCACCGTTCGCCGTTGGCTGATCGGCCAACAAGCCGGGTCGGTCAGTGCTGGGCGTCGATCTCTCGAAGTCGCTCGCCGAGCAGGCGGGAGTGGATCTTCTGCTCCGGTCCGTCGAGTTCCGGCGCCGGCAGCGAGCTGCTGGAGCCGTCCTCTCCGATGACCGCGCGCATGATCATGCGATGCTGGTCGGTGAGAAGGATCGCCTGGATCTCGCCGGAGAACGGAGCAGGCACCGGGCCGCCGCCGAGTTCGGCCTCGATCGCCGCGACGGCGGCGTCGGCCTCGTCGCTGGCGAGTCCGCCTTGCTTGGCGGGGAAGTCGGTCGCGTCGCCGACCGCGTACACGCCGGACAACGGTCCGTCGGGGCCGAGTACCTGCTGGTGGCGGTCGACGGGGATGAACTCCTCATCGACCAACGGGAGGCCGTCGATCGGTCGCCCGGTCAGTCGCGGCATCGCGAAGATCCGGTCTACGGGATAGCTCGCGCCGTCGTCGAGGATCATCGTGCGGCCGTCCCAGGTCGAGACGGTCGCCCCGAGGTGCAGCGCCACCCCGAGCTCGCCGGCCAACGCGCGCACGCGCGCCGAGTTCTCGGCGCCGAACAGCTGCATCGGTTCCCGCTCCGGCGAGACGACGGCGACCGCGATCTGCGTGTTCGACTGCTGTTCGGCGCGGGACGCAGTCATCAGTGCGAGCTCGTAGAGCGGCAGCGACCAGAAGTGGCCCGGTCCGGCGGTGAACACAACGTTGCGAAGCGCGCCTGCGTCGACTTCAGAAACCAGTGCCTTGAAGTCGTCCATCGCCTGCGGCGCACCGAACGTGATGGCCGGCTCGGGCAGCTCGGCGCTGAGCGCCGTACCGGTCGCGACGATCACCGCGTCGAACTCGAACTCGTCCCCCTCGGGCGAAAATGCCTTCTTCGCCTCCGGGTCGATCCGCTCGATCGTGCCGAGCCATTGCTGCACGCCTTCGGCGGCGATGATCTCGCCGACGAGATAGCGCGCCGGTTCCTGGCCGCCGAACGGTTCGACGACGATGTTCGGGCGATACACGTACTCGCGCTGGGGCGAGATCAGGGCGATCTCGAGATCCGGCAGATGCTCGCTGCGCGACAGCGCGAGGCACGCCTCGAGGGCGCCGGGACCGCTGCCGACGATCAGCACCTTTGCCATAGCCGCACTCTAGATGCTGATCAGACGTTCGGGTTGGTTTTGACCAGGTGTTTCCGCTGGATCTCGTGCAGGCCGCCGGTCTTGTCGAGCGTCTCGCACTCCTCCAGGATGTCGTCGGCGAGCTTTTCGACCATCGTGAAGGGCAGGCTGATCTTGACCAGCGCGCGCATGATCACCTCTTCCTCGGCGTTCGGCGGAAGCGTGTAGGCCGGGACCATCCAGCCGCGCCGCGCGGAAAGCCCGGCGGCGATGTCGAACTCGTCAAAGCCGGGATCGCCGTCGAGGCGCCAGGCGACCAGCGGCAGTTGCGGCTTGTCGAGACCGAGGACCTCAAAGCGTCCGCTCTGAACCAGCCGGTCCTTGAGCACGTTGGCGTTTTCCTGCATCAACTTCATCGCCTGTTCGTAGCCGGCGTAACCGAAGTGCACGAACATGAAGTACTGCGCCAGCAGCATCGCCGAACCGGTGGAGAAGTTCAGCGTGAAGGTCATGTCCTCGCGGCCGAGGTAGTTCTCCATGAACACGAGATCGGGGCAGAGGTCGGACTTCTCGCGGAAGATCACCCAGCCGACGCCGGGGTACACGAGTCCGAACTTGTGGCCGGAAGCGTTGATCGAACGCACCTGTTCGAGCTTGAAGTCCCACTCTTCGTCGGGGTGCAGGAAGGGCCAGACGAAACCGCCGCTGGCGCCGTCGACGTGGATCGGCACATCGATGCCGTCCTTGTCGCGCAGCTCGACGAGCATGTCATTGATCCCCTTGACGTCGTCGGCATGTCCCGTGAAGGTCGTGCCGACCACAGCAGCAACGCCGATCGTGTTCTCGTCGACGAGCGGCTTGACGTCGTCAGCGTCGATCGTGTACTTGCCGATCTCGAGCGGGATCTTGCGCGGCTCGACGTCGAAGTAGCGGCAGAATTTGTCCCAGACGACGTGGACGTCACCACCGAACACGAGATTCGGCCTGGTCGCGTCCTTGCCTGCCGCCTCGCGACGCTTGCGCCAGTTCCACTTGAGGTTGAGGGCGCCGAGCATGATCGCTTCCGAGGAGCCCTGCGTGCGGGCGCCGGTCGTCTCGCCCGGCGCGTTGAACAGGTCAGCGAGGATGCGAATACAGCGCTGCTCGATCTCGGCCGTCTGCGGATACTCGGCGTGGTCGATGAAGTTGCGGTGCAGGTTGTCGGAGATCAGCTTCTCGGCCTGCTCCGGCATGTGCGTCGTGACGAAGGTCGCGAGGTTGCGCTGGGGATCCGAATCGAGGAACAGCTCGGCCTCGATCAGCATGCGCGTCAGCTCCGGGTCGAGCCCAACATCGTTCAGCCGGTCGGTCGGAAGGTGTTCGGCGCGGAATACGGATTCGCCCGGGGGAATTGACATCGGTCACGCTCCAGTTCGAAGAATCAGCTTGAGGTCGCATCCTAAAGCGAAAGGCCGCCCCGCGCGAAGCGGGACGGCCTTTGAATGCGATCGAAACGTGGGCAGAAAGGACGACCGGTGGGACCAGCTTCCGGCTCTGCACTCACGCCGGCGCAAGGTTTGGATTCCTCTGAGTGATCAACTCAGAGTTCCCGCACCTCCAGAGTCCCGCAAAACAATTGATTCAGTCGGACCACCTCCTTTCTCTGGTGAATTCATTGAAGCACGGGGTCAGGCGGCGCGATCCGCCAGTTGTGCCGGGCCTCGCGAGCAAACCTGCGGCGTCGCCGTGAAGGCTTGAGTCGCCGATCAATACTGCCGAGAAGTTCCTTGGGTAGGAAAACTTCGACCGTGCAGTCAGGGAGGACTCGCAGGTCATGGCAGCTCGCAGTACCAATTGGCGCGCAGATTCGTCTGCCGCGGAAGACAGGTTGTTGGCCCTTCTCGCGGGTGGCGCGATCCTGTTCGGGGCGACGGCCGCGATCGCGCTGTCATACGTCAACGCGATCGCGCCGCCGAACCACGCCGACCTATGGCGCATCTCGCTCGGAATTCCCGCTCTGCTGACCGGCGTCGCCTGCCTGGCGGCCCCGACCTGGGTCGCGCGCAACCGCTTCGCCGTGTACGGCTTCGTGGCCGTCGTCATGCTGATCTTCACGATCTGCCTGCACGTCACGGCGGCGACCTGGCCCGCGCTGCTGATGGCGATGGGGCTCGTCACCTGGGTCGCCTTCTTCCTCGACCGCGTCGAACTGGTGGTGACGCTCACCGGAGTGACGATGATCGCTCTGTCCGCGTTGACCTGGCCGCCGCCGGGAATCGGACACGACCTCGACGCCGCGCGGATGCTTGTGTTCATCCCCGTGATGTGGCTGCTCGGCATCGACCTCAGCCGCCAGTGCGACGACCTGCGCGAGGCGCGCAAGATGATCAAGTACCGCGCGCTCTCCGACCCCCTGACGCACCTCGGCAATCTGCGCATGCTGCGACAGTCGGTCGGCGAGGAGATCGCGGCAGGCCACGAATTCGGAATCGTCACGCTGGATCTCGACAACTTCAAGGCCGCAAACGAGCTGCGCGGGCAGGCAGGCGGTGACGCGGCACTGCGACTGGTCGCTGAACGCCTGCAGGCGACGATCGGCCGGCGTGCCCTGGTCTGCCGCCCGACCGGCGACGACTTCGCCGTCGTCGTACCGGGCTCGACGCCGAAAACGATCGCCGAGACACGCGACCTGCTCCTGAGCGCCGTCGAGAGTTCAAACAGCCAACCGACCCGCGACCGCATGATGATCCGCGGCGTGACGCTTTCCGCGACGGCCGGATGGGCAACCTTCCCCGGCGACGGCGCCTCGCTCGGCGAACTGCTGACGGCCGCCCAGCGGCGGCTTGTCGAGTCGCGCGCTACCGGGCGCAGCGAAAACACCCCTGCACACGGCGTGCGTCGCGATGCGGGACCCACGGTCACGACGATCTCTGGCGAGAGCGAAGAGGCCCAGAAGCAACAGGGCCGCGTACGCCGGGCGCTAGCGGAGCGAAGCGAACGGACCTGGATCAACCTCGTCGGCTGGGCCTCCGGCTGGCTCGGAATGCTTTTGTGCCTTCCGCTCCTGTCACTCACCGCGGCCGAAGCCGTCGGTTCGGCCGCGATCTGCGCAACGGCGCTGGCATACGCCGGCTGGCGTTTTCACACCGGTGGCCGGGTGGCCCACACGCAGACGCGGGGCGCCGTGCGCTACGCGTCGGACCTTGTCATCGCGATCGGCATCGGCGCTCTCGCTTACCTGACCGGCGGCTTCGACAGTCCCGCGCTGATCCTGGCCGTCGCGCTCGTCGTGCGATCAAACTACGTCAACTCGCATCAGGCCGCGGTCTGGCGCTGGACCTACCCGTTGCTGACGCTTTGGAGCCCCCTGCTCTACTCCGATCCCTTCAGCGGCCCGAGCAGCAAATTCCTGCTGCTCTACGTCGGCGCCCTCACATGGATGGTCGTGCTGGCCACCGGAGTGAACGTGCTCAACGTCCGCCGCGCACGCACGGCGCGCCGGCGAGCACTCGAATTCCAGCGCGAAGACCCCTTGACCGGACTGATCAACCGCAGTCGCTTCAATCAACTGATCGACGGCCTGCTGCTCGGTGACGGATCCGAGTTCGCCGTGTTGACGATCGACATCGACCGCTACGGCGCAGCCGCAGGAGCGATCGCCAACGACGAACTGATGGCGCGAGCCGCTGCCGAGGTCGTACGCGTGACGCGCGCCGGGGACGACGTGGCTCGCACGGGCCGCAGCGAATTCTCGGTGTTGGCGCGCGACGTTGGCGAGGACGCCGCTGCCGAGATCGCCGATGTTTACCGCGAAGCCGTGCGCCGGGTGGCCGACGCTCCCTGCGCAGGATTCGCAGTGCGCGGTGCCGGCTCGACCCGCGAGGAGCTCTTCCGCGAAGCGAGCAGGACGCTCACCGCGCAAAAACCGCGCTCCAAACCGAATCTGCTCGCGATCTGACGCCGCAATCGCAGTTGCCGCGCGTCTTGCCTTTGCGGGATTTCCCGCATATGCTTTCGGAGATTGAAAGTCACCGCGCTTCTCGGCAGATGCGCGGTGAATGCGAGAAAAAACCCAAAGAAGGCTTTGATGCTCGGATTCAGCCCGCAGCGCCGGATGCGCTCGGCCACCCCATTCCGTCCTGTCCAAATGCTCGTGCTGATCTGCGCGCTGGCCGCCCTTGCGCTTTTTGCGCCCGGCGCCGGCGCAGCCCCTGGTGATCTCGATACGGGCTACAACTCGACGGGCACGCGGATCGACGATCTGACCCCGTACGACGACGCCGGACACGGCGTGGCGGTCCAGCCCGACGGCAAGGTCGTGGTTGTGGGCGGCGGCACGCCGACGGCCGGATACGGAGCCTTCACGATTATGCGCTTCACGGCTGCCGGCGCGCTCGACACGACGTTCGGCGGCGGCGACGGCATCGTCGTCCAGGCGACCGGCGTGGACGGCGGCGGCACGAGCGTCGCGTTGCAGCCCGACGGCAAGATCGTCGTCGGCGGTACCTACTGGAGCCGCACGGGCCTGGCGATGGAGATGTACTCGTTCATGCGGTTCAACGCCGACGGCACGCTCGACACCAGTTTCGGCGGCGGCGACGGCGAGGCGCAGATCGCCCTTGGTAGCTGGGGCGACTACATGCAGGCGATCGCTGTCCAACCTGACGGCAAGATCGTCGGCACCGGTATCTCGACGACCGGCTCGGCCGGCGTCGCCGGCTACTCGACGGCCCGCATGGGCACGGTTCGCATCAACAGCGACGGCACGCCTGACGTGCTGTTCGGCAACAACGGCGTGGTGATCACCTCGGTCGCCGGCAACTACAACAAGTCGCGCGCGCTAGCGATCCAGCCCGACGGCAAGATCGTCATCGGTGGTGACCTGAACAACCCCGACGACGGCTTCGACGACTTCGCCCTCGTGCGTTACACGACCAGCGGCGCACTCGACACCACTTTCAGCAGCGACGGCATGCAGATCGTGAAGTTCAATGCGCTGCACGACTCGATCCACGCACTCGCACTTCAGCCCGACGGCAAGATCGTCGCCGGTGGCTTTGCGAACAACGAGCAGTCGTTCGCGGTCGCGCGTCTGACTTCGGCCGGCGCGCTCGACACGACTTTCAACACGACCGGCATGGTCACCACCAACATCGCCGGCACGGTCAACGCAGGCGGCGTCAACGCGATCGACGTTCAGCAGAACGGGCGCATCGTCGCTGGTGGTTTCGCCAACAACGCATCGCGCTTCACGTTCGCGGTGGCGCGCTACACGTCCACCGGCGCGCTCGACACGACCTTCAGCACGGACGGCATGAACACGACCGACGTCGGTGGCAGCGGCGCGAACGGCAACGGCTGGAACTGCGACCAGACCGCGCCGGAGTGCCCGGGCATCCACGGCATGGCGATCCAGAACACCGGCGCGATCTTTGCGGCCGGTGCGCGCTACAGCGGGACCTACAACGACACGTATACGGCGCGCTACCAGGGCGACAGCGTCACGCTGCCGACGGTGTCGATCACCTCGCCGACGGCGAGTTCGACGGTCGGCTCGACGATCACGCCGGCCTTCACCGCAACTGCGACCGGGTCGGTCGGCATCGCACAGACGATCTGCCAGCTCGACACAGCCACTCCCTACCTGTGCACCTCCGGCACGGCCGTCAACAACCTTGCGCCCGGCGCTCACACCTTCAAGGTCACGGCCACCGACCGCGCCGGTATCAGCAACACCGCGAGCGTCAGCTTCACGACGGCGGCGCTTCCTGTCGTCAGCGTCACCGCTCCGACCGAGGGTCAGGTCCTGACCGGCAGCAGTGTCAACGCGACGTTCTCCTCGACCAGCTCGACGACGCAGACCGTCACCTGCCAGCTCGACTCCGGCACCGTCGCGAGCGGCTGCACCAGCCCGCGCACGCTCAGCGGCCTGGCTGCCGGCCCGCACACGTTCACGGTCGCCTCGACGAACTCGACCGGCACGACGACCGTCGTCCGCAATTTCTCGGTTCAGGACACGACTGCGCCGACCGCACCGTCGAGCGTCAGCGCGTCGAGCGTCACGACCACCAGCGCGACGATCAACTGGACCGCCGCAACCGACAACGTCGCGGTCACCGGCTACGACGTCCTGCGCAACGGCAGTGTCGTCGGGTCGACGACAGGCGCGGTCACCTACGCGATGACCGGGCTGACCTGCGGCACGAGCTACTCGATTCAGATTCGCGCCAAGGACGCTGCGGGCAACAGCAGCCCGAACAGCTCGACCTACACGCTCAACACCGCCAACTGCTCCGCGCCGACCGTCACGATCACCTCGCCGACGGCCGGCGTCGAACTGCCCGGAGCGACCACCAGCGTGACCGTCAACTTCACGCTCTCGGGGACAGCTCCGACCAGCACGACCTGCAAGCTCGACAACCAGACGGCTGTCGCCTGCTCGAGCTCGACAAGCCACACGTTCACCGGAGTCGGCCAGGGCCCGCACACGATCACCGTCACCGGCGTCCACACGACATGGGGCAACGGCAGCGCAAGCGTGTCGTTCTCGATCACTGACACGATCGACCCGTCGATTCCCGACAAGGCGCTCTTCACGACCACCAACCGCACGCTGACAAGCGCCACGCTCAACTGGACTGCGCAGACCGACAACGTGGGCGTCGTCAGCTATTACATCTACGACAGCGTCACCAGCGACCCCGTCGGCGAGAAGCTCGTGACCGACCCGAACCCGCTGTCGATCAACGTCACCGGCCTCACCTGCGGCGTCTCGAAGTGGGTCCGCGTGGCGGCGGTCGATGCCGCCGGCCACTGGGGCCTCTCGGACGCGTACGAGCTCAAACCGCTCGACTGCCCGACGGCGCCGGTCGTGACGATCACGTCGCCGGCCAACAACGCGACCGTCAGCGGCAACAGCCCGTCGATCGTCTTCACCGCGACGCAGGACCCGACCTCGGTCACCTGCGCGCTCGACTCCGGCAGTGCCACCGCCTGCACCAGCCCGCGCGCCTACAGCTCGCTCACGCCGGGCGCCCACAGCGTCACGGTGACCGCGACCAACGCACTCGGCAGCGGCAGCGCGATCGTCAACTTCACAGTCCCGGACAACGAGATCCCGACCGCTCCGGGCGCGCCGTCGATCAGCGCGATCACGACCACGGGCGCGACCGCCACCTGGGCAGCATCGATCGACAATGTCGGCGTCACCGCCTACGACGTTTATCTCAACGGCACGCTCAAGGGCACAACCGCTGCGACCTCGCTGGCGATGACCGGACTGACCTGCAACACGCACTACGACGTCACCGTCCGCGCTAAGGACGGCTCCGGCAACACCAGTCCGATCAGCACGGCGACCGGCTTCGACACCTCGGCCTGCCCCGGTCCGACCGTCACGATCACTTCGCCGACGGCCGGCGCCGAACTTCCCGGCACGACAACTTCTGTCTCGGTCGCCTTCACGGTCGCCAACGGCCCCGCCACGACGACGACCTGCAAGCTCGACGGCGGCGCGGCTGTGGCCTGCGTCAGCGGCCAGAGCTTCGCGATCTCGAACCAGGGTCCGCACACGATCCAGGTAACAGTCAGCAACGCCAACGGCACCAACCAGTCGGTCGTGGCGTTCTCCGTCGCCGACACGATCGATCCGGCGACGCCGAACAAGGCCACTTTCACCACCACCAACCGCACGCTCACGAGCGCGACGCTGAACTGGCCGGCGATCTCCGACAACGTCGGCGTCGTGCGTTACTACGTCTTCAACGCCGACACAAGCCTGGCGATCGGCGAGACCGCGGTCACCGACCCGAACCCGCTGTCGCTGAACATCACCGGCCTGACCTGCGGCACCTCGACGTGGATCAAACTCGCCGCAATCGACGCGGCCGACCACTGGGGCATCAGTGACGCCTACGAGGTCACGACGCTGCCGTGCCCGACCGCCCCAGTCGTGACGATCACCTCGCCGACCAACAACTCGACGCTGGCCGGCTACAACGCCTCGATCGTCTTCTCGGCGACGCAGAACCCGACCTCGGTCACCTGCTCGCTTGACGGCGGCACGGCGTCGACGTGCACCAGCCCGCAGGCCTACAACGGCCTCACGCCCGGCGCGCACAACGTGACCGTCTCGGCGACCAACGACCTCGGGTCGGACAGCAAGACCGTCAACTTCACCGTGCCGGACATCACGGCGCCGACGGCGCCGGGCACACCGAGCGCTTCCGCGATCACCGCCACCGGCGCGACGCTCAGCTGGACGGCCGCGACCGACAACGTCGCCGTCACCGCCTACGAGGTCTACGTCGGCGGCACGCTGCGCGGCACCACCGCGGCCGGCTCGCTCGCCGTCACCGGGCTGACCTGCAACACCACCTACTCGGCGTACGTCCGCGCCAAGGATGCGGCCGGCAACGGCACCAACGGCACCTCCGCACCGTTCCAGACGAGCGTCTGCCCCGGTCCGACCGTGACCATCAACACGCCGACGGCCGGTCAGGAACTGCCGGGCGCAACGACCAGCGTGGCGCCGACTTTCACGGTCGCCAACGGTCCGGCCACGACCACGACCTGCTCGCTCGACAACGCGACGCCGGTCAACTGCATCAGCGGCCAGAGCTTCGCGATCGCCGCGCAGGGCCCGCACACCTTCCAGGTGACGGTCACGAACGCCAACGGCACAAACAGCCAGGTCGTCAACTTCTCGGTCGCCGACACGATCGATCCGGCCACCCCGAACAAGTCCACCTTCACCACGACCAACCGCACGCTCACGAGCGCGACGCTGAACTGGCCCGTGGTCTCTGACAACGTCGGAGTCGTCCGCTACTTCGTCTTCAACGCCGACACGTCTGTGCCGATCGGCGAGAAGCTCGTGACCGACCCGCAGCCGCTGCAGCTCGACATCACCGGCCTGACCTGCGGCACCTCGACCTGGGTCAAGCTCGCCGCGATCGACGCCGCCGACCACTGGGGCATCAGTGACGCCTACGAAGTCACGACGCTGCCTTGCCCGACCGCTCCGGTCGTGACGATCACGTCGCCGGTGAACAACTCGACGCTTGCCGGTTACAGCACCTCGGTCGCCTTCACCGCGACCCAGGACCCGACCTCGGTCACCTGC
>CAYVWQ010000002.1:0-203882 GCA_964455545.1 uncultured Thermoleophilaceae bacterium | reverse complement strand
TTACAGCACCTCGGTCGCCTTCACCGCGACCCAGGACCCGACCTCGGTCACCTGCACGCTCGACGGCGGCAGCGCGAGCGCCTGCACCAGCCCGCAGGCTTACAGCTCGCTCGCCCCCGGGGCCCACGTGGTCGCGGTAACCGCGGTCAACCCGCAGGGCTCGACCACGGCGACGGTCAACTTCACCGTCCCCGACATCACCGCTCCGACGACACCGGGTCAGCCGGCCATCAGCGCCATCGCGCCGACGACGGCTACCGCGACCTGGACGGCTTCGACGGACAACGTCGCGGTCACCGGTTACGACGTCTACGTCGGCGCCACGCTGAAGGGCTCGACCACCGGCGCGACCACGTTCGCGCTCACCGGCCTCACCTGCGGCACCTCGCAGTCTGTGACCGTGCGCGCAAAGGACGCCGCCGGCAACGTCAGCTCTGCGAGCGCGGCCGGCACGTTCAACACCACGGCCTGCCCCGGACCGGTGCCGACGATCACCTCGCCGACGGCCGGGGTCGAGCTGCCCGGCACCACCACGTCCGTGCCCGTCACGTTCACGGTCGCGTCCTCCGGCGAGACCGTGACCAGCACATGCAAGCTCGACAGCGCAGCGGCCGTTCCCTGCGACACGGCGACCAGCCACACCTTCAACGGAGTCGGCCAGGGCCCACACACGGTCACCGTCACGAGCACGAGTGTGTACGGAACCAACTCGGCGTCGGTCGCGTTCTCGATCACCGACACGGTCGACCCGAGTACGCCCGACAAGTCGACGTTCGTGATCAGCGGCATCACCCGCACCGGCGCGACCGTCACGTGGCCGGCCCAGACCGACAATGTCGGCATCGAGCGCTACCTCGTGCTCGACATCGACTGGAACGTTCTGGCCGACAAGCCGACGTCCGGCCCGAACCCGCTCAGCCACACGCTCACCGGCCTGACCTGCGGCACCACGACCTGGTACCGCATCGTCGCCGTTGACGCAGCCAACCACTGGGGAACGAGCGACCTGTTCGATGTCACCACCAGCCCCTGCCTGACCATCCCGGTCGTCACGATCAGCTCGCCGGCCGACGGCGCAGTGATCGCAGGCGGCTCAACGTCGGTCAGCTTCACTGCGACTCAGGAAGCCGGCAGCTTCACCTGCAAGCTCGACGGAGCCGCGCCAGAGGCCTGCACGAGCCCGAAGAGCTACAGCGGCCTCGCCGAAGGTCCGCACACGATCCTGATCTCGGCGACGAACACGACCGGGACCGGCACGAAGGCGATCACCGTCAACGTGCCCGACACGGTCGCGCCGACGGCGCCGACCAACCTGTCCTCGTCTGCGATCACCGGCACCAGCGCCACGCTCAACTGGACGGCCGGTACCGACAACGTCGCCGTGACCGGCTACGACATCTACAACGGAGCCGCCAAGATCGGCAGCTCGGCGACCACGTCGTTCACGGCGACCGGCCTCACCTGCGGAACGCAGTACACGCTGACGGTCAAGGCGAAGGACGCCGCTGGTCTTGAGAGCCCGGCGAGCGCCGGCCACACCTTCACGACTGGCGACTGCAACGTCCCGACCGTCGCGATCACCACCCCGGAGCCGGACCAGAAGTTCAACACCGGTTCCTTCAGCGTGGCATTCATCGTTACTGGCGCCGGAACCGTCAGCGGAAAGACCTGCAAGGTCGACGCTCAGACTCCAATTGCTTGCGAGTCGGGGGATTTGATCAGCGGCCTCACACAAGGACCTCACACGCTTGTCGTCTCGGCGACCAGCGAATGGGGAACCGGCAGCGCGACGGTCGCATTCTCCGTCAAGGACACCACCCCGCCGTCGGCTCCGACCAACCTGCAGGTCGTCACCCGCACCCTGACCAGCGTCACGCTCTCCTGGACGGCCTCGACCGACAACGTCCAGGTCGGCGGCTACGCCGTCACCGACCCGGTCACCGGCGACTACCTCGGCTACTCGACCACGCCGTCGATGGTCCTGACCGGCCCGCTCGCCGAACCGTGGCAGTGCGGTCAGAGCCACTGGGTGCGCGTCACTGCTGAGGACGTTGAAACGCCTACGCACAACTACACGCAGAGCCAGGACCTTCAGGTCTCGACGCTTCCTTGCCTGACGGCGCCGAACGTCACGGTGACCTCGCCTGCCAACAGCTCGACGCCGCTTGCAACGAACAGCTTCGTACTGGGCGCAACCGTCACCGGAAACCCGATGCCGACGCTCAAGTGCTCGCTCGACAACGCTGTCGCGGCCGACTGCACGCTGGGCCAGGTCTTCTCCGACCTGAGCTACGGCGCGCACACATTGACTGTGACGGCGACCAACAGCCAGGGGGTTGCCGCGAGCACCGTGAACTTCGTGGCACCCGACGCCGTAGCTCCCAGCAAGCCGGCCGGGCTCGGCCACACGACCCCGACCGTCTCGAGCTCGACCGTGAGCTGGACGGCCTCGACCGACAACGTCGGCGTCACCGGCTACGACGTCTACGTCGACGGAACGCTCAAGGGCTCGACGACCGGCGCGACCTCGTTCGCCGTGACCGGCCTGACCTGCGCCACCACGTACCAGGTGACGGTCCAGGCGAAGGACGCCCGCGGCAACCTCAGTCAGTTCAGTGACGCGCACGGCGTGACCACGGCCGACTGCCCGCCGCCGAGCATCACGAGCGCGGAGGCGACCGTCAGCGGCCGCAACGTCTCGCTGGCGTTCACCGTCACCGGCCAGACGACGAGCATCAGCTGCAAGCTCGACACCGGTTCGACAGGCGCGTGCACATCGCCGAAGTCCTACACCGGGCTCTCGGCGGGCCCGCACTCGGTCCTGATCACCGCCACCCACACGCAATGGGGCACGGACACCGAGACAGTGAACTTCACGATCGTGGATCAGTTGCCCACGGCGCCGTTCAACGTCGCCGCCAGCGGCGTCTCACAGACCGGCTTCACGATCGGCTGGCAGGCGGCCACCGACGACTTCGGCGTCAGCGGTTACGACGTCTACATCGACGGCGCGAAGGTCGGCTCGACCAACCCCACGACGCGCACTTTCGCCGTGACCGGCCTGACCTGTGGCACTGACCACACGATCGTCATCCACGCGATCGACTCGGCGAACCAGGAGCGGGCGAGCGACGAAGTCTTGTTCGCGACGACCGCCTGCGACGTCCCGGGCGGCGGTGGCTCGGGAGGCAGTGGCGGCGGTGGCGGCACCGGCGGCGGTGGATCGACTCCGCCCCCTGCGGCACCCGCGATCACGTCGATTCCGAAGACCGCCAAGGCGACGAAGCGCGTGAAGATCGGCCTCTCCTGCCCCGGCGGCTGCACGCTCGCCGTGAAGGTCAAGATCGGCAAGAAGTCCTACAAGGTTCCGACCGTGAAGGTCGCGAGCGGCGCGACCTACACGTACCTCAAGGCATCGGGCTCGCTGCTGAAGAAGATCAAGAAGGGCCTGAAGAAGAAGCAGAAGGTCACCGTCACCGTCACCCCGTCCTCCTCGGCGGGCAAGGGCGCGTCAAAGACCTACAAGCTGAAGAAGTAGCGGTGATCCTGCGGACTGGCCACCCCAAGGGATGGTCAGTCCGCAGGAATCGCGCTCAAGACCGTTTGCTCAGGAGTTGAGCCTGCAGTAGAGCCACCAGTTGGCGCCGCCCGGACCGCCGCCGTGATCGGTCACGCCGGGCACGTAGCGGACGGAACGCGCGTGCGCGACGTGTTCGGCGGTGTGGCCTGGCGGCTGCGAGATCGGCTGGACCGATGCGACGTCGAGGACACGCTGCGTGGCGACCGCCTCTTCCTCAACTGAGGGCAGATTCGCCGCCCGTACGACAGTCGAAGAGGCCTCGCCCTTGACGAACTTGATCGTGGCCATCATGCCGACGTCTTCGTGAAAGAGAATGTGGCAGTGGAAGACGGCCGTACCGGTGTAGCTGAGCGGCTTGAAGCGCACGGTCAGCGAGCCCATCGCCGGGACGATCGCGTCGTCGATCGGTGAAAGCGCTTTGCGCTTCTTGCCGTTGACCTTGACGATCTGGAAGTCGTTCGTGTGAATGTGCAGCGGATGCATCTGCGTCGTCTGGTTCACGAACGTCCACTCCTCGACCTCACCGATCTTCGCGCGGGTGTCGATGCGGTCGGGGCTGAAGGTCTTGCCGTTGATCATCGCCGTGAACGTCGGCGCGTTGTCGGGCGAGAAGCTGAGCGTCCAGGTGCGGCGGGTGCCGACCTTGGCCTTCGAGAGATCCTCGAACTTGCGCAGCTTCTTCGGAAGCGGCGCGGCCTTTGTCTTTGACCCCGATACGTCGAGCGTCAGCAGGTCCTGCGGCTGGAACTGGTTGAACCCGTCGAAGTACGGCACCTGGCGAAGCTTGAACTTGCCCGTCTTGTCGGCCTTGACCAGCACCTCCATGCGCCCGCCGGGAGCGAGCGTGACGGTCGAGACGCGGTGGGGCTGCGCCATCGGGTTGCCGTCCTGCCCGACGAGCCAGACCTTGTGGCCTTGGAGCTGGAGCTTCATGAATCCCTCGTTCGAGACGTTCGCGATGCGCCAGCGCTCGACCGCTCCCGGCTTCATCTTGATCGTCTGGTTGCTGCGGCCGTTGACGATCGTCTGAGCCGTCGGGTCGTTCTGGTCGTTCGGGTTGATCAGCGAGTCGCCGCCGGGGTTGTACTGCACGAGCGACAGCGCGAGCTGGCGCTCCTTGTACTTGTCGAGCGACTTCATGTCGGTGTCGCCGCCCTTGACGACGATCAACCCGGCCATCCCGCGGAAGACCTGGTCGTTGACCTGCGTGTGCAGGTGCGGGTGGTACCAGTACAGGCCGTTCGGGTGGTCGTGCGGGATTTTCACCGAGATCTTGTAGGTCTTCTGCGGCATGAAGCGGCGCAGCACGTTGTCGGAGTTGCCGGCCGGTGAGACGTGCATCCCGTGAAAGTGCAGGTTGGTCTCGTTGTTGAGCTCGTTCTTGACCGAAAGCTCGATGCGGTCGCCGGGCCTGACGTTGAGCGTCGGTCCGATGTACTGCTTGTTGTAGGTCATCGCCCCGGTTCGCAGCTTGCCGTCGATCTTCGCCGGCGCGAAGCGAGCGACGAACGTGGCGCGCAGTACGCCGTTCTTCGAGTGGAGTTGCTGCGGCTGGCTGAAGGCGCTGGCGCCGGCCGGGACCACTAGAAGCGAAGCGAGGACTACGAGAGCGAAAAGGGTTCTATGTGCACGCATGCCCCATCATTCGGCGCCATGAGGTGACTTCCTTAGCTTCGGATCGGACGGTCAGTGAATCTTGGTCGACACCGCTTTGCCGCGCTTCGGCTTCGCGCTCGACCACTCGACCACGCGCGCGACGACCTTGACCGATCGCGTGCCCCTGGCTGCTCGGCGTATCACCTTTCGCTCCGACCTGCTGACGCGAAATGTGAAGCCACGGCTTCGGTCGCCATCGATCAACGCGATCCGCGAGCTCATCGCGATCGTCTCGCCCGGAACTTTGATCCTGATGTCGACGCTGACGATGCAGTCCACCTGCGGGCAGCTCACGACGTAGCGGAGCTTGTTCAGCGTGCGCGCGCGAGACCTGCCCACGGCCTTGGCGGACGGCTCGAATGATTTTCGATCAGCGTCGTCGGCGCCGTCGTCATCACTGGCGTCGTCCGCTGGATCGTCGTCGCCCTGAGGTTCGTCGGCGTCGTAGCCCGGATCGGGGTCGGTCGGCTCCGCCGGTGAAGACGATGGGCTCTGCGGCTGGGTGAGCGTCGGCAGCAGGTCGCCCAGGCCGGCTGCGCCGGCACCGGTTGCAGACACACCAAAAAGGGCGGCCGCAACCAGTAGGCAGGCCATGAATGTCGTGAGGAACCGAGCCATCGCAAACTAATTCGTCCGCAAAAGATCAGCTAGGTCATCTATTCCGACATCTGTCC
Source organism: uncultured Thermoleophilaceae bacterium (assembly GCA_964455545.1). Lineage (GTDB taxonomy): Bacteria > Actinomycetota > Thermoleophilia > Solirubrobacterales > JACPNS01 > JACPNS01. Next base: position 197,972 of record CAYVWQ010000002.1, on the reverse strand, counting down.
ATGGACGGGTTGCAACACCTACAACAAAGGCGGTATGGCGGTACGCGAATACGTTGAGTTCGCGACGAAGATGCTCGTTCTGTTGCGGCCGTTCACCTCCCTGCAGCGTTCAACATCTTGCACTCTTTGCAGAGTGGTTTGTTGCCCGTACCGCTCCTCAGTTTGTCCTCCTCGTAGGAGTTTCCGGCGGTGCAGAGCGAGTTGTTGTGGTGCACGTCTTCGTCGATGACGTGCCACGGCGAGTGTTTCGGCAAGGGTCTTCCTTTGCGCATCGGGGCCATATGCGGTGCGGCCGCGGTGAGAAGCGCGGCCGTTCGTTCAACTGGTCAATGCGCAGCCACCAACATTTATGCACACGAAAGATCTCGCGTACCGCAACGGGCGCCGTGTTCAGCAGATCGACGGCAGGTAGGTCGCACCGTTGTTCGTCTCGTTGCTCTCGTTCACCTGACCTGCAGAATCCACCGTGCCCGTGAGTGATACGCACCCGAATCCGGTCGACTGCGTAACGCTCGCGCCGGGGGCCAACCCGTTGAACGGGTAGTTGAACGCCTGCGGCGTGCCAGTGACGATCTGAACGTTGAACGGACCGGCCGCCCCCGTGCCGACGTTCTTGACCGTGAAGCCGGTCGGATCGAAACTGGTGAAGGTGAGATCCGGAGGTGTCGCCGGCGGTGGCGGAGGCGGAGGCAGGGCGGTGTCGAAAGTCTCGATCCGGTAGGTGATCTGGATCTTGTCACCGCCCCAGTTGAGCCGCCCACCGAGCGTGCTGCCGCCCTTGATCGTGCGCTCCTCGGTCGTGCCGGGCGTGTAGCCGCGCACCACGGCATTGCGTGCGTCGTAGCTGTTGACGTCGCCCTGGTCGTCGGCGCCGTAAAGGATGTCGTCCTCCTTCATGTCCATCCACACGGGGAGCGCGGCGCTGCTGGGGGCTGTGGCCGCGAAGCCGGGGATCAGATAGGTGCGCTTGCTGTTCTCGAGCCACTTGTTCGCGGTCGCCGAGGCCACCTGCACACCGTTGACCTTGACGCTGACGCTGCCGAGCTTGTAGCCACCGGCGACGCCATCTTTCGACTTCTCGATCTGCAGGTAGCGGATGTTGCCGACGGTCAGGCCCGCGCGCGCCGCGTCGTCGATCGGCAGCGAATAGGTGTCGTCATCGCCGCGCTCGAAGTCGTCGTAGAGGCGTTTGTCGAGCTCAAAGCGTTGGCCGTTGTTGATGCGCAGGTAGATGCGGTCGTCGGTGCCGGCCCAGCGCACGTTCGCTGTCTTCAGGCGGACCTGGACCTCGCGCACCGGCACCCCGAAGCTCGCGCCCCGCGGGATCGGTTTGATGAACGTCGGCGGGTAGTACGGGCTGTTGAAGCTGAAGCTGTCGTGGGCCTGGAGGATCGGCCCGATGAAATCTTGACCGGCGATCTTCGTGCGGGAGTAGTCGTCGGCGTCGTCCCAGGCGGGGTCGGTCAGGTCGCTGCTCTTGTAGCGGAGCAGCTGGTAGCGGACGAAGCGGGTGTTCTGCTGGATCGCGAGCGAGCTCGGGACTGGGGCTTGGGCGTCGGTGACGGTGCCGAAGCGGATGCTCCACATGAAAGGCAGCAGCTGCTCGAAGCGTTTGCGCACTCGGCTCTTGGGGGCGTCCTCGAAGTAGCCGTTGGCCGCCTGGCGGGCACCGATCAGGCTGCCGCCGTAGCCGCGGTGGCCGGCGTTGTCCGGGCTCCACGGCTCGCCCTGGCCCTGCCAGTGTCCGGCGTAGGTCGACATGTAGTAGCCGCCGCGCGCGTCGCGCTTCGCGGACGAGGAGTAGGAGGCGTAGACCTTCGCCTTCGCCCAGAGCGCGTCATCGTTCAGCCACAGACGGATCGCCTGGATCCACTGGCGCGAAGCGAAGTACGAAGCCATGTAGGTGTTGGTGTAGACGTTGGGATTGACGGTCTTGGCTCCGGGCCAGTCCTTCGCCATCGCCTTGCTGGCCGAGTCGCGGAAGTAGCCGTGAACGCGGTGGCCGGGGGTCGTGCCGGTGAAGACGTCCTGCTGGTTGCGCAGGTCGCGCGGCAGGTCCCACCATGTCGGAGTGAGACCTGCGCCGAGCGAGTCCCATCCAGGCGCGGCGAACATCCCGATGCCCTTCGGCTCGCTGAAGTTGGTGTGCGCATAGAAGTCCTGGACCGTGTGCAGCGACATGCCGATCAGCGTCAGCACACTGAGCGGATCCTGCGAGGGCTGCACGACCTGCTTGGCCGTCCAGTAGACCTGGCTGCGGATGCGGTCCCACTCGTCGGACGAGCCCTGAGTGATGCCGGCGTTCGGGATCGTCGAGTCGAAGTGCGAGTGGTAGGAGCTGTCGGTGAGCTGCTTGCTCCAGTGCTCGCGGCTTCCGAGCGCGCCGCCCAGAATCTCGTTGAGCAGCGGCGCGTGGCCGGAGTACGGGTTGCTGCCGGAGGTCCCGTACATGTCCATGAACCAGTTGTCGGCGCGGCCGATCGTGGCGGCGTTCAGGCCGAAGCCCTCATCGCGCATCGCCGACTCGGTCATGTCTCCGTGCGGGCCGGTGTCGTAAGCGTGCGCAGATCCGGCCGTCGCCACCAGCGCGACGGCGAGGACGGCAGTTACGGCTGAGGATCGAACGAGTGTGAGCATGAGCGAGGAGGCAGAAAAAGTCGGTACTTCCACACAGTATCCCCAATTCGTCATGCCGACGGTGTCCGCGACCGCCACAATCTCGGCCGTGGATCCCGCACCCACCGATGCTCAAGCCGCGATCCTCGACACGCTCGAGTCGACCGACGCCAACTACTTCCTGAGCGGCCAGGCCGGCACCGGCAAGTCGCTCGTGCTGCGCGAGTTCGTCAAGAACACCGCGAAGAACGTCGTCGTGTGCGCGCCAACCGGACTTGCGGCAGCGCACGTCGACGGCGTGACGATCCACTCGCTCTTCCACCTGCCGGTGGTCGAGCACTTCATCGACTACAGCCCGACGCCGCACGACGAGACCGACAAGGTGCTGGCCAGGGTCGATGCGATCGTCGTCGATGAAGCATCGATGGTGCGCGCCGACATGCTCGACGCGATGGACCTGCGCCTGCGGATGGCGCGAGAAGAGCCGACGCGGCCGTTCGGCGACACGCAGATCATCATGATCGGCGACCTCTTGCAGTTGCCGCCGGTCGTGACACCGGAGGCGCGCGGCCCGCTGCGCCAGCGATACGCCAGCGAGTTCTTCTTCGATGCCGATGTCGCCCAGGCGGCCGACTTCGCGACGATCGCGCTCACCGAGGTGATCCGCCAGAGCGACGCCCGCTTCATCAGTGCGCTCAAGCGAGCGCGGATCGGCAAGATCCATCCGCAGGATCTTGAGCTGCTGAACGAGCGCGTCGCCCCGGCCGGAAGCACGGCGACCGACCTCCCGACGCCGGTGCTCGCGACGAAGAACGTCACGGTCAAAGAGCACAACGAGCGTGGCCTCGATGCCCTGCCCGGCGAGGCCGGGGTGTACATGCGCGAGTGGCGCGGCAGAGACGGCGCACCGGCGCCGATCGACGCTCCGTGCGAGAAACGGATCGAGCTGAAGGTCGGCTGCCCGGTGCTGTTCGTACGCAACGACCCGGAACTCGGCGTGAACAACGGCACGACCGGCGTGGTGACTGACGTCGACGAGGACGAGGTGGTCGTCGAGACCAAGCACGGCGAGCTCGAGGTCGGGCAGGTCAAGTGGCCGGTGCACGAATACGTCTTCGACGAGGCGACCGGCGGGATCGAACTGACCGAGCTCGGTGAGTTCCTCCAGCTTCCGCTGCGGCTCGGCTTTGCGCTGACCGTCCACCGCGCACAGGGCCAGACCTACGATGCCACGACGATCGACTTCGCGGAGGGACGCCCGTTCGCGAGCGGTCAGGGGTATGTGGCGCTCAGTCGGGTGCGGACGCTCGAAGGGTTGACGCTCACGCAGCCGCTCGTCGCGTCGGACTTTCGCGCTTCAGAGCGGACGCTTGCGTTTCTGCACGCGAGCGTCCGAAGCTGAGCCGCAATCGTCAGGCCTTTTTCACGACGCTCGACTTCAGCTGCATCGGGCCGAAGCCGTCGACCTTGCAGTCGATGTCGTGATCGCCGACACCGTCGACAAGACGAATCCCGCGGACCTTGGTGCCGCGTTTGATCGGCCCCGACGCGCCCTTCACCTTCAAGTCCTGGATCACGACCACGTCATCGCCGTCGGCGAGCGGGTTGCCGGCCGAATCACGGATTATTGCGGCCTCTGCCGCGGCGGCGGCGTCAGCGGCCGGCGACCACTCGTGGGCGCACATCGAGCACACCTGGTTGCCGTTCAGCTCGTAGGTGTACTCGGATTGGCAGATCGGGCACTGCGGAGTCTGTTCGTTCATGGCGTGATCGTGACACGCGATTCACCGCGCAAACCTCAGGAGCTCGGTCACGACCTGTTCCGGCCGGCCGTTGTTCTGCACCGGTGCAGCCGTCATCGCGTCGAGGTGCTGGTAGCCCGGAACGACCGGGCTGGTCGGCGAGAGCGCGTCAGAGATCAGGCGGATCGGGCCGTCGCCCGAGATCACGTTCACGACCGGCCGCGCCTCGGCGCCGCCCTCGTGGAGCAATCCCGGAGTAGCCGCCGAACCGCCGCCGATCATGCCGACGACGTCGAAGGCGATCTTCAGGGGGAAGTAGACCTCGACGAGATTGGTCGGCGACGCCGAGAGCGCCAGCGCGAGGTCGTCGATGTCGGTGACCTCTCGAGAGGGGTCTGTGGCCGGGCGCCCGCCCGCACCGCGCGGAATGCTCACTCCGGCGAGCTGGTCGTAATTGCGCCACTTGTAGAGCGGACCCTTCCCGAGGTCGTACCAGCAGAAGAGGATCACGCAGCGACGCCCGGGGTCAGACGGGATGACGAGGTTGCCCGTGCCGAGCAGACCGACGAACGGTTTCACGCCGGGCAGCTCACCGATGTTGTTCGGCAGCGGGAAGTTCTTTGTCGCGAGTGGCCCGCCGTCGTAGAAGCCGACGCTCGACTGCACGATGCTCAGCGGCTGAGAGTTGTCGTCGATGAAGGTTCCGAGCAGAGCCTGATTGGTCATGCGGAAGTCGCGCAGCCCCGGTGAGCCGGTCACGTAATTCAGCAGGTCGCGCGAGAAATACGTTTTGTACGCACCGCGCACGTTTGCGTTGGCCGGGAGCTTCTTGACGAGATCGGTCTCGGCGGTCGGCTCGATCGTCGCCGCTGCGCCGACCCCGACGAGCAGATACATGACCTCCGGATTGAGCGCCCCCGGGATGTCGAGGAACGGAGCGATCGAGCCCCCGGCAAGCAGGTTGTCGCCTGCGCCTCCCGTCGCATCGATGATCTTGTCGAGCCCGGTTCCCTTCGAGATCGAACGCAGCTTCACGGGGTCGTCGGCGACCAGCGTGTCAAGGCCGAAGTAACCGCGGCACTGGTTGTAGCCGGCGTCGCCGAGCGTCGCCGGATTGCCGTCGAAGTCGTAGTCGGCGTACGCGGCCGTGATCAGTCCGCCCAGAGAGTGCCCGCCGCAGTAGAGCTTGGAGCGACGGTCGCGCTGGTCCGGCAGAGCTACGGAGTTGACTGTCTGCCAGTCGCGGAGCGTCTGGTCGAGTCCCATCTTCGCGAGCCAACGAGAATCCTCCGACTTGCGGTCGAGGAAGCCACCGAATCGACGTCCGTCAACGGACGCGCCGCCGTAGTAGTAATCGATCAGCAGATCGGGATCATGGGCCTCGACGGCAGCGCGCAGGCCGGTGATGTCCTCGAGACAGTTGGAGCGGCGGTCCATCACCCAGAATTCGAAGTTCAGGCCGCGCTCATTCCACGCGCGCAACACCGTCGCGCTGCCGACGTTCATGAATGCCGATGCACCCTCGAGGATGCCCGGCTGCGCTGTGAAGATGCGGTCGGCGTCAGCCGGATCGGTCGGGCCACCGGCGCGGCGCATGCGCAGGAAAGTGAGCGAGTCGCACGCTGCGGGGTGGGCGCCGAAGCTGCTCGGCAGCGGAGCGTGGACCTTCACCGCGGAGACAGCGACGTCGGCAAACTTGCTGTTCGCCGTAGCGGGAACCTCCGTCGTTCCCGGCCGCGGCCAGTCTGCCGCCTGCGCGTTCACGGCCAACGCAAGCGTCAGCAACGCCGTGATGAGTGCGATCAGTACGGCAACAGTCCGGCTGCCGACCGACGTGGTCGTTCCCTGCCCCAATGCTCAGTCCCCCTAGTTGTGAGCGCGGCTCCCCAGCTGCGTCTTCGAGGCCAGCTTACCTCAAAATGAACGCTTTTGTTCATCTTTGTCTGTCACGACTCGCCGTTGTGGCCGATCGCCGAGCGTCCTTCGAACGTTCCTGCGGCCAGCAGCGGTTACCAGCTCTCCTCCCAGATCCACCAGTGGTCGCCGAGCGAGGTGTACGCGTCCTCGCCCATGTTCGGCGGCGGCCCATCGACCGAATAGGCAAAGCCGACAGAGTCGAGCCAACCGAGATCGGGGATGGTGAAGCGCATACCCCCGTCGAAGACTTCTGCCTCCTCGACCTCCCAGGGCCCGATGCTTCCCACACGTTGGGCCAGCTTCGGAGTCGCCATGACGCGCTCGGCGTCGACAGTCATCGACGGTTCGGCGAGGTGGAATCGAGTGTCGAAGGGCAGTCCGGAGGCGACGAGAAGCAATACCGCGATCGCGATGGCGGGTGCAACTGAATCGCTCAGGCCGACGCTTCGGCGATAGATCCGCACCGCGATCATGCCCAGCCAGATGACGCCGACGATCGCCCACGCAATCATCAGCCACACGAACGAGTCGAAGCTCATGGACGGGTAGGTCGACTCCCAGATCGTGACTCCGGCGAGTACCACCAACCCGACCCAGACGGCTAGATCCGTTCGGGCTGCTGAGTCATCCCACCGGCTCCGCGAGCCTGCAGTTGAGATCAGCTCAGTACTCACCCTTGATCACAAAGTAGGACCCACGGATCGTCCCGGCCAGCTTCGACTTCTGGCGCGCCCATTTGAAGGCGGACAGCTCCTCCGGCGGGTCCATCCCCTCGCAGAGCTTGAAGCCGACGGCGCGTTTGCCGCCGTCCTCGAGTGTGTAAAGGACGTTGAGTGCGAGGCCACTCTCGTAGAAGACGCCCGGCCACTTGATCCCGTCGACCTCGACGTCCGCGATTTCGAGCGCCGGCGAGGCGATGACGATGTCGCGCTCCTCCTTGAGGACCTTGCTCACCCAGTTCAGCAGGCGCTTGGACTTGTCGGCCGGCTTGGTGACGTAAGTGAAGTCGTACTTGTTCTTGAAGTAGCGAGCCTCGTTGGCTCGCAGGCCGGCGAGCGCCTCGGCATGGGGCGAGGACTCGAGACCGACCGTGGAGACTTCTTTGAAATCGACCGTGTAGGGCATGCCCGCAGCGTACCCGTGAAAACGCCGGTGGATTTCCGTGCGGCCCCTACTTGGACCCGCCCACGTACACGGTCAGCTTCGTACCAAGTGGCACCTCTTTGCCGCGCGCCGGGCGCGTCGCGAGGGAGCGCGCCTCGCTTCCGCCCCGCAGGCGATCCGTCAGCGCCGGTACAACTTCACCGACCGCACCGACGACCGGTAGTGCCGGCTCCGCGGGCCGAGGATCACGCTCGATCTCGTCCACATCCCGTGTCTTGCGCGGTCGAGCAGCGTTCGGCCGGCGCGCGTGAGTGGCATGAAGACGAAGCGCGTGCGGCGTTCAGGGACCGCGATCCGGGCGCGGCCGACGACGATCGTCTTGAGCTTGCGGCCCTCACGGCGACGAACGGTCATCACGACCTCGCCCTTGCACGGGTCGCCGGTGCAACGGATCTTCAGGCGGGCGCGGCCGCGGCGGTCGATCCGCAGGCGACCGGTCAGCACGACGGCCTTCGCACGCTTCTTCTTGGCGACGGGTGCGGACGGAGTCGGGGCCGAGGTCGGCGGGGTCGCCTGACCGACGCAGCCCGGAACCTGCGGTCCCGAGTCGGAGTCGATCGTCACGAGCATCGTCGCCACCTCGGAGTCGAGCCCGGCCTGCACGGGTGCGGGACCGACGTCCGAGAACGAGAAGCCGTACGAGTCGGAGTACTCGCCGATGATCTGCGCGTACTGGTTGAAGTAGGGGGTGAAGGCCGGCGGGGTGTTCCAGGCGGCGGCGAACGGCGGCTGGCCCTTCCAGCTCGAGGTGGAGTTGCCGTACTTCCCGCCCCAGTAGCCGAGCGCGAAGCCGGCCGCGACGTCGCGGTAGATCACGGCGTATACGTCGTTGTCGGAGACGGCCGCCGGCTGGCCGCCGACGGTGTAGCTGCCGTTGCCGGTGTAGATCCCTTGGAGCAGCTGCGCGCCGCTGATGGCGAGCGGCTGACCGGTGACGGTGGAAGAAGTGGAGGGCGTCGTGATCGTGCCGGTGAGCGTGATCGAACCGTCCGCCGCGAACGTGCCGGTGTAGTTGGTGGTCGTGAGCGGCTTGCCGTAGTAGGTGCTGTCGACGGTGATCGTCTTGCCGGTCATGGACGCGAGGTAGCCGGTCATCAGTGGGTAGCTGGCCGGCGGGTCGATCTGCGGCGAGAGGAAACGGGCGAAGTTGCCGCCCGTGGTGTTGATCTGCGCCCCCGTGACGCCCGCGATGCCCTGCAGCTTCGGCAGGATCGTCGAGGTGTGGCAGCGATAGGCAAGCGTGTCGATCACCGTGCCGCCGGAGTTGAGGGTCTGCACGTCGATCGGAATCCCGAAGTAGTCGACAGACGTGAGGTTGACGACGCCCGGGTTGGTGAACTCGATCTTGTCGTTGCGGATCGGCGTGGTGATCGGCTCGGCCGGGCCGACGCCCTGGTCGTAGGAGACGAAGAGGCGGCCGGCGTTGATGTCGCCGATCGTGAAGGAGTTGTTGGCGATTGAGCTGAGCTGGACCGGGGTGTCGGCGGGGAGTTGGCCGTCGGTGCTTGCGGCGCCGTGGAGGGTCAGCCAGACGTTTTGGGGGGTTTTGGCTGAGTTGTTTGCGATCTGGACTTTGATCGGTGAGGCGACGGCGGTGGCAGCCATTGCCGACAGGCAGACGATTAACGCGATGGCGATGGAAAGGAGGCGCACCACATATCTATCGGGATCACGGCGCGTCGGTTGAGTCTCGGGTGGACGCGCGGTCTGGATCAGGCCGGAGCGTCGGTCGCGAACCAGGCTTCGACGTCCTCGTCCGCCGCAGACGCGTCGACCAGTGCATCGCTCAGTGCTTCAGCGATCCCACCGAGCTTCGCCGCGACCTCATCGTCGGCGACGTCGTTCTCGGCCCTGAACGCGAAGTCGAGCTCTTCGCCCCCCGAGCCGAGGACCGTCGACACGGCCCGCATCGCCCGGTCACTGAGACTTTCTGCGATTACGGCACCCGACTCCATGCCGGTGACCCATTGCGTGGCGACCGCGACGTTCTCGTCGGTCGTGCTCAATCCGCCGGCCGTGAGCACGCGACGGGCGAAATCCGCCACCGATGCGCCGAAGGTTTCGCGCCAGCCAGGCACTGCCTCGGCGAGCTCGCTGGTCGACTCGAGCGCATTCTCGATCGCCGCTGCGAGTTGCGACGCGTCGATCGGGCTGGTCGCAGCGGCCGCTTGGCGGGCACCGTCAGGGGCGAACGCGAGCACCGCTTCGATTCCCTGAGCGAGCTCTTTGCGGTCGGCTTCGCTCTCGGCCTTCTCGATGAACGCCGCCGCCTCGGGTCCACGACCGGCGTTCAAATCGTCGACGAACTCGCCGAGCAGTGTTGCCACATCAGTCATCGGTCAACAACTTTCGCATGGTCCTGACGCTGCGCGAGAAGATCTGGTCGACATTGGCGGGAGAGAGATCGAGTTTTTCGGCGACCTCTTTCGCGGACATCCCCGACAGTCGGAGTGTCACCACATCGGCCGCCCGCGGCTCGAGCTCAGTGATGCCCGAGAGCGTCTCCTTGAAATCCGCGCGGTCCTCGGCGCCGCCCTTGGCCGCCAGCCCGGCGATCTCGGCGTGACGGGAGTCTGTCTCGTCGAATCCGTTCGGGTCGAACGCCGCAGGGTCGACCGGCTTGGCCTTGTTGGACTGGTCCTTGCGGATGTAGTTGATGACGGTCCAGTGGATCCGCTTGTTCATCGCTGCGCGGAACTGCCCGACCTCGATTCCTCGGAAGGCAATGAACATCTTGGTGGCGTCGAGCATGAGGTCGGCGAGCACGTCGTCGACGTCGCTCTCGTTCACCCATGCGTTGCCGGTCACCGAGTAGCCCTTGCTGATCACCTGCTGGCGGATCGCGTAGGCCTCGAGCGCCCAGATCTCCTGCCAAGTCTCGGTCAACCTGCGGGCGGCTTCCGGACCGCGATGGCTGCGGAACCGGTTGGCGCGACGGAGCAGCATGCCGAGATCCGCGGCCGGCTCACCGCCGCCCACGGACTCGATCTGCACGCCTGTCGCATCCTCAATTTCGATGACGGCCATTCTGCCAGACGCGCGGATCGCTGTCGCGGCGGAAGTCATTTCAATCGCTGAGAGTTGATGAAGGCCGCGACCTCGGCGGCCTTGGCGGCGTCGATCGCCGCGGGCACCCTCGGCCAGCTCCTGCTCGCCTCAATCACTGCCAGTTGGTCGTCGCCAGCTCCGATCCCGAGCTCCTCGACCACGGGCAGGTGCCGTCTCGCCTTGACCTCGGTCCACAGAGCCTGGATCTCGTCCTCGGAGAAGCCGAATTCGCCCTTGCTCAATCGGTAGAGCATCGCCGGCGGGCTGACCTGGAAATGGTCGGCGGCGATCACGAGCGAACGCAGGTCGAGCTGGCCGTCGCTGTTTCGCGCGAGCCAGTCCCGCATCGCCTCGACCGGCACGAGGAACTCACTCGCGAAGTAGTTCGCCTGCTGTTCGTTCGGATCGACCGGGCTGCCGCCGACGTCCTTGCTCGCGTCGACCCGGCCCTTGTGATTGAGGACGTGGTGGCCGACCTCGTGCGCGAGCGTGAACCGCTGACGCGTCGGGAAGTCGGTCGCCTGAAGAAAGATGAGGTCTTGGCCGCGCACCTTCAGATAGGCGCCCGCCAACCCGTCAGGCATCTCCAGAACGCAGACCGGGATCCCGAGGTCATCCTCAACCAGGGCAAGGATGTCTCTCGGGATCGGACCGACCATCGGAACGCCGAGTCGCTCGCGCAGCGCGCGAGCTGCTGCGGTGGCGTCGCGGATGTGGGGGTCGGTCAGGTCGGTCATGGGCAACAATCCTCGGTCTGCGCCCGGATGTCAGCGCCTACTTCCTCGCCGCGGCGAGCTGCTGGTTCAGGTGGGCGGCGATCAGATCGGGTGAGCCGCTCGCGCTGAGCGACTTCCGTTGGCGACGCGGTGCGCGCTTCCCGACGTAGATGGTGACTTTGGCACCGGCGCTCAGGTGAGAGCCCTTCGAGGGGCTGCTGCCGATCGCAAGCCCGATCCGCGAACGGCCGGCGACGCGCTTCTTGACCGCACCGACCTTGCAGCCGGCGGCGCGGATTCGCGACTTGGCGTGGCGAAGCGTGTAGCCGCGCACCTGCGGCACGACACACTGGGCGCTGCTGTTCCCGCCTCCGCCGCTGCCGGCCGGTGGGGTCGTCGAGAAAGTCGGAGTAAGGCCGAGCCAGGAATATCCGAGATCCGGGAGGAAATCGAAGTAGGTCGTGCCCGAGCTCCCCTTCCAGGAGGATCCTCCGGCGACCCAGATCGGCACTCCCGGCGTGGCATTGATGCTCGACAGTGACGTCGCCACGGCGAAAGTGCCGGCGCGCGTGATCGCACCGCTCGAGACCATGCTCGAACCGTTCCACTGAGAGATCGCGGCACTGCCGGTCGAGAGCAGGCTGACTGCGTAGTCGGCGCCCGGGAATCCGGTCGGCGCCCCGGTGTAGTCGTTGTTGTCGCTGTCGATCCACCACGAGTAGAAGTCGCCGGGGATCGGAGCCGACTGGCCGAGCACGTCGTACGAGAACGTCGCGTTGCATGCAGAGTCGATCCCCACGCGCATCGCGGCGAGCTCGGGTGCGAGGCCGTAGTCCGAGTCGGATGTCGCGTCGTAGACGACGTTGCCGGTCGGCGTCGATGAATAGCAAGGTGCGGCGTTGGCGCCGACGGGAACCGCCGCGATCGCGCTCACTGCGACCGCGACGGCAAACAATGATTTCTTGAACATTTTCTTTTCCGAGATCTGCCCGGTTGAGAGCGAGGTGGCCGTGGGCAGAGAGGCCGATTCGAAGGCCGTCTCGGCAGGATCACATCTGACGCAGGCTGCGGCGCGTCAGCGCGTCAGGTGATCGAGCTCGATCGATTCCAGACGCGCGGCCGCAGCCTGAATCGCCTCGAGCGCGTGGTTCGGACCGAGGAACGAGAAGAGGCATTCGCGCCCGTTGAGTTCGGCCTTGACCCTGTGGGTCCGGGTGCCGTCGCGACCGACCAAGCAGGCGGGGTGCTTGGCAAGTTCGTTGACCGCCCGAGGCTCAAGCTTGAAGACGTTGCCGTGCGCCACTGCGTTTCGGACGTGACGGACGAACTCGAACTCCGGCGATCGATCCAGGTAGCCGGCGCCGGCGAGCAACTCCCCCACCGTGAGGATCGCGCCGCTCAGGTAGGCGCGGCGGATCTCGCGAACGACGTCGGGGTCTTTGGCGCGCGCTTGGAAGTACGAGCGGCGGTACTCGATCTTGCCGGGCAACGTGATCCATTCATCGGACAGCTGCCAGTCACCTTCGGGCGACTCATCGAGCGCGCGAAACGCGGAATCGAGTGCGAGGTACCCGTCGCACAGGTCCCAGACTTTTCGATCGAGAGTGGAGGCGTCGAGTTCTTCGCGCTGGTTCATGTCAGACCAGTCTGACGCCGACCGGCCCAGTTGAAGTGAAACTTCAACTTCCGGACAAAGCAGATGTCGCTGCAACCGTGACGGTCATCGTCCTCATGCTCGGATTTCCCGGCGTCCTCATCTACCTGGCAGCGACCAGCGATCCCGGTCCGGCCGAACCTGCAGCTGAGCCGTACGACCCGTCCTGCGTCGTCACGAGTCCGACGATCGGTTGCGTGGACGAGGCGACGTATGACGCGGTTGTCTCGAGCTACTCCGAGCGGGAGAGCGCAGGCTATGACGACGATGAGGGTCAGGACTACCAGGGGCGGGTGCGCTGAATGGGTGACGGTTTCGAGTTTGTTTGCGGCTCGTGCGGGGTTCGGGAGATGGTTTCGTTCGGATGCGGATTTCGCGGCTGTCAGACGCCGCACTACTGCGACGTGTGCGGGAAGATCGACTACGAGTTCATTGGCTTCGACCGTGAGGTTGACAACGAGTTCAAGCTGCGGAACTTGCCGCGATGCCCAGAGCATCCAGGGGCGAGGATGATCGAATTGCTCGAGGATGGGTCTGCGCCTTGCCCGCGCTGCGGCGGGACGCGCACCCAAGACCCCGACGGCGATCCGTTGATCTGGGACTGACGCTCAGGCGTCGAACCCGAAGTCTTCCGGCCGGCGCCGGGGGCCGTCCGACCACTTGCGCCGCTTGAACTTCGCGCCCGATCGGACACGACGCGGCAGTTTCGAGCCTGCGCGTTTCGCGCCGCGGTCGCCGAGCTTCGACAGGACCGTCGTGGCGACATAGGTGTTTGATGAGCGCTCGTACGGAACGAGCGGGATGAGCAGATCGGCGATCTCGGCGTAGAGCGTGCCGGCCGGGTGCTCGCGCGTCGGCTTGTGCCAGTCCGGAGGTACCGACGTGATTTCGGCGTGCGGCCAGACGTGACGGATCTCCTCCACCTGGAGAGTGCGGCCCAGCTCACGGCCGGTGCGCTCGCCGTAACGGTCGATCGCGTGGTGGGACAGGATGACCGTGAGTTCGGTGGTCATCGCCGGGCGCGTGTCTTCGCTTGACGGTCCGGTCGGACGCTGTTCGGCAAGCGCCTGGTCGATGTCGAGAAGCAGCCGGCCTTGGCGCACGAGCGCCAGGCCGACTTGCTTCTTCAAGGTCTCGATCTGCCGCGAGCTCATCGCAGCGACCACTCGCCGTTCTCGTCGGAGAACCCGGAGTCGAGCGCGAACTGGAACTTCGCGGCCATGCGCTTCTTCGGCATTTCGAACGGAATACAGACGCGGCGCTGATCGCCTGGAGCGATCTTCACCGAGGCAGGGAGTTCGCAGTTCCCGTCAGTCAAGAGCGCCGCGTCGTACTGGTCGTCGCGTGTGTCGATCAGGACAGATCCGTTCGACGGCGAGTCGGAGTACGTCGCCTCGCTGACGTTCTTGATCGTGAGCTTGACGCCGACGAACCTGTTGCCGGCATCCGGCTCATCGAACTCGCCGCCTTCGGCGTTGCGGAGGAACTTTGTGAGGGTGACCTTGTACTCGTTGTCGTTCGAGTCGTGGAGGGTCAGCGTGTCGCCGACCTTCGCGGCGGTCTTTGCCTCACTCTTCGAGTCACTTGAGCTCGAGGCGTCGGGCGTGGAGTTGGTGGTGGTCTCGCAGCTTTCTGCTGTGAGGCCGAAGAGCATGAGCAGCGCGAATGCTGCGAGTAGGGCCTTTCGCATACTGGTCTCCTGGTTTGGATGAGCGATTGCCAGGGGTGGCCGTTCGGCGAAGTGGTTTTCTGACGAGTCCATCAGTTGCCGATAGTGGAGCCATGTGGACAAGCAAGCTCGATAAGAAGGCGGCAGGCGCTTCAAGTGAGCAGGAGTATCGGCGCCAGATGAATGAGTGGTGGTGGGAGAATCGGTACTCCCTCATTTATCTGCTCCTCCTACCAGTCGTCGCCGTTGGAGCGATGATCTTCTTTGACGTGAATCCGTTCTTGAGCTTCCTGCTCGGACTCATGTCCGGAGTAGGACTCCTTGCCTCGTTAGTGGCGTTCACCATTCCTCCGCTGCGAGTCGGAAACTGGCGCCGGGGAGCGGAAGGCGAGGCGTCGACTGCGATTGAGCTCGAGAAACTCAACGACTTAGGATGGAAGACCGTCCACGACCGCGCGCTTGGCCGAAAGAACGTCGACCATGTTTTGGTTGGTCCGGGTGGCGTCCTTGCCATCGACTCCAAGAACTGGAGTGGCATGGTCGAGATCGTCGACGGGGTGGTCCGGAGGGACGGCTTCGCGCAACCGCGCCTACCCGATGCCGCCCGACGAACCGCGGCACAAATCAATCGCGAGCTGAAGAGCTCGACTTCTACGAATCCATGGGTGCAGGCTGTGATAGTGCTTTGGGCCGATTTCCCTCAAAACCACTTGAGCATTGACAACGTCACGTATGTCGCCGGCGACACGCTCTCCGCTTGGCTCTATTCGCTCGAGACCAAACTGAGTCGCCAAGAGATCGAGGAGATCGCGGGTGCAATCGAGCGGATGCCCGATGGGGTCGAGCTTGGGGCGTACGGCTGAGCCGCCAAGACCAGCCCTCCGCCACTACCTCGGCACAAACCAGTAACTCCCAGACTCAAACGGAAGGGTCGATGGGGCGAGAGCGGCATGTAGTTGGCGCCGTGATCATTCACGACGGGCAGGCCGCGCGTCGGACGCGTGTGAGCGGCAAACGCCAATTCAGGCGTCAATTCTCCTGCCTAGGATCCCCTCATCATTCTGTCCGATGAGTGGTACATGATCGAACATCCGTTCGTGCATGAACCGGCGACGCGAACGATCCAGCGTCAGACCTGCTGGCGCGAGTCGTCGATCCGAAAGGCACGAACCCATTGGAGCAAATGAGTTTGATTTCAGACAATCCCCCGTGGACACGCGATCCCCAGAGCTTGCCGAACGCCGAAACGTTTGTTGGAGAGCTGACTTCGATCGAGATCTGTGCCGGTGCAGGCGGCCAGGCACTAGGCCTAGAGGAAGCTGGGTTCTCTCACGAGGCAGTAGTCGAAATAGACCACTGGGCAGCAGCAACCCTCCGTCTGAACCGACCAAACTGGAACGTGATTGGCCCTGCGCCCGGCGTAACTGACGCGAGTGGCGGACCCGGCGACGTTCGAGCATTTTCCGCGGCTCCGTGGCGAGGAAAAATTCACCTTCTCGCAGGAGGCGTTCCTTGTCCTCCGTTTTCGCTTGCAGGAAAACAGCTCGGCGGAGCCGACGAACGCGATCTCTTTCCACAGGCGCTGCGGCTTGCGAGAGAATGTCGGCCCGAAGCAGTCCTTCTAGAAAACGTTAGAGGCCTGCTCTCGCCCAAGTTCGACGACTACCGCAACGATCTCCAAGAGGAACTCGAGGAGCTTGGCTACGTCTCCGAATGGAAATTGCTTCACGCGGCGGACTTCGGAGTTCCGCAGCTTCGGCCGCGAGCGATACTCGTCGCGCTTCGCCCCGATGCATGGGAACACTTCATGTGGCCGGAAGGAAATCCCGAGTCCACCCCAACGGTGGGCGAGTTCCTGTTTGACCTGCTCGCTGAAGACGGGTGGATCGGTGCTGAAGAATGGAAATCGAAAGCCGACAAGATTGGTCCCACTCTCGTTGGAGGATCAAAGAAGCACGGTGGCCCGGACCTAGGACCAACTCGTGCGCGGGCGGAGTGGGAATCACTTGGAGTCGACGGGAGAGGGCTCGCCGACTTCCCGCCCACGGTGCAGTTTCAAGGGATGCCTCGGCTCACAGTTCGCATGACTGCCCGGCTTCAGGGGTTCCCGGATTCCTGGAACTTCGCGGGCAAGAAAACCGCGAGCTATCGACAGGTCGGGAATGCATTCCCACCCCCCGTGGCGAACGCGGTCGGTGTCGCCATCTCCCAGGCACTGCGCGCGTCGCATCTCGAAGCAGGGCACACCCGCGTGCCAGCCCTCGCGGCGTGAGGGCGTCATCTGCCGCTAAGGCGCAGAGGTCGCTCGCAGACCCGTCTGTTGCCCGCCACTAAGCAGCGGACTCGTCGTCGTTTCTGGGTGGCCGCCAACGGACGCTGGGGGCGGGAGTCACAGGATCTGACTCCGTCGCGACTCGAAATCGATCCTGACCGATCTGGGCGGAAGGACCGCTCCAGTCAGGTGCGGCGACGACCACACGTGAGCTCACAAAACTGCCACGCGAAGGAACCGGGAGTCCGAGAGCTCTTGCAATGTCCGCGTGCTCATTCCAGTGACCCAGAACAACGATTCCTTCCCTCCCGAGCCACTTCTTTTCGCGAACCTCTCGAGCGCGCTTCATGGGGTCATCTTGGCGCGCAACAGTCACAACAGTCGCACGGTTTATCACTCGTGCTTGGACGAGGCGAAATAGCGCGCGAACACGGCCCGCACCGCTGTTTTGCTTCGAGCCCTCAGCGGCGAGAACACGATCTCGAATGAAAGGATCGAGGTGAAGGAGCGTGTTTTCAGGAAGATGTGCGTCTCGCCAAATCCAGGTCACGGTCTCAAGCGACCCCGCGCGAAGCGACTTCTTGCCGTCTCGGTTCTTGCCTTCCCGGAGCACGTCGTCGGTAGTCCGCACGACTCCAACGGACCATCTGCCTACAGCATCGTCGGCCCAAACCACGAGCGCTAGTCCATTGTTGTCATAGAGCTCAGGCGGGATCATCCATGAGCCAAACTTCTGTGCGAATTTGCAGTCGATGTCGGCGTCGGCGATGGTGTAATCGAACAGCGTTCCGTCATCCCACTCAAATTCACGTTGGAGATTGATCTCGACAATCGTTCCGATGTGAGTCTTCTCGGTCTTCATCAACTCCTCAACGGAGTAGCGACCGGTGTGCTGGCCGTCGTAAATCTGGTCGTAGGTAGCTCGGATCGTCTCGGCAAAGCGCGAGCCGTCCGGATCCGCACTCTTGATCGCCTCTACTACGCGCGTGATTTCGCCATCGAGCGCTTGCTGCGGCCGAACGGCAAAGTCGGCGGGATCCAACTGTTCCTCGTTCACGTGTTCTGGTTCCAGCTATCTGAATGCGAACCTGCCTCGAGACCTAGGCAGTCCCGGGTCGCGGCTACTAGATGCGCCGATTTATCGACGCCCTGAGCTCAGGCAGGGTTAGCCAGGGGCGCTCTCGATGAATCATTCGATGGCAATTGGCACAAAGCAACGCAAGGTCGTCCAACGAAGTACGACGACCGCTCGCTCCGAGTTCCGCGAGTGGAACCAGGTGGTGACATTCAACGAAGCCGGCGCCCCTTTCACCGTAAGAGTCCTCAAAATCAAAGCCGCAGGCTTCGCAGGCGAGTGTTTCGGCGGCCTGGATCTTCCGCCTTCGCAGGCGGGAGTCTCTTTCTCTCCTCTTGTGCACGGCGGCGACGATGCGGCCCTCTATTGGCGGCTCTTCTTCGAGCTCCAACTGGCCGACCTCACCAGCCTCCTCAATGTTCTCGAGAATCGAAATGGCATCTATCTCGAGCTGCTCGCGCTCGTCCGCGTAGGCAAACCAAATCTCTCGATCAAGCATGCTTGCGTTTGCAAACCCTGAGGCGCCGCCTGAGGCGATTGAGTCAAGGTTTCCCAACTTGAACTTCACGCTCGATGGACTGCGAAACGCCTCGTCCTTCGCTAGCTCTTTTTCGATCGGCAGCCCCCGAAGAATCGAGCTGAGTCTGTTCACCGAATCGGGAGACGCTCCAACGCCTTCGCGGACATACAGCTCGAGAGCCAATATGACCTCATCTTCTACCCAGCCGTGTCGCCGTGAACGAAGCGCTGCGCTCTTCGAACTATCCCGCGGTCGCCAGTAGTCGGTGGCAGCCTCCACCTGTTCCTGCGTCAGAACCCATTCAGACCCATGTTCATCGGATGTCCGCGGGAACGTCGCGCGCAACCACGCACGCAACGACTTTGGTGAGATTCCAAGCTGACTTGCGAGTTCGGTTGGTCGCATTCGAGCGGGAGGCCGGGAACTAGCTTGAAGCCGACGCCCGGATTCGAACCGGGGACCCCTTCATTACGAGTGAAGTGCTCTACCAACTGAGCTACGTCGGCGCGAACTTGAGGTGGCGGTGGGTTGGGAACCGCTTCCCCAAGCAGCACGAGGAATCGTATCGGCATCTCGAGGGCATCCTGAATGCCCGCGGCCGCTACTGAACGAACCCCTCCGAGCGCAGATACCCCGCCGCGACCACGGCCGGCGACTTCTTGTCGAAGTCGACTTGCGCGTTCAGCGCGCGCATCTTCGGAGTCGTCAGTCTGGAACCCACCGCCTCGATCGTCTTCCGATAATCCGGGCCGGCTTTCTCGTTCGTCTCGTCGAGCGTGATGAACGTGACGTTGTCGGGCGGGAAGATCCCGGCCGAGTCGTCGAGCACCTTCAGGCGGTCACGGATGATCTGCGGGTCCGTCTCATAAACGACCGATACGTCAGCGCTCCCGTCGAGCAGCACTTCGTGGCGGTCGACCGGCGGGGTCGGCAGGAACTTGTTGAAATCAAGTGCGTACTCGTCCGACAGCCCCTTCAGGCAGTCCGCGCGGAACTTGCACTCGGGGGCTCCCGCCATCGTCAGCTGCCCCTGCTTGCCCGTCAACTGGTCGATCCTCGAGACGTGCAGTTCTTTCGCGCGCGCCTTCGTCATCGCCAGCGCGTTCGAGTTGGAGAACGGCGTCGGCGCGAAGGCGTCAATCCCAATCTCGCCGAAGTCCGTGACCGCGAGCTTGTACGCCTTGTCCTGTGTATGCGGCATGTCCGTTGCCTGAGTGTCGAAGAAGCTCAACAGGGCGGTCCCGACGTACTCGCCGTAGCCGCTGATCTTTCCGTCCTTCAGCGCGCTGAGGGCCGCGTTCTCGTCCTCGAAGCCGGTGTCGATCGTCACGTTGTAGCCAGCAGCGCGTAGGCCCTGCGAGTAGATCTGCGCGAGGATCTCCTGCTCGGTGAAGTTCTTGCCGCCGATCGTCAGGTTCACGTCGGCGTTGGCGGGGTTGCGCCTGATCGGCGTGACCGGTCCTGTCGCGGGCTTGATGTCGCCGTTCTCGCAGCCCGCGAGCGCGAGCGCTGCCAGCACCGCAACCAGCAACATCCCAACCGATCGCCCGAGGAATTTCACGACGCGAATCTATCCCGGGGCCGGGCGCCGTTAGCCTGACTCCATGCCCGAAGTGCTTTACGAGCGCACCGGCTCGGCCGCGATCGTCACGATCAACCGGCCCGAACGGCGCAACGCGGTCAATGGCCCGACGGCCGACCAGCTCGAGGCGGCCTACGCGGAGTTCCTCGCCGACGATGACGCCCTGACGATGATCCTCACCGGGGCCGGCACCGAAGCCTTCTGCGCCGGCGCGGACCTCAAGGGTCTCGCCTCCTACGAGCCGCGCCTGCGCGCCGGCAAGGACCCGATGGGCTTCACGCACCAGACTTCGCCGAAGCCGACGATCGCCGCCATCTCCGGCTATGCGGTCGCCGGCGGATTCGAGCTTGCGCTGTGGTGCGACCTACGAATCTGCGCGGAGAGCGCTGTGTTCGGCTTCCCGGAGCGCCGCTGGGGCGTGCCGCTGATCGACGGCGGAACCCAGCGCATCGCGCCGATCGTCGGACTCGGGCGCGCGATGGACCTGGTTCTCTCGGGGCGGATGGTCGAGCTCGACGAGGCCGAGCAGATCGGCCTTGTCACGCGGCGCGCCCCGGCGGGCGGCCACCTCGAAGCCGCGCTTGAGTATGCCGAGATGCTCGCGAGCTTCCCGCGCGAAACGATGCTGGCTGACCGCGCCTCGATGCTCGCCGGGCGCGGCCGGACGCTCGACGAGGGAATCGCGATCGAGAAGGCCGCCGGGATCGAGACGCTCGAGGTTGCTTTGAAGGGCGCCCAGCGATTTGCAGACGGTGCCGGGCGCGGCGGGGCACCGGCTTAGAGCTGAGTCGGGCTGTTCCCCTCGTAAGGCTTCCCGCTCGGCGCGCCGAAGACGAGCAGCCGCAACGTTTCGTCGCCCTCTGCAAACCACTGGCGCACGGCCTTGGGCGCGATGCTGATCATCTCGCCGGCCTTCACGGTCACGGCCTCGCCGTCGATCACGACTCGGCCCTCGCCTTCGGTCACGACGTACACCTCGGTCTGGCCGTCCGCTTCATGGCTGTGGATCGGGTAGTTGCTGTCGTCGCCGGGCTCGATCTCGATCAGCGCCATTCCGAACGCCTCGGTGCCGAGGGCCTTGCCGACCGGTGAGAAAGCGACGCCCGGGACCACTCCGGTGATCGCCACCTGGTCCATTGCGACCGAAGAGCTGTCGTCGCCTGACTCGTGACCGACGGCACCGACGACGCCGGGAAGCTCCTTCGGGTTCGGCTCAGGCGCGCCGCCTTCCATCGGGGCGAACGACTCGTAGGCCCGCCCGGGAGTGCCGCCGACGATCACGACCGTGAGTCCGTCGGATCCGCCGATCGGCCGCCGGGTGACCGCCGGTCCGACTCGAAGCGCGAGGCCGGTGTCGATCTCGGCGCGATGCGCCTCATCGCCCGCGCCCAGCTCGATCCAGCCACTGCCATCGATCGCGACGTACACCTCTTCCTGTCCGTCGTGCAAATGAACGTGGGGAGGCATCCGGTCGAAGTCGGGCGGGATGTACTGCACGCCGAGCCCGAAAGCGTCCAGCTCGAGCGCCGCGCGCGCCTTCTTGTAGCTGCCCTTCCAGATCGACTCCATGTCGTCGATCGCCGCAACTTTGTAAGTCTCGCTCATAGTCTCTCCCCCCTTGGATTCACCCGCGCAATCTACCCGGGATCAGCTGCTCGCCATCGCCCGGCGGCACGCCCCTGCCGACGAGGCCGAGCGGCGACACCAGCTGGCGATGATCGACTGGCTCTCGGTGCGTTCGGACGACGACCCGTTCGATCGCGGCGTGTTTGAGCCCGGGCACGCGACGGGCTCGTGCTTCGTGGTCTCGACCGAGGGCCGGGCGGCCCTGATCTTCCATCGCAACCTCAAGCTGTGGGTGCAGCCGGGCGGGCACGCCGAAGCGGGCGAGACAGATCCGTCGCTCGTGTCTGCCCGCGAGGCGTCGGAGGAGTTGGGCGTCGAGATGAACGTCGTTCCGGAGATCTTCGATCTCGACGTGCACCGGATCGCGCCCCGTGGCGGACTGCCATCCCACCTGCACTTCGACTTCCGCTCGCTCGCGGTGATCGAGCCGGTCGAGCTCAAGCCGGCCACCGACGCCGCCGAAGCCCGCTGGCTCACTCGCGATGAGATCGCCGCGATAGGCGTAGATGTCGGCGTACGCCGCATGGCCGACAAATCCGTCGCCCGCGGCCTCCTCGCCTAAGGCGCAAATCTTGCTTAACCCCGTCCCGGCGACGGGGTTAAGCGGCGTTTGAGGCTTGCGTTTGTCGTCCGTGGCGCGCCTAAGGTGAGATGACCTTGCTTGGTGACTCCAACTCTTTGCGCCGGAACTTGATCGTTCTGGTCGTCACTTCACCCTGGTGGTTGTTCGCACTGATGCGGATCCTCAGCCTCGACGTGGTCTGGCCGCTGATACCTGCTGTTGCGTTCACGCCCTGGGTGACGGCCGGCGTGGTGATCCCCTTGATCATCGCGCTGCTCTTCCGGGCGAAGTGGATGCTGCTCGTTCTCGTCGGGCTGACCGCGGTACTTGTCGGACTGATGGCGCCGCGTGCGATCAAGCATGACCAGCCGGATGTGCATGGGCAAAAGGTGCGGATCTTCAGCGCCAACCTGCTGCACGGTTCGGCAAACCCCGAACTGTTGACCGGAGCGATCAAGCAGTACGACCCCGACATCGTCGCCCTGCAGGAGGCCACTCCGGAGAATGTCCAGCAACTTCGGGACGCCGGCATTCTCGGCGAGCTGCGCTACGTCGAGGGCGATCCCGAGTTCGGAACGCTCGGCTACGTGACCTTCTCGCGCTGGCCGCTCAAGCGCGTCACCTATCCGCCGTGGCCGACCTACCGGGTGCTCGGCAAGGGCTTCCTCTTCCGCAACATCCATCCCGCGCCGCCGGTCAAACCCGGCGGTCCAACTTCGAGTTGGCACAAGGCGCTATCGGGCATCGCGCCGACCGGGCTGCGCGCCCCGCGAATCGTCGTCGGCGACTTCAATGCCACGCTCGATCACCGCTCCTTCCGTACCGTGCTTGGCCGCGGCTACCACGACGCCGGCCGCGAGACCGGCAAGGGTTTCGAGTGGACCTGGGCACCTGGTCCGCGCCCGTTCAAGTTGACGATCGACCACGTGATCTTCGACGAGCGCGCGGCGGTGTCGGACTACCGCGTGTTCGATCTCACCCCCAGCGACCACAACGCGATCGCCGCGACGGTCACGCTTCCCTAGAAGAGGTCGATCAGCTTCCTGATCGTCCGCACGTTGCGGCCGGTCGTGAACGGCGCGGCCTTTGACCTCGCGAGCGCTTCGGCCGACTTGCTCTTGCTGATCCCGTTCGGAGACCAGATCCAGAACTCGCGGCCCCTCAACGCGCACTGCTCGCCGGCCGGATATTCGGCCTCGACCACCTGCTTCACCTTCGACTTGTTCGGCGGCTCCGGCATGAACAGCACGAGGTACTTCGAATCATCGTCGGCCGCCTTGATCGGGTCGTGCGCGAGCACGCTCTCGAGTTGCTTCTTCGTGCGGCAGACGACGTCGATCTCAAAGCCGAACTTCTTGCTGATGACCTTGCTGACGTCGTCGGCGACCGACTTCGGTGATGCGTGGAGGTGGAAGACGACGTTGCCGCTGTTGAGGAGGGTCTTCACATCCGTCGCGCCGAGCTCTTCCTCGAGCACTGCCCGTAGCTCGGCCATCGGCACCTTCGTCGTCGGGCCGACGTTGACGCCGCGGAGCAGCGCTGCGAACTGCGCCACCGTCAGACCCCGGCGAGCAGCCGGTCAAGCCGGAAGGAGAGCGCCTGCAGGGTCAGCTCTTCGGCGACGTTGCGGGTGAGCTGGTCACGTGTGTCCTCGACCTGCTCGGCCGCCGCGAGCAGCGGGCCGATGCGCCGGCCACTCGCCGTCTTGGCGATCGTCGGCGCGCGGTCCTGAGCGAAGACCAGATCGTCGGCGCCGGCGGCGCTCACCGCCAGGTCGCGCAGCAGCAGCGCGCTGATCCGCAGCGACTTGTCGATCGATCCGGCCCGCACGCGTCGAGCGATGCGGTGGGCCGACTGCTCACCCTCCTTCTGGGCGGCGGTCTTCTCGCGGCCCTTCGGGAAGGCCTCGAGATCGGCTTCGAGTTTGGCGAGGCGCTGCTGCTCTGCCAGTTCACCGGCCTGAACGGCGCGCTGGAGCACGGGCTCCCACGGCCGCTCACGGCCACTCGCTCCCACGAGCGCGCAGCCGACGATGCGATTTGCCTCGTTGCGCAGTTGGTCGCCCTCGTCGCTGGCCAGCTCGCGAGCGAGCGCGACGTCTCCGCCCGACAGCGCGGCGCAGCTGATCGCGCGGTCGGCCGCCACTCCTTCAGCCTCGAGGGCTTTTGCGATCGCCGTGGCCGGGATCGCGTCGAAGCGCACCCGCTGGCAGCGCGACATGATCGTCGGCAGCACCTGGTCCGGGAAGGCGGAGAGAAGGATGAAGTGCGTACCCGGAGCCGGCTCCTCAAGTGTCTTCAGCATGCGGTTGGCCGAGCCCTCGTGCAGCAGCTCGGCGCCCTCGATCACGAACACGCGGCGCGTGCCCTCGATCGGCGTCATCGCCGCCGCGCGGACGACGGGGATGATGTCCTCCTTGAGCATCTCGTGCGCGCCGCTCGGCGTCACCCAGGTGAGATCAGGGTGCGAGCCATGCATCGCGCGCAGGCGCGCGGAGTCGGGGTCGGGCGCGCCGTCGGCAAGCAGCTCCGCCGCGAACGCGCGGGCCGCCTCAGACTTGCCGACGCCCCGGGGTCCGTGGAAGAGGTAGGCGTGGTTCGACTCGCCCTGGGCGGCCGCCGTCAGGATCACCCGCGCGTGCGGGTGCTGCTCGGTCGCCTCGATCAGATTCACGCGAGCGTGATCCCGAGCCGGTCGAAGACGAGCTGCTGAACGTCGCGCGCGACCTCGTCGGGGAAGCGCGCGCCATCGATGCGGACGATGCGGTCGGGGTTGAGCCGCGCGATCTGGTCATACGCGTCTGCGACCTGCTGCTGGAAGGACTCGCCCTCGTTCTCGAAACGGTCGTGCTCCTCCGCGCCGCGCTCACGCGCGGTGGCCGCGTCGACCTCGATCAGGATCGTCAGGTTCGGCATCGTCTCGTCGGCCGCCCAGCGGTTGAGCCGCGCGATGTCGTCGATGCCCAGGCCGCGCGCCACACCTTGGTAGGCGAGCGAGCTGTCGATGTAGCGGTCGGCGATCACGGTCATCCCTTCCGCCAGCGCAGGCTTGATCACCTCGTCGACGAGGTCGGCTCGGGCGGCGGCGAAGAGCAGGGCCTCGGCGCGCGGGGTGAGCGGGATCTCCGGGTCCTTCAGGATCCCCCGCACCCGCTCGCTGAAATGCGTGCCACCTGGCTCACGGACGAAGAGGACGTTGTCGCTACCGAGCGTCTCGGCGAGCACGCCGGCCTGGGTCGATTTCCCGCTCCGATCGATCCCCTCAAACGAGATGAAGTAGCCCCCGGGTGCCATGCGATCAGCCTATGCCATCACCCGGGCCTCGGCGGCGGGCCCCAGTCCAAGCCAGAAATCCTGCTTAACCCCGTCTCGAAGACGGGGTTAAGCAACGGAACCCGCTTGAATCAGGGCATGCACGAGATCACCATTGGCGAGGAAGTTGGGCTGGAGACCATCACTCTTTCGTCGCCATCCTTGAGCGCCACTTTCGTCCCGAGCGCCGGGATGGTCGCGACCGCGCTCATGAGCAAAGGCGAGAACCTCCTCGAAACACGCGGCGGCCTCGAGGACTACATCGAGCGCCGATCCACGATGGGCATCCCCTTCCTCCACCCCTGGGGCAACCGCATCGCCGGCAGCTACGAGGCAGAGGGCAAGCGCGCCGAGATCGACATGACCACCCAGGTCCCGCCGCTGAGAGCCGACCCCAACGGCCTCCCAATCCACGGGGCCCTCGCAGCCGACGACAGATGGCAGGTCACGACGACGGAAGTCGAAGCCGACCACGCCACCCTCGTCGCCACATTCCACTACGACACGGAAGACCTCCTCGAAGTCTTCCCCTACCCCCACACGGTCACCCAAGCGGTCACGCTCGAAACCAACAAGCTCACGATCGCGACAACCATCGAAGCCGACCAACCGACCCCGATCGCCTTCGGCTTCCACCCGTACTTCAAGTTCACCGACAATCCGGAGATCGACTTCCCGGTTGGCCGGCACATCGTCACCGACAGTCGATCGATCCCGACCGGCGACACCGACGACCAGCCGATCGAGCCCGGGCCGCTCGGCGAGCGCACCTGGGACGACGGCTTCCGCCTCGACGGCCCGACCACGTTCAAGGTCGGCGGCACGCAGATCGAGTTCGAGCGTGGCTATCCCGTCGTGATCATCTGGCGCCCAGAGGGGGAGCACTTCATCTGCGTCGAGCCGATGACCGCCGAGACCAACGCGCTCGTCGCCGGCACCTACACGCATACCGCGAAGCCGGGAGAACCGTTCACGGCCAGCTTCAGCATCACCGTCAACGCATAGTCTGACCCCGTGTGCCGCGTCTTCGGATACCTCGGCGAGCCCGTCCTGCTCGACGGCCCGCTGTTTGAGGCCGACAACTCACTCGTCAACCAGTCGGTCAGTGCGCGGCTGATGTCGCTGCTGAACATCGGCGGCTTCGGCCTGGCCGCCTGGAACGATTCCTCCCCCGACCCGTCGCGGCCGTACTACTACAAGACGCCGAACGTCCCGGTCTTTGATCGCAACCTCAAGTCGCTGACGGAGAAGGTCCAGGCCACGGCCGCGCTCAGCCACGTGCGCGGCGTGGTCTACGACCCGTCCGAGGTCGTCGGCCCGCAGAACCTCCACCCGTTCCGCTTCCCCGGCGCGCAGGTGATCCTCGCGCAGAACGGCGACCTCTACGACTTCGGGAAGATGAAGCATGCGCTGGCCGACCGGCTTCCCGCCGAGATCATCCGTCACGTCGAGGGCTCGACGGACACCGAGTGGGTCTATGCGACGGTGCTCAGCCAACTCGAGAACCCGTGGGGCAAGGCGTCCGCTGCGCAACTGGCCGACGCCGTCGCCGGCGCGATCCGCACGATCCGCGAGGTCCGCGATGAGCTCGACCTGCGCACCCAGTCGCCGGTCAACATCGTCGCCAGCGACGGCGACTCGCTGGTCGCGACACGCTTCTGTTTTGACTACGGCTGGTATCCGGACGACGAGTCGTTCTTCGCCGGCGAGCGCCAGTTCGACTACACGACGCTGTGGTGCGCGCTCGGGCGCAGCTTCGACAATTCTTCCGGTGAATGGGCGATGCAGTACAACGACGAGCTGCGTTTCGGCGCGGCGATCGTGGCCTCTGAGCCGATCGGGGGTGAGCCGCTGAACTGGATGGAAGTGCCGGAGTACTCGATGATTGTGCTAGAGCGCGGCGACGAGGGCGTCACGCTCGAACTACGGGAGCTGAACCTGTGACCGACGCAGCCAACGCCTTGCGTGCAAGCAAGCTCTTCGGCGACCTCGACGAGGAAACGCTCGTCGACATCGGTCGGTTGATGCAGCGCGAGGAGTATGCCGCCGGCGAGACAGTGTTCGAACAGGACGCGCCCGGCTCGAGCATGATGATCGTCGAGAGCGGTCTGATGAGTTCAAACCTCGCGATCGCCAACGGCAAACGGCGCAAGCTGATCGACGTCGAGCCGGGCGACACGATCGGTGAGCTCGCACTGCTCGGTGACGGCGTGCGGGGTGCGACGCTGGTCGCGCTTGAAGACACGGTCGTCTGGTCACTCGATCGCGCCGCCTTCGACGTGCTGCGCAACGACACGCGCCACGCCAGCGCGAGGATCGTCGAGCGGATCGGCAGGCAGGCCGTCGAGCGTCTTCACGCGCTCTACAAAGCGCTCCGCGAGACCGTCGGCGGAGACGGCGAGCCGGCGCCGATCGACGTCGACCAGTTCGAGCTGCGCGAGCCCGAGGCCGCGGAGTACATCCAGACGACACTCTTCTTCGAGGCGTTCACGACGGCCGAGATCGAGGAGTTCACCGAGGGACTGGACACCGTCTTCGTTCCCCGCGGCGCGGTGCTGTGGTCATCGAGCCAGGCGCCTCACGCCTTCGGCATCGTGCTGCGAGGCGCCGTCGAGACATCAATCCGCGGCAAGGACCGGGCGCGCCGCATGCGCCTCTCCGGCCCCGGCCGCGGCGTTGGAGTGATCGGCTTTCTCGGCGGTGACATGGACTCGACGGCCGTGGAGAGCCGCGCGCGCGAGGACACCGTCGTGCTCATAGTGCCTTGGCCACGGGCGTGGGAGCTGATCGAACGCGATGACCGCCTGGGCCGGAAGTTCTCGGACGCGGTTTGGACCGACGTCGTGCGCGCCGTGCAGTACGGGGAGCACCCGCTTCCGCTGGTGCTCGCGTTCGCTTCCGACGGCTAGTCGGTCGGCGTCTCGATCGCCTCGGGCGCAGTCTCGACGGCCACGACAGTCTCCATCGGCGACTGGCTGACCGACTCAAAGTGTTCGCCTTCGTCGTCGGAGTGCGGCTCGTCGAGACCCCACACGTTCACGCCCTGCTCGCGCCCGCGCACCTCCATCGTGCGCACGAACTTGATGTCGTCGTGCACCTCGTGCAGCGCCATCTTCGTCGACTCGGAGAGGAACAGCTGGTAGCCGCTGCCCTTGGTCAGCGCTTCCAGCCGCGCGGCAGTGTTGGTCGTGTCGCCGATCGCCGTGTACTCCATGCGTCGTTCGGATCCGACGTTTCCGCTCATGACGGGTCCGGTGTTGAGACCGATGCCCATCTTGAAGTGCTTGTCGATTCCGTGGTCGCGTGCGAGCCGCGCATTGAAGTGGCCGAGTCGCTCGAGCATCTCGCGAGCGGCCGCAAGGCCACGGTCGGCGTGATCCTCGCTCGCGATCGGGGCGCCGAACACCGCCATGATTCCGTCGCCCATGTAGGACACGAGCGTGCCGCCGTGGTCCATGATCGCGTCGCTCATCTCGGTCAGGTAGTCGTTGAGGATCGCGATCACCTGCTCGGGAGTCATCTTTTCACTGAAGCTGGTGAAGCCGCGAAGGTCTGAGAAGAGCAGCGTCGCCGTCAGGCGTTTGCCGCCGAGACGCGTGGCCTCGCCGTCCGCGTTCTCGAGGATCTGATCGACGACGCTGTCGGGCGCAAACCGCGCGAACTCCCCGCGCACGAGCTGCCGGTCGTACGAGGCGGCGAGGTAGTTGACACCGAGCGCGGCGATCGTCGTCAGCGTCAGCGCGAGCATCGGATAGACGTAGACCCAGATCAGGCCGTTGTTGAAGGCCATGTAGGTGAAGACCGTGAAGAAGAACGCCGTGGTGAGGGCCGCGATGAAGGCGCCACGAGGATTGAACTTGAGCGAGGCGAGCGGGGTGGTCATTCCGAGCAGGATGATCAGCAGGACGTCGAGCCAGGCCGGGGCGTTTCGTAGCGGGAAGTCGTCGAGGATCGTGCCGATCGAGTTGGCCAGGAGCTCCGGCCCGGGCATCCTGCTTTCCCCACTCGTCGGGGTTCTATGGAAGTCCTGCAATGTCACGGCGAAAGCTCCGACAATGACGATCTTGTCCTTAAAGAACTTCGGGTCGACTTTGCCGTCAATAACGCTGCTGAAGGAAACGGACGGGATGGTGCTTGGGGGGCCGGCGAAATTGACAAGCGCCCGGCCATTCTCGTTGAACTCCGAGCGCTCGACGGTCCTCCCAAGTCGTCGCGCGACAGCGACGGGTGCGCTCTGCAGCCCCCCGAACTCGTAGTACAAGGACCGAACCACGTTTCCTGTGTCATTCGGGACGACCGAGTTCCCGACGGTCGCGCGCGCCTCCTTCACGACATCGTCCCCACCGAAGACTTTCGTGCGGGTCTTGCCCTTCTTGACATAGGTCTCGGAGGTGACGAGCACTACGTTGCCGGCATCTTGGACCGCGTAGATCAGATCGTCGTCCTGATCGGGATCATCGCTCGGCTCGGTGAACTGCACGTCGTAGAGGATCAGCTTCGCGCCGTCCTTCTTCAGGTCATCGACCATCTGCGCGTGGAGGCCGCGCGGGAACGGGAAAGTCGTGTTGAGTTCAGAAAACGACTTGTCGTCGATCTTCACCATCACGATGTCGCGGGTCTGCGCTGTGCTCTTCGTCCCGCGCCATTCGAACCGCTTGTCCACGCTCGAGTTCTCGAGCGAAGTCAGCGAGCCGAATGCGTACGCGAGCAGTGCGAAGCCGGTCAACAGCAGCCCGACGAGCGTCAACGCCGAAAGCCTGCGTTTGGTCATCAACGCCATACGAAGTAGCTCTGGCCCTTCTTCAGCGTCTTCGTCTTCTGGCCCTTGGTCTTCCGCTTCTTGTACGGCTTCACAACGACCACACCTGTCTTCACATAGGTGCGCGTGCCGTTGGCGTAGTCCTCGACGAGCCAGTTGGTGCCGCGAACGCTCGCCGAGGAGTTGCTGCCCTCGGTGCGGAACTTGCCCTTTGCGTTGCCCCACACACGATTGCGGCGCTTGCCCTTCTTGCGCGCGATGTAGGCGTCGACCGAGTCGGCCGCGGACATCAATGCACGTGCAGCCGAGGCCCCGGCCACCAGGTCCGTGCGCAGTTTCACAACCGCGTACGGGTCCTTGCCCTTGTCCTGCTTGATCTCAAAGATCCCGCCCGAGAACTGCCCGCTGTAGGTCGTGCCGTCGGGCCGAGCCCAGGTGATGAAGGCGACGCCGTCGCGCGCGTCGACGATCGTTCCGATCGGCACTGCTGCCGTGCTGGCGACGCTCACGTACTGATCGCTGCCGGGCAGCTTGACGAGAATCGTGCCGGTCGAGCGCGAGAGGTTGGCGTCTTCCTTGTAGGTCGGCGGGTTCGCCGGAGGCGGAGGAGTGACGGGCTGTGCGGGCGGATCGGGGTTGATCACGAGCGTCTTCTCGGCCATCCCGCCGTAGCGGTCTACGGCGAGGAACTTGAAACTGTCCTGGCCGGTCGCGCTCGGCGAGGCGGTGTAGGTGATCTGGTCCGGCGACTGTTCGACGGTCGCGGTGCCGTTGGTCGGCTGCTGCGTGACGCGGTACTGACGCGGTGACGTGCTGCGTTGACAACCGGTCAGCTCCACAGTGATCGAATCGCCGGGAGCGACCGTGACGGGCGCCGGGTCATCGCAGTACAGCTGCTGCATCGCGTAGGGCTTGGCGACGTACAGGCTGCCGTTCTGAAGCGTCGTGTAGAGCGTGCGGGTGCTCGGCTCGAAGCTGAGCGAATCGATGAACGCAAACTCGGCGGCGGGGTCAGAGTCTTCATCCGGGAGCTGGAACGTTCCGAGCGGGGTGCGGTCGGGCAACGAGAAGACCTCGATCGAGCTCGGCGAACCGGCCGTTCCGACGTAGAGCAGGTGGGCGTTCTGGTCGATCGTCATCGTGTGGATCGTGCCGTTCGTGAAGATCGTGTCGATCTGATTCTGCGCGCCGGCATCGAAGACGTCAATCGAAGACACTCCCGGAGCACCGGCGTACAGCTCGCCGGTGGAGTTGTCGACCGCCAGCGGATCAACCGGGTAGTCACTCCAGCCGGGGTTGTCGATCTGGCGCTTGTACGCAAGCGTCGTGCTGTCAAAGACCTGAATCCGCTGGTTCCCCCAGTCCGCCACGTACAGATCGGTCGCCAACCCCTCGGGGCCGATCGCCAGCCCACGCGGCTGGTTGAACTGACCATCACCGCTCCCGGCTCCGGCGTCTCCCGGCGCGGCCGGACCGGGAATCTGCTTCACCGACGACTGATCGACGCCGAGACCGGCGCTCGGGTACACGCGCTCGTAGGCGAGCACTCGGTTCTGAGTCGGAACGCTGATGAACATCCACGGCGACGCGGTGAAGAGGTTGTCGACGACGGTCCCACTGACGCTTGGGATTGTTCCGGCCGTGGTGCCGCCGGGGAACGAGGCCGGCGGGTCCTCTTCCCCGCCGCCGGGCGTGAAACCGTTGAACACGTACTCGCCGGATGAGTAACCCGCGTACCAGGCGTACTCGCCCCCATTGCCCGGCGCTTCGACCGTGACGGGGCCGACGAAGCTGCCGATGAAGGTGTCCCCGTTCGCGTCGTAGGGATCCAACGGGGCGAAACCCTCGGCATGCGCGGCCCGCGGCGAAGCGACCAGCAGCAAGCCAATCGCGATGCAGGTGAAGAGGAGCGCGCGTCCGAGTTCGCGCGCGGCGGGCCGATCCGAGCAACGCATCGTGCACTCAAGGGTATGGGTCTGTATACAAGGGCGCTTGTACGCCGCCCTCAAATCCCGCATGTGAGCTTGTCCAGCGGGACAAAGCGCTTTCTGCCGGCGCTAGAGGTCACAAGTCTTCTTTGTGGTCTTCTTCTTGCGCTTCTTCAATCTGGCCTTCTGCTTGGCCGTCAAAGGCTTGTACTTGATGAACTTCTGCTGGCCAGCCTTGAGGATGAAGCACTCGCCGTGGGTCGGCCGGACGAGCACCTCGCCGCGCGCGACCTTGAAGAGCGTGCCGTCGGTGTAGTCGGCGACGTACCAGCGCGTTCCGCGCACACTCGCCGAGCCACCGCTGCCGCTGGTGCGGAATTTGCCCTTGCCGTCACCCCAGACGCCGTTGCGCTTGCGGCGGCGTGCGATCTGGGCGTCGGTCGATCCGGACTTGGCAGACGGGCCGTACGAACTCGAGCTGGCGGAACCACCGGCGAGGTCATTGCGAAGCTTGATGATCGCGTAAGGGTCGTTGCCCGCGCCCTGGAAGACCTGGAAAACGCCGTCCCAGAACTTGGCGGTGTAGGTCGAACCGTCGGCGTTTGCGAGCGTGATCTGAGCGGTGCCCTCACGCGCGTCGATGATCGTCCCGACCGGGACCGAGACGGCCTCGCTGATCGAGATGAACTCGTCGGAGCCGGGGAGCTTGATCTTCACGCTGCCGGAGGTCGGGACGAGGTTGGTCGTTTCGCGGACGAACGGGGCCGCGAGCGTCGTCACCGTCGGCGAGTAGTTGAGCGTCACCGAGCGGGCGGTCGTGCGACCGCTGGCGTCGGTGCAGGTGACCGTGATGACGTTGGCGCCTTCCTGGAGCGACACGACCGTGCCGCTGGCGGGCGTGCAGGTCGGAGCGGAGTCGGCGTCATCGCTGACTTCGTAGGTGATGACGGCCGTGTTGGATGAGACGGTCGCGCCGTTCTCAACCGACGTGATCGCCACGTCCGGTGGCGCCGCGTCGTAGGTGACGTGAGTCGATGCGGAACCGGCGTGGCCGGCCGAGTCAGTGCAGGTGACCGTGATCGTGTTCTCACCCGGGGAGAGCGTGACCAGGGATCCCGGAGCGATGTCGCAGTCGGGCGCGACCTCTCCGTCGTCCGAGACCGAGTAGTCGACCGCGATCTCGGGGTCGGTGACGAGCAGGCCGTCTGTGGGTGCAGTGATCTCGACCGTCGGGGCGGACGCGTCGTAGACGACGTCGACCGAGTCGCTGCCGGTCCGGCCGGCCGCGTCGGTGCAAGTCACGGTGATCGTGTTCGGGCCGGGGCTGAGGTTCGCGGTGCTTGAGGCGGCGTGGTCGCAGGTCGGCTCCGAGTCGGTGTCGTCGGAAACGGTGAAGGTCAGGTCGACCGCCGGCGCGGTGACCAGCGAGCCGTCCGCCGGAGCTGTGATCTCCACCTCCGGCGCCGTCGCGTCGTAGGTGACGTGAACGCTCGCGCTGCCCGAACGGCCGCCGTCGTCGGTGCAGGTGACGGTGATCGTGTTGGCGCCGGGCGTCAGCGATACTGACTGGCCGCTGGTGAGATCGCAGGAGGGCGAGGCGTCGGTGTCGTCGGTCGCCGTGAAGGTGACCGGGATGCTCGGCGTGGTGACGAGTGCGCCTTCGGTCGGTGCGGTGATTGAGACGGTCGGCGCGGTGGCGTCGTAGGTGACGTGAACGCTGGCGCTGCCCGAGCGGCCGGCGTCGTCGGTGCAGGTGACCGTGATCGTGTTGGCACCGGGCGTCAGCGATACCGACTGGCCGCTGGTGATGTTGCAGGACGGCGAGGTATCGGTGTCGTCGGTCGCGGTGAAGGCGACCGGGATGCTCGACGTCGTGACGAGTGCGCCTTCGGTCGGTGCGGTGATTGAGACGGTCGGGTCATCAGTGTCGTAGAAGACGTCGAATGGCACCTCCGACGAGTTGCCGGCGTCGTCGCTGCAGTAGACCGCGATCTCGTTAAGTCCAGGGACCAGCTCAACCTCGTGAGCGTCGGTCGGCGGTCCCTCACCTTCGCCTTCGCCTCCGTCATAGGTGGTGTCGTTGTAGACCGCGCAGTACGGCTCGGTCGCGAGATCGTCGGAAACGACGTAATCCACGTAAAGCGTCGAGGCGGTCACGGCCGCTCCGTCAGCCGGCGAAGTCACGGTTATCTCCGGCGGTGACTGGTCCCCGATCAGGGTCACCGAGTCGGTGCCGGTCCGACCGGCGTCGTCCGTGCAGCTGATCGTGAAGGTGTTCGAACCGTGCTCGATCGGGAAGCTGGCGCCGCTCGGGTAGTCGCACTCGGGGGAGTTGTCGACGTCATCGTTGACGCTGTATTCAATTTCGACCGTGTCCCAGTTGACGACCCATCCGTCGAACCACGGCCAGGTGATCTCGACCGTCGGCGGCGAAGCGTCGAAGTAAACCGTCACGGAATCCGAGCCGGTGTTGCCGGCGTCGTCGGTGCAACTCACTGAGAGCGTTGTGGCGCCAACCTCGAGGCCGGCCGTCGCGCCATCCTCGACGTCGCATTCAGGTGTCTCGTCCCGGTCGTCGGCGACGGTGTAGTGGACCGTCGTCTCGCCGACCGTGGTCAGCAGTCCGTCGCTCGGAGAGGTGATCGTCACCGTCGGCGGCGTCGTGTCCGGTTCGACGATCTCGATGTCCTGGGTGTACGTCGCGCTGATGCCGTCCTGCGTGGTGACCGTGTAGCTCAGCTGGTCGGCGCCGAGCTGCTCCGCTCCGGCGGTGTATCCGATCGACTGGCCGCCGCTGGTCGGCGTTGCGGTGCCCCGCGCGGGCGGACTCACGATCGAGAACTGCCTGATCGTCGAGCCGTCGGGATCGGTGCAGTCGGGCGTGATTTCCTTGCTTGACTGGTAGGTGACCTGGACCGCCGGGCCGGGCGTGCAGGTCGGCGCGCTGCCGGTCACGAGGTTTCTCACGTGCGGCGCCTCGTCACTGGCGAGGAAGTAGTTCGTTGTGCCCGGCAGCCCTGCGAAGCCGGTGTTCTGTTCAAACTCGTTGTCCCAAAGGGTTCCGAGCAGCTTCGCAGTCGTCAGGTCGAAGACATCCACCGAATCGGTCTTGACCCCAAACAGACGGTTGCCCGGCCGGTCGACGCTGACGCCGACGTAGTCGCCCAACGTACTCGAGTGGAACGTGCCGGCGACGTTGTCGATGTCCGGGGTGTATCCCTGAATCTGGTTCAGGCCGTCCATCGCCACGTAGACGTTTCCGTTCGACGGATCGACCGTCATCGCTCCCGGCCCATTTGCGCCGCCCCATGCTCCGGGTATGTACGTGAACCGGATCCACGAGAAGGAAGAGCCGTTCGGCGCAGTCGCGAACTGAAGAATTCCGCGGTAACCGCTCTCGTTGGTCAACGACATGTAGCCCCTCTCAGAGCCGCGCGGGTCGATCGCCAACCCGCGCGGGTTGTCGACCGGGAACGACACCGGCGAGAAGCTCGATATCTCGATCGCGTTCATGTAGTCGATCGGCGCCCACGGCATCGTGTTCGAGCGCGGATACGCGATCAGGCGATCGTCTCCGTCGTCGGCGACAAAAAGAAGGCTGTGGAGCGGCGAAAAAGCCGCCGCGGAGATCGAGCTGATCGGTCCCGGACCGACGTCTTCATTTCCGTTGAGGATGCCCGTCTGGGTCGACAGCGCCGGGTTCGACTGGTCGAAGCCACGCAGCACGTCCTCACCGTCGCGGTGGTCGACGACCCAGACGTACTTGCCGATGCCGTCGGTCCCTTCCGTGTAGACCTGACCGAATCCGGCGAACGCCGAGTCGTCCCGGCTGCCGTTGTCCTGGAAGACGGCGGCACCGGCCGACCCTGCGATCAGACACGTGGTGAAAGCCGCGATCAGGATCGCCAGAGCCAGTCGAGCCGAGTGTCCGCGGAGGAGGAAAATGTTGTTTGAGCACGCGTACGCAGGCTTCCCCGCGCATGCGAGGCCGCCGAGAGCGCGTCGCATGCGGACTAAGTTACTGGAGAGAAACCAGTTCGGCAAGGCCGATTGGTAACAATTGCGTACAAGAGCGTTTGTCCCTGTGTACAACGTTGTATCCATCGATGCGCGAGCGTTCCACCGGCCGTTTGGCCTACGCTGACGCGCATGAAATCTCTTGTCACCGGCGGTGCCGGATTCATCGGTTCGAATGTCGTCGACGCGCTCGTAGCCCGCGGGGACGAGGTGCGCGTGATCGACGATCTCGCCACAGGTCGTCGCGCGAACCTCGACGACGCGATCGCGGGCGGCGCGACTCTGGTCGAAGCCTCGATCACCGACCGAGCGGCGGTCGATTCACTGCTCGCCGACTTCGAGCCCGAGGTGATCTTTCACCTCGGCGCGCAGATCGACGTGCGCAAGTCGGTCGCTGACCCGGTCTTCGACTCGCAGGTCAACGTCGGCGGGACGATCAACCTCTTGGAGAGCGCCCGCGAGCACGGCGGTCCGCGCCTGGTCTTCAGCTCGACGGGCGGCGCAATCTATGGCGAGGCGCCGGACGACCAGATCCCGACGCCCGAGTCTTTCGTGCCGGCGCCGGAAGCACCGTACGGGCAGGCAAAGTACGCGGCCGAGGGGTACATGTGGCTGAACGAGCGCCTTTACGACCAGTCGGTGGTGGCGCTTCGCTACGGCAACGTTTACGGTCCGCGCCAGGACCCGCTCGGCGAAGCCGGCGTGATCGCGATCTTCTGCGGCAAGCTGCTCGGCGGCGAGAAGCCGACCGTGTTCGGTGACGGCACACAGACGCGTGACTATGTGTACGTCGGCGACGTCGTCGCCGCCAACCTTGCTGCGGCCGAGTCCGACTTCAACGGACCGATCAACATCGGCACCGGTCGCGAAACGTCGGTGCTCGATCTGATCGCGGCGCTGAAGCCGTACGCGACGGCCGACTTCGAGCCCAACTTCGAGCCGGCTCGCCTTGGCGAGTTGCCACGCAGCGCGCTTGACGTGTCGCGCGCATCGGAAGTGCTCGGGTGGAGCGCGCAGGTCGATCTGTCGGAGGGCCTCGGCACCACGCTCGATTCGGCCCGCTCCGAGCTCGGCTAATTCTTCAGACCGGTCAGCAAGGCCTCGACGACCTGGCCGACCTCCTTGCGCGCCTTGCGCTGGTTGCCCGCGCGAGCGATCGTGCTCGCGCCGGCGATCAGCGCGCCCGAGAGCATCGGCGCCAGCGCGTCGACTGGCTGAGGCTTGATCTGGCCTGAGTCGATCAGCGCGGTCAGCATCGCCGTGACCATCGCCCCTCCGTGCTCGTCGACGACGGCCTGCTGCTCAGCCACGCCCAGCACAGCCGGCGCATCGATCAGCGCGATCTGCTGGAAGGCCGGCTCGAGGCAGATGTCGAGGAACACCTTGCTGCCGGTGATCGCCGCCTCCCACGGGTCGGTCACTTTGCTCAGCTTTTTGACGACGCGCGGGATCACGTCGGCCTCGGCCTGCTCGAAGACCGCCCGAAACAGTTCGCGCTTGTCCTTGAAGTGGTGGTACAACGCGCCGCGCGTGACGCCGGCGGCGACCACGACCTGCTCAATCGACACGTTCGCGTAGCCCCGCTCGCCGAACAACTCACCACCGGCCCGGACGAGCGCAGCGCGCGTGGCGGCTGTGCGGTCGGCGTTGGAGACGGTTGCGGACATCGTCGGCAAAGTATGGCGGTTTCTGATATACATACCAACAGTATGTATGTATATCTCTTTGGAGGACGGACCGATGACTGACCCGAAAGCAGACAAGCGCGGTGACGAGAAGATGATCGACCTCTCGCTCGGGCGCATCCGTTACCGCGAGACCGGCGAAGGCCGCCCCGTCGTATTCGTTCACGGCTATCTCGTCGACGGCGAGCTCTGGCGCGAGGCGGTGCCGACGATCTCCGCCGCCGGCTTCCGCTGCATCACCCCCGACCTGCCGCTCGGCGCCCACGTCGAGCCGATCGGCCGCGACCGTCAGCTGACGCCGCGCTCTGTCGCCGGAGCGGTCCGCGAACTGATCGAGAAGCTCGACCTCGACGACGTCGTGATCGTCGGTAACGACAGCGGCGGCGCAATCTGCCAGATGCTCGTGACCGAGTCGACCGATCGCATCGGCCACCTGGTCCTCAGTCCCTGCGACACCTACCGCAAGTTCCCGCCGTTCCCATACAACGCGCTGCGCCACGTCGACAAGCTCGGGCCGTTGATCGGGCCGGTCTTCCGCCTGAGCGCGAGCAGGCTCGGACGCTGGGCCGGGTTCGCGCCGCTGCTCGGCTCGGCGTGGGACGCCGAACTGGTGCGCCGCTGGTACGAGCCGGCCAGACGGGACAAGCGCATCCTGATCGACGGATTTCGCTTCGTCACCTCGGCCGACCCGGACGAGCTCGAGGCCGCGTCGAACGCGATGGCCACGGTCGACCTGCCGACAACGATCATCTGGGGGCGTGACACCCGCTTTTTCACGTTCGAGGACGGCTCACGACTGGCAGCCTCGATGCCGCACGGCGAGCTCGTCCCTCTGGAGCACGGGCAGACGTTTCTGCCGTTCGAGAAGGCCGACGAGTTCGCCCGCGCAGTCGTCGAACGGATCGACTCACGCGTGAGGCTGGCCGCTTAACAGGAACCGGCGACCGCGAGGACGCACGGTCGCCGATTCAGAAGGGTGGCGTTGACGATCGGGGACATTCGAGTCTCGGCCTTGTAACCCCATTCGCGTCAGACGTGGAAACGGTGTTCGGGGCAGACTCCGAAGCCGTCCGGATTGCTAACGCATTTGAGGTGTCGGATCAGTCAGCAGGCGCCTTTAGCGGTTACTGGCCAGTTGGCCGAAAATTCGAATCTTTGTCCATGTCGGGCCGACCGGCGGATTTTCCGCTGCGTAGCGCTTCGGTAGCCAGGATGCCGCCCAAAGTGAGGGATATGGCGAGAAACGGCAGGATCAGGATGCGCAGCGCATTTCCCTCCTGGGTCAGAAAGGTGATCAGCGGCACCGTGACGATCGGAATCGCCAGAAGACGCGCTTCGGAACCGGCGAGTTCGAGAAAGAGCGACGCGACTCCGGCAATCACCAGCAGCGCATAGGCGACCATGAAGATGCCCGCGGCGATCCGGGTTGAGCTGATGTAGCTCGTGTCTTGGCGCGTCGCTTTCGGAATGATCCACTCGTAATTCCAGTCGGTACTTGCGTACGCGCCGCGGGCGAAGCGCGGGTTCCAGGTGGTGCCGACCGCGTAGGCGTGTTCGAGCGCGTCGGGGCCGTCTTTGACGGAGTTGTCGGAGACCCAGTCGGTCGCGTCGCTGACCGTGACGCCGCTGCTGTTCGTCAGGTGAGTGGCGTACCAGCTGGCGGGAAGGATCAGGATCGCGACTAGGAAAAGCACAGCGAATTCGCGCGTGAGTCCGCGGAATGACCACCAGGCGATGAAGACCGCCGCGATCGCGATGGCCGGACTGAAGAGAACGCTGAGGCCGACGCTGAGGCCGGCGCCGAGCGCGAGCAGGACCGAGGTCGTGGAGCGATCCGCCGGCGGACGCTCGCGCAGCATCGTCGCCAACCAGACTCCGGTCGTGAGGAAGAACATCGCCGGAATGACCGGCGCCACCTCGCCGACCAGGTCGACGCCGGCGATCGAGAGATTGAGCAGGATCGGCGGGACGAGTTCGGCAGGGCCGAAGATGACGCGCCGGCCGAGCGCGAAGACCATCAGCGTCGCGAGGACGATCATCCCGGACTGAAGGACCCAGAGGGTTTCGGCGATCAGACGCGGGTCGCTGCTGCTGCCGCTGTCGATCAGGTGCATCAGTTGGCCGTAGCCGGGTGCGAACGTGTTCGTCAATGCGCCGGTCTTCTCGTAGGCGATCTCGTGGCCGAACTTGGCGAAGAACGCGAGCCGCCCGGCCAGGCCGAGCATCGCGATCACGAGCACCCAGAACCAGTAGCGCGAAGGCTCGGCCTTTTCGAGCGCCTCGTACTCGGCCGTCTCGACGCGCTCCGCGTCGAGTTCTTCCGGCGTCTTCTCAGGTTTGGGCTTGCGGCCGAACATCAGAAACGTGATTCGCCACCCGATCCCGCATTCCGCCGCCCCGCAACCTGGGCTTCCTCAGGATTTCGTGAGGAAGAGCCGTCGCTCCTCGCGTTTTCCGGAGGAGGCGCGGTTGCTCCTCAGGATTTCGCGAGGAGGAGCGGTTGCTCTTAGGGATTTCGTGAGGAGTAGCGGTTGCTCCTCAGGATTTCGCGAGGAGGAGCGGCTTGAGCCGGAAATTGGTCGATTTTGGCGCGTGGGACTTCGCAAATCGCGAGTTTTCCGGTTCGGCTCCGCCCCCCGCAAATAGCGTCTTTTG
The DNA here is from genome assembly GCA_964455545.1 of uncultured Thermoleophilaceae bacterium. Lineage (GTDB taxonomy): Bacteria > Actinomycetota > Thermoleophilia > Solirubrobacterales > JACPNS01 > JACPNS01. Next base: position 157,454 of record CAYVWQ010000002.1, on the reverse strand, counting down.
CAGGCTGAAACCGGCTCCCAGAGCGGGCTTACGGCCTAAAATGTGTTGAGAACCAGATGGGATTCTCGGCGGGTCTGGCGGTTCCTCCCAAGAGTTTCCGTCCGAGCCAAGTGATTGTTTGTCGAGTTACCCCCTAAGGGCGGTAACTCACTTCGCAAAATGGCGAAAAACAGGGCTTCAGCGCCTTGTTCTTCGAGCGAAGCGCAGGCGGTCCGGCGGGTGTTCCCAGTATGCAATTTGTTTTGCGGCGGAGCCCAGACGAGGCAAGGCCGCCGCACTCAGCCGTTTCAACGGCATAGGAGGAGGAGAGGAAGATGAACCCACCGGAAGTTCTCACAGGCGCAGCGCCAGCTGCAGGCTTCACGCTTGAAGGCCACGGCCAGGGCCTGAAGATCAACCGCCGCTACACAGAAGCCGGCGTCCACCCGTTCGACGCGATCGAATGGGAGATCCGCGACGCGGTGATCGGCAATCCCGAGAAGCCCGCGTTCGAGCAGCGCGGCGTCGAGTTCCCGAAGTCCTGGAGCCAGAACGCCACCAACATCGTTTCGCAGAAGTACTTCCGCGGACAGCTGGGCACCGACCAGCGTGAGAACTCCGTCAAGCAGATGATCGGCCGCGTCGCCGGCACGATCAGTAACTGGGGCCGTGAGCTGGGCTACTTCGCCAGCGACGAAGACGGCAACGCTTTCGAAGACGAGCTGACCCACATCCTCCTCCACCAGGTCGCCGCCTTCAACTCTCCCGTCTGGTTCAACGTCGGTTTTGAAGAGCGCCCGCAGTGCTCGGCCTGCTTCATCCTCTCCGTGCAGGACACGATGGAGTCGATCCTCGACTGGAACACGCAGGAAGGCCAGATCTTCCGCGGCGGCTCCGGCTCGGGCATCAACCTCTCGAACATCCGCGGCTCGATGGAGCACCTCGGCAAGGGCGGCACCGCCTCCGGCCCGGTCTCCTTCATGCGCGGCACCGACGCGTGGGCCGGCACGATCAAGTCCGGCGGCAAGACGCGCCGTGCGGCGAAGATGGTCGTGCTCGACGTCGACCACCCGGACATCCGCGACTTCATCTGGTGCAAGGCCAAGGAAGAAGACAAGGCCGCGGCCCTGCGCGACGCCGGGTTCGACATGTCGATCGACGGCGACGGCTTCACCTCGATCCAGTACCAGAACGCCAACAACTCGGTGCGCGTCTCCGATGAGTTCATGCAGGCGGTCGCCGCCGGTGACACCTGGGCGACGGTCTCGCGCGTCGACGGCACGGTCGTCGAAGAGATGGACGCGCGCGAGCTGATGGCCGAGATCGCCGAGGCCGCCTGGCGCTGCGCCGACCCCGGCATCCAGTACGACACGATCATCAACCGTTGGCACACGTCGCCCAACAGCGGCCGCATCAACGCGTCCAACCCGTGCTCCGAGTACATGCACGTCGATGACTCGGCCTGCAACCTCGCTTCGCTCAACCTGATGAAGTTCCGTCGCCCGGACGGCAGCTTCGACACGGCGCAGTACGAGCACGCGATCGACATCGTCCTCCTCGCGCAGGAGATCGTCGTCGGCCCGTCGAGCTACCCGACCGAGAAGATCGGCGACAACGCGCGCGCGTTCCGCCAGCTCGGCCTCGGCTACGCCAACCTCGGCGCCCTGCTGATGAGCAACGGCCTTCCCTACGACTCGGACCGCGGTCGCGCCGACGCCGCCGCGATCACCGCTCTGATGACCGGCCGCGCGTACCGCCAGTCGGCACTGATCGCCGAGGCGATCGGCGTCCACGAGAAGTACCCGGAGAACGCCGAGCCGCAGATGAACGTGATGCGCATGCACCGCGACGCTGCCTACGAGATCCCGGCGGACGCCCTCGAGGACGGCGAGCTGCTCGCAGCCGCGCGTCGCTCTTGGGACGAGGCGGTCGAGTTCGGCGCCCAGCACGGCTACCGCAACGCGCAGGCCACGGTGCTCGCCCCGACCGGCACGATCTCCTTCCTGATGGACTGCGACACGACCGGTATCGAGCCGGACTTCTCGCTGGTCAAGTTCAAGGAGCTCGTCGGCGGCGGCAACATGACGATCGTCAACCGCACGGTGCCGCTGGCGCTGCAGACGCTCGGCTACGACCAGGCCGTGATCGACCAGATCGAGGCGTACATCGCCGAGAACGGCACGATCGTCGACGCTCCGGGCCTCAAGGCCGAGGACCTCGACGTCTTCGACGTCGCAGTCGGTGAGCGCGCGATCAGCCACATGGGCCACATCAAGATGATGGCCGCGGCCCAGCCGTTCCTCTCGGGCGCGATTTCCAAGACCGTGAACATGCCGAACACGGCCACGATCGAGGACATCGCCGACGCCTACATCAAGGGCTGGGAGTACGGCCTGAAGGCGCTCGCGATCTACCGCGACGGCTCGAAGACCGCGCAGGCCCTACGCACAGACGCCCAGGAGGATGAGCCGGCTGAAGGCGAAGTCCGGATGAGCGAAGAGGACTTCGCGAAGGCACTCGAGACGGCCAAGGCCGAAGGCGCGGCCGAGGCAGGCAACAAGCCGAACCGTCGCCGCATGCCGGTCGAGCGCCAGTCGCGCACCCACAAGTTCTCGATCGCCGGCAACGAGGGTTACATCACCGCCGGTGAGTACGAGGACGGCACCGTCGGCGAGATCTTCCTCACCGACATCGGCAAGGAAGGCTCGACGATGCGCGGCATGATGAACGCGTTCGCGACGGCCATCTCCGTCGGCCTCCAGTACGGCGTGCCGATCGAGACCTTCGTCGACAAGTTCTCCTACATGCGCTTCGAGCCCGAGGGCATGACGCAGAACAAGGAGATCCCGTTCGCGAAGTCGATGCCCGACTACATCATGCGCTGGCTCGCCTCGCGTTACTGCGAAGCGGACATCCAGGAAGAGCTCGGCATCATGACCGAGGCCGTCCGCGCCAAGAAGATGGGCGAAGAGGCCGGCATGGAGCTGCGCGGCGACACTGCGATCCCGGCGATTGAGATCAAGAAGGTCGAGGCCGCCAAACCGGCAGCCGACGCCTTGGTCCCCGACCAGCCGACTGCCGCCCCGGCGAAGCTGTCCGGCATCGAGCTTGGCCCGGCCTGCCAGCAGTGCGGAGGCATGATGCAGCGCACCGGCTCTTGCTACACCTGCTCGAGCTGCGGCAACAACACCGGCTGCGGCTGATCAGACGCGAATCTCGAAGGAGCATCTATGAAAAGCCCGGGCGCAGCGCCCGGGCTTTTCATTTGGGTGGCACCGGACGGTCGGCCGAATTCATTTCGAGTAGTCAGGCTGATTCGGGAAGCTTCCCGAGACGTTCACTCGGCCGGCGTGCGAGCAACCGTAGGGACCTTGCCGCAGCTGCTCGGTGCTGGGAGGATTGATTGCGAGCAGTTCCGGCAGCGTGACCATCGTCAGGCCGCTGCGCTTGATCGCCTTGATCACTTTCGGCAGCGCCTCAAGCGTGGCGCCCGGTCCATCGTGCATCAGCAACACCGCGCCCGGGCCAATGCCGGCAATCGTCGAACTTGCGATCTGGTCGGCGGTCTTGCCGAGCGCGTCCTGCGAGTCGGCGCTCCAGAGCATCTCGGCGTAACCGAGTTTGTCGATCGTGCGTTGGCTCTGCGCGTCGCGCGCTCCGAACGGCGGGCGCATGATCATGTTGTCCTGGCCGGTCTGGGCCTTGAAGACGGCCTGCGTGTCCGTGAGCTGCTTCTTGATGTCCTCGGGGCTCAGTGTCGTCAGGTTAGGGTGGCTCCACGAGTGATTGGCAAGTGGGGCGTACGCGGCTTGGGTCTTGAGGTTCTCGGTCATCGCCTGCGAGTTCGCTCCGATGTCGAAGAAGGTGGTCGAGATGCCGGCGTCGCGCAACATCTTCACGAGCTTGGGCGTCGTCTCGGAGGGGCCGTCGTCGAACGTGATGGCGGCGTACGGCTTCGTTCCGCCGCAGTAGAGCGGCAGGTTCAGTCGGACCAGGCGCTTGGCCGCGGCCGCTTTGTCGGCCGGAGTGACCAATAGATCGTCGGAAGAGGCGAGAGCCGCTCCGGTGACCCTCGCAACCGGCGAAACCTCGATCGCCGGGCGGTTGATCTCGGTGTGGGCGAGCGAGGACGACGCGGTCCAGACCATTGCGATCAGAACCACTAGAAATGCGCCCAAAACCGCTATACGAAGGGGCGGGTTGGGGCTCGAGGAGGTCTTTCTACGACGTTCGTCCATCTTTCTTGCGCGCGCGCGACATCGATCCTACGTTGAAATTGTCATCGATTTGGCAACGATCTCTTTCGGCTGCCGAAAGAGAGTGTGCATCGAATCGACGACACCCATCAGTTGGGCTCGTCCCTTCGGATGCAATCGCGAACTTCTGGCCCCCGTTCTCTGAGCTGCTCGGGAGCTGGAACGTCCACTTCGACTGCGGAGGCCGAGGTGGGCCCGAGCAGCCGGCCCAGGCCGGCTGTTTCTGGTTAAACGTTGACCTGCTGCACGCGAGGCTCGTCTTCGCGGTGGCTGGCGTCGCGACCGACGTAGCCGCCCTGGGCGCCGACACAGAAGTACGCGGCGTCGGTGTCGCCGACATTGGCGATCGAGCGGTGCGTCGCCGGGCTGACGCGGATCACGCCGCCGGGACCAAGCACGACCTGCTCGTTCTTGTCCTCGCCGAGCGTGAAGCGGAGCGTCCCGTAGTGGACGAAGTAGACCTCTTCCTGCTTCTCGTGCCAGTGCGTTCCAGAGCCGATCCCGGGCGGGAGGACGACGACGTTCATGCCCATCTCCTGGACGTCGAGCTCACGGCGGACCTTGCGAAAGCCCGGGCCTTTACCCATCGCGTCGATGCTGGCCGCAGCCCAGCCGTCGCCTTCGATCTTCTCGATCTGTACTTCCGCCATTTTTCAAAGTCCCCTGACAAGCTCGGTTGCAAATTGCCACCAATATACCGCTCGGGGCACGACAGCGGCCGTTGGTAGGGTGGCTGTCGTGGAGGCCGAACTCACGGGAGATCACGTCGCCGTCGCACTCGACGAACGGCCGCAAAGCACTACGCCAGGGGGAATCGAGGACGCTGAGCGCGTCGTCTACATCGCCCTCGCCTGCGAGCTCGCCCGTGGCCGCAGCGCGCTCGTCGTCGACGACGGCGTCGGCGCACTTCGCGAGGCGGCGACCCGCGTCACCTCGCGCCCGCTCAACGAGCTCGAGGTGGTCGCCGACGGCGACTTCGACTTCGCCGTGATCGACGTCACCACCCCGTCGGCCGACCTCTCTGACTTCTCGCGCGTCGTCAATCCGCAGACCGGATTCGCCGTCGCGCGCTTCCCCAACGACATCGACTTTGTCGACGCCCGCGCCTCGTTCGTCCGCGGGTTCGGCAACGCGACAACGCTCTTTCAACAGGAGTGGACGACCAGCTCGCTGTTCAGCGAGGCGATGGCTCAGCACGATCACCCGGCGCGCGCCGTGCAGTCCTCGGTGCGTAAACTTGCGGCCGCCCGGCCCGGCGAAGAACGCTTCCACATCGTCGTCGCCGCACACGGGCCGATGCCGAAGCTCGCGCCGCAGCTCGCCGTCGCCAGCGGCTCGGCCCAGCGCGAGCTGATCATCAGCCAGGAAGAGCGGATCGCCTCGCAGAGCGCACAGATCGAGGCTCAGCGCCAGCAGATCACCGCGCTTTCAGACCGCCTCGAGCTGGCGCAGGAAGACCTCGCCGCGCGCGAGTCCGAGCCGGCCCCGACCGCCGACCTGAGCGAAGAGCTGGCGGCCGCAGAGGCGCGGATCGCCGAACTCGAGGCCGAACTTTCGTGGTACCCCGCGAACCGCCTGCCCGTCAAGGCGCAGGTCGAGGAGCGGGAGTGGGCGAGCTCGCTGCTGAGCGTCTGGCGGCGTGCCGTGCGGCGCGTCGAGCAGCTGGCCAAGCGCGGCTAGCGAGCCGCAGTGCTGATGGGCCTGCTGCGGCCGCGGTGGGCGACTTCGGCGCCACTGCGGCCGCAACATTGCCTGGGTCGAACGTGTCTGAACACGTGAACACGTAACCTCACCGCCGATATGGATTCAACCGCGCCATCGACCCTGCTCCTCGCCTGGATCGTCGCGCCGCTGATACTGCTGGCAGTTTCGACCGGATGGGGGGCGTTGGTCGAACTCGCCGCCGCAGACTCGCTGCGATCACTGCGAATTCCGGTCGGCCTAGCCGCAGTGACGGTGGTGCTCAGTGGGTCGATGCTGATCGGCATACCTGCCAGCGGATGCGTGGCGGTCGCGGTTGTCGGAGCCCTCATAGGGATTGTCACCAGCGCCCGCAGAACACGGGCGACCGCGTCGCAGTCGGAACGCAACCAGCGGCGCCAAGACCTCATCCACGACGCGCTCACGTGGCTAGCTGCGTACGTCCTGCTGATGATTCCGCTTGTAACGTTCGGACGCGCTGCGCTGCTTGGTTACGTCTTCAACAACGACCCCGCCGGGCACCTCACCGTTGTAGAGCTCCTGCGCACGACAGGCATGCATCAGTTCAAGCAGCCGGCGTCTTCATACGAAGCCGTCTCTCGATTGCTCGGCGATGGCTACCCGATCGGCAGCCACATGCTCGTCTTGGTGTCAAGCATGCTCGCCGGCACGCGATCCCTGCTGGTCTGGACCCCGCTGATAGCCGCCTGCGGCGCCTTTGCGGCGCTCGCGGTACGAGCGATTCTCTCCGCTTCACAACTCCCTCGCTGGGCGTGCTCGATCGGCGCGGTTGTCGCCGCGTGCAGCTACCTGCCGGCCTCCTACTTTGCGCAGGGCTCGCTGAAAGAGATTCTCTTCGCCGCGTTGATAATGCTCTGCGCCACGACGGCTGAGTTTGCTCGGCGGCAAGAATTTCGCCTTCGTTCGCTGATCCCGTTCGTGGTTGGTGCCGGCGGCGCGATCTCCACGATGGGGCCGGCCGCGCTCTTCTGGCTCGCTCCGATCATTGTGGTCGTCGCGGGAATCGCGTTGGCACACCCGCCCAAGGAGGTCTCGCGCGGTCGCCTGATCGGCGCGTTTGCGGCGGCAGCGACATTGACTGTGGTGGTCCTGATACCACAGCTCCTCGGAGCACTGTCTTTCACTTCGACCAACAGCGGTAGCGAGGCGCTCCAGCAGAACGGCAACCTGCTCGGATCTTTGAACTGGAGCGAGACGCTGGGAGTTTGGCTGGTCGGCGATTACCGCTACGCCCCGGAGCACATGAAGATTCAGCAGGCGTTGACGCTGATCGCCTTCGCCTTCGCCGCCTTCGGGTTCGTCGTGGCCCTGCGACGACGTTTGCTGGCGATGCCTCTGGCCGTCGGCGCGAGCGTCATCGCCTGCATCTGGTTGCACTTCAATTACTCCGCCTACTTCGAAGGCAAGGGCCTCGTCGTGCTGTCGGTCGCCTGCGTAACCGCAGTCGTGATCGGCATCGCCGCCGCCGTCGCCTCGCGGCCCCGCATCGCGGCGCCTTTTGCCGGCCTGCTGGTCATCGGACTCCTCGCCTCCTGGGTGATGATTTTCAATTCGGTCTGGGTGTCGCCGAAACAGACGTTCGATGAGTTGGCCGGCTGGAACAACCGGCTTGCCGGGAAGGGGCCGGTGCTGGTCAACGAGCGCTCTGCATACGCGATGTTGTTGATGCGCGACGCGTCTCCGACGGAGATTTGGAGTTCGTGGCTGCCAGTCGCCGAGCGCTACACGATCAGCGGCGGGACGGCCGGGGTGCCCCACACGCCTGACACAGATGACTACGACCTCTCGTTCATGGATCGGTACAGGTTCATCCTCGATCGCCGCAACCCGGGTAGCCGACCGCCCGGCAACTTCAACGCCGTTGCGTCCTCGCGGCACTACGTGCTCTGGCAGCGCTTGGGACCCGCTCCGCGGCGCCACATCCCGCTCGGCGCAGAACAGCTCAGCGGCGGATCTGCATTGCAATGCTCCAGCCCCGAGATTCACGCCCTGCGCAAGCTCCCCGAGCGCACCCGGCTACGCGTTGCACTGGCGCCGACGACGGTCGCCCGCCCGTTGTCGCCGAACTCAGCGCCCCCGGCCGGCTTCCAGGTCGGCCCGCAGGAAGGAATCTTCCAGCGCAAGAATCGAAACGCAGCGAATGGCGGGAAGATCACCCTCGCGCGAGGCACACGCTACGAGGTCCTCGTGCAGGGATCGTTCGGCCCCGGGTTCTCACACAGCGTCGACGGCTACCCGACGGGGAGGCAGCGGGAAGAGCTCGGAACTCAAGACGGCTGGCAGCCGCTCGGAAGCTTTGTCGCAGGCGGCAAGGCGTCGGTGCTGCTGCGCGCCACTCCCACTTCGCGTCTCCAAGCCGGCAATGCGCGCGGCGACCTAGTCGGACGCACGGTCTACCTACCGTCCGCCGGCGCGAAGCTGGTGGTGGTCAAGCCGTCTGGCCTCAGTCGGTATTGCGATCGCAACGTCGACTGGATCGAAGTGCTTTAGCGCTCAGGAGAGCTCGGCGACCCGCGGTGCGACCGACCGGAAGAGCAGATATCCGAGGACGGCGCAGCCGATGCCGATGCCGATCGGGAGGAGCAGCCAGACTCTGCCGCCGAGGATGTTTGCGGCCGTCGGCGCGGCGGGATCGATGAACCAGAATCGCATCTGGGTCATGCAAGACGAGATCGGACTCGCCGCCAGCGGCACGCGGATGTTCTCCGGCGGAAAACTCGCGACATAGATGATCGGCGACGCCCAGAACAGCACCTGAGAAGCCACCTCCCAGATCGGCTGAACGTCGCGATAGCGCACGTATAGGGATGCGAGCGAAAGCGCCACGCCAACTGAAAACATCCAAAAAAAGGCGAGCAGCGGGATCATCCCGAGCCAACTCAGTCTCGGCTCCACTCCGCTGGCGATCGCGAAGACGAGCACGACGACTCCGTTCAGCAAGAACTGGTAGCCGTTGGTCAACGCCAGCGAGAACGGCACCACCAACCGCGGAAAATTGATCTTGCGCATCAGGTGCTCGTGTGAGACGAGACAGCTGACGCCCGTCGAAGTCACCTCAGCGAAAAACGTCCACATCACGATCGCCGTGAGCAGGTAGATCGGGTAATGCGGGACGTCTCCGCCGACTCTGACGACTTTGGAGAAGACGAAGTACATGATCGCGAAGAGGAACAGCGGGCGGACGATCGACCAGAGGTGGCCTAGCGCCGACCCGAAGTAGCGACGACGGATCTCGTGGGTGGCAAGCGTGCGTGCGAGATGCCAGAACTGAGACCACTCGCCGCGCGAAGGAAAGGCCGTCGGCTGAACGAGCGTGAGTGGCGGCAACTCTGACGACTCGGGGCCGCGGGCGGCGGGTGGCGGTGGCACAGAGCCGTTCACTGGGCGACCCGCTCAAGCGTGGTGTCGTGCGGCAACACGACCCGGCCCGGGGTGCGCCGCTCGGCGGCGACAAACACGTTCGCGACGTTCTGGCGCCAGTCCGCCATCTGCAGGCCGCTCGCGTGGGCCACAGCCGGCGACGCGTGGTACTGGCCGCCCTCGAGGTGATTCTGAAAACGCACGCGGAACATCACCTCTTCTCCTGCCGAATAGCTGCGACGCACGACGTGATCCCAGTCGGTGTTGGTCGCGAATACCGGGGTTCCGGTGTCGTCCGTGATCACGATTCCGACGATCGGCTTTTCCATCGCGACGGCGAAACGAATGCGCGCGCACACGGTGAGCCAGTCCCCCTGGGGTGACTGTTCGACCCGTTGACCGGCGTCGTCCTCGAACCAACAGTCCTCGACCTCCGCGGTTCCGTCGCCCCAGCGATCGAAGTCGCCTTCGTCGCCGAGCGAGCTGGCGCTCGTGCGTTCGAAGTTCAGCTTCATGTACTCACGCGCCACTTTCGCAGGCTCGTCGACGCAGATCAGCTCACCATCGTTGATCAGCGCTGCGCGGTCGCAGAGCTTTTCGACCATGCCCATGTCGTGCGTGACGAGCACTATCGTCCGACCGCTCGCGCGCATTTGCTCGAACGTGTCGAGGCACTTCTGCTGGAAGGCGGCGTCGCCGACGGCAAGCACTTCGTCGATCAGGAAAACGTCAGCCGAGACATGCACCGCGACGGCAAACGCCAAGCGCACTTGCATGCCCGACGAGTAGTTCTTCAGCTTCAGGTCGACGAACTCCTCAAGCTCAGCGAAGGCGATTATCTCATCAAAGCGCGCGTCGGCCTCAGCCGGCGTCAAGCCGAGCAGCGTCGCATTGAGGATCACGTTGTCCCGCGCGGTCATTTCGATGTCGAATCCGACGCCCAGCTCGATGAACGCGGAGAGCTTTCCGCGCACTCGGATGCTTCCCGAGTCTGGGACGTAGATGCCGGCGATGCATTTGAGCAGCGTGCTCTTGCCGCTGCCGTTGCGGCCGACGATGCCGAAGAATTCGCCGCGCTCGACGTCGAGTGACACTCCTTTGAGCGCGTTGAAGATGTCGCGACCGCCGCGCCGCGGGTTGAGCACTCGCTGCTTCAGCGTGCTCATTCGCTCGTGGGGCACGACAAATCGCTTTTCGACCTCTTCGATGTCAAGTGCCACGATGCGCTCGACAGCGGTCTCCGACATCGCGCTCATTTCTCTGTCCTCGTCGCGACGAAGTTGAGGTTGGTCGCGCGCGAGCAGTAGGTGACCCACTTCAAGGCCGCCGCGCGCACCAGCGAGCTGCGCTTCAGCCGATGTTTCACCCAGCCCTTGAAGCCCGGGCGCGCCGGCGCGCCGACACGAAAGAACTGCAGGAATGGCGGCGGCACCACCTCGACCTCGAAACCGGCGGCCCGAGCGGCGCTCAGGTATTGGCTGGCCCAAAAGGCGTGCTCATAGCCCTCGTATTCGGCCACACCAGTCTCCTCGGCGTGGTTGCCGACGCGATCGAGCAGTGTTTTCAGGGTCTCGTTGACGACGATCAGCGTCCCACCAGGGCGCAGCACGCGGGCGATCTCCGAGAACGTGCGCGGCAGCTCGCTGCTGTCGTTGTGGTGTAGAACTTCGCAACAGAACACGTAGTCCATCGAGCCAGTGGCTAGCGGTATGTCGAACATGCTGCCGAGTAACCGTTCGATATGAACGTCGTGCTCGTCCATCCACCACTCTGCGGTGTCGAGGCCCTGCATCAATGTGCGGGTTATGTCCAGGGCGAAAACCCGCATGCCGAGGCGACCGAACGTCGACGACGCCCAGCAGGTGTTGGAACCAACGTCGAGGATTCGCTCGCCGGGCTTGAAATCGAAGCGCTCAAGCACCGCCTCCATCGCGGCCGCCTGAGCGAACCAGTAGCCGTCGTCGATATAGGGAAGCTGCAGGACTTTTGCGCGGTCCCAGCCGTCTCTGCGCATCAGCTCGGCGAAACGACCGAGGCCCGCAGCCTCGCGGTCCACGTGCTCCGGCGGACGATGGATCAGCTCGATCACGCCGTCATGCACGCGCACCTCGTGACCGCATTCGCCGCACGTGAGCACGCCTTCGCGCACCTCGCGTTCGTTGACGGCGATCTGCCGCAGTTCGAACCTGCCTTCACTCGAGCAAGCTGGGCAGCTGAGTAGTTCAGTGGAGTCGGCGAGCATCGGACGGCGGTCTCCCGCCTCAACCAACGCCGGCCTGGGCGTCGTCCGTGTTGCGGGCCATCGGTCCGGGCTCGGTGAGCGATTCGTAGAACGCCTCGACCTCGCCGATGCGGATATCCCAGCTGAACCGGGCGGCCGTTTCGGGCCCGGTCACGCGAAGCTTCTCGCGCAGCGCCTCGTCGTCGAGCGCTCGCCGCACACCGGCCGCGACGGACTCCGGCGTGAAGTCGACCATCACACAGTTTTCCCCGTCGACGCAGAAGTCGCGGTTTCCGACCATGTCCGTACACACCACGGGCGCGCCGGTCGCCATCGCTTCGAGTACCGGTAGGCAGAAGCCTTCGTGCGTGGAATTCTGAATGAAGACGCCGCACTTGTTGTAGAGCTCGTTGACCTCTTCGTCGGACGGGCTGGTGAAATACTTCGCGCCGTAGCGGGCACCGATTCTGGGTTCGACTCCAAACATCCAAAGCTCCGGACGCCGAGAGCCCATCGCCTTCCAGCCTGAGATCGTCAACGGGAGGTTCTTCAGCGGATTCGAACGGCCGAGCGCCAAGAGAACGTTCTTGTCCCTCTCGACCCCTAGCGGCCGGAAAACGTCGAGGTCGATCCCCGGCGGGATGAGCACCGCATCGACCCCGAGCTCGGCCAGCTTGCGCTGCGACCGGTCAGAGATCGTCATCGTGTTCATTTCCGGGCGGTACGACGCGAGCACGCGTTGTTGCGCCGACGGGTTGCCGTCGTAGTACGAGGTCTCAATGTCCTGCACGAAGAAGACCGGGATGCCCTTCGCGTAGCTCGCGCTGAGGACTTTCTCGGCGGTGTTCCACCAGGTCGCGACCTTGATCGCATCTTCTTTGGCGAGCGCCGCAGTCAGCTCGTCGTAGTCCTTGAAAGTGTGAACAGGAGCCTTGAGCGGGAACCACCCCGGCTCCTCGTGCAGGGTGTAGAGAGCGACCTCATGACCGGCGTCCTGAAGCCGGTTCAGGTGCTCAAAAATGTCGCGGTGCCCGCCGCCGACACCGGTGTCCTCGGTCACGTAGATCACGCGGAGTTTGCCATCTTCCGTACGCGGTTCGCGACGGTCGAACCAGTCGCCCCAGGTCTCCCAAAAGTGATCCATCGACCGCTGCTCGCGCTCACCGACTTCCTTTCCGCGGGTAATCGACTCGTGGTGAGTGAGCCGCGCGGTGGGTACGTAGCGCGACTGGAAACCGGCGTTCCACGCGCGAATGCAGTAGTCGACGTCCTCGAACGCCATCGGGTAGGCCTCGTCGAATTCGCCGACCGCCTCGATCACGTCGCTGCGGATGTACATGCATGCACCGGTTATCGCCAGCGCCGGAGCCTCGACGTTCGCCGGACCGAAGTCGGCCTCTTGGAACCGGTAGCGATGGTCGAACCATTGCGGGGCGGCGAAATTGCGGACGGTGCCGGCAAACTGGATGCGACCGTCGGGATAGAGCAGCATCGGTCCGGTGATGCCGTAGGACGGATCGGAGTGCGCCGCGAACTGCAGCGCTTCGAGCCATCCCTCGTGTGCGACCACATCGTTGTTGAGCACGACTACATCGCGCCCATCGCGCAGGCGCAGACCGCGATTGACGTTCGCCGCAAAGCCGGCGTTCGTCTCGTTCAACAACAGCTCGTCGATGCCGGTGATCAGTTTCAGCTGCTCGGCCTCCGCAGCCGGACCGGCATCGTCGCTGACGACAATCCTGACGAGTTCTGCAGGAGTCGTCGCACGGATGCTCTCGACCAATTTCGCGGTGATCTCTGCGCCACCGAACGTTGGGATGACAACGGTCACCGGCCGTGCATGCTTGGCAAACCAGCGCGTGGCAGACGGATCGTCCACGAGCTGAGCGCGCTTGGCGATTCGTTCGCGAACGATCGGGGTCCGGCGACCTGCCTCGAGCGCGATGCGTTTGATCATGTACCGCGGACCGCGATAGCGCAGTCGAATCCACGCTCGTTGCAAGGAGTCATAGATCGCCTTCGCGCGGTAGCGCAAGGTCGCCCTGATCCGCGGGAAATCCGGCCTATTCACGCGCGGCACCCTATCGTTCTTTGCTCGCCAATGGGAATTTCGATCGTCATACCTGTCCTCAACGGGGCAGAACACCTGCAAGAGATCTTTGATGCGATCGCGCGACAGTCGATCGATGAGCAGGTCGAGGTCTTGGTGATCGATTCCGGCTCGGTCGACGGATCGGTCGCGATCGCGAAAGCAGCGGGTGCGCGCGTGATCGAGATCGACCAACGACAGTTTCAGCATGGGCGCACGCGAAACCTCGGTGCCGCTGAGACCAGCGGTCGTCTGATCTGCTTTCTGACCCAGGACGCCACGCCGGCCAACGACGACTGGCTCGCCGCCTGGGTCGACGTTTTTGATTCCGATCCGAAGATCGGCGCGGCGTACGGGCCACACCTGCCGCGCCCGGGCAACAACCCGTTCATGGCGCGGATGCTCACCGACTTCTTCGGCGAGATGTCGCCGAACGGCGATGTCGTGATCCACGCGGGCGCGGGAGCGATCCCTTACCTCTCGAACTCAAACTCCTGCATCCGCCGCGAACTCTGGGAGGCAATTCCGTTCCGCGAAATCCCATATGCCGAAGATCAGGCGCTCGGGGCCGACCTGCTCGCCGCCGGCTGGAAAAAAGCGTACGTACCGTCCGCGGGAGCGCTGCACTCGCACGACTACTCGCTCTGGGAGAGCTGTCGTCGGTGGTTTGACGACTACCGCGGCATGCGCGACTCGGTCGGCGAGGTACACACGCCCGGGCGTCGCAGCGTCAGCGCGATCATCCGGCGCGGCGTCAACGCGGATCGCGCGTGGCTGCGTGAGCAACTCGAATTCAGCGGTCTGCGATTGGCTCTCTGGACCGCACGCTCAGCGGTCTGGCACTGTTGCCGGGTGCTGTTCGGCGGACTCGGATCGCACGCCGACAAGCTGCCGGTCTGGGTCACGCGCCGCCTCTCGCTTGAAGGTCGGGCCGGCGGGCTGACCGTTCAAGACCGAACGCTTGCATAGTCTTCGGCCCGTGCAGACGGAGGTCGCATCCAGCAGCCCCGGCAACGGTCCGCGGATCCTCGCGGTGGTTGATGCGGCGGCGCCGTTTCTATGGATGGCCCTCGCGACCCTGGCGATCGCCGCGTTCTTCTGGCCGGGACAGATGAACGCCGACACGCTGTCCGAGATTGCCCAGGCGACGAACTTCCAGGGCACCAACAACTACACGAACCAGCACGCCCCGGTGTTGCAGTGGCTGTGGGCACCGTTCTACTCACTCGGATTTGAGGCTGGCTTCGTCCTGCTTGCGCAGATCTTCAGCTTCATGGCCGGCTCCTACCTCTTGCTGCGCGCGCTGCTCGAGAGGCTCGGAGCGGCGGTCGCCAGCGTGATCATCGTCGCCTCCCCAATCGCAGTCGGCATGTTCGCGCTGGTCGGGCGCGACACCTGGTTCATCTCCGCGGTGATCCTTGGCAGCGGCCTCGTGAGCGAGGCCTACCGCAATTTCGGGCGCCGGCGCCACCTGCTCGAAGTCGCCGCGGCGGCCAGCTTCTTCCTGGCACTTGCAACCCGCCAGAACGCAGCTCCGGCGGTGCTCGTCGGAGTGGCTTTCCTGATCTGGCCGTACGCGCTCCGGTTCGGATCTGTGGCACGCCGCAGCCAACCAGCGCAGGTGGCGGTGGCCGTCGCCGCGGCCGGGATGCTGACAATCGTCGGCATGGGCGCACAGCAAGTCTGGAAGAGCGCGATCGGGGTCACCAACATCTATCCGGCGAGCCACCTCTATATCTACGACCTCGCGGCGCTTTCGGTCAAGGAAAACGAGCTGCTGGTACCGGCGGAGGTGATGCGTACGCCGACGCTGCCGGCCCTGACCGCGCGGATGGACTACGACGTTTCGACCGGACTCGCGTTGGCACCAGATTCGCCGATTCGCTTCCCGTTCACGAAGGCGTCGAACGCCGCTCTCGGATCGGCGTGGCGCGAGGCGATCGTCAAGCACCCGATCGACTACCTGCGCGTTCGAGCCCACGCTTACCTGCGACAGATCGGAGTGACCCGACAGGCCATGTGGGTCTGGCATCCGTACATCGACAGCAACCCGTTCGGCTACCGAACCCGCTTCACGGCGCTCAATAGGAGAGCTGCTCAATACATCGGCCTCGCCTCGAACGACAGTAACGACGGCTACTTCTTCTTCGCGCCATTTCTCTGGTTGATCGTCTCGCTCGCCGGCGCGATTGTGTTCTTGCGACCGTCGCGTCCGGTCGGCCAGATGATGATCGGCGGCATCGGGCTCGGGACGATCCTGTATCAGTCGGGCCTGTTTCTGGGCACCATGGGAACGAACTTTCGCTTTGAATTCCCGACCGTCGTGACCTCGATGATCGTCGCCGTCGCGCTCGGCCGCCTCGCTTGGGATTGGCTGCGCGAGCGGCGCGAGGGTGTGCAAGGATCTTCCGCCTGATGAGGGTCGAGTACCAAGTTCCGGGTCGCGACGCATGCTGATCACCCGAGCGCCGCTGCGCGTTTCGATCGGCGGCGGAGGTACCGACCTGCCGTCTTACTACGAACGCCGCGGCGGATTCGTGATTTCCGCCGCGATCGACAAGTACATCTTCATCGCACTCAACCGCACCTTCACAAGCGACTACCTGATCAAGTACTCGAAGCTCGAACGAGTTGAACGCCGCGAAGAGATCGAGCACCGAATCGTCCGTGAAGCGTTCGACATCCACGGTGTCGAGCCAGGAATCGAGATGGTCTCCGTCGCCGACATCCCAGCCGGTACAGGTTTGGGCTCGTCGGGGACCTTCACGGTCGCGCTGCTACGGGCGATCCACGCGTTGCAACGCCGCCACGCGACGGCCGGTGCCCTCGCCGAACAGGCCGCGCATATCGAGATCGACCGGCTCGGCGAGTCAGTCGGCAAGCAGGATCAGTACATCGCTGCGTTCGGCGGCATCACCTGTTTTGACTTCCAGCCAGACGGAAGCGTGAAGGCCGTACCGCTCAACATCGATGAGGAAACGCTCGCACTGCTCGAGGAGCGGCTGATGCTGTTCTTCACCGGCTACACCCGCTCGGCCGGCGGCGTTCTCGACGAGCAGAAGAAGAGGTCCGAAGCCGACGACGCCGCCATGCTCGACGGACTCGACCGCACCAAGCAGCTCGGCGAGGAGATCCGCCGCGAGCTCGAGGGCGGAAACCCGAGCGGTTTCGGCGAGCTGATGAACGAGCACTGGCAGCGCAAACGCGCCCGTTCCCAGGGGATGTCAAATCCGCAGATCGACCACTGGTACGACCTCGGTATGGCAAACGGTGCGCTCGGCGGAAAGCTTGTCGGCGCCGGCGCCGGCGGGTTCCTGATGTTTTACGCCGATGACCCGGAGAAGCTCCGCGCGGCGATGGCGGAAGAGGACGTAACCGAAATGCGCTTTCGCTTCGACCTCGACGGCGCGACCGTCGTCGCGCGCGACTGAGCGAGTCGCCGATGCAGTGCCTGATACTTGCGGGCGGCTTGGCGACGCGCATGCGCCCACTCACCGGCTCGACGCCGAAGGCACTGCTTCCGGTAGCCGGGCGGCCGTTCGTCGAATACCAACTCGAGTGGCTCGCCGCCGCCGGCTTCGACAGCGCGGTGTTGAGCGTCGGATTCCTCGGCGAGCAGATTGAGGCACACGTCGGCGACGGAAACCGCTTCGGCATCCGCGTTGAGTACTGCCGCGAAGGCGACAATCTGCGAGGCACCGGCGGAGCGCTCCGCCTCGCAATCGAGGCGGGGATCCTCAGAGAGAGCTTTGCGGTCACCTACGGCGATTCCTACCTACAGATCGACCCAGGTGCGATGATGCGCGCTTTCGAAAGCCAGGAGAGGCCGGCGATGATGAGCGTCTACCGCAACAGCGGCCGCCACGACACGAGCAACGTCGTGCTAGGAGACGGGTTCGTACGGCGCTACGACAAGAGCGCCGCCGCAGCGGGTGAGGCCGGCTTCGACTACATCGACTACGGACTACTTGCCTTTACGCGGGAAATCGTGATCGATCGGATCCCCAAAATTGCCAAAGTAGACTTGGCCGCTCCGCTCGGACAGCTGGCCGCCGACGGCCTACTCGCAGCCTTTGAGGCCGACCGGCGCTTTTACGAAATCGGCTCTCCTGCCGGACTCAGCGAACTCGACGAACTACTCGCTCGAAGAAGATGAACACAACCACCGCAGAGAACCCAGCGGAGATCCGCTCACTCGATCCGGAACTCGAACTGCTGCTCCCGACCAACGACGCAGTCGAGCCCGAACTCTCGATTGTCATTCCAGCGATGAACGAGTCGCTGACGATCGCAGAGTTTGTCGAGTGGTGTCACGAGGGACTTTCAGAAGCAGGCGTGGTCGGCGAGATCCTGATCGTCGACAGCTCGAGCGACGACACCGCAGAGATCGCGCTGGCCCACGGAGCGCGGGTGCTGAAGGCGCCCCCGCGCGGCCTTGGACGCGCGTACATCGACGCGATCCCGTTCATCCGCGGAAAGTGGATCGTGATGGGCGACGCTGACTGCACCTACGATTTTCGTAATCTCGCGCCGTTCGTCGAGGCCTTTCGCAACGGCGGCGAGTACGTGATGGGATCGCGATGGAAGGGTTCGATCGAACCTGGCGCGATGCCCAAGTTGCATCAGTATTTCGGCACCCCACTCACGACGTGGATCCTCAACCGCCTCTACTCGAGCCAGTTCTCGGACATTCACTGTGGAATGCGCGGAATCACCCGTGACGCGCTGATCCGGCTGGACCTGCAGTCGCAGTCATGGGAGTACGCCTCGGAGCTGGTGCTCAAGTCAGTCCACATGGAGCTCGAAACGGTCGAGGTGCCAGTCACCTTCCTGAAGGACCAGGAGGGACGGGTCTCGCACCACAAGCGCGAAGGATGGTTCTCGCCTTGGAAGGCCGCCTGGATCAATCTGCGAGCGATGTTCATCTACGGCGCCGACTTCTTTCTCCTGCGTCCAGGGCTGTTGCTCGCGCTGATCGGCGCGCTCCTGGTCTATCCGGTCAGCTGGTCCAACCTCGACCTCGGCGTTATCGAACTCTCGCTGAACTTCCAGTTCCTGGGGGCGACCGTCCTCGCGGTTGGGGTTCAAGCGTTTTTCATGGGATGTATTGCGCAGGTCCTGTTCGACTACACCGGCAGACGAACCCGGCGATGGCTGCGGCTGTTTCCCTACACGCGTTCGACGTTGATCGCGTTCGCACTGGCGTTTGCCGGCATCGTCCTGGCCGTGCCGCTCCTGCATGAGTACGTGACGAGCGACTATTCGCTCAGCGCCGCCGACATCCCGGAGAACCACCTCGCCGTAACCGGGCTCACCCTGATGATCCTCGCGGCGCAGCTTTTCACCTTCACGCTCGTACTACACGGAGCGGTGCTCGCAACCGACAAACTCCGCTCCCCGAGGAACCACTGAGCGTGACTCGCGAGACTTCGTACGGCCAACACGCAGGCCCCTCGCCGGTCGACCGGTTCGGCGTCTGGCTGAGCAGTCGCGCGGTTCGCAAGCACGGCGAAGTTGCCGGCCGTCGCGTAGCCGACCTCGGCTGCGGATTCAATGCGCGCTTCAGCCGCACGCTCGCCGACGAAGCGCAAGCACTCACGTTGGTGGACGTCGCGCTCGCCGACGACCTCAAGGACGATCCGCGGATAACAACGATCGAGGCGCCGCTCGAAGACGCGTTGCCGCAGATTCCCGACGCCTCGATCGACTTACTGCTGATGCTCTCGGTCCTTGAACACCTACGCGAGCCCCAGCAAGCGCTCGATGCGATCGCGCGCGTACTCGCTCCGGGAGGCGTTGCTCTGATCAACGTTCCGTCCTGGCGAGGGAAGCGCTATCTCGAATTCTCCGCATTTCGTCTCGGTACGAGCCCGGCGGAGGAAATGGACGATCACAAGGCCTATTACGACCCCAAGGACCTCTGGCCGATGTTGGTGAAGGCCGGATTCCGCCCGAGCTCGCTGAAGGTCTACAGGCACAAATTCGGACTCAACACGTTCGCCGTCTGCGCCCGCTGACGCGGTACCGACTCGGCCCGAACAGGAGGCATCCCATCAACTTCTCAGAGCAATTTCTCGACGAGACCGCGGCGATCATCGCCGCGCTCGACAGCGACCAGATCGAAGCAGTCGCAAGCGGCCTGGCAGCATCCCGCAACCGCGGCGGACGGCTCTTCATCCTCGGAGTGGGCGGCTCGGCCGGGCACGCCGGGCACGCGGTAAACGACTTTCGCAAGATCTGCGAGTTCGAGGCATACGCACCGACCGACAATGTTTCGGAGCTGACCGCGCGCACGAACGACGAGGGGTGGGAAACGACATTCGCCACTTGGCTCACGACCTCTCGCGTCTGCGACAAAGACGCCGTGCTGGTGTTTTCGGTCGGCGGCGGCGACGCCCAGGCCGGGGTGTCGGCCAACATCGTCAACGCGATCGACGTCGCCCGGGCCGCCGGCGCCGGCGTCTTTGGAATTGTCGGACGCGACGGCGGCTACACGGCGAAGCAGGCGACCGCAGCGGTCGTCATCCCGCCGCTCTACCCAAACCGGATCACGCCACACACGGAAGGCCTCTGCGCCGTCGTGTGGCATCTGTTGGTGAGCCATCCCACGCTGAAAACTGTTTCGACCCACTGGGAGTCGGTTGCGGCGGGTGCGAAGTGAAGCGCACGCTGATCGTTGGAGGGGCCGGCTTCATCGGCAGCCATTTCACGGACCGACTGCTCGAGTCCGAGGCGACCGAACGGGTGACGTTGTACGACAACTTCACCTCGGGCCAAGAGTGGCACTACGCCGAGCACGTTGATGACCCCCGTTTCGCGGTCGTCCGCGGGGACGCCAACGACCTCGAGTCTCTGACCACCGCGATGGCGGGCCACGACTTCGTTATCCATCTCGCTTCAAACCCTGACATCGCCGCCGCCATGACCGACCCGACAATCGACTTCCACGAGGGGACGAAGATCACTCACCACGTCGTCGAAGCGATGCGACTCACCGGCGCCAAAAAGATCGCCTACGCCTCTGGCAGCGGCATCTACGGAGATCTCGGAGAGCGCGCCGCCCGCGAGGACCACGGCCCTCTACAACCGGTCAGCACCTACGGAGCAAGCAAGTTGGCCGGCGAGGCGCTGGTGTGCGCCTACGCGCACATGTTCGACTTTCAAGGCGTCGCGTGTCGTTTCGGCAACGTCGTCGGGCGCCGTCAGACACACGGTGTCGGCTTCGACTTCGTGCGACGTCTGTTGGCCGATCCGAGCGGTCTCGACGTGATGGGCGACGGCTCGCAGAGCAAGTCATACATCCTCGTCAACGACGTCGTCAGCGCCGTGCTTCTCGCCGCGGGATCGCTCCCGGAGGGCGAACACTTCGACGCATGGAACGTCGCGACCGGTGACTACATCAGCGTCAGCGAGATCGCCGAGCTCGCGCTTGAGGTTGTCGGACTCCCGGCCGGGACTCCAATCAACTACGGCGACCAGCCGCGCGGCTGGAAGGGCGATGTTCCGATCGTCAGGATCGACACCGATCGGATCCGCTCACTCGGTTGGAACCCTTCAGCCGGGGCACGCGAAGCCCTGCGCCAGTCGATGCAGGCGATGCTCGACGACCTCAACGCCGGCATCGGCGAATGAGCGGGGGTTCACCAGCGGTGTTTCTTGACCGAGACGGCGTCCTCAACGCCGTCCGCATGGTCGACGGTCGACCGCATCCACCCCAAGATGTCGCCGAGCTGACTGTGATCGATGGGGTGCTCCCGGCGCTCGAGGAACTCAGGCGCTGCGGCTACGTCCTCGTCGTCGTCACGAACCAGCCCGACATCGCCCGTGGCACGACGACGCGCGAAGCCGTCGACGCGATCAATCTCGCGATTCGCGACGCGCTGCCGCCGATCGACGCTGTTTACCTCTGCCCGCACGACGACGCGGACGACTGCGATTGCAGGAAGCCAAAACCGGGGATGATCAGAGAGGCAGTGCGCGAGCACAACCTCGACCTCGCTCGAAGTGTTCTTGTAGGAGACCGCTGGCGCGACATAGAATTGGGTACGGCAGTCGGCCTGCCTACCGTTTTCGTCGACTACGGCTACGACGAAAAACGTCCAGAGCGCTACGACAAGCGCGTCCGTCACATCAAAGATGCAGTGGAGTGGATTTGCAACTCGGCAACCAAATAGCAGTCAGACCAAACCCGACCGGTGTTGACGAACTCGGCGTGAAGATTTTCGCCGACGGCGCGGAGATCGAATCGATCCGGCGACTCGCAGCTCACGATCACATCAAGGGGTTCACGACCAACCCGACGCTGATGCACAAGGCTGGCATCACTGATTTCGAGTCGTTCGCGCGCGAACTGTTGACCGAGATTCCAGAGCATCCGGTCTCGATCGAGGTGTTCAGCGACGATCCGGACGAGATGCGTCGTCAGGCGAAGCTGATCCAGTCCTGGGGAGACAACGCCAACGTGAAGATCCCGATCTCCGACACGGCGGGCAACAACCTCGACGACCTGGTTCGCGACCTGGCCGCCGACGGCGTGAAGTTGAACATCACGGGACTGATGACTGTCGCCCAGGTCGTGCGCTCGGCGGAAAACCTTCGCGAGGTGCGCGGCGGCTACATCTCACTGTTCGCCGGGCGGATCGCCGACACCGGTCGAGACCCGGTCCCGGACATCGTCGAATCGCTGGCCGCGATCGAAGAACTGCCAAACGTGGAACTGATTTGGGCGAGCCCGCGGGAGCTGCTCAACATCGTCCAGGCCCACGAGGTCGGCTGCGACATCATCACCGTCACCCACGACCTACTGGCGAAGCTCCCGCTACTCGGCAAGGATCTCGACGAGTTCTCACGCGAGACGGTCGAGATGTTCCGCAACGACGCAATTGCTGCGGGATTCGAACTCTGATGTCTGACGCCGCGGGCCCGGCCGCCCCCGAAGAAGCCGTCGCGGTTCACCACGACGACTGGGAGTCACACTGGGACAGCTACTCCGAAGCCGCGGCGCGCAACCCGGCGCAGTGGTACCGCCGCCGCGAAGCGCTGCGGCTGCTCAGCGAGGATGGCCCGCCGACCAGGCTGCTCGACATCGGTAGCGGAACCGGAGACCTGCTTTTTGACGCGGCCGCCAGGTGGCCATCTGCCGAGCTCGCGGGAGTCGAAATGGCGGCGAGTGGCAACGCTGTTGCGGCGCGGTCGGTGCCGAGCGCGAAGCTCACGACGATAGACCTGCTGGAAGAGGAGCCGCCGGACGAGCTGCTCGGATGGGCGACACACGCCGTCTGCAGCGAAGTGCTCGAGCACGTTGACGACCCTGCCCTGTTCCTGCGACGCGCCAAGCGCATGCTGGCAACCGGCGCCCGACTGGTCGTGACCGTTCCCGGCGGTCAGATGTCGGCCTTCGATCACCACATCGGCCACCGTCAGCATTTCACCCCGGACTCGCTCGCCGCAGTCTTCGCCGACGCTGGACTACGAAGCGAGATGACCACCGGCCTCGGCTACCCGTTCTTCAACCTCTATCGCAGAGTCGTGATCGCGCGCGGCGAGAAGCTCGTCGACGAGGTCGCGTCCGACGACGGCGTGGGAACGCTTGCCGGCATCGCGATGGCTGCGTTCAAGCCGTTGCTTGCCGTATCGCGCCCGAACCGCAAGCGCGGCATTCAAATCGCCGGCGTCGCCCGCCTCGCCTGATTCCGGCCGGTCAGTCGGTTCGCTGTTAGCGTTGCCGCGTCTTGCGAAGCGCGATCAACTCCCTGCGCGATCACCTGATCGACCCAAGCTTCGTGCGATATCTGCTCGCCGGCGGAATCGTGTTTCTGATCTATACCGGCGGAACCCTCGCCTTGAACGCAGCTGGGATGCCGCTCGGCCCAGCGATCGCGATCGCCTACGTGATCGCCGTAATCTGCCACTTCCTACTCCAGCGACACTTCGTCTTCAACCACGCCAGCGGATTCGAAGTTTCGACTGCAACGCAGATTCGCCGCTACGTTGTGATCGGGGTTGTCCAGTACGCGATCACCTGGAGCGCGACGCACTTCCTCCCAAGTGTGCTCGGGATATCGGAGCAGCTCGTATACCTCGCCACCGTCGCTGTGCTCTCGGCAGTCTTCTTCCTGATCATGCGCCTGCACGTTTTCGCGCCGGCCGACGATCAGGTCTGAATTCAAGCCGGGACGCGATCCGGGTGGAGGAGCTGCGGATACATCTCCGTGAGCTTCCGCGCCATCGACACGGCCGACATGTTGGTCGTACGGGCCATCGAGAATCCATGGGTGCGATAGCGCGCGACGAACTGTGGTTCGAGCACGCCGTAGCCACCGGCGGACGCGAGGCGGAGGAATATCTCGTAGTCCTCCCAGCCGTAGAGCAACGGGTCGACGCAGTAGCGACCGAGGCCGTCGAGTGTTCGCTTGCGCCACATCACCATCGCGTCGATGTAGTTGCCGTCTCCGAAGCGATACGGATCCCATGGATAGGAACTGAGCATTCCGAATGAGCGGTATTCCTGGTCGTGACGCTCCAAGTATCCGTAGGCGAAGCCGGCCTCTGGATCCTCGTCGAGGCGTTTCGCCAGTCGCTCTAGGCCACGCGGAAAGACGCTGTTGTCGGCGTCGAGCGCGAACACGTAGCGACCTCGCGCGGCGCCGAGTGCGCTGTTTCGCGCGGGGCCGAGGCCGCGGTTGGCGGGATGCGAAAGGAGCAGCGCGGGAGCCTTGGGGTTTTCCTTCATCCATTCGCGGGCGCGAGCGAGTGAGCCGTCCTCGGAGCCGTCGTCAACGATGATGTGCTCGATGTCACGCATTCCGCAGCGCGTAACGCTCGCCAGCGCCTTGGCGATGTGTTCCTCGTAGTTGTAGAGCGGGGTGATCACGCTCACCTTCGGCCGCACACCGGCCAACGCCGGTGTCGCGTAGACGCGTTCGACGAGCCCGGGTTCGCGGCCACGCTCCGCGCGCAGCTTCAGCCGCTCAACCTGGCCGCTGAGCTCACGGATCTGCAGCTTCTGATCCTTCAGGTACTGGGTCAACGTCGTCTCGAGCCGCAGCGTTTCGTCGGACTGCACATGCTCGATCAGATCAAACTGCGCGGAAAAGCGTTTGCGCGGCGTTACGCGGGCACCGGACGCAAGTTTGTCACGCATCTCCGCTTCGGACAGTTCGGGCGGACGAGCTGCGCCGGGACTCCCAGCAAGGTCGCCCGCCACCTCGGCCAACGACCGTACCGCGTTGCCAAAGGGAAGGGCGTCGCGCAACGTGTTGAAGGCGCGGCAGGCGACGTCGTGGCGATGCGGTTCGTCGCGCAACACAACGTCAACGACTGGCCCGAGGTCTGACCCGATCGCATGAAAAAACTCGACGCCAGCGTTCAGCGGAGCGGTGTCGACGGACCAGTCGGAAACCACTGTGGCTCCGTTACACATCGCCTGGACCATCCGCAACCACTCAAAGTACGGGCGCTCGTCGCGGTGGATGTTGAGGAGCACGCGGGTGTCGCCCAGCAGCTTCCACTTCGCATCCTCTCCAACCCAGTCGCGGTCACCATCCCTGAGCGGAGCGGACTCATCGCCAAGCGAAAGGATGCATTCGTGCGGGGCGAGGTAACGCGCGGCCCTTCCGAGGAGCTCCTCGCGTCGCGGCGATCGGGTCCCGAGATGGAGGACGTCGATCGGCCTCGTGATCTCTCGGGCCGGTTCATCGTTTGGATCAAACATCGCCCAGGTTCGCGTCCATCCGAGCGGGAAGTGCTGCGCTTTGACGCCTTGTTTGGAGAACTCCCGGACGGCATATCCGTTGATGTCGAAGACCTTGCTTCCGGCGATTTGCGCCAGTTCGACGTTGCGCTCGAAGAACGACGTGTCTGGTTGCTCGGCGCATATGAAGATCGTGCGGCGTAGTTCGCGCTTGCCCGGGTGGGCCGCCGGATCGGTCAGGGCGAAGTACTCGTGCGGCGGGCAGAGGACGAAAACCACGTCATCCGAGACGTTCGGGTAGTCCCCCACGGCGACGCTGTTGGCGACCCCGATCTGGTCCAGTTCGTCGCGCATCGCGTCGACCATTTCAACGAAGAAATGGTTCTGGCCGGGCGCGAGGACGAAGCAGAGCTCCACCGGCAAAATCCTAGTTGACAGTTACACTCGCAGCATGACCGAGATCGATCTCGAGCCGATTGAAGGCTTGCCCGTGACCGGCGAGACCGAGGAGGCGGCAGAGCGCTTCGATCCCGTCGAAATGAAGGGCGAGCTGATCGAAGCGGAGCACCTGGCCCGATACCGCCTCGCCTCCGGGCTGGCCCAGGGACGCCGCGTACTCGACGCCGGTTGTGGCTGGGGCTACGGCAGCAACCTGCTGGCTGCGAACGCCGAAAGCGTCATCGGTATCGACGTCGAAGAGACCGTGATCGAGGCGGCCGGCGTGAACGCGGCCGAGAACGTCACCCTCCAGATCGGTGATGTTTCGGCGCTCGAGTTCGCCGACGACAGCTTCGACCTAGTCGTCTGTTTTGAAGTGATCGAGCACATCGAGGAGCGCGACCGTGCGATCGAGGAATTCGCGCGCGTGCTCGCCCCGGGCGGACTGCTGCTGATTTCATCGCCCAACCGCGACATCTACGGCGACCGCAACCCGTATCACGTCTTCGAGTACACGCCCGAGGAGTTCAGGCAGTTCATCGCCTCGCAGTTCGAACACCAGGTCCAGTTGGTCCAGGAGAACTGGATCACGTCGATGATCTCCACGCTCGAGACGTTCACTGGCGACACCGGCGTCCGCTTCGACAACCTCGACCTGATCAAGACCGTTGGCCGAGGCGCCGCCGAGGCGACCTATCTGGTCGCGGTTGCCTCGCGCGATCCTCTGCCCGAAAACATCGCGGAGACGGCCGTCATGACGTTCAACACGGAACTGCTCAAGTGGAACGAGCTCTGGGAGCTCCAGGACGCATACCTCCGCGACCTCGAGGGTCGGCTAACCGCACTCAGCTGGGACACAGTGGTCGAAATCGATCGTCGGCTGTCGGAGCACGAGGCCGAACTGATCGCTGCGGCCGAGCGTGAACATCACCTCGTTGCCGAAAACGCGGTGCTACGCGGGGAGTCGCTGCGCGCTCACCTCGTTCGCAGCCTCAAGACCAATCGGCTGCTGCGCAAGCTGACGGGCAAGCCACCCCTTCCCTAAGGCCGAAGTAGACGCAGGTCAGCGGAAGATTCCGCGGCGCTGCTTGCCACGGATCGCCTCGACCATCGCGGCGAAATCGGTGTTCTGCTCAACATCGACTCCGGCGATCGCGCGGATACCCAGGCCGATGTTCGTCGGCGAGACGCAGTTCTTCACGCGCGGGTTCGGGAGATCGATCTCGATCGGCGAGCTGCTTACGACGATCACTCCGAGCCCGCCCCAGAGCTGGCCGGTGACGCCGGGATGAATCGACATCGTGCCGGGCACGGCGTCCGGGTCGTAGACGCGCACCTTCTCGTAGGACTCGTAGTTGACCGCGTCGATGCCGGCGCGGACCTCTTCGTTGATCGTGTCGTGGAGGATGATGATCGTGTCGCGCACCGCGTCACTGTCGAGCAGATCCTCGATGTCCTGCTTGACGCCCGCTGCCGAATGGTCGCCATCGACAAGCGCAAAATCCACGTTGCGTCCCTCGGCAGAGAGTTCTGCGAGAAACTCGGGGAGCAGCTTGTGCCCGTCACCGATGTGTAGCGTGACGTGGTCGAGATCCATCACGGGCAGTTGCGGCTGGACAAGGTCAAAGGAATGGACCTCCGCGCTGTAGGCCGCCACGCGCGAGAGGCTCCCGCCCTCCGCGGTGCCGATCTCGATTGAGAGGGACGGCGAAAGCTGCGCGAGGATGCCCTCCAGGGCCGCGCGCTCGCCGAAGGTCATCTGCCACGGAGTCGAACCGAGCATCGGAAGGTTTTTGATCGGAGGTGTCTGAGCCATGAGAGTCGGCAACGATACCCAATCGTCACCAGAGGTTCGTTCAACGTCGCGCGGCTCGGCTCTCGGCCTCGGCCCTTCGTTCGACATCCGCGTCGATCCACTCGCGATTCTCGCGGAACCATTCGACGGTCTTCGCAAGTCCCTCGTCGAAGCCAACTGCGGCCTCAAAGCCGAACTTCTCGGCCGCGAGCGTCGTGTCGAGCTTGCGGCGCGGCTGACCGCCCGGCTTGTCGGTGTCCCAGGTGATCGAACCCTCGAAGCCCGTCGCGGCGGCGATCTTCGTTGCCAGATCCTTGATCGTGATCTCGAAGCCGGCCCCGAGGTTGACGGGCTCCGGCTCGTCGAAGTTCTCGGTCGCGAGCAGAATGCCGCGGGCGGCGTCTTCGACGAACAGAAACTCACGGCTCGGCGATCCGTCACCCCAGAGCGTCACGTCCTCGCCACGCTCGGACGCCTCGATCATCTTGCGGATCAAGGCCGGGATCACGTGTGAGCTCTCGAGATCAAAGTTGTCGCGCGGGCCGTAAAGATTCACCGGCATCAAAAAGACGACGTCCATCCCGTACTGCTCGCGGTAACCCTGGGCGCCGGCGAGCAGGGCCTTCTTGGCGATGCCGTACGGCGCGTTTGTCTCCTCGGGATAGCCGTTCCACAGCTCGGACTCCTGGAACGGGATCGGGGCGAACTTCGGGTACGAGCAGATCGTGCCGAGCTGGACGAACTTGTCGATGTCGTTGCGGCGGCCGTGCTCAAGCATTAGCGCGCCCATCATCAGGTTGTCGTACCAGTAAGCGCCGGGGTTCTTGCGGTTGGCGCCGATGCCGCCGACACGGGCCGCCAGGTGGATCACCACGTCGGGAGAAGTCTCGTCGTAGAAGCTGGCGACGTCGTCCTCGCGCGTCAGGTCGAAATCGGCCGAGCGCGGGACGATGGGATCGACACCGAGCTCAATCAGCCGGTCGACGATGTGCGAGCCGAGGAAACCGGCGCCGCCGGTAACGGCGACGCGCTTGCCTGCGAAGTAGTCCGGGGTCGGCTGGCGAGCTTCAGACATCGGAGTCGAAGCGTAGTCAGGACCGAATCTGACGCCACTTCATGATCGCCCGGTAGACCCAGACGATCAGGCGGCTCATGACGCGGTTGGCCGATACGGCGATCGGATGCCCCGCACCGTTGTCGCGCGCGTTCTGCGCGTGCTCGACGAACTGCTTCTCGAAGCCGGTGATGCTGAGCGAGTCGTCGGCCATCCGGAAGTTCGCGACGTCGGCGTCGACGAGCACGGGATTTCCGCGCCGTGCGAGGCGCAGCCAGAGGTCGTAGTCGGCGCTGTACTTGAAGCGCTTGTCGAGCGCGCCGATCTCGTTCAGCGTCTCACGGCGGATGAACGTCGCGGGTGACGAGACGAAGTTGTTCGTCAGGAAGAGCGGAAACGAGAAGCGATCGAGCAGGAAGTTCTTGTAGGCCGTGACGGCCTTGCGTGACTCGGCGCCGTCGCCGCCCATGATTTTGCAGCGGCCCGTGGCCCATTCGGCGCCGGGCTTCTCGACCAACGCCTCGCCCACGGCCTGAAGTGCACCGGGGTCGTAGGTGTCGTCGGCGTTCAGCCAGCCGACGTAGTCGCCGGTTGCCATCGCCACCCCTTTGTTGAAGGCGTCCGAAAGCCCCTCGTCGGGCTCACTGATGAAGCGCAGCCGGCCGGCCGCGGCCTCACGCTCGAGAATCTCGATCGTGCCGTCAGTCGAACCGCCATCGACGACGACGTGTTCGAGTCCGGCGTAATTCTGCACGGCGAGGCTCGCCAGCGTCTCCTCGATCGTCGCGGCGGCGTTGAAAGTCGGGGTGACGACCGAGATCGACGGCAGCTCGGCCACAGCGCAGGCCTAAGCCTTCGCGAGCTTCTCGTACTCGGCGACGTCGGCGTCGACCATCATCTCGACGAGGCCCTCGAAGCTGACCTTCGGCTCCCAGCCGAGCTTCTCCTTGGCCTTGGCCGGGTCGCCGATCAAGAGGTCGACCTCGGTCGGGCGGAAGTAGCGCGGGTCGACCTCGACGTAGTCCTTGTAGTTCAGGCCGACGCGGCCGAAGGCGAGCTCGCAGAACTCGCGGACGGTGTGGGTCTCGCCCATCGCGACGACGTAGTCGTCGCCCTCGTCCTGCTGCAGCATGCGCCACTGTGCCTCGACGTAGTCACCGGCGAAGCCCCAGTCGCGCTTGGCGTCGAGGTTGCCGAGGTAGAGCTTGTCCTGCACACCGGTTTTGATCGCCGCGACAGCGCGGGTGATCTTGCGCGTCACGAAGGTCTCGCCGCGCCGCGGCGACTCGTGGTTGAAGAGGATGCCGTTGCTGGCATGGATGCCGTAGGCCTCGCGGTAGTTCTTGACGATCCAGAACGAGTAGACCTTCGCCGCGCCGTAAGGGCTGCGGGGGTAGAAGGGCGTCTCCTCGGACTGCGGCACTTCGTGGACCTTGCCGAACATCTCGCTCGAGCTCGCTTGGTAAAAGCGCGCCGGAACCTCGGTCTCGCGGATCGCCTCGAGCAGGCGCAGCGTGCCGAGACCGGTGATCTCGCCGGTGTACTCGGGGACCTCAAAAGACACCTTCACGTGACTCTGCGCGGCCAGGTTGTAGATCTCGTCGGGCGCGACCTTCTCGACGACGCGGTTCAGGGATGAGGCGTCGTTGAGGTCGCCATAGTGCAGGTGCAGCCGCACGTCCTCTTCATGCTGGTCCTGGTACAGGTGGTCGATGCGGGCGGTGTTGAACGAGCTCGACCGGCGGACGATGCCGTGGACGTCGTAACCCTTCTCGAGCAGCAGCTCGGCGAGATAGGAGCCGTCCTGGCCGGTGATGCCAGTGATCAGTGCTTTCTTCGCAGACATGCGCCCGGAGTCTAGTTACGGGTTTTGCTGAGAGCGTGGATCTGCTCGCTCACGTCCCCGACCGGGTCGCCGCCGTGCGGGCGGGGGTCGTAGACGACCATATGCCCCGATCGCAGAGCCCTGATACGGCTGATCTCGCCGACTACCTGGCGCGGCACTCCGGCGAGCCAACGAAGCAACGACCGGGGACGGTCGACGTACCCGCGCGGCAGCGCCAGCAGCTCGCGCGCACGCGACGGGCGAAACCGGAGCAGGTGCGCGGCCACGTAGAGATAAACGCGCTCGGCTTCGCGCTGCAGTCCGCGCCGGGCGATCGCCGTGGTGGCCGGCGAGTTCTCGATCGCGGTCGCGTCGCGCCAGACGAGAAACGGCGACTCCGTAGGGTCGGGTCCGTAGGCGTGCGAGTGCGTCGAATGAATCCTGATGAAGCAGAGCTTCTCCGGCGCCCATGCGAGACCCCCGTGTGCGAGCAGCTTGAGCCAGAGGTGAATGTCCGCCGCCGGCGCGTAGCGGCCGTCAAATCCGCCGACGGCGGCAAGGGTCCGTCGGCGGACGATCGTGTTGGTCGGCATCCCGACGACGTTGTGCCACTCGGCCAGCTGCCTCGCGACCTCCTCAGACTCGACGAAACCAGCCGCACCGAATGGCGCGATCTGCTCCCCGGTGAGATTGTCCTCGCCATCGATCAACCAGTTCGCGCACGTCGCGATCTGCACCGCCGGGTCTTCCATCAATGGCACGAGTAGCTCGAGGAAACGCTCGTCGAGAAAGTCGTCGGCGCAGAGATACTTGATCAATTCCCCCCTTGCCGCCTCGGCGCTCTGGTTGAAGTTCGCAAAGAGACCCTGGTTCTGAGGCTGCACGACAAGCTTCACTCGGGGATCGTCGAGGTAGGGCCGCATGACGGCCACGGTGTCATCGCCGGATGCGTCGTCGTACACCAGCAGCTCGAAGTCAGCGAACGTCTGTCCAAGCACGGATTCGACCGCACGCGGCAGGAACTGCGCGTAGTTGTAGGTCGGGAGGCAGATGCTGACCACTGGGTCGGCCACGGACGCAGGCTAACCGACCGATGATCTAGCTTTCGCCCTCATGAACTGCCGTATCTGCGATTCAGCGACGGAAGTCGTGCTCGACCTCGGCGAATCGCCACCAGCAAACTCGCTCGTCGATTCGCGTGACGTCAAACAAGACTCGTATCCGCTCGTACTCGAGTGGTGCGACAACTGCGGCAACGTCCAGCTCCGCGACTGCTTGACCGCCGAGGCGCTGTACAAGCACTACCTCTACGTAACGCCGCGATCGCAGATGCTGCTCGATCACTACGAGTATCTCGCGAAGTTCCTCGAGAACTCGGGATACATGAACGCCGATTCACGAGTGATGGAGATCGGTAGTAACGCTGGCTACTTCCTCGAATTCCTCAGGGACCGTGTCGCGGGAATTGTCGGCATTGACCCAGCCGAAGAGATCGTCGCGATGGCGAACGCCAACGGCATCCCGACGGTCCCCGACTTCTTCAACAAAGGAAGTGCGGCCGCAGCCGCAGACGAACATGGCACGCCGGACATCGTATTCGCGCGTCACTGCCTCGCCCACAACGAGTGGCCACAGGAAATGGTCGAAGGTGCCGCCAGCGTGCTGGAGGACGGCGGACACTTCGTTGTCGAGAACGCGTACGTGATGAACACCGTCGAGAACTGCGAGTTCGACCAGGTCTACCACGAGCACATGTTCTATTACTCGATCCGTTCGATGACGGAGATGTTGAAGCGCCAGGGCCTGACGCTCGTGGACGTGACGATGTCGCTCGTGCACGGAGGGTCGATCATCTTCATCGCGCGCAAAGGCGAGGGCGAGCCGAGCGATGCGGTCAAGCGGTACGCCTCCCGCGAAGATCTCTTCCTCAGCGCCGAGACGTTCAAACGCTTCGCCAATCGGACCCTCGAGATCCGCTCTCAGCTAAATGAGTTGGTCACCCAACTGAAGTCCGCCGGCCATTCGATCAGCACCTACGGCGCCACGGCGAAAGGCAACACGCTGCTCAATTTCGTTGGCCTGACCAGCGAACAGATTCCGTACTGCGTCGACAGCACGACAATCAAGCAAGGGAAGTTCCTCCCCAAGTCTGGAATCGAGGTGATCTCGGAGGAGGCGGCACTGAGCGATCCCCCGGACTATTTCTTGCTCACCGCCTGGAACTACCAGGACGAGATCATCACGAAGGTGCGCGCCGCCGGCAACATCAATTCGCAGTTCATCGTCCCAATCCCCTTCGTCCGGATCATCTGAAGCTCCGATGAGCAAGCTCGTCAGCGAGAGCACCAGCACCGCGCGATCATCTGCGGTGGTCTCCGCGACGCAGCTGATCGCGTCTCTGCTCGGCGGTGTCTTCGCCCTGCTGGTCGCAGTGATTCTCGGTCAGGGAGACTCAACCGACGGGTTTCTTGCGGCCTATTCCGCCTACCTGTTGTTGATCCTGTTCGGCTCGACGATGCGAGCGTCGCTCGTGCCGTTGCTCGGCCCGGCGACAGATTCGGAGCGATTCGCGATTACGGCGCGCGAGCGCGTTTCGGAAATCCTGCCGATCGCGATCCTGCTTTCGCTCCTGTTCGTCATTGCGGCGCCGCTGATCGGCCGGCTTCTGCTCCACGGCGGGAGCGACGACGCCAAGTTCGCCGCCTCGGAATCGGTTGCGATTCTCGGGCTGGCGGCGATCGGACAGATCTGGTCGGCCGTCATCGCGTCGGTGCTCGCCGGAGCACGGCGCTTCGTGGCAAGTTCGTGGTTTTACGTCGCGAGCAGCGTCGTCATGCTGGGGCTTGCGTCCGGCTTGATGGAGCTGTTGGGTGTGATCGGAGCTTCGATCGGCGTCGCGGTCGCAGCCTGCGCCCTGGCGCTCGCCCACATCGGATACTCCGCGCGACTTGGTTTCACCGCGTGGCCAGACCCCGCCGCGCTCGCCCGACGCGAATCCTGGCGAACGCTCATGAAGGTCACTTCTGGGTCGGTGATTGCGCTCGTGGCGCAACTCAACCTGACGATCGCGATCGGCTTCGTTTCCGGCGCTACCGGAATTGTCAGCGGCTACGTATACGCCTATCTCGCGACGATCATGGCGACCGGTGTCACGTCGGCGACGATCGGCCTCGTAACCCTCCCGGGCCTGATACACGCACTCGGCCGGCACGGAGACGACGCGGCCGATCACTACCTCAGCGAGACTGCCGCATTCGGCACGTTTCTGTTCCTCCCCGTCGCCCTCGCCTTCGCCTGCTTCGGACGTCCGATCGTCGACGCGGTTCTGGGGAGCTCGCTAACCGCTTCGACGCTGGACTTCTTCTGGGATGCGGCGCGCATCTTCCTCGTGATGGGGCTCGTCTGGGCGGCGTTTGTACCGCTCACGACGCTCGCCCTGGCGCGCCATCGCTTCGCGACCCTCGCCGCCGCGTCGCTGCTCGTCCTTCCAATCCACGTCGTACTCGTGTCGGTGCTCTCGCCATCTGGTGCGATCTGGACCGCAGTGGCTCACGCGATCTCCGGCGTCCTGCTCTACGTCTCGGTCGGTGCGCTCTTACTCGGTCGCAAGGCACCCGCGGTCACGTTGCACGTCATCCGCTCGATCGCGCCGTGCGCGCTGCTTGCGCTCGCCTTTGTTATCCCGAGGCTTGTGTTCGGGCCCCCTGGCTCGGTAGCGGTTGCGGTCAGCGCGATCGGGATCTGCGGGGGGCTCTACGTGCTCCTGGGCATCAAGCTGTGGCCGCGAATCGGCGGCCGTATGTTCACGCTTCTGCTTGCGCGCCCCACGCCAGGCGCGCCTGCTCAGCCCGTGTACCGGCATCGGCTGTGAACCAGATGTCACTGCGATTGTCGGCGATCATCAAGTTCTCCTGTTCGCTCGCTCGAAACGTGTGGCTCGACGGCCAGTCCTGCCAGGAGTAGGCGCGACCGTCGCGACCGCAGACCACAAGATCCAGCCCCATCTCGAGCACTTGCGACGAAAGGCTTCGGCGTCCGTTTTCGAGCTTCCATGCATCGATCTTCTTGCGAACCTTCGGCCACTCCAATCGATCGAGGACGTCATCGCGCACCATGAACGAGCCGGATCGAATATGAGGATTGGGAAACGGCTTGAACTGCGCCAACCGCAGCGGTCGCGTCACCAGCGGCGATTCGCTCCCCATGCTCTCCCAGGAGCCGGTGCATCCGACCAGCCCGACCTCAGGGCGAGCTGCGATGTCCCTCAGCATCCGCAGCCACCCGCTGACCAGGGGGCGCGCGTAGCTGTTCGCAAAGAACGCATATCTCGGACGGTGGTCGATCAGGAACTGCCGGTACGCCTCGAGATCCAGGATCGTCTCGTCCGTGGTCCATTTCACGTGGGGCACCTCGGCGGCGATCGCGTCGAATGCCTCATGCTGCAGCTCGGATTCAAACCCGTTGTAGAGCAGCACCAGCTCGTGGTCGATGCCAGGGGGGTTCTCGCGACAGGCGTTCAAGAACTGGCGCAGATAGGCTGGCCCACTCGGCGCCCAGACCAGGTGGATGATTGAAGTATCTGGCGCCGACGCGATCGGAGCTCCTTGTTTTGAATGATCGGACATTCGAATGCTGGCTCTGCGGCGGTGCCGCAAAGCTCGACAAAACCTATTCGTCCGTGCCGCTGTACCGATGCGCCGAGTGTGGCTTCCTCTTCGCTCCTCAGCGGGACGTCGGCGAACTTCACGAGATCTACAGCGACGAATACTTCGAGCAGTACCCGGGCGGCGAGTCCTACGTCGATGACGATGCCCAGCGCGGCTTTGAAGCCGCAAGACGGCTCGACTGGATCCAAGGCTACGTCGACGGGGGCGAACTGCTCGAAGTCGGAGCAGCCGACGGGAGCTTTGTCGCACAGGCCGCGCGCGCGGGATTCATGAGCCACGGTGTTGAACCAGCGCCGGGACTCGCTGAGCGCGCGCGGGGACAAGGTCTCAACGTTCGCACCGGATTTATCGAGACGGTCGAGCTTCCTGCAGCCGAGTTCGATGTGATTTGCGCGTGGCACGTTCTCGAACACGTGACCCGGCCCCACGCTTCGATCCGCCGTCTGCGCGAGGTGATCGCCGATGACGGCTACCTGTTCCTTGAAACACCGAACATCGAAAGCATCCGCGCGAAGCGCGAGGGCACTACCTGGTTCCACCTAGACCCGGAGAACCACGTCGCCTTCTACTCGCCCGACCAGCTCGACCGCTTACTCTCCGACTGCGGCTTCGCGCTTCTCGACACGTCGACGCTTTCGGGCTTTTACTTCCTCCGTCCAGGACGAGCGCTCCGGCCCGCCGAGCTCGCCGCGCGTGCGGTCGAAGCCGCGCGCGAGCGAGCACGCCCCAGCCGCGCTCACCCGTGGAAGCACGAACTCCTCCGCCTGGTGGCGCGCCCTACATGAGCGGTTGCCCCGCCGGGGCGTGCCCGTAAACTCACGCCATCGCTGATCGGGCAGACACACGCCGCACCGCACTGGTCACGGGCATCGGGGGACAGGACGGCAGCTACCTCGCGGAGCTGCTGCTCAGCCGCGGATACGAAGTGGCCGGCGTCGTGTTAGGTCCCCTGACCGCCGAGCGCCCGAACCTGGTCGCGATCAAGGATCGCATCACTCTTTTCAACGGCGATCTGACAGACGCGCGAGCAGTCGAAAACCTGATCGAAGACGTGATGCCGAGTGAGGTCTATAACCTCGCCGCGCCGTCGGTCGTGCCCGCCAGTTGGGACGACCCGATCGCGACGATCAACTTCATGGCCGGCAGCGTCGTCTGTCTACTCGACGCAATCCTCAAGCACAGGCCCGACGCGCGGTTCGTACACGCCAGCAGCTCCGAGATCTTCCGCGGTACCGACAGCTCTCCGCAGAACGAGTTGACAACTCCTTGCCCGACTTCGCCCTATGGCGTCGGCAAACTCGCGGGCAACGGGCTCGTCCACAGTTACCGTGGCCGCCACGGAGTTCACGCCTCGTCGGCAATCCTCTACAACCACGAGTCACCGCGCCGGCCGGTCGACTTCGTGCCCAGCAAGATCGTCCACGGCGCCGCCGCGATCAAGGCCGGAAAGGCCGACGAGCTCGTGCTCGGTGCACTCGATGCGCAGCGCGACTGGGGCTACGCCGGTGACTACGTCGAGGCAATGTCGAGGATCGCCAACCACAGCGAGCCCGGCGACTACGTGATCGCCACCGGCGTAAAACACAGCGTCTCCGACATTGTGAATCGCGCCTTTGCGCGCCTGGATCTGGATCCCGAGCAGTACGTCCGCAGCGACCCGCGCTTCACCCGCGCCGGTGACGAAGCCGATCTCGTCGGCGACCCGTCTCACATCGCCGAGGCGATCGGCTGGAGCGCAGCGACTTCGTTCGACGGTCTGGTCGACATGATGGTCGACAGCGCGCTCGCCGAACTGGAGTGACGCGGTGCCGGCGCAACTGCCGCAGCGGATCGGCCTGAACCTCCTGTACCTCGTGCCCGGAGCGGTCGGGGGGACCGAGATCTACGCGCGCGAACTGATCCATGAGCTCGCGGCAAAACTTCCCGGCCACGAGTTCGTCGCCTACGTGGTGAAGGAGGCCGCCGAGCCTCTCGCCCGGGAGGGCTGGCCCGAGAACGTTTCGATCCGCGTCGTGAAGATCCCGGGTGCGGTCAAGCCGCTGCGGGCGCTCGTCGAGGTCGCGATGCTGCCGGCGATCGCCGGCCGCGACAAAGTCGGGCTGCTGCACAGCCTCGGCACCAGCTCGCCGGCCTGGGGCAGACACGCGCGCGCCGTCACCGTGCACGATCTGATCTTTCACCACCACCCCGAGACCTTCCCGAAACCCGCGCAAAAGGGTCTGGAACTGATCGTGCCGGCCGGTGCACGGCACGCCCACCGGGTGCTCGCCGACTCACAAGCGACGAAGGACGACCTGATCGTCAGCTACGGGATCGTCGGCGAGAAAATCGACGTCGTCTACCTCGGGCTCGGACACTCGGCCGGTGGACCGGTGACGCCCGAGGTCGAGCTGCGTGAGCGCTATGAACTCGGCGACCGCCAGGTGATCCTCTGTGTGGCATCGGCGCTGGCGCACAAGAACGTGCCGCGACTGCTCGAGGCATACGTGGAGCGTTTCGGCGACGCAGCCGATGGTCCGGCATTGGTCGTAGCCGGCCACGCCGGGCTCGAACAGGGCAATTTGGAGAGGCTCGCCGCAGACCTCGGCGTCAGCGACAGCGTCCGCTTCACCGGCTGGGTCAAGAAGGCAGACCTCGAAGGCCTCTATGCGCTGGCGACGTGCTTCGCCTATCCCACGCTGCGCGAGGGCTTCGGACTGCCGGTGCTCGAAGCGATGGCACGTGGCGTGCCGGTGGCTTGCTCGAACACGAGCTCCGTTCCCGAAGTCGCGGGCGACGCGGCCGAGCTGTTCGACCCGCTCGACACCACCGCGATCGGAGATGCCGTCGCGCGGGTGCTCGATGACCCGGAGTTCCGCGCCCAACTGATCGAACGCGGCCACGCACGTGCGGCAGAGTTCACGTGGGCCCGTTCGGCGGACGCCACGATCGCCTCGTATCGCGCCGCCGTCGAAGCCCGCAACCGGTCCTGACCCACGGTGCGTTCATAATGCACCCATGCCGCAGAAGCGACTGGCGATAGTCCCGGCCTACAACGAGGGCGCCGCGATCGAGCGCGTCGTCGGCGCGCTCCACGCGGAGGCGCCGGACTTCGACGTACTCGTGGTCGATGACGGATCGGTCGACGACACCGCCGCGAAGGCCGAGGCCGCCGGCGCCCGCGTCTTGATCCATCCGATCAACCTCGGCATCGGCGGCGCGGTCCAGAGCGGCTACCAATACGCGCTCGCGCACGGTTACGAGTACGCGGTGCAGGTGGACGGCGACGGCCAGCATCCTCCGGCCGAGCTGGCCAAGCTGGTCGCACGGATCGACTCCGAGCCCGCCGTCGACATGGTCACGGGATCGCGGTTCATGGG
This sequence comes from uncultured Thermoleophilaceae bacterium, assembly GCA_964455545.1. Lineage (GTDB taxonomy): Bacteria > Actinomycetota > Thermoleophilia > Solirubrobacterales > JACPNS01 > JACPNS01. Next base: position 118,997 of record CAYVWQ010000002.1, on the reverse strand, counting down.
CGAGGGCGAGTACAGCCAGACGTTCGCACGTCGGTTCGGGATCGCCGTCTTCTCGGCAGTTCTGTCGGTCATCACCCGTCAGAAGGTGACGGATCCGACGAGCGGCTTCCGCCTCGCCAACAGCAAGGCGATCAATCTTTTCGCGCGCGACTACCCACACGACTACCCCGAGGTCGAGGCGATCCTGATGATGCACCGCCACCAGCTCAAAACCGCGGAGGTGCCGGTTCGAATGGACCTTCGCGACGGCGGCCGGTCGTCGATCACGCCTCTGCACTCGGGCTACTACATGCTCAAGGTGCTGCTCGCGGTCTTCGTCGGACTCTTCCGCTCTCGCAGCGCTGCAGCCGACCACGCCGTAACCGGTGCCATCGGGGACATCCGCTGATGGTGTTCGCGGCGATCGAGCTGAGCCCGCGCCTTCAACTGGCGGCGATCGCGGTCACCGCGATCATGCTCGTGATCGTCTTTGAGCTGGTGCGGCAACGCCGGCTGATGGAGAAGTACTCGCTGCTCTGGCTGACCGCCGCGACCGTGCTTCTGCTGCTCTCCATTTTCACCGGCATTCTCGGCTGGTTCACGAACCTGATCGGGATTGCGACACCGTCGAACGCACTCTTCGGAGTCGCAATCGGCTTCGCCACCCTGATGCTCCTGCACTTCTCAGTGACGATCTCGCGCGTGACCGACCAGAACAAGGTGCTCGCGCAGAAGCTCGCCGCGACCGAGGAGCGGCTCCGGCAGCTCGAGAACGAGCAACGAGTCGACTAGCCGCAGACCCGATGCGCAACCGCGAGATCATCGGCACCACGGTCTCGATGACCGACTACGAAGGCGTGCTCGCCGCGATGGCCGACGCCGTAGCCGGAGCGAAGCCGATCTACATCTGCTGCACCCCGGCGAGCTCGCTGATCTTCGCCCGGGGCGACGCCGCGCTGGCTTCGGCGCTGGCCGACGCCGACATCGTCACCCCGGACGGGATGGGAGTTGTCCACGCGGCGCGCCTGCTCGGGGACTCGATCTCCGACCGCGTCTACGGGCCGGACCTGATGGAGTTCCACTGCGACCGGGCCGCGCGCGAAGGGACGCCGATCTACCTCTACGGAGGCCACGACGAGGCCGCGTTGTCCGCGTTGCAGGACGCGTTGGCCGAGCGGTTCCCGGGAATCGTCGTGGCCGGTGCATGGTCCCCGCCACACCGTCCGCTGACCGACGCCGAGACCGACGAGGCCGTCGAGCGGATCAACGCTTCGGGCGCGAAGGTCGTCTGGGTCGGGATCGGCTCACCGAAGCAGGAGCTGTGGATGCAGTCGTTGCGCCCGCGCCTTGAGGCACCGGTTCTGGTCGGCGTCGGCGCCGCGTTCGACTTCCTCGCCGGTCGCGTGTCACAGGCACCCCGCTGGATGCAGAAGGCGAGCCTCGAATGGCTCTACCGCGTCGGCCAGGACCCGCTGCGACTCGGCAAGCGCTACCTGCTGACACTGCCCCGCTTCGCCGCGCTCGTCGGACTACAGGCGATTCGCGAGCGCCGCTCCGGGTAAGTTCGAAAGAGATGCTCTTCCGCATACTGACCGCCGCGCTCGCGGCGTCGGCGTTCGCCACCTCATCAGCAACGGCGGCGACCTTGGCCCCCGCCGAGTTCCACAACTTCCCCATCGCCAGCCACGGCAGCGTCCTGGCCGAGGTCCGGGGCGGCGCGCCCGTGCGCGTGCGCGACGCTCAAGGCGTGCCGCTTGTCGGCAGCGACGGAACCGAGCTTCGCAGTGGCGGAAAGCGCGCCGGCTGCCCCACGCGCTGCGTGCGCATCCAAGGGTTCGAGCCGGTTGTCACCGGGAGCGGGCAGACCCTGTACTACGTCTGGCCGGGCTACGACCGCTACAGCGGCGAACAGGGATTCGTGGCGGCCGGCGATCTCGCACCGGTTTCCTTCGCGCCGCAGTTCCCCGGAGGCAACGGCGCGCCGGCGACGCCACTGCCGGATACCCCGGCGTATCTGGTGACACCGAGCGCGATCGATCGCTCCCAGGGATACGTCGGCGTCTTCGACGGCCAGGCGCACACGTTCGCCCCGTACGGCTTCGGCTCGGCGTTTGGCGACGACTACACGCTCCTCACCTGGAACTGGGTCGACCGGCGCGGCGGCGGGATCGCGCGCGCGGCAGTCTCACGCGGCGACGCCTTCCGGCCGGCGGCCGTCGCCCCGATCACCACCCCGACATTCTTGGTGCTTTACGACGAGGCGCTAGGCGTCTACTCGCTGCCGCCGGACCAGGCCGGCAATCCCGCGCTGATACCGAACGGCTCGGTAACTGTCCGCTACGGCAGCGTCAGTAGTGGCGCCCAGCAGCTGTTCGGCTGGATCGTCACGTCTCACACCGATTCAGCCGGGCAGTGCATCGATCACCTCGCCGCGCCTGGCGGCGGCGGGCGCATCGCCGGCCTCTGCCCGTGATGAGCTGATTTCGGTAGTCTGCCGCCCCGATGCCAGACCAACTAAAAGGCCTGATCCTCTCGGGCGGCAAAGGCACCCGCCTGCAGCCGATCACCCACACCTCCGCCAAGCAGCTCGTGCCGGTCGCGAACAAGCCCGTGCTGTTCTACGGGATCGAGGCGATGGTCGAGGCCGGCATCACCGAGATCGGGATCATCATCGCGCCGGAGACCGGTGACGAGATCCGTGAGGTGACCGGCGACGGCTCGAAGTTCGGCGCGCAGATCACGTACATCCCGCAGTCCGAACCACTGGGCCTCGCCCACGCGGTCCTCACCGCGCAGGAGTTCATCGGCGACTCGCCGTTCGTGATGTACCTCGGCGACAACCTGCTGCGCGACGGCATCACGACGCTCGCCGAGCAGTTCAAGAGCTCGAATCCCGACGCGCTGATTCTCCTGACCAGGGTTCCCGACCCCGAGCACTACGGCGTCGCCGAGCTGCAGGACGGCAAGGTCGTCGCGCTGGCCGAGAAGCCGGCCGAGCCGAAGACCGACCTCGCGCTCGTCGGCGTCTACATGTTCACGAGCACGATCTTCGACGCGGCGAACGCGATCGAGCCCTCGGCACGCGGCGAGCTTGAGATCACCGACGCGATCCAGTACCTCGTCGACCAGGGCAAGAACGTCGAGCCGCACCTCGTCGACGGCTGGTGGAAGGACACCGGCCGCCTCGACGACATGCTCCAGGCGAACCGCCTCGTGCTCGAAGACCTCGAACACCGCGTCGAGGGCGAAGTGATCGACAGCTCAATCGACGGCCGCGTGGTCGTCGAGCCCGGCGCCGTGCTCACCCGCTGCACGGTGCGGGGTCCGGCCGTGATCGGCGCCGGCGCGAAGCTGACCGACGCTTACGTCGGTCCGTACACCGCGCTGGACAAGGACGTGGTCGTCGAGCGCTGCGAGGTCGAGTACTCGATCGTGCTCGAGGGCTCACGCATCGCCGACCTCGGCGCACGCCTCGAGGCCAGCCTGATCGGCAAGAACTCAACTGTCGTACGCACCGAGGGCATGCCGCGCAGCTACAGCATGCTGGTCGGCGACAAGTGCGAGATCCAGGTCATCTGACGGGTGGCATCCAGATGAAGATTCTCGTCACAGGCTCCGCCGGGATGCTCGCCCACGATCTGATCGCGGCGCTCAACGCTGTCCACCACGAGGTCGTCGGCATCGACGTCGCCGAAGCAGACATCACTGATTTCGACTCGGTCGTCCGCGTCTTCGAGCGAGAGCTCCCGGCCCTGGTGATCAACTGCGCCGCCTGGACCGACGTCGACGGCGCCGAGACGCGTGAGGACGACGCCTTCGCGATCAATGCAGACGGCGCAGGAAACGTCGCCGCCGCTGCCGCCCACATCGGCGCGCGCATCATCCACATCTCGACCGACTACGTCTTCAACGGCCAGAAGAAGGAGCCGTACGTCGAGAGCGACACCACCGGCCCGATCGGCGCCTACGGCCGCACGAAACTCGCCGGCGAGGAGCAGGTCGCACTGAACAACCCGCGCCACCTGATCGTCCGCACCTCCTGGCTGTACGGCCTGCACGGCAAGAACTTCGTCGAGACGATGCTGAGCCTCGCCGAAAAGCAGAGCGAAATCGTCGTCGTCGCCGACCAGTTCGGCTGCCCCACCTACTCCGTCCAGCTGGCTGAAGCGATCGTCGAGCTCGCCGACTACGAGCGCACCGGCATCATGCACATCTGCGGCGGCGGCACGACCACGTGGTACGACTTCGCGCGCGAGATCTTCCGCCAGAGTCAGGTCGAGGTGACCGTGCTCTCGGGCGTGACGGCGATGATGGACCGCCCCGCGCCCCGCCCGACGAACTCCGCGATGGTCAGCGAACGCGAGGAAACACCGAAACTTCCGCGCTGGGACCACGGTTTGCATGCGTATCTGGTGGAACGCGCCGCGCGCGACAGCTCAGCGGCCCCGGAGGAGGCCAGCGAATGAAACTTCTAGTCACCGGCGGAGCCGGCTTCATCGGCAGCAACTTCGTGCGCCACGTGCTGAGCGAGCACCCGGACGACCAGGTCGTCGTGCTCGACAAGCTGACTTACGCCGGCCGCACCGAGAACCTCGCCGACCACGAGGACAACCCCAACTACTCATTCATCCACGGCGCGATCGAGGACCGCGAGGTCGTCGAGGCGGCAGTCGAGGGCGTCGACGCAATCGTCAACTTCGCCGCCGAGAGCCACGTCGACCGCTCGATCGAGGAGCCCGACGCGTTCATCCAGACCGACGTCTTCGGCACCCACGTCCTGCTCGAGGCCGCGAAGCAACACGGGATCGGCCGCTACCTGCAGATCAGCACCGACGAGGTCTACGGCTCGATCGACGAGGGCACCTTCACCGAGGAGTCCCCGCTCGACCCGTCTTCCCCGTACTCATCGAGCAAGGCCGGCGGCGACATGCTCGTCCAGGCGTACTTCCGCACCTACGGCCTGCCGGCGCTGATCACGCGCGCCAGCAACAACTACGGCCCGTACCACTACCCCGAGAAGCTGATTCCGCTGTGCATCCTGAACGCCTTCGCAGGCGACAGATTGCCGGTCTACGGCGACGGCATGCAGGTGCGCAACTGGCTCTACGTCGAGGACCACTGCTCCGGCGTCTACGCCGCGCTGACGAAGGGCAAGGAGGGCGAGGTCTACAACATCGGCGGCCCCGACGAATGCCCGAACATCGAGGTCGTCAAGCGGATCGTGGAACTCACGGGACAGAGCGAAGATCTGATCGAGTACGTCAAGGACCGCCCGGGCCACGACGTGCGCTATTCGCTGAGCTCGGCGAAGATCCGCGAGCTCGGCTGGGAGCCGCAGACGCACTTCGCCGAAGGGCTCGAGCGCACCGTCGAGTGGTACAAAGACAACGAGTGGTGGTGGGGGCCGATCCGTTCCGGCGAGTACCTCGACTACTACAAGCGGCAGTACGGATCGGCGCTAGGTAGCTGACCCGCACCTCTCGCCCGTCTGGGCGTGTTTATGATCCAGTTAGCGCCGGGCTCGGTTTCTCGGCGCCGCTCGAAAAGATGCGTGTCCTGCTGATCACTCCGAACGCCCCCGCACCGGAACACCGGAACGGAGGAGCCACCCGCATGCACCGGCTCTACCGGCGCCTGGTCGAGCTCGGCAACGAAGTCACGGTCGCCGCCGTCTTCACCGACGACGAGAGGCCTTTCATCGAGCACCTCGAGTCTGAGGGCTTCCGCGTCGCGCCGTGGATCCGCCCTCGCTCGCGCCTGTTCGAGACGCTGCGGGCGATGCTGCGCAGGCCGAGCCTGATGCGGGACGCCGCCCGGCTCTCGGTCAAAGAGCTGATCAGCGCGGTCTTCTGGATCGACTTGAAGCCTGTGGTCAGACGCGAGCTGGCGACCGGTGATTTCGACGTGGTCGTGATCGAGAGCTCGTTCGCCGCCTTCTGGCGCGCCGACATCGACACCGAGCTGCCCGTCGTGCTCGTGACGCACGAGATCGAAAGCACCCACCTGCTCGCCAAGGCGGCCCGCATCGGCGGCGTAGGCGGGTTCGCCCGCTACAAGAACGCCTCGCGCGTTCGTCGCTCCGAGCAGGAGTGGTCGCCGCAGTTCGACGGACTGGTCGTGATGTCCGACGACGAGGAGCGCCTGCTCGAGTCGGTCGTCGGGCAGGGCAAGCTCCCGCGGACCTACGTCGTAGGCAACGGCGCCGACCTCGATGCCTTCAGCGAGGTCGAGTCCGATCCGCAGGAGCATCGCGTGCTCTTCACCGGCACGATGGCCTACCCGCCCAACGCAGTCGGCGCCCAGTGGCTCGCCCGCGAGGTGTGGCCCCTGGTGCTCGCCAAGGAACCGCGCGCCACGCTCGAGATCGTCGGCTCGATGCCGTCGCGAGCGACCCGCGCGCTCGATCTGCTCGATCAGGTCTCGGTACACGCCGACGTGCCGGACATCCGGCCGTGGTTCTCGCGCGCTTCGGTCTGCACGCTGCCGATGCTTGAGGGCGGCGGAACGCGGCTCAAACTGGCCGACGCATTCGCTGCGTCTCGCCCGGTCGTGTCCACCACCAACGGCGCCACCGGCATCGACTGCCGGCCCGGCCGCGACCTGTTGCTGGCAGATTCGGCAACGGACTTCGCCGACGCGATCGTCCGCCTCTTGCGCAGCCCCGAGACCCGCCAGCGCATCGGTCGCAGCGGCCGGAGTGTCGCCGAACAGCTCTACGACTGGAACCTGCTGGGCGGTCAGCTCGAGATCGCTTTGCATGACGTCATTGCACGCGGCGAGACCACTCCGATCGGGGTCGTAGTCTCTGCTGCGAATGCGTGACGGAGATCACACGAAGTGAGCGACACCCGCGAGCTGCTGGGCAACCTGCCGCTGTTCGAGACGCTGAACGCACGAGAACTGGAAGAGCTCGTCGCGGTGGCCGTCCCGCGCGCATTTTCCCGCGGTGAGGTGATCTTCCAGGAGGGCTCGCACGGCGACGTCATGTACGTGATCCGCGAGGGCCGGGTGCTGATCAAACGCGACCATGCCGGCGGACGCACGATCGCACTGACCGAGATGGGTCCCGGCGACCTGTTCGGCGAGCTGGCGATCTTCGACGAAGAGGTCCGCTCCGCGACGGCCGAGTGCATCGAGCCGACCAAAGTGGTGGCTTTGACATCCGGCGACGTGCAGCGAGTGCTCGCCCGCAACTCGGAGATCGCGTTCAAGCTGATCAAGCAGCTCTCGAAAAGGATCCGCGCCGCGAACTCGCGGATCGGCGATCAGTACTTCCAGTCGACCGAAGGCCGGATCGTCAACGTCGTGCTCGGCCTGGCCGAGCAGCAGAACGACGGAACGGTGATGGCCGGCACCTTCGTGCGCGCGAACCAGTCCGAGATCGCGCAGCTTGCGAGCACCTCGCGCGAGACCGTCAGCCGCTTCCTCGCCAACTGCCAGCGCAACGATCTGCTGACGACTTATCGCGGTAGACTCCAGCTCCGCGATCCAGAAGGCATGCGCCGGATGGTCGTGTGAGGACTCCAACTTGTACGTACTGAACTTCTACTCGCCACTCTTCGCCGACCAGCTTCGCAACGGTCGCAAACAGGCGACCATCCGCCTCGGCGACAAGTCGCACAAGTACAAGAAGGGCCACGTCGTACTCGTGACGATGGGCATGGAGAACAACCCGCGCGAGCTGATCTTCCAGGCCGTGATCGACTCGGTCGTCGTGAAGAAGGTCTACGACCTCACCCCGCGCGAGATCGAGATGGACAACCCCGAGTTCAGGTTGCTCGAGGACGAGCTGCGCTTTCTCGAGCAGATCTACAACCGCGACATCTCGACGGAGGATCTGGTGACCGTCGTGCGTTTCTCCCAGATCGTCGAGAAGCCGAGCGGTCTCGCCGACGCTTTCGGCCAGCCCGGCCAGCTGAACTAGCGCCGCAACCTCGCCTTGATCACCGTGCCGTCGAAGCCGGTGGCGAGCGACGTGATGTTGATCGAGAAGCGGGCGCTGAGCCTGTGGTGCTTCTTGAGCACCTTCTTGACCCTGCGCCCGGTCGACTTCGAGAAGTAGATGCGCAGGCGGCGCAGGCCCTCTCCGAGCGGCAACTTGCCGGTGCGGCTGCGGACGGTCTTGCCGCCCGGGAGCTTCACCTTGACCGACCCGCGCACGCTGCACTGGTGACCGGCGCAGTTGACGAGCACGCTCATTCGATTTGCACGTTGCAGGCGGACGGCGGTGACGCGGGGCTTGCCGAAGATCGGTGGCGCGGACTGGGCCCCGGTGGTCGGGCCAGGGTCTTCGCCGGTGGACGGAGTCGGCTCCTCGCCCGTCGGGCCGGTGGGTTCGCCCGTCGGACCGGTCGGTTCCCCGGTCGGACCGGTCGGCCCGCCCGTTGGACCGGTCGGCTCTCCGGTCGGACCTGTCGGGTTGCCGGTCGGCCCCGTCGGCTCCCCGGTCGGACCGGTCGGCCCACCAGTCGGACCCGTGGGACCCGCCGGCGCAGTTCCCTTGAAGCGCGCTAACTGCCAGTCGGTCGATCCGGCCACGACGACCGATCCGCCGAGCGCGACCGCACCGCTCGGCATCAGCGCCAAACCGTGCGCGCCGGGGCAGCTGGGCGCGACGCCGTCGCAGAAGGCCTTGCCCGACGGCGTCGTCCCGTTCGCCCCGACCGAGGTCGTGATCGCGCCGCCGCCGCTGAACGACGAGTCGAGCGCGCCGCCGCTCGTGTACCGCGCCAGCGCGAAGCGGTAGTTGCTGCCGTTGCCCGCGAACCCGCCGGCGAGGATCTTGCCGTCTGACTGCAACGCGAGCGCATTCACCCCGGCCTTCGCGTACCCGCTGACGGGCGAGGTCACGATGCCGTCGCCGCTGAAGCTCGTGTCGGGTGTGCCGTTCGTGTTCAGACGCACGAGCGCCAGCTTCGCCTCGCTGTCGCTGAACCCGCCGGCGAGGATCTTGCCGTCGGGCTGCAGCGCGATCGCGTGGGCGTCGTCGTGAAGCGCCGTGAGCTTGAACACCTTCCCGCCGGAGCTGCCGAACGTGCCGTCGGGCGAGCCGTCCTCTTTCCAGCGGAAGAACGCGAAGTCGTCGTGGTCGTCGTCTGCGTTGTGCGAGTCACCGGCCACGACGACCTTGCCGTCGGTCTGGACGACCACTCCGCGCGCCTTGTCGAAGGTCGTGCCGACCGAAGCGAGCGCTTTTCCGTCTCCGTCAAAACTGTCGTCGAGGTCGCCGTCGGTGGTCAACCGAGCGGCGGCCATGCGCGCACCGGTTTGGACGCTCGGCGTTCCGAGCAGCGAAATTCCCGCGACGACGATCTTCCCGTCGGGAGCAACCGCGACGCCCTGCGCGAAGTCACCCGTCGTCCCGAACGCGATCGTCCTCTTCCCGCCCACTCCAAAGCCGCTGTCGACCGACCCGTTCGCATTGAAACGGGCGACCACGAAACTCTCGGCCGAGCCGGTCCATGTCGAACCCGCAACAACCAACTTCCCGTCCGACTGCCGCGCGATCGCCGTCGCCTCGCCGTCGGGGCCGACAGAGAACGCAGCCTTGCCGTCGCCGTCGAACGAGCTGTCGAGTGAGCCGTCGTCGTTGTACCTGGCGAGCGAGAACGAGGCGTTGCCCGAACCGGCCGCGACCAGCTTCCCGTCGGGCAGGGCCAGCAGCGCATGCACGGCGTCGTCCCCCGCAGAAACCTGCGTGGTCACGAGTCCGTCGCCGCCGAAAGACGTGTCGAGATCGCCGTCGACCGCGAATGCGACCGAGACGCTCACGAGGAGGATGCCCAGGGCGACGAGCACGGTTTTGCCGAGCGCGCTCATCTGCGTCCACCCTATCCCCAGCTTCACAGTTGAGCAACCCCTGCGCAGGAGACATTCGTTATCATTCGCCGCAGAAGCTTTGGCACTCACACCATCCGAGTGCCAAAACCGTAAGTAAAACCCCTTGAAATCGACGTTTTGGCCGCATTTTCACCACTCGCGGTCACCACGCGGAGGTATCAGAAGCATGGCTCTCAAGCCTTTGGGCGATCGCCTGATCGTCAAAGCAGTCGAGGAAGATGAAGTGACCGCAGGCGGTCTTGTCCTGCCGGACACCGCCAAGGAGAAGCAGTCCCGCGGCAAGGTCGTCGCAGTCGGTGACGGCAGCTGGGACGAGGACGGCGAGAAGCGCATTCCGCTCGACGTCGCCGAGGGCGACGAGGTCCTCTACAGCAAGTACGGCGGCACCGAAGTGACCGTCGAGGGCGAGGAGCTGCTGGTTCTTCGCGAGAGCGACGTCCTCGCCAAGGTCGTCTAGTCAAACCCCCACTGGAGATAAATCACTATGGCTAAAGAACTCAAGTACGGCCAGGAAGCGCGCGCCCAGCTCGAGGCTGGCGTCGACGCTGTCGCTGACGCCGTCAAGGTAACCCTCGGTCCGAAGGGCCGCTACGTCGTGCTCGACAAGAAGTTCGGCGCTCCGACCATCACAAACGACGGTGTGACGATCGCCCGCGAGATCGAGGTCGACGACCCGTTCCAGAACCAGGGCGCCCAGCTCGTCCGTGAGGTAGCCACCGCGACCAACGACGTCGCCGGTGACGGCACCACGACCGCCACGGTGCTGGCTCAGGCGATCGTCCGCCAGGGCCTGCGCAACGTCGCGGCCGGTGCGAACCCGATCGCGCTGAAGCGCGGCATCGAGGTCGCAGTCGGCCAGGTCGTCGAGTCGATCCAGAAGCGCGCCAAGGAAGTGTCGGGCAAGGACCAGATCGCCCGCGTGGCCGCCATCTCGGCCGGCGACGACGAGATCGGCGACATCATCGCCGACGCGATCGACAAGGTCGGCAAGGACGGCGTGGTCAACGTCGAGGAAGGCCAGACCTTCGGACTCGAGCTCGAGTTCACCGAGGGCATGCAGTTCGACAAGGGCTACGTCTCGCCGTACATGGTCACCGACCAGGACCGCATGGAGGCCGTGCTCGAGGACCCGTACATCCTCATCGCCAACAGCAAGATCAGCGCCGTGCGTGAGATCGTGCCGCTGCTCGAGGCCGTGATGCAGAGCGGCAAGCCGCTGCTGGTCATCGCCGAGGACGTCGAGGGCGAGGCCCTGCCGACGTTCGTGCTGAACAAGCTGCGCGGCACCTTCACGGGTGTGGCCGTCAAGGCTCCGGGCTTCGGCGACCGCCGCAAGCGCATGCTCGAGGACATCGCCATCCTGACCGGCGGCGAGGTCATCAGCGAGGAGCTCGGTCTGAAGCTCGAGAACACGCAGATCTCGCAGCTCGGTTCCGCCCGCCGCGTCGTGATCGGCAAGGACAACACCACGATCATCGACGGCGCCGGTGACGCCGCCGCGATCAAGGGCCGCGTCCAGCAGATCAAGAGCGAGGTCGAGAACACCGACAGCGACTTCGACCGTGAGAAGCTGCAGGAGCGCCTCGCCAAGCTGGCCGGCGGTGTTGCGGTCGTCAAGGTCGGCGCCGCCACCGAGACCGAGGTCAAGGAGAAGAAGCACCGTGTCGAGGACGCCCTCCAGGCGACCCGCGCCGCGCTCGAAGAGGGCATCGTCCCGGGCGGCGGAGTCGCCCTGCTTGAGGCCCAGACCGCGATCAAGGCCGACGACATCGAAGACCTCGACGAGCGCACGGGTGCACAGATCATCCACCGCGCCCTTGAGGAGCCGCTGCGTCAGATCGCTTACAACGCCGGGCTCGAGAGCTCCGTCGTCGTGAACGACGTCCGCAAGGCGAAGGCCGGCAACGGCCTCAACGCCGCCACGGGCGAGATCGTTGACCTGGTCGCCGCCGGCGTCATCGACCCGGCCATGGTCACCCGCTCGACGCTCCAGAACGCCGCGTCGATCGGCAAGAACATCCTCACCACCGAGGCGATCGTCGCCGAGCTCCCCGAAGAGGGCGCCGGCGTCGGCATGCCGGGTGGCATGGGTGGCATGGACATGGGCATGTAGCCCAAGTTCATCCACTCGCTGGATTGATCAAGCCCCCGGCCGTTTGGCTGGGGGCTTTTTCGTGCCGTCGCTCATTTCAAACGCGATTTCGTGCGACTCAGCCTTGCCTTACCGCGTCGGCAGCACATCCGCCATCGGCAACGGCTCTACCCCGAGTCCAACCAGATCGGCAGTCCCCCGCCGCGAAAGAATCGACTGTTGCAGCAACTCCACTTCGTCCCAGGTCGCGACCGCTGCAGGTCCGAGCAGGTCCTCCTGCCAACCAAGCGCCCGCCGTGAGAACCCGAGCGGCAGGTGCAGGATCGGCTTCCGCGATCCGAAGTGCCGCATGATCGTGCGAACCATCTGGTTCTGGGTCAACGCCTCGGGGCCGGCCAACTCAATCGGCGACTCGGGCGGCCCTTCGTCGCGGATCAGCGCCGCCATGATCGCGTCCGCAGCATCCTCCGCCCAGATCGGTTCGAACTTCGCCAAACCGGCGCCGGGGAGCGGCACGACCGGCAACTCCGCCAACCGCGACATCAACTTCGTCCAAGGATCGTCGGGCGCGTAGATCACACCCGCCTCGAAGATCACCGACTCAAGATCGGCAGTACGCACAGCCTCGGAAGCCAGCGCCTGCGTACGGATGAACCGGCTCGACGAAATCTCGGAAGCTCCGAACGAGCTGACGTAGACGAAGCGCTTCACGCCGGCGCGCCGGGCGGCAGACAGCAACCGAACCGTCCCTATCCCATTGACCTCTTCAATCGTGCCGCGGCGCTGGTCGCGGGTCGTCGCCGCCAGGTGGATCACGGTGTCCACCCCGCGCATCGCGCGGTCGAACCCGCGGCGGTCGCTCATCGTGCCGAGCGCGATCTGCACCTGAACGCGGTGCGGCCCGAGGCGGCGCGGCTCGCGTACGAGGCAACGCACCTTCTCGCCGGCGCCGAGCAGTCGCCCGAGCAGCGGCGTGCCGAGCGTGCCGGTGGCTCCCGTCATCAGGATCATCGGAGTGAGGATATGGATTCGGGAGTCATCGGCTCTCGCGGATCATCTCGATCAGCTCATCGTCTGTGTACCCGCTATTGCGCGAGAGCTCGACGATTCGCAGCACCGCGTCGCCGAGCGGCGGGCGGCGGTCGGCCGTCGGCGCCACGCGCACGCTGCGGCCGCGGCGGAACTCGAGGTCGCGCGAGTCGCGCAGCTTGCGGTAGGCGGCCAGGACTGTGTTGCGGTCGACGCCAACCTCCTCGCCTAGCGCAACGGCCGAAGGCAGGCGATCGCCGGGCGCCAGGTGCCCTTCGGCGATCGCGCGGCGCACGCTGCCGACGATCTGCTGCTGCAGCGGGATCGGCGCGGAAGGATCGATGTGCCAGTCCATTGGTGCTAATGGTACTAGGTTCAAAAACGGAACATTTCCCGCAAAGCAAAGCCATTGCTAGGGAAATTCACCTTTCGTGGCGAAAAAGAAACCATCGCTTTTCCCACAGAGTCGTGTTGGCTCGTCTAAGATGAGCGACCAAGGCTTTTCCCCGTCATTTCAGCCCCGGTCAAAGGAGCAAAATTTGGCTTACGTAATCGCAGAGCCGTGCATCGGCCAGAAGGACAATTCTTGCGTCGAGGTCTGCCCCGTCGACTGCATCCACCCCTCGCCCGACGAGCCCGGATACGACGACGTCGAGCAGCTCCACATCAACCCGGACGAGTGCATCGACTGCGACGCCTGCGTCGAGGCCTGCCCGGTCGACGCCTGCTTCGCCGAGGACCAGCTCCCCGAGGAGTGGAAGAAGTTCGCCGGCATCAACGCCGAGTACTTCGCCGCGTAGTCCAGACCGCATAGACGTTCGAGAAAGGCGGCCATCCTTGGGCCGCCTTTTTCATGGCCTGGTTTCGCTCGACGGGGCCGGTGGAGTTTGGGCGGCGAAAGGGAGTTGGACCGGCGCGCGGGCGCCGACGGATCCTGAACTGGCCCAATGGCTTGTTCAAGCCCGATTTACTCCATGGTCCCGTCTTTCGGACGGGACCATGGAAGATTTCCCGCATAGCCAAGCCAAGCGCTGGAATCGACCGCCGCGGCGCGGGGCGCGCGACTCCCTTCGCCGCCGAACTCGACGGCAACCCAGCTCGCGACCGGGAACGCCCTGGCCGGCCCCAGAAAACACAGAAGCCCCGGAATCCATTACCGGGGCTTCTGCTTTTTGACATCCCTTGGGGAGAGGGATTTGGGGAGGAACCGGTGTCAGGCCGGTTTATGTGTGCCGCTTCAATCCGAGAAAGCGGCTCTGTGACGACTTAGAAGTCGAGGGCCTTCTCCACCGTGCCCTGGACGTCCTTGAGGCGAGCCTCGACCTCGTCGCTGAGCGACGCGAGGCGGTCCTCAAACTCCTTGCGCTGCTTGGTGATCGTGGTCTCGATCTCCTTGCGCTGCGCCTTGTAGCTCTTCTCGAGCTCCTTGCGCTGCTTGCGGAACTCGCGCTCCGCCTTCGTGCGCTGCTTCTTCAGGTCACGCTCGACCTTGTTGCTGAAGGTCTTGCCGCGCTTCTCGAACTTGTTGACCTGCTTCTCGATCGAGTCGGTCGACGAGTACTTGTCGATGAAGTCAACGACGCCGTCGCGGACCTCGAGGACGATCCCGACCGGAACGAGCGCGGCCTTCTCGGCGTACGCCTTGGCGTCGTCGGTGTAGGTCTCGAAAGTCGACTTCGCCTCGGCCTCGGCCTTCTTGGCGGTCGTCTTCGCGGACGTCGCGGTGGCCTTGGCCTGCGTCTTTGCGCTGGTCGGCTTCTTCGCGGTGGTCTTGCGGGCCGCCGGCTTCTTCGCGGCGGGCTTCTTCGGTGTGGCGGTGGCTGCCATTAGCGCCTTCCTCCGTTTGCGTGTAGATGAAATGGGGAGTTACTTCCGGTCCCGTGCTTACAAAGCAACTTACCCAAGACCTTGTTAGAAGTAACAATGTTCAGAACTATACAACGATCGGCGGCGCCCGTGGTTACACACGGGTGACAGATTTCCGACGAACCCGGAAATTGCGCTAATTGAGTGCGTTGATGAGGAATTCGGCCCGAGCGGCGTCGCGGCCGGCCGCGATCGGGCGGTAGGGCTCGAGATCAAGCGGCGCGGCGAGTTCGGCGTCGCCGGCGTAAACAACCGTCGCGCCGGCCTCGCGGGCGATCAGCTGCGCGGCCGCGGCGTCGACGGAGCGACAGGGGCGCAGTGAGAGCATCCCGTCGTAGCGCGCCGCCGCTACCTGACAGAGCGTCAGCGCGATCGATCCGATCGACCGGATCCGCGACACTTCGCCGTCGAAGGCACCGAGCAGCTCGGGCGTGATGAACGCCGGCTTGGTCGACTCGAGACCGACGACCTCAAGGCCGTTGCCGGCCTCCGAGGGATCGAGCACGCGGCCGTCGACCGAGGCGCCCTCGCCGCGCACGGCAACCCACTCCTCGCCGGTGCCGAAGTCGTAGACGTAGCCGTAGAAAACATCGGACATCTTTGGCCCGTCAGCCACGGCGACAGAAAGCGACCAGGACTGCGCCACGCGCTTGGCATTCAATGAGCCGTCGATCGGGTCAACCACGACCATCAGAGGCGATTCCGAGTCACCGAACACGACAGTTCCCCGCTCCTCGGAAACGGCGGTGAAGGAGAGTCCGCCGCCGGCGATCTCGGCCAGCTCGGCGAACACCGCGTCTTCAGCGACCTCGTCGATGACGAGTGTGTAGTCGCCCCCGGCTCCGTGCCCAACGCCCACGCTGCGCTCGGCAAAGGTGGGGAAGCGCTCGAACTCCCGCTTGATCGTTTCGACCATCTTGCGGCATCCAGCCGTCCAGTCGACCTCGAGTGCCGCGCGGGTATCCATGACGGCACCGTATCCTAAGAGTTGTGAGCGACCCCTACGAGCAGACCACTCTTGACGATTCCGTCGCCGGTCTGCCCCCCGCCGAAGGCGGCGAGATCGTCGCCAGCAGAGGCGAACATGCGGGCCCGGTCGATCCGGAATCGATCCTCGACGGAGTCAACGACGCCCAGCGCGCGGCAGTCACCCACCTCGGCGGCCCGCTGCTGATCGTCGCCGGCGCCGGTTCGGGCAAGACGCGCACGCTGACCAAGCGCTTCGAGTGGCTCGTGGCGCAGGGCGTCCCCGTCGAGCGGATTCTGGCCCTCACCTACACGAACGACGCGGCTGCCGAGCTTGTCGAGCGGATCGAGACCGCGCTCGGCGAGGAGGCCGCCGACATCTCGGCGATGACCTTCCACTCGCTCTGCATGGAGGTGCTTCGCGACGAGGCCGCGACTGCAGGCCTCAACCCGTTCTTCACCACAGCCACCGCGCCCGACCGAGTCGCGATCATGCTCGCCCGGATCAACGAGCTGACCTTCGAGCGCACGTCGATCCGCGGCAACCCGGCCGCCGCGCTCAACGATCTCTGCCAGTTGATCGACCGCCTGAAGGAGGAGTGCGTCGGGCCGCCTGAGCTTCAGGCCTTCGCCGAGGCTGCCCTCGCTGACGCGGCTTCCGAGGACGACCGCGCGGCCGCCGAGCTGCTGCTCGAGCGCGCACGCCTCTATGCCGCGCACGAGCAGTTCCTGCGCGACGCCGCGGCGCTCGATTTCGGCGGCATGCAGTTCGAGCTC
This sequence comes from uncultured Thermoleophilaceae bacterium, assembly GCA_964455545.1. Lineage (GTDB taxonomy): Bacteria > Actinomycetota > Thermoleophilia > Solirubrobacterales > JACPNS01 > JACPNS01. The sequence continues at coordinate 102,448 of CAYVWQ010000002.1, read as the reverse complement.
TACAAGCTGCTGAAGTCCGACGAGCAGGTCCGCGCGCGCGTCGCCAAGCGCTTCGACCACATCCTCGTCGACGAGTTTCAGGACACGTCGTACGTGCAGCTCGAAATCCTCAAGATGATCGCCGCCGAGCACCGCAACATCGCTGCCGTCGGCGACGACGACCAGTCGATCTACCGCTTCCGCGGCGCCTCGCCGCGCAGCATCCTCGACTTCGAGAAGCGCTTCGGCGCCGCGACCGAGGTCGCGCTCGAGCTCAACTACCGCTCTGCCCCGCCGATCATCGCGGCCGCGCGCGCAATCGTCGCGCAGATCGAGCCCGACCGCCGTCGCCAGAAGGTGCTGACTGCCGCGCCGACCAACGGCGAGGGCGAGGTGCAGTTCGTGCACGCCAGCAGTGAGGTCGGCGAGGCGCAGGCGATCGTCACCGAGATCGAGCGGCTGATCGCCGACGTCGGCGCCGAGCCGCGCGACATCTGCATCCTCGCCCACCGACGCAGCCACGTCAACGTGCTGGCCGACCGCCTCGGCGCGCACGACATCCCCTTCACGCGCGACACGCGTGACTTCTTCCGCCGCAGCGAGATCCGCGTGCCGATGAGCTGGCTGAAGGTGCTCGCCGACCCGACTCTGAACGAGGACGCCTGGAGGCTGCTGACCAACTCGCCGATCGGCATCGACGGCGGCGAGTACGCGCAGTTGATGCGCTGGATGCGCAAGCAGAAGCACCCGCACGTCGTCGAGGCGATGCGCAGCGCGGTGCGCTCGAAACAGTTCGCGCCGGAGACGATCGACAAGATCCGCCGCTTCATCTCGCTGCACGACCAGATGGTCGACAAGTTCGGCGAGCTCACCCCGGGCGAGTTCACGATCCGCATGATCAACGCGATCGCGATCAAGGGGTCGGTGCTGCTCGAGAGCGGCAAGGAGGCGCCGGACCGACTCGCCAACCTCGCGAAGCTCCAGCGCATGTCCGAGGAGTTCGCGGCGCGCAACCCGCTTGCCTCGGCGCGCGAGTTCGCCGTGTACATCACGTCGATGGCCGAGGCCGGCTTCGACGAGCCGAGCGAGAGCGCCGAACGCGACCCCAACGCGGTGCGGCTGATGACGACGCACGGATCGAAGGGTCTTGAGTTCGACTACGTCTTCGTGCCGGGCATGATCGACACCCGCTGGCCGGGCAGCCGCACGCCCGGCTCACGCGTGCCCGAACGACTGATGAAGGATCCGATGCCGCCGCTGCCCGGTAAGAACCCGGAGCGCGAGGCGTACATCGAGGAGATCCGCCGCCTCGCTCACGTCGCGATGACGCGCGCGCGAAAAGGGCTGTTCCTCTCCTGGTTCGACGACAAGAACGCCAAGCGCGAGGTGAAGCCGAGTCCGTTCTTTGAGGAGGCTCGGCTGGCCGTCGCCGGTGCGGGTTTCCCGGCGGAAGTGATCCGCTACGAGGAGCGCGACTTCGAGACCAGCGACTTCGTCTACGCCGAGATGGAGATGCTCCGTGGTGAGTTGATGCGTGCCTTGGACAGCACCGGCGCCGATCTCGGTGAGATGCGGCTCGACGCGTCCTCCGGCACGCCGGCCGACTTCGCGCGCTTCGCCGAGCTGATGAAGCTCGGGGCGCTCACGCACCGGCTGAGACTGGGGCAGTCGATCGCCGAAGCACTGCCCGAGCTGAACGCGCTGATCGAGGCATCGATGTCGCAGCAGCAGGTCGCCGCCTACCGCGCCTCCGATCTGGATGAACGCCTGAAGATGAGTGAGACGCGCGTCGCCGAGCTCGGCCGTGCGCTCGAGGGGGTCGCGCCGGAGCTCGCCAACTTCCTGCCGGTGACCGGCGGCCGACTGCGCCTGTCGGCCTCGGCGATCGGCAGCTACCAGCGCTGCCCGAAGCAGTACGAGTACGAGAACGTGCTGAAGATCCCGAGCGCCGAGCAGAGCCACCTGCGCCTCGGCATCACCGTGCACAACGTGCTCGAACGCTTCCACAAGGAGAGCACCGGGCCGATCTCGGTCGAGGACGCCAAGGAACGGCTCTCGCAGCTGCTCGACCAGCAGCTGATCGCCGGCGGCTGGGGCCGCACCGACGATGAGCGCCAGCTGCTCGAACGTGCCCGCACGATGCTCGATCGCTACGCCGAGAGCGACTTCGCGCGGCCGGAGGGCAACGTGAAGACCGAGGTGAAGTTCTCGCTGAACCTCCCGCCGACGCCCGGCATGGCCGACCGCAAGGTCGCCGGACGCAAGCTCGAGGGCATCCAGATCAACGGAAAGATCGACCGCATCGACACGCTGCCCGACGGCACCCACCGCGTCGTCGACTACAAGACCGGCAACGACAAGAAGGGCGCAAAAGCGCTGCGCAACCAGGTCGCCAAGGAAGTCCAGCTGGCGATCTACAAGTACGCCGGCGCGAAGGAGCTCGGAATCGAGGCCGAGGGCCTCGTCTACTACTTCCTCGAGAACACGAGCGCCCCGGTGATCGACGCCGAGGCCACGCAGGAGCACGTCGACGAGGTGCTCGCCACCATCAACGAGGTGGCCGACAAGATCGTCTCACTCGATTTCACGCCGAAGCCGGACTACCAGAAGTGCATCACGTGCCAGTTCCGGCACGTGTGTCCGGCGACCGAAGCCTGAGGCAGTCGAGTTTGCGGCGAAGGCCGATCGGGGCGGCGGCGCCCTGAACGGCGATTCGCTTGAACACGCCAAAAAGCGCCCCAAGGTACCGACGTTGGGGCGCCCCAACGTCCCTACGTTGGGGCAGAAAACCGCACCATCAAGCCAAACAGCGGTCGACCGGGCTCACCCGGCGCGGGTCTTACTCTCATCGCCGCCAATTTCGACGGCGTCCCGAGCGGACGGCTACTGCTCCTGCTGCCGCAAGAACCGCTGGATCTCTTTCGCGATCGCGTCGCCTGAGGGGATCGGCGTCTCGGACTCGTCCTCGGCGTCGGCGTTCTCTTCGAGTGTGCGGACGTAGCCGCTGATCTCTTCGTCCTGGGCGACCGCGGCCGAGACCTGGTCGCGGAAGCGCTCTGCCGCCGACTCGAGCTCGGCGATGTCGACGATCGCGCCGGTGACGGCTTCGAAGGCACGCACCAACGCCAGAGCCGCCGGCGGGTTGGGCGTGGCGGCCACGTAGTGCGGCACCGATGCCCACAAAGACACCGTGTGCAGTCCGGCCTTGTTGCAGGCGTGCTGGAGCACGCCGGTGATGCCGGTCGGGCCCTCGTAGTTCGCGGCGCGGAAGCCGAGCTCGTGGGTGACCTTCTCGTCGTCGGAGATCGCGTTGATGATCGCGGCGCGCGTGTGCGGCACGTCGGCCAGCAGCGAGCCGAGCATCACGACGGTCGAGACGTCGCACTCGTGGGCGACGTGGACGATCGCGTCGCAGAAGGTCTGCCAGTTCATCGAGGGCTCTTCGCCCTCCATCAGCAGCACGCCGCCGCCGAGACCCTCGACTTCTGCCGTATAAAAAGCGTTGCGCGGCCACTCGACGAAGCGCACCTCGCCGTCGTGAACGCTGATCTGTGGCCGGTGCGACTGGAAGTCGAAGAACGGCTCCGGGTCGATCTCGGCGATCTTCGTGCGCTCGCCGGTCTGCCCCAGGTAGCCGACGGCGGCACTCGCCGCGTTGCCGGCATCGTTCCATCCCTGGAAGCTGACCACCATGATCGGACCGTCGGGAATCGACGCGTCGCTCCAGATGACCCTGTCGGTGGCTCCATCTCTCATTCCGAAGAAAGCTACTCGGTCGAAAGCAAAAAGACCATCGGTCCGCCGATCGCGTAAGCGCGCGCACGCGTAGACTGGCGGCGTGCCCGCCCTGATCGCCGAACTTCAGCCCGACACAGAAGTCGACGGAGTATTCGCCTGCACGAAGAAGCAGAAGCTGACCGCTCGTAACGGCACTCCTTACCTGTCGGTCGAGCTGCGCGATTCGAGCGGCAGGATCGGCGCGCGCGCCTTCCGCGACGCGACCTTCCTCGCCTCGCAGTTCGAGCGCGGCGACATCGTCCACGTCGCCGGGCGCGTCGAGAGCTTTCAGAACGAGCAGCAGATCAACCTGCGTTCGATCAAGAAGGCCGAGCCAGAGGAAGCCAGCGACCCGACGCGCTTCCTGCCCACGGCCTACCGCGACATCGACGAGCTCGAGGGCTTCTTCGAGCACCTCGCCGCCGAAGTCCACGATGAGGATTACGCGAAGGTCCTGGCCGCACTGCTCGCCGACACAGAGCTACGCGAAGGACTGCGCACAGCGCCCTGCACGATCGGCGGCCACCACGCCTACCTCGGCGGCCTGCTCGAACACACGGTCGCCGTGGCGACGCTGGCGCGCGAAACCCAGGACCTCCACCGGCGCCTGAACGTCGATCTGCTCGTCACCGCAGCACTGCTGCACGACATCGGCAAGGTGCGCGAGTTCAGCTACGGGGCCGAGATCGCCCAGACCGACGCCGGCCATCTGCTCGGGCACCTCGAGCTCGGGGCACAGATCGTGCGCGAACTCTGCGCCAAGGCCGGACGCATAGAACGCGGCCGCGAACTCGCGCTGCTCAACTGCCTGCTCAGCCATCACGGACCGCCCGGTGGCGGATCCAACTTCGCCAGCGCCGAGGCGCTCGCTCTCTACCGAATCAACTCGCTCGACGCGAGCGTGAAGGGATACCTCGAATGAAGTCAGTGCTCGTGACCGGGGCCGGCCGCGGAATCGGCCGCGCAACCGCCCTTCGACTCGCCGCTTCCGGCTGGCACGTCCACGCCGGCGTCCGCAAGATCGAAGACGGCGACGCGCTCGTCGCCGCCGCAGACGGATCGTCGGGTCTGATCACTCCCCTGCAGCTCGACATCACCGACGACGACGCCGTGGCCGCACTCTCTGCGAAGTTCGCCGGCGGGCTCGACGGGCTCGTCAACAACGCCGGAATCGTGATCGACGGTCCCGTCGAGTCGCTCACGCCTGAGCGGCTGCGCCAGCAGTTCGACGTCAACGTGATCGGCACCGTCGGTGTCACGCGCGCGCTGCTGCCGGCGCTGCGCCTGCATCGCGGCCGTGTCGTATTCGTCTCGTCGGTGAGTGGCCGCATCTCGACGCCGTGGACCGGCGCCTACAACGCATCGAAGTTCGCGGTCGAGGGCTTCGCCGACGCGCTGCGTCTGGAGGTGAGGCCCTGGAAGATTCGCGTCTCGCTGATCGAGCCGGCCAACACCCAGACCGACATGTGGGGCGGCGCGGTTGAGATGTTTGAGGCCGGACTCGCCGGCATGACGCCGGAAGAGCGCGCGCTCTACGCGGGTCACGAGAAGGGAGTGGCGCGAACGTTGAAGATGATGCAGAAGACGGCCTCGCCGGTCGACGGCGTCACGGCCGACATCGAGAAGGCGCTTACCGCGCGGCGCCCGCGCGCCCGCTACGTGGTCGGCGTTCCCGCGAAGCTGCAGGTGATCTCGTCGGCCATCACGCCGCGGCCGCTGCTCGACTTCACCCTTGCGAAGGCGATGGGGATTCCGCGTCGGGCGAAGTGAAGGCCCGGCGGAACATCCTGAACGCGATGTAGATCGCGAGCAGGACGAACATCGTCTGGAGCGCCTTCTGCGGGATCGAGTTGGCGATCCACGCCGCGACGATCGCTCCGGGCAGCGACAGGAAGCCGATCGCGAGTCCGTCGCGCACGTCGACGTTGCCGTACTTGTTCTGCCGCCAGCTGCCGATCAGCGCGACCGGGATGATCGCGAGCAGCGAGGTCGCCTGGGCCTCGGCCTGGCCGAGCTCGAAGATGAACACGAGCGCCGGCACGAAGACGACGCCGCCGCCGACGCCGAAGAGGCCGCTGACGGCGCCGGCGAGGAACCCGACTGCGATGACCTCGATCACGCCCATCAGGTGGTCAGATAGAGGATCACGACGACCACCATCAGGCAGCCGAACATCCCGGAGAGCATTCGGTCGGAGAGGCGCTGCTGAAACCAGGTCCCGAAGAGAACGCCGCCGATCGCGGGAATTCCGAACAGAACGCCCTTGACGACGTCGACCTTGCCGAAGATCGCGTTGCCGATCACCGCGTAGATGGCGACGATCACGATTGCGAGCAGCGACGTGCCCGTCGCCTTCTTCTCGTTGAAGCCGCGCAGCAGCACCAGCAGCGGCACCATGACCGTCCCGCCGCCGACCCCGAAGAGGCCGCTGAAGAACCCGCCGCCGAGGCCGATACCGGCAAGTTCGTACTTCTCCCGCGAGTCGCCCGCCGGAGTGTTGTGAGCGCCGCCCTGCATCGGTCAGCGATACTAACCCCCGATGACCCTGCCGAACGATCAGGCGCAGTCGCCGGCCCTCGAGGACTGGCTGGCGGAAGCCCACGAGCATCCCCGTCGAGTCGCGCTGTTTCTCGACGTCGACGGCACGCTCGCGCCGGTCGTCGACCGCGCCGAGGACGCGATCGTCCCGACCGAGGTCAGCCGCATCCTCGGCCGGCTCTCGGCCAAGCTGGGCATGGTCGCCTGCGTCTCCGGGCGCGCGGCCGACGACGCCAAGCGACTGGTCGGCGTGGGAGGCATCTGGTATGCCGGCGCCCACGGCGCCGAGCTGATCGCTCCGACCGGCGGCGGCATCGAACGCGCGCCCGAACTCGCCGAGTGGGAGGGCCCGATTCAAGAATTCGCGCAGACGCTCGACAAGACCGAGCTGCGCCAGGCCGGCGTGAGACTCGAGGACAAGTCTTTCATCCAGGCGCTGCACTGGCGCGGCGCCGAGGACGCCGAGGAGGCCGAGGCGCTCGTCCGGGCCGCCGAGGCCGCAGCCCGCGAGCGCGGCTTCGAGATCCACCACGGCCGCAAAGTGCTCGAGATCCGTCCACCGATCCGCTTCAGCAAAGGGATCGTCGTGACACGGCTGCTCAAGCAGTCCGGCCTGCGCAACGCGGCCTTCTTCGGCGATGACAACACCGACGTCGACGCCTTCGACGCGATCGCGCAGCTTCAAGCCTCGCAGTCGCTCGACACGGCGCTGCGGGTCGGCGTGCGCTCGCCCGAGTCACCGGAGCGATTGCTGGAAACGGCCGACGTGCTGGTCGACGGCACGGCCGGGGTACGCGAACTGCTCCAGGCGATCTGACGAATTGCGCTACTGCGACTACCTCCACGCCAGCGTTCTGCTGATCGGCTCGAGCGCGATCGCGCTGATCGCCGCCGGTGCCGGGGCGATCGCCCGAAGTGGCAGCTCCTCGCTGATCGTCGTCAGCGTCACCTGGCTTGTGCTCGCGGTGATCGCCGGGATCTGGGTCGGTCGCGGCGGGATCCAGGAAGGCGTACGCCAGCTGCTCTCGCGCTCACGCCCCGAGCCGGTCTTTCCGCACATCGAGCCCCCGGCCGTGATGCTCTCCCGCCTGTGGCCCGTGCTCGCGATCGTCGTGGTCGCCGCCGTCTCGACCTATTGGTTCTCGCAGCTGGCCGTCGCGGCGGCCGGCTGGGGCCTGTTCTGGGCGCTGTCCTGGCGCCGCCAGTCCGATGCCGTGCTGGCGATCGAGGAGCGCGACGCTGTGCACTTCTGGATCGTCCGCAGCTCCCCGTTCCGGGCGCCGAAGCTCGTACGGGTGCCGTCGATGTGAACGCGGTTACGCTTGCGCGATGCCGAACCGTGAGCCGGTCGACGCGACCGCCTGGCTGATCCTTCCGACGTACAACGAGGCCGAGAACATCGGTCCGATCGTCGCTGCCGCCGTGCAGCGGCTGAGCGAGGGTGCACGCGAGCACAAGGTGCTGATCGTCGACGACAATTCGCCCGACGGCACCGGCGACGCAGCCGACGTGTTGGCCGAGAACTACCCCACGGTCGAGGTGCTGCACCGCGAAAAGAAGCAGGGTCTCGGGCGCGCGTATCTCGCCGGCTTCCACGCCGCGCTCGAGGGCGGCGCCGACCTTGTGCTCGAGATGGACGCCGACTTCTCGCACGACCCGCGCGACCTGCCACGCCTGATCCGCGCGGCGCACAGCGAGTGCGACCTGGCGATCGGCTCGCGCTACGTGCCTGGCGGCGGCGTGCGCGACTGGACGATGCTGCGCCGAATCATCAGCCGCGGCGGCTGCGCCTACGCGCGCCAGATCCTCGGTATCGACGTGCAGGACGTGACCGGCGGCTTCAAGTGCTTCCGCGCCGACACGCTGCGCGCGATCGAGCTCGACAAGGTCGTCAGCAACGGCTACGGGTTTCAGATCGAACTGACGTACCGCACGATCAGAGCCGGTAAAACGGTCAAAGAGATCCCGATTCATTTCACCGAGCGACGAGCGGGCGAGTCAAAGATGAGCCCGCAGATCGCGATCGAGGCGGCGCTGCGGGTGCCCGGCCTGAAGCGCCGCGTCGACGCCGAGTTCGCCGCGCGGGAAAACTACGGCGGCTCCGAGTAGGGTCGCTATACTTTATGAAGTATTAGAAAGGCTGAACAGGAGAAGGCCATGGCTGACATCACCACCGTTACCGACATCGACTTCCAGACCAACGTGGTCGAGTCCGACAAGCCCGTGCTCGTCGACTTCTGGGCGCCTTGGTGCGGTCCGTGCCGCATGGTGGCGCCGGTTCTCGAAGAGATCGCCAAGGAGCGCGGCGACGACCTTCAGATCGTCAAGCTGAACATCGACGAGAACCCCGAGACGGCCGCCAAGTACCAGGTGATGTCGATCCCGACCCTGATCCTCTTCAAGGACGGCGACATCGCCCACAAGGTGATCGGCGCACTGCCGAAGCGCCGCCTCGACGCCGAGCTCGAGCCGGCTCTCGCGTAAGGGAGCGCCCGGTGCCCGTCGTCACGATCCAGATGTACGAAGGCCGCACGCGCGAGCAGAAGGCCGAGATCTCCAAGCAGATCACGCAGACCCTCGTCGACGTCGCCAAGACGTCCGAGGATCACGTGTGGGTGATCTTCCAGGACATGACCAAGAGCGATCACGCGATCGCCGGGCAGTTGCAGGACGAGGTTTAGTCCGCAGCTGACAAGTTGATTCTTCGAAGACCCGCTACGGCGGGTCTTCGTGGTTAAGGGGTCGGGGGGTTGTGGAGTTTGGCGGCGATAAAGGGCTGGGATGCGCGGCGCCGGAGTTGCGGCGCGGCCTGCGAATCTGTTCGGCAGCTTGGTTGAGCCGGATTTACTCCAAGGTCCCGTCTTTGGGACGGGACCTTGGAAGATTTCCCGCATAGGTAAGCCGAGCGCCTTGGCAGAACTCCGCGGCGCCGGTCCAATTCCCCTTTTTCGCCGCCAATTCGACGGCAGTCCAGCCGCTGAACTACGGCTGACCGAAGCTGTCGCCGGTCGAGCCGCCAGTTGCGGCCGAGGGCGCCGGCGTCGGCGTAACCGTGCCGGTGCCGGCCGTCGGCGCCGGGGTCTGCGTACTGCCGACGCCGCCCGTCGAGCCGCCGGTCGGCGGCGGCGAGCCGTTCGGTGAGAAGACGTACGAGCCGTCCTGCAGGCGGTAAACCTTGCCGACCTCCTGGCCCTGGCCCTGGGTGTTGCTGCCCTGGGGCTGGCCGGGGATCGGGGTGCCGGACGAGCCTCCGCCGGATACGAGTCCGACCACGCCGGCCGACGAGAGCGCGGCCAGCAGCAGGCCGACCGCGAGCACGAGCGACAGGTCGAAGAGGTTGACCAGACCCTCGAGCGGGTCACCGACGCGGTCGATGCGACGACCGGAGACGCTGCCGGGTGTCGGCGTGACCTTCAAGGACTAGTCCTTCTTGTCGCCGTCGGCCGTCGGGGCGTCGGGCTTGGCCGCGGACTCGGGCTCCTCGTGCGGAGTCGGGCCGGTCGCGTCGGACGGCGAATCTGTGCCGACCGACGGGTTGACGGCCGGAGGTGGCGGCGGGAACGCCGGTGCGGGCACGTCCGGGGCGGACTTCTTCTTGATGCCGAACTTCTTCTTCTTGGGCGGCTCGACCGGCGCGGGCGGATAGGCCGGCGGGATCACGCCGGGGGCCGGCGACGGGGTCGGCGCAACGGGCGCAGCGGGCGCGGCGGGCACTGCCGGCATCGCCTGGGTCGACGCATCCGCCTTGGCCGCGTCCGGCTTCGGGGCTGCCGGGGCGGCGACCGGCGCGACGTTCTCCGTCGAGGTCGCCTGCGTCGAGGCGATCGGCTGGTCGGTCGAGGTCTGGTAGGCCGGGGCCGCGGCCGAGGGCTGCGGCGCAGTGGCCGGCGTGACGATCGCTGCGTCGCCGCGGATTTCGCGCAAGAACTCAAGGTCGGCGAGGTCCTTCGTGTAGAAGCGCTCACGCACGAGCGCAACGGTGAAGGCGATCAGACCGACCGCGACACCGACGACGGTGATCGCGAAGGCGGTCTGCAGCTCGTCGGCGAGCACCGACGGCTGGCCCTTGCCCAGCGCGGCGAGCGCCGGGGCGAGCGGGATCAGTGTTCCCATCAGTCCGAGCGCCGGACCGGCGCGCACGAGCAGGCGGACGCGGTCGAGCCGCTTCGAGACGTAGAGGTCGTAGTCGATGACGGCGCGCTGGGCGTCGATCGCATTCTGCGCGAACAGCGTGCCGACGAGGGCCTTCTGGAGCGCGTCGCCGTAGGAGTAGCTGCGCAGCGTCGCCTGTGCACCGGCCGAGTCGCCGGCGCGAGCCTGGCCCAGCGCGTGCTTCGCGGTCTGGTCGAACGGCGTGTTCGGGCGCTGACTGCGCTTCCAGGCCTCGACGGCGAGGCGGCCGAGCTCGTATGCGACGACCGCGAGCGCGAGCAGCGCGAGGATCAGAACCGGGTAGCGAAGGGCCTTCGCGACCTCGGCGACAGCGTCGGTGATGGTCTCACCGACGGACGTAGCGAACAACAAATTCACGGCTTGACCCACTCCCTGATGGCCCCGGACAATGAAAGCGCGAACAATACCGCGATGAGATACGGCCAGATGTCTCCGGGGTCGTCAACTGGCTGGAAAATCGAATCGAGTTGGTTCTGGATCGGTTCGGGCAGTACGCCGAGCGGGGTGCTGCCACCTTCGGCAGTCGCCGGCACGGTCGGAGCTGACAGAAGAACTCCGGAAACAGTCTGGAATCCGCCGTCGGCGGAGACGTTCTGGGCCGCGTTCGTGATCGCGGTCGAGTCGACGGCCGCCTGCGGGGTCGCGCCGGTGGCGCCGGTCGGCGTCGGTGTGGGCGCCGGAGTCGGGGTCGTCGGAGTGGGCGTCGGAGTGGTCGACGGCGTCACGGCCGGCGGCACGTAGCTGCCGCCCGGCGTGCCGGTGGTCGTACCGCTTCCGGCCCCGGTGCCTGTCCCGGTACCAGTGCCGGTGCCGGTCGAGTTCGTCGAGCCGCTGTCAGGGTTGGACGTCTTGCCCTTGTCCTTCTTCTTGTACGTGTACTTCACGTAGTTCGCGCCGGTCGAGCCCTGGCTGTCGGTCACGACGACGGTCATCTGGTGGGCGCCGTCAGAAGTCGTGGCGTCGTTTGTCTCGCAGGTCTGGCTGTTGCAGGCGACACTCGAGTTGCCGTTCGCGTCGAAGCGGTACCAGACGTAATTCTTCGAGCCGACTGCTCCGGATGCCAGCGCCTTGACCTTGTACTGGCCCTTGCTGTCGCCGCTCTTGATCTCGCTGGATTCGATCCTCACGGAGATGATCTTCGCCCCGGGCTCAGCGGGGATGATCGTGATCTTCTGCTTGCTTGAGAAGGCAGCGAACTCGTTCTGGCGGATCGGCGAGTCGGTCGGCTGGCCCGGGATGATCGCGGGCGTGGAGAAGAAGTGGCCGTCCTGCGCGTCTGCCTTGTTCATCAGCATCGTCGGGCGTCCGGCATCCTCGCCGCGCAGCTCCTGAAGGCTGATCACGCTGTCGTTGTCGACGCCGAGGCGGATTTTGACGAACTGCACGCCGTTGGTCTTGACGCCCCCTGCCTTGAGCAGCTCAAGCATCGGGATGCCGGTGATCTTCACCGGGCGGCCCTTGCCCTTGCCGGTGTAGATCACGCTGTAATCGGCCGTGACCTGCTGGTTGCGAAGATCGCTGATGTTGACCGTTGAGCCGGTCTTGTCGTCGTACTTGGCGAAAACGTTCACCGAGCTCGGCAGCGCCGCCTGCGTACCTGCAGGCCGGAACATCGTGACGGCGAGCGTGAGCAGGAGCCCTGTGACGATCAGGGCGGACTGGAGGTTGATGCGACTTGTGATTGCGTGCATGGAAAGAGAAAAGGGGGCAGTCGTGGACGGGCTCGCGCTCAGCGGGTCCGGTCACTCCCCAGGAGTGACAACAACATTAACGCCGGGGAGAGCCTCGATTACCGCCTTCTGAGCACGTTTAACCCGCGCACAGCCTGTCGTAAACCACTTCTTCAGCCGCAGGGCTGGCCCTTCTTCGAGCGCTTGACGACCGGGAAGTGCGCGCCGCTGAGAGCGAGCACCGCGTTGCTGGTCGAGATGCCGAATCCGGCCGTCCCGTCGGCGCTCGGAGTCGAACGGAACGCCCCAGCGGGATCGGAGCTCTTCTGCAGTCGGCGCAGTGCAACCTTGGCCTTGTTGTTGCCGTATCCGAGGGCGTCGCCGGCCATCACCGCGTAAGAGGTGGTGTCGGCCTGGGTCTCTCCGGCGGCCGAGCCGGGGTTGAAGCCGCCATCGGTGTTGCGCTGGTAGGTGATCCAGCGATACGCCGACTTCAGGCCGCCGTCCTTCCTGCTGACGCCGGCCGCACGCAGCGCCTGGATCATCAGCGCGGTCGATTCGATGTCGTCACCGGCAGACTTCGAGAGCGAGAAGTTCCAGCCGTACTTGCCGCGGCGCTCACGGGCGAACTTGATCGCCTTCGAGGGCACCTTCTCGTGCGCCGCCTTGAGCGCCAGAATCGCCAGTGCGTGGTCAAACGCGCTGTTGCCGTACTGGCCCTTCGACGAGCTGTAGCCGCTGTCGATCGCCGAGACGAGATTGAGCTTGTCGCCCGACGGACCGAAGCACTTCGGGTTCTTTCCCGCGGCAACTGCGCCAAGCACGAGCTTGCCGGCCTTGCCGGCCTGCGACGCTGCGGTCGGGCCGGATCCGCCGATGTAGTCGTTGGCGTTGCTCTCGATGAACTCGATGAAGCGGGTGCGTGTCTTCGAAGGGACGCTGATGTGCGCCTTCTTCGCTGCCGCGAGCGCCGACACCGCGTCGGTCTTGAAACCGGTGCTCGCGTATCCGCCGCCGCCCCACTGGGCGAGGCCGCCCGAGCCCATGTACTTCACGGCGCTCTTGACGGTTTTGGCGTTGGTGCTGGCGGCGTCCGCGGCGACCGCGACGGCAAGGGCCGCCACGAGCACGCAGGCGAGCGCGATCAGGGTCGAAAAAGTGCGTTTGTTCATACCGGTGAAGTAACCCCCGTTGATGGCGAGCGATGCGCCCGCCAGATCACAGCTTGACGGCCTCGATCCAGAGCTCTTTGCCCTCGACCGTGGCGCCGATTCCCGCGTCGTTCCCGAGCGACCCGAACTCCGTGTCGCTCGCCAGCGTCTCGCCGGAAATGTACTCGCGATGCTCGTCGGCGACCGCGAGCAGTTCTGGGTCGCCGCCGAGGCGCAGCGTGATGCGGTCCTCGACCGCGAGACCGGAATCCTTGCGCGCGTTCTGTACGGCGTGGACGATCTCGCGCGCGAGACCCTCGCGCTTGAGCTCGTCGGTGATCGTCAGGTCGAGCGCCACGGCGTGCGAGCCCTCGCGCTCGAGTTGGTAGCCGTCGAGCGGCGCGAGCACGACCTGCACGTCGTCTTCGGTCAGCAGGATGTCCTCGCCGCCGACGCCGAGGCGGACCGGTTCGCCTGCTTTGAGATTCTCGGCGGCCTGCTTGCCGTCGAGCGCGGCGATCGCCTCCTTCGCCAACGGCATGTTCTTGCCGAGACGCGGCCCCAGGTTCTTGAAGTTCGGCTTCAGCTCGAAGCGCGCCAGCTCGTCGGCGTCGGTCACGTAACGGATCGACTTGACGTTCAGCTCGCCGAGGATCAGCTCCTCGAAGCGGGCGATCGCCTGCTGCTCTTCGCCTGTCGCAACGACGACGATCTCGCCGAGCGGCTGACGGATCTTCACCTTCGCCTGGGCGCGCGCGGCACGGGCGAGCTCGACGGCCGCCCGGGCCGTCGCCATGTCGGCCTCAAGCTGGGCGTCGGCGAGCGACGCGTCGACCTGCGGAAAGTCAGAGAGGTGGACGCTCTCGGCCGCTCCATCGCCGGCCAGCTTGCCGTAGATCTCGTCGGCGACGAACGGGGTGAACGGCGCGAGCAGCTGGGCGACGGTGACGAGCGCCTCGCGAAGTGTGGCGATCGCGTCGGGGTCGGCCTCCCAGAAGCGGCGGCGCGAGCTGCGCACGTACCAGTTCGAGAGCTCGTCGATGAACTCATCGATCGCCCGGCCGGCGGCCGTGGCGTCGTAGTCGTCGAGCCGTTCGGTGACGATCGCCGTAGTGCTCTGCAGCCGGCTCAGAACCCAGCGGTCGAGGTCACCGCGCTCGGCCGGCGGGCGGGCCGCCGAGCCGTCCTGATCGCCGGTGTTGGCATAAAGGATGAGAAAGCCGAAGGTGTTCCAGAGCGTCAGCAAGAACTTGCGCACGCTCTCGCCGACGGTCTCGGTGGAGAAGCGGTATCCGGCCCACGGCTCCTTGCTCGTGAAGTAGTACCAACGGAAGGCGTCGGCGCCGTGCTCATCGATCACGTCCCACGGGGCGACGACGTTGCCGCGCGACTTGCTCATCTTCTGGCCCTCGGGGTCGAGGATCAGGCCGAGGCACAGGACCGTCTCGTAGGACGGCTTCTCGAACAACAGTGTCGAGACGGCGAGCAGGCTGTAGAACCAGCCGCGCGTCTGGTCGAGCGCCTCGCAGATGTAGTCGGCCGGGAAGCGTTGCTCGAAGAGCTCCTTGTTCTCGAACGGGTAGTGCCACTGGGCGAACGGCATCGAGCCGCTGTCGTACCAGGCGTCGATCACTTCGGGCACGCGGCGCATCGTGCCGGGGTTGCCGCTCGGCGGATCGAAGGTGAACTCGTCGATGTACGGGCGGTGCGGATCCTCGACCGGCCTGCCGGCGAGGCCTTCAAGCTCGGCGTAACTGCCGATCACGACGCGCTCTTCCGGGTCCTCGTCGTTGATCCAGACCGGTAGCGGCGTGCCCCAGTAGCGCTCGCGCGAGAGCGCCCAGTCGATGTTGTTGGCGAGCCAGTTACCGAAGCGGCCCTCCTTGATGTGCGGCGGGTACCAGCTGATGCCCTCGTTGCCTTCGAGCATCTGCTCGCGGATCTGGGTCGTCTTGATGTACCAGCTGCCCTTCGCGTAATAGATCAGCGGAGTCGAGCAGCGCCAGCAGTGCGGGTAGCTGTGCTCATAGGTGAAGGATTTGAAGAGCAGGCCGCGTGCCTTGAGGTCGGCGATCAACTCCTCGGTGAGAGCCGGATCCTTGACGAAGCGCCCCTCGAAGCCGACGACCTGGTCGGTGTAGTTGCCGTCGAGACCGACGGGGTTGTAGAGCGTGTCCTGCCGCGTCGGGTCGAAGATTCCGGCCGCGGCGGCGACGGTGTAGTCGTCCTCGCCGAAAGCCGGAGCGATGTGAACGAGGCCGGTTCCGTCATCGGTCGTGACGAAGTCGCCGGCGATGATCGGACGCGGGCCCGACTCGACGTCGGCGAGGTTGAACACTGGGCCTTCGTACTTCATCGCGAGCAGCTCGTCGGCGCTCAGCGTCGCGACCGTTTCGAAACCCTCGCCGAGCACTTTCTCGGCCAGCGGCGCCGCGACGATCAGCTCCTCGCCACCGGCCTTGACGCGGAGGTATTCGATGTTCGGACCGACGGCGACCGCGACGTTGCCGGGCAACGTCCACGGAGTCGTCGTCCACACAAGCAGGTTCGCGGCGTCGCCCACGAGCGGGAACTTGACGTAGACCGACGGGTCCTCGACGTCCTTGTAGCCCTGCGCAACCTCGTGGCTTGACAACGCAGTACCGCAGCGCGGGCAGTAGGGGACAACGCGATGGCCTTCATAAAGAAGCCCCTTCTCATGGATCTCCTTCAGCGACCACCAGACCGACTCGACGTACTCGTTCGACATCGTCTTGTACGGGTCGTCAAGGTCGATCCAGAAACCGATGCGCTCGGTGAGCGCGTTCCAGTCTTCGACGTAACGAAGCACGCTGTCACGGCACTTCTCGTTGAAGGCGGCGATGCCGTAGTTCTCGATCTCGTGCTTGTTGCTGAGGCCGAGCTCCTTCTCGATCTCAAGCTCGACGGGCAGGCCGTGGCAGTCCCAACCGGCCTTGCGGTCGACGAGGTAGCCCCGCATCGTCTTGTAGCGCGGGAAGATGTCCTTGAAGATGCGCGACAGGACGTGGTGGCTGCCGGGGCGGCCGTTGGCGGTCGGCGGGCCCTCGTAAAAGACGTAGCGCTCGGCGCCCTCGCGCTGCTCGAGCGACCGCTCGAAGACGCCCAGCTCCTTCCAGCGGCGCAGGATGCGCTCCTCGATCTGGGGGAATCCCTCCCCCTGCTTGATTGGCTCAAATACCGGCATTTGCAGGGGGTGAGTCTAGGCCCAACGGCCGCTGCGCACGCGCCATCCATTACCCAGCAGTCGCGCGGTGTTGAGAACAGAGAACGCGATCCACGCGCCGACGATCGCGTCTGGTTGCTCGATCAACAGGTAAGCGGTCGGCAGGCATGCACTCGCGGCCGCGACGAGGATCCACATCATCGCGCGAGAATCGCCGCCGCCGAGCAACACTCCGTCCCAGGCGTAGACGAAGGAACTGAGCGCCACGTAGATGACGAACAGCCACCACACGCGGCCGATCTCGTCGATCACGACATCGTCGCCGGTGAACGCGTGCGGGATCACTCCCTTGCCGGCGGCGAGCAGCAGCGCAAGCGTTACGCCGACGTAGAACGAGAGCGCGGTGACACGCCGGGCGTAATCCATCGCCGACCTGCTCGCCGCACCGCCGAGTTCTCGACCGATCAGGGTCTGGCCGGAGATGGCGATCGAATCGAGCACCAGTGCGAGGAAGATCATCAGTTGGAAGAGCACCTGGTTCGCCGCCAGCGGCACAGCACCCTGCCGTGCGAGCAGCGCGTTGATCCCGTTGAAGCAGAGCAGCATCAGGCCGGTGCGGACGAAAAGGTCGCGACCCACCACAACCAGCGGCCGCATCCGCTCGGCGACGACACGCATGTGGCCGGCCAGAACGTGGCGCATCGTCAGCAGGAATGCGATCGCGGCGCCGGCCTGGGCGATCACCGTTCCCCAGGCGCTACCCGCGACACCCCAGCCGAAGCCGTAGATGAAGACGATCTCGAGCGCGAGATTCGCGGTGTTGCTGCCGACCAGCACCATCACGGGCACCCACATCCGCTGGACGCCGCGCGCCCAGCCCTGGGCCGCAAGCGCGATCATCACGAACGGGGCGCCGAGCGCACTGATGCGGATGTAGGTCGTTGCGTGAGGAGCGACGTCGGCGTTCGCCTGGAGCAGGTCGGCGACCGGGCCGGCGAATGCGACTCCGAGCACGACAAGTGCAGAGCCGATGCCGAGCGCCAGCCAGATCGCCTGCGCGGCGATCGTCCCGACCTCGGCCTCCTCGCCGGCCCCGTACGCGTTGGCGATCTGCGTCGTTGTCCCGTTGGCGAGAAAGTTGAACAGCCAGAACATGCTTGCGAGGAAAGTCGCCGCCAGCCCGAGCGCAGCGAGCTGGACCGTTCCGAGGTGGCCGATCACGGCCGTGTCGATCAGCAGGTAGGTGGGCTCTGCCGCCAGGGCACCGAGGGCGGGGATCGCGAGCTTGACGATGTCGCGGTCCAGGCCGCGGACCGGCACGCTCACGCCGGAGGCGGTGCGGACGATCCGGAGACCAGCAGCGACGACGCCACCAGGACGCCGACGAGCAGGGCGATCGTGACCCGTTTCATGCGGGCCTCAGTCAGCCAGGCCGGCGACCACGAGCGCAGCCACACGCGAATCCCACTCGCAGATGCGACTGCCGTGGTCGCTCCGATCATGCATTGCACGCACACACCTCCAGACTAGTCGCGGTGAAGTAGTGTCAACACCAGAGTTTTCGGCGCTGACACTGCTGTCGCGCCCGTCTCGCAGTCATCCCCACCTCCAAGCACGACCACCACCAAGGAGACATCAGTGGCCACCAAGACGCCCGCAAAGAAGCCTGCCGCCAAGAAGGCGCCGGCGAAGAAGACTTCGTCCACCACCGCCAAGTCCGCCGCCCGTAAGGCGCCGGCCAGCGCCACCAAGCCGGCGCGCAAGCCGCTGCCGAAGAAGCTGTGGGGCGGCGAGACCGACAAGGCCGTGAACAACTTCCCGGTCTCGGGCACGACCGTGCCCCTGTCGGTGATCCACCAGCTCGGCGTGATCAAGGGCGCCGCCGCGCGCGCCAACGCCGACCTCGGTCTGCTCAGCAAGGCCAAGGCCGCGAAGATCGCCAAGGCCGCCGACGAGATCGCCGACGGCAAGCACGACGGACAGTTCCCGATCGACGTCTTCCAGACCGGCTCTGGCACCTCGAGCAACATGAACACCAACGAGGTGATCGCGACGCTCGCCGGCGTGCACGCCAACGACGACGTCAACCTCGGCCAGTCGAGCAACGACGTCTTTCCGTCGGCCGTCCACCTCGCCGCACTCGGTCAGGTGCAGCAGAAGCTGCTGCCGAACCTGCGCACGCTGCAGAAGTCGCTTGAGAAGAAATCGCGCTCGTTCAAGAACCACGTCAAGTCCGGCCGCACCCACCTGATGGACGCCGTACCCGTGACGCTCGGCCAGGAGTTCGGCGGCTACGCCGCGCAGATCCGTCTCGGCATCGAGCGCATCGAGGCGACGCTGCCGCACGTCGCGCAGATCCCGCTCGGCGGCACCGCCACCGGCACCGGCCTGAACACGCACAAGAGCTTCGCCGCGAAGTCGCGCAAGTACATCCAGCAGTCGACGGGCCTGAAAGCCCTGCCGCCGGCCGACCCGTTCGAGGCGCAGGCCAACCGCGACTCGCTGGTCGAGCTCTCGGGCGCACTCAAGGTCGTCGCCGTCTCGCTGACGAAGATCGCCAACGACCTCGCGCTGATGGGCTCGGGCCCGCGCGCCGGCATCGGCGAGATCTTCCTGCCCGAGCTGCAGAAGGGCTCGTCGATCATGCCGGGCAAGGTCAACCCGGTGATCCCCGAAGTCGTGCTGCAGATCGGCGCGCAGGTGATCGGCAACGACGCCGCGATCACGATCGCCGGCACGCAGGGCCAGTTCGAGCTGAACGTGCGCATCCCGCTGATCGCCAAGAACCTGCTCGAGAGCATCAACCTGCTGAGCAGCGGCTCGCACCTGCTGGCCGTCAAGTGCGTCGACGGCATCGAGCCGAACAAGGAGGGCCTGAAGGCCTCGGCCGAGAACACCCTCGCCGCGGCGACCGCGCTCAACCCGCACATCGGCTACGACAAGGCCGGCGCGATCGTCAAGGACGCGGCCTCAAGCGGCCGCAACCTGCGCGAGGTCGCGATGGAGCACGGCGTCACCGCGAAGATCTACAACGAGGCGATGAACCTCAAGAAGATGGCGCTGGGCGAGAAGTAAGCCTGATTGGCTCCAAACCTCCGCCCACCTGGGCGGAGGTTTGGCAGTTTTCCCGCTATTTCTTGCAGACCTTGAAGGTGGTCTGCTTCTTCGAGATCGTTCCGTCGTCGTAGACGGCCTTGAGTGCAAGCTTGTGCGTCCGCTTGCGCTTGAGCTTGAGCTTGTTGAGCTTGAGCTTGAAGCGGTAGGGCGACTTCTTGGTGATCGACTTGCGCTTGCCGTCGATGTACAGCGACACCTTCTTCACGCGCACACGCGACTGGTAGTTCGGCTTCACGGGCAGGGTCTTGGTCAGACACTTGCGGTACTTCTTCAACGTCTGGATGCCGAAGCAGTTCTTCATGTTCAGCGGCAGCGTCGTCGACTTGGTCGCTCCGGTCCAGGCAGTGAAGTTGTACGTGAACGTCGGAAGCGCCGGCT
Source organism: uncultured Thermoleophilaceae bacterium (assembly GCA_964455545.1). Lineage (GTDB taxonomy): Bacteria > Actinomycetota > Thermoleophilia > Solirubrobacterales > JACPNS01 > JACPNS01. The sequence continues at coordinate 82,481 of CAYVWQ010000002.1, read as the reverse complement.
CCTTGTTGTAGGTCGGGCACGCCAGTGAGCGGAGCAGTCCGTTCGGACCACCGTCGAGGTGGAATGTCAGCTTGCTGAAGCCGACCTGCGGAATGTTCTCGAACGTCGTCTCGATCTGGTTGAACTTCGCCCCGACATAGCGATTGCTGCCGCGCTGAGTGAAGCTGATCGCGCCGCGCACACGTAGTCCGAGGTCTGGAAGCCCAGAGGGCTTCTTGACCAGATAGACGTCGCCGGTGAGACCGGCGGAGATCAGTGGCGTCTTGATGTCGACGCTGCCGACGCGCGATCCCGCCGGGCAGCGATCGGCATTGAAGTCGGTGACGAGGCAGTTGCGCGCGAGCTGCTGCACATCGACGTTGATCGACGCCGGGATCGTCGTCTGAATCCAGCGCGGGCTGGTGGAGACCTGACCGTTCGCCTGCACTCCCGGGTTGTCGATCGTGAAGTCGAAGGCCGGCGAGGTGTCGCGGGTCGGTGAGCTGATCGAGACGCCACCGGTTATCGGGAACGGAACCGAGGCGGCGTTCGAGCAGTCGGGGCCGACAGTGGAAGACGGCATCGAAACGAAGTTGTTGGCGCCGGTGCCGAGGGGATCGGCGTCGGCGTTGCTCGATCCGAACCAGGCCTGACTCCATGCCGCCGTGGTCCACGGCTGGCAGCTCGTCGGGTTGGTCATGAAGTTGTTGCCGTTCGGCAAGGTTCCGAAGAGCTTCATGAACAGGCGCTCGATTCGGATGTCCTCGAACTCCAGGAGGTTGTCGTTCCAGGCCTGGTGCTCGATGTTGTTCACGGTCACAGCGCGCAGCCGCAGGTCGTCGTCCGTGCGCGGGGTGATTTCGAGCATCGTCCGGAACCAACCGATGTTCACCGGGCCCCTGACGTAGACGCCGATTCTGGCCGGAACCTCCGGTGAGGTACGGATGAGCGAGACTTTCGTATAGCCGAGTCCGTTGGAATAGCCGCTTCGGCGCTTCGGCCCGATCGGGATCAGCGAGAGCGCTGACGGATTGCCGGAGCTCTCGAACATCAGCGAGTACTCGAGCCAGATTTCACCGACGGTCGCCGAGTCCGGGCATTCGCCGTTCTCGAACACGGACTGCTCGCAGCGTTCGGCCCAAGGGATCGAGTTGGGGTTGCCGACGAGGCCCGGCGGGAGCTCGACGACCATGTTCTTGACCGACTCGCGGTAGTCGGTGCCCGGCGGGTAGGTGTCGGGATCCTCGACGCCGGAACCGGTGAGCCCGGTTGCGCCGTACTTGTAGGTGAAGTCAACCGAGAAGTCGGCGTGCGCTCCCAGCGCGGTGTCGCTCGTTTCCTGCGACCTGTCGATGATGGTGCCGATCCCCGTCACATCGACGGTGTCCGCGCTGCCTTGGGTGAGACTGCTGCTGACCGTCGGGAAGATGTTCGCGCTCGCTCCGGAAACGACGAAAAGCATGCTCAAGAGCGCGACCCCGACTGCGATCGAGCGAATTCCCACGTGCGTCCTCATAAATCCTCCAGTCCCAGCCGCGGCGCTCCCCTGCGCAGCGGTCCCCCTTTAGTCCGAGGGAGATTCTACCCCTACGCGAACATGAGTGTTCGCGTAGCGACAGGAGGTTTATCGGCTCACTTCTTGCAGACCTTGAATGTGGTCTTCTTCTTCGAGACGGTGCCGTCGTCGTAGACCGCCCGCAGCTCGAGCATGTGCTTGTTGCCCTTGCGCTTCTTCAGCTTCAGCTTTTTGATCGGCAGGTCGAACCGGTACGGCGTGTGCTTGCGCTGCGCCTTCTGCTTTCCATCGACCTTCAGCGTGACGCGCTTTACCCGGGTCCTCGACTGATAGTTGGGATGGACAGGAAGAATCGAGTGCAGGCACTTGCTGTAGCGCTTGAGCGTCTGGATCCCGAAGCAGTTCGCCATGTTCAGCGGCGTCGTGGTCGTGGTGGTCGCTCCGGTCCACCCCGTGAACACGTAGGTGAAGCTCGGAACTGCCGGCTCCTTGTTGTAGGTCGGACAGGCGAGCGTGCGCAGCAGTCCGTTCGCACCACCGTCGAGGTGGAAGTGCAGCTTGCTGAACCCGATCTGCGGGATGTTGTCGAACGTCGTCTCGATCTGGTTGTTGTTCGGTCCCACGTAGCGGTTCTGGCCCCGCTGCGTGAACGTGATGGCACCTCGGAGGCGCAAGCCGAGGTCGGGTAGTCCTGCACCATCGCGCTTGACCAGGTAGACGTCGCCGGAAAGGCCGGGCAGAAGAAGTGGCGTTTCGATCTGCACACTGCCGACGCGCGAGCCCGCAGGACACTGGTCGGCATTGAACTGAGCGACCAGGCAGTTGCGCCCGAGCTGCTGGACATCGACGTTGATCGAAGCCGGGATCGTTGTCTGGATCCGCTTCGGACTCGTCGCCACGTCGTCGCCGTTCGACTGCACTCCCGGGTTGGTGATCGTGAAATCGAATGCCGGCGAAGTGTCGCGGCCGGGCGAGCTGAGCGAGACGTTGCCCTTCGCCGGGAAAGGCACCGACTCGATGTTCGTGCAGTCTGGGATCACTGTCGACTGGTTGCCAGCCGCGAACTGAGCCGAGCCACTGCCGAGCGGATCGGCATCGAGGTTCGTGTTGTCGAAGTTCGCGCGGGCCCAGATCCTCGACGTCCACGGACGGCAGCTGGTGGGATTGGTCATGAAGGCATTCCCGTTCTTCAACCGGCCCCAGAGCTTCAGCGTCATCTTGTCGATGCGGAATGAGGCGACGACGGTGTTCGGCGGGTCGTCGGTCGGTTTGCTGATCAGCTGATCGCGGATTCCGTCGGGAGTGGTGGTGCGCAGTTGCAGCTCGCCGTTGGTGTCGGGCTCAACCTTCATCAGGGTGAGGATCGGGCCGCCGATCCCGAACCACGGCAGCACGTAGATGCCGATCAGCGCGGGAACCTCGGGCGAGGTCTGCAGCAGGGAAACCCGCGTGATGCCGCCGTTGCGGAGCTTTGGACCCATAGTCGCACCGATGTAGCCGGTGTCACCGACCACGAGGGGCAACCCATACGGGTCGTCGGGCGCAGGCAGAAGCAGCGTCTTGATCGTGAACTCGCCGACGGTGGCCGAGCTGGGACAGATGTCCGTGAGAAAGGTCTGCATCGGGCAGCGCTCGTCGTAGGGGACCGCGTTCGGATTTCCGACGAGTCCGGCGGGGGTGTCGACGACGAGCGATTGCAGCGAGGAGCGCCACTCCTCGTACGTCGCCGGATCCTCTGCGACGCCGTATCCGTTTCCGAGCGAGATCGCTCCGGTCGCTCCGTATCCGAAGTTCATGTCGACGGTCAGATCGGAGTGCGCGCCGAGCTTCGTCGACGGGACCTGAATGGTCGTGGTCGCCCCGCTGCTGCCGGTCGGTATGACCTGGTCGAGGGTCAGTGACGTACTCAGTGAGGGAACCACCTTGGCAGCAGCTCCAGACACAGCAAACAGGCTGACCGCGACAGCGATCAACACGACAGCGGTCTTCGCGAGACCGGAACGACCTTCAAGCATCTTCATCCCTTGATGTTGTGTATCCGTGGCCGACTCTCTGGTGCTCGCTGAGCACGGGCAGAGGGCTCAGTCGGCCTCACCCGCAGGTCAAGATAACCGAACTACGGACGGCCGACAAGCACCACCGTTCGGTGGAGAACCAGCCTGTTTACAGGCGGAAAAGTGGAGTCCACTACCGCTTTCGCCGCGCAATCCCAGTGTTGATCCGGGTTCTTGTGGAGCCTGATTATTGACTCGGAATACAACTGCGGCGAACGCGCTGACGGCGGTTGTGGCGTCTCACAACGGGCACTTTGAAATCTTGGATGAATCCACAGGCCAAGCGCTGCTCAGGAGCAGTGAAAAACGACTGTTCCGCGCAGTCAGTCGAATGGAATCAGTCGAATGGTCTGCTTTGTACGTCGTTCCGTAACGAGGTACACGCCCGTCGAATCGCAGTCGATGACTCCGGTACGGGCGTCGGTTGTGGCCAGCCTGCGGGTCTGGAGCAGGGTCACCGGGTCGATTTCACTGATCGACGACCTGGTCACCATCACCAGATGCGGTCCGCAGTACGCAGGCGCCGTGCCTTTGGCGAACGGCGTGAACGACGTCGTCGCCGCAGGGTTGTTGAACACCCCGGAGACTCTTCTGACGCCGGGGAATCTGGATCCGCGTAGCTCGGTCACCGCGAGTTCGCCGCCCGGGGACACGGTTTCCAACAGGACCTGGACTTTCCCAGTGCCGCCGGTCAGATACGGCCCCCGAGTCGCCCTCGAGGCAAGGTCAAACACGAACGGCGCATTTGCAGTCCGCGAATGGAAGGCGATCTTTTCCGTGCCTCCGAACGCGAACCCAGTCAACGGAGAGTTCTGTCGAGTTGTCCATCCATGTCCCGCTCGCCGCACCTTCGGCTTCTGATCAACGGTGGCGATCGTCGTCACAGTGCCGTCGACGGCGTGAAGCTCGTAAGACCAGCGATCAACAGTCTGCTTGTCGCCGCACCGATGAGTGGCACGCTCAAGCTGGTCTCGCACGATGATCGCGGATCCGTCGCTTCCCACACCGCGGAGACCGATCAACGTTCCGCACTCCCAGAACAGATCCTCCCGACGCGACGATGTCACGACCATCGATTCATATGCCAGCTCGTCTCCCGTCGCCAACGCCTGTCGCTGCAAACCATCTCGCGAGATGCGTTCGATCGTCGGCTTTGAGTTGCCGTAGGCGTCAGTCGTCGAACGTGAGACCACGAGCCAACCGCCACCAGCACCCATCGAGTCGAGCATCGTGCCTTTGGGAAAGACGACAACCTTCTGGCTTGAACTGTCGACCAGCGAGCGTCGCGTGATCGTGTAGGACTGCGTATCGCCAAACCGGTCCTTGCTCCGCTTCTCGGTCGCAACATAAACGTCGGTGCCGTCCAAGGCGAACTCGGAGACCGCATGGTCGAGCGTGATTTTGTATTCGGCCGCAGCGGCCGACTTGACGGGAAGCGAGAGCGCCGTCGCAAGGGCGACGAGTGCGAGCAGTTTCATGGGAAGTCCCTTCGAAAGACAGAGCGTCCGGGGACGATAGCCCGAAAAATCAGGTAGCGACCAGGCCCTCGCCCAGCTCCTCGCTGATCCGCACGTCCAGCGAGTAGTCGATCGGCAGCACCAGCAGCGACGGCACGTCGAGCGTGGTTGCGTGCTTGAGCTTCTGCGAGAAGTCGTCGATGCTCGTGGCGCGCCAGGCCGGCATGCCGAAGGCCTCGGCCAGCTTGACGAAGTCGGGGTTGGTGAAGTCGACGCCGAAGTGACGGCCGAACTTGTTGTCCTGCTTCCAGACGATCGAGCCGAACTGCTGGTTCTCCCAGATGATGTTGACGATCGGGGTGCGCAGGCGGACTGCCGTCTCGAGCTCCTGGCAGTTCATCATGAAGCCGCCGTCGCCGTTGACGGTGATGACGGTGCGGTCGGGGTGGACGAGCTTGGCGGCGATCGCCGCCGGGACGGCGAAGCCCATTCCGGCGAGGCCGTTGGCGATCAGCACGGTGTTCGGCTCGTGTGCCGGGAACATGCGGCCGATCCACAGCTTGTGCAGGCCGACGTCAGAGATCAGGATGTCGTCGCGGCCCATCACGTTGCGGATCTCCCAGAGCGCGCGCGGCGGCTGCGCCGGGAAGGAGTCGTCCTCCTTGGCGCCCTCGAGACGGCCCATCACGATGTCGTGCAGACGCCTTGAGCCGCCGTTGAAGGAGACGTTGCGGCACTCCTCGGTGAGGATGTTGAGGATGTGGTAGATGTCGCCGACCAGCTCGATCTCGTGCATGTAGTACGAGTCGATCTCGGCGGCCTTGGTGTCGATGACGATGATTTTCTTGTCGCCGTCCGGGTTCCAGTGCTCCGGGGCGTGCTCGACGAGGTCGTAGCCGACGGCGATCACGAGGTCAGCGTCGTCGAAGCCGGCGAGTGCGTAGTCGCCGGCCTGCAGGCCGGTGGTGCCGAGCGAGAGCGGGTCGTCGGAGTCGATGATGCCCTTGCCCATGAACGTGCTGGCGACACCGATGTTGGTCGCCGCGGCGAACTCACGCAGAGCCTGCGAGGCGTTGACGCGGATCACGCCGTTGCCGGCGAGCACGACCGGGTTCACCGCCGACTTGATCATGTCGGCGGCGCGCAGGATGTCGCGCGCGTTCGGCTCGGGGCGGGCGATTTCCATGCGCGGTAGCGGCTCGGCGTCGAGCGGCTGGGCCATGACGTCTTCGGGCAGCTCGATGTGCGTGGCGCCGGGCTTCTCGGACTCGGCGAGCTTGAAGGCCTTGCGCACGACCTCGGGGATGATGTTCGGGTCGGTGAGCTGCGCGTTCCACTTGGTGATCGGGCGCATCACGCGGACGAGGTCGATGTACTGGTGCGACTCCTTGTGCATGCGCTCGAGGTCGCCCTGACCGGTCAGCGCGACCAGCGGAGCACGGTCGAGGTAGGCGTCGGCGACGGCGGTCACGAGGTTGGTGGCGCCGGGACCGAGCGTGCCGAGGCAAACACCCGCGCGCATCGTCAGGCGGCCGTAGACGTCGGCCATGTAGGCGCCGCCCTGCTCGTGGCGGACCGGGACGAACTGGATCGAAGAATCCTCGATCGACTCGTTCAGGTCGAGCGTCTCCTCGCCCGGAATTCCGAAGACGTAGCGGACCCCCTCCGCCTCGAGGCACTCGACGAAGACAGCTGATGCTTTGGGGGGAGTCATTGGGTCCTTCCTGCAGGAAAATCAGTGAGAAATTGGGGGATTGCGGCCCATGCGCGGCCGCAGGGAGCCTAACAAGCCGCACGATCGTTCGCCGCCGTTCTGGAGCCGTTCGGCCTACGGGAACTGCTTGAGCTTCGGGAAGCCCTTGGGGTAGTCCTTGACCTTGATGGTGAAGGTCCTGGACACCGGCGCGATCAGCGTGCTGCCCGGGTACTCGAGGCGGATCTTGAGCTTCTTACCCTTGCTCGAAGATGGGAGCTTGAAGGTCAGAATCGCGCGACACTGGACGCCGTTGCGCGACAGCTTCTTCGTCACGACGATCGCCTTCTTCGAACCGGGCGGCGTGGTCGATGCGGTGTGGGAGCCGACACAGGCCTGCAGCGGGGTCAGGTCGGAGGGCACGAGGAACGTGGTCGCGACCTGGAAGGTGATCTTGCCCTTCGACTTCTTCGCCTTGCCGTAGCCGGCGAGCTTGAGCGTGACCTTCGAAGGCGCGCGCGTCGGCGGCGAGACGCGGGTGACGGTGGTGCTCGCAGATCCCTGGTTGCCCGAACCGTCGGTGCACGTGACCTTGATCGTGTTCGCGCCGAGGTTGAGCGGGATCATCGCGCCGTTGGCGACGTCGCAGGCCGGAGCGGCGCCGGAGTCGTCGCTGGCGCTGTAGTTCAGCATCACCGAGGTCGCGGTGGTCTGGAGGTTGTTCGCCGGCGCGGCGATCGAGACGACCGGCGCCGTCGTGTCGGGCAGTCGCGTGACGTTGATGCTGACCGGCGTGCCGCTGCCGAACTGGTTGTCGCAGGCGACGGTGATTGTGTTGGCGCCGACGCTCAGCGAGACGCTGTTGCCAGAGGTGCCCGAGGCGCTCGCGCCGTTGACCGTGCAGGTGGTGCCGCCCGGGATGCTCGTTGCGCCGTCGACCGTGAAGCTGACGCCGATCGCGGCGGTGCCGACGGTGTCGCCGTCGTTCGGCGAGGTGATCGCAACGACCGGCGGCGTTCCAAGGTTGACGGTGATGTTGTCGCTGCCGGTGCCGAACGCATTGGTGCAGTCGACCGTGAGCGTGTTCGCGCCAGTCGCGAGCGTGACCGGGTTGCTGCTCGGGTCGCTCGACGCGCTGCCCTCGACGGTGCAGGTCGTGCCGCCCGGGATCGTCGTCGCGCCGTCGACCGTGTAGTGGACGTCAGTGCTCGCGGACGTGGTGTTCAGACCGTCGGCCGGCGCGGTGATCGAGACGACCGGGGCGTCGCCGCGGGTGACGGTGATCGAGTCGCTGTTGGTGCCGAACGGGCTGGTGCAGCTGACCGTGATCGTGTTGGCGCCCATGCTCAGGGCCGTCGACTGGTTGGTCGACGAGGCCGCCGAGCCGTTGACCGTGCAGTTGGTGTTACCCGGGATCGTGCCGGAGCCGTCAACTGTGAAGGTCACGTTGGCGCTTGCCGACGCCGTGTTCGCACCGTTCGCCGGAGCGGTGATCGCGACGACCGGCGGGTTGCCACGCGTGACCGTGATCTGGTCGCTTCCAGTTCCGTAGACGTTGGTGCAGGAGACGATCACTGTGTTGGCTCCAAGCGCGAGACCGAACGCGTTGGTGCCGGTGTCGGTGGTCGGGTTGCCGTTCAAAGTGCAGGTCGTGCCTCCGGCGATGGTCGTGCCGCCGTCGATCGTGTAGGCGACGTTGACGCTCGCCGACGCCGTCTCGAGGTTGTCGGTCGGCGCGGTGATCTGGACGTCGGGGGCCAGGCCGCGCTCAACGTTGACGGTCTGGCTGTCGCTTCCGTACGCGTTGCTGCAGCTGACGGTGATGGCGTTGAAGCCGATGCTCAGTGCGACGCTGTTCGTGTTCGCGCTGCTCGAAGCGGCGCCGTTGACGGTGCAGGTCGTGCCGCCCGGGATGTTCGCGACTGCGAAGACGGTGAAGCTGACGTTGACGTTGGTCGCGGCAGTCTGCGCACCGTCGGTCGGCGCCGTGACGGCCACGACCGGAATCGCGCCGCGGGTGACGGTGATCGTGTCGCTTCCGGTGCCGAAGGCATTCGTGCAGTCGACGGTGATCGTGTTGTCGCCGAGCGCGAGCGAGACGCTGTTGGTGCCCGTGTCGGTGCTGGACGAACCGTTCACCGTGCAGGTCGTGCCGCCGGCGATGGTCGTGCCGCCGTCGATCGTGTAGGCGACGTTGGTGGACGCCGCTGGCGTCTCGAGGCCGTTGGCCGGAGCCGTGATCGCGACGGCCGGGGCGTCGCCGCGGGTGACCGTGACGCTGTCAGAGTCGCTGCCGAACGGGTTCGAGCAGTCGACCGTGATCGTGTTGGCGCCGTATGCGAGCGCGACGCTGTTGGTCGTGGCGCTGGAGGTCGCCGAGCCGTTGACCGTGCAGGTCGTGCCGACCGGGACGCTCGCGGTGCCGTCGACCGTGAAGGTGACGTTGGTCGAACTCGCCGTCGTGTTGCCGGCGGCCGGCGCGGTCAGGACGACGGTCGGCGGCGTGCCTCGCGTGACGCTGTGCACCGACTGGCCGGTGCCGAACGGGTTGATGCAGGAAACCGTGATCGTCACCGTGCCGAGGCCGATCGCGACGTTGTTGGTCACGCCGTCGCTGGAGGCGTTGCCGTTGACGGTGCAGGTCGTGCCGCCCGGGATCGTCGTCGAACCGTCGACCGTGTAGGCGACGTTGATGTTCGCGCTGGCGGTGCTCGAGCCGTCGGCCGGCGACGTGATCACGACCGTCGGCGTGTCGCCACGCGTGACCGTGACGCTGTCGCTGTCGCTGCCGTACGGGTTGGAGCAGTCGACCGTGATCGTGTTTGCGCCGTAGGCGAGTGCAACGTTGTTGGTGCTGGTGCTCGTCGAGGCGTTTCCGTTGACGGTGCAGGTGGTGCCGCCCGGGATCGTGCCGCCGCCGTCGACCGTGTAGGTGACGTTCGTGCTCGCGCCGGCTGTGTTGGATCCGTCGCTCGGCGCGGTCAACGCGACAGTCGGCGCGTCCTGGCGGTCGACGGTCACCTGGTCGCCGCCCACGCCGAAGGCGTTGCTGCAGCTGACGATCAGCGTGTTGAGGCCGGTGATCAGCGGCACGGTGTTGTTCTGGGCGTCGCTGGTGGCGTTGCCGTTCACGGTGCAGGTCGTGCCGCCCGGGATCAGCGTGCTGCCGTCGACGGTGAACGCGAGGTTGGCCGTGGCGGCCGAGGTGTTCGAGCCGTCGGTCGGCGAGGTGATGGCGATGACCGGGGCGTCGCCGCGGGTGACCGTGACCGATGCCGGCGTGGAAGTACCGAAGGCGTTGGTGCAGACGACGTCGAGCGTGTTGCTGCCCATGCTCAGCGCCACCGGGTTGGTCAGTGCGCTCGCGGAAGGCGAACCTTCGACGGTGCAGGTGGTGCCGGTCGGGATGCTCGGCGCGCCGTCGACCGTGTACTCGACGTTGACGCTGGTGGCCGAGGTGTTGCTGCCGTCGGCCGGCAGCGTGATCGCGACGGTCGGCGGGACGCCCTTGAAGACCGTCACCTGGGCGGAGTTGCTGCCGAAGGCGTTGGCGCAGTCGACGACGATCGCGTTGGCGCCGTTGGTCAGCGGCGCGGCGTTGCTGGCGGCGCTGCTCGAGGCACTGCCGTTGACCGTGCAGGTGGTGCCGCCGGGGATCGAGATCGAGCCGTTGACCGTGTAGGTCACGTTGACCGAGGTCGCCGTCGTGTTGGCGCCGTCGGCCGGAGCGAGAATCGCGACCGTCGGAGCTGCGCCGCGGTAGATCGTGATCGAGGCCGAACCGGCACCGAAGATGTTCGTGCAGGAAACGGTGATCGTGTTGGCGCCGTTGTTGAGCGCGACGGAGTTCGTGCTCGTGCTGCTCGATGCGCTTGCGTTGACCGTGCAGGTCGTGCCGCCGGGGATTGTGCCGGAGCCGTCGACCGTGTACGCGACGTTCGTGCTTGCGGCCGTCAGGTTCGCGCCGTCGGCCGGGGCGGTGATCGCAACGACCGGCGTGTAGCCGCGCGTCACGTTGACGTAGACCTGGTTCGTGCCGAACTGGTTGGTGCACTTGACCTCGATGCTGTTCGCGCCGTCGAAGATCGTCACCGGGTTGCTCGCGCCGCCGGACGACGGGGCGCTCTGCACCCAGCAGGTCGTGCCGCCGGGCAGCGTCGAGGATCCGTCGACCGTGTACGCGACGTTCACCGTGCCGGTGGCGACGTTGGCGCCGTCGGTCGGAGCGGTGATCACAATCGCCGGGACGACCCCGCGGTTGACCGTGATGACGGCGCCGGTGCTCGATCCGAACTGGTTGTCGCAAAGGACCGTGATCGTGTTCGCGCCCATCGTCAGGTTGACGAAGTTGCTGCTCGGGTCGGTCGACGGAGCACCGTTCACCGTGCAACTGGTGCTCGCCGGCAGGCTCGTCGAACCGTCGACCGTGTAGTGGATGTCGACGTCGCTCGCGAGCGTGTTGTGGCCGTCCGCCGGCGAGGTGATTGCGACCGTCGGGACGTTGCCGCGGTGGACCGTGACCTGCTTGGAGTCGCTGCCGAACACGCTCGAGCAGGTGACGGTGAGGACGTTGTCGCCGAGGTTGAGCGCGACGTTGTTGGTCGTCGGGTCGCTCGATCCGACGCCGTTGACGTCGCAGGTGGTGTTGCCCGGAACGGTGACCGCGCCGTCGATCGTGTAGGCCACGTTGACGTTGGCGGCAGTGGTGTTGAACTCGTCGACCGGGGCGGTGATCACGGCGACCGGGGCGTCACCGCGGTTGATCGTGACGCTCGTGCTGCCGGTTCCGAAGGGGTTGGTGCAGGCGACCGAGATGACGTTGGTGCCGTAGGCGAGCGTGACGCCGTTGGCCTGGGTGTCGGTCGACGTCGAGCCGTCGACGTCGCAGGTCGTGCCACCCGGGATCGTCGCGGACCCGTCGACGGTGTAGGCGATGTTGACCGTTCCGGAAGTGGTGTTCAGACCGTCGGCCGGTGCCGTCACGGCGACGACCGGCGGCACGCCGCGGTTGACCGTGATCGTGTCGTTGTTGGTGCCGAACGGGTTGGTGCACTCGACCGTGATCGTGTTGGCGCCGAGGCTCAGCGCGACGCTGTTGGTGTTCGCATCGCTCGACGCAGCGCCGTTCACGGTGCAGGTCGTGCCGCCCGGGATCGCGCCGGTGCCGTTGACGCCGTAGGCGACGTTGACGCTGCTGCTTGTGGTGTTGAAGCCGTCGGCCGGCGTCGTCACGAGGACGGCCGGTCCATCGCCCTGGCTGACGTGGACGAACACGGTGCTGGTGCCGAACGTGTTGGAGCAGGCGACCGTGATCGTGTTGGCGCCGGGCGTGAGGTTGACGCTGTTGAACTCCGGATCGGTCGACGCCGCACCGTTGACCGTGCAGGTCGTGCCGCCCGGGATCGTCGGGCCGCCGTCGACGATGTACTCGACGTTGATGGTCGTGGCGGAGTAGTTGTCGTTCTCCGCCGGCGAGATGACCGCGATGCCCGGGGCGTTGCCGCGGTTGACGGTGACGCTCGCCGTGTTGCCGGCGCCGAAGGCGTTGGTGCAGGAGACGTTGATCGTGTTCGCGCCGAGGCTGAGCGCGACCGAGTTGGTGCTCGTGCTGCTCGACGCAGAGCCGTTGACCGTACAGGTCGTGCCGCCCGGGATCGTGCTCGCGCCGTTGACCGTGTAGGTCACGTTGACGCTGCTCGCCGTCACGTTCAGGCCGGTCGCCGGAGCGGTGATCGCAGCGGTCGGCGTGTTGCCGCGCGTGATTGTCACCTGCTTGCTGTCGCTGCCGAAGACGCTCGAGCAGGCGACGGTGATCGTGTTGGCGCCGTTGCTGAGCGCGACGGAGTTGGTACTCGTGCTGCTCGACGCGGAGCCGTTGACCGTGCAGGTCGTGCCGCCCGGAATGCTCGATCCGCCGTTGAGCGTGTAGGCGACGTTGGTGCTCGAGGCCGTTGTGTTCGTGCCGTTCACCGGGGCGGTGATCGCGACGACAGGCGCGTCGCCGCGGTTGACCGTGACGGTGGCGGATCCGGTTCCGAAGACGTTGTTGCAGGCGACCGTGAGGGTGTTGGCACCGAGGCTCAGCGACACGCTGTTCGTGCTGGTACTGGCGGAGGCCACGCCGCCCACGGTGCAGGTCGTGCCTCCCGGGATCGTCGTCGTGCCGTTGACGGTGTAGGCGACGTTGGTACTGCTCGCGGTCGTGTTCGAGTTGTTGGCAGGCGCCGTGACCGCGACCGTCGGAGCGTTGCCACGGGTGACGGTGACGGACTTGGTGTCCGTGCCGAACGGGTTGGTGCACTCGACGGTGATCGTGTTGGCGCCCAGGCTCAGGCCGACGCTGTTGGTCGTCGCGCTGGAGCTGGCCGAACCGTTGACCGTGCAGGCCATGCCACCCGTGATCGTCGTGCCGCCGTCGATCGTGTAGGCGACGTTCACGCTGCTCGAGCCGATGTTCGCGCCGTCGGCAGGCGCCGTGATCACGACACTCGGCGGTGTGCCGCGGGTGATCGTCACGGGCAGGGCCGTGCCGGGGCCGAACTGGTTGGTGCAGACGACCGTGAAGGTGTTCGGACCGCTGGTCAGCGTGACCGGGTTGGTGGTGGCGCTGGTGGTTGCGCTGCCGTTGATCGCGCAGGTCGTGCCGCCCGGGATCGTCGTCGAACCGTTGACGAGGAAGGCGACGTTGGTCGACGAGGAGGCCGTGTTCGCACCGTCCGCCGGTGCCGTCGTGACGACGGTCGGCGTATTGCCGCGGTTCACCGTGACGCTCGCACTACCCGGACCGAACTGGTTCGTGCAGGTGACCGTGAGCGTGTTGGCTCCGATGCTCAGCGATGCCGAGTTGGTGCTGGTCGAGCTCGACGCGTTTCCGGCGACCGTGCAGGTCGTTCCGCCCGGGATCGTCGTCGATCCGTTGACCGTGTAGGTGACGTTGATGCTGCTCGCGGTGGTGTTGGCGTTGTCCGCAGGGGCAGTGACCGCGACCGTCGGGACGTTGCCGCGGTTGACGGTGACCGTCGTGCTCGTTCCGGTTCCGAAGACGTTGGTGCAGTCGACCGTGATCGTGTTGGCGCCGGGGCTCAGCGAGACCGAGTTGGTCGTGGCGCTGCCCGAGGCCGACCCGTTCACGTTGCAGGTGGTGCCGCTCGGGATCGTGCCACCGCCGTTGACGGTGTAGGTGACGTTGACGCTGCTCGCGGTGGTGTTGGCGTTGTCCGCAGGGGCGGTGATCGCGACGGCCGGGACGTTTCCGCGGGTGACGGTGATCTGGTTCGAGCCCGGGCCGTAGGCGTTGGTGCAGACGACGGCGATCGTGTTGGCGCCGAGCGTCAGCGCGGCCGAGTTCGTGCTCGTGCTGCTCGATGCGCTTCCGTTGACCGTGCAGGTCGTACCGCCGGGGATCGTCGAACCGCCGTCGACCGTGTAGGCGACGTTGGTGCTCGACGATGCGGTGTTCACTCCGTCGGACGGAGCGGTGATCGCCGCGCTCGGAACGTTGCCGCGCGTGATCGTGGACGGGGTGCTCGTGCCCGGACCGAACTGGTTGGTGCAGACGACGGTGAAGGTGTTGGCGCCCGGGCTCAGCGAGACGCTGTTGGTCGTGGCGCTACCGGAAGCGCTGCCGTTGACCGTGCAGGTCGTGCCGCCCGGGATCGAAGTCGAGCCGTTGACGAGGTAGGCGACGTTTGCCGTGCTCGCCGTGGTCAGAGACCCGTCGGCCGGAGAGGTGATCACGACGGACGGGACGCTGCCCAGGTTGACGGTGACCTGCGCGCTGCCGGTACCGAAGGCACTCGAGCAGGAGACCGTGAGTGTGTTGGCCCCGGTGCTGAGCGTCACCGCGTTCGTCGCGCCGTTGCTGGACGCCGCGCCGCCCACGGTGCAGGTCGTGCCGCCCGGGATCGTGGTGCCGCCGTCGATCGTGTAGGCGACGTTGACGGAGCTGACCGTCGTGTTGAGACCGTCGGTCGGTGAGGTGATCGCCACCACCGGGGTGTTGCCGCGGTTGACCGTCAGGGTTGCGGGGCTGCTCGTTCCGAACTGGTTGGCGCACGAGACGGTGATCGTGTTGGCGCCGAGGCTGAGCGCGACGGAGTTGGTGGCGCCGGTGCTTGAGCCCGCACCATTGACGGTGCAGGTCGTGCCACCCGGGATCGTCGTCGAACCGTTGACGAGGTAGGCGACGTTGACCGAGGTGGCAACCGTGTTGGAGTTGTTCGCCGGCGCCGTGGTGACTACCGTCGGGACGTTGCCGCGGTTGACCGTGACGCTCTGCGTCGCGGTGCCGTAAGAGCTGGTGCAGCTCACGGTGAGCGTGTTGGCGCCAAGGCTGAGAGCGACCGAGTTGGTCGCGCCGCCGCTTGATGCCGCGCCGCCCACGGTGCAGGTCGTTCCGCCCGGGATCGAGGTGGATCCGTCGACGGTGTAAGCGACGTTGATGCTGGAGGCGGTTGTGTTCAGACCGCTGGTCGGCGACGTGATTGCGACGACCGGAACGTTGCCGCGGTTGACAGTGATCGGACCGACCGTCGTCGTGCCGAAGACGCTCGAGCAGACCACCGTGATCGAGTTCGCGCCCAGGCTCAGCGAGACCGGGTTGGTCGCGCCGCCGCTTGATGCCGCGCCGCCCACGGTGCAGGTCGTTCCGCTCGGGATCGTGCTGCCGCCATCCACCACGTAGCTGACGTTGGTACTGGACGCCGTCGTGAAGGAATTGTTCGCCGGTGCGCTGATCGTGACCACCGGCGGGTTGCCGCGGTTGACGGTGATCGACTTCGCGTCGGTTCCGTACGGGTTGGTGCACTCGACGGTGATCGTGTTGGCGCCGATCGAGAGCGCGGCGGCGCTGCTCGTCGAAGTCACGGCGTTGCCGTTGACCGTGCAGGTTGCGTCACCCGGGATCGTGCCGGTGCCGTCGAAGGTGAAGTCGACGGTCACGCTCGTGGCCGTGGTGTTGAGGCCGTCTGCCGGCGAAGTGATCGCGACGCTCGGCGCCGTGCCGCGCGTGATCGTGACCGGTCCGGCTGTGCTCGTGCCGAAGACGTTGGTGCAGTCGACGGTGACCGAGTTCGGGCCGCTGGTGAGCGGGATGCTGTTGCTGTTCGCGCTGCTCGAGGGCGAGCCGTTGACGTTGCAGGTGGTGCCGCCCGGGATCGAGCCGGAACCGTTGACCAGGTAGGTGACGTTGGTGCTGGAGCTCGTCGTCAACGTGCCATCGGTCGGAGCGGTGATCACCACGGTCGGAGCAGATCCGAGGTTGACGGTGACCGAGCTGCTCGAGCTGCCGAACACGCTGGTGCAGACGACGGTCAGCGTGTTCGCGCCGTTGCTGAGCGAGACGCCGTTGGTCGTGGCGCTGCTCGACGCCGCGCCGTTGACCGTGCAGGTCGTGCCGCCCGGGATCGACGCGGATCCATCGACCGTGTAGGCCACATTCGCACTCGCGCTCGTGGTGTTGGCGTTGTCGGCCGGAGCGGTGATAGCCACGACCGGCGGGTTACCGCGCGTGACGCTGACGACCTTGGTGTCGCTGCCGAACGCGTTCGTGCAGACGACGGTGATCGTGTTGGCGCCGAGGCTCAGCGCGACGCTGTTGGTTGTGGTGCTCGAGGTCGACGAGCCGTTGACCGTGCACGCAGTGCCGCCGGGGATGCTGCTGCTGCCGTTGACGAGGAACGTCACGTTGGTCGAGGTGGCGGCGGTGTTCGAGTTGTTGGTCGGCGCCGTGATCGCGACCGTCGGCGGGTTGCCGCGGGTGACGGTGACGTTCTGGCTCGACGGGCCGTAGGCATTGGTGCAGCTCACGGTGATCGTGTTGGCACCGAGGCTGAGTGCGACGGAGTTGGTGGTCGTGCTGCTCGTCGCGGTGCCGTTCACAGCGCAGCTGGTGCCGCCCGGGATCGTGCCCGATCCATCGACGGTGAAGGTGACGTTGGTGGTCGACGCCGCAGTGTTGGAGTTGTTGGCGGGCGCCGTGATCGCGACGACCGGGACGTTGCCGCGGTTGACTGTGACGGTGCCGCTCGTGCCGGTTCCAAAGACGCTGGTGCAGGCGACGGTGATCGTGTTCGCACCGAGGCTGAGTGCGACGGAGTTGGTGGTCGTGCTGCTCGAGGCCGCGCCGCCCACGGTGCAGGTCGTGCCGCCCGGGATCGTGCTGCCGCCGTTGACGAGGTACGAGGCGTTGATCGTGCTGGCGGTGGTGAAGGTGTTGTTCGCCGGCGCGGTGAGCGTGACGGTCGGCGGGTTGCCGCGGGTGACGGTGACGTTCTGGCTCGACGGGCCGTAGGCATTGGTGCAGCTCACGGTGATCGTGTTGGCACCCAGGCTGAGCGCGACGGCGTTGGTGGTCGTGCTGCTCGAGGCCGCGCCGCCCACGGTGCAGGTCGTGCCGCCCGGGATCGTGCTGCCGCCGTCGACGGTGTAGGCGACGTTGGTGCTGGAAGCGGCGGTGTTCGAGTTGTTGGCCGGCGCCGTGATCGCGACGACCGGGACGTTGCCGCGGTGGACCGTCACCGTCGCCGTGCTGTTCGAGCCGAAGGCGTTCGAGCAGGTGACCTGGATCGTGGTGTCGCCGAGCGGCAGGTTGACCGAGTTGGTCGTGGTGCTGCTCGAGGTCGAGCCGTTCACGGTGCAGGTCGTGCCGCCCGGGATCGTGCTGCCGCCGTTGACGAGGTACGAGGCGTTGATCGTGCTGGCGGTGGTGAAGGTGTTGTTCGCCGGCGCGGTGAGCGTGACGGTCGGCGGGTTGCCGCGGGTGACGGTGACCGATGAGCTGTGGACGCCGTAGGGACTCGAGCACTGCACCGTGATCGTGTTGGCGCCGAGGCTGAGCGCGACGGCGTTGGTACTCGTGCTGCTCGAGGCGCTGCCGTTGACCGTGCAGGTTGTTCCGCCCGGGATCGTGCTGCCGCCGTCGACGGTGTAGGCGACGTTGGTGCTGGAAGCGGCGGTGTTCGAGTTGTTGGCCGGCGCCGTGATCGCGACGACCGGGACGTTGCCGCGGTGGACCGTCACCGTCGCCGTGCTGTTCGAGCCGAAGGCGTTCGAGCAGGTGACCTGGATCGAGTTGTCACCGAGGCTGAGCGCCACGCTGTTCGTTGTCGCGCTCGAGGACGCCGCGCCGCCCACCGTGCAGGTCGTTCCGCCCGGGATCGTGCTGGTGCCGTTGACCAGGTATGAAGTGTTGATCGAGCTCGCCGTCGTGTACGTGTCATCGACCGGCGCTGTCAGAGCGACGCTCGGCGGGTTGCCGTGGTTGACCGTGACCGAGTCGGAGTCGCTGCCGTAGACGCTCGTGCAGTCGACGGTCAGCGTGTTTGCGCCGAGCGAGAGTGAGACCGTGTTTCCGCTGGTCGACGACGAGTTCGCGACGCCCACGGTGCAGGTCGTGCCGCCCGGAATGCTGTTGCCACCGTCGACCTGGTAGTCGACGTCGACTGCGGGCGAGGCGGTGTTGAGGCCGTCGACCGGCGCGGTGATCGCGACGGTCGGCGCGTTGCCGCGGTGGACGGTCACCGAAGCGGTCGTGTCGGTCCCGAAGTCGTTCTGACACTCGACGGAAATGACCGTGTCTCCGAGCAAAAGCGACACGTTGTTCGTCGCCCCGTCGCTCGAGGCGGCGCCGCCCACGGTGCAGGTCGTGCCGCTCGGGATCGTCGTGGAACCGTCGACGAGGTACGCCGCGTTGATCGAGCTCGAAGTCGTGTAAGTGTCGTCGGCAGGAGCGGTCAGCGAGACGCTCGGCGGGTTTCCGTGGTTGACGGTGACCGAGTCGGAGTCGCTGCCGTAGACGCTGCTGCACTCAACGGTCAGCGTATTCGCGCCGAGCGAGAGTGAGACCGTGTTGCCGCTGGTCGACGACGAGTTCGCGCCGCCCACGGTGCAGGTCGTGCCGCCCGGGATCGTGCTCGCGCCGTTGACGGTGTAGTCGACGTCGACGCTCTCGAGCGCGGTGTTCAGGCCGTCGGTCGGCGCCGTGACAGCGACCACCGGCGCGTCGCCGCGGTGAACCGTGATGGCCGGTGCGGTGGTTGTTCCGTAGGAGTTCTGACAGGCGACCGTGATCGTGTTGTCGCCCGTCGAGAGCGCCGTGCTGTTGGTGGTAGCGCTGGCGGTGGGCGATCCGTTGATCGTGCATGCCGCATCGCCCGGAATCGAAGTGGAGCTGTTGACAAGGAACGCCACGTTCAGCGAAGAGGCCGTGGTGTAGGTGTCATCGACCGGTTCGGTGACGGTGAGCGTCGGCGCGCTGCCGTAGTTGACGGTCACCTGCTGACTGTCACTGCCGAAGTCATTGACGCATGCGACGACGACGGAGTTGGCACCGAGCGAAAGCTCGAGGTCGTTGGTCGCGGCGTCGCTCGTGGCGACACCGTTGACGGTGCAGGTCGTGCCGCCCGGGATCGTCGTGCTTCCGGCGAGCGTGAATGCGACGTTGACGTTCGCGGTGGTGACAAAGTCGTTGTCGGCCGGCGCGGTGATCGCGACGATCGGAGCGTCGCCCTGCTCGACCGTGACGGAGTCGGTCGCCGAGCTGCCGAACTGGTTGTCGCACTGCACCGTGAGCGTGTTGCTTCCCGGCGCCAACGCGATGAGGTTGGTGGTGGCGCTGGTCGACGGGTCGCCGTTGATGGTGCAGGTCGTGCCGCCCGGGATCGTCGGGTTGCTGTTGACGACGTAACTGAGATTGACGGCGCCTGTCGTGGTCTTGTGACCGCTTGCGGGCGCGGTGATCGCGACCGTCGGCACGTTGCCGCGGTTGATGGTCACCTGCGCCGACGCGATGCCGTAGTCGTTGCCACACACGACGTTGACGCTGTTGGCTCCGAGGCTGAGCGAGACCGGGTTGGTGACCGCGTCGGTCGTGGCGTCACCGTTGACCGTGCAGGTCGTGTCGCCCGGGATGGTGCTGGTGCCGTTGACCTCGAAGGAGAGGTTGGTCGAGGCCGCTGTTGTGTTCGAGCCGTCCAGCGGCGCAGTGATCGCGACGACCGGCGCGACGCCGCTGTTGATCGTGATCGATTCGGTGTCGGTGTCGAAGGCGTTGGTGCACGAGACCGTGATGTTGTTGACGTCGGGCGAGAGGCTGACGACAGTGCCGGTGCCGTCGGTTGCCGGAGTTCCGTTCACGTCGCAGGTCGTGCCGCCCGGGATCGTCGTCGTGCCGTCGACCGTGAACTCGATGCTGGCCGATGTGTCGGTGGTGTAGAGGTTGTCCGCCGGCGCGGTGATCAGCACGGCCGGCCCGTCGCCCTGGCTGACGTGGACGACGGAGACGTCGAAGCCGTAAGCGTTGTCGCATCGTGCCGTGATCGTGTTGTTGCCTGCCGAGAGAGAAACGCTGTTCGTCGTCGGATCGGTCGAGGCCGCGCCATTGACGGTGCAGGTCGTGCCGCCCGGGATCGTGCTGGTGCCGTCGACCGTGTACTCGACGTTCGCCGACGTGACTGGGAAGTTGAAGCCCTCGGTCGGTGAGACGATCTCGACGTCCGGTGCGTTGCCGCGGCTGACGTTCACCACCGCAAGGTTCGAGTCGCCGTACGGGCTGGTGCACAGCACCTCGATCACGTTCGCACCGAGCGCGAGCGGTGTCGGGTTGTTGGTCGCACTCGAAGTGCCGCTCCCGTTGACGCTGCAGCTGTGGCCCGACGGGATGTTCGCGCTGCCGTTGACCGTGAAGGCCACGTTCACCGCGCCTGCGGAGGTCGCCAGGCCGTCGACCGGACTGCTGATCGCGACGACCGGCGTGACGCCGCGGGTGACGGTCACGCTCGCGGTGTTCGAGGTTCCGAATGGGCTCGAGCAGACGACGCTGAAGGTGTTGGAGCCCGTGCTGAGCGGGAGCGCGTTGCCGGCGCCGCCGGCGACCACGGTGCCGTTGATGCGGCAGGTGTAACCGCTCGGGATCGTGGTCGATCCGTCGACCGTGAAGTCGAGGGTCGTCGTCGTCGCGGTGGTGAAGCTGTTGTTGCTCGGCGCGGTGATCGCGACGACCGGCGGGTTGCCCCGGGTCACCGTTATTGTCGCCGAGTTCGAAGTGCCGTAGGGGCCGCTGCAGACGACGGTGATCGTGTTGACGCCGAGGCTGAGCGGGGTTGCGTTGGCGTTTGCGGTCGCGACGGCGCTGCCGTTGACCGTGCAGGTGTGCTCGGCCGGGATCGAGCTCTGGCCGTTGACCGTGAAGCTCACGAAAGCGTTCGAAGCAGTCGTCTGCAGGCCGGTGGCGGGAGCTGTGATCGAGACGACCGGAGTCACACCGCGGGAGACCGTCGAAACTGCGAGGTTGCTGTCACCGAACGGGCTCGAGCACGTGACGTTGTAAGTGTTCGCGCCGAGGCTCAGCGAAACCGCGTTGGTCGTCGCGCTCGACGTGACTGTGCCGTTGATGCGGCAGGTGTAGCCACCGGGAATCGTCGTGGAGCCGTCGACGGTGAAGGCGACGTTGCCGCTGCTCGAAGTGGTGTGCGATCCGTCGACCGGCGACGTGATCGCGACGACCGGCGGGTTGCCGCGCGTGACAGTGATCGCCGCCGCGTTGCTGTCGCCGTATGGGCTGGTGCAGACGACGGTGATCGTGTTTGCGCCGAGGCTGAGCGGCGTGCTGTTGCCGCTGGCGCTCGCGGCCGGCGAACCGTTGACGGTGCACGAGTGCAGCGCCGGGATCGAGCTCTGGCCGTTGACGGTGAAGTTGACGCTCGCGGTCGCGGACGTGGTGAACGAGTTGTTGGCCGGCGCAGTGATCGCGACGACCGGGGTCACGCCGCGCGTGACCGTGACCGAGGCGGTGTTGCTGTCGCCGTAGGGGCTGGTGCAGAGCACGGCGAAGGTGTTGGCGCCGATCGTCAGCGACAGCGGGTTGGTGGTCGTGCTCGACGTGGTGTTGCCGTTGATCTTGCAGCCGTAGCCGCCCGGGATCGAGTTCGCCCCGTCAACCGTGAACGCGAGGTTGCTGCTGCTCGACGTTGTGTACGAGTTGTTGGCGGGCGCGGTGATCGCGACGACCGGCGGGTTGCCGCGGGTGACGGTGATCGTCGCTGAGTTCGAGGTTCCGTACGGGCCGTCGCAGACGACGGTGATCGTGTTGACGCCGAGGCTGAGCGGGGTCGAGTTTCCGGATGCGCCCGAGGCGGCGACGCCGTTGACCGTGCACGAGTGCAGCGCCGGGATCGAGCTCTGGCCGTTGACGGTGAAGTTGACTGCAACGGAGCTGGCGGCGGTCTGAAGGCCGGTCACCGGAGCGGTGATCGCGACGACCGGCGTGACGCCGCGGGTGACCGTGACGGTCGCGGTGTTGCTCGGGCCGAACGGGCTTGTGCACGAGAGGCTGTAGGTGTTTGCGCCGGTGCTCAGAGCGACGCCGTTCGTGGTCGCACTCGTCGTGACCGAGCCGTTGATGCGGCAGGTGTATCCGCTCGGGATCGTCGTCGAGCCGTCGACGGTGAAGGCGAGGTTGGTGCTGCTCGCGGTCGTGAAGGAGTTGTCGGCGGGCGCCGTGAAGGCCACGACCGGCGGGTTGCCGCGGGTGACGGTGATCGCGGCCGCGTTGCTGTCGCCGTACGGACTGGTGCAGAGCACAGTGATCGTGTTGGCCCCGAGACTCAGCGGCGTTGAGTTGCCCGTCGCCGTCACGGCCGGAACGCCGTTGACCTCGCAGTCGTGGAGCGCCGGGATCGAGCCGTCGCCGTTGACCGTGAAGTCGACCGCGACTGCGCTGGCCGTGGTCTGCAGGCCGTCGACCGGGGCGGTGACGGCGACCGTCGGGGTGACGCCGCGGGTGACCGTGACCTCCGCCGCGTTCGAGGTGCCGTAGGGGCTGTCGCACGTGACGGTCGCGGTGTTGGCGCCGAGGTTGAGGTCGACGCTGTTGGTCGACGGGTCGCTCGTGTCGACGCCGTTGACCTGGCAGCTGTAGCCGCCCGGGATCGTCGATGCTCCGTCGACCGTGAAGGCGACGTTGGTCGTCGCGGAAGTCGTGTGCGAGTTGTCGACGGGAGCCGTGATCGCGACGACCGGCGGGTTACCGCGGGTGACCGTGATCGTGGCAGCGTTGCTGTCGCCATAGGGGCTCGTGCAGAGCACGGTGATCGCGTTGACGCCCAGCGACAGCGGCGCGGCGTTGCCGGTGGCCGCCGCGGCGGGGACGCCGTTCACCTCACAGTTGTGGAGGTTCGGGATCGCGCTCTGGCCGTTGATGGTGAAGTCGACGAGGACGCTGGTGGCCGCGGTCTGCAGTCCGGTGACCGGCGCCGTGATCGCGACGACCGGCGTGACGCCGCGGGTGACGGTGATCTCGTCGGTGTTCGAGGCGCCGAACGGGCTGTCGCAGGCGACGCTGAAGTTGTTGTCGCCGAGGTCGAGGTCGACGCTGTTGGTCGACGGGTCGCTCGTGCCGACGCCGTTCACGGTGCAGCTGTAACCGCTCGGAAGCGTGCTCGACCCGTCGACGGTGAAGGCCAGGTTGGTTGTCGCCTGCGTCGTGTGCGAGTTGTCGGCCGGCGACGTGATTGCGACGGTCGGGGTTGTGCCGCGCACGACCGTGATCGCGGCCGTGTTCGAGCCGCCGTAGGGACCCGTGCAGGCGACGGAGATCGTGTTGTCTCCCATCGTCAGCGCGACGTCGTTGGTGTCGTTCGAGGTCGTGTCGGTGCCGTTGACCGTGCATGTGTGACCAGCTGGGATCGAGGCCTGGCCGTTGACCGAGAACTCGACGTTGACGCTGCTCGCGGTGGTGTGCAGATCGTCGACGGGTGCGGTGATCGCAACGGTCGGTGTCACGCCGCGGTTGACGGTCACGCTCGCGTAGTTGCTGGCGCCGTAGGGGCTGGAGCAGGCGACGCCGAGCGTGTTGGCACCCAGGTCGAGGTCGACGGCGTTGGTCGACGGGTCGCTGGTGTCGACGCCGTTGACCTGGCAGACGTACTCGCTCGGGATCGAACTCGCGCCGTCGACGGTGAAGCTGAGGTTCTCGGTCGCAGCTGTGGTGAAGCTGCCGTCCGTCGGCGTCGCGATCGCGACGACCGGCGGGTTGCCGCGGGTGACCGTGATGACCGCCGTGTTGCTGTCGCCGTACTGGCTCGTGCAGAGGACGCTGACGGTGTTGTCGCCGAGCGAGAGCGGAACGACGTTTCCAGTCGTGCTTCCGGCCGGCGAACCGTTGACGGTGCAGGCGTGACCGGACGGGATCGAGCTCTGGCCGTTGACCGTGAAGTCGACGCCGACGCTGCCGGCGCCCGTCTTCAATCCGTCGGCCGGTGCGCTGATCGCGACGACCGGCGTAGTGCCGCGGGTGACCGTGACGGTCGCAACGTTGCTGTCGCCGTAGGGACTGGAGCAGATGACGGTGAACGAGTTCGCTCCGAGGTTGAGCGAAACGGCGTTGGTGGTGGTGCTGGCGCTCGCAGCACCGTTGACGGTGCAGGCGTAGCCCACGGGGATCACGCTCGCGCCGTCGAGCGTGTACGCGACGTTTGTAGTTGAAGCGGTCGTGAACAGTCCGGCGCCGGCGGGTGCGGTGATCGCGATCACCGGCGGGTTGCCGCGCGTGACCGTGACGGCCGCGAGCTGATTTCCGTACGGGCTGTCACATTCGACGGTGATCACGTTGGATCCGAGCGAGAGCGAGACGCTGTTGGTGGTTGTGCTCGAGGTCGGCGCCGCGTTGACCGTGCAGGTGTGCTCGGCCGGGATCGTCGAGCCGCCGTTGACCGTGAATGCGACGTTGACGCTCGTCGACGCCGTGTGCAGGCCGTCGGCCGGCGTGGTGATGGCGACCGACGGGGTCACGCCGCGCTTGACGTTGATGCTCGCGGCATTGCTGTCGCCGTACGGGCTCTGGCAGAGGAGCGTGAAGCTGTTGTCGCCGAGAGTCAACGCGAAGTTGTTGCCGGTCCCGCCGGTGACGTCCTGGCCGTTGATCCTGCAGGTGTACTCACTGCCGAAGCCGGTGGCCCCGTCGAGCGTGAAGTCGAGGTCGATGCTGGTCGCCGTGGTGTGGAAACCGTCGGCCGGCGAAGTGAAGGCGACGACCGGCGGGTTCTTGCGCGTGACGTTGACGCTGGCGACGTTGCTGTCGCCGTACGGACCGGTGCACTGGACGCTGAAGCTGTTCGCGCCGAGGCTCAGCGAGATCGGATTCGTGTCGGCGTCGGTGGTCGCGTTGCCGTCGACCTCGCAGGTGTGCTCGGCCGGAATCGAGGATCCGCCGTTGACAGTGAAGGCCAGGTTGGTGCTCGCGTTCGGAGTCTTGAAGTCGTCGACCGGTGCGGTGATGGCGACGACAGGGACCACGCCGCGCTTGACCGTCACGCTCGCCGCGTTGCTGTCGCCGTACGGGCTCTCGCAGAGCACGCTGAAGCTGTTGTCGCCGAGGTCGAGTGAGACGCTGTTGCCGGTCGCGATCGGGACGTCCTGGCCGTTGATCTTGCAGGTGTAGTCGCTCGGGATCGAGGCGGCACCGTCGACGGTGAAGTCGATCAGCGCGGTGGTGGCCGTGGTGTGATCGCCGTCCGTCGGAGCGGTGATCGCAACGATCGGTGGGTCCTTACGCGTAACGGTCGCGACGGCGGTGTTGCTGTCTCCGTACACGCTGCTGCACGAGACCTGGACCGAGTTGGCGCCGAGGCTGAGTGCGACGCTGTTGGTCGTCGCGCTGCTGGTCGGCGTGCCGTTGACCGAGCAGCTGTGGTTGGCCGGGATCGACGGCTGACCGTTGACGCTGAACGCAACGTTGACGTTTGCGTTCGGGGTCTTGAACCCATCGACCGGGGCCGTGATCGCGACGACCGGGACGACGCCGCGTGTGACCGTGACCGACGCAGAGTTGGAGTCGCCGAACGGGCTGGTGCAGATCAGCGTGAAGGTGTTGGTACCGAGGACGAGCGGGAGACTGTTGGTCGTCGCGCTGCTGGAGCTGGATCCGTTGATCTTGCAGGTCGTGTCGCCGGCGACCGTGGTCGAGCCGTCGACGGTGTAGGCGAGGTTGGTGCTGGTTGCCGTCGTGTGCGAGCCGCTACTCGGGGCGGTGATCGCGACGACCGGCGGGACGCCGCGGGTGACGGAGGCCACTGCGACGTTCGAGTCGCCGAAAGAAGAGGTGCAGGCGACCGAAATCGAGTTGGCGCCCATGCTCAGCGCGACGGCGTTCGTGGTCGTGCTGGAAGTCGGCGTTCCGTTGACCGAGCAGTTGTGGTTACCGGGGATGCTTGAGCCGCCGTTGACCGTGAAGGCGACGTTCACCGAGCTGGCCGCCGTCTTGAAGCCGTCGGCCGGCGACGTGATCACGACCTCCGGGATCTTGCCGCGGTTGACCGTAAGGGTGACGGTGTTGCTGTCTCCGTACGGGCTGTTGCAGAGCACGGCGAACGTGTTGGCGCCCATGTTCAGGAACTCGTTGTTGCCGGTGGCGCTGCTCACCGCAGCGCCGTTGATGCGGCAGGTGTAACCACCCGGGATCGTCGTTGCTCCGTCGACCGTGAAGTCGATGTTGATGTTGTTCTGGACGGTGTTCGTGCCGTTCGCCGGCGCGGTCACCGCGACGACCGGCGGGTTGCCGCGGGTGACGGTGACCACCGCGGAGTTGCTGTCGCCGTAAGGGCTGGTGCAGGCGACCGTGATCGTGTTCGTTCCCGGAACAATCGTCACCGGGTTGGTCGTCGTGCTCGTCGTGGCAACGCCGTTGACCGTGCAGGCGTGCTCGGCCGGGATCGCAGACGTTCCATTGACCGTGAACGCGACGTTTGCAGAGTTGGCCGTCGTGAACGACCCGTTGGCCGGCGACGTGACAGCGACGACCGGAGTGTTTCCGCGAAGCACGGTCACGCTCGGCGTGTTGCTGTTGCCGTACGGGCTGTTGCAGAGCAGCGTGAAGTTGTTCGTCCCGAGCGCCAGGGCCATCGAGTTGGTCGTGGCGCTGCTGGTCGTGACGTTGTTGATTTTGCAGGTGTATCCGTTCGGGATCGTCGTCGACCCGTCGACGGTGAACGCGAGGTTGATGTTGTTCTGCGTCGTGTGGATGCCGTCGGCCGGCGCGGTGATCGCCAGGACCGGCGGCAGGCCGCGCGTGACGACGACGATCGAGGTGTTGCTGTTGCCGTAAGGGCTGGCGCATGCGACCGAGATCGTGTTGTCGCCCATGCTCAGCGGCACGTCGTTCGTGCCGGGCGTGGTCGTCGCGTTTCCGTTGACCGTGCATGTGTGCTCAGCCGGGATCGCGCCGCCGCCGTTGACGGTGAAGGCCACGTTGACCGACGTGTCGGGCGTGCGGAAGCCGTCGGCCGGGGAGGTGATCGCCACGACCGGCGTGACGCCGCGCGTGATCGTGACGCTGACCGGTCCGCTCGATCCGAAGACATTGGTGCAAGAGACCGTGATCGAGTTCGCGCCCATGTTGAGCGAAACCGTGTTGGTCGTCGCGCTCGCCGAAGCCGAACCGTTGACCGTGCAGCTCGTCGCGCCCGGGATCGAAGCCGCGCCGTTGACGGTGTAGGCGACGTTGGTGGACGAGGAAACAGTGTGCGCGAGGTCGGCCGGCGCCGTGATCGCGACGGTCGGCGGGACGCCGCGGTTGACGGTGATCTGTTTGGTGTCGAAACCGAACGGGTTGGTGCAGGTGACGGCGATGTTGTTCGAGCCCATGTTCAGGGCGACGGTGTTGCTGCTGGTGCTCGTGCTCGCGCTGCCGGCGACCGTGCAGGTCGCGTTCCCCGGAATCGAGCCTCCGCCGTTGACGGTGTAGCTGACGTTGACCGAGCTCGCCGTGGTGTTCAGGCCGTCGGCCGGTGACGTGATCGCGACGCTCGGCGGGTTACCGCGGTTGACGGTGATCTGGGCGCTGCCGTTACCGAAGACATTGACGCAGAACACGGTGATCGTGTTCGCGCCGAGCGAAAGCGCGACGCTGTTGCTCGACGCGCTCGACGAGGCAGACCCGTTGACGGTGCAGCTGTGGCCCGACGGGATGGATGTGAGACCGTTGACGGTGTAAGCGACGTTGACCGACGTCGCGGTCGTGTTCAGCCCGTCGGCCGGAGCGGTGATCGCGACCGTCGGCGGGACACCGCGGTTGACCGTGATCGACTTGGTGTCGTTGCCGAACGGGTTGGTGCAGACGACCGTGATCGTGTTGGCGCCCATCACCAGCGCGGCGCTGTTGGTCGTGGTGCTGCTGCTCGCGTTGCCGGCGACCGTGCAGGTGGCGTTGCCGGGGATCGAGCTGGCGCCATCAACTGTGTAGGCGACGTTGACCGAGCTCGCGGTCGTGTTCAGGCCGTCGGCCGGAGCGGTGATCGCGACGACCGGCGGGTTGCCGCGGTTGACGTTGATCGACTGTTGACTCGAGCCGAAGACGTTGGAACAGTCAACACTGATCAAGTTCGCCCCCAGCGACAGAGCGACGCTGTTTATTGTCGCCGTGGTCGTCGACACGCCGTTCACGGCGCAGTCGGTCCCACTCGGCACCGACGCATTCGTGTCGACCGTGAACGCGACGTTGACCTGACTTGCGGGCGTGTTGAAGTTGTCGGCCGGCGACGTGATCGCGATCGCCGGCGGGTCGCCGCGCGTAATCGTGACGTTGACGGTCGTCGTGCCGTACTGGTTTGTGCACGACACCGGTATGTCGTTCACTCCGTAGCTGAGTGGAACAGCGTTGTTCTGCGTAGTGGTTGTTTCGACCCCGGCGACCGAGCAGGTCGTCTCGGGCGGGATCGTCGGTCCAAGGTTGATCGTGAAGCTGACATCCACCGTGCTGAACGAGGTGAACGTGTTGTTTGGTGGCGACGTGATCGCGATCGCCGGTCGCGTTCCGCGGTAAACGTTCACCGGGGCCGCCGCGCCGGTGCCGAAGACATTCGTGCAGACGACGTTGATGATGTTCTGGCCTAGCGACAGATCAACGTTGTTCGTGGCCGCGCTGGTTGAGTTGAAGCCGTTTACTGAACAGCTGGTGCCGCCAGGGATCGTGGAGGACCCGTTGACGGTGTACGCGACGTTCACGGAACTCAACGTGGTGGCCGCGTTGTCGGCGGGGGATGTGACCACGACGGTCGGCGGGTTGCCGCGATTCACCTGAACCGCAAGCGAAGTTCCCGTCCCGAACGTGTCCGTACACGCCACAGTGATTGAGTTCGCACCGAGCGACAGTGGCACGCTGTTGGTCGTCGCGCTGCTCGAGCTGGTCGAGTTCACCTCACACGCGGTCCCGTCCGGGATCGATGCGTCGCCGTTAACCGTGTACGAGACGTTGACCGACGAAGCAGTCGTGTTGAGGCCGTTGTTCGGAGAAGTGATCACAACCTCCGGCCCGACACCGCGGTTCACTGTGATTGTCACCGGGTCCGACGTACCGAAGTCGGTCGCACAGACAACCGTGATCGTGTTCGCGCCCATCGCGAGATCGACGTTGTTTGTGGACGCGAGCGATGAAGGTGAACCGTTCACGGTGCAGGTCGCACCCGGCGGGATCGTCGTCGAGCCATTGACCGTGTAGGCGACGTTGACGGACGAAAGGGTGGTGTTCAAGCCGTCAGTGGGTGACGTGATCACAACGGTCGGAATATCAACACGGACCACGTTGACCGTCGCGCCGCCGTTGCCGTATGCGTTCGAGCAACCGACGAGAATCTGGTTGGACCCGTAGTTGAGCGGCACCAGATTCGTCTGCGTGCTCGAAGAGACCTGACTGTTGATGGTGCAGGTGGTACCACCCGGGATCGTGGTGCCGCCATCGATCGTGTAGCTGACGTTGATCGACCCGGTAGCGGTCTGATCGTTGTTGGCCGGCGAGGTGATCACGATCGTCGGAGGACCTGCCCGAGTAACGTGAACGACGGCGGGGGTGCTGTCGAAACCGCCGGAAGAGCAGACAACAGTCACTGTGTTGTCTCCGAGGATGAGCGGGAAGCTGTTCGTCACGGCGCTTCCAGTCGGCTGGTCGTTGACCGTGCAGGTCGTGTCTCCGGGAATCGTGGTCGCCCCGTTAACGGTGAAGGCGACATTTGTGCTGGCAGAAGTGGTCACCGAACCGTCCGCCGGCTCGGTGATCTGCACGAGCGGCGCGCTCCCAGTTCGGGTCACAGTCACGGATGCGGTTCCGACGTTGTTCGAGCTGTCGGTGCACGACACGGTGATCGTGTTCGAGCCAACCGTCAGCGGAACGGTGCTCCCGCTGACGAGATCACAGGTCGGCGACTCACCCGAGTTGTCGCTGGCCGTGAAGGTGACGACCGTTGCCCCGGAGGCGATGGTCGCGCCGTCGAGCGGCTGCGTGATCGTGACGACCGGAGGGACGCTGTCCACACGCGTCACCGTTGTAGCGCCAAAGCCCACGTTGCCGTAGGCATCAGTGCAGCGGACGAGAATCGTGTTAGTGCCGTATGCGAGATCCACAGAATCGCCCGTGGTCCGGTCGCAGGTCGGGGTCCCAGCAGAGTCAGACGCAGAGAAGTTGACCGTGACGCTGGCAGAGCCGGTTGTGGCTCCGTTGGCCGGATCAATCACGTTGACCGTAGGCGCTGTGGTGTCCGGCGCGGAACCTCCGCTCGGGGTGAAACCCGCAACAGGAGTGGACTCCGGAAAATTCAACGAGGCGCCGCTTCCTAGTGCACCGTATGCCCCTGCACCCCAGCAGAGCACCGCGCCAGAGACGACCGCACATGCCTGCGTGTTTCCGGCGTTGACCGATGTCGCCCCGGTAGTGATTGTGGTCGCAACCGGAGCATTGTTGGCGCCGGGGGTGAGCGAGCTGGTGCCGTTCTGACCGCTCGAGTTGAGGCCCCAGCACTTGACCGCACCTGAGGCGACGGCGCAGCTGAAGTTCGTTCCGGCGCTGATCGCGGTGACGCCGCTTCCGAGATCGTCTACGTCAGCGGGCGTCGGCTGCTCGAGGTCAAGGCCGTTTCCCATCTCACCGTTGCCGTCATCGCCCCAACATTTGGCCCCGCCGGAGACCACAGCGCAGGTGTGGTCGTAACCGACGTCTATCGCCGTGACGCCAGTGGAAAGTCCGGCGACGAGTGTCGGAACAGTGCGATCGGTGATCGTGCCGTCACCGATCTGTCCGAATCCGTTCGAGCCCCAGCACCGGGCCGCGCCCGACTGCACAGCACACGTCGTGTTGTTGTCGGCGCTGATCCAGGTGACTCCGGATGTGAGACCGGAGACCTGTACCGGCACGTTCGAATCCGCATTGCTTCCGTCACCCAGCTGTCCATATGTGTTCGAGCCCCAGCACCATGCGGCGCCGTCGACGATCGCGCAGCTGTGGGCGAGACCGGCGGAAACCATGGTCGCTCCAGCGGTCAGGCCCTGCACCTGAACGGGGAGGTTGTTGTGGTCGTTGCCGGCGTCATACGTGACGCCATCACCGAGCTGGCCGTAGAGGCCGTAACCCCAACACTTCACCGAGCCGAGCGCGACGGCACATGTGTGTGCGTCTCCGGTCGCAATCGAGGACGCACCGAGTCCAAGTGAGAGCAGCTGAACCGGTTTCAGATAAGTACGCGTCGAACCGGTCCCGAGCTGTCCGTATGTCCCCGCACCCCAACAAAGTGCGCTCCCGCCCCAGATTGAGCAGCTCTGGCTTCCGCCTGCGGTAACCGCAGTCGCACCTGCCACCAATCCCGCCGCAGCGGTCGGCGTTGCGCTTGGCGACACCAGCGTGGTGGCGAGCTGTCCTGCTGCGTTGCTGCCCCAGCAACGCAGGGCACCAGAGACGATTGCGCATCCGAAATCAACGCCGACGGTGACGGCCGTCGATCCAACCCCCGCGCCGATCACAGCCGCAGGGGTTGTGGAGCGAGTTCCTAGAACCCCGGCGGAACCGTTGCCGAGGCGGCCGTTGCCCTCGGATCCCCAGCACTTCGTCGTCCCTAACTGCACCGCGCACGTACTGTTCGATCCCGGGTCGACAGCGGTGACGTTTGAACTCATCCCAGATACGGCTGTCGGCGAGTTGCGCGTAGCGCTGAATCCGTCACCGATCTGACCACTGGTGCCGAGTCCCCAGCACTTGAGTGCGCCGTTCTGAATCGCGCATCCGTTGCTCGTTCCGGCCACGACTGTTTCCGCGCCGGAAGTGATGTTGGTCGCGACAGGCTGGATGTTCGAAGTGTTCGAGCCGCCGCCCAGCTGCCCAGTGGTGCCGAGCCCCCAACACTTCACCGCGCCGTCCTGGACGACGCAGCCAAATCGTGAACCGACCGCGATCGCCGTCGCGCCGGTCGAGACCCCGAAGACGTCCACCGGAGTGAGCTGGTCTCCTGTTTGCGGATCGTTGTCGCCCATCGCACCGCTCGTTCGCGAGCCCCAGCACTTGGCGGCGCCGCCGACGATGGCGCATGTGCTGAAGGCACCGGCGGCAACCGCCGTGGCGTTCGATCCGAGCCCGACAACCGTGACGGGGACGCTGGAAGAAACTGTGTCGTCGTTACCGAGCCTGCCGTTCAACCCTTCGCCCCAGCACTTCACGACGCCGCTCTGCACGGCGCAGGCGTGATTAGCTCCTGCGGAAATGTCGGTGACGTTCGCGGTGAGTCCGCTCACTTGCACCGGCGTCGCCGAAGCTGTGGTCGAGTTGTTGCCGAGCTGTCCGCTGCCGTTCGCGCCCCAACACTTGGCTGCACCGGCCGAGTCGATGCCGCAGGCAAATCCCGTCCCGGCCGAGACCGTGTTCGCTTCAGCTCCGGCAGCGAACAGCAGCGCAAGCGAAGCAAGCGCGATCAGCGCCGCCCCGAAAATGCGGGTCCGTGGTACCGGTATGTTGCGATGGGTCTCGATCAACGTCGTCTGCCCGGCTTGCATGCGAAGGCAATGCAGCAGCAACCGCGCCTTAAGCGGTTCACCATGGACTGATCGGCAGTCCACTGGACGACTTGAGCGCTGTAGGCCACCCGGCCAGACAGCGTGCGCAACCTTTGGTGGCGAAGGTTGTTGCCGCGTTGCGCGGCTAGTTCGTGTGCTTGACAGTGATCACGTCACCGTCCTGCATCACGTAGTCCCGGCCTTCGAGCCGGAGCGTGCCCTTGTCGCGGGCGCCGGTGTAGCCGCCGACCTCGATCAGCTGGTCGTAGCCGATCACTTCAGCGCGGACGAACCCCTGCTGGATGTCGGTGTGGATCTCGCCGGCGGCGTCGTAGACGGTGCCGCCCTTCTTCATGTGCCAGGACTGGCCGATCTCCTCGCCGACGGTGAAGAAGGTGAGCAGGTCGAGCAGCTTGAAGGCGCCGTTGATCACGGTCGTCAGCCCCGACTCCGGGATGTCGAGCTCCTCGCGCATCATCGCGGCCTCCTCGTCGTCCATCTCGACGAGCTCTGACTCAAGGCGGCTGCTGATCGCGACGGCCTCGGCGCCCTGCGACTTCGCGTACTCGGCGACTGCAGCCGGGACTTCGAGCTCGCCCTCGTTCACGTTGGCGACGAACAGGACCGGTTTGCCCGTGAGCGGCGCGAGCGACTTGAGGGCGAGCGGAGCGTCCTCGGGGACCGGGACCGTGCGCACCGGCTTGCCCTCCTGGAGGGCGGCGACGACTTGCTTGAGCCAAGCCTCCTCGGCGACGGCTTCCGGATCGAGCGACTTGGCCTGTTTCGCGACGCGCTCCAGCCGGCGCTCTGCCTGCTCGAGGTCTGCGTAGATCAGCTCGGTCTCGATCGTCTCGATGTCGCGCACCGGGTCGACGTCGCCTTCCGGGTGCACGACGTTGTCGTCCTCGTGCGCGCGCACGACGTGGAGGATCGCGTCGGTCTCACGGATGTTCGCGAGGAACTGGTTGCCCAGGCCCTCGCCCTTGCTCGCTCCGCGGACGAGGCCGGCGATGTCGTGCACATGGATCTGGTCGAGACGGATGTCGGTCGCGCCGGTGACGGCGGCGGTGTCGAGCAGGCGCTGGTCGGGAACCGGCACGACTGCGACGTTCGGCTCGATCGTCGTGAACGGGTAGTTCGCGCTCTCCGCCCCCGCCTGGGTGAGCGCGTTGAACAACGAGCTCTTGCCCGCGTTCGGCATTCCGACTATTCCGACCTTCATCGCCATAGCGCGGCGCACGGTAGCCAATCCACGCATTTTCCGCGCTCAGCCTCACACCAGGTGTGAGGCCAAGGCCGCAAATTGCGTTCGTAGGTTCGCACCTGGTGCGAACCTACGGTCGCTATTTGCATGAACCGGCGAGCGTGCGGCCGGCCAGTTCGCCGAAGGCGGCGCCAGCGATCAGGTCCGTGGGGTAGTGGACGCAGAAGTGCAACCGGGAGCCGGTCATCGCGGCGGCGGCCCCATATAGAGGAAGAGTCGCTCGCGTTTCGATCGACGCGAACAACCGCGCCGCTGCGAACGACGTCGCGGCATGAGAAGAGGGAAAGGACAGGTCCGTCGGCGTGCCCAGCGAGGCGATCGGCGGCCGGCGGCGGCGGGCGATGAACTTCACGGCGGTGTTGGCGGCATAAACCGCGGCGACGCTTGCGCCCGCCCGCAGCCATCTTTCGCGGCGAGGCTCGTCGACGCGTGCGGCCACCCCGGCGACGGCGTACCAGGCGAGCCCATGCTGACCCGACTCGCTCAGAACCTTCGTCGCAAGTTCGACCGCCCCCCCGAAGCGAGTGCGCTCGACCCATTTGAGCAGCGGCAACTCAGCTCGGTCGAGCGGATCCCAGAAGCCGCGAGGCTCCATCGATCGCTAGGCGGCGAAGCCGGTGGTGCGCTCTTCTTTTTCCTCGTCGAGCGCGTAGAACTCGACGTGGTCGCTGCGCAGCGTGATCGTGCGCTTCTCTTCGGCGACCTCGACCCACTTGTCCTCTGCCTTGATGGCGGCGAGCAGCTTGTCGAGCTCCTCCTTGTCGAGCTTCAGCGACGAGGCGAGGCCGCTGGTGAATCCGATTCCGATCGTGCGCTTGTCGTCGGCCATGGTCTCTCCTTGGAACGTCAGTGGTCGTGAGCGGGCTTGACCAGTTCGGTCAGCACAAAGCCGGCCGACTGCGGGTGCACGAAAGCGACGGTGCTGCCCTGGATACCGATGCGCGGGGTCTCGTCGATCAGTTCGACGCCCAGCGCAGCCAGGCGGTCGAGCTCGGCCTGCACGTCGTCGACGCGGTAAGCGACGTGGTGCATGCCCGGGCCACGCTTCTCGAGAAACTTGCCGACCGGCGTGTCCGGCCCGAGCGGGCTGAGCAGCTCGACGTGGCTGTCGCCGACCTCGAGCAAAACGGCTTCGACGCCCTGCTCCTCGACGACCTCGCGGTACTGGATCGTCATGTCGAACTGCTTGTTGTAGATCTCGAGCGTGGCGTCGAGATCCTCGACGGCGAGCCCGATGTGGTCAATCGCGTTGAAGTGGCTCATCGGGCGCGAACTCTAGCCAGAGCGCGCCTCAGTCGCGCAGCTCTTTCCAGCTGCGCAGAATGTTGCGCTCGAAATCGATTCCCATCTCAAGCGCCTTGCGCGCGCCGGGCGCCATCCCCTCGAACTTCGCGAGCTGCCTGTAGTGCTTGAGGATCGCCTCGTGAATCTCGATCTGCTCCTCGGCGATCATCGACGGATCGGAGCCGAAGAACAGCTTCAGCGTCGCCTCGTCGCGAATGTCGGCGCCGACCAGCGACGGCTTGCTGCGCCAGCTCTCGATCGCTTCACGGCCGCTCTTCGTCAAGGACAACATCCGCCGTTTGCGCCCGTCTTTCTCGCGCTCCTCGCTGAGGTAGCCCGACTCGAGCAGGCGGTCGCACTGCGCGTAGAGCTGCGAGTGCGGCAGCGACCAGAAGTGGACAACCGTGTCTTGCGCCACCCGCTTCAAGGTGTACGGCGTCACCGGCTCGAGCATCTCGACCATCCCAAGGACGAGATACGAGGCCGTCGTCAGTTTCCGCTTCGGCATCTGCTTCTGCATTATGTCCGTTCCGCCACACGCTTCCAGAAGCGGACGAACTCTTTTGAGTGGCCGATACCGGCTTGCAGAGCAAGCAGCATCCCTTCAGTCATGTGTGGACCCGTCTCGCGCTCGAGCCGCTCGTAGCTCTCGAGCTGCCGCTGATGGAACTCGACCTGCTCCGCCGCGAGCTTCTGCGGGTCGGCGCCGAAGAACAGTTTGAGGATCGACAGGTCGCGCAGCTCCATCCCGCCCGGCGTGTCGGACGCGCGCCACCGCTCCAGCTCCTTGCGGCCGGCCGGCGTGATCGAGAAGCTGCGCCGGCGCCGGCCGTGCTCCTCGCGTTTCTCCACGAGCAGGCCACTCTCGGTCAGGCGGTCGCACTGCGCGTAGATCTGGGTGTGGGGCAACGCCCAGAAGTTCGCGACGGTTTCGGTGGCCATCGATTTGAGCTCGTACGGCGTCACCGAGCCACCGGCCTCGACCAGACCGAGCACCAGGTAGGACGCTGTTGTCAATTTCCTTTCGGACACGTAGTTGCATTATGACGGTCATTCCGGTATGATTCGACGCGAATCGTTCAGCCTGAACTATTGGAGGAATTTCCGATGGCCCCCGAGACCGCAATCCCGAACAGCAACAAGTCGGCCGTGGCCGCCGCGTTCGAGTCCCAGCCGGACATGCCGACCCGCACCGAGCTTCCCGTCAGCGGCGAGCTGCCGACATGGCTCACCGGACAGCTGCTGCGCAACGGCCCGGGCGCGTGGGAGTTCGACGGAAAGGCCGTGAACCACTGGTTCGACGGTATGGCGCTGGTGCACAGCTTCGAGATCGAGGACGGCCGCGTCCACTACATGAATCGCTTCGTCGAGAGTCGCGCGTACCGCTCATTCCGCGACAGCGGCGAGCTGAAGTTCAGCGAGTTTGCGAGCGACCCCTGCCGCACGCGCTTCCAGCGCATCCAGTCGATGTTCCGCCCGCAGATCACCGACAACCCTGCGATCAACGCGTACAAGTTCGGCGAGCACTACATCGCGATGAGCGAGACGCCGATGGCGATCGAGTTCGACCCGGCGACGCTCGAAACGCTCGGCGTCGCCTACGACAACCCCGGCATGTTCGCGACGGCCCACCCCCACCTCGACCCCGAGCGCGGCGAG
The DNA here is from genome assembly GCA_964455545.1 of uncultured Thermoleophilaceae bacterium. Lineage (GTDB taxonomy): Bacteria > Actinomycetota > Thermoleophilia > Solirubrobacterales > JACPNS01 > JACPNS01. The sequence goes on along the minus strand of CAYVWQ010000002.1, from coordinate 45,775 downwards.
ATGATCAACCTCTCGTGCAAGCTCGGTGCCCGCAGCTCGCAGAGCTTCTTCCGGCTCTCGCCCAAAGATCTCGACGCCAAGCGGATCGCCAAGCTCTCTCGCCGCGAACCGACCTACCAGCACTCGTTCGGCATGACCGACCGCTGGCTGATCTTCACGGAGTTCCAGTTCCGGGTCAACCCGCTCGACATCCTGCGCAGCGGCAGGCCGTTCATCGAGAACTTCACATGGCACCCGGAGGACGCCACGCGGATCGTGCTGATCGATCGCGCCACCGGCGAGATCGGCGGCGAGTGGGAGGCCGAGCCCGGCTTCTGCTTCCACCACTGCAACGCCTTCGAGGACGGGGACGACGTGGTCTTCGACCTCTGCCGCTTCGACGACCCGTCGATCATCCAGAACCTCTATCTCGAGGATGTGAAAAAGGGCGAGATCTGGTCGGACTCGTCTGCCTACCTGCACCGCTACCGCCTGCGCCCCGGTCTCAAGAAGGCCGTCGAGCACCGAGTCTCGGAGGCGCCGATGGAACTGCCGCGGATCAACTACCAGGCCAACAACTGCAAGCCGTACCGCTGGGCTTACGGGATCGGCGTCGGTGAGAACCAGGCGTTCGACCGGCTGGTGAAGATCGATGTCGAGACCGGCGAATCGATCGAGTGGTTCGAGCCCGACTGCCTCGCCGGCGAGCCGGTCTTCGTCAACGACCCCGAGGGCACCGCCGAGGACGACGGCGTGCTGCTGTCGCTGGTGCTCGACGGCAAGGCCGGCCGTTCGATCCTGCTCGTGCTCGACGCACACGATATGTCGGAGGTCGCGCGCGCGGAGATCTCCCGTCCCGTCCCCCCCGGATTCCACGGGAACTTCTCGCGCGCACTTCCGGCGCGTGCTGCTTAGGCGCTGACCCCTTCAGCCTCCAGCAGCGCATTGATCGCCGCGCGGCCGACCTCGATCTGATCCGGGGTCGGCTCGCGCGTGCCGATCGCCTCCTGGAACTTGAAGCCGGGAGCGCGGAAGGCTTTCGCGAACGCGCCGTTCGGGTGACGCTCGGCGAAGGCGAACATCTCGATCGAGGCGGCGGCGCCGGCCAGTGCGACGCCGGCCTGCTGGGTCTGACTCGGCTGTTCGACGATTTTGCGCAGCAGCACGTCGCCGGCGATCCCGGCGACCATCATCGGCGCGACGAGGTGCGTGCCGCAGCGCTCGTGTTCCTTGGCAGCGGCCTCGATCACTTCCGGATCGGACGGGTCGCCGCCCTGCTCGTAGGCGGCGATCGACTTGTGCTCGACTCCGTGGTAGGCGGCGGTTTCGCCGGCCTTCAAACTCACGACCGCCGGGATCATGCCGATCGCGTTGATCGCGATCTCGGTGCCGATGCCCTTCTTCTTTCGCCTGCGCATCGCGAGCGACGCGGCGCTCGTCGCGGCGGCTGCAGCGAGCACGGTCTTGTTCTCGAACGGCAGCCGTGCTTGGCGCAGCTTCATGCGCACCATCGGCACCACCACCATCGACTCGGCCAGACGCGCAACTCCGCGTAGGCCCGGGACCGCGTTGATCGGGCCGCCGACGCGAGGGACCTTGCCCGTCTTGACGACGATGCCGCCCTTCTTGTCGCGCACGGCCGCCGACCAGTAGGTCGGCCCATAGACAAGCAGTCCGTTCTCGAGCGCCATGCCGCCCATCCGTAGGCGGTCGCCGTTGGTCGTGCGCGGCTTTTCCTTCTCGGCCATCTACTTCAAGAGCCTAGGGACGACGTCCGCAAAAAACGCCGTTGCCAGCACGAGGTCCTTGACCGGGATGCGCTCATCGGCGGCGTGCATCAGCGGATCGGAGTCGTACATCTCCATCTCGATCTGCGGGAAAAAGCCGTAGGCGACGACGTCGGGGAAGGCCTCGCGGAACCAGCGCGAGTCGGTGAACCCCGGCAGCACGCTCGGCAGCGCCTGGGCGTCCGGATCCGTGCGGCCGACCCAGTCCTTGATCAGGTCCATAAGAACGGTGTCGTGCGGCGACGCGTTGCCGATCGCCGGCTCGTCGAAATCGATTGCGTATTCGCCGTCACCGAGGATCTCTCGGGCGCGCCTCTCAGCAAGCTCGGCCCCGTGGCCCGGGGGCACGCGGCAGTCAACCTGCACCGAGGCCCGATCGGGGATCACGTTGATCTTCTGCGAGGCGTCAACGATCGTCGGGGTGAGCGACACGCCGAGCGTCGGCTCGAGCAGGGCGAAAAGGCGCTCGTCGTTCGCGCGGATCTCGTCGAGCATCTGTTCGAGCAGGTCCTGCGACGGGTTCTCGCCCGGGTCTTCGCCGACCAGCGCGGTGAGGATCGCGCGCGGCTCTGCAGTCAGGTCGTACTGCGGCTGCACGCCGGCCAGCCGCTCGATCAGCGGCGCCAGCTTGAGCAACGCGTTGTCGCCGAGGCGCGGCATCGAGGCATGCCCTGCCGCGCCGTGCGTCGTGACCGTGAAGCGGCACGGACCCTTCTCTGCGCAGCCGACACGGAAGTAGCGCGTGCCCTTGTAGACGAACTGGTTGCCGCCGCCCTCGTTGAGCGCGTAGTCGCAGCGAACGGCGTCGGGGTGCTCCTCGCACAGCCAGCGCGCGCCGTAGCCGCCGCCCGCCTCTTCGTCGGCGGTGACGATGATCTTCAGCGCTCCGGCTTCCGGTCGCCAGCCGGCCTTCACGAGCTCGGTCGCAGCGGCGATTTCTGCAGCGGCCTGCCCCTTCATGTCCTGCGCACCGCGCCCCCAGATGCAGTCGTCTTTGATCTCGCCGGACCAGGGATCGACCTGCCACTCGGCCGGGTTGGCGAGGACGGTGTCGATGTGGGTGAGCAGGGCGAGCGTCGGGCCTGACTTGCCCGAGTCGAGCGTGGCGACGAGGTTCGGTCGGTCCGGGTCGCGAGCAAGCGTCTGGACTTCGAATCCGTTCTCTTCGAGGAGACCTTGGACAAAGGCTTGAGCGACGGCCTCGTCGCCGGGCGGGTTGACGGTGTTGAAGCGGATCAGTTGTTGGAGCAGCTCGACCGACGAACGCTCCAGCTTCGCTGGTTCCAGCTGCGTCATGCGTTCACTGCCGCTGCATCTGCTGATCGGTATCCCGCCCGGAAGTACAGGTAGGCGGCGGTTCCGAACTGGGCGATCCCGGCCAACGTGATCATCAGCGGGATTCGCATCCAGCTATGGACGCTGAACAGACCGAAGAAGATTCCGCCGACGGCAAGCGCCAGAAGCGGAGGACCGAAGAATCCGATCAACTTCTCAGGCACCGTCCAGAAGCGCGACAACACCAGACAGATCGCGCCCGCGAGGTTCAGGACAACTGGCGCGAAGACGGCGAAGGCGAAAAACCCGATCGTCCAGCGCTCCAGCGATCCAAACTCTCCCCGCGTCTGATCGGTCGAAGGCACGTGACCACGATAACGCCACCTACGAGGTCCAGTTCACTCGGAAACGGGCCCTTTGACACGAAGCGCCAAAGGGCCCGGTTTCCTGGGGAGTCGACCGAGGACCTAGAACTCGGTCTTTGTGTCGCCGATGGAGATCGACTTGACCCCGTCGCTTTCGAACTCCGCGACGTTGTCAACGACCTCCACTTCCTCGCGATCGCCGTTCACCTGCTCAACGCCGATCGTCGAAACGCCGGTGGGCGCGACGGCGACTCCGCGTATGTCCCGTCCATCAGCGTTCATGAACCACAGGGCGAGCTTTCCAGCCTTCGCGTCTGCGGCTGAGGCACACGAGCCGGAATACCCGAACTCACTTCGATTGCGCTGGTACACGCAGAGCGCATCGTTGCCCGGTACCAGCCAGACACTCTTCCCGGATCGCGTTTCCACCTCGACGGCCAGGTCGAGATTGCCGCCCACCGATTTGAGCAGCGGTTCATCGGAAAGCGATTCCGCAAACGCATCGCTTCGAGCGGCCCCATCCTTGAGGACCGGGAACGCCTCGACGAGGGATTTGCTCGCCGAACCGACCTGCGCTTGGGGGGTGAGGTCGAGAAGGCCGTGAGAATCAGCCGCCAGCGAGACCGCGGTCAGCGCAATCGTGGCGAAAGCCGCAGCGATCGCGATCTTCAGGAATGTTCGATCTTTGATTGGAGATGACGTCATCTTCACCACCCCGATGTGCCCGCGAGAGGCTGAGTAGAGGAGAGACCGTTGTGCACACGCGGGTACTTGAGCTGGCACTGGCAGTACTGCTTCGTCACAGAGGTGCCGCTGCCGCTGCAGGTGTACTCGCCGGCCCAGTTGCCGTTGGCGTCAAGCTGACCGGCGCAGACGTTGCTGTACCCCGCAGAAACGATGTTGTACTTGAGCGTGTGGCGTGGACCGTCGCGATGGTCGTACCCGCCGACCCAGTTCGCCGGCCAGTAGTCCTGGTAGGTCAGCGCGCTGGCCGGACTCGCGCTCACCGCTGAAACCGCAATCGCGAGCACCGCCACCGACAAGAGTGTGCGCACGCGACTGCTTCGAGCTGTGATTCTCATGCAGTCTCCCTGTAGTTCGGATCTTGGGTCGACCGAATCGACGCGGCGACCAACAGCTACTTGTCGCCACGCCCCGGTTTGTGACGACTCGATCCGACTTTTTTGGCTAGCGCGTTTTGCCGACGTCCGAGACGTTCGCCGAGCGCAGGAGTTCGTACTCGCTCGCCGTCGTCCCTGGCTTCAGCTTGCTCGGCGTGTCAGAGCGCGCAATCGTGGTGCTCGCGCGGACGAGTACGGCAGTACTCGTGTCGAACACCGCCTCCTGGCGGAAGCCATCCGCGAGCAGCGAAAACGACTGGGTCCCCTCAGACTCCCCTCCGGTTTTGGCAACCGAGATTCCCGGAATCTCTCCGAGGCTCCTGATCAACTCCGCCCGCACCGAAGCCGGGAGAATCGACCCGAACGATCGGAGCGGATCGATCGAGTACTGCCACCTGGCGCCGACCCGCCGCGATTCCGGTTGCGTGGCGGCGGCGGCAAGAACATCGGCGACTGCCTCGGCTGGCTCCGAACCGAGCCTCGCAAGGTCCGCAGGGGTGTACTGCCTTCGGCCGATCGAGTACGTCGTCACGAGGCGCTCTGACCCGCCTTCGGTCTTGGCGGGGAACGTTCTGCCCCCGACGGACGTCTCGGTCTTTGCGCTTACGCGGCCCGGCCGGTTGGTGCTCAGCCAACGCGCGAAGGTCACGCTTGTTCGCACCAGCGAGCCCGGCTTTCCGTACCTGGACGAGCTGGATCCCGCATCCAGGCGCGAGGTGATTCGAATCTTGCTCAAGGAGTACGCGAACTGACCAGTTCCTGGCGGGTCGACTGCATAGGCGGACTTGGCCAACTCGGCCGCCGCATCGGCCGGCGACACCTCGGTCCCCGGAAGGATTCCCGTCACCTGCACCAATATGGCTGCAAGCACCAGCGCTCCGACGGCGAGAGCTGTCGCGATCCGAAGCCTCCGACGACGTGGTGACGGAGCAGGGGCCTGCGTGCTCCGTTCCATCGCGTCGACGAAGTTGCCCCGCATTTGCCGGAGCACCCGTGGTTGGCTCTGCTCACTCACTGTGCTGTTCCTCGTCTTCGATCTCGAGCATCCTGCGTAGAGATTTCAGCCCCCTACTCACCCTTGCGCGCAGAGTCGCTTCTGTGACGCCGAGGTCGTCCGAAATCCGCGAGTACTCGAGCCCCCGCAGGATCCGTAGGTCTATTGCGATGCGTTGGTCGTCGGGCAGGCGGTCGAGATGACGAGCCAGTCGCGATCGTAGTTCGGCAAGCTCAGTGAGCTTCTCCAGCTCGATGGCGTCGTCAGGAGTGACTTCGACTGGTTCCATCGCCAAGCGGCGCATGGCGTCCTGCTCCACTCTTCCCTTTCGGTAGTACGCGCGAAGCTGGTTCTTCGCAATGCCGAAAAGCCAAGGCCGCACGTCTTCGTAGGCGTTGCCACGAAACTTCTTGCGGCTCGCGAGCGCCGCCGCAAAGGTTTCCGACGTCAGATCGGTCGCGACCTGGAAGTCGAAGACGCGTCGGGCGAAGTACCGAAGCACTGCCTCGGAATCCTCGTCGAACATCCGCTCGAGGTGAGCGTCGGTCAGCTCCACGCGGCTCGCATCAGGAGGTGGTCGAATGCGCGCTCGATCCCGCCGAGCGGCGCACGCTCCGGCTCGCCGGCCGCCTGCTTCGCGTTCATGAACTGCAGCTCTGAGGTCTGGTCGCCGATCATCGCGCCCAAACTACCGGGACCGGCCAGATGTTCCGGTATTTTGATCTATCCCGATGGCACGGACTATCGAAGAAATCTCGGCTGAGATCCTCGCCCACAAGCAGGAGGACTGTGCATACGAGCCCTGCGCCACCTGCACGCAGATGGTCCCCGGAAACGGCGACCCGAATGCTTCGATCATGTTCATCGGCGAGGCGCCCGGCAAGAACGAGGACGAGCAGGGGATTCCCTTTGTCGGAGCGGCCGGCAAGCTGCTCGACCAGCTGCTCGAGTCGATCTCACTGACCCGCGACGATGTCTTCGTCGCCAACGTCTTGAAGGCGCGGCCGCCGAGCAATCGTGATCCGCTTCCGGAGGAGGCCGCACACCACTGGCCGTGGCTCGAAGAGCAGATCGAGGCCGTCGACCCAGACTTGATCGTCCCACTCGGGCGGCACGCGATGGCGCGGTTTCTTCCGGCGCGGCGCATCAGCGTCGACCACGGGCAGCCGCGGCTGAAGAACGGACAGGTCTATCTGCCTGTCTACCACCCGGCCGCCGCGCTCTACAACGGCTCTCTGCGCGAAGTGCTGTTCGCAGATTTCGCCCAGATTCCCGCGCTGGTCGAGCGCATTCAGGCGACCGGACGCGACGAGCTGCGTGCGCGTTCGGGGATGATCGCCGTGCCCGGTCAGGCTCCGGCGCCGGGCGGTGAGGACCTCCCCGCAGAGATCGGCGACCCTTTTGAGCAGGCCGCAGCCGCGGCCGACCCCGCTTCCTTCGCCGCCGACTACGCCGAGCCGCTCGACGGCATGGAAGCCGCGCGGATGATCAACACTCCGCGCGACGCCCCGGTCGAAGGGATCGATCTCGACGACCCGCCGCAGCCTGCGCCCGGACAGCCCGGCCTGTTCTAGTCGATCAGCTCGTCGACGGCTTCGCGGGCGATCTGCCAGCCGCGGCCGTCGCCGTAGAGCTGGTTCATCCACATCGCCTCGGTGACGATTCCGTGGAGCTTGAAGACCGTGCTGGCGCCGTTCAAACCGGCCGCTTTCGCGTCTGCTGCGAGCACCGCCATCCAGGCACGCCAGACCTCGGCCACACGGTCCTTCACCGGGCCGGGTTTGTCGTCGAACTCGAAGGCCGCTGCGGTGAGCATGCAGCCGCCCAGGTCTTTGCGGCCGGCGACGTAGTCCATCCAGCCGTACATCAGGCGGCGTAGCCGCGGCTTTCCGGCCTTGGCTTTCTGGTTGGGGGCCCAGATCTCCTCGGTGAACTGCTCTGCGGCGCGATTTATCGCGGCGAGTTGCAGGTCGACCTTGCTGTCGAAGTGACCGGCGACGCCGGACTTGCTCAGACCGAGGTGATCGGCGAGGTTGGCGATGCTCAGAGTCTCGAGACCCTGCGCGGATCCGAGGTCGAACGCCGCCTGGGCGATCGACTTCTTCGTGCGCTCGGCTTCTTCTCTTGACTTTCTCGGCATTGCCTGATAGTTTAGCGCACGCTCGTACGCTAAATCCTCGGGAAAGGCTTGAACATGCGGATTCGTCGACTTGGTTGGGCAGGTGTGCAGATAGAGAAGGACGGCGTCTCGCTGGCGATCGACCCGCTCGGGACGCTCGGATTCTTCGAGGACTTCTGGGGTACGCCCGAGGAGCGAGACGAATTGGTCGCGCTCGAACCGGATTCGCTCGACGCGGTGCTGCTGACGCACCTGCATCGCGATCACGCCGATCCAGAGGCGATCGCCGCAGCCCTGGTGCGCGGCGGAGCGCTCGCCGGACCGCGCAAGACGCGCTTCGAGAGCGACTTTCAGAAGTTCGCGATCGGTCAGCAGGAGGAGGCGCTGGCTTCCCTCGGACTGCGGCGGTCGTTCATGGAGCCCGGAGACTCGCTCCAAACCGGCGATTTGAAAGCGATCGCCTGCGAATCAGCCGACGGGGTGGGCGCCAACCAGAACTCTTGGCTGGTGACCGACGGCACGAGTTCCGTTCTGCACTGCGGCGACACGCTGTGGCATGGGCACTGGTGGGACATCGCTGCTGAGCACGGCTCGCCGGACGTCGCATGCCTGCCGGCAAATGGCGTCGCTGTCGCGTATCCATTCCACGAGCCGCCGGTCGACCAGCTCGCTGTCATGACGCCCGAGCAGGCCGTCGACGCCGCCTACGCGCTCGGCGCGGGCGCGCTAATGCCGATCCACTTCTCGCTCACGTACGACCACGACCCGATGTACAAGCCGGTGCGCGATGCGCGGGCGAGGCTGGAGGCCGCGGCAGAAGAGCGCGACGTGGAGCTGCTGTTCCCGAAGATCGGCGAATGGACCGACGTACGGGCGGCCGCGACCGCGTGACGGAAGGCGACAGTACAATTTGGACGTATGAACCGCATGCATCGCTTCTTTCTCACGAGTCTGCTCGCTGCCGGCCTGACGCTCGGTCTCGCGAGCGGCGCTCAGGCAGGGGATTTCGCGAAGCTCGACTCAGTCGTCGAGTCCACGCCAGGTCTCTACACAGTCACTGTCACATCGAGCTTCGGCGGGTGCGCGGCCACGTACTGCGGCTGGTTCCCGATCGGATATCGCTACGACTCGATCAAGTCCTGTCCCGCCACGGCGGAAGAGGCGAACATGGACGGAGATCCCTTCCTGAACGGCGCAATCATGGACACCGAGGGCACAGAGACGACCACCGCTTCGGTCAAGTCGGGCAATGCCGACTTCAAGATCTGCATGTACCACTTCCACGAGCAGGCCTACCACTTCGCCGGCGAGCTGCGGACGGTGACAACGCCTGCGCTCGGAGTTGGCGAAGCGAAGAAGCAGGTCGGAAAACAGCTCGGCAAGAAGTTCAAGAGCAGGTACAAGAACGGCCACAACAAGAAGATCAAGTGCACGATCAAGCAGGACACTCAGGCGAAGTGCGACGTGAGCTGGACCTACAAGAAGGGCAAGCGCACGAAGAAGTACAAGGGCCGGGTCGGGATCGAGAAGCAGGTCGATCTGATCGGCACGCCGTTCTACCTGTTCAACGTGTCCGTCAACTGAGCTCGTCCATGCTGGTTGAATGAGCTGGGATGACCGACCAGCTCTTCGACAGCGCGCCGCCTCCGCAGAGGCAGCAACGAACTGGCGCTGAGCCGCTGGCGGCGCGGATGCGGCCGCAATCGGTTGACGACCTGGTCGGCCAGAAGCACCTGCTCCAGCCCGGCCAGGCGCTGCACGAGGCGCTGACCGGCGCGGCCCCGCACTCGATGATCCTCTACGGGCCGCCGGGCACGGGCAAGACGACGATCGCGCGCCTCGTGGCGCAGGCCGCCGACGCGCACATCGAGGAGCACAGCGCCGTTGTGGTCGGCCGGCCGGACGCCGTGAAAGCGATTGAGGCCGCGCGCGAGCGCCTACGCACCAGCAACCGCAGGACCGTTTACTTCCTCGACGAGATCCACCGCTTCAACAAGGCGCAGCAGGACGTCCTCCTGCCGGCCGTCGAAGACGGCGCGATCATCCTCATCGGCGCGACCACGGAGAACCCGTACTTCGAGGTGAACTCCGCGCTCCTCTCCCGCACCCGCCTGTACGTGCTCGAGCCTCACACGCAGGAGGACATCACGCAGCTGATCGAGCGCGCGCTCAGCGACGAGCGCGGGCTCAACGGCGAGTTCACGCTCACTCCCGACGCCGAAGAGCTGATCGCCAAGCGCTCCTCCGGCGACGCCCGCACCGCTCTGACCGCGCTCGAGACGGCAGCCCAAGCCGCGAAAGCGAACGGCGCCACAGAGATCGACCTGGAGCGGGCCGAGGACGCGATGCAGCAGCGCGCCGTCGTCTATGACAAGGGCGGCGACAAGCACTACAACTACGCGAGCGCCTTCATCAAGTCGATGCGCGGCAGCGATCCAGACGCCGCGCTCTACTACATGCACGCGATGCTGGCCGGCGGCGAGGATCCGAAGTTCATCGCCCGGCGCATGGTGATTTTCGCGAGCGAAGACGTCGGCAACGCCGATCCGCACGCGCTCCCGCTGGCGATGGCCGCGGCGCAGGCACTCGACTACGTCGGTCTGCCCGAGGCGCGGATCAATCTCGCGCAGGCGGCCACCTACCTGGCGCTCGCGCCGCGCAGCAACCGCGCCTACCTCGCGGGCGACGCGGCGGCCGCGTATGTGAGGCAGAACGGCCTCGCCGCCCCGCCCCGCGCGATCCAGGACAGCAACGTTCCCGGCGCCGAAGAACTCGGCCAGGGCGAGGGCTACGACTACCCCCATGACCGCGAAGACCAGCTGAGTCCGCAAAGATTGCTTCCGGAGGGGGTCAACCAGCGCTTCTACGAGCCCAGCGACCGCGGGCACGAGGAGCAGATGTCAGAGCGGCTGCGTGCAGCGCGCGCGAAGAGGGGAACATGACCGAGACACAGACAGCAACCGGCGGCGTCGAGGGGAAGACGATCGTGATCACCGGTGCCAGCGACGGCATCGGCGCAGTAGCCGCACGGAAGCTCCATGAGCAGGGAGCGAAGGTGATCGTCACCGGGCGCAACCCGGAGAAGACCAAGCGCGTCGCCGACGACGTGGGCAGTCCCGCGCTCGTTGCGGACTTCGCGGACCTGGCCGAGGTGCGCCGCCTGGCCGAGGAGATCGCCGAGGCCGCGCCGGTGATCGACGTGCTCGCAAACAACGCTGGCGGCATGTTCAAGCCGAAGAACATCACCAAGGACGGTCACGAGCCGAACTTCCAGATCAACCACCTCTCGCCGTTCTTGCTCACGCATCTTCTGAAGCCGAACCTGCTCGCCGCCGAAGAGCCGCTCGTGATCAACACGGCGAGCTTCGCCAACAACTACGGCCGTGTGAAGATCGGCGACCTCGACGGGCACCGCAGCGAGAACATCGCCTACGGCACCGGAAAGCTGATGAACATCATCTTCACCCGCGGGATCGTCGACAACTGGGGCGCCGAGGGGATCCACGCGACCTGCTTCCACCCCGGCGTCGTGATCACCGGCTTCGGGCGAGACACCGCGATCGTCAAGCCTGCCTACAACCTCGGCAAGTTCATGCGGATCGTGATCGACGCCGACAAAGGCGCGACGCCCTTGATCGACCTCGCCGGCCGCGAGCCGCGCAGCGAGCTCGACGGGGTGTTCTTCTTCCGCCACAAGGCCAACGGGCCGGAGAACCGCCAGGCCAAGGACGAGCAACTGCGCAAGGACCTGTGGACGGCGAGCGAACAGATGGTCGGGCTTTGAAGCTGACTGCGGTCATATTCGATGACATGACCGCGCTCGACGTGGTCGGCCCGCTCGAGGTCTTCGCGCGCGTGCCGGGGATGGAGATCGGTTACGTCACGCCGAGCGACTCAATCCGCGCGGCCGACACCGGGTTGCTCTTCTCGGGCGTCGAGCCGCTGGAGGCGGTCACCGAAACCGACATCCTGCTGGTGCCGGGCGGCATGGGCACGCGAGCACTCGCGACTGACTCGCGAATGCTGGAGTGGCTGCGCGCGATCGACCAGACCACGACTTGGACGACCTCGGTCTGCACCGGATCACTCGTGCTCGCCGGCGCCGGACTGCTCGACGGCCGCCCCGCGACCACCCACTGGGCGGCGTACGAACTGCTGAAGAAGTACGGCGCCGAACCGACCGAGCAGCGCGTCGTTTTCAGCGACAAGTACGTCACCGCAGCAGGCGTTTCGAGCGGGATCGACATGGCGCTGGAGTTGGTGCGCCAGCTCGACGGCGACGACCTCGCCAAGGCGATCCAGTTGGTGATCGAGTACGACCCGCAGCCGCCGTTCGACTCCGGCGCGCCGAGCAAGGCGACGCCCGAGACTCTCGCGCTTGCGAGCGAAGTCCTCGGCCGCTGAGCCGCGGTACACGCGAGTACGCTCTGCCGTTTTTGCAGGGCACCTGAAGGTGCCGCGCACCGTTATATTGGAGCGATGGAACCGACCATCGCACCCTCAGCCCCGCGGCACGCATTCAGCGAAGCCAGCGCCCCCACCGGCACCCTCGAAAGCTTCAACCCCGCCACCGGCGCCCTCGTCGGCAGCGTCCCGACGATCACCCCGGAGCAGGTTCCGGCCGTCGTCGCCGAGATCAAGCAGGTGCAGCCGTTCTGGGCGGAGCTGTCGTTTGAGGACCGCGCGCGCTACGTCCGCCGCGCCGCAGACGTGATCGTCGAGCGCAAGGACGAGATCGCCAAGCTGATCACGGCCGAGCAGGGCAAGGTGCTGACGGAGAGCTACTCGATGGAGGTCCTCTCGACGGTCGACGGTCTGGGCTGGACCGCCGACAACGCCGAAAAGGTGCTCTCCGACGAGAAGATCAAGTCCGAGCAGCTGTTCCTGAAGACGCGCAAGATGCACTTCAAGTACGAGCCGATCGGCGTGATCGGCGTGATCAGCCCGTGGAACTACCCGTGGCTGCTGGCGCTGGATGAGATCGCGACGGCCCTGATGGCCGGCAACGGAGTGATTTTCAAGCCGGCGTCGCTGACCTGCCTGATCGGCCAGATGATTCAGGAAGTCTTCGACGAGGCCGGGCTGCCCGAGGGCCTGATGCGCACCGTGCACGGCGGCGGCCGGGTCGGCCAGGCGATGGTCGACGACCCGGGCGTGGGCAAGATCTTCTTCACCGGTTCTGTTGAGGTCGGCCGTTCGATCGCCCAGGACTGCGCCAAGCAGCTCAAGGGCATCACGCTCGAGCTCGGCGGCAAGGACCCGGCGATCGTGCTGAGCGACGCGAACCTTGCGCACGCGATCAACGGCGTTGCCTGGGGCGGATTCGCCAACCAGGGCCAGACCTGCGCCGGCATCGAGCGGGTCTACGTGGAGCACGACATCGCGGCGGAGTTCATCGACGGAGTCGTCAAGCGCGCCGAGTCGATGAAGCTCGGCGACCCGATGGACTGGAGCACCGAGGTCACGGCGATGACCGACCCGAACCAGTTCAAGATCGTCTGCGAGCTCGTCGACGACGCCGTCGCCCACGGCGCCACGCTGCTCTGCGGCGGCCCCGTCGACCGCGGCGACCTGCCCGAGGGCCTCGACGGCAACTTCTACAGGCCGGCGGTGCTGACCGGCGTCAACCACGGCATGCGGATCATGAAGGAAGAGATCTTCGGCGCGGTGATCCCGATCATCACGGTCGACTCCGCGGATGAGGCGGTGCAGATGGCGAACGATTCCGAGTTCGGCCTCGGCGCCTCGGTCTGGACGAGCGATGCAGCGCGCGGCGAAGCCATCGCCGAACGCCTCGAAGCCGGAAACGTCTGGATCAACGACCACATGTACAGCGCCGGCATGTGCCAGTGCTCATGGGGCGGCGTGAAGGACTCCGGCCTTGGGCGCTCGCACTCGAAGTTCGGTTTCTATGAGGCTGTTGAGCCGAAGGTGATTGCTTCGACTCCGTCGCGTGAGGCTTCGATGTGGGTCTACCCGTATGACAAGACTGTTGGGCCGGCTATTCGTTCCACGATCGACATGGTCTACTCGAAGGGCAAGTCGCGCTTCGCCACTGTCAAGGACGGGGCTCCGGCTCTGGGCAAGATGACTGGGCGGATTGCGAAGAACTTGACGAAGAAGTAGCCAGTCAATTATTCGCCTAAATCGACGTCACTCTTCCGGCTGGACCCCGGTCGCAAAGGCGCTCGATCGCTCAGCGCCGTCACTCCCGAAGTACGGGCCGCGATCGAATCAGGTGCCGCGAGTGTCAATCACATCGAGCAGATGGCAGCAGACGTTTCGATCCTGTTTGCACGGGCCTTCCCGTTTGCGGAGGAGAGGTCCCACGAGATCTCAGATATGAAACTCATCTCCGCACTGCGAAAAGGGGCGGAAATCTTGATCGAAATGCGGGCCGAAGTGAATGTGTATTCGGCTCTTTCCGAAACAAGCGACACCGTCCGCGGATGGCAAGCACTGTCCATCGGCGCCAGGCCGGAACTCTGTCTGTCTCAGAAAATGAATTTGCTCATTCCCTTTGCAGAAGACCCCCACTTTGCAGTTCGAGAATGGGCTTGGCTAGCTGTTCGAGATGAGATCGTCCGCTCCCCGGAGGCCGCCCTCCCCGTTCTCTACGAGTACACCGCCTTTGATTCAGCGTTTGTGCGTCGATTCGCGTGCGAAGCATCAAGGCCTCGAAGCGTTTGGGGCCGCCATATCGCGCGCTTTAAGTCACAGCCTGAAATCTGCGAGCGCTTCTTGGAGCCACTGTGGGAAGATGACTCGACCTACGTCCAGAAGTCATTGGGCAACTGGATTAACGACGCTGCGGCAACTCGCCCTGAGTGGGCGAAGGCGTATGCCGAAAGCCGTCGCACCGCGTATCGATGCGCAGGGGCGAATCGAATCGCTTCGCTGGCAATGCGGAATCTAAGGAAATGACTACTGGCTCGGGATCCGCATCTTGGGAGATTCGCCTTCGATTCGGGTCTTCCAGGTCACAGGATCTCCTTCCCCAGGTTGGTGCCCAACCTCCTGATTCATCGTGGCGCGCTCGGAAGCCTCTTCAAGGAGTCTTCTGAAGGCTTTCCCCGTGGAGAGGTCCGCGACCAGTTGATCGGCTTCTAGGTAGGTGAGGTCCGCCATCTCGCGAATCATTTCCTTCTTGTAGTCCTCGTCAAACGCCGCCGCTGTTTCTTCGAAGGCCGCCTTAAGTTCAGGCCACCTTCGTAGCTTTTCATCCGCTGTCGGCGGCATAAGGGGAACGATGATGTCGAAGCGCCCATGCCTACTTATCGCAGCATCAAAGCGCTCCAGGTGATTTGTGGCGAGCAGGTAGACGATTCGCCGGCGTTCATAGAGATCCGCCAATTTCGGGAGCATGGCCGTTGTCAAAAAACGTGACTCCATTTCGCCCGAGCTATCGCGATCGGTCACAAGCTCGTCAAACTCGTCAAGCAGGACGACGACTTGCTCGCAGGATTCCAGCCGACCGAACAACGTATTTGTTTCGGCGTGTACCTCGTCGAGACCCTTCCTGGTCAGATGAGAGGGATCGATCTTGAGAAGCGGCCAACCGAGACGATCTGCCACCAGAGCTGCGAACCGAGTTTTTGACGTGCCAGGTGGTCCGTAAAGGATGCCGGAAAAGCGAACGCCCGATGGCAGCCCGTGTCCTTCAACAACCGAGTCTCGATTCTCGACCAAAGGCTTGAGAAAGCGTTCCTCCATCGTCTTCTTAAACGAAGTTGAACCCGCGCCCGGCGGGATTTTTGAGTCCAAGAACTCCTCTGGTAGACGCCATGGCTGACCCTCCTCGACAGACGGAGACGTCGGCTTCGAATACTCGCTCCCCACATACGCGAAAACTTCGCGACGTATCGCCTCGCTCACCATTTTGTGAAGCTCGAAGCAATAGTGGAACACCGAAGCGGTTGACCAAGACTCCGCCAAATTGGTGTCTCCATGATGGCCCGAGGCCCATCCGATCCCAGCGCCCTTTCCCGAACCGAGTGCGAATTTTGTGGCATCCAGTTGCATGGCCGCGCGTCCCAACTCAACCAATCGGTCTTCCAAGAGTTCCCGCATCTGTCCGTTCGAGAGCATCTGCACCAAGAGCTCAAAGTCGAAGCAATAGGCGTAACCGATGTTCGGGTACAGGAATAGCGGACGACTCCGCGGCCACGTGCCTTTTCGCTCGTCCTGAGCGCAAAAGAACTGATCCATGACGTAGGCAAGCGAGTCGCGTTCTTGCGGCGTCATGTCCGCAAACTTCTTCACGCTGACGGCAATCAGAGCCGAGTACGCCAACTCGAAAACATCCGCGTCAGGGCTTTCCGAAGATATGAGCACGCTCTCGCGGAACAGATGCTGCCAAGCCCATTCCGAAACTAGGTTCGTCAACTCGGGATCGAACGCATCCCAAAGCTGAAGAACCTGGATGACTTTTTCCGTGACGAACGCGCTAGGAGGGTACTCCTGGAGAGCAATTCCACCGCTTTGAGCGAGCTCCTTCCGTAACTTCCGGAGTTTCGCACGCACGACCTTACGCTGCTCCCGGGTGAGTCCCTCCATTCCACCTGAAAGCGCGTGCACGGCCTGAAGCGAGAACGCAACCGTGAAAGGGTTGTCATCCGGAAGGCCTGCGCTGTTGCTCCAGCCATCGGCAATTACCTCGTCCAGAAGATGAAGCCTTTTGGTTGACCACGGACCCGCTTCCAGCCTGCCACTTTGCCGGAGGAAGTAGACACAAGTCGACGTGCTCGACTTAGACCATTTGTCGCTGGCGGGGTCGTGTTCGGCCTCCACTCGGTGCACAAAACCACCCGACCCGCTAACAAAGTAATGCCTCATGGAGGGCACGGCGGAGTCAAGAATTCGCTCCAGGTAAAGACGCAGATCGTTCAACTCCGCATGCGAAAGCGCAGCGAAATCGCTTGCCAACGGTCGATCCGAGGATGCACCAGACACAAGCGACGCGGAACTAGCTCACAAATCGGAGTTCTTGCCGAATCCGTTCAGCCGCTTGCTTGGCTTCAATCCCTTGACTGTCGTTTGCCGTGACCAATGAGTCGCGAATGGTTTCCAAGTGATCGTGAGCGCGGTCCAACGCGGAATCGGGCGAAAGTAAAACGCTTGCCGCGCGGGTCACACTCCCAGAACTCCTAAGAGCATCCGCCAGTGCACTTCGAACGCTTGGCACAATTCGAACGTATTGGCGAAGTGTGAGGTCCTCCGGAACTCCTGAGGAGTACACGGGTACCCCTAGTGCGCAGGCAAACCCAAGTTCCATCGCAGCCGATTGACCGACGTAGCCGTCATCAATCTCGAGCCAAACAAAGACTGACTGTTCGATTGCAGCCAAATGCCTGTTCTGCGTAAAGCGAATGGAGCGATTCATGTCGCTTGCTACGAAGAGAAAGTCGCCGAATCGATCCACAACTCGTGGGTCCGCCGGCGAGAGCACTACAGCACCCGCGTCCGTAAGGTCGTATACGGCGCGCTGTACACCAAGCATGTTCTTTCGAAAACTGCCTGAGACGGTGACCTTGGGGGGTTCTTGAAGTGCTGGCAAGTACATTGAACGTGCCCGTGAAAACAGACTCTCTTGCTGAACCTATGCGGTGTTCCAGACAGAATTCCTTCGTTGTTCGCCCGGGGGCCGCCGAGCGCCGTAAGCTCTCTGACCAATGACCCCCGCCGCCGCCTACGCCGGAAAAGAATGTGTCTGCGCCCTGAAGAAGGGCATCTGCGACCAGGAATGCGTCAAGGGCATGCTCGAGACGCCGTTCTACATCGCGTGCCTCAAGCTGTCCGGTCGCAAATCGGTCGTGGTTGGTGCCGGCGAGATCGGGCTCGAGAAGATCGAGGGCCTGCTCGCCTGTGATGGCGACATCACGGTGATCGCTCCCGAGGCCGAGCCGGCCGTCAAGGAGCTCGCCGACGAGGGGACGATCACCTGGCTGCAGCGTGAGTACGAGGCGACCGACGTCGAGGGCGCGTTCATGATCATCGCCGCGACCAACGACACCGACGTCAACGTCCGCGTCTTCAACGACGCCGAGGCGCGCGGGATGCTCGTCAACGTCGTCGACGTTCCGCCGCTCTGCAACTTCATCCTTCCGGCGATCACGCGCTCCGGTCCGATCGCGATCGCGATCAGCACGGCTGGCGCTTCGCCGGCGTTGGCCAAGCGCATGAAGCGTGAGATCGCCGAGCAGTACGGCGATGCGTACGCCGACCTAGCGGTGATCCTCAACGACGCTCGCGGGTGGGCGAAGGGCACGCTCCCGACCTACAACGAGCGCAAGGACTTCTTCGAGTCGATCGTCAACGGCGATCCGGACCCGATCGTTCTGCTGCGCGAGGGTCGTGCGGATGAGCTTCACGCGCTGATCGAGAAGTCGCAGCGCGAGACCGAAGCTCGGCTCGCCGCGCACGCCTGAATTCAGCGAATCGTTTCGCGTCTGTTCGCGCAGTTGCGTCTGTGTGACCAGCGACTGACGATTCAGGAAATTCTCCCAAATCTGCGCTGACTGATGGTGCCTTGGCACTTAGGGTCGGCCGACGGGCATCGACTTTCCGGGCTCGGCGCGGGGCCGCCTTCACGAGGGCGACAACGCACGAGAGATTCGCGCGATCCCGCGCGATGTGACTCGGAAAGGAGGTACGACTATGGATCCAGCAGTAGTAATGCTCATCCTGGTGGTGCTGTATCTCGTCGTCAAGCGCGACGAATGAGATGCCCGCAGGCCGCCCGGGGCTCCGGCTTCGGGCGGCCGAGTTAACGACGAACGGGAACCCTTAGGCTCCCGTTCGCTGAACATAGGAGGTGCGCCATGGAGCGCAGCAGCCATGCTCATCCTGATGCGCCAATTCTAGCGAGATCCCGACTGCGCCACAATCTCACCCGTGAGTCGCCCCCTCGCAATCTCTGCCGACAATCTCACTCGCTACTACGGCGACAGACCGGCGCTTGATGACGTCTCCTTCGATGTGGCGCAGGGAGACACGCTGGTCGTCTTCGGGGCGAACGGTGCCGGCAAGTCGACGCTGCTCAGGCTGCTCTCCACGCTGATCCGCCCGCACGCCGGCTCACTCCGAGTCCTCGGCGAGGACCTGCCGAAGGACTCCTGGGCGATCCGCGGGCGCGTCGGGCTGATCGGTCACGAGCCGCTCGTCTATCGCGACCTCACCGCGCGCGAGAACCTCGTCTTCACCGCGAAGCTCAACCGCGTCGACAAGCGTGAGGTCGACCGGATCCTCGAGCGCGTCGATCTCGACAAGCGTGCCGATGAGCCGGTGCGCAACTTCAGCCGAGGGATGCTGCAGCGCCTCGCGACCGCCCGCGCTCTCCTCCCCGACCCCGAGCTGCTTCTGCTCGACGAGCCGCTCGCCAACCTCGACCCCGGCGCGGCCCTCCTGCTTGAGCCGTTCATCGGCAGCGCGCCGCACCACACCCGCGTGATCGTCACGCACGACGTCGACTACGGACTCGAACAGGGCGACGTGGCGATGGGGCTGAAGAACGGCAAGGTTGAGTGGATCCAGCCGGCCGACCGCGTCGGGCACAACGACGCGAGGAAGCTCTACAAGTGAGGCAGCGGCGCCGGCCCGGACCGAGCCTGCTGACCGCGACACTCGCGATCCTGCGCAAGGACCTGCGCCTTGAGCTGCGCTCGCTCGAGACGGTCACTACGACGCTGATCTTCACGACGGCCACGTTCATCGTCTTCCACTTCGCGCTCGACGCCGACGAGCTGATCGGCTCGACCGCCTCGGGCGTGTTCTGGGTGACCGTCCTCTTCGCCAGCTCGCTCACGATCAACCGCCTGCTCTCGAATGAGCGCACGCAGGGCGGCTACGAGGCCCTGCTGCTCGCACCGATCGACCGCAACGCGATCCTCTTCGCGAAGATGGCCTACCTGTTCATCGCGCTGACGGTGCTCGAGGTGTTCGCGCTGCTGATCTTCGGAATCATGTTGCTCGGCCCGGGCTTTCACACGCCGATGCTGTGGCTGATCGCGATCTGCCTGCTCACGAACCTCGGCCTCTCGGCGATCGGCACACTGATCAGCGGACTCGCAACCAGCACGACGGCGCGCGAGCTGCTCGTGCCGCTGATGACGCTGCCGCTGTTCATCCCGCTGATGATCGGCGCGTCGCGGGCGACGGCTCCGTTATTCGAGGCCGTGCCACGCGTTGATGACATCGGCAAGTGGCTGGGGCTGATCGGGCTCTACGACGCCGTCTTCGTGTTGCTCGCGATCGCGGTTTTCGAGTTCATCGTCGACGACTGATCGCCCGCCCCGGCGAATAGGATCGCCCGCGTGGAGGACCAGCCGACAGAGGTGATGAAGCCCGCCCAGACCACCGGCGACATCCCGGTGCCGCAGCAGCGCAAGCTCGCGCTCATCACCACCGTCAGCGCGCTTGCCCTGTTGCTGATCGGCTTTTTCGCCGGGCACTCGGGCGGCGCGAACATCGGCGCCGCCGAGGCGGCCGGCAACAGCGCCGGCGCCGCCGCGGGCACCAAAGCCGGCAAAAAGTCCGGCTACGACGACGGGTTCAAAAAGGGTTACTCGACCTCTTACAAAGCCGCGTACCGCAAGGCGATGGGCGACGACAAATGAACCTCGTCAAGGGACTGATCGCCGCGACGCTCGTGCTCGCCTTCCTGTTCGGCTACGCGATCGGTGACGGCACGCGCAAGACCGACGCCGATGCACGCGAGGCGAAGCAGCAGGCCTACGACTCGGCGTACAAGTCCGCGAAGGCGTCCGCCAGTGAGGACGGCTACAACCAGGGCCTGCAGGACGGCATGGAGCGCGGCCAGATCGTCGGCAAGCGCCGCGGCGAAGAGGACCGCGCCAAGGAGGAGGCCGCGGCCGAGCCCACCGGCCAGACCGGCAGCACAGGCAGCTCGGGCGGCACCGGCAACAACACCGGCGGAGCCACCGGCGCGACCAACTGAACGCCCTACTGGGCTACGGTTAGGCCCCCGCGATGGCTCAGCAGGACACAGCCCCGCAGACCGACTCCCGGTTCTTCTCCAACCCC
This sequence comes from uncultured Thermoleophilaceae bacterium, assembly GCA_964455545.1. Taxonomy (GTDB): domain Bacteria; phylum Actinomycetota; class Thermoleophilia; order Solirubrobacterales; family JACPNS01; genus JACPNS01. Next base: position 25,094 of record CAYVWQ010000002.1, on the reverse strand, counting down.
GGCCGTCCCTCCCGCACAAGCGCGGAGCAGTTCGCGCGCGGGCTCAAGCCCCTGGCGATCTCGACGATCATCGGCGTGATCATCACCGGGATCCTCGTGTTCTGGTACGCGCCGCTCGACGCCGACCAGGGCATGCGCCAGAAGATCTTCTACCTGCACGTGCCGCTCGCGATCGTCACGCTCTGCGGCTTCGTGGCCGGCGGGATCATGGCCGTGCAGTACCTGCGCACCCGCGACAGCGCGTGGGACCTGCGCTCCTACGTCGCGATCCACCTCTCACTGATCCTCGGTGTGGTCGTGTTGCTGACGGGGATGATCTGGGCGAAGACCTCGTGGGGCGTCTTCTGGGAGTGGAAGGAGCCGACGCTCGTGTCGTTCCTGATCGTCTTTCTGATCTTCGCGATCTACCAGCCGATGCGCTTCGCGATCGAGGACCCGGAGCGGCAGGCGCAGACGGCCGCCGTCTACGCCGTCGTGGCCGGCGCGTTCGTGCCGCTGAACTTCATCGCGGTGCGGATGGCGCAGTCGCTGATCCACCCGCGCGTGCTGACCGCCACCGGCGACAACCTGCCGAGCGAGATGCGGATCACCTTCTACATCGCCCTGATCACCACTGCGCTGATGTTCGTGACGCTCTGGAAGTTCGAGCTCGTCGCGAAGTCGGTCTCGATGCAGCTGAAGAAACTTGAACGGAGCCTGACCTAAATGGACCCCATCCTCGCCGCCGACACCGGTGGCAACTACGTCGCTGTCGCCTACCTCGTCTTCGTCGTGGTGCTGTTCATCTACCTGGCGATCATGGCCAACAAGCTTGTGGGCATCCAGCAGACGCTCAGCCGGATCCTGCAGAAGGTGAACGCCGACAAGGAATAGGCGTTGGTAGCTTGCGAGGTATGCGCAAGCTCATCGCTCTTCTCGTCGTGTGTGCGGGGTTGTTCTCGCTCACTGGTCCTGCTTCCGCAGCGCCCGCCGTCGACGGCATCTTCGACCTTCCGCAGCCTGCGAACCGCCTGGCTCTCGGCGCTGATGGCAATATCTGGGTTCCTCTCGCGTCGGCAGACCCGAACATCGCCCGCGTCGCTCCCGATGGAACGGTCACGCCGTTCACCGTGAAGGACCAAGGAAGCGCGAACCTCAACAGCCCGATCGGAATCGTCGGCGGGCCCGACGGCAAACTCTGGGTGACCGGGAACACGTACGTTGCCAGTTTTGCGCCTAGTTCGACTGCGGCGAACAAGACGACCATCGGGACACTCAATCAACCACAGGGAATCACCGTCGGACAAGACGGAAACCTGTGGACTGGCAGCGGAGCGAACGTGTTCAAGATTCCGCCCTCCAACCCCACTGGGTTCACCTCGATCCCTACTGGAATAGCGGGCTTCGATGCGCGTGAGATCACCTCTGCGACCGATGGGAAGCTGTGGGTCGCAAACGCCGGCGCGCCGACCGGAATCCTGCCCGTGACGCTCGCGGGAACGGTCGGTCCGCAGGTGCTCGCAAGCGCGAATCCCGGTGGAGTGCAAGGTGTGGCGGCAGGGCCAAACGGGCAAGTGGCCTACTCAAATCCGAACACGGACCCACAAGAGATCGGACTCATCAACAATGGGGTCGGCGCCGCTCCATTCAAGTTCCCTGCGCCGGCCGATCCGAACGGAGTCCTTTACGGTCAGGACGGCGTGTACTGGATCGGGCAATCGAACCCGTCGATCATCGGGCGTTACTCAACCGCGGGCAGCTACTCGAAGTTTGCGGACATGCCTGCCAATAGCTTTCCGCGCAAACTGGTGCGCGGTGTAGGCGGAACGATCTGGGTGATCCTCGAGCGCCCGGGTGAGTTGTTCAGCCGGATCGCGCGAATCTCCGGCGTCGAGCCACCCGCAACCGGAGGCGGCGACACCTTCCCGAAGGTCACCGCGCTTAAAATCTCGCCGAACAAGTTCAAGGTCGGCAAGTCGAAGACGCCGCTCGTCGTTCAGGCGATGAAGAAGACTCCGACCGGCACCACGATCAAGTACTCGCTCGACAAGCCGGCGACCGTCTTCATCGACATCCGCCAGAAGGTGCGCGGCAAGAAGTCCGGCACGAAGTGCGTGAAGCCGACGAAGAAGCTGCGCAAGAAGAAGAACTGCACGCGCACCGTCACCAAGGGCACACTGCGACGCCTCGGCGTCACCGGAGCCAACTCCGTCAAGTTCTCCGGCCGCCTCAACAAGACGAAGCTGAAGCCGGGCAAGTACGAGGTCCGGGTGACGGCATTTGCCGACGTCAACGGAACGGGCTCGGTGCCGGCAACGAAGTCCTTCACGATCGTCCGCAAATAGCGGTTCCAAGCCAGAAAGTGCCCCAACCTGCGGAGGTTGGGGCGCCACAACCTCCGCAGGTCGGGGCAAAAAATGGCTTGGGAATCGGTGTCGGTCGTGGAGAGGGCAATTCGCACGTCGCGAGCGGGCAAAACACGGCGCAACGTCCTAAGCTGAGGTATTGCGATCCCCCGTCGCATTCCTTATGCCGGACCTCATCTCCATCGGTATCTCACACAAGACCGCGCCGGTCGCCCTGCGCGAGCGTCTTTCGCTGTCCACCGGTCAGGCCAAGCAGGTGATGCACGACCTGATCGGGTCCGAGGACATCCACGAGGCCGTCGCGATCAGCACCTGCAATCGCACCGAGCTGTACATGGTCGCCTCTGACCCCGTGGCCGCCGAGTCGCTGGCGCTCAGCCACCTCAGCCGCCGCGCCGAGATCCGCCCGACCGAGCTGGTCGAGCGTCTCTACACCTTTCACGACAGCGACATGGTCGCGCAGTTGATGCGCGTCGCAGGCGGGCTCGACAGCATGGTCGTCGGCGAGACCGAGATCCTCGGCCAGGTCAAGCGCAGCTACGAGCTGGCGCTCGAGGAACAGACCACCGGCCCGATCACCAACCGCATCTTCACCCACGCGATCGCCGCCGGCAAGCGCGTGCAGTCCGAGACCTGGATCGGCGCATACAAGGTGTCCGTCTCGAGCATGGCCGTCGAGCTCGCGCGCGAGACCGTCGGTGACCTCACCAACCGCAAGGCGCTGGTGATCGGCGCGGGCGGGAACGGCGAAGTCACGGCGCGCGCCCTCAGCGAAGCCGGCGTCGACACCGTTTTCATCGCCAACCGCCAGTACGGCCGCGCGATCGGTGTCGCCGAGATGATCGGCGGGAAGGCCGTGCGCTTCGAGCACCTGCCCGAGGAGCTGGTCGACACCGACATCGTGCTCAGTTCGACTGGATCGCCGCACACGCTGATCCACCCGGACGAGATGAACGCCGTGATGACCGAGCGACAGGGCCGCCCACTGCTGATGATCGACATCGCCGTGCCGCGCGACATCGACCCGGCCGTGGGCGAGATCCCCGGCGTGACCCTCTTCGACATGGACGACCTGCAACGGGCGGTCGACCAGAACATGAACGTGCGCCGCAGCGAGGCCGCCAAGGCCGAGACGGTCGTCGCCCAGGAGGTCGAGAAGTTCGAGCGCTGGCTGACCACGCTCGACGTGATTCCAGTGATTTCCGAGCTGCGCACGCGCGGCCAGGAGATCGCCGACCACGTCGTGACCGAGAACATCGACAAGTTCGAGGATCTCTCAGAAGAGGACCGCGAGCGGATGACTGCGATGGCCAACTCGATCGTCTCGCGCCTGCTGCACGAGCCGACGCTGAAGCTCAAGAAGTCGGCGGAAGAGGACGGCGCCTACGTCTACATCCAGAGCTTGCGCGATCTCTTCGGATTGGATGCCGGTGCGCCTTCTAGTTTCGATGTCGATGAAGACCTCGGACGCGACGCACAGGTGCACTCTTTGGACGAGCAGCGCTCACGCGGACGTGCCCAAAGCTAGGAAGGCGACACGACGATGCTGCGCGTAGGAACCCGCGGCAGCAAGCTCGCACTGGCCCAGACCGGGCACGTGATCGACGCGCTGCGCGTGCTGGACCCGGACCTCACGATCGAGCCGGTGGTGATCTCGACCGAGTACACGACGGTCTCCGACAAATCCCGCTTTGTCGAATCGATCGAGCAGCAGCTGCGCTCGCACGAGATCGACCTGGCCGTCCACTCGGCAAAGGATGTTCCCGGCGAGGAGGCTCCCGGGCTGCTGATCGCGGCAGTGCCGGAGCGCGAAGACCCTTACGACGTGCTGCTCGGAGCCGAGTCGCTCGACGCGCTCCCTGAAGGTTCGACGGTCGGCACCGCGTCGCTGCGGCGTTCGGCTCAGCTGCTCTCGGTGCGCCCGGATCTGAAAGTGGTGCCGCTGCGCGGCAACATCGACACCCGCCTCGGCAAGCTGAGTGAGGGCGGTTACGACGCGATCATCCTCGCCAAGGCCGGACTCAACCGCCTCGGCGTCGGCGGCGACGTGCCGCAGGCGACGCTCGACTTCGTTCCGGCCCCCGGCCAGGGCTCGCTGGCACTCCAGGTGCGCGATATCGACCTGACGATGACGGGAATCGTCGGTCCGCTCTCACACTCGGCCTCGCAGCGCGCGCTGATCTCGGAGCGCGCAGCGTCGTCGGGGCTAGTCGCGACGTGCAACACGCCGCTCGGCGTTCACGCCTTCGTCGAGCACGGCGAGGGCGAGCACGACAAGGACAAGATCACCGTGCGCGGATGGCTCGGTCTTCCGGACGGCTCGAAGTTCATCGCAGATGAGGTCTCGGGCCTCGCGAGCGAAGCCCACCTGCTCGGTCACCTGCTCGCGCAGCAGATCCGCAACGCCGGCGGCGACGACATCCTGGCCGAGGCCGAGGAGATGGCCGCCTAGTCTCTCTCGCCGTATGGCGACGGGCAAGGTTTATCTGGTTGGTGCCGGGCCGGGCGATCCCGGGCTGATGACGGCGCGATCGCTCGAGCTGATCGCATCGGCCGACGCGATCCTCTACGACCGCCTGATCCCGCACACCGCGCTGCACGGCGCGCGTGAAGACGCGCTGCTCGAATACGCCGGCAAGGGCCCGAGCGGTGACTCGGTCAAGCAGGGCGGTATCGAGGAGCGGATGCTTGAGCTGGCGCGGGAGGGCAAATCCGTCGTGCGGCTGAAGGGCGGCGACCCGTTCGTCTTCGGCCGCGGCGGCGAGGAGGCCGCGACGCTGGTCGCAGCCGGCATCCCGTTCGAAGTCGTGCCGGGCGTCACCGCCGGAATCGCGGCTTCGGCATACGCCGGCGTGCCGGTCACCCACCGTGACCACGCAGCGGCCGTCGCCTTCGTGACCGGTCACGAAGATCCGACCAAGCCCGAGAGCAGCGTCGACTGGCCTGCGCTCGCGGCGTTCCCCGGCACGCTCGTCTTCTACATGGGAGTGAAGAACCTGCCGCGGATCAGCGAGCAGCTGATCGAGAGCGGGATGAGCGCCGACACGCCGGTCGCCGTGATCGAGCAGGGCACGACGACCAAGCAACGCACCGTCAGCGGCCGGCTGGTGGACATCCCCGAACTCGCCGTCGAGGCGGCGATCAAGCCGCCGGCGCTGACCGTGGTCGGCGACGTGGTGAGCGAGCGCGAGAAGATCGCATGGTTCGAGCAGCGCCCGCTGTTCGGCCGCAGCGTCGCCGTCACCCGCGCACGCGCGCAGGCGTCGAAGTTTGCCGACCAGTTGCGCGAACTCGGCGCGCACGTGATCCAGGCGCCGGCGATCAGTACGCGCGAGCGCAAGGATGCGGCCGTCGAGGCGGCGATCGCCGAGGTCGAGAGCTTCGACCTGATCGCCTTCACGAGCGCAGCCGGAGTCGAGAGCTTCTTCAACAACCTCGCCGCGGCCGGCAAGGACGCGCGGGCGCTGCACGGCATCGAGTTCGGCGTGGTCGGCGGGGCGACGCGCGAGGCGCTCGCCGCTCACGGAATTCTCGCGGAGTACATCCCGGCCCGCCAGACGGCCGAGGGACTGCTCGACGTGCTGAGCGAGGATCTGCTCTGCGGCAAGCGCGTACTGCTGCCGCTCGCATCGAACGCGCGCCAAGTGTTGCCGGAGGGCCTGGCCGCGGCCGGCGCCGAGGTGCACCAGGTCTTCTTCTACGACACGGTGATCGAGGAACTCTCCGAGGCACAGCGCATGGCCGTCGCCGACGCCGAGTTCGTCACCTTCGCCAGTGGCTCGGCCGTGCATTCGCTGATGACGGCGATCGGCGGACCCGACCCGCTGGCCGGCTGCGCGCTCGTGTCGATCGGCCCGACCACCTCCGAGGCGCTGCGCGAGTACGACGTCGAGCCGACGGCCGAGGCGGAGCAGCACGACATCGACGGGTTGCTCGCCGCGCTGCTGAAGCTCGCCTGATCGCCTGATCGCCTGCGGCAAGTTCGCACCCGCTTGCCAGAGGCCGATAGTTGCCGACTGACCATCCCGAGGGGTGGTCAGTCGGAAGAAGTGGCCCGCAGCCATGTGTAACGCCGGGGGGAGGCGTGCAGACGCGCCGGCATAGGCGGTCGGTAGCGTTTCGGCGATGGATCTTCGTCCCGTCGCACTGCTTACCGACTTCGGCCTCCACGACCCGTTCGTCGGGATCTGCCACGCCGTGATCTTGAGCGAGGATCCGTCGATCCCGATCATTGACCTGACGCACGGCATCGCCAGGCAGGACGTACGCGCCGGTTCCGTGGCACTGACCGACGCGGTCGCCTACCTCCCGGAAGACACGGTGCTGGTCGCTGTTGTCGACCCCGGCGTCGGATCCGACCGGCGCGCAATCGCCGTCGAGGCCGAGAACGGACTGGTCTTTGTCGGGCCGGACAACGGATTGCTGTCGCCGGCGCTCGAGGCCTCCGGCGGCGCAAAGGCGGCGTTCGACATCGGCAACTCCGAGTGGCGGCTCGAGCCGGTCTCAAACACCTTCCACGGCCGCGATGTGTTCAGCCCCGTGGCGGCAAAGGTCGCGGCCGGCGCGCCGCTGGTCGAGTCAGGAGTCGCGATCGACCACGACGACCTGGCGAAGCTCGATCATCCCGAGACGGCAATGGTCGACGGTGCGCTGACGACTGCCGTGCTCGCCGTCGACGGTTACGGCAACGCACGGCTCGCGGCCACCACCGACGATCTCGCCGGATTCGAGCCGGGCGGCGCGGTTGAGATCAAGGCCGACGGCGCGGTGCACCGCGCCGAGTACGTGAATACCTACAGCGATGTCGCGGCCGGCGAGTTGGTTCTGCTCGTCGATTCGAGCCGCTCGCTCTCGTTGGCGGTCAGTGGCGGTCATGCCGCCGGTGAGCTCGGTCTGGAGCCCGGAATGATCGTGCAGGTGACCGGCGCGTGAGCGAGCTCGGCGAGCCGCACATCCATCTGAGCGTGATCGACTCCACCAACGCCTACGCGAAAGAGAAGGCGATGGAAGGTGCCGCTCACGGAACGACCATCACCGCCGACGAACAGACGGCCGGCCGCGGCAGGCAGGGCCGCAGCTGGGTCGCGCCGCCCGGCACGGCGCTTCTCTTCAGCGTGATCCTGCGCCCGGCCGTAGCGCGACATCGCTTCGCCCCGCTGGCGGCGGCGCTCGCCGTCGCGGAGGTCTGCGAGGAGCTCGCCGACGTCGAAGCGGCGATCAAGTGGCCAAACGACGTCTGGATCGGCGGCCGCAAGGTCAGCGGGATCCTCGTCGAGGCGCGGCCAGACCCGGACCCTGAGAAGTCATGGGTCGTGATCGGCATCGGCCTGAACACGCGGGTGCGGCTTGAGGACATGCCGGAAGAGCTGCGCGAGACTGCGACGACCCTCTCGCTCGACCCGGGCGTCGACGCGCTCCGGCCGCTGCTCGGCCGACTGGGCTACTGGATCGACGCTCCGCAGGACGAGCTGCTCGAGGCCTGGCGCGCCCGCGATGCTCTGAGGGGACGCGAGATCTCGTGGGCCGACGGCGAGGGAGTCGCAAACGGCATCGACGACGAAGGCAATCTGCTTGTCGAACACTCCGACGGAACCGAGTCGACGCTTGGCGCCGGCGAGGTCCACCTGCGGCTGGGCTGACGGCTACTCGCCGCGAGTCAGTTCTTCGAAGCTGCCGAGCACCGGCACCTTGGCGTCGTCGCCGGACTTTTCGTCCTGCTTAGCCTTGCCGTTGGCCTCACCAGCGCCATTGCCGTTCTCGCCGGATTCGGCGCGTGGCTTTCTGCGGCGGCGCTTCTTCTTCTGGCCGTTGCCTCCGCCGTTCTGACCGTTGCCGTTCTGGTCCTTCTTCGGCGCAGACTCGGTCGCCTCGGTCGCGACTGCCTCGACGTTCTCGTTCGGCTGCGATTCGGCGTTGCCCTTCTGACGCTTCTTGCCCTTGCGCTGCTCGTCCTTGCGGCGGCGGCCCTTGCGGCCGCGCGCCTTCGGGAAGTTGCGGCCGAGCTCGCGGGCGAGCGCGGCGGGCTTCCTCGCCAACCTGTTGCGGCCACCACGCAGTGCCTCTTCGGCCTCGGGTGAGTGCGCGACAGCGGCCGCGAGGATCGACGCGGCGAGGCGCAAGTCCTGTTTGCGTGTCTCCTGGACGATGCGGCGGGCGTTGCGGCCGTGGGCCGGGCCGGAAGAGTTGACGAGCAGCCCAAGCAGGCGCTTGGTCTCGGGCCAACGCTGCACCGCGTACTGCTCGTGCAGCTCGCGCGTGTAGCCGGCCAGCGCCCAGATCCAGGCCTGCGACTGCTCGCGCGAGCCGACGTTCTTGTCGGCGATCGCCTTGAGCATCAGCTTGGTCGCCTCGCGGCGCTCGTCCTTCTGCCAGCCGCCGATGATCTCGATCGCGTGGTCGTAGGCGTCCGGGTCCTTTGAGTTCGCGAGGTCCTGCAAGGCCCGCAGCCGAACCGCGCGGTGCTTGTTGCGCTCGAGCGCGGTGAGGAAGAGTTCGCGGCGCAGTTCGCCGGTGCGGTCGTGCTGGATCATCGCGCGGGCGCGGCGCCAGTTGTTGGCGTTGGCCTTCGCGCCGGCCAGCTTCGCCCACACGCCCTGCTCGCCCCAGTCGAGGTTGCTGACCGATATGCGCCAGAGCTCACGCTCGAAGATCTGTGCGCGCCGCTCGGGGTCGGGAGTGACAGGAAGCACGCGGCGCTCGACACGCAGGCGACGGCCGCGGCCACGACGAACCGGACCGACGACGATCGCGCCGCCGCGGTAGACGTCGCGGGCGAGCAGCGAGTGCAGGGTTACGACGGGGTCGTCGTGCGTGGTCGCCGGGTGGACGAAGTCGACGACGATGCCGGCTTCCTTGCCCGGGTGACGACGCGTCACGCGGCCGACGCGCTGCTGGTAGATGCGCTTCGAAGCTGTCGGTGCCAGGTGCATGCAGACCGTGGCGCGCGGCGAGTTCCAGCCCTCGGCCAGCAGCTGGGCGTTGACGAGCACGTCGACTTCGCCGCGCTCGTAGGCAGCGAGGGTCTCGGCCAGCTCGCGCTTGGGCGTCTCGCCGGAGACGGCCTTGGCCTTGATGCCGAGCTCGCGGAAGGCCTCGGCGACGTTGTAGGCGTGCTTGACGCCGGCGGCGTAGACCACGCCCGGCATGTCCTTGAAGCGCGCGCGATACAGATCCGCGATCGCGAGGTTGAATGGCGCCTGGTCGAGCAGCGCTGCCAGCTCTTCCTGGTCGAAGTCCTGGTCGACCTCGCCGCGGCGCAGGGGCACGTTGGCGATCGTGCGTACGCCCGGCCCCGGAGGGATGCGCACGCAGCGAAGCGGCGCGATCACGCCGCGGCGTGCGGCCTGGGCCAGGTCGAAACGAGAGGTCTGCGTCGGGAAGAGATCCGTCACGTGTCGCGCGATCAGCGCGCCGGTGGCGGTCATGCCGATGAAGTACGGCTCCTTCCACTTGCGGATCGCCGCCGAGGTCTTCTCGCCGAGCGCCGTGTGGGCCTCGTCGCAGATGACGATCGTGTAGGCGTCAGAGATGTTGCCGGCGTGGCGTACGTACCACTGGTAGGTCTCGACCGTGACCGGGCCGTTCATGTGACCGTCGGTGCCGAGCAGCGGCGGCGAGAGACGGTTCTTGTAGCCGCGGTCGACGAGCTCGCCGATGAACTGGTCGACGAGGTTGCGGCGGTGCGTGAGGATCAGGACGCCGCCCGTGCGGCAGGCCTCGACGAAGCCGAGCGCCGCCACCGACTTACCGGCACCGGTCGCGTGCTCAAACCAGAAACGGCGTGAGGCGTAGGGATCCTCGGGCTGTTCGGGGAGCTGCTCTTCGTCGTCGTAGGCGGCGGCGTCAGACGAGACGTGGCTGCCGACCTTGTGCTCGCCGGTGAGGATGAACTCGGAAGTGTCTTCCTTCTCGTCGTCGTCGGAGAAGACGTCCCAGTCGATGTCGTCGTCATCGGACTCGTCGTCGGAGTCCTCCTCTGCCGAGTCCTCTGCGAAGTCGTCTTCGAAGTCTTCCTCGTCGAACTCTTCGCCGCCCTCGGCGTACGGGCCGCCGTGCAAAGTCTCTTCGTCGCTCATCAGGGCGGCGAGCGTCCCGGAGAGCACGTCGACCTGGTGCGCGTTGAGGATCGTGCCGTCGATCAGCTTCGGCTCTGGATCGGAGATCGCGCGCTCGAGTCCGAGCGCCAGCGCGTACTTACGCGCCCAGTCGCGGGAGACCTCGTCACGCCCCTGCTCGATCTCGGCCAGCGCGTCGTCGAAGGCGCGGCGGCGGATCGTGCCGGGGGCCAGCGCGACCTGCGGGTCGTCGCCGTTGAGGACGAGCGGTTCGCGGATGAACTCCTCGACCTGCTTCAGCTGGTCAGCCTTGGGGGCGCTTAGTTTCTGGGTCATAGAACGAATGGTTCTTCGCCGGACGAGACAGATAAGCCATTTGTGACGACGCGTCCATTCGTGGAAACCGAACCCCCGTGCGAGCGGGTTGCGCGTCTGGCAAAAAGGAAAGTCTCGAGCGCGAGAAAAGAACCGGTGCCTGTCGGAGAGTCAATTCCGAAAAGGCGAAGTAACAGCGGTCATTATACACCGGATGGAACGCCGCCTGGCCTTTGTGTTGATGCTTGCGCTCGCCGCGCTGTTGCTCTCGGGCTGCGAAGACGCGCAACAGACTCCGGCGTTGTCGCTCGCCGACGTCACCCCCGACATGAAGGGCGCCGACCCGCGGCTGGTCAAGCTCGTCGATCAGGCCGGCGAGCTGCTGCCTGGCGAGGAAGCGGCCTTCAACGCCCGGTTGAAGGAACTCAAAGGCCTGCCGGTCGTCGCGAACAAGTGGGCGTCCTGGTGCCACCCCTGCGTCGCCGAGTCGCCGGCCTTCCAACAGACGGCGAAGAAGCTCGGCAATCGCGTCGCCTTTCTCGGCGTCGACGTGTTCGACGCGAAGGACGGCGCGAAGGCGTTCCTGGCCGAACACCCGATGCCATACCCGAGCTACAGCGATCCCGACACGAAGATCTCCAAGGCCTTCCCGCCGCCGGGATCGCCGCCGGTGACGAACTTCTACGACGCCGAAGGACGGCTGACTCACACCGAGGCCGGGCAGATCACCAGCGCCGCCGAACTGGAGGATCTGATCGAGCGCTACGCCGGCCCGATTCCGACCGAACCCGGCACCTGATCTGCCATATTTTCGCCGTCGATGAATCCCCCTCCCTTCAATCCGAGTGACCATCCAGAAGTCCAGGACGGACTCGAAGGCGTCGTCGCCTTCGCCTCGGAGATCGCAGAGCCCGACCGTGAGGGCGGAGCGCTCCGCTACCGCGGCGTCGACATCGAGGACCTCGTCGGCAGCGTGCCGTTCGAGCAGGTCTGGGGCCTGCTCGTCGACGGCACTTTTGAGCCCGGTCTGCCCCCGGCCGAGCAGCATCCGCTGACCGTCCGCACAGGCAACGCGCGCGTCGACCTGCAGGCGTCGCTGGCCATGCTCGGCCAGGAATGGGGCTTTCAGGAAACGCTCGACATCGAACCGGCACAGGTGCGCGACGACCTCGCGCGCAGCAGCGTTATGGCGCTCAGCCACGTCGCGCAGTCGGCGCGCGGGATCGGCAAGCCGCCGGTGCCGCAAGAAGCGATCGATCAGTGCGAGTCGATCTCCGAGCGATTTCTGACTCGCTGGCGCGGCGAGGCCGACCCCGGGCACGTCAAGGCGATCGATGCCTATTGGATCTCGGCGGCCGAGCACGGCATGAACGCATCCACTTTCACGGCCCGCGTGATCACTTCGACCGGCGCCGACGTCGCGGCCGCACTCTCCGGCGCAGTCGGCGCCCTGTCCGGTCCGTTGCACGGAGGCGCACCGTCGCGCGTGCTCGACATGCTCGATTCGGTCGCACGCGCCGGCGACGCCGACAAGTGGGTGAAGGACGCACTCGACTCCGGCCAGCGCCTGATGGGCTTCGGTCACCGCGTCTACCGCGCAGAGGACCCGCGCGCCCGCGTGCTGCGCCGCACCGCCAAAGAACTCGACGCGCCGCGCTACCACGTCGCCGAGGCGCTTGAAGAGGCTGCACTCGCCGAGTTGCACGCGCGCAAACCCGACCGCGTGCTCGCGACCAACGTCGAGTTCTGGTCGGCCGTCGTGCTCGACTTCGCCGAGGTGCCGCCGGATCTCTTCACCCCGCTCTTCGCGTGCGCCCGCACGGCCGGTTGGTCGGCGCACATCCTCGAGCAGAAGCGCACCGGGCGCCTGATCAGGCCGAGCGCGAAGTACGTCGGGCCCGGTCCGCGCGGCGTCGACGCAGTCTGAAAGCGGCGCGCCGGTGCCGGAGGTGCGGATCGACCCGCTGAACGGCCTGCGCGTGCTGGTCGCCGACGGTCGAGCCGAGCGGCCGAACGGGCTGCTCACCGTCGACCCGCCGTCGCCCGTCGAGGTGGAGGGCGACCCCTTCGCGGAAGGCAACGAGGCGATGACGCCCCCCGAGATCTGGGCCGATCGCCCTGACGGATCGTCGGCCGACACGCCCGGCTGGCGTGTGCGCGTCGTGCCCAACAAGTACCCGGCGCTGTCGCCGGCTCCGCCGGAAGGCGACGTGACCGACTCGCTCGGACTCAAGCGCGGGATGCCCGAGCTGCTGCAGAAGGCAGCGGCGAACGGAGCTCACGAGGTGATCGTCAACAGCCCGCGACAGGTCTCGGCGCTCGAGCAGCTCTCACGCGACGAATTGGCCCTGGCCGTCGACGCCTGGGCCATGCGCGCAGCCGCCCACGCCGACGCCCCGTACACGCACCTCGCCGTCAACGAAGGCGCGGCGGCCGGTTCGACCCTGCCGCACACGCACGCGCAGATCTGGGCGCTGCCTTTCGTGCCGCAGCTCGTCGCACGCGAGCGCGAACGCACACGCGCCTACTTCGAACACACCCAAGGCCGCAGCCTGGTCGAAGACCTGCTGATCGAGGAGATCCGCGGCGGCGAGCGCCTCGTCGCATACGACGACGACGCGGCGCTGCTGGCCCCGTTCGCTTCGAGCACTCCCTACCGGATGGCGATCGTCCCGCGTCGGCCGGAGCGCCGCTTCGACGAGAGCACCCACCGCGGCAGCGGGATGCTCTTCGCCGCGCTCAAGGCGCTGGCCGGTGTGTTCGGATCGAGCCCGCCGCTCAACCTCTGGCTGCGCACCGCACCGCCCGACGCCGAGAACTTCACCTGGCGGATCGAGATCGCCCCACGCATCGTCCAGCCGGCCGGCTTCGAGCTCGGCAGCGGCGTCGGCATCAACCCGGTCGCGCCCGAAAACGCCGCAGCGGTGCTCAGAGAGAATCTCCCCCCGGAGAGCCTGGCCCAGGAGAACCTGGCGCAGTGATCTGGATCGTCATCACGATGGCGGTCTCGGGATCGCTCGGCGCCCTGTTCGCGCACAACCGCCCCGACAGCTCAGAGGCGTTCGCGAAGCGGCTGATGGACTTCGTGCTGTGGGTGATCATCCCGCCGGTCCTGTTCTTCAACCTTGCGCACTTCGAGTTCACGGCCACGATCGGCAAGGCGTTGGCGATGGCGTGGATCGGCAACCTGCTGCTCGTGGCGACGGCCTTCGCCATCGCGCGGCGCATGACGCTGACGCGCCCCCAGATCGGTGCCTTCGTGTGCAGCGCCGTGATGGGCAACACCGCATACCTCGGCTACGCCTTCTCGAGCGCGGCGCTCGGCTCGGCCCAGCTCGACACGGCGATCATCTACGACATCGTCGTGATGCTGCCTTCGCTGATCTTCATCGCCTTCTCGATCGGCGCGGCCTTCGGCACGCACGCCGACACGCCGAAGGAGCGCTTCAAGAGCTACTTCACGCGCAACCCGCTGCTCTACACCGCGGCGCTCGCGCTGCTCGCGCCGGCCTCCTGGTCACCGGACTGGGCGCGCGACATCACGCACTACCTCGTGTACGCGATCCTGCCGGCCGGCTTTTTCGCCGTCGGCATCGTCGTGCGCCACGAGAGCGAGGTCGACAAGCTGCGCTTTCCGCCGCGGCTCACGAAGCCGGTCGCCGCCGCAAGCCTGCTCAAGCTCGGTTTCCTGCCCGTCTTTCTGTTGCTGGTCGATCTCTGGATCACGAAGATCCCGAAGGCTTACGTGCTGCAGGCGATGATGCCGACCGGGGTCAACAACCTGCTGCTGGCCAACAACTACGGCCTCGACCGCAAGCTCACGGCCGGAATGATCGTATGGACGACGATGGTGATCGCCGTCGTCGGACTGGTCATCGAGTTCGTCTGAAGCGCTACCAGTTCTTGCTGGTCTTCGAGTACTTGAGCGTGACCTTCTGCTTGCCGAGCAGGTTGTCGCAGCCGGGCGAGACTGCGCCCTTGATCTGCCAGGTCAGCTTCACGTTCTTCTTCTTGTCGACTTTGCCGCTGACCGTCATCTCGCCGGTCGCACCGCCGCCGCCGAAGGTCGTGTACTTGTAGGTCAACGAGAACTTCTTCTTCTTGACCTTGACCGGCTGGTTGTAATTGCCGCTGAAACTCGATCGCACGTCGCTGCACTTCGGCGAGATCCAGAGCCGGACCACGCGGGTCGCCTTTGCGTTGGCGACGACGAAGTAGGGGCAGACGTTCTTCGCCGTGCACTTGCGGTACTCATGGAAGTCGGCGGCAGTCGCCGGCGCCGAGGCGACGAGCAGGGCACCAAGGGCGAGGGCGAGGATGAAAGCTGGTCGGGTCTTCATCCACGAAATACTAATTAGGCTGCATCTCATCGCCAGGGACGACGAAAAGCTCCTCGATCTGATCGCCGCGGTCCAAGGACTGCTCGACCCGGACGCGCTGGCCACCGGCATGATGGATGCGTGCCTCGAGGCTGTGCCCGCCGAGTTCATCTCGATCAACGACATCGCACCTGTCGCCGGGGGACGGGTCGTCGCGGTCGTGCGCCCCGACCTGCCCGGAGAGGTGTTCGCCGAGTTCGCGAAGTACGTGCAGCAGAACCCGTTGCTCGACCGCTACCTGCAGACCCGTGACGGCCGGGCTTACCGCTTCTCTGACGTGATCACCGCAGAAGAGCTGCGCGCACTCGATCTCTACAAGCACGTCTACGCACCGATCGGCGTCGAATACCAGATGGCTTTCATGCTTGCCTCGCCCGAGGACCGCGTGCTGGCCGTCGTGCTCAGCCGGTCCGACAAGGACTTCACCGACGCCGAGCGCGACTTCTTCGACCGTGCGCGACCGTTCCTGATCCAGGCCTGGTCGAACGCGATCGAGCACAGTGAACTGCGCGACCAGTTGCTCGGGCAGAGCGGCGGAGATGTCGTCGGAGGCCGGCCGCTCTCGGAATTGATGGGCCGCGGTCTCACACGGCGACAGGCCGAGGTGCTCGTGATGACCGCGCGCGGAAGATCGAACAAGGCGACCGCGGAGGCACTGTCGATCAGCGAGCGGACCGTCCAGAAACACCTCGAGCGGTGTTACCGCACGCTGGGAATCGCAGGCCGCAGTGAGGCCTCCGACCTTGTCTGGGCGCTGATCGCCGAGTCCGCGGCCGGACCAGCAGGCCGCCGCGGACTCGAGCTTCACCGGGCCGAGTCGCCCGGCTGATCAGCGAAGACTCAGCCGCCCGACTGGGCGCCCTTGTACTTGAGCGTGACCGTCGACTTCTTGATGTTGCTGCAGCCCGAGGCGAGATCGCCGCTGACCTTGTAGGTGAGCTTGATCTTGTCCTTCTTGGTCACCTCGCCGCTGATCTTGACCTTGCCCTGGATCGTCGTTGCGTCGCCCGCGTTGTACGTGTTGTAGGCGAGCTCGCCGGAGAACTTCTTCTTCTTGATCTTGATCTGCGTCTGGCTGTAGGCCGAGAAATAGGAGCTCTTCTTCTTGCACTTCGGCGAGACGTTGAGCGAGACGAGCTGCGAAGCGCCGCTGTTGGTCACGGCCGAGAACTGGCAGACCGTCTTCTTCGAGCACTTCTGGTAGATGTGAAAGACGGGCAGCTTGGCGGCCGAGGCCCCGGCTGGGATCGCGATCGCGACGATGGCGATCGCGGCAGCGATCAGTGTGATGCGACGGAAGGTCAAGAGCGTTCCTCCTTGAGAAAAATTGCCGAGGTACCTCACCTTACCGCGAGGTACGCAGTATTCCCGGACCGCGTACGCGCGAAGCGCGTAGACGCCGAGACGTCGACGTGGCAGGAAAGCGCCAGATTTTCCAATCGAGCACCCCGCGGGATGGTCGATTGGAAGATTTCGCGCTTGAACGCTCGTTGCAGCTATGCCCCGAGCTGGAGTCGAACCAGCGGCCTCATCTTTAGGAGAGATGCGCTCTATCCATCTGAGCTATCGGGGCAGGCCCTGCAACTCTAACTACGGGCAGGTACGCCTACTTCTTCAGCGTGAAGTTGACCGTGGTGATGTTCGCGCACGGCTCGACCGCTCCCGTCACGACGGCCTTGCCGGTGATCGAACTGCCGTGCTTTACGGTGCCGCTGAGCGTGTAGGGGAACGAGTAAGGACCCTTGCGTGCGCTGTCCTCGAGCGTGACCTGGCCCTTGAAGCTGAACTTGTTCTTCTTCTTGCCGGTCAGCGACACGTTGCGCTTCTGGAAGGTCGGCTTGAAGTCTTCGACGACGGTTCCGTTGGCGCGCACGCAGTCCGGGCCCTTGATCGTGATCGAGGAGATCTTCGTCTTCTTCGCGTTGACGGTGGCGGTGCTGTAGATGCACGGCGGCTTCGTCGACTTGTCGCAGTAGAACGTGGGCTTTGCCTTGGCCGCGAAGGACGAGGTGGCGAAGAGCGCGCCGAGCGCGGTCAGGCCGAGGACGAGGACGAGTTTCTTCGCAAACACTTGTGGGACTCCTGATGCTGAGTTGCCGAGGAGCCCATCGTACCGATTAGTAGGCGAAGTTTTCAGACCATCAGATGCGGATAGTCGTTCTCGACCCGCTCGCGGTAGTGCGCGAAGAGCGGGTTGCAGATGGCGACAATCTTCAGGCCGGCGGTGAGCGAGCCCTTCACCTTCACCTTGCGCAGCGCCAGCGCCTTGGCGACCTGGAGCTTGCCCTGCATGAACTGGTTGGCCGTGTCGGAGCTGACGGTGATGCGGGTGGTCGGCTCCCATTTGACGCGCTTCGACCAGACCCAGACGAGGTTGCTCTCGCCCTTCTCGCCGGCGCGCACGTTGACGGTTATGTCGAAATCGCTGAACGTGATCTCGATCGGCGTGCCGAGTTCGCGCAGCTTCGGACCGATCTCAGTGTCGTCCCCGACGATCGCGATCACCTGGTCGATGACCAGGCGCAGCTCTTTTTTCGATTTGAAACGGCTCATCCGTAGCCCAGCGTCCTCTAGGCAAAAGGTTTATCGGTCGGGACGGTCGGGATGGACATCATCGATAGTGGTGAACGCGCGGTAAGTCGCTCCCGCGGCCGCCTCGATCGCCTCCCCGCCTCCGGCCAATCTGTCGAGCACGCTGCACACGCCGACAATCTCGAACCCCTCGTCGCGAACGCGTTCGATCGCCTTCAGCGTCGAACCGCCGGTGGTGACGACGTCCTCGACGATCAGACACTTCTCGCCCGGCTCCAGGAGTGGGCCCTCGACCCAGCGCTGCAGTCCGTGCTCCTTGCGCTCCTTGCGCACGAAGAACGCCTTGGCGTCGCTCCCTGCCGCGAGGCCGGCGCAGGCGACGGGATCCGCGCCCATGGTCATGCCGCCGATCGCGGTGGCACCGACCTCGTCGGCGAATTCGGCGACGAGCTGTCCGAGCGCCATGAATCCGGGGTTCTGCAGGATCGCGCGCTTGGCGTCCACGTAGTACTGCGCGGTCTTGCCGCTGGTCAGCACGACCTCGCCGATCACAAGCGCGTGTTCGCGCAGTTCAGCTACCAAAGTGTCCCTCGCGTCAGGCACGAAAAGGCATCGTAGACCCCTTCGTCACGGGAATTTTGCGCATTCGCGACTGGACATGCGATTTGGGGTTTTCGCCTCATTTGACTCAAGTGGTTGCGAATCGCTGCCGAATCTCGATTCAGGGTCCGATGCAGACCCCGCCGGCTCCCTTCGCGAGGGTCCCCCCGGCATCAAAACCAGCCGAGATCCGCAACCGGCGCACAGAGAAAGCAGGGCTTCGCGCGATGAACGCTGCGGGTCTGATCCGAATCATCTCCACGTTGCTCACCGTCCTCGTGATCGTCAGCTACGGCCTGTTCATGTACGACGAGCTCGGAACCGCGTCGAAGAACCAGACGAGCGTCGCCGCCAACGGCGCGGCCGTAGCCGTCACCCGTGACCAGCACGGCCGCATGACCGGCCCGGAGACTTCGAAGGCGCGGCTCAAGATCGACCAGGTCAACGACGCGATCACCTCACCCGGAGAGTCGATCGGCAACACCCTCGGCAAGTCCAACGAGTGGGCGATGCGCACGATGGCGCTGATCTTCGGACTGCTCGTGTTCGGCCTCGGCGGCCAGCTGCTCGCCTCCTACATCGAGAAGTCGAGCGTCGGCAACCGCAATCGCGACAGTGGCGCTCAGGGCCAGAGCGAGTACACGATCACCTACCGCCAGTAGCGGCGGGCCGGCCTAGTAGTACGTGTCGATTCTTGTCCCGAAGCGGATCCAGCGGTAGATCCCGCCGGCGTTCGGGACCGGCACGCGAACGCAGCCGTGACTGGCGTTGTACGGCGGCACGTCGGCGTAGCCGTGGATCGCGTAACCGCGGATGAAGTAACTGCTGTTGACCATGCCCTTCTCGTTCGTGCCCCAGTCCTTGCGGTACACGCGGTAAGTGCCGCGAATGGTCGGGGTGCCGGGCGCGCCGGTCGAGACGTGGTAGACACGGGTGACCTTGCCGCCGCTGGCCATCGCCATCACCTGCTTCGAGATGTCGACCTCGATGTGACGGCCGGCGCCCGGGTAGCGCAGGTGGAAGGTGCGTCCGGCGCCGGAGGCGAGCTTGCGCGTGACCGCGCTGCCGGCGGTGAAGATGCGCGACATCGAGTTGACCTTGCGGAAGGCCATCGAAGCGCGGCCGGTGGCGTCGTCGAAGCGGCCGCTGCGCGAGGTGACGTAGTGCAGCTTTGCGAGCTCCCACTGGTAGACGCGGACCGCGACGCCGCGGTCACCGCGGCCGATGTTGCCGCGCACGACGGTGATCTTGGCGGTGTGGCCGGGGTCAGCGATCGCCTTCTGCGCATTTGAAAGATCGACGGTGACCTGGTACTTGCCCTTCTTGCCAGGGCGCCAGCGGGCGTGAATCTCGGAGCGGCCGTTCTTCGCGTCTTCTGCGCGCAGCGTGAACTTCTTCACGACGTTGCCGTGCTTCGACACGACGAGCGTGACGTCCTGGCCCACGAGGTCGGCCTTGACGGTGCCGCGGATCACGAGCTTCTTGCGCGGCAGCACGTAGCCGGTGCCGTGGTAGCGGTAAGCCCCTTCGGCGGTGATCTTGAAGGCCGGCTGCTTGCCGGAAGACTTCTTCTTGGTCTTCGCGACAGTGGCGACCGGTCCGGTCACGTCGGTCGAGCCGGTCGCTCCGGTTGGATCGGCGATCGCCGCCGGGGCGAGCAGTGCGAGAACTGCGAGGACGGTTGCTGCGGCAACGGTGACCGACGCGCGGCGTCCGTGCCTCTCAAGTGGTGCGCTCATGATCACCTACAGCATATTCCGTCGGGGCGGTCGTCAACCGCGGGATCATCGTGCAGGCGGCCATCATCAGGAGCCAGATCACCGGGGCCGCAATCATGCCGACGTCGGAGTTCTGGTCGTGGGCGTAGGCGTAGACCGCGAGCGAGTTGTTCGTGGCGTGCAGTGCGATCGGCGCCCAGAGCGTTCCGCTCCAGTGGTAGAGCAGCGCCAGCAGGATTCCGAATACCGCGAGCGCGCCGACCTGGAGCAGGCGGCCGGTCGTGGTCTCGCTGATGTGAATCGCACCG
Organism: uncultured Thermoleophilaceae bacterium; assembly: GCA_964455545.1. Lineage (GTDB taxonomy): Bacteria > Actinomycetota > Thermoleophilia > Solirubrobacterales > JACPNS01 > JACPNS01. Next base: position 4,843 of record CAYVWQ010000002.1, on the reverse strand, counting down.
AACAGCAGGCCGCTGACGATCGCGCCGCCCCATACGCCGATGCCGTTGCTGAGCGCGCGGTAGATCACGCCGCGAAAGAGCAGCTCCTCCGCGAACGGCGCGACAACCGCAACCAGTACGGCAAAACCGAGCATCGCCGCCGTGCCCTGATTGGCTCCGAGCTCGGTCGGAGTGAGCTCGTCTGACGGCAGATTGACCAGCACGTTGTAGATGCCGAGCATCACCAAATAGCCGAAGCCGACGATCGCGACCAGTCGAACACTGCGCCAGAACGGAGCACGCACGAGGCCGAAGTCGCTGGCGCGGACGCTGCCGCTCTGGAGCGCAACGAACACTGCCGTGAGCACGAAGCCGACGTCCTGGGTGAACGTCGCGACGAGCTTGAAGGTGGCGTCGTCGTCGAGGTTCTTGACGCCGGCGAGCGAGAAGAACACCGACACGAGCGTGATCAGCATGATCACGGCGACCGCGCCGACGAGCAGCGTCAGCAGCGCGTACCACCACGGCCAGCTGTCGGCCCCGCCGCGGCGCGTCGGCTTGGGCGCCGTCGGTTCGATGCCCGGCGGCACCGTCCCCGCAACCGGAAGCTCGGGAGACTGCTGGAAGTTTGGGCCGGCCGGACCGGTCAGATCGTCGGACACGGCGCATATTGTGGCCGAACCGATGCTTCTGGCAGCAGATCAGTCATTCATCGACAAGAACGCCGATTGGATCAACGCGATCCTGATCGTCCTCGCCGCGGCCTTGATCGCCAAATTGATCGACCATGTGATCGTGCGCAGCGCACCGAAGGTGACGCCGGGCGAAGAGCAGCTCTCGCAGTCTGCGGTCACGCGGCTGCGGCTGGTGCGGCGGCTGATCGTCGTCTCGATCCTCGCGATCGGCGTGTTCATCGCGCTGTCGCAGATCAACGTGCTTGAGCCGCTCGGCAACACGCTGCTCGCCTCGAGCGCGGTGATCGCCGTCGCCGTCGGACTCGCCTCACAGGCGGTGCTGGCCAACGCCGTCGCCGGCGTGATGCTCGCGACCGTCCAGCCGTTCCGGATCGGCGACGTGATCGAATGGAACGACAGTCGTGGGCGCGTCGAGGACATCACGCTCTCGTACACGTTCGTGCGGCTGCCCTCGGGCCACCGCCTGACGATCCCGAACCAGCAGATCGCGACCAGCTCGATCGAGAACTACACGATCGCCGGCAGCGTCGTCGATGCGGACGCCTCGATCTGGGTGCGCCCCGACCGCTCGTCGGCGGCGCTCATTCTGCTGCGCGAAAAACTCGAATCTGCGGCGGTGATGCTCGGCGACTGCAACGTCGACGGACACGAGTTGAAGGTGTCGTTCAGCACCACAGCGGGGCACGAGGCGACTCAACGCTTCGAGACACGCGAACAGGTGGTCGCGATTCTGGCCGACGCGGGTATGCTCGATCCTCCGGATACGGCCGGCTGAGACGGACCGAAACCACCGCGTCCAAGCGGTGTTGAACTATTGAATCGGCAGGTTCACACCCCCCGCCCGCCGAATCCCTCTTCGAATGACCGCACGAGAAAGACGCAAGCGCAGGCAAAGGCGCGGCAAGGCGCATCGCCCGTTACTGATCGCGAGCGCGATCATGCTGACGCTCGGCCTGATCGCCGGGTTCTCGGCGATCGGATACGTCGCCTCGATCGCCGCCGAGGCGCCTCCGCTCGGCAAGCCGGTCAACCGTGGGCTCGCCTCATCCGTCTACGCGAACGACGGCTCGCTGCTCGGTTACATCCGTTCTGACGAGATCTCCACGCCGGTCGCCTGGAACCTGATCCCGGACAACTGCAAGGACGCCACGATCGCGATCGAGGACGAGCGCTTCTACCACCACAGCGGCGTCGACTACACCGCGATCGTGCGTGCGGCGGTGCGCAACGCCGCGAACGGCAAGACCGTCCAGGGTGGCTCGACGATCACGATGCAGCTGGTGCGAAACCTCTACACCGGCAACTACCAACGCAACTTCGAACGCAAGATCCAGGAAGCGCGCCTCGCCAACGAGCTCGAGAACGAGCACAGCAAGACCTGGATCCTCAAGCAGTACCTCAACACCGCGCCGTACGGCACCGTCAACGGAACGTCGGCGATGGGCATGCAGGCCGCGGCGCAGACCTTCTTCGCCAAGAGCGCGCGCGACCTCTCGCTCGACGAGTGCGCGATGCTCGCCGGCCTGCCGCAGGCACCCTCCGAGTACAACCCGTACATGAACCCGCAGGCGGCGCTGACCCGCCGCAACGAGGTGCTCGGCAAGATGGCCGAGCTCGGCTACGTCAGCCAGGCCGAGGCCGACGAGGCGATCGCGCAGCCGATCAACCTTCACCGCGGTACGCGCTACACGCGGATCCGCGAGCCGTACTTCTTCGACTACGTCAAGGAGCAACTGATCAAGGAGTACGGCGCCAACCAGGTTCGCCGCGGTGGCATGAAGGTCTACACGACGATCGACCCGCGCCTGCAGAAGGCCGCTCGCAATGCGATCAGTTCGACGCTCCCCACGCCGGGTGACCCGTCAAGCGCGATCGTGGCGACCGACCCGCGCACCGGTTTCGTCCGCGCGATGGCGAGCAGCGGCGGCTACGGCTCGAGTCAGTTCAACCTCGCAGCTCAGGGTTCGCGCCAGCCCGGCTCGTCGTTCAAGACGATGGTGCTGATGACCGCGCTGCGCCAGGGCATCGACCCGAACTCGACGACCTACAACTCGCACCCGATCGACATCGCCAGCAGCCCGTGGGGACCGATCAAGGTCAAGACCTACAGCAACTCCTACGGCGGCAACATGAACCTCGTGCGCGCGACGCTCGCGTCCGACAACGCGGTCTACATCCAGCTCGACATGGACGTCGGCCCGGAGAACGTCAAGGAGACGGCGCGGATGATGGGCATCCGCTCGAAGCTCAACGGCTACCCGGCCGAGGGCCTCGGCGGCCTCGAGAACGGCGTCTCGCCGCTCGAGATGAGCCAGGCGTACGCGACGCTCGCCTCCGGCGGCATGCGCACCACGCAGCGCGTGATCAAGCGCGTCGACTTCCCGGACAAGTCCGAGGACCAGGTCTTCAAACCACACCGCAAGCGCGTCTTCACCGACGGCGAGACCTACGAGGCGACGAAGATCCTCGAACAGAACGTCGATGGCGGCACCGCCACGGGCGTGCGCGGCGGAGGCTTCACCTGCCCGGCGGCCGCCAAGACCGGCACCACCGACAGCCACCGCGACGCCTGGCTCGTCGGCTACACGCCGACGCTGGCGACGGCCGTGTGGATGGGCTACCCCGAGGCGCAGCGCTCGATGTACAACGTCGAAGGCGTCGGCTCGGTGGCCGGCGGAACGCTGCCGACCGACATCTGGACCAAGTTCATGGTCGCCGCGATCGGCGACCGCTGCAAGGACTTCCCGCAGCCGAAGACGCCGTTCGTCTCGAAGCCGTTCAACGGCAAGTACGCCGCTCAGGGCAAGGCCGAGGGTGAAGACTCCGCGACCGACAAGAAGGACTACACCGAGGGCAAGAAGAAGGACACCGGCGGCGGTGGTGGCGGTGGAAACAACAACGGCGGCGGCAATGGCGGCGGTGGTGGTGGAAACACCCAGGACGGGAACACCCAGGACCCCGACGGCGGGGCTGCACCCGGCGAGTGACTCCTGACGCTGGTCGGCGGGTCTGGGCCGCGCGGGCCGCGCTCGCCGCTCTCTCACTGATTTCAATCTGGCTCGCGGTCGCTCCAGCGGTCGCCGACTCGAAAATCGTGCTTGCGACGGCCGGTGGGTCGCCCGACTGGCTGCTCGGAGTCTTCCGATTCGCCGGAGCCGAATCGCTCGCCGGCGCGGATGCCGGGCCGATCTATTACGTCGCGCTGATGACGGCCGCGGCGCTCTGGGCGGTCGTCATATGGCTCGCGCCTTCGATCGGAGCGCGCTGGCTGTTCGGCGTTGCCGCCGCGTTGATCGCGGTGTTCATGCTTGCGCCACCACTGCTGTCGCAGGACGTCTTCAGCTACATCGCCTACGCGCGACTCGACCACGTCCACGATCTGAACCCGTACGCGTACCGTCCGTTCGACATCCCCGGCGACCCCGTGTTCGGCTACGCCGGGTCAAAGGACGCCACCGACGTCTACGGACCGCTGTTCACGATCGTGTCCCTGCCGCTCGGCGCGATCGGCGTGCCGGCCGCTTTCTGGATCCTCAAGGTCGTAGCCGCAGCGTCGGTTCTCGGGCTGCTCGAGTTGGTGCGGCGGATCGCGCTCAAGGTCGGCGCCGACGACGCGCGAGCGATCGCGATCCTCGGCCTTTCGCCGGCGACGCTCGTTCACGTCGTCGGCGGGGCACACAACGAGGCGCTGACGATGCTGATCGTGTTCGCGGGCATCGCCGTCTGGTTCGCCCGGGCCGACGGCTCGCGCGAGCCGGTCGGCGGATTCATCTCGACGCTCGCGATCGGAGTGAAGGCGTCGGCCGCCATACCGCTGCCGTTCATGCTCGCCGCCGCCCGCTCAAAGACCAAGGTGCTCGGAGCGATGGTCGCCGGCGGCGTCTTCACGCTCGCGCTGGCGCTGATCGGGTTCGGCGGCGACGCAGTCAACTCGCTGAACCTCTTGTCGAGCAACCAGGACCGCTCCAGCCGCTTCTCCGTCCCGCACAAAATCGTCGACGGTCTGACGCAGGTCTCCGGATCGATCGACCGCGCCGACGCGACCGACGTCGTGCGCGGAGTCCTCGTGCTGGCGCTCGTCGCGGTGGTGGCGTACCTGCTGCGGCGCAGCTGGAAGCAGCCCGAGACGTGGATCGCCAACGCCGGCTGGGCGACGCTCGCCGTGCTGC
>CAYVWQ010000001.1:114258-461996 GCA_964455545.1 uncultured Thermoleophilaceae bacterium | reverse complement strand
CACCCTTGACCACCTTGGCCACGCGGTTGATGTCGACGACGCGCTCCTGGAGGTCCAGGCCGTCGGATGAAACGTTGGTGATGCGGTGCTTTACAGCCATGAAATCCTTCTAGACAGTCAGTCCGCCCTCGCGGACGCCTTCGGCGAACGCCTTGACGCGTCCGTGGTACAGGAAACCGTTGCGGTCGAAGACCGCACTCTCGACGCCGGCAGCCTTGGCGCGCTCGGCGAGCAGCTCGCCGGCCTTGGTGGCCTGCTCGGTGCCCGACAGCTTGCGCAGGTCGGCCTCGGTCCAGTTGACCGACGCGACTGTGTTGCCGGCGATGTCGTCGATGAGCTGGGCGGAGACACCGCGGTTCGAACGCACCACGGAGATACGCGGACGCTCGGCGGTGCCGGAAATCTTCGCGCGCACACGGCGCTTGCGGCGCGTGCGACGCTCGTTCTTGATGCGGGTGGTGGTGGCGCTCATGCTCGCTTGCCGACCTTCCTCTGGACGTACTCGTCCTTGTAACGAATGCCCTTGCCCTTGTAGGGCTCCGGCGGACGGGTCTTACGGATACGGGCTGCGACCTCACCCACGGCCTGCTTGTCGGCGCCGGAGATGATCACCTGCGTCGGCTGCGGCGTCTCGATCGTGACGCCCTCGGGCGGCTCGATCGTGACCGGGTGGGAGTAGCCCACTGAAAGCTCGATGTTCTTGCCCTTCATCGCCGCGCGGTAACCGACACCCTGGATCTCCAGCTCCTTGCTGTAGCCATTGGCGCAGTTGTTGACCATGTTGGCGACGAGCGCGCGCACGAGACCATGCTGGGCCTTGTGCTCCTTGCTGTCGGAAGGACGGGTGACGATCAGGGTCGCGTCGTTCTGCTCGACGAGAATGTCGGGGTTGAAGCTCTGCGAAAGCTCGCCCTTCGGCCCCTTGACGGTGACCGCGCCCTTCTCGAGTTCGATCGCGACGCCCTCGGGGATCGGAATCGGCTGTACGCCAATACGACTCATGGCTACCAGACCTCCGCCCAGATCTCGCCGCCGAGACCCTTCTTGGTGGCCTCGTGGCCGGTCATCACGCCACCGCTGGTCGAGACGATCGTGGTGCCCATGCCGCCAAGCACGCGCGGAATGTCCTGTTTGGCGACGAACACGCGGCGGCCGGGCTTGCTGATGCGCTTGAGGCCGGTCAGCACCGGACGGCGGTCGTCGTCGTAGCGCAGGCGCACGGTCAGGGCCTCGCCCGGGAAGTCCGAGGCGTCGGCGGTGGCGTACTCCTGGATGTAGCCCTGCTCCTTGAGCACACGGGCGATCTCGACCTTCGTCTTCGACGAGGGCAGGGAGATCTCGTCGTGGCCGACGAGCAGCGCATTGCGGATGCGCGTGAGGAAGTCTGCGATCGGGTCGTTCGAGTTCATTTGATTACCAGCTGCTCTTGGTCATGCCGGGGATGTAGCCCTGGTGCGCCAGCTCACGCAGGCAGATACGGCAGATGCCGAACTTGCGGTACACCGAGCGCGGACGGCCGCACTTGTTGCAACGCGTGTACTCGCGGGTGGAGTACTTCTGCGGGCGGGACTGCTTGACCTTGAGTGATGTCTTTGCCATTGCTTGTTGAAAAGTCCTTGTTAGGCGGCCACGGCCTCGGGCTGTGACTGCTCGATCTTGCGGAAGGGGAAGCCGAACGCGTCGAGCAGAGCCTTGGCCTGCTCGTCGGTGGCCGCCGAGGTGGTGATGATCACGTCGAGACCACGAGTCTGGTCGATCTCGTCGTAGTCGATCTCCGGGAAGATGATCTGCTCGCGCACGCCCATCGCGTAGTTGCCGCGGCCGTCGAACGACTTCGGGTTGAGGCCGCGGAAGTCACGGATACGCGGAACGGCGATTGAGATCAGGCGGTCGAGGAACTCGTACATGCGGGCATCGCGCAGCGTCACGGCGACACCGACCGGCATGCCGTCGCGCAGCTTGTAGGTCGCGATCGACTTGCGGGCGCGGCGGACGCTCGGCTGCTGGCCGGCGATCTGAGCCAGCTGCAGCTGCGCCTGCTCGAGCAGCTTCTTGTCCTGCTTGGCCTCGCCGACGCCCATGTTCAGGGTGATCTTCTCGATCCGCGGGACCTGCATGATGTTGTCGAGGCCGAGCTGCTCCTTGAGGGCAGGACGGATCTCCTCGAAGTACTTGACCTTGAGGCGTGCCGGCGGCGCGGCCTTGGCCGGCGCGGCGTTCTCGATGTTGTTTTCGTCTGCGTGCATAAGTAATCGTGCCTACTGCGGCCTAGTCCAGCTTCGACCCGGTGCGGGCCGAACGGCGGGAGCGGATTCCGTCTTCGCGGACAACCCTGACGCGGGTGGCCTTGTTGTCCTTCGGGTCGACGAGGGCGACGTTGGAAACGTGAATCGGACCCTCGCGCTCGATGATACCGCCCTGCTGCGAGCTGCCGTCGTTGGCACGGCGCATCTGGGCGACGCGGTTGGTGACCTTCTGGATCATCGCGCCTTCGACGAAGACCTTGTTCTTCTCGTGGTCGACGCGGATGACCTCACCCACGTGACCCTTGTCCTTGCCGGCGAGGACCACGACGCGGTCGCCGCGGCGGATCTTCTTGCTGCCGGCGTTGCGCTGGTAGCTCTTGAGCTTGCGGGCCATGACTAGAGCACCTCCGGGGCGAGCGAGATGATCTTCATGAAGTTGCGCTCGCGCAGCTCGCGCGCGACGGGGCCGAAGATGCGGGTGCCGCGCGGGTTGTTCTGCTGGTCGATGATCACGGCGGCGTTCTCGTCGAAGGCGATGTACGTGCCGTCCTCGCGACCGAACTCCTTCTTCGTGCGAACGACGACGGCCGTGACGACCTCGCCCTTCTTCACGGAGCCGTTCGGCGCGGCCTGCTTGACCGTGGCGGTGATCGTGTCACCGACACCGGCGTAGCGGCGGCGGCTGCCCCCGCGGACGCGGATGCAGAGGATCTCACGGGCGCCGGTGTTGTCGGCGACTTTCAGTCGGGATTCGTTCTGAATCATCGGGCACGCTCCACAACTTCGACCAGGCGCCAACGCTTGGTCTTCGAAAGCGGACGGGACTCGATCACGCGCACGGTGTCGCCCTCGTTGGCGTCGTTGCGCTCGTCGTGTGCGGTCAGCTTCTTGGAGTGGCGCACGACCTTCTTGTAGATGCGGTGCGCTTCCTGGACCTGGATCTCGACGGTGATCGTCTTGTCGGTCTTGCTCGAGACAACCGTGCCCTGCTGGACCTTCTTGCGGCCCGGCTCCTTGACGGTTTTCGGAGTGCCCTCGCGCGGACCGGCGGCCTTGTGCGCCTCGCGCACCTTGGCGCGGTGGGCACGACGCTGGACGGCCTTCTTGCCGCGGATCACGTCGCGCTCAGCGCGGCGCTCCTCGAGGGTCGCGCCCTTGTAGCGGGCAGGACGGTTCCTGCGCGACTTCGTGCGCTTGCGGCTCTCCTTGGGAGAGAGCTTCTCCTCCGGTTCCGTCTCTTCAACGGAGGGAGCACCATCGGCGTCGACAGCAGCCGTCGAGGGCTCTTCGCCCGCAGCCTGCGAGGACGAAGAGTCCTCGGCGGCGTTCTCGACAGCCTCGTCGACTGTTTCTTCTGGAGTCTTGTTTTCTTCGTCAGCCACGCTGAATCTCACTCTTTACGTCGATCTTGCGCTGGTTGGCCACGGTCAGGCCGCGTGCCAGCGCCTTCTTCGCCTCCTTGATTGCGGAGGTGTTCTCCAGCTCACCCGTCGCGTGACGGAAGCGGAGGTTGAAAAGCTCTTCGCGGGAGTCCTTGATGTAGTGGACGAGCTGGTCGTCCTTCATCTCCGCGATGTCCTTGGTCGAAATCTTCGCCATCGTCAGTGCTCCATTCCTTCGCGGACCACGAACTTGGTCTTGACCGGAAGCTTCGCGCCGGCCAGCATCATCGCCTCACGAGCGAGCTCTTCGCTGACGCCAGACATCTCGAACATCACGCGACCGGGCTTGACGACCGCGACCCAACCGTCCGGCGAACCCTTACCGGAACCCATGCGGGTCTCGGCCGGCTTCTTCGTGACGGGCTTGTCCGGGAAAACGGTGATCCAGACCTTTCCACCACGCTTGATGTGGCGAGTCATCGCGATACGAGCTGCCTCGATCTGACGGTTGGTGAGCCAGCCGCGCTCGGTCGTCTTGAGGCCGTACTCGCCGAAGTTGACGGACGTGCCGCCACGCGAGTTGCCGGCCATGCGACCGCGGTGGTGCTTGCGGTACTTGGTGCGCTTCGGGCTAAGCATCTGCCTTCACCTCGCCTGCACCGGCGTCGGCCGCCGGAGTCTCGGGGGCTGCCGGCGGAGCCTGCGGAGCCGACTGCTGCGGACGTCCGCCACCACGCGGACCGCCGCCCTGGCCGCCACGGCCGGGACCGCGTCCGCCGCCGGGGCCGCCACCGCGACCGCGTCCGCCGCCGGGGCCTCCACGACCACCGCGGCCGTCACGGCGGCCGTCGCGGCCTCCGCGCCTGCGGTCGTCGCGGTCGCCGGCCGGAGCCGGAGCGTCGATCTCGGTGAGGTCGGACTCGAAGCCCTTGGGCATGATCTCGCCCTTGTTGATCCAGCACTTGACGCCGATCGGACCGAACGTCGTGCGGGCCTCCCAGAAGCCGTAGTCGATGTCGGCGCGGATCGTGTGCAGCGGCACGCGACCGTCGTGGTAAGCCTCGGTGCGCGACATGTCGGCGCCGCCGAGACGGCCGGAGACCTGGATCTTGACGCCCTTGGCGCCGGAGCGCATCGCGCTGGTCAGAGCACGCTTCATCGCGCGGCGGAAGGCGACGCGGTTCTCGAGCTGCTCGGCCACCGACTGGGCGACGAGCATCGCGTCGAGCTCGGGGCGCTTGACCTCGAGGATGTTCACCTTCACCGACTTGTCGGTGAGCTTGTGCAGGTCACGGCGCAGGGCGTCGACTTCGCTGCCGGACTTGCCGATCACGATGCCGGGGCGCGCCGTGTGAATGTTCACGGTGACCTCGTTGGCGTTCTTCTTGATCGTCACCTTCGAGATACCGGCGTGGGCCAGGCGGCCGAAGATGTGGTCACGGATGCGGACGTCCTCGATCAGGTACTCGGAGAACTGCTTCTCGTTGAACCAGTTCGACTTCCAGTCGTGGATGTAGCCGACGCGCATCGACTCTGGGTGGACTTTCTGACCCATGTCAGGCAGCCGCCTTTCGCTTCGAAAGTTCCTTGGACGGCACGTCACTGACGACGACCGTGATGTGGCTCGTGCGCTTGAGGATCTGGGTCGCGCGGCCCTTGGCGCGCGGACGCCAACGCTTCAGCGTCGGACCCTCGTCGACGTATGCCTTGACGACGTGGAGGTCGTCACCGGAAAGCTCGTGGTTGTGCTCGGCGTTGGCGATCGCCGACTCGAGCACCTTCGCGACGTCGCGACCGGCGTGGCGGGCCGTGAACTGCAGGAAGACGCGGGCGTCTTCGACGGACTCACCGCGGATGTGGTCGATCACGAGGCGGGCCTTGCGCGGCGCCGTGCGCACGTAGCGCGCGGTCGCCTTGACCAGCGTCGGCTCGACGACGGTCTCCTTGGCCGGCTTCTTGGCGCGGGTTGACGACTTCTTGGCCGGAGCCTTCTTTGCCGGAGCCTTCTCCTCGGTCGCTTCGTCGGACCTGGCCTCTGCGGCGTCCTCATCCTTCTTGGCGGCGGGCTTCTTCGCGGCAGGCTTCTTCGCAGCCGTGGTCTTGCCCGCGGGCTTCTTGGCAGCGGTGGTCTTACCGGCCGGCTTCTTCGCGGCAGGCTTCTTGGCCGGAGCCTTCTTCTCGGCCGCGGCCTCGGTCGCCTTCGCGTCCTTGGCCTCGGCTTCGGTTGCCTTGTTTTCCTTCTCTTCAGCCATCTCTACTTCACAGCACCCTTGCCGCCGGCGTGGCCGCGGAAGGTGCGGGTCGGGGCGAACTCGCCCAGCTTGTGACCGACCATCGACTCGGAGACGAAGACCGGAACGTGCTTGCGTCCGTCGTGCACAGCGATCGTGTGGCCGACGAACTCGGGGAAGATCGTGGAGGCGCGCGACCAGGTCTTGACGACCTGCTTGCTTCCGCTCTCATTCATCGCCTGGATGCGATCGAAGAGGCGGTCTTCCACCCACGGTCCCTTCTTTGATGAACGACTCATCTACCTCAAACCTTCCTAGCGGCGACGGCCCTTGCCGCGCTTGCGGCCTCGGACGATCATGTCGTCGGACTTCTTGTTCTTCTTGCGCGTGCGGTAGCCGAGCGCAGGCTTGCCCCACGGGGTGGTCGGGTGACCACCCGGGGTCTTGTGCGCCTCACCACCGCCGTGCGGGTGGTCGACCGGGTTCATGGCGACACCACGCGTCTGCGGGCGCTTGCCCATGTGACGCGCGCGGCCGGCCGTGCCGATCGTGACGTTCTGGTGGTCGGCGTTGCCGACCTCACCGACGGTTGCGCGACAGGCCGCGGGGACCATACGCATCTCACCGGAGGGCAGACGCAGCGTTGCGGTTGCGCCTTCCTTCGCGACGAGCTGGATCGCGATTCCGGCGCTGCGGCCGAGCTGGGCGCCCTTGCCGGGCTGGAGCTCGACGGCGTGGATCACCGATCCGGTCGGGATCGCGCTCAGGGCGAGCGAGTTGCCGACGGCGATCTCGGCGCCGTCGCCGGACTGGACGGTCGAGCCGACCTTGAGGCCCTGCGGCGCAAGGATGTAGCGCTTCTCACCGTCGTGGTAGTGCAGCAGCGCGATGTTGGCGGTGCGGTTCGGGTCGTACTCGATCGCAGCGACCTTCGCGGGCACGCCGTCCTTGTTGCGCTTGAAGTCGATCTGGCGGTAGGCGCGCTTGGCTCCGCCGCCCTTGTGACGCGCAGTCTTACGGCCCTTGTTGTTGCGGCCGCCGGTCTTCTTTGTGCCCTTGGTCAGCGACTTCTCCGGGGTCGTCTTGGTGACCTCGTCGTTGACGATCCAGGTCGCGAAACGGCGACCCGGGGATGTGGGCTTGTGACGCTTGATAGCCATGGTTACTCCGTTGCCGCTCCTTCGAACAGCTCGATGCGGCTGCCCGGCTTGAGCTCGACGATCGCCTTCTTCCAGTCGCGGGTGCGACCGTTGAAGTTGCCTCGGCGCTTCGGCTTCGACTTGACCTTCACGGTGCGGACCTTCGCGACCTTGACGTCGAAGATCTCCTCGACGGCCTGGGCGATCTGGGTCTTGTGCGCGTCCTCGTGGACACGGAAGGTGTACTTGTTGGCCCCCATCAGCGCGTAGGACTTCTCGCTGATGACCGGCTCGATGACGACGGTGCGTGCATCCATTACTCGGTCGCCTCCTCTTCAGAAGCGGTGGTGTCCGCCGTGGAGGAGGCGCCCTTTGACTGGCCCTTCACGAGTGTCTTGTTTCGCTTGCCTGCAGGGACGGCGACGATGGGCTTTTTTGAGGAGCGGTCGAGATCGGCGCCGGCCATCTTCGCCAGCGTCTCGAGCGCGTCTTCGCTGATCACGACGTTCTGCGCGGCGGTCAGCTCGTAGACGCCGACCTGGTTGGCGGGAAGCACGGCGCGGACGCGACCGATGTTGCGGAAGCTCTTAGCCGTGTTGACGTCCTCGGTTCCGGCCGTGACGACCACGACCGAGCCCTTGTCGTTCCACTTGGTGAGGTTGTCGGCGGCGTCACCGGTCGACGGCTCGGTGAACTGACCGCTCGGGACGACGGCCAGCGTGCCGCGGCCGGCGTGCAGGCTGAGCGCAGCGCGCAGCGCCTTGCGGCGGACCTTGCGGTTGACCTTGAAGGTGTAGCTGCGCGGGGTCGGTCCGAAGACGACTCCACCACCGCGACGCTGGACGGTCGAGAGCGCACCGACGCGGGCGCGGCCGGTGCCCTTCTGGCGCCAGGCCTTCGCACCGGTCATCGCGATCTCGCCGCGAGTCTTGGCCTTCGCGTTTCCGCTGCGCAGTGCGTTGCGCTCTGCACGGACGACCTCGTGGACGAGGGCACCATTGAACGGCTCACCGAAAATGGTGCCGTCGAGCTTGGCGTTACCGGACTTGCCGAGGTACGGGGCGTTCAGGTCAGCCATTGCGCACCTCCACGTATCCGCCCTTCGGGCCCGGCACGGAGCCGCGCACGAGGATCACATTTTCGTCGTGGAGCACGTCCACGATCTCAAGGCCGCGCTGGGTCACGCGCTCCGAGCCCATGTGGCCCGGGCCACGGATGCCCTTGTAGACGCGGGACGGGTCGGCGCTCTGGCCGATCGATCCCGGCGCGCGGGTGTTGTGCGAACCGTGGGTGACGGGTCCGCGGGAGAAGTTGTGGCGCTTCACCGTTCCGGCGAAACCCTTGCCCTTGCTGACGCCGGCGACCTTGACGGTCTGCCCCTTCGCGAACTGCGCGACGGTCAGGGTGTCGCCGACCTTCAGCTCGCCGCTCCACTCGGGAACTTCGACGGGCTCTTCGCCCTCGGCCGGCTCGGGAGCCGGTGCGGGCGCGAAGTCGTCCGCGACGCCGCGAAACTCGACGAGCTTGCGCGAAGCCGGCGTGCCGGTCTTCTTGTAGAGCCCGGCGGCGGGCTTGTTCAGCTTCTTCTCAGCAATCTCTTCGAAGGAGAGCTGGACGGCGTCGTAGCCGTCACGCTCGGCGGTGCGCAGCCCCGTGACGTGGCACGGGCCGGCCAGGATCGCGGTAACGCGCTCCACTTTGCCGTCTTCCTGGAAGACCTGCGTCATTCCGATTTTTTTGCCAATCAGTCCGGCCATTGTCCTTAGATACGAATCTCGATGTCGACGCCGCCAGGAAGGTGGTCGAGCCGCTGGAGCGAGTCGACGGTCTTGGGGGTCGGGTGGTGGATGTCGATCAGCCGCTTGTGCGTGCGGATCTCAAAGTGTTCACGTGAGTCCTTGTCCTTGAAGGGACCGCGGATCACGCAGTAGACGTTCTTCTCGGTGGGCAGCGGCACGGGACCAGAAATGGTCGCGCCGGTGCGCTCAGCGGTCTGAACGATCTCCTTCGCAGCAGCCTCGATGGCTTCGTGGTCGTAAGCCTTGAGACGGATGCGGATCTTGTTCTGGGTAATTGCTGCCATGAAATCTTTCTCGGCGATGGAGATCCCCCGGAGCCGAGGCTCCGGGGGTTTCCAAAGTGCCTACTCGACGATCGCGGTCACGACTCCCGAGCCGACGGTGCGTCCACCCTCACGGATGGCGAAGCGCAGCTGCTCGTCCATGGCGATCGGCTGGATCAGCTCGATGTCCATCTCGACGTCGTCGCCCGGCATGACCATCTCGACACCCTCGGGGAGGTTGGCGACACCGGTCACGTCGGTGGTGCGGAAGTAGAACTGCGGGCGGTAACCGCTGAAGAACGGGGTGTGACGTCCACCCTCTTCCTTCTTCAGGCAGTACACCTGAGCCTTGAACTTCGTGTGCGGCGTGATCGAACCGGGCTTGGCCAGAACCTGACCACGCTCGATCTCCTCACGCTTGGTGCCACGAAGCAGGCAACCGACGTTGTCGCCGGCGCGACCCTCGTCGAGGATCTTGCGGAACATCTCGACACCAGTGATGGTGGTCTTGTCGGTCTGCTCCTTGATGCCGACGATCTCGACCTCGTCACCGGTGTTGACGATGCCGGACTCGATGCGGCCGGTGGCGACGGTTCCACGACCGGTGATCGAGAAGACGTCCTCGACCGGCATCAGGAACGGCTTGTCGAGGTCGCGCTCGGGCTCCGGGATGTAGGAGTCGAGAGCGGCGGCCAGGTCAAGGATGGCCTGCTTGGAGTCGGCGTCACCCTCGAGGGCCTTCAGCGCCGAACCCTTGATGAACGGGATGTCGTCGCCCGGGAAGTCGTACTCCTTGAGGAGGTCACGGACCTCTTCCTCGACGAGCTCGAGGAGCTCCTCGTCGTCGACCATGTCGACCTTGTTGAGGAAAACGACGATGTACGGAACACCGACCTGGCGGGCGAGCAGGATGTGCTCACGCGTCTGCGGCATCGGGCCGTCGGCGGCCGACACCACGAGGATCGCGCCGTCCATCTGGGCGGCACCGGTGATCATGTTCTTGACGTAGTCGGCGTGACCAGGGCAGTCGACGTGCGCGTAGTGGCGCGTGTCGGTCTGGTACTCGACGTGCGAGGTGGCGATGGTGATACCGCGCTCCTTCTCCTCCGGAGCGTTGTCGATCTCCGCGAACGACTTCGCCTCGCCGCCCTGTGCCTCTGCGAGCACGGTGGTGATCGCAGCGGTCAGCGTGGTCTTACCGTGGTCGACGTGACCGATGGTTCCTACGTTGACGTGCGGCTTGTCGCGCTCGAATGTTTCCTTCGCCATTGCTTCCTCTCCTGAGTTTCTGTTTCTCTTGGTTGGTTTTAAGTCGAAATTGGTTGATGGATTGCTATGCCGTGACGGGCTGGCCGGTCCTGGCCGAAACGATCTCTTCCGCGATGTTGTTCGGGACTTCCTCGTAACGCTCGAACTGCATGGTGTAGCTCGCGCGTCCCTGCGTTGCAGAACGCATGTCGGTCGCGTATCCGAACATCTCCGAAAGCGGCACCGTCGCCTCGATCGCCATCGCGTTTCCGCGCGGCTCCTGGCCGGCGACCTTGCCGCGGCGGCGTGAGAGGTCGCCGATCATGTCGCCGAGGAACTCCTCCGGCGTCACGACTTCGACCTTCATGACCGGCTCGAGCAGCACGGGCTTGGCGCGCTTGGCGGCCTCCTGCGCGGCCATCGAACCGGCGATCTTGAACGCCATCTCCGACGAGTCGACGTCGTGGTACGAGCCGTCGATCAGCTGCACCTTCACGTCGACCATCGCGTATCCGGCCTTGATGCCGTTCTCAAGGGCTTCCTTGATGCCGGCGTTGACGGACGGGATGTACTCGCCCGGCACGACGCCACCCTTGATCTGGTCCTCGAACTCGTAGCCCTCGCCGGGGTTCGGGACCATGTTGATGACGACGTCGCCGTACTGGCCACGACCACCGGACTGGCGGACGAACTTGCCCTGGACCTTGAGCGCCTCGCCGCGAATCGTCTCGCGGTAGGCGACCTGCGGCTTGCCGATCGTGGCCTCGACGTTGAACTCACGCTGCATGCGGTCGACCAGCACCTCGAGGTGCAGCTCGCCCATGCCGGCGATGATCGTCTGGCCGGTCTCTTCGTCCGTGTGAATGCGGAAGGTCGGGTCCTCCTGACCGAGGGCCTGAAGGGCGTTGCCCATCTTCTCCTGGTCGGACTTGGTCTTCGGCTCGATCGCGACCTGGATGACCGGCTCCGGGAACTCCATCTTCTCGAGCACGATCGCCTGGTCGGGCGCGCAGAAGGTGTCACCGGTGGTGACGTCCTTGACGCCGACTGCGGCTGCGATGTCGCCTGCGTAAAGCTCTTCGACGTCCTCGCGGTCGTTGGCGTGCATCATCAGGATGCGCCCGAGACGCTCGGTCTTGCCGGTCGTCGAGTTGAGGATCTTGGCGCCGGCCGAGAGCTTGCCCGAGTAGACGCGGAAGAACACGAGCTTGCCGACGAACGGGTCGGTCGCGATCTTGAACGCAAGGGCGCTGAACGGCGCGTCGTCAGAGGCCTCGCGGGAGTCCTCGGCGTCGGTCTTGGGGTGGTGTCCCTGGATGGCCGGGACGTCGAGCGGGGACGGCAGGTAGTCGATCACGGCGTCGAGCAGCGGCTGGACGCCCTTGTTCTTGAAGGACGAGCCGCAGAGCACCGGGGTCATCGACATGTCGAGGGTCGCCTTACGGATCGCGTCCTTGACGCGCTCGACGTCGAGCTCTTCGTCGGCCAGGTAGGCCTCCATGAGGTCGTCGTCGTACTCGGCGATCGCCTCGATCAGGTGAGTGCGCGCCTCGTGGGCGGCGTCGGCGAGGTCGGCCGGGATGTCGACGACCTCGAGCTCCTTGCCCAGGTCGTCCTTGTAGATCGTCGCCTTCTCGGTGACGAGGTCGACGATGCCGGCGAACTCGGCCTCGGAGCCGATCGGAAGCTGAATCGGAATCGCGTTGGCGCCGAGGCGGTCGATCATCGTCTCGACCGACTTCTCGAAGGAGGCGCCGGTGCGGTCCATCTTGTTGACGTAGGCGATGCGCGGCACGCGGTAGGTGTCGGCCTGGCGCCAGACGGTCTCGGACTGCGGCTCGACGCCGGCGACCGAGTCGAAAACGGCGACTGCGCCGTCGAGGACGCGCAGCGAGCGCTCGACCTCGACGGTGAAGTCGACGTGGCCGGGCGTGTCAATGATGTTGATGCGGTGGTCGTTCCAGAAGGCCGTGGTCGCAGCGGAGGTGATCGTGATGCCACGCTCCTGCTCCTGCTCCATCCAGTCCATCGTCGCGGCACCCTCGTGCACCTCGCCGATCTTGTGGGTACGGCCGGTGTAGTAGAGGATGCGCTCAGTCGTCGTCGTCTTACCGGCGTCGATGTGAGCCATGATCCCGATGTTGCGGGTCTTCTCTAGTGAAACTTGGCGTGGCATGGCAGGTGGATTGGATCCTGTGGGGTCGGTAAAGGCTTCTGGAATTCGTGTCCGCGCCGTCTTTCACCGGCCTCGCCGGCTTGCGGACTTGGAACTTGGCTTCGTCTTGCGTTTTCGCGGTTCGCCTCAGGGCACAAAAAAGGGCCCTCGCAGGGCCCGCGTCGATCCGTTCAGGGATCGGCCCTACGTGTAAGTCCCGTTATGTGGTCGAATAATTCGTCATATGACTTCGAACCACCCGATCAAGCCCTGCGCAACAACAAGTTCAGCTGGGCCGGATCGGCGGCAGACCCCTCATTCGCACAGGCAAACGCCCGTGGTTCGGGATCGGCGGCAATAGTAGCAGCAGGTCGAAGCCGCATGTAGCGCGGTCGCGGCCTTGCAGATCGCCGCAAATTGCGCCGTCTCAAATTCAGGCCTGCATCTAAAGGTGACCGCCCCAAGGAGCCCCCGACAACGTAGAAACCGCGCGCCAACCGTCAGATCTTCCAATCGGCCACCCCATGGGAGGGTCGATTGGAAGATCTGGCCCGGCTTTGAGAGGTGCCTATAGTGCCCGCCCATGAGCTTTCCCCCTCGCGTCGATACCGACATCACCACCGCCAAGGCCGAGACGATCGGCGAGTACTGGCGCGAGCGCGCGGTGCAGCACACGCAGGATTCGTACGCCGGCGTGCCGCTGTCGAAGTTCCCCGAAGACCTGCGCACCTACGAGCACCTGCTCTGGGATCAACAGCCCGACGTGGTGGTCGAGATCGGCACCCAGCACGGTGCGAGCACACTGTGGTTCCGCGACCGGCTCGAGGCCCAGCGCCGTTACCGACCGGGAGCGCCGGCGCCGAAGATCGTCGCGGTCGACATCGACACCGCAGCGACAGAGGCAAACCTTGATCGCGTCGACCCTTCTTGGCGCGAGTCGATCACGCTGATCCAGGGCGACGTCTGCTCCGAGGAGCTCGCACAGGCCGTGAAATCGGCGGTTCCGGACGGCGCAAACACCTTCGTGATCGAGGATTCCGCCCACATCTACGACACGACGCTCGCGGCACTGAAGCTCTATTCAGATCTGGTCCCCATCGACGGCTATTTCATCGTCGAGGACGGCTGCGTCGACGTCGAACCCCTGCGAATCGCGGACGACTGGCCGCGCGGCGTGCTGCCGGCCGTCGACGAGTGGCTGCAGAGCGAGCAGGGCGGCGCCTTCGAACGCCGCCGCGATCTCGAGTTCTACGGGATCACCTGCCACCCCAAAGGATTCCTGAAGCGGGTTCGTTAAATGCGAAGGGCTGCGATCACTCGCAGCCCGGGGCAATCCGACGGTGCGGCCGACCTACCAGCGGTAGTGGCTGAACGCGCGGTTCGCCTGCGCCATGCGGAAGATGTCTTCCTTCTTCTTGAAGGCAGAGCCCTGGTCCGACTGGGCGTCGAGCAGTTCGTAGGCGAGACGGTCCTGCATCGTCTTCTCGCGGCGGTCACGCGCGGCCTCGACGAGCCAGCGGATGGCGAGCGTGCGGGCACGGCGGGCCGGTACCTCGACCGGCACCTGGTAGCTCGCGCCACCGACGCGGCGGCTCTTGACCTCGACGTTCGGCGTGATCGCCTTGAGCGATGTCTCAAGCGCCTCGACAGGCTCTTTGCCGCTCTTCTGGGCCAGCGTGTCGAGCGCGCCGTAGACGATGCGCTCGGCCGTGCTCTTCTTGCCGTCGAGCATGACCTTGTTGATCAGCTGCTGGACGAGACGGTTGTTGTAGACACCGTCGGGCTGGACCTCACGGAGCTTTGCGGCATTACGGCGTGGCATTGAAGAGAAGTACCTCGGAAAAAGTGCTGTGGAGTGGTCCGCGCTAGCTGACCTTCACGCCGTAGCGCGAACGGGCCTGCTTGCGGTCGGTGACACCGGCGGTGTCGAGCGTTCCACGAATGATCTTGTAACGGACACCCGGCAGGTCCTTGACTCGGCCACCACGCACGAGCACGACGGAGTGCTCCTGGAGGTTGTGGCCCTCACCGGGGATGTATGCCGTGACTTCCATCTGGTTGGTCAGACGCACACGGGCGACCTTGCGCAGAGCCGAGTTCGGCTTCTTCGGGGTCGTGGTGTAGACACGCGTGCAGACGCCGCGACGCTGCGGGGCGACCTGCTTGGTGTGACCGCCCTTGATCTGCTTGAGACCGGGGGTCGAAATCTTCTTCTTGGGCTTCTTGCGGCCCTTGCGGACCAGCTGGTTAATGCTTGGCATACGGCGGCGAATGGTAGCGCAGACCGAATGGTCGAGCGAGAAGCGGATTGGTGATCCATCGTGAGCCCGGTTTCGTAGACAATTACTAGCTGTGGAACTGACCAGAAAGACCGCAATCGTGACCGGTGCCAACGGCGGACTCGGCGACGCCTTCGTCCGGGCGCTGGCCGAAAAGTGCGAAACCGTGTACGCCGGGGTCCGCGAGCCCGAGGCATACGAACCGCCTGCAAACAACGTGGTTCCGCTTCGGATCGACCTTTCTTCACGGAAATCGCTTGAGGAGTGTGTCGCCGCCGATCCCAGCCCCTTCGCCGCGGCCGACATCCTCGTCAACAACGCGGGGGCGCTGACGGTCGGCCTGCTCGAGGAGCTCGAACCCGACGCGATCGACAACGCGATCCAGGTCAACCTCGCCTGCCTGATCCACCTGACCAGAGCAGTGCTGCCGTCGATGCTCGGGCGCGGCGAAGGGTCGATCGTCAACAACGCCAGCTTCAGCGGCTACGTCTACTTCCCGATGGCGAGCGTGTACGCAGCGACGAAGGCCGGCGTCGTCGCTTTCAGTGAGTCGCTGCGCCGCGAGCTCGACGGCACCGGCGTGCACGTGATGCACCTCGTCACACCCGGCGTCGACACGAAGATGCTCGACGCGACCGAAGACGCCTACGGCGAGCACTTCGACACGTCCGGCTGGGACAAGGTCGAGCCCGACGAATGGGCTGCCAAGACGATTGCCGGAATCGAGCGCGACGACTCGGTGGTTCAGCCGGGCGGCAAGACGCGCGCCGCGATCCTCGCCTCGCGCGGGCCGGGAGCGCTGCTCGACCGCGCCGCGTCACGCATGTTCAAGCGCTGAAATGCTGCCGAGCGCGGCCCCGCGCCACGCAGGCTTCGCCCACACGCCTTGGCCGACCTCGATCCGCCGCTCGATGAAGCCGCCCTCGCAGTAGGCGAGGTAGAGGTTCCAGAGCCGAGCGAAGCGCTCGTCATAGCCGCGGGCATGCAGCTCTTCAGCGGCCTCGTTGAAGCTGCGCCGCCAGCGGCGAAGCGTCTCCGGGTAGCTCGGGGTGATGTCCTCGAAGCCGATCGGGCGCATGTCCGTCAGGCGGCCGATCGCGCCGTCGACGTATCCCCGGCTGGGCAGGCTCCCGCCTTCAAAGATGAGCGTGTTGATGAAGCTGCGGCCGAGCTTCTCGGCGTCGTAGGCCGAGTCCTCGATCGTGATGATCTGGTGACACATCAGGCCGTCGTCCTCGAGCAGGCGGTCACACGCCGCGAAGAACTCGTCGAAGCGCCGCCAACCGACGGTCTCGATCATCTCGATCGACGCAAGCTTGTCGTAGCTGCCGGTGAGTTCGGCGAAATCGCGCTCGACGACAGCTACGCGGTCGGCCAGACCAGCTTCGGCGATCCGCTCACGAGCGAGCTCGGCCTGCCTGTGCGAGATGGTCGTGGTCGTGACCTCACAGCCGTAGTGCTCGGCGGCGTGCATCGCGAACGTGCCCCAACCCGTGCCGATCTCGAGTAGCCGGTCGCCCGGTTCAAGGCGCAGACGACGGCAGACGCGGTCGAACTTCTCGGTCTGCGCATCGGCGAGCGACTGCCCCGGGTCGTCGAAGATCGCCGATGAGTAGGCCATCGTCTCGTCGAGCATCGCCGAGAACAGGTCGTTGCCGAGGTTGTAGTGACGCGCAGTCCGCTCACGGCGAATCCCGGCGTCCTCGATCAGGTCGGCGACCATCCGCACCGGGCGGTCGATCGCCGAGTAGACGGCGCGGGCGCGGTCGAGAGCCGGCATGTTGCGGGCACCGATCCGCACCAGCGCGGTGAGGTCGTCGCAGTCCCACTCTCCGTCGCGGTAGCTCTCGGCCAGACCGAGGCTGCCGCGGAAGAACGCCGTGTAGAAATGCGGATCTTTGACGCGAATGTGCGCGGTGACCGGGTCGGCGGCGCGTTGATCACCGAACACGCTGTAGCCCCCGGGTTCGAACAGCTCAAGGCGCCCCCACCGCAGCCGCGAAAGCAGCCGGCGCACGACGCGTCGCGAGATGTCATCCACGGATCGGGACACGTTTCATCTCCCCTTTCTGCGGTTCTACACGATCGCCCTCCGCCGCGCCGCGCGGCCGGTGTTCGTACCAGGCGTGTCCTGAAGCACGGAGTTTGAGCGCCTGCCAGAAGATCCGGGCCGTCACCTGAAGCGCCATCGCCGGAAACCGGGCGAGCGTGCGCCGCAACACCGAAGCCGTCGAACCGGCGCGTTCGAGCGTCAGGCCGGCGGCGAACTCGACGGCGTCGTCGCGACTGTTGCTCACGCTCAGTGAAAGCGTCTCGCCGGGTTCACGCGCGATCAACTCGTACGTGTAGTCCATCCCGAGGAACGGAGACACGTGCATCCGCTTGCGCGCGGTTCCGGATGCGAGTCCGTCCCGCGCTTCGAATACGTAAGGCTCGCTCTCCCGCCACGGGATGTTGGTCACGTCGGCGACCACGTACTCCAGGCGGTCTTCGGGGTCGAAGAGGTAGTAGACGGCGATCGGGTTGAACTGGTAGCCGAAGCTGCGCACGTTGGCCAGCAGTCGGACTGCGCCTTCCGGTCGATGGCCGGTCTCGCGCTCGACGAGATCGCGCACGCATTCGTCGAGCGGCGCGGTCGGATCGCCGAGGAAATCGCGGCGCCGGAAGCGGGCCGGCGCTGGTCGCCGGGTGGAGAAGAGCCGCGAGCCGCCGAACAGTTCATCCGCTTCGAGTTCGGAGAGGTCCAGATAGAAGAGGTACAGCGGATAGCGAAAGTCGCGGCGCCGCGGGACCCGGCGCGAGTGCCATACCTCGCCGGTGTAAAGCGCGGACTCGCTCACGCCGCCACCAGCTCATCCTCCGGGCCGACCGGGGCCGGCGCCCTCGTTCCGGGACGCATGGATTCGGCGACGCGCAGCGCGCTCCAGACTCCGTCCTCGTGGAAGCCCCAACGCCAGTAAGCCCCGCAGTAGTGCGTTCGGTTGACGCCGCTGATCTCGCCGTGCCGAAGCTGCGCCGCCAGCCCGCGATTCGTGAAGACCGGGTGCGCGAAGCGCTGCTCGCTGATGATCTTCGCCGGGTCGACGCGGTCGCTGAGGTTCAGCGTGACCACGTAGTCCGTCGGGCCCGGGATCGGTTGAAGGTTGTTCATCCAGTACGAGACGGTGCTGCGCCCGTTGGGTTCATCCAGCAGGTGGTAGTTCCAGCTCGCCCAGGCGGCGCGGCGACGCGGCAGCAGTGCGGTGTCGGTGTGCAGCACGACGTCGTTGTCCTGGTACGGGATCGCGCCGAGGATCTCTCGCTCGGCCTCGGTCGGATCGGTCAGCAACGCCAGCGCCTGGTCGCTGTGGGTGGCGAAGACGACCTCGTCGAAGACGGCCTCGGCACCGTCGGCGAGCTTGACGGCGACGCCGTCTTCGCCGCGCCGAACGGCCTCGACCGGCATGCCGGAGACGACCTCGCCACGGGTCGCCCCGCGCAGCCGGCGGACGTACTCGATTGAGCCGCCACGGATCGTCCGCCAGCGTGGACGCCCGGTCAGCTCGAGAATGCCGTGGTTGTCGAAGAACTCGAAGACGATGCGCGCCGGGAAGTCGTAGAGCTGCTCGGGATCGGCCGACCAGACCGCGCTCACCTGCGGCACGATCAGGCGGTCGATGAACTGCCGCGAGTAGTTGCCTTCCTCGAGGAAGTCGCAGAGCGACACGTCGGGAAGGTCACGCCCGCGCACGAGCCGCTGGGCGGCCCGGTTGAAGCGGATCAGATCCGAGACCATGCGGTAGAACGCCGGCCGCACCAGGTGCGAGCGCCGAGCGAACAGGGCGTTCGGCGAGCTGCCGGCGAACTCGAACTCGCCGCGCTCGTCGCTGACGCCGAAGCTCATGTTCGAGGGGGCGCTCGGCGCGCCGATCTGATCGAGCAGGTCGGTGAAGTTCGGGTAGTTGCGGTCGTTGAAGACGATGAAACCGGTGTCGACCGGCTGGGCGCCGTCGGGCGTGTCGGCGAAGACGGTGCTGCTGTGTCCGCCGAGGCGCGGCTCGGCCTCGAACAGCGTCACCTCGTGCTCGCGCCCGAGCTTCCACGCTGCGGTCAGACCCGACACACCGCCACCGATCACGGCGATCCTCTGGCGGTCCGGGCTGAGCTTGGCGATACGCGACATCTTGTTCAGACATACGCGGTCGGGCGCGTGCGCGGATCACAATCCGCAGTCTGTCTCTCGCGTTTACCCCGCGGGGAGCAGTCGCTAAGCCGGCTGCGGAGCGGTGTTCGCGACGCGCGTCGGCGCCGGAACGAGTGCTGCTGCGGCGATCACGAGTGCGAAGCCGGCTCCCTGGGCGATCATGCCGAGGGCGCCGCTGGGCAGCGGGTCCTTGAAGATCACGATGCCGCCGACGATCTGCACGAGGTTGGCGGCGACGCCGATCACGGTGATCACCGGAACCGCGTCGCCGATCTGGAAAGCGCGGGCGACGGTGAGGAAGGAGACGACGGCCATCGTCAACGCGAGGGCCATCCAGGGTGAGAGCAGCGCGTCGAGGACGCCGGAGCTCGAAGCCGTGTTGGTCATCGCCTTGATCGCGATGTCGGACACGCCGATCAGCATTCCCGAAGCCGCGCCGAGCAGGATTCCGTGGTGGTGGTCGGCGACCCCTAGGCGCGGCCCGGCGAGCAGCGCGATGCCGACGACCAGGGCGCCGGTCTCGAAGGCGACCATCGCGGTGTTGGAGAAGGTCTGGTGTCCGGCGCTGTGGCGGACCGTCAGGGCGAGTAGAACGAGGCCGGCTGCGGTGAGCATCACGCCGGCCCACTGGCGGCGACCGAGCGAAAGGCCGAACATGCGCTCTGCGATGACGGCGAGGAAGACGAGGCCACCGGAGATCGTCGTCTGGACGATCGAGAGCGGTGCGAACCAGAGCGCAGCCACGTGCAGCGCGACGCCGATGACCGCGATCCCGTAGCCGGCGAGGAAGGCCGGCGAGCGGAACAGCGCGCCGGCGCTCTTCAACGGGTGACGGAACTCAACGTCGGGGCTCGCGGACGCGCCACGGTGCTTCAGCAGGAAGCCGATGTTCGTGGCGAACGCGCAGAGGAGCGCGAGAAGGATTCCAAGTTGAAGGTTCATCCGTGAAGTGACTGCCCAGTGTGAAAGAGGTCCCGCATCGAAAGACCGCGTCCCTGCAGTCCCCGATGCGTTGGCGTGAATATCGAACTTTCTGCGCCCGAGCTTGAGCGCAAATCCGACGGCCTCATCAAATTCGGGGGCGTTCGCTGGACGAAAGGCTCAGTACGCTCGCCGTATGGCGGAAAAGCCCCTTCTTTTCATCGATGTGGACGGAGTCATCAGCACTTACGACTTCGCTGCCGACGACATGGATCCTCGCCATCTGCACATGGTCGACGGCATCTTGCACCACATCCGAGCCGAGAAGGCGGGACGGATCAAGGCGCTGCTCCCCCACTTCGACTCGGTCTGGGCGACCGGCTGGGGTGAGCGGGCGAACGACCACCTCGTGTTCATCCTCGGCATGCCGGAAGAGCTGGAGGTGGTCGAGTTCGAGGTCGCGCCGAGCACCGACGGCAGCGGCCACTGGAAGCTCGACGCACTCACCGAGTTCGCCGGCGAGCGGCCGGCAGCGTGGATCGACGACGGGCACAACGAGGCGTGCCAGGAGTGGGCGGCCGGGCGCGACGCCCCCACCCTGCTCGTCTCGACCGACCCGTTCGTCGGCGTCACCGACGGACAGGTCGAGGAGCTGATCGAGTGGGCCGCGCAGTTCGGTGCGGAATCGCTCAACGCTCGCGCGGAGTGAAGAAGCAACGGTATTTCTGGCTGGCGCTCGAGACGTTCGCCGAGCCGCCGATCGACTCACCGCTGACCAAGGTCGCGGTGGTCCCGCTCCAGTCGCTGCTCCACTCGTCGCTGCCGACGGTGATCTTCCCGGCGCGGTCAGCACCGATCAGTTCGGCCGCACGCGGCAGATACCCGCCGGCGGCCGTGCAGACGCGCGCCGCCTCGTAGCCGACCGCCGTCGCGCGGGCGCCGGTCTCGGCGCAGCCGCTCCCGAGGTCCGCCGTACCAGAGGGGCACCGATCCATCAACTGGGTCGCATCCTTGCTGTCGACCTTGCCGGCGTTGTCGGCGGTCGAGGCGCGCTTGATCTTGCCGAGCCTCGACATGTTTATCTCGCGATCGCCGAGCGTGTTGCCGGCCAGGCGACTACCCGTGATCGTGGCGTTCTTGATCTTGCCGTTCGTGACCGCGTAGGTCCGGAGCTTGCTGTTCGAGATCGAACGGGCCTTCAGCTTCTTGCCGGACACGGAGTTGTTCTTCAGCCTTGAGCCGCTGAGCGAGCCGGCCGCGACTGCGCTGCCGCCGAGCAGCAGGAAGACCGCGAGCGTGGACATGACGTTTGCGTATGTGAGGTGTTTTTTTGCCGAGCGCATGACCGCTTGAACACGGAGCGCCCCGGGCCGGTGCGGTTACGGCTCAGTACAAAAGCCGCGGAATGATCAGTCGTCGTGCTCTTCGAGATACTCGATGAAGAACGGGCGCAGCGCCTCGACGTGGTCGTCGCCGTCCTCGGCCTCGAAGAAGTCACGGAACAGCGAGCCGATCTTGAAGATGTCGGCCGTCGACTGGTCCTCGTTGCCGACGGCGGCCTCTGCGGCCGGCAGCACCTTCGCCATGTCCCAGAAGAAGCCGATGTCGCGATGCTTCTTCGCGCGTTCGACGGCGCGGTCGTGCAGCTCCTTGGAGCTCAGGGCGTTGAGGTCGTCGAACGTGGCCATTGGGTGGCAGACGATAGCCGCTGTCCTTGTTGGTGCAGATTGTTAGCGTTTTCGCTAACATGATGACGTGTCGAATCACGTTCACCTGATCATCCGCGATGTCCGCTCGGCCGCAGGGCTCTCGCAGGCTGAACTCGCGCGTCGCGCCGGCGTGACGCGTTCGGTGATGAACGTCTACGAGCACGGCAGACGCGAACCGTCGGCCGAGATGTTCGCCCGGATCCTCAACGCCGCCGGCTTCGACCTTGCGGCCGTGCCGAAGTCTCCCCCGACTGACCCGGAGCGTGCCGGCAGGATCCTCGAAATGGTGATCGGGCTGGCCGAGGAACTGCCCTACCAGCCGAAGCCCCAGATCCCCTCTCCTCCCCTCACCGAGACGCTGGCCACTCGAAACGCCGCCCACCGAGAGTCCGTCGCGGCATGACTGAACTGGTCACAAAGCTCCACGCCGTTCACGACTCGCTCACGGCCGCCGGACTCAGACACGCGTTTGGCGGCGCGATCGCGCTGGCCTACTGCGTGGCAGAGCCACGCGGCACGCGTGACCTGGACGTAAACGTTTTCGTCCCCGCGCAGCGTGCCCGGGACGTCGTCGGGTCGCTGCCGACGGAGGTGAAGGTTGAGCGAATCGACATCGAACGGCTCCTCCGCGACGCGCAGGCGCGGGTGTGGTGGGAGGACGTCCCGATCGACATCTTCCTGAACAACCTCCCCGTGCACGACGAGGTTTCAACCGAGATTCGCTGGGTACCTCTCGGTGGTCGCGACATCCCCGTGCTTTCGTGTGAGTCGCTCGTCCTGTTCAAGACGTTCTTCAACCGCACAAAGGACTGGGCCGACATCGAGGCCATCGCGGAACTGGATCAGTCGATTCTCGCTCGCGCCGCTGGCCGCGTCGCAGACCTGGTCGGCGAGGACGACGAGTTCGTCGTCCGCCTGCGCGAACTGGCCGGCTGATCTGGGCAAAGAAAAAGCGCCGAGGCTTTCGCCCCGGCGCTTGATCGAACTACGTGGTGGTCAGCGACCGGCTACTCGCCGATGCCCTGCTCGCTCAGGCGCGCGAGCTCGGCCTCGAGGCCTTCGCCCGTCAGCGCGCCGAGCCCACCGTCACCGTCGGACAGCGCGGCGATCTCCTCGGCCGAGAGGCGGCCGAAGTCGACGTCGCCGGGAGCCGGCAGCGGCTCGGTCGGCTCGATCTCGATCGTGCGGTAGCGCTTGAGGCCCGTGGCCGCCGGAATCAGCTTTCCGATGATCACGTTCTCCTTCAGGCCGACCAGGCGGTCGGTCTTGCGCTCGAGCGCGGCGTCGGTCAGGACCTTCGTCGTCTCCTGGAAGGAGGCCGCCGAGAGGAAGCTCTCGGTCGCGAGCGAGGCCTTGGTGATTCCGAGGATGACTTCCTCGAAGGTGACCTGCTCCTTCTTGGCCTTCTTGAGCTCCTTGTTCATGTCCTCGAGCTCGTTGATGTCGACGTACTGGCCCGGTAGAAGCTCGCTGTCGCCCTTCTGCTCGACCTTGACCTTCTTCATCATCTGACGCACGATCACTTCGATGTGCTTGTCGTTGATGTCGACGCCCTGCGACTTGTACACCTTCTGGACCTCGGCGGTCAGGTAGACCTCCGTGGCGGTGCGGCCGCTGATGCGCAGCAGGTCGTGCGGGTAGAGCGAGCCCTCGTTGAGCTGCTTGCCGGCTTCGACCTTCTCGCCGTGCTCGACGAAGAGGCGCGTACGACGCGGGAACGTGTACGGGTGCTCCTCGCCGGCGTCGTCGGTGATCGTCACCTTGCGGGCCTTCTCGGTCTCTTCGATCGAGACCTTGCCGGCCTGCTCGGCGAGCATCGCGAGACCCTTCGGCTTGCGCGCCTCGAACAGCTCGACGATTCGCGGCAGACCGTGCGTGATGTCGGCGCCGGCGATACCACCGGTGTGGAACGTACGCATGGTCAGCTGGGTACCCGGCTCGCCGATCGACTGGGCGGCGATGATGCCGACCGCGTCGCCGATCTCGGCCAGCTGGCCCGTGGCGAGCGAAGCGCCGAAGCACTTCTGGCAGATGCCGGTCTCGGCGCGGCACTTCAGCACCGAGCGCAGGCGGACCTTGGCGTCGGGCTCGTCGGCGAACGTCTCCTCGGCGTCGGCGAGCGCCTCCGGCGTGATCATCTCGTTCTTGGCGGTGATCACGCGGCCACGCTTGGTCTTCCAGTCCTCGGACGGGAAACGACCGACGATGATGTCGTTGATCGCGCCGTCACGCCAGACCTCGACCTCGACGTCGTCCTTGGTCTTGCAGTCGTTCTCACGGATGATCACGTCCTGCGAGACGTCGACGAGACGACGCGTCAGGTAGCCCGAGTCTGCAGTACGCAGAGCGGTGTCGGCGAGACCCTTGCGGGCGCCGTGGGTGGAGATGAAGTACTCCTGGACGGTGAGGCCCTCGACGAAGTTCGCCTTGATCGGGCGCTCGATGATCTCACCCTTCGGGTTGGCCATCAGGCCACGCATTCCGGCGAGCTGGCGGATCTGCTTGAACGATCCACGTGCTCCGGAGTTGGCCATCATGAAGATCGGGTTCAGCTCATCGAGGTTGTCCTCCATGGCCTGGCCGACCTCTTCCGTGGCCTGCGTCCACTGGGCGGTGATCAGGTCGTGACGCTCGGCCTGCGAGATCAGACCCATGTCGTACTGGTCGACGATCTCGGCGACCTTCTCGTCGAACTTCTTGAGGATCTCGTCCTTCGCCGGCGGGACGACGATGTCGTTCTTCGACACCGTCACACCCGCGCGCGTGGCGTACTTGAAGCCGAGGTCCTTGAAGGCGTCGAGCACGATCGCGATCGCGGAAGCACCGTGCGCGTAGATCAGGCGGCCGATCATCGCGTTGATGTCCTTCTTGCGCATCGACTCGTTGACGAACTCGTACTCCTTCGGGTTGAAGTCGTCGCCCAGCGTCTCCTCGAGGGCGCGTTCGATCGCCTCGTTGAAGATGATGCGGCCGACGGTCGTCAGCACGTGGTCGTCGGTGCCCGGACGGCGGTACTCGGCGAGGTCCTGCAGCTTGACGGCGCGGTGCTCGTAGGCGAGCTCCGCCTCCTGGGCGCTGCGGAAGACCTTCGGACGGTCCTCGGACTTGCCGGCCTTGATCTCGTCCTCGCGCTTCTCGAGCTCTTCGCCGGTCGGGCCGTACGTCAGGTAGTACGTGCCCAGGACCATGTCCTGCGACGGCGTCGCAAGCGGTTGGCCCGTGGCAGGCGAGAGGATGTTGTTGCTCGAGAGCATCAGCAGGCGCGCCTCGGCCTGGGCCTCGGCGGACAGCGGAAGGTGGACCGCCATCTGGTCGCCGTCGAAGTCCGCGTTGAACGCGTGGCAGACCAGCGGGTGGACCTGGATCGCCTTGCCCTCGACGAGGATCGGCTCGAAGGCCTGGATGCCGAGACGGTGAAGGGTCGGAGCGCGGTTCAGCAGAACCGGGTGCTCGTGGATGACCTCTTCGAGGACGTCCCAGACCTCCGGCACGCCGGACTCGACCATCTTCTTGGCGGCCTTGATGTTCTGGACGACCTTGCGCTCGACCAGGCGCGCCATGATGAACGGCTTGAACAGCTCGAGCGCCATGATCTTCGGCAGACCGCACTGGTGCAGGCGCAGGTACGGGCCCGACACGATCACGGAACGGCCGGAGTAGTCCACGCGCTTGCCGAGCAGGTTCTGACGGAAGCGGCCCTGCTTGCCCTTGAGCATGTCGGACAGCGACTTCAGCGCACGGTTGCCGGGTCCGGTGACCGGACGGCCGCGGCGGCCGTTGTCGAACAGTGCGTCGACGGCCTCCTGGAGCATGCGCTTCTCGTTGTTGACGATGATCTCCGGCGCACCGAGGTCGAGCAGACGCTTGAGTCGGTTGTTGCGGTTGATCACGCGGCGGTACAGGTCGTTGAGGTCCGACGTGGCGAAACGGCCACCGTCGAGCTGGACCATCGGACGCAGCTCAGGCGGGATCACCGGCACGGCCTCGAGGATCATGTCGCTCGGCTTGTTCTCGCTGCCGAGGAACGCCGAGACGACCTTCAGGCGCTTGACCGAGCGGGCCTGCTTCTGGCCCTTCGCGGTCTTGACCTCGATGTCGAGCTTCTCGGCCTCTGCCTCAAGGTCGACCTGCTCGAGCAGGTCACGGACGGCTTCCGCGCCCATGCCGCCGCGGAAGTACTCGCCGAAGCCGTACGGGCTGCCGAAGCGCTCGCGCAGCTCGCGGAAGAGCGACTCGTCCGGCACGATGTCGCGGACCTGCATCTCGGTGAAGAGCTCCCAGGTGCGGCTCATGCGGTCGATCGACGAGTCCATGTAGGCCTCGGTGTCGGCGATGTCGCCCTCGAGCGCCTTGCGCAGGTCGCGGATCGCCTTCTCGCGGTCCTCGGCCTTCATGCGCTTGGGCGAACCGTCGAGGTTTTCGGCCCACAGGTGGTCGTCGGGCGAGAAGTCGGTCTGGGAGCCGGTCTCGTAGTACGCGACGCGGCGGGTGATCGACTCCTCGATCTCCTGCACCATCTGCTGCTTCTCGGACTCGAGGCCGTCGATGTACTTCTGGACTTCCTTCTCGAGCTTGCCCATGTCCTTCTGGCGCGCGTCCTCGTCGATGTACGTGACGATCGACGCGGCGAAGTACAGGACCTTCTCGAGGTCCTTCGGGGCCATGTCCAGCAGGTAGCCGATGCGGCTCGGGACACCCTTGAAGAACCAGATGTGGCTGACCGGCGCGGCCAGGTCGATGTGACCCATGCGCTCACGGCGGACCTTGCTGCGGGTCACCTCGACGCCGCAGCGTTCACAGACGATGCCCTTGTAACGGACGCGCTTGTACTTGCCGCAGTAGCACTCCCAGTCCTTGGTCGGACCGAAGATGCGCTCGCAGAACAGGCCGTCCTTTTCCGGCTTGAGCGTGCGGTAGTTGATCGTCTCGGGCTTGATGACCTCGCCGTGGCTCCAGGAACGAACCTGCTTGGAGGACGCCAGACCGATGTTGATTGTGTCGAATTCGTTGATGTCGATCATGTGGATCTCTTTCTGACTACGTGGTCTGGGGGTTACTCGGCGTCGCCGCTGCTGTTGATCTCACCGGTCGCGAGGTCTTCGACGAGCGGCTCCTCGGCGGCCGCGGGGGCCGGCTGTTCGGAGAGGTCGCCATCGCCCTCGGCGGCCTCGGCGGCCGCGTCGTCACCGGCGCGCACGCCGGAGAGGTCGATGCCGAGCTCTTCCGCGGCGCGCAGGAGGTCGTCCTCCTCTTCCGCGATCTCCACGTCGCTGCCGCCCTCGGAGCGGACCTGGACGTCGAGGCCGAGCGACTGCATCTCCTTCAGAAGGACCTTGAAGCTCTCCGGAACGCTCGGCTCCGGAATGTTCTCGCCCTTGACGATCGATTCGTACGCCTTGACGCGGCCGATCGTGTCGTCGGACTTGATCGTGAGCATCTCCTGCAGCGTGTAGGCGGCGCCGTGTGCCTCGAGTGCCCACACCTCCATCTCACCGAAGCGCTGACCACCGAACTGCGCCTTACCACCGAGCGGCTGCTGGGTGACGAGCGAGTACGGGCCGGTCGAGCGGGCGTGGATCTTGTCGTCCACGAGGTGGTGGAGCTTCAGGATGTACATGTAGCCGACGGTGACCTTCTCCTCGAACGGCTCGCCGGTGCGGCCGTTGTAGAGCTGGACCTTGCCGGCAGAGCGGCGGCCCTCGATCTCCTTCTTGTCGACGCCGAAGTCGATGCCTCGGGCCTCGTGCTTGTCGGCCCAGCCGACCAGCGCGTTGTCGACGTCCGCGACGGATGCGCCGTCGAAGACCGGCGTCGCGATGTGCGTACGCGGGTCGGGCGAACCGTCGGTCAGCTTGTTCTGCGGGCGCTCGGGGTCATCGAACCAACCCTCGGCGGCCGCCCAGCCGAGGTGCGTCTCGAGCACCTGGCCGACGTTCATACGGCTCGGAACACCCAGCGGGTTCAGGATCACGTCGACCGGGGTGCCGTCCTCGAGGTGCGGCATGTCCTCCGGCGGGACGATCTTCGAGATCACGCCCTTGTTGCCGTGGCGGCCGGCGAGCTTGTCGCCCTCGGCGATCTTGCGCTTCTTCGCCACGTACACGCGGACGAGCTCGTTGACGCCCGGCGAGAGGTCGTCACCGGCCTCGCGGCTGAAGGTCTTGACGTCGATCACGACGCCGCCCTCACCGTGCGGGACCTTGAGCGAGGTGTCGCGGACCTCGCGCGCCTTCTCCTTGAAGATCGCGCGGATCAGCTTCTCCTCGGCGGTCAGCTCGGTCTCGCCCTTCGGCGTGACCTTGCCGACGAGCAGGTCGCCGCTCTTTACCTCCGCGCCGACGCGGACGATTCCGCGGTCGTCGAGGTTGCGCAGCGACTCTTCCGAGCGGTTCGGGATGTCGCGGGTGATCTCTTCGTCGCCCAGCTTGGTGGTGCGGGCGTCGACCTCGTACTCCTCGATGTGAATCGACGACAGCATGTCCTGGCTGACGATCCGCTGGTTGAGGATGATCGCGTCCTCGAAGTTGTAGCCCTCCCAGGACATGAACGCGACGAGCAGGTTCTTGCCCAGCGACATCTCGCCCTGGTCGGTCGAGGAGCCGTCGGCCAGCAGCTGGCCGGCCTTGACCTTGTCGCCGACGTTGACGCGCGGCTTCTGGTGGATCAGCGTGCCCTGGTTGGAACGCATGAACTTGAGCGTCGGGTACTCGCGCTTCTTCGAGCCCGAGGCGACGACGATGCGCTCGGCGTCGACGAAGTCGACGACTCCGTCGGCCTCGGCGACGATCACGTCACCGGAGTCCATCGCGGCGCGGTACTCCATTCCGGTGCCCACGAGCGGGGCCTCCGGGATGAGCAGCGGCACGGCCTGGCGCTGCATGTTCGAGCCCATCAGCGCGCGGTTGGCGTCGTCGTGCTCGAGGAAGGGGATCATTCCGGCCGAGACCGACCAGATCTGCTCCGGGGAGACGTCCATCATGTCGATCTCCTTCGGCGCGAGCGTGACGTACTCGCCCTCGAAGCGGCATGCGACGTTGCCCTTGAACTTGCCGGTCTTCGGGTCGACCTCGGCGTTCGCCTGGGCGATCTTCTTGTCGGCTTCCTCGTTGGCGTCGAGGTGGACGATCTCGTCGGTGACGGCGCCGTCCTTGACCACGCGGTACGGGGTCGTGACGAAGCCGTATTCGTTGATGCTGGCGTGCGAGGCGAGCGTGCCGATCAGGCCGATGTTCGGGCCTTCGGGGGTCTCGATCGGGCACATGCGGCCGTAGTGGGTGGTGTGGACGTCGCGGACCTCGATCGGGGCGCGCTCACGGGTGAGCCCTCCCTGACCGAGCGCGCTCAGGCGGCGACGGTGCGTCAGGCCGGAAAGCGAGTTCGTCTGGTCCATGAACTGCGAGAGCTGCGAGGAACCGAAGAACTCCTTCAGCGCGGCCACGACGGGACGGATGTTGATGATCGTCTGCGGCGTGATCGTGTCGGCGTCCTCAGTCGTCAGCTTCTCACGGACGGTGCGCTCCATGCGGTAGAGGCCCATGCGGAAGTAGTCCTGGATCAGCTCGCCGACGGTGCGCAGACGGCGGTTGCCGAAGTGCTCGAACTCGTCGAGGCGGGACTGGATCGGCTCACGCGCGTAGGTCTGGGCCTCGGCGGCGTAGTCCTTGAACTCGACGTCCTCGGGCATGCCCATGTCGCGCGGGATCATCACCAGCTCCTTGATCAGGGCGACGATGTCCTCGCGGGTGAGCTGGCGCTGGTCGGCCGGCTCGGAGAGCTGGAGGCGCTTGTTCAGCTTGTAGCGGCCGACCTTGGTGAGGTCGTAGCGCTTGGGGTCGAAGAACAGGCTCTCGAGCAGGTTGCGCGCGTTGTCGAGCGACGGCGGCTCGCCCGGACGCTGCTTCTTGAACAGCTCGATCAGCGAACCCTCGTGCGTGAGGACGCCCTCGGCGTCGGCCTCGAGCGTGTTCTTGATGTAGACGGAGCCGTCAAACATCTTCAGGATCTCGTCGTGGTCGACGAAGCCCAGGGCGCGCAGCAGCACGGTGACGGGAAGCTTGCGCTTGCGGTCGATACGCGCGTAGACGCGGCCCTTCTTGTCGATCTCGACCTCGAGCCAGGAGCCGCGGCTCGGCATCAGGTTGGCGACGAAGACCTGCTTCTCGCGGTCCTTCGGCTCCATCAGGTAGGCGCCCGGCGAACGCTGCAGCTGCGTGACGACGACGCGCTCCGTTCCGTTGATGATGAAGGTGCCGCGCTCGGTCATCCACGGGAAGTCGCCCATGAAGACGGACTGCTCGCGGATCTCACCGGTCTCGACGTTCTGGAAGGCAACGATGACTGAAAGCGGACGCGAGTAGGTGAGGTCCTTCTCGCGGCACTCGGCGATGCTGTGCGCCGGCTCGTCGAACTTGATGTCGCCGAAGACGACGCCGAGGTTGCCGGTGTAGTCCTGGATCGGGGAGACGTCGTTGATCGTCTCGCGCAGGCCGCCCTTCTTGGGCTCGACCAGCCAGTCGAATGACTGCTTCTGGATGTCGATCAGGTTCGGGACCTCGAGCTTCTTGTCGAGTCGCGCAAATGTGCGGCGCGTACGCGGTGCAGGCGCAGTGGTGGCCAAGGTGAAAACAGCTCCTCAGGTTGGGTTGGCGGCGTCGTTATGAATTCGCGCTTGCCGGGCAGCGAAAGATTTGTCTGGGGGTGCCGGCGCGGAGACCGGCGTAAAAGAGTGGATGGTTTCGGCGCCTCACGGACCCCGGGCGATCTGCGTTCGGCAGGCTCGCGCGGCTACGGATATAGGGCCGAAAGAAGAAATGTAACACACAAACCGACGGAACCGGACGGTTGTCCGGATCCGTCGGTTGTGTCAGACGTTGCTAGCCGAGCTTCTCTTCGAGCGCGGCGATCTGCTCGTTCATCTCGGACGGCAGACGCTCACCGAGACCGGCGAGGAACTCCTTGACCTGCGGCAGCTCGCTCTTGACCAGCTCGGTGTCGACCGAGAGCAGGTCCTCGAGGTCGACGCGGTCGATGTCGAGTCCCTCGGTGTTGAGGTCCTCGACGCGCGGAACCAGGCCGATCGGCGTCTCGATCGCTTCAACCTCGCCGTCGAGGCGGCGGCAGACCCAGTCGAGCACGCGACTGTTGTCGCCGAAGCCCGGCCAGATGAAGTTGCCCTTGTCGTCCTTGCGGAACCAGTTGACGTAGAAGATCTTCGGCAGCTTGGCGCCGTCGGTCTTGCCGATGTTGAGGTAGTGCTGGATGTAGTCACCCATGTTGTATCCGCAGAACGGCAGCTGGGCGAACGGGTCGAAGCGCAGGGCGCCGACGGTTCCGGCGGCGGCGGCAGTCATCTCGCTGCTCATCGTCGCGGCAAGGAAGGTGCCGTGCTCCCAGTCGAAGCTCTCGCGCACGAGCGGCACCACGGTGGCGCGGCGTCCGCCGAAGAGGATCGCGTCGATCGGCACTCCGGCGGTGTCCTCCCATTCGTCGGCGATGCACGGGGCCTGGCCGGCCGGCACCGCGAAGCGGGCGTTGGGGTGGGCGGCCGTGACTTCTGCGCCCGGCTCCCAGTCGTTGCCGTGCCAGTCGATCAGGTGCTCGGGGGCGGCGTCGGTCATGCCCTCCCACCAGATGTCACCGTCGTCGGTCAGCGCGCAGTTGGTGAAGACCGTGTTCTTTGTGATCGTGTCCATCGCGTTCGGGTTGGTCGCGTAGGACGTGCCCGGGGCGACGCCGAAGAATCCGGCCTCGGGGTTGATCGCGTAGAGGCGGCCGTCGTCGCCGAACTTCATCCAGGCGATGTCGTCGCCGACCGTCTCGACCGTCCAACCCTCGAGGGTCGGGACGAGCATGGCGAGGTTGGTCTTGCCGCAGGCGCTCGGGAAGGCGGCCGCGATGTACTTGACCTTGCCCTCGGGGCTCGTGAGCTTGAGGATCAGCATGTGCTCGGCCATCCAACCCTCGTCGCGCGCCATCACACTGGCGATGCGCAGGGCGAAGCACTTCTTGCCGAGCAGGGCGTTTCCGCCGTAGCCCGAGCCGTACGACCAGATCTCGCGGGTCTCGGGGTAGTGGACGATGTACTTGTTGTCGTTGCACGGCCAGACGACGTCCTCCTGGCCCGAAGCCAGCGGTGCACCGACCGAGTGCACGCACGGGACGAACTCGCCGTCGGTCCCGAGCTGCTCGAGCACCGGGGCGCCGATACGGGCCATGATGCGCATGCTGGCGGCGACGTAAGGAGAGTCGGTCAGCTCAACGCCGATGTGCGACTTGTCGGATCCGACCGGACCCATGCTGAAGGGGATCACGTACATCGTGCGACCGGCCATCGCGCCGTCGAACAGCGGCGTCAGCTCAGCGCGCATCTCGTCGGGGGCCTTCCAGTTGTTGGTCGGGCCGGCGTCGATCTCGTTCTCGCTGCAGATGAAGGTGCGGTCCTCGACTCGCGCCACGTCCGACGGGTCGGAGAAGGCTGCGTAGGAGTTGGGCCGCTTGGCCTCTGAAAGCTTGGTGAAGATGCCCTTGTCGACGAGGTCCTGACAGAGGCGGTCGTACTCCTCGGCCGAGCCGTCCATCACGACGATCTCTTCCGGCTTGGTCAGCGCGGCGATTTCCTCGACCCAGGCCTTGAGTTTCGGATGGGTGATCGTTTCTACGGAAGAATCAAGCATTGAATTACTCATCGCGAGTCGGTGCTCCTGCAGGTGTTGAGGTTTTCGGCCGGCAGCAGCTCAGAAGAAAACTTGGGGTTTCGAGCCGGCCGAGTGCCGTGTCCGACGATGCAGCGCAGGGGTGAAACGGGCCGCATCGCGTGCGCTCAGGATAGCCGGAATTCCGACCTGAGGCAAGGAATTGACGCAGATGTAATTCCGCCTCAGGGGCCGGGTGCGATCGATCCGTGGTTGACGACCTCGACGTTGTTTCCGTCGGGGTCCAGCACGAACGCGCCGTAGTACTCGGGGTGGTACGGCCGCGGGCCGGGTGCGCCGTTGTCGGTGCCGCCGGCCGCCAGAGCCGCGGCGTGGAAGTCATCGACGAGCTCGGTCGAGCGCGCGCGGAAAGCGACGTGGATGAATCCGGTGCGATCGCCGGGCGCGAGCCAGAAGTGAGGGAAGTCGTGGCCGAGGCCGACCGTGCCGTCCTCGTGCTCGTTCATCACCTTGTATTCAAGCGGCGCGAGGGCGGCCTCGTAAAACCTGCGGCTCAGTTCGAGGTCGGCGACGTAGATCTTGAGATGATCGATCATCAGGCGGCATCGTAGCCCTCGGTCTCGACGCCGAGGCTGCGCGCCGTCGGGGACTTCTTGACCGTCTTCTGGTCGGGGAAAGTGCCGAGCGCGCGATCGCCGACGTTGCTGGTCACGCCCATCCAGTAGTCCTCGTGCTTGAAGTGGTGCAGCCGGTGGTTGCGCCAGATCGCGCGGAACCAACGCGTCTTCGGGATGTACGGCGTGTGGATCAGGAAGTGGCTCCACTCGTAGCGGTACAGGCCGATGTAGCTGAACAGCAGGGCGGTCAGATAGAGCGGCCAGAACGCCTGGCCCGTGATCAGCGCGGTGACGCCGCCGAACAGCGGCGCCGCGGTGAAGGCGATCAGGATCATCGAGCCGATGATCTCGGACGGGTGAAGCAGGGTCTGGTCGATGATCGACGGGTCCCTGTGGTGACGACGGTGCGCCTTGGCGGTGTAGAGGTCGAACTTACGGCCGCGGATCTCGAACGGCTTGAGGTGCAGCAGGTACTTGTGGATGAACCACTCCACGAACGGCTGCGCGGCGATAAGGACGATCGGCCCCATCAGGTCGGCCCATGTCCACTGGCCGACGACAAGACGCACGATGAGCACCGCGACGATCGCCACCGCGACGGCCCGTCCGGAGAAGTGCTGCATGAACTCGCGGAAGCAGTTCTTCAGGTCCTTCAGCTCGTCGCGCTGGTTGGTCAGCTTCTGTTGATAATCGGCCGGCACGCTGGTCGCGTGCTCGTTGGGGTGTGCGTGTGCGTGACCCATGGTCAGGCGGTCTCCTTGTCTTTCTCAAGTTCTGCGATCGCCGCGTCGATCGCGACGATCGCTCCGCGCAGCGATGTGCGCGTCGCGGCTTCGGCTGCCGCAGAGTCCCCGGCTGCGACGGCCTCGGCTATCGCGATACGGAAGTCGGAGGACTCAAGCTCGCTGATCGTCCACCCCAGTTGCAGCTCGGGCGACTGTTGAGCGCTTCGGATCAGGCTGTTGTAGGCGAGGCGGTAGGCGATGTTGTCGGCGCCGTCGAGCATGCGCTCCCAGAAGCGCAGGTCGAGCGCGACGATCGAGGCGTCGCGGGGCGCCGCCTTCAGTTGGTGCGCGATCGCCACCAGGTCTGCCTTCACGGCCGCGTCGGCGCGCAGCGCGCAGAGCCTTGCGAGGTCGGCGCCGATCGCGGCGCGCATCTCGAAGCCGGCACGCCAGAGACGGGCGCCGGCCAGATCCTCGGCCGCGTACTCGGCGAGCAGCGCGAGCGCGTCGAGTCCGGCGGTGCGCTCGAAGTCGAGCACCTTCGTGCCGCCGCCCTGCGTGGCGCTCACCAGTCCGATCTGCTGTGCGCGCTTGGTCGCCTCACGAACGACGTGACGATTGACGCCGAAGTGCTCGGCGAGCTGGCGCTCCGGCGGCAGGTTCGTGCCGACGGCGTACGTGCCGTCGAGGATCTCGGATGCGATCTGCCGGAACACGTTGTCGGCCAGCGATCGGGGTTTCACGTCATTCAGCGCCATTGGTTGGACCAATATAACAAATGGTTGGACCAATTGCAAGCTCGATTTAGAGCCACAAAAGCGCCAGACCTCCGCCCTGGTGGGCGGAGGTCTGGAGAAAACGGGCGATGGCTGCGCTGTGCGCGGGGGTTACAGGCGCGTCAGGACTTCTTCTTCGCCGGAGCCTTCTTCTTCGCCGGCGCCTTCTTCTTGCGCGGGCCGGCGGCGCGGCGGTCGGCGAGCAGTTCGACCGCGCGCTCGAAGGTGAGCGTCTCGACGTCGTCGCCCTTGCGGAGCGAGGCGTTGGTCTCGCCATCCGTGACGTACGGGCCGAAGCGGCCGTCCTTCATCACGATCGGCTTGTCGGTGTTCGGGTCGGGCTCTTCGAAGGTCTTCAGCGGCGGCTTGGCCTGGCGGCCGTACTTCTTCGGCTCGGAGTAGATCTTCCGCGCCTCTTCTTCGGTGATCGTCAGCAGCTTCTCTTCGGCGTCGTCGCCGGGAAGCGTGCGTGAGTCGGTGCCCTTCTTCAGGTACGGGCCGTAGCGGCCGTTCTGGGCGGTGATCTCCACGCCGTCCTCGCCGGTGCCGACGACGCGCGGCAGGCTGAGCAGCTTGACGGCCTCTTCGAGCGTGACGGTGTCGAGGTCCATCGACTTGAACAGGCTCGCCGTGCGCGGCTTGTCCGCCTTCTTGGCGCCCTCGGGCAGGGCCTCGGTGACGTACGGGCCGAAGCGGCCGTTCTTCGCGGTGATCGCGAGGCCGGTCTCCGGGTGGTTGCCGAGTTCGCGGTCGACGCCGGTCGGGTTGGCGAGCAGTTCCTTCGCCTTCTCAAGCGTCAGCTCGTCGGGGGGCAGGTCGTCGGGCACGTTGGCGCGCGTCGGGACGGTCTCGCCCTCCTTGTTCTGCACCATCGGCGGCCCTTCGAGGTACGGGCCGAACTTGCCGACGCGGAGGTTGATCTCTTCGCCGAGCGGGAAGGTGGCGTTCTCACGGGCGTCGATGTCGCCGAGGTCCTCGACGAGCTTCTTCAGCCCGGCCGATGCGTCGCCGTTACCGGCCCAGAACTCCTGCAGCACCTTTACGCGGTCCTCGCTGCCGCCGGCGACCTTGTCCAGCACGTCCTCAAGGTCTGAAGTGAACTGGTAGTCGACGAGCGTCGGGAAGTGACCCTCGAGCAGCCGGATCGTCGAGAAGGCGATCCACGCCGGAACCAGCGCCGAGCCCTTTTTGTAGACGTAGCCGCGGTTCTGGATCGTGTTGACGATCGAGGCGTAGGTGCTCGGGCGGCCGATCTCGCGGTCCTCGAGCTCCTTGATCAGCGACGCCTCGGTGTAGCGGGCCGGTGGCTTGGTCTGGTGGCCGGCCTCGCCGAGTTCGGCGGCCGTCACCTTGTCGCCTTCTTCGAGGTTCGGCAGTTTGGTCTGCGAGTCGTCGCCGCCGCCGCTCTCGTCGAGGTTCGACGACGAAACGTAAGCCTTGAGGAAGCCGTGGAATGTGATCGTGCGGCCGCTGGCGCCGAACTCTGCCTCGCGTCCGTCGGCGGCCGGGGCCGCGATCCGGATCGAGACCGTGTTGCCCTTGGCGTCCTTCATCTGCGAGGCGACGGTGCGCTTCCAGATCAGGTCGTAGAGCTTCGCCTCGTCGCCCGTCAGGTTGACCTGGTCCGGTGTGCGGAAGCTGTCTCCGGCCGGACGGATCGCCTCGTGCGCCTCCTGGGCGTTCTTGACGTTGCCGGCGTAGAGGCGCGGAGAGTCGGGCAGATACTCGCCGCCGTAGAGCTCGGTGACCTGGGCGCGCGCAGCCTTGATCGCGGTGTCCGAGAGCGACACCGAATCGGTGCGCATGTAAGTGATGTATCCGCCCTCGTAGAGACGCTGCGCGACCTGCATCGTGCGGGCGGCGCCGAAGCCGAACTTGTTCGAGGCCTCACGCTGCATCGTCGTCGTGCGGAACGGCTCGTACGGCTTGCGCGTGTAGGGCTTCGATTCGACGGACTTGATCGCGAACTCCGCGTCCTTGAGGCCCTTGGCGAGCTCGCCGGCGGCGGCCTCATCGAGCTGGACGACGTCGCTGGTCAGCTCGCCGGCCTGATTGAAGTTGTTGCCCGACGCGACGCGCTTGCCGCCGACGGTGACGAGCTTGGCCGGAAAGGTCTGCGGGTCGTGACCTTCGCCGGCGTCGAACACGGCCTCGAGATCCCAGTAGCTCGCAACGACGAACTTCATCCGCTCGCGCTCGCGCTCGACGACCAGGCGGGTGGCGACCGACTGGACGCGGCCGGCGGAAAGGCCGCTCATGACCTTCTTCCACAGCACCGGCGAGACCTCGTAGCCGTAGAGGCGGTCGAGGATGCGGCGCGTCTCCTGCGCGTCGACGAGGTTCATGTCGACCTCGCGCGGGTTGGCGATCGCGTTCTGGACGGCATCCTTCGTGATCTCGTTGAAGACGATGCGCTTGACCGGAACTTTGGGCTTCAGCTCGTCAAGCAGGTGCCACGCGATCGCCTCGCCCTCGCGGTCCTCATCTGTCGCGAGCACGAGCTCGTCGGCGCTCTTCAAGAGCTTCTTGAGCTTGGCGATCTGCTGCTTCTTCTCGGCCGAGACGACGTATACGGGCTCGAACTGGTCGTCGATGTTGACGCCGAGACGCGCCCATGACTCGCCCTTGTACTTCGCGGGGACCTCGTCGGCGTTGCGCGGGAGGTCGCGGATGTGCCCGACGGACGAATCCACGACATAGCCGTCTCCGAGGTAATTGGAGATGCTCTTCACCTTGTTCGGTGACTCGACGATGACGAGGGATGCCATAGCGGGGCCACCATAGCGCGAACGCCTGAAGGCCGTTCTGGCAAAGAAAAGGCCCTGTCACGTTCGTGACAGGGCCAATTCGAAACAGCTACGTCAGCTGTGACTACTTGAGTTCGACGCTTCCGCCGGCCTCTTCGATCTCCGACTTCAGCTTGTCAGCCTCGTCGCGCTCGATGCCTTCCTTG
Organism: uncultured Thermoleophilaceae bacterium; assembly: GCA_964455545.1. Taxonomy (GTDB): domain Bacteria; phylum Actinomycetota; class Thermoleophilia; order Solirubrobacterales; family JACPNS01; genus JACPNS01. Next base: position 424,718 of record CAYVWQ010000001.1, on the reverse strand, counting down.
ACGGGCTGCGGCGCGTCGTCGACGATCGCCTTGGCCTCCTTGAGGCCCAGGCCGGTCGCCGCGCGGACGACCTTGATGACCTGGATCTTCTTGTCGCCACCGCTGGTGAGGATCACGTCGACGGTCGAGGAAGCTTCCTCGCCACCCGCGTCACCACCGCCGCCACCGGCGGCCGGAGCGGCTGCGGCCACGGCCGTGGCCGAGACACCGAACTCCTCTTCGAGGGCCTTGATGCGCTCGGAGAGCTCGAGCACGGAAATGCCCTTCAGCTCCTCGATCCAGTCTGCTGTTGAAGTTGCCATTTGTTGTTCTCCTTGAATTGGTCGTGCAGTCTTTGAAAGGCGTTCGGCTACTCGCCGGCGTCCTCGGTCTCAGGTGCTTCGTCTTCGGCGGGTGCCTCTTCAGCCTCGGCTTCGGCGTCAGCCTCTGCCTCGGCGGCCGGGGCCTCTTCCTCGGCGGGAGCGTCCTCTGCGGGCGCCTCCTCCTCGGCCGGAGCCTCTGCTTCGACCTCGGCCTCGGCCTCCGCTTCGGCGGCCGGAGCCTCCTCGGCGGGGGCTTCCTCGGCCGGAGCCTCCTCGGCGGGCGCCTCTGCAGGCGCCGCGCCGGCGGCCGGAACGAGACCCTGCTCGGCGATCGCGCCGAGCTGAATCGCGAGACCGCTGATCAGCGCGTTCAGGCCGCGCACGACGCCAGTGATCGGCGAAGCGAGCATTCCGACGAGCTGGCCGTTGAGGACGTCGCGGCTCGGGAGCTTGGTCAGCGCCTGGAACTGCTCGATCGAGATGATCTGCCCTTCCATCACGCCGCCCTTGAACTCGAGCAGCTCGTACTCCTTCTTGAAGTCTGCGATCGCCTTCGCCGCCATGGCGATGTCGCCCTTGACGTAGGTGAAGGCGGTGGGACCCTCGAGGAACTCCTTGAGGTCGACGGTGCCCGGGGCTTCGGCCTTGTCGATCGCCAGCTTCGTCAGGGTGTTCTTGACCACCTGGAAGCTCGCACCGGCCTCGCCGAGCTTGCCGCGCAGCTCCGCTACCTGAGAAACCGTGACACCGCGGTAGTCGATCGCGAAAATCGCCTCGGAGTCGCCGACGCGCGTCGCGACGTCGTCGATGAAGGCTGCTTTCTGATCTCTGTTCACGTTGTTGGTTCTCCTGTTGTTTGCTCGCCCGGATATCGACGTGCAGACAAGAGGAGCCGACGACGTGAGTCGCGGCGGAAATCCTCAGCCTGGCCGGGAGTTGTGCGGCGAGATACTGCATTGCCGCTCCCCGTCGTCTTGGGCGAGTAGGCAGAAGGTACCGCATGCAGACGCCTTTTTCGCGTCGCGCACCCACGTGGCGGCAAATCTTCCAATCGACCGTCCCGCGGGGTGGTCGATTGGAAGATTCACCGCCGAAGACAGGGATCGAGCACAGCGGGAACACGTTTATCCGTCTTTTCACCGGATCGACACACGGTTCGCCCCGTCGCGCGGGATTATTGACGCGTCGACTTACCAGCAAGCGCCACCGCTCGCACTCGGCCCGACAAGCCATCGCCGGACGCAAACCGTGTCCCAGTCCGGCCGGCCGCCGGAGCGAAAGGGTGGCTCCTCTTGCGGCCGTTAGCCGCTTAAATGCCAAACCTCCGCCCAGGTGGGCGGAGGTTTGGAAGATTCGGGGCTTGGCGGCGGGGTTAAGCGGCCGCTGCCTCTTCCTCTTCGAGGATGTCACGCGTCTTGCTCGTGTCGACGCGGACGCCCGGGCCCATCGTCGTCGTGAGCGTGATCGTCTTGAGGTACTTGCCCTTGGCCGCTGACGGCTTGGCGCGCACGATCTCCTCGATCAGGGTCGCGTAGTTCTCGAGCAGCGCCTCCGGCGTGAAGCTGGCCTTACCGATCGAGCTGTGCACGATGCCGTGGCGGTCCGTGCGGTACTCGACCTTGCCGGCCTTGGCCTCTTCGACGGCCTGCTTGACGTTCGGGGTGACGGTGCCGACCTTCGGGTTCGGCATCTTGCCCATCGGCCCGAGCACGCGGCCGAGACCACCGACGACCGGCATCAGGTCGGGAGAAGCGATCACGACGTCGAAGTCGGAGAGCCCTTCCTCCATCTGCTTGGCGAGGTCCTCGGCGCCGACGTAGTCGGCGCCGGCGGCTTCGGCGTCGGAGGCGGCGTCACCCTTGGCGAACACCGCGACCTTTACCTCTTTGCCGAGGCCCTGCGGGAACGTGATCGTGCCGCGCAGCTGCTCGTCGGCGTGACGGACGTTCAGGCCGGTGCGGATGTGCACCTCGACGGTCTCGTCGAACTTTGCGGTCTTGAAGTCCTTGAGCTTGGCGATCGCCTCGCGCGGCTCGTACTCCTTCTCGCGGTCGAATGTGGCGTAGTTCTCGTTGTAAGTCTTGCCCTTGGCCATCAGACCACCTCTACTCCCATCGAACGGGCGGTGCCGGCGATGATCTTCTTCGCGGCCTCGACGTCGTTCGCGTTCAGGTCCTGCATCTTCTTCTCGGCGATCTCCTGGATCTGGGCGTCGGTGATCTTGCCGACCTTCTCGAGGTGCGGCACGCCGGAGCCCTTCTGCAGGTTGATCGCCTGCTTGATCAGCACCGCCGCCGGAGGCGTCTTGGTGATGAAGGTGAAGGAACGGTCCTCGTAGACGGTGATCTCGACGGGGATGATCGTTCCGTTGTCCTGCTGCGTCTGGGCGTTGAACGCCTTGCAGAAGTCCATGATGTTGACGCCGTGCTGACCGAGCGCCGGGCCGACCGGCGGTGCCGGGTTGGCCTGCCCACCAGGGACCTGCAGCTTGATCAGGGTCATTACTTTCTTAGCCATTACGAAACCTTTTTGACTTGGTCATAACCAACTTCGACCGGAGTCTCACGGCCGAAGATGGAGACGAGCACCTTGAGCTTGTGCGCGTCCTCGTTGATCTCGGCGATCTCGCCGGAGAAATCTGACAGCGGACCGGAGACGACCTTGACGGTCTCGCCGATGCTGAACTGTGCGGCTGCCGGCTGAGCCTTTGCCGCGGCGCCGCCACCGGTCTGCGAGCCGGCGCCCGCGCCCGTGCTCGAGCCCGCGCCGACGTTGGCGTTGGCGAGCAGGCGGTCGACCTCGCTCTGCGCGAGCGGCACCGGGTCGGTCTGGTTGCCGACGAAGCCGGTCACGCCGGGCGTGCCCTTGACGACGCCCCACGAGTCCTCGTTGACCTCCATGTTCACCAGCAGGTAGCCCGGCATTGTGCGGACTTCCTTGTCGACCTTCTTGTTGTCCTTCATCTCCGTGACCGTCTCCGTCGGGATGACGATGCGGCGGATGGCGGAGCGCTGGTTCATCGAGACGATGCGGTGCTCAAGGTTCTGCTTGACCTTGTTCTCGTGACCGGAGTAAGTGTTGATGGCGTACCAGGAAAACATTGGGGGGATCCTTCGGGGACTAGAAGACGAGGAAGTCGACGATCTGGTTGGCGACCCAGTCGATCGCTCCGAGGTAGGCGCCGGCGATGATCACGAAACCGATGACGATCGTGGTCATCGTTGTGAGCTGCTTGCGGTCCGGCCACTGAACGCGGCGGAGCTCTGCCCACGACGAGCGCAGGAAGGTGCGGAAGCGGCCCTTCTCCTTCGGCGGCTTGGCAGCCTTCGGCTGAGACTTGGCCGGCTCAGGCTTGAGCTTGGCGGTGCGCTTGATCTCTTCGACGGCCTCGACGGACGCGGCGGCCTTGACGGTCCCCTCGTCGGTCGGCGGAGCGCCCGCGCCGTTGCCGGGCGTGCCGGACTTGGCCGCGTTGGCCTCCTGCTTCGCCTTGCGCTGCTTGGCTTTCTGCCGGTTGCGCGCCATCGGGCTAACGCGTCTCCTTGTGGGGACGGTGACCGCCGCACCAGCGGCAGTACTTCTTCATCTCGATGCGGTCCGGGTTGTTCCGCTTCGATTTGTTGGTCTGGTAGTTGTGGCGCTTGCACTCTTCGCAGGCGAGCGTCACAGCGATTCTTACGTCTCCGCGTGCCATATCTCGATCTTCAGAAAGTTGTGATTGCAGCCCACGTCGAAAGGTCGAGCCACTCGTCTTGGACGGACTTTGAGCAGCTGGAAACGCGCGGGCGTCAAAAAAACACCTCGGCCGGGTGGCACGAGGTCTGCGAAGTTTAGCGCGAATTTTCGCCCCTTCACCCCGAGTCGCGGAACTGACTTCCGCACGTTTTTGCGCGAAAAGCGACTGGCTTCCGCCGGTTTTCGTGCGGAAGCCAGTCGGTTCCGCCGGTTTTTGGGCGGAAGCCAGTCGAGGTGTGCGTTGTTGCGTACGTTTGTATGGTATCTTGATCGCACGCAAGCTACGAAAGGCCCCTCGCATGGCACCTCACGACTGGAACGCTTCTGACTACGACGCAACCAACGCCGGCATCGTCGCGCTCGGCCTGAAGGTGCTCGACCAGTTGCCGCTCGCCGGCGACGAGACCGTGCTCGACGCCGGCGCGGGGACAGGCGCGGTCAGCGCCGCGCTGGCGGAGCGGTTGGCCGAAGGCCACGTGATCGCGTTCGACGCCTCCCCCTCGATGGTCGCTGCCGCGCGCGAGCGCTTCGCCGGGGCCGCGAACGTCGAGGTCGTCCAAGGTGACCTGAGCGAGCTCGACCTCGGAGATCGCAAGGTCGACGCGGTCCTCAGCACCGCGACGTTCCACTGGGTGAAGGATCACGACAGCCTCTGGCGCAACCTGCGTGGGGTGCTCCGCCCCGGCGGACGCCTGGTCGCGCAGTGCGGCGGCGCCGGCAACATCGCTTCGCGAATGCAGGCGATGCAGGCCGCAGCCGTACGCGAGCCTTTCGCCGAGTACGTGGGCGACTGGGACCCGCACCACTTCGCCTCGGCCGAGGAGACAGAGCGACGCCTTCTCGAAGCCGGCTTCAGCGACGTCCGCGCGTGGCTCGAGCCGCAGCCGATCCACCCGGCCGACCCGGCAAAGCACCTGCGCGAGGTGATCCTCGGCGCACACGCGGAGCGCCTGCCGCCGGAACTTTTCGAGCAGTTTGCCGCCGCAGTCGAAGCCGAGCTCGACGATCCGACGACGGTCGACTACGTCCGGCTGAACGTCGACGCGACGGCTTAGGCCGGCGCGCCGGCGTCGGCCAGCGTGCCCTGGTGGTACGCAACCTGCCAGCGGCCGAGCTCGTTCGTCCAGATCGTGGCGCGGCGCGTCAACCGCGTTGCGTGCCCGTCGGGCTGACGCAGGTCATAGGTGACGAGAAAGATGTGCTCGGCGAGCTGCACGCACTTGAAGTCATCGATCTCGTTGTCCACAGCCGGCTCGTTGCGCTCGTAGCGGTCGACGACTGTCTCGATCACCCGCTCGCGCGAATAGACCCTGCCAGAGGCGCCGATCTCGAAGAAGTCGGCGGTCAGCCGCGGTTCAAGCTGCTCGCGAGTGGTGCCCTCGGGAAGCTGATGAAAGACCGGCTCGCGGCGGCGCAGTTCGGTGACGATCTCGGCGGTGGGCTCCACGATGGAGAGGATCGCAGCTTTCGTCATTCAGCCAGCGCGATCGTCACCGGGTCGGCCATCAGGCGACCGCGCAGCGACAACACCGCGTGACCCGATGCGTGGTCGGCCGGCTCAAGCATCCCCGCCGCGAGCTGAAGTTCGGCCGCGCTGCGTCCAGCGTCGGTCAGTTCGGCGAGGGGCACCCCGCTGCGCAGCCGCAGCCCGAGCATCACGGCCTCGAGCCGTTGGGCATCTTCGTCTGGAAGCTCGCGCGCCGCTGCGGGCGAATCCCCGGCCGCCAACTTCTGCATCCACATCCGCGGAAGCAGCACGTTCCACCAACGCACGCCGCCGACGTGCGAGTGCGCGCCGGGGCCGACGCCCCACCAGTTGCCGCCGCTCCAGTAGCCGAGGTTGTGCCGGCAGTAGGCGGCTTCGTCGACGGCCCATGAACAGGTCTCGTACCAGTGCATCCCAGCGTCGGCCAGCACCGCCTCGGCCGTCTCGAAGCGGTCGACGATCACTTCCTCGCCCGGCACGACCAGCTCACCGCGCGCGACCTGCGCCGCCATGCGCGTCCCCGGCTCGACGATCAGCGAGTAGGTGCTGATGTGGTTCGGCTCCGCCGAAAGCGCGGCGTCGAGTGAACGGCGCCAGTCGTCTGCCGACTCCCCGGGTGCGCCATAGATCAGGTCGAGGCTGACCTGATCGAAGCCTGCAGCTCGAGCCTCGCGCACGGCCGCTTCGGGACGACCGGGCGTGTGAACGCGGTCGAGCACCTTGAGCACCGCAGGGACGGCCGATTGCATGCCGAGTGAAAGCCGCGTAAAGCCTGCCTCGCGAAGCCGCGCGAGCTTCTCCGGGTCGACCGACTCGGGGTTGGCCTCGGTCGTGACCTCGAGATCATCGGCGATATCGAAACGCTCGCGCACGGCATCGAGCACGCCGGCCAAGTCGTCGGCGGAGAGCATCGTCGGGGTGCCGCCACCGACGAAGACGGTCTCGACCGCCGGCGCCGAGTCACCGAGCACACGGGCGGCAAGATCGAGTTCGGCGGCCACCGCTGCGGCGTACCCCACCGAGTCCGCCCCGTCTTCGCCGGCGACGTAGGTGTTGAAGTCGCAATAGCCGCAACGCGTCGCGCAGTAGGGAACGTGCACGTATATCCCGAACGGAGCGCCGTTCAAGCGCGAGAGCGCGGATTCGGATAGTGAACCGTCCGCGGGTGCGGGATCGCCGTCCGGCAAGCGGGCCATGGACTTTCGAAGTCTAGGTCCGTGGGCTGGGCGGCGATCCCGTGCGGGGAGCATCAACACCCACGAACGGATTCGCGCGCAGGGAGTGCTCAGCTGAAGAACTCATTGGCGCGCGACCACCAGTCTCGGCTGGGTTACCCCAGACTCAGGAATCCGAAACGGTCGAATCGGGATCGGCGGGCGCCGCCAGCTCGCGGGCTGCGTTGAACGCGGCCCCGAGCAGGACCGCGATGTTCGTGATCCACAGCCAGACGAGAAAGATGACGACTCCGCCGAGCGCGCCATACGTCTTGTTGTAGGAGCCGAAGTTCGCCACATAGAGCGCGAACAGCATCGAGGCGACCGCCCAGATCGCGAGCGCGAGCCCGGCTCCCGGGAGCAGCGAGTGCAGGCGCTGATGACGAACGTCTGGTGCCGCGGCGTAGAGCAGCGCGAGCAGCAGGACCACGGCGACGACCACGGCCGGCCACTTGGCGACCTCCCACGCGTCGACCGCAGTCCCTCCCACTCTGACGACGTCGCCGATCCGCCGCGCGACGTCACCCGTCGCCACAATCGCGAAAGCTCCGGCCGCAAGCAGTACCAGCGAGACGAGCGTGATCGCGTAGCGGACCGGAAGCTTTTTCCACAACGGGCGCGTCTCGGTCGTCCCGTAGATCGCGTTGCCGGCGTCCATGAATCCGTTGACGTAACCCGAGGCCGCCCAGACCGCCACGAGAATGCTGAAGACGAAGACGATCCCCGAGCCGCCGGCGTTGCGCTCCAGTCCGTTCAGCGATTCGAGCAGCAGGTCGCGGGCCGCGCCGGGGGCGATCGTCGTGACGTTGTCGATCAAAGGTTGGATCGCGCCGCTGCCGGCCAGCCCGAGCATCGAGACAACCGCGATGAGCGCCGGAAAGATGCTCAGGACGGCGTAATACGTGAGCGCCGCAGCCCAGTTGCCGAGGCCGCGATCCTTGTAGATCGCCCACGCTCCCTTCAGGTCGTTCATATCTGAACCTTTCCCGATCAGGCGAGATCCGAAAGCTCGAGCCACTCCGACTCGAGCTCGTCCTTGCTCGCCGTCAGCTCACGCAACTCGGACTGGAGCGGCGAAAGGCGCGCGAAGTCGGTGGCGGCCTCGGCCATCTCGAGGTGCAGCGCCTCTTCGCGCTCGGAAAGCTTCGTCAGCTCGCGCTCGAGCCGGCGCATCTCCTTCTCGACCCGCCGCGCCTCTTTGCGGTCGGCCTTCATCTGCGCGCCGGGGGTCATCCCGCCGGCGGCCTTACCGCTCGCAGCCCAGGCGCCCGGCTCCTCGGCGGCCTCGCGGCGCTGCTCGATGTACTGGTCGATCCCGCGCGGCAGGTGCCTGAGCTGGCCGTCGCCGAGCAGACCGTGAACGTTGTCGGTCACGCGCTCGATGAAGTAGCGATCGTGGCTGACCACGATCAACGTTCCGGGCCACGAGTCGAGCAGGTCCTCGAGCGCCGTCAGCGTGTCGATGTCGAGGTCGTTGGTCGGCTCGTCGAGCAGCAGCACGTTCGGCTCCTCCATCAACAGGCGCATCAGCTGCAGCCGGCGGCGCTCTCCGCCGGAGAGGTCTTTGACCGGTGTGCGCGACTTCGATCCGCGAAAGCCGAAACGGTCGCAGAGCATCGCGGCGGTGATCTCCTGGCCTTCGCTGGTGGTCGCGATCAGGCGCGCCTCCTCGAGCGACTCGAGCACGGTGAGCTCCTCGTTCATCTCGGCCGTGTCCTGCGTGAGCGACGCGACGTGAACGGTCAGCCCGCGCTTCACCGAGCCGGTCGTCGGCTCGATCTCACCGGCCATCACCTTCATCAGCGTCGTCTTGCCGGCACCGTTGACGCCGACCAGTCCGAGCCGGTCGGCCGGGCCGAGCCGCCAGGTGACGTCCTTGAAGATCGGCGTATCGGCACCGTCGAACTGCAGCGAAATCTTGATCGCGTCGATCACGCGATTGCCGAGCCGGCGGGAGGCGAAGCGCAAGAGCTCGACCTGGTCGCGCGGCGGCGGCTCGTCGGCGATCAGCTCGTTGGCGGCATCGACGCGGAACTTCGGCTTGGTCGTCCGCGCCGGCGGTCCGCGGCGCAGCCAGGCGAGTTCCTTGCGCAGCAGGGCGCGGCGGCGCTGCTCGCTTGCGGCCGCCTGCCGGTCGCGCTCGGCGCGCGCCAGCACCCAGGCCGCGTAGCCGCCCTCGTACCGATGGACCGTCTCGTCGACGACCTCCCAGGTCGTCTCGACGACGGCGTCAAGGAACCAGCGGTCGTGGGTGACGACGAGCAACGCGCCGCCGCGCGCCGTCAGGTGGCGGGCCAGCCAGTCGACGCCCTCGACGTCGAGATGGTTGGTCGGCTCGTCGAGGATCAGCAGGTCGGGATCGCCGAGCAGAGACTTGGCGAGCGCGATCCGCCGCCGCTCGCCGCCACTGAGCACGCTGACGGGCGTGTAGGCGCCGCCGCTGAAGCGCTCGAATCCGACGCCGCCGAGCAGCCCGTCCATCACCTCACGAAAGCGCGCGTCGCCGGCCCACTCGTGCTCGGGCGCGTCGCCGATCAGCGCCTCACGCACGCTCAGCTCGGGGTCGAGCTCGTCGCCCTGGCTCATCAACGAGACGACCGTGCCGCCTGCACGTGTGACCTTTCCGCTGTCCGGATCCTCCGCTCCGGCGACGATCCTCAGCAGGGTCGACTTGCCGTCGCCGTTCCTGCCGACCACGCCGATGCGCTCGCCGGCGTTGACGCCGAGCGTGATGTCAGTCAGGATCGGGCGGCTCGCGTACTGCTTCGAGACGTCCTTGAGGTTGACGAGGTTGCGCGGTGCTTGCACGCGGTCGATTTTTGCAGCGCGCGTTTCAGACCGGCGGTCGCCGGCGCGTGGACGGCAAGAATCCCACCGTGACTCGGATCGCGACAGCCATCCTCTGCCTCGCTGCGCTCGCTGTCGGTGGCTGCGGCTCGGCCGCCAAGGTCGGAGAGCCTGCCGACTCCTCGAACTCCGCTGCGCCGGAGTCAAAGCCGAAGCCGGCCGGCCCCGCCGCCGAGCCCGTCGACGTGACCGACGCGCAGATCGCAGCCGCGTACGACCGCTTCGCCGGCAAGACGATCTTCTGCGGCGCGCGCGAGAAACCGTGGGTCGCGTTGACCTTCGACGACGGTCCCGGCCCCTACACCAAGCACATGCTCGCGCTGCTGAGGAAGCACGACGTGCCTGCGACGTTCTTCGTGGTTGGGCGCAACGTCAAGCCGTACAAATCATCGCTGCTCGCCGAGAAGGGCCGGCGGATGCCGATCGGCAACCACTCGTGGTCGCACCCGCTGCTCACCCAGCTGAGCGCCGGCGAACAGAAGCAGCAGATAGGCGACACGACCGACGCGATCGAGCAGGCGACCGGCGATCCGGTGCGTCTCTTCCGCCCGCCCTACGGAGCACACGACGCCACGACCGACAAGATCACTGCGGCCGGAGACCTTTCGACGATCCTCTGGAACGTCGACAGCGAGGACGCGCTGGGCGCGAGCTCGAAGAAAATCGCGCGCAGCGTCAAGAAGGGCCTCACCCCCGGTTCGATCATTCTGCTGCACGAGAACCGCGGCCAGACGGTGCGCGCGCTGCACTACACGATCCTTCCGTACATCAAGAAGTCGGGCATGACGCCCGTGACGGTGCCGCAGATGCTGGCCGGAAACCCCCCGAGCGACGAGCAACTCGCGCGCGGCCGCAAGGGCTGCAGATGAAGTCGGATTTCGATCCGCCATTCTTTGCGCCCCATGAAGAGCTATGAAGAGATCGTCCGCGACGTACTCGAGCTGCCGCTGCACCAGGCGGCCGGCATCCAACTGATCGACGCCAAGGACCCCGCGCGCGGCGTCTACATCGAAGCCGGACCGGGAACGGTCAACCCGCGGGGCACGCTGCACGGCGGCATCGTCCCGCTGCTGATCGACGTCGCGAGCTACCTCGCGGCAGCCGAATACCTCGAGCCCGACACCGACGTCGTCACCGCGAGCAACAGCGTGTCGCTCATGCGTCCTGTGCCGCTCGGCGCCCGGATCGATGTGCGCGCGAGCGTCGACCGGATCGGTCGCAACGCCTTCTTCCTGTCGGCTCGCGGCGAGTACGACGGTCAGCTCGTGGCGACCGGTCAGATCGTCAAGGCCGTCGTCTCGACTATTCCGCCTGAGGATTAGCGCCCGCGCCGCGTGCGTAATGCACGAAGGCGTTGACCAACCGCATCTCTTCCGGCCTGTGACACTCGGTCTCGAGCAGCGCCGGCGAGCAGACGAGCTTGGCCACTGACTTGGCGCGCGAGATCGCGACGTTGAAGCGATTGGCAGAGAACAGGAAATCGATCCCGCGCGGGGCCTCCTCCCCGCCGCTGGTCGCCAGCGAGTAGTAGACGACCTCGCACTCCTGGCCCTGGCATTTGTCGACGGTGAGCACGCGGATCCCCGCTGCTGCCGATCCGTGAGCGCGCTCGAGGGCCGACTCGAGTTCGTCTACCTGGGCGTTGAACGGCGTGACGAGCATGATCTCCTCCGGCGCGTACCCGCCGGCGAGGTAGTGGGCGAGGTCGGCGGCGACGGTCTCGGCCTCTTCCGGCGAACACTGGGTGTTGCCGTGATGCTCGACCGCGATGAAGTCGAGCGCCGGACCGGTGCGGGGCAGGTGGCCTTCCGCCTCGGGGTGCGCCTCGAGCCGCGACTCGTAAAACATCTCGCTGATGAAGCGCGCGATCTCCGGCCCGAGCCGGCGCGTCTGGCCGAGGAAGACGCCGCGCTCGCGCGCGATCGTGCGCTCGTCGCCGATCGCGTGCTCCAGCGCCGAAGCGCCCGCGCCGCCCGGGTGCGCGCCCTTCGTGACCATCGGCAACTGGTTCGGATCGCCGAGCAGCACGAGCGTCTCGGCGCTCGTGCCGGCGGCCGCGGCGTAGGCGAGTGAGAACTGGCCTGCCTCGTCGATCACCAGGGTGTCGATGCGCTCGCGGTGCTCGGGGCGGCTGAAGAGCCAAGTCGTGCCGGCGATCAGGTCGTACTCGTCCGGATCGACGTCGTCGTTCTCTGTGGTCGACTGGACGAAGCCGTACTCGCTCTCGTACGGCCGGTCGTCGGCGGCCTTCTTGATGCCGCGGAAAGAGACGCCGGCTTCGGCCGCCGCTCGCTCGACCTCCTTGACGAGGTTGTCGATCGCCGTGTGCGACTGCGCCGTCACCCCGACGGTGTTGCCGCTCAGGATCTGGTCGAGGATCAGCCGCGCGCCCGTGTAGGTCTTGCCGGTGCCCGGCGGACCCTGCGCGACCAGGTACGAGCCGCGCAGCCGCTTGAGCATGTTGCACAGCTCGGGCAGGTCCGAGGTCTGCAGCGACTCCCCGCCCAGCGGCAGCTCGCGCGCGAGCAGTCGCTCGACGGCTGCGAATCGCGCCGCCTCGTCGGGCGCACGATCGAGCGACTCGGCCAGGTCGATCAGCGCCTCTTCGATCGACTCAGTCGGCATGTACTCGAACGGGAACACGCCGGTCGGCGGCTGGTGGCGGGAGTTGCTGTTGAGCTTGATCGTGACCGTGCCGGCGGGATCGATCTGCTTGACCGTCCCGGCGCGCGACTCGGTGACAGGGTCGCTGACCGAGTCGCCGGCTCGCACTTTCGTGTCCTGCGGCGGAAAGGTGAACTCACGCAGCTCGCCGTTGTCGGCCGGGTCGACCGGCTCGAGGCCGCCGAGCGCGATCGAATCGTCGATCAGCTCCGAGTCGGTCATGCCCTGGTGCTCGAAGAACTGCCACCAGAGCGACTTCTCCTCGCGGCGGCAGAACATCATCACCTCGGCGGCGAGCGCGACCGCGCCCTGGTCGTCCTTGCTCGCGATCAGGTTCAGCAGCCGCTCGCGCAGCGCCACCTGACGCTCGCGGCGGATCGCGTTCTTCGTCGGCGCCGCGGCCATCGGCGACGCGTTGCCGCGGTCCTCGCTGATGGCGCCGGGCGTCTCGTCCTCGTGGACGTGGCCGTATCGCTCGATCGCTTCCTCCATTCGTTGCCGCAGCCACTCGCACAGCAGATAGGTCGAGAGGCAGTCGATCTCGTTGTAGGCGGCGATGTCGTCGAGGATCTGCTGGCCCTCTGGCGAGCCGGCGAGCTCGCGGTAGCGCTCGTAGGCGACGATCGATCCGCCGCCCTCGGTCACCTCGCCTTCGCGCTTGTCGCCCAGGTAGAAGCGCTCCATGCTCTTGATCGAATAGCTCGGCACGCTGGCCTGGAGGCCCTGACGCACCACTTGGAAGAGGTCGACGAAGACTTCGGCGGTGAGCAACTCGTCGAGCTCCTCCTCACGCGTGCCAAAGTCGCGCGCGAGGCGCTTGAGGGTGGTCACCTCGTACTGCGCGTAGTGGTAGATCCGCATGTTCGGGTGCTTGGCGCGGCGCTCGAGAAAGAAGTCGATCACCTGCTCGAAGGCCGCGCGCTCCTCGGCGCGATCGTGCGCCCAGATCGCCTTGAACGTTCCGGCGCGCTCGTCGTCGGAAGAGTGGTCGCGCCACCAGACTCCGTGCAGGTACTCGAGGCCGCCGTCCTTGGCGAACAACGGATCGCCCTCGATGTCGTAGAAGAGGTCGCCGCGGTTTCGCTTCGGCAGGATCGCGAAGCCGCGCTTCGGCTCGGGCGGGAGCAGCTCCCAGGTCGGCGGGTCGGCCTTCTGCAACCGCGCCTGACGACGCATCCGCTCGAATGTTTTGACGGCCATCTTCTCTGGCCGGTCATCGTCGCCCGCCTCGGCCAGCGCCGTCATCGTCGGCAGGCCGGCCTGGGCGAAGCGCTCGATGTTTTTGCTGGTCATGCCGGCGACCTGGATCAGGTGATCGTCTGATTCCCAGATCGCTGCGGCCTCGTCGTCGAGTCCCGACTCGGACTGCGCGTCGCCGCGCTGGGGATACTCGTCGCGGAACTCGCCGCTGTCATACCAGCGCTCGAGCCGGTCCTGGGCACTGCGCGTGTAGTCGACGTAGTCGATCGTCGCGAATGACTCGCGCTCGCCGTTGCCGAGCTCGACGTGGAACTGCTTGGGCAGTTCGCCGGTCACGGCCTCCATCGCCGCGGCATAGATCGAGAGCTGGAGGATCATGTACGGCTTGACGCTGCGTGCGAGCTTGGTGTCAACCGGCTCCCACTCGCCGTCGGCATTGCGCTCGATGAAGTCGGCCTGCCCGCGCCAGCGCCCGCAGGGCGAGTACAGGTGGGCCTGGAAGATCACGTCGATGGTGTCGTCGGCGAGTGCGGCTTTCGTCCGCTCCACCGCGTCGTCCCACTCCTCGACGGTCCTGGCGCGGTCGATCGAGCGGACGTTGCCCGTGAGCTTTCTCAGGTAGTCCTGCTCGTGCTGGTCGCCGCGCTCGGCGGCGATGCCGGCCGTCGTGTCTTCAGGCTGCTCCCACCAATCCCGCTCGCCGAGCTGCGCGCGAACACGCTGCGCCAACAGCCACGGCGAGGCGAGGTAGCTGGTGAGGTCTGAAGGTGTGAACCAGACGGTCGAAGTTTCGCGAGCAATGAACATCAGCGGACCACTCTAAAGAAGGCGCGCAACGCCATGCGAAATCCGCCAAATCAACGCAATTTGCGACCGCAGCCTCACACCTGGTGTGAGGCCGGGCGCGGAAATAGCGGGTTTGGGCTCGCACTTCGTCTGATTGACTGACGGCCATGGTCGCTGCATCCATCCCGGAGTACATCGACGCCCTGCCACCGGAGCAGGCCAAGGTCGTGAAGAAGGTGCGCACGGCCGTCCGCAAAGCGGTCGCCAAACCCGACGAGCGCATCGCCTACCAGATGCCCTCGATCAAGCTCGACAACGGCTACCGCCTCTACTACGGCGCCTGGAAGAAGCACCTCGGCATGTACCCGATCAACCGCCTGCCGGCGAAGCTCGACAAGAAGGTCGCGCCGTACCGCGCGACCAAGGACACGCTCCACTTCAAGTGGGGAGAACCGGTGCCGTACGAATTGATCACCGAGATCGCCGAGGCGATGTCGAAGTGACCGACCAGCCGCCGCGCGCGTCGGATCTGGTGCGCGCCTGGCGCGACGGAGACGGCGAGAAGACGATCGGGGGTTTCATCGACGCGATGGACACGAAGGGGTTCGCGCTGCTCTTCGTGATCCTGCTGGCACCGTCCGCGCTGCCGATCCCGACCGGCGGCGTCACGCATGTGATGGAGGTGGCCGCCGCGCTGCTCGCGCTGCAACTTCTGTTCGGCCGCGAGGACGTCTGGATGCCGCAGCGGATTCGCCGCGTGTCCCTCGAAGGCGACAAGAGCGGCAAGCTCGTCGAAACGATCATCAACTACGTCGGGAAGCTCGAAAAGATCACCAGACCGCGCGGCCGGGTCTTCTTCGGCAAGCGGATCAGCAGCATCGCGTTCGGAGCGGGAGCCCTGATCGGGGTGGTCGCGACCTTCCTCGCACCGCCGTTCACCGGCCTCGACACGATCCCGTCGCTCGGCGTCGTCTTCCTCGCGCTCGGAATGATCGCCGAGGACATCGCGGCAATCTGGATCGGGGTGGCGCTGATCGTCGCCGGTATCGCGGCCGAGTACTTCCTGGCCGACACGGCGTACCGGGTCGTGAAGTCGATCCTTTGAACACCGTCGGTTGCCGCGGTAACGAAAAACGGCTATGTTCATCGGGCTCGCTCGGAAAACCGGATCAAGGACCAGCTCGGATGCTCAACCCCATTTCGCTCGCCCGGCTTCGCCGTGCTCTGACACTGGCATGCTGCTGCGCCGCCGCGGTTCTCGCCCCAACCTCAATTGCGTCGGCGGCCGGACCTCCCGCGCTCGCGCAGTACGGTGCGACCTCGACTTCCTCAAGCACGGTGAAGCTCTCCGGAGCGGTCGATCCAAACGGGTCGACTACGACCTACCAAGCCGAATACGACCTCTCGAGTTCGATTTGGTGCTCAACCCAGGGAGCGCAAGGATCAGCAGCGTCACTGTCCCCCGCTCAGGTGTTCCAGCAATCGATCATGAGCAACATTTCGGTGTCGCTGACCGGTCTGACGCCCGGCGTCAGCTACTGCGCGAAGCTCGTCGCGACCAATGATTCCGGGACCGTTCGCAGCTTCTTCCCGGTCAATTTCACGGCTGGCGCTCCGGTGGTCGGGGCTCCTACGGTCACCAACACCGGTGCCACAAGCGCAGATATCGGCGACTTTGTGTATCCGGCCGGCCAAGAAACCTCCTACCAAGCAGCGTGGGACGTGTCGTCGAGCGATTGGTGCTCGAGCCTCGGGTCCAGCGGCTCGCCCGCCAACACCACCACGCCCCAGCCACTTGCCGGCACAACGGAATCCGAGACGGTCGTGGCGAGCCTCACCGGCCTGACTGCAGGCTCGAGCTACTGCGTGCAGATGATCGCCCAGAACTCTTCGGCGACGTCTCGCTCCGGACTGACGAACTTCGTCGCCGGAGCTCCTACCGCGACCACGGTCCAACTCACGGTCACCGGTGCGGGGTCGATCAAGCTGATCGGCTCGGTCGCCCCTGCCGGCCAGAGCGCCCAGTACGGCGTCGCATATGACCTTGCCGCGTCATCCTGGTGTGCGAGCAACGGCTCCCAAGGCAACCCGTCCAACATCGGGCCGCTTTCAGCGCTTGCCAGCGGCTTGACAAGCCAGTCAGTCACCGCGACCGTTTCGGGCCTGACGCCGGGTACGGCATACTGCGCCGCGATTTACGCGAGCAACCCATCAGCGAGCCGTCTCGGGCAGACTATGACGTTCACCGCCGGCCTTCCAAGCGCGATGCTTTACTCGATTAGCCCGAGTGGCGCCAGCGAAGCAGTCGCCACCGGCTTCGTTGGCGGCGCTGGGCAGGCCGCGACATTCAGGGTCGAATACGACCTGTCCAGTAGTTCGTGGTGTACCTCCTACGGAATGACCGGCTCCCCGGCTCACTCGACTGCGGCCAAGAGCATTGGCGGCGTCGACGCGGATAGTTACTTCGTCTCAGAGCGCCTGACGAGCCTCACTGGCGGCCAGTCATACTGCGCGCGCGTCGTCGTCACAAACGCCACCGGGTCCGCGGCCAGCGGAGTCCAAACGGTCGTGGTCGGGCTCCCGTCGGTTTCTTATTTGCGGCTGAACAACACATCGAGCACAAGCGCCCGCATTGACGCGTACGTCAACCCGATGGGCCAACAGACCAGCTGGCACGCTGAATGGGACTTGATCTCTTCAAGCTTTTGCTCGAACCCCGACGGGGGCGGCGCGGCCCACAGCACCGCTGATTCCCAAATCAGTACCGACCTCGACCTGGCGAAGGCAGTCGGCGCGAACATCACCGGCCTGACTCCAGGCGCCGAGTACTGCGCCCTGATCAAGGCAACCAACGCGTCCGGCGGCTCGCGCGTTGGATTCTTCGGCCAGACTCGATTCACGGCCGGCTCGCCAACGGCCACGGTCCTCGAAGTGTCTGATGGGGAGAACTCCGCGGTCTCGCTTGCCGGCCGAATAAACCCCGGCGGATTGCCGACGCAGTACCGCGTTGACTGGGACACGATCAATTCAGAGTTCTGTGCTTCGTACGGAACCTCCGGCAGCCCTGCAAGCTCGACCGGAATGCAGTCACTCGGGTTCGCCGACGCCACCTGGCATGGCATAAGCGCGCAGATCACGTCCGTCATCGGCGGCAAGACCTATTGCTTCACGATCACGACCAGCAATTCGGCAGGAACGAATCGGAGCAACCCGTTCGTCGCAAAGGTTGGACTCCCGGGCGTCGACGTCGACTCGGTCGCACCCACTGGATCGGGCTCGGCGCGAGTCGACGGACGCGTCGCACCTGCCGGGCGATCGACGAGCTACCACGCGGCCTACGACGTGGCGAGCTCCGGTTTCTGCAACGGTCAGTCCGGAGCCACGCCGAGCTTTGAGACAACTCCGGTAACTCTGCCTCAGACTGACTACAGCTACCACGACGTCTCGGCCACGCTGCCCGCACTGACTCCCGGCGAGGACTACTGCGTGGCGCTTGTCGCGGAGAACTCCGTGGGCTCCGCCAGCTCGGGGGAATTCGGCTACCCCTTCACCGCTGGGGCTCCCACGGCGACACCTCTTGGCTTCTACCGAGCGGCGGCCGGATCGACCTCAGCGGTCTTCCGCGCGGCGATCAATCCCGGCGGTTCGGCGACCAGCTACAGCGTGAAATACGACGAACTCGGCAGTTTGTGGTGCTCCGGCTACGCATCACTTGAGTCCGCGGCCTTCTCAACTCCAGTCGCCGGCGCGCTCACCGGCGCAGAAGATCAGGTCCTGAACGTGACGGTCACCGGACTCGACCCGTTGAAGCAGTACTGCGCGGCAATCGTCGTGGCGAACAGTTCGGGAAGTTCCGCAACGGTTCCGGAACAGCTCAACGACACGTCGCCGGCGGTTCAGGACGGCTCGATCACGGCGAAGACGAGCACTGCCGCGACACTCACCGCAACGGTCAATGGACGGGGGCTGGCCACGAATTACCGGCTGGCATGGGATCTCGCCTCGTCCGAGTGGTGCCAAGCCGAGGGCGAGCTCGGCGACCCAGCTCACCTGGGCGACTTGCGTTCGCTCGGAGTCGCCGACGACGCCGAACACGAGGTCTCAGACGAGATGACTGGACTCATTCCGGGAAGCTCCTACTGCGCGGCGGTGATCGCGACCAACGCGACCGGGACCACCGCGTCCTTCCCACAGGAATTCTGGACCCCGCTCGGCGCAAACGGCGGAGGCAGCACCGGCAGCACGGGGCCGGCTCCAGGCGCCGGCAGTGGCGGCGGGGGCTCAAGCTCGGGTTCGCCGGGCGACGGCGCGGCCGGCGGCGGCACCAACGCGACTTGCTTCATCACAAAGCGCTACAAGTCCAGCACAACGCTTCGAAAGCTCAAGCTGACGCTCACCGCGACGCTTTCCGCCGATCGCAAATCGGCCACCTTGAAGATCACGGCACGCGGCAAGGGAGCGAAGCCGTCGGTCACCTACTCGCTGAACGGCGCAAAGCTCTCAAGCGCACAGAAGGCTCCGTGGACCGCACGCGTCTCGGCCTCCGCACTTTCCCGGTCGGACGCTGTGATCGCGAAGGCCAGATCCGGGAACAGGTCGGCGAAGCTGAAGATAAAGCTTGCCACTGCGGGTTGCTGAGGATGAGGTGAGCCCGCGAGCCGACCGTTTCCGCCTCGCGATCTGACCTTACGAACTCCGCGCAACCATGCTCCGCGCGCAGTCGAGCACGCTCTCGTCGACCGGACGTGGCTCCCACCCGAGCAACTCGGTCGCGTGCTGGTGCGAATACTCGGTCTTGACACCGAGTGAGGGCACGATCGACTTCACGCTGCCGTCGAAAACGCCCATCAGCCGGATCAGGAAGTTCGGCGCCTCATGTTTAGGCACTTTGCGAGCGTCCTCGCCGAGGTTGTCGCGCAGGATCTGCGCAATCTCCGACATCCACGCGAAGCGCGAGACGCCGATGAAGCGGTTGCCACCGGCCTCCGGCTTCTCCATCGCCAAGAGCTGCAAAGACGCGATGTCGCGCGAGTCGACGACGTTGTAGCCGAGCTTCGGAACGGCCGGCTCGCCCTTGAGCATGCGCGACACGAGCTGGAGTGAGAAAGAGTGGTCGTCGTTCAGGACAGGCCCGATGATCGCGCCGGGGTTGACCGTCGCGAGCCTCAAGCGCTCGCCGCGCTCGTCCACCAACGCCCAAGCCGCGCGTTCAGCGATCGTCTTCGAACGCGCGTACGGCGAGACGGCCGTGCTGTCGCCGTCGGTCCAGTCGTCCTCGGTCAGTACGCGCGAGCGGTCGTCGCCGCGTGCGTGGTCGACGGCCGCGATCGAGGAAGTGACGACCACGCGTTCGACGCCAGCATCCAGCGCCGCGCGCAGCACACGCAACGTTCCCTCCCGCGCTGGCACGATGAGTTCGTCGGGATCTTTCGGCTGCTGTGGAGGGAACGGCGACGCTACGTGCAACACGTACTTCGCGCCGGCGATCGCCTCAGCCCAGCCCTCGTCGCTGGTCAGGTCGGCGGTCGCGAAGCTGACGCGATCGAGGTGGTCGGTCACCTGCGCGAGCGAGTCACGCACCTCCTGCTCGCGCGACGGCGAACGCAGAGTCGTGCGGACCGAGTACCCCGCGTCGAGCACGGCGGCGATCACCCACTGCGCAAGGAAGCCGCTGCCGCCGGTCACGACAACGGTCTGAGACGGATCGCCGCTCACTGAAAGCGGTCACACGCGGCGAGCGCGTTGGCCTTTGCGTCACCGTCCGGGATCTTGTTGGCCGCTTCCTTGCACTTCTCTGCGGCCTCCTTGGTCTTCTCGTCGATCTTCGCGTTGGCGTCCTTGATGTTGTCGTACGCCTCCTGGCAGCGCTCCTTCGTCCCCTCGACCTTGTCGGCGGGCAGCTTCTCAGCCGAACTGAGGCAGGCGTCGAGCGTGGCCTGCGCGGAGTCGGACGCAGAGTCAGAAGAGGATGAACCCGACTGGCCCGAGGACGAGTTGTTGTCGTACTTCGTGGCGGCGTTGTCGTCGCCGCACCCGGCGGCGAGCAGGGCGGGCACGAAGGCAAGGCAGATGAGGACGAGCAGTGAGCGGCGCATGCGCCGACCCTACAGATTCGCGGCGCTACTTGAAGTCATCGCAAGCGGCCAGCGCCTGATTGCGCACGTCGCCGGCCGGAAGCTTCATCGCCGAGTCCTCACACTGAGCCCTCCCCTGCGCGACCTGTTGGTCAGTCAGCGACGGGCCGGTCGGCGGGGTCGGATTCAGCGCCGGCGGAAGTGGCTCGTCGCTGCCGCAGCCGGCGAAGGCGAATGCCGCAAGGCAGACAAGAACGAGCAATGCGCGTCGCATGATCCGACCCTGCTCAGAGCCTCACGGAGAAGGTCTTCGCCGCAGCCGTCAACGTCGACGAACTACCGACAGACAACTTCAGCTTGACCTTCTTGCGGGAGTACTTCTTCGCGACCTTCAGCGACACCGCCGCCGAGCACTTGCCGCTCTTGTACTTGAGGGCGAAGCGCTTGCTCGCAAGCTTTTTCTTCTTAAGCGTGAGCTTCAGCGAAACGGTGCCCTTGCACTCGCTCTTGGCAAGCGAAGGCGAGGCGCCCGGGCTGACCTTGCCGCTGACGAGCAGCTTTCCGCCCTTGCGCTTGACCTTGAGCTTCGGCTTGACGAATCGGACCGAGTGTTTGACCGCGAGTGACGCAGTGGCCTGGCCCGTGGTCGTACCTGCGTTGTTGGTGGCAGTCGCGGCGCAGTCGTAGACGCCGGCGGTGGTCGGCGTGTAGGTAGCTCCAGTCGCTCCGGCGATAGGGGCGCCGTCCTTCTTCCACTGGTAAGCGGTCGAGCGCGGGGCGCGGTAGACGTTGGCCTCGGGCGTGTCGGAGCCCCAGGTGCCGCCGTTGCAGCTGAGGGTCTGGCCGCTGACCGGCTTGCCGGAAAGCGTCGCTGCCGAGGTCGCGACCGGGGTCTTGAGCACGGCCACCTCGTCCGGGCCTGCCATCGTGGCGCCGGTGCTGCTGACGTCGGCGCAGCCGCCAGATCCGTCCAGATTGGCCGAGGCCAATGAGCTCCCGCCGAAGTTCGCCCAGTAGATCTTGTTCGCAGCGGCATCGACTGCGACGCCGTTGGCGCCGTCGAGCATGCTGCAGCCGGGGCTGGCCGAGGTGTACAGGTTTCCGCCGCCGCTGCCGTCGAGGTTCGCCCATGAGACCGCCCCCTTGTTGCCGTCGGAACCCTCGTAGTAGGTCCAGTAGACCCGGTTGCTTACGGTGTCGAGCGCGATCCCCCAGGGTCGCCCGCCGACGGCGCCGGTCGTGTTCAGGTCACCGCCGCCGCTGCCGTCGAGGTTGGCCCAGGAGATCTTGCCGGTGCTGAAGTCGTCGTTGGTCCAGTAGATGCGGTTGGTGCGCTTGTCGATCGCGAGACCGCCACTTCCGCCTCCACCGAGCGCGGTCGCGCCGGTCGTGTCGACGGTTCCGTTGACCGCGCCGGAGCCGTCAAGGCTCGCCCGCACCAGGACGCCCGTGCTGTTCATCCAGTACATCACGCCGTTCGCCGCGTCGAGCGCGGGGCCGCCCGGGCCGGCCACCGGAGGGCCGCCGACGCCGAGCGGATAAAGGTTGGTCGCGCAGGTCGCCGAGGGATCACAACTGTCGAGGCTGCCCCGCGTGATCGAAACGGTCCCGCCGCTGTTGGCCCAGTAGGCCATGCCGGCGGAAGGGTCGAGGGTCAGGCCGGCCGGAAGGTCGACGGTGCCGCCTCGCGGCTGCGCGCCGGTGAAGAGGTCGCGGCCCGATCCCGACCCGTCGAGGTTCGCAACGGAGATCGTCGGCGTGTTGTAGTTGGCCCAGTAGAGGCTGTCAGCGGCGCCGGCCGCGGACGCACCCGCGCCGAGCATCGAGATCGCCATGAGCAGTGCTGCGCCAAACTTCATCGGTCGCCTTCCCGTAGATGTCCCCTGCGGACAGTGCAACTGATGTTCTCGGCGCGTTTGCGGGATCCTTTAGCCGTTACTGGCCACCTCGGCAAGCAGCTCGGCGACCTCTTTCGGGTTGTCGAGCATCGTGAAGTGATCGGAGCCCGTGATCGTGTGCGTCTGGACGTTCGCCTGGGCGACGATTTTCTCGACGTCTGCACGATCGAAACCGATCGACTCGGCGTCGCCGCGCACGAAGTGGATCTCGCCCTTCGCGTCGGCGAGACGATCGGCGAGCGTGTCGTATTTGGCGAGATGGTCGAAGTAGCCGTTGATGACGGCGCGGTTCTCTTCGGGCGGAGTCTTCTGCATGTCGGCGACGATCATGTCCAGCCGCTCGGGCCGGATCAGCCCGCGCATGCTCCGGCCGAACTCTCGGCTGGTCGACCGGTAGAGGCGGCGCGCCAGCGGCGGGATCACCTCCGCGCGCCGCAGCACCCGCACGCCGCGGTACTCGTTGCGACGGCGCAGGCACGGATCGAGCAACACGATCGGCAGGTCGACGTTGCCACGCGCAGCGACCTCGATCAGGATGTTCGCGCTGAGCGAGTGGCCGGCGAGGACGCTCAGCCGTTCCGACTCGGCCAGCTCCTCGATCAGCTCCGCGTACTCGGTCGTCGTGTGGCCGAACCCGGGCGGCGGCGCGTTGTCCGCGAAGCCCGGCGGGTTGGCTGCGACCGTCGTGATGTTCGCCGCGGTCAGGGCGGGCTCGGCGATGAGATCGATGTAGGTGAGGGCGGTGCAGAAACCGCCGGGCAGCAGCAGTACGCGGTTGTCGCCGGAGCCCTGCTCATAGAGCTGCCAGGGGCCGGCCCGGCGTTCTGTTCCCACCTGCTGCACACGTGAAGTGTGAACCGGTCGGATGACCGAAGTTCGAAGCCCACCCCGCCCGGTCAAGACGACCGGGCGGAGCGGAGTCCGGTGAGGCTCAGGAGTGCCCCTTGGCCTTGCCCTCGGACTTGCCGTGCGAGCCGTGGGACTTGCCCTTGCCCTGGTGCTTCTTGGACTTGGTCTTCAGGTCGCCGCAGACACCGTTGCCGGAGGCGTCGAGGACCGAGACGTAGTACGACTTCGTGCTGTCGAGCGGGAGATCGGCCGACTTGCCGTGGAACTTGATCGCTCCCTTGCCGGCGTCACTCGTGACGAGCGGCTTGAACGCTGTGGTGCTCACGGCGGTGTTGGTGGTGCTGGCGCAGCCGGTGCCGTCTGCGTTCTCGAACACGGAGACGGTGTAGCTCGTGCTGGGCGTGAGCCCGCGGACGAACACCCATCCGTTGTAGCGGCGCTTGTTCTCGACCACCTGTGCGCGGCCGCTCGTGGGGCTGGCGACCTCGCCGGTTGAGCCGGTGGCCCCGGCGTCGGCGGACATCGGGACCGGTGCGGTCACGGGCGCGAGCGTCGCCCGCCAGATCTGAGCACGGCTCTTGCCGTGGCTTCCATGGGCTACCGCAGTACTCGCGACGACGGCGAGCATCAGGCAGACAGCGCCGGCGATCGTCATGAGTTTCTTCATCTGGTCAAATCCTCTCTGATCAGGGAATTCAGATTGCTTAATCGACTTGACGTAATCGGCGGCCGGATATGTCGCGACGATTTCGCGCAAGGGAGGAGCCGTCAAGCACAACGCTCGAGAATCGCCACCAGCGTCGCCAGATCCTCGTCGCTCAGATCCTTTATCCCCGGGGCAGGCTCGGAGAGAATCGCGTCGGCCTGCTCGGCCAGCTCTCTCCCCTTCGGCGTCAGCACCACGAGTTTTGCGCGCCGGTCGTCCGGGTGCGGCTGGCGCTCGACGAGTCCGGTGTCTTCGAGGTCATCGACCATCAGCGTCGCGTAGGGCGGGTCGGAGTTCATCTTCTCGGCGAGCTCCTTGAGCGTCAGCGGCCCACCGGTCAGCCGCCGCAGCACCCGGGCCCGCGCGAAGCTGATCCCGAGCCGCTCCGGGATCGCGTCCTTCAGGTCGTGACTGATGACGAGGTTGCTCATCGCGCGCCACGCCGACTGCTCGTCGGAGCGGCGCTTTTCGGCGTGTGCGTCTGTCCGTTTGGCCGCGATTTGTCGAGGTTACCGGCGTGCGCCGCGCGACCCCGACTCAGTCATCGCCCTACGGCCACGCATGAAAGCGCACCGTCTGCGAGGTCCTTGAGCTCGGCGCACCGAGGCGGTACTGCTGGATTTCATGTGCGCGCCCGAGACCTACGCGGAACGTGATCCGGCCAGATTCGTCGGCGCGAGCCCAGTCACCCGTCGCGCCGTCCAGGCGCACGAACTGGTGGCTGCGGAACAACGGCGGCGACGTCACGCTGGTCGTGCCGGAGCCGGTGAGGGTGATCCCCTGATCGTTGGCGTCCGAGACCTTCATGAACTCAAGCGCACGCTCCGGGTCGGCGGCGATGTCCCAGCCCCAGACCTTGAACTCTGGCTCGACCGAGGAGTAATCAAAAGTCGGCGCCTGCTGCGAGGTACGGCTCGCAGAGGCTGCGGCGAAGTTCTGCGTGAAGACGGCGAGCGTGTCTGTGACCTCACGCTGGAAGTTCGGCTTTGTGTGGCAGCCGGCGCCGTAGTCCTTCCAGAGGTGATCGACGCCGAGCTTGTCGAGGATCCCGTGCATGCTCACGCTCGAGTCGTATGCGCCGGCCTCGACGAGGCAGGAAATGAGGTCGGCCGAGAAGGGGTTCTCGCCGATGCGGGTGTTCAGCCGGCCGTTGGCGCCGCGCACCTGAAGATCGATGTCGCGCAGGTTCCCGGCGAGGTCGGCCGGGTTGTGTCCGCGCCAGCGGACTTCCTGCGTGGGGCGCGGGCCGTAGATCGCGTCGATCGCCCCACCCTGCAGCGCGGAGCTGATCGAGACCGCGGCGGCATTTATTGCGAGATTGGTGTTGAGGGTGCCCGAGAGACTGGCGGCAGAACCGAAAAGCTCAGGGTGGCGCGCGGCGAGCATCAGAGCGCCGTAGCCGCCCATCGAGACACCGGCGATCGCGCGGTGCGCCCGGTCCGCCCGGGTCCGGAAGTAGTCGTCGATCAGCGGAATCAACTGCTCGATCACGTAGGTCTCGTACATCGGCGGGCCATCCTTGCCGCGGTTGTACCAGTCGCTCCAGTAGCCACTGTCGCCGTTGGGCGAGACGACGATCGCCGGGAAGTTCTCGGTTAGCCCGACGCCATCGATCATGCTGTTGAAGGACCGGTACGTGTTCTGCGTTCCGGCCAGGAAGTAGGCAGTCGGCCAGCGGCGGTTCGGGTCGTCGTTGTATCCGTTCGGCAGGTCCACATTGACCTTGGTCGGTGTCGTGAAGGCCGGGGTGCTGATCGTCAACTCGATGACTCGCGGCGCAGTCTGCACGGCCGAAGTGATCGTCGCCGGATTCTCCGCGGCGCTCGCGGGGCCGGCGGCCGCGAGCATCGCTGCACTGACCAGAGCGATCGCAATCGCAAAAAGAAGGCAAGCCCCACGCACGCGGGCGCGCGCATTCGTCCATGCACCAAACATCAAGTCCTCCCAGTCCGTCCCCAGTTGTCCCCCAACGCCAAGGAGTACACAGACGTACTCTTTGGCCGAGGCCATGCTACACGAAACTCAGACGGATGGCAACCCGGTCCGCAAGTAATCTGAATCGATGAGTCCGCGCCTTACCGAGAAGCGTGCCGCCGAGAACCTCGCGGCTCATCGGATGCGGATGATCGCGGGGCTGGCGACCGGGATTCGCGAACGGGGCCTGGCGAACACGCAGGTGTCAGACATCGTCGAGAACGCCCGCGCCTCGCGCACGACCTTCTACCGCTGCTTCGCGGACAAGAACGAGTGCCTGGCCGCGCTTGCCGAAATCGTCTTCACCGTCACCCGTCAGCGCGTGCTCGAGTCGATCGATCTCTCTGCCCCCTGGTACGAGCAGGTCGACCAGGCGCTCGACACGTTCTTCGAAATCGCCGAGGAGGAGCACGCGATCGCGGCGACGTTCACGACTGAGCTGCCGGGGATGGGAAGCCGCGGCGAGCAGATCCGTCTGGCGCGCGAGGAGCAGTATGCGGAAATGGTTCTGGCGCTCGCACAGAATCCGCTCGCAATCGAGAAGCATGGGGACCTCTCGCACGTCACGACCGAGCGGGCGGTGGCGCTTGTTTCTGCGATCGAGGGGCTGCTCAGCCGAGCGGCACTGCGGGACGAGGACTTTCGAACGTTTGCGCCGATCGCGAAGGACGTGGCACGGCGGATACTGGCGCCGCAGGGCCCGAATCTCACGGGCGACTGAGCGCGTGGAACCGGTCGGCGGTGCGGACGGCGCTCTGCCTGGCCTCTCGGGTGCTCGCCGCGATCGCAAGCGCGCAGACGATCGTGCAGAGTCCGGCCAGAAGCAGCCAGATCGAGTCGCCCGCGGCCATCACCCGGGCACCGGTTGAAGATCCGGCCGCGCTGGCGATGATCGTGCCGCCGATCGCAACGCCGAGCGACTGTCCGACCTGACGGCTTGTCGAGGTCACCGCGGCGGCCGCGCTCGCCTGAGCGGCCGGCATCCCCTCGATCGCGGTCGTCGTGATCGGAGCGTTGACCATCCCGAAGCCAAGCCCGAAGATCGCGAACGCCACGAGGATCCACCCGATCGGCGTCGTGCTCGTGACCGCGAGGAGCATCAGGCAGGCGACCCCCATACTCGTGCCCGCGACCAGCAGCGGAAGCCGGACGCCCCGTACACCGACGATCCGACCCGAAACGGGGCTGGCCAGCGCGGTCATCGCCGCCATCGGGAGCACTGCGAGGCCGGCGTCGATCGCTGACAGCTCGCGCACGTCCTGCAGGTAGAGGTTGCTGACAAAGAGAAACGCCCCGAACGTGGTGAAGGCGACCACCGCCGTCGCGCTCGCCGCCGAGAACGGGCGGCTGGCGAAGAAGCGAGGGTCGATCAGCGGCTCGCGCCGTTTCAGTTCATAGCGGACGAACATCGCTCCCGCTGCGCAGGCGACGACGAACAGAGCGATGATCGCCGGCGAGTCCCAGCCGAGGTTCGGCCCTTCGAGAATCGTGGCCATCAGCGTCGCCAGCGCGACGATCACCAGCACCTGCCCGACCGGGTCCCACCTCCGCGTCAACTCCGACTTCGACTCGGGGATGAACAACGTGGTCAGGATGATCGCAACGATCCCGATCGGGATGTTCACAAGGAACACCGCCCGCCAGCTGACCGTGGTCAGCAACCCGCCAAACACCGGGCCGAGCGCCATGCTGATCCCGACCACGGCGCCCCACACGCCGATCGCGCGAGCGCGCGCGGCCGGGTCTTCAAACGTGTTGCGGATGATGCCGACGGCGACCGGGTTGAGCATCGATGCCCCGAATCCCTGGACGACGCGCGCCGCGACGAGCCAGCCGACGCTCGGAGCGAGGCTGCACCCGAGCGAGGCCATGGTGAACAGAGCGAGACCGAAGCGAAAAACCTTCGCCCGGCCCAGCCGATCGCCGAGCGACCCACCGAACGTCAGAAAGCTCGCGAACGCGACCGTGTAGCCGACCGAGACCCACTGAACCCCGGTCACGTCCGTGTTCAGATCGCGGAGCAGAGACGGCAGCGCGACGTTGACGATCGTCACGTCCATCCCGACGATCAGCAGACTGAGGCAGCAGATTGCGAGAACGGCGTTCTCGGGAACTCGGCGTTTGGTTATAGGCATGTAATCATTATACACCTATAACTATATTTGGTCGTCGCCCGCCCTCGCTCGACCGACATAAGCCACAAACCTGCCGACTGACCATCCCTCGGGGTGGCCAGTCGGCAGATTTGGCCGCCTAGCGCCTGACCTTGACGACGGTCTTTTGGGTGACGGTGCCGTTGCCGAAGTCAACAACGACCTTGACCGTGTGCTTTCCGATGCGGGCGCGCTTTGAGACCTTGACCTTGAGGTAGATCTTCTTGGTGGCGTGCGAGGCGACCTTCGAGAGGGTCCGCTCGCGCGGCGTGATCTTCGCCAGGGACCTCGGAACAGTCGGAGTGAGCAGGGCTCCGCGCAGCTCTGCGACGGTGCCGTTGCTGAGCTCGAACGGAATACGGAGCGTCTTGCCGCGCTTGGCCGACATCGAGAAGTACTCGCCGGTGAAGAGGACCACGCCTGCGGGGCCGGCGGGTCCGGTTGCGCCGGTCGGGCCTTTGGTCCCTGCCGGTCCGGCCGGGCCGGTCGCTCCGGTCGAACCGGTTGCGCCCGTCGCGCCAGTTGCTCCCGTCGAACCCGTCGCTCCCGTAGCGCCGGTCGAACCCGTTGCACCGGTCGAGCCGGTGGCTCCGGTTGCTCCGGTTGCTCCGGTCGCACCCGTAGAACCAGTAGCCCCAGTCGGACCCTGCGGCAACGACCCGCTCGTGCCCGCCAGCGTCACAACCCGCGGGCTCCCGATCGCGTTCGAGCTGACTTCGAGCGTTGCGCTTGAGGTCGCGTCGACGCGGCCGGGAGCGAAGCGGATCTGCACCTTGCAGGTCTCTGTGGGGGTCAGGACCGTGCCGGTGCAGGGGTCATCGGTCAGCAGGAAGTCACCGACGGAGTCCGCGTCGGCGGCCCTAATCACGACCTTGCTGATCGAGACGTTTGCGTCGCCGGCGTTGGTCAGCGTCACGAACTGGCCGGGGCCGATCGTCTGCGCCGGCTGCACCGGGAAGGTCGGGGTGCTCGCCGACAGGCGCGCGCCGAGCGGCACGTTGACGAGGCGGCCGGGCGAGCCGATCTCGCTGCCGGCCATGAACGCGCCGTTCGTGCCGACCGAACTGAAGGTCGACAGGGTCGGGAGCGGCGGCTGCGAAGCGCCGGCGCCGACCGCGTTGTCGAACGAGGCGGTCGATCCCGCGCCGAACGCGACGCCGGTGATCAGCGTGCTGTCATCGCGATAGATGTTCACCTGGTCGCCGCTCGAGCTCAGGCCGACGCCGCTGCCCGAGTAGTAACCCACCTGGAGCCCCGACGGGACGTACTCGCCGAACCACGCAGTCTTGAACGCCGCGACCTTCGCGGAGTCGCCCTCAAGGAACACGACCGACTCGCCGGGCGCGACCACGCCCACGCCGGTCAGCGTCACGGCGTTCGCGAACAGCGCGGAGTTGTCGTCGAACTTCCAGCCGGTCAGGTCGACCGGAACGCTTCCAGTGTTGGTCAGCTCGAACCAGTCGGCGGCGTACGCGCCGTTGCTCGAAGAGGCCGGCGAGACCTCGGTGACCTTGACTGAGGGAAGCACCGGCGGGTTGACGATGCGGCCCGGCGAGCCCGTCTCGTCGTGGTTGGTGAAGGCGCCGTTGACGTTGTCGGCGCTCAAGGTGCTGATCGTCGGCAGCGGCGTCGTGAAGCTGTTCGCGCCGGCGGCGTTGTCGAACGACTTGTAGTTGGTCGAAGCGCCGAACTGCACGCCCGCCACGCGGTCACCGGCGTCGTTGAAGATGTTCACGGCGTCGCCGCCGCTCGACAGCCCGACGCTCGCGCCGCTGTAATAGCCGATCTGGAAGCCGGCCGGCGGGTTCGATCCGAACCAGGACGTGGTGAAAGCCGCCGTCTTGGTCGTGTCACCCTCGAGGAAGATCGCCGAAGCACCCGGCGACAACGAGGTGACACCGTTCAGCGCCAGCGCGGAGGCCGCGGAGTTCGAGTTGTCGTCGACCTTGAAGCCGGTCAGATCGATCGTCTTCGACGACGTGTTGGTCAGCTCGAACCAGTCGGCGGCGTACGGCTGCAGGCTGCTGCTGCCCCACGGCGCGACCTCGGAGATGACCAGCGGCGCCGCGATCGGAGCCGTGCCGGGCGAGCCGGTTTCGGATGTGACGACGCCGACGGGCGGCGAAGTGCGCGTGATCGTGAAGGCACCGTTGACTCCGTCGGACGAGAGCGTCGTGAGCGCGCCGTCGGCGGCGGCCGTGTTGTCGAACGTCTGCCCAGCGGTCGAGGCGCCGAACGACACGCCGGCCTGCTTGTTGCCGGCGTCGTCGAACACGTTGACCTGGTCGCCGCCGCTAGAGAGGCCGATGCTGCTGCCGGAGTAGGTGCCAATCTGGAAGCCGGCCGGAGCGCCGCTCGGGAACCAGAAGTCGGTGAAGGCCTGGGCCTTTGTCGCGTCGCCCTCGATGAAGACGGCCGACCTGCCCGGCGCAAGCGAGCTGACGCCGTTCAGCGCGATCGCGCTCGCGAAGCTGTTCGAGTCGTCGTCGACGCGCCAGCTGGTCAGGCTGACCGTCTTGGTGCCGGTGTTGGTCAGCTCGAACCAGTCGGCGGCCCACGAGCTGTTGCCGCTCGACCAGGGCGAGACCTCGGTGACGGCGACCGACGCGCCAGCCAGAGTGCTGACGGCCTGGATGGTCAGGTTGTAGGTGGAGCTGGTCGCGTCCGGGGTGGAACCGACGGCGGGGTCGTCGATCGTCACCGCAACGGAGTAGCTGCTCTTCGTCGCGGCGCTCAGCATGGTGCCGGCCTTGAGATAGAGACCGTTGTTGTCGACCTCGAAGGCCGACGCGTCGG
Organism: uncultured Thermoleophilaceae bacterium; assembly: GCA_964455545.1. GTDB lineage: Bacteria > Actinomycetota > Thermoleophilia > Solirubrobacterales > JACPNS01 > JACPNS01. The sequence goes on along the minus strand of CAYVWQ010000001.1, from coordinate 394,034 downwards.
CGCCGGAAAGCCCAAGCTGGTTGTCGCCGAGGCCGTCGTCGGCGTAGTCGATGTCGGCGAGCTTGATGCGCGATGAGGTGTTGGAGTTCTCCGGGATCGAGGCGAGCGGGCTCACGATCGAGACCGAGGTCGGTGCGAGGTTCGCGTCCGTCGAAGGCTCGTAGACCCACAGCTGCGGCGACTGGGCGTCGCCGCCTGCCTGCTCACAGACGACGTAGAGCTTGCCGTCGTTGTCCATCGTCGCGCCTTCGCAGGTCATCGCCGGGACGGAGAGCGAGTCGGCCGGGTCCTTGCGCAGGGTGAGCGTTCCGAGGACGCTGCCCGTTCGCGAGACCTCTTTGATCTTCGCCGACTCCTGGCTGGTCACGAGCAGGTTCTGCTCGTCGCCGCCGGTGAGGGCCTGGACGTTGCTGAGCGCGAAGACGTCCGAGAGATCGTCAAGGCCGAGCAGCGCCGGGTCGAACATGTTCGTGCTCGGCTCGCCGTTCGTGGCGGTGCCGGCGGCGAAATCGATGCCGGTCGAGAAGATCGCCTCGGGGCTGGCCTCTTTGACGAGCGTATAGCCGCCGGCGACCGTGTCGCGGGTCACGCCTTCAAGACCGACGTTGCCCACGTTGGTGCCGAGCGTGACGGTCTGCGCGTTCGCGCGGCCGAGCGTGCTGCCGGCGGCGTAGGTGAAGCGGAAGACACGCCGGTCGCGCTCCTCGGTCGCGACGAACTCGCCGCCGCCGATGTACGCGATCCCCTCGGTGTCGTAGAACTCGGTGCCGGCCGGGCTGCTGCCCGTTGCCAGCGTCATCGAGTCGATGTACGTGCCGGTTTTGCTGACCTGGACGACCGACGTGCCACCGTCGCCGACCACGAACAGGGTGTCCGTGTCCCAGTTGTAGGTGACGCTCGAGGCCTCCTGCGCGAGCAGGCTGCCCGACGGCGCGGTCGTGTTCAGCGGAGTAGGGAGCGCGTGGCGGGCGGTGCGCTTGTAAGTGGAGAGGTCGACGGAAGTGATCGCCTGGGCTGTGGCCGGGACTGTGGCTGCCGCCACGGCGACGATCAGGGCCGTCAGGACTTGGCGCGTACGTGTGGGTAGTGACATGGGCGCGAAATTACGCGCCGGTTGGGGTACGGGTTGTTACGGAGTTGCAGAGGTTTGGTGAAAGATTCGAGCAGGACGGCCGCACGCCCTACTCGAAGCTCCACTTCCAGACAAACGCGTTGAGCTGCTCGCGCACAAGCTCGTCCTGGTCCGAATGCGCCGCCACGACCACAACATCGCCGTCGCGCAGTTCCGCGCGCACTTCGGCGGTCGCTCCAGCAGCGTCCAGCGTCTCGCGAGCCGCCTGCGCGGCGGCGAGGCGCCTCAGCTCAGGCTTGAACGGCTTGCCGACGAGCGTCAGCGGAATCTCATCGATCACTTCGATGCGCTTCGGGGCGGCGGCCTTCTCGGGCACGCGCTCGGCCGCCCAGCCGACCAGCTCCTCGGGCGAGGCCTCACTCCCCGGCATGATCGACACGTACGCCACCGGAACCTCGCCGGCGTGGCGGTCCGGCCAGCCGATGGCTGCCGCAGCGGCGACCGCCGGGTGCTCGAGCAGCGCGTCCTCGATCGGCGCGGGATCGATGTTGTGCCCGCCCCGGATGATCAGGTCCTTGTCCCTGCCGGCGAGCGTGAGGAATCCGTCTTCGTCGACAGACCCGCGGTCGCCGGTGTTGAGCCAGCCGTCACGCAGCTTGCCGTCGGAGTCGAAAGTGAGACCGGACTCGCCGGCGGCGAGGTAGCCCGCGAAGACGTTCGGCCCGCGCACCGCCACCAGACCGACTTCGCCGGCCGGCAAGAAGCGCCACTCGCCGGTCGCCTCGTCGATCTCGAACGCCCGGATCTCGGTGTAAGGCAGTCGCTGGCCGACCGTGCCCGGGCGAATGTGGTCGGCCCAGTTGCGCGCGCTCGCGCAGGTGGCTTCGGTCAGGCCGTAGCCCTCGCAGAGCGGCGCCCCCGTGTGCTCGGCCCAGGCTTCCGCGACCGCGGGGGGCAGCGGCGCCGCGCCGACGATCGGAAACTCGAGACTCGAGACGTCGGCGTCGACCGGCACCTGAGTGAGCACGGCGTACACGGTCGGCACGCCCGACATCGCGGCTATCCGGTAGCGCTCGACGATCCTCCAGAAATTCCCGAAGATCGGCAGATCGCGGTACCCCAGCGGCCCGGCCCAGACGACGTGCTGGCCGCGAAGCAGCGGCGCGAGCACGGTCACGACCAGGGCGTTGGTGTGAAACAGCGGCAGCGCCGCAAAGCCGGAGCGGCCGTCCTGGATCGCCATGCGGTCGTTGCAGGCGATCATCCACGCGTTTGAAACCTCGTTCTCGTGCGTGCGCGCCGCGAGCTTCGGAGTGCCGGTCGTACCGCCGGTGTGCAGGTAGCTGGCGATGTCGGACGCGGTCGGCGGCGGACCTGAAAGCGGGCCGGGCTCGACATCGGCAACGAGATCTTCGAGGTACGCGACGGTGGCCCCGTCGAGCGGTTCGAGCGCGGGCGCATCTCCGTCGGTGATGGTGGGACGCATCGCGATCAAAGCCGAGGCGCCGGTCACGCCGGCGATCTCACGAGCGCGTGCCCACGCATCTACATCGAGTTCCGGGCCCGGCGCGATCATCACCTTTGCGCCAGAAAGGCGCACGAGCTCCTCGACCTCGTCGCGGGCCAGCGCTGGGTTGATCGGCGCGTAGATTCCGACCGCCTCGGCGGCAAGAACGACGCTGAGCAACTCAAGACAGTTGAGTGCCAGCACCGCGACCGCGTCTTTGCGCTCGACTCCGAGCGTCTCAAGTGCGCGCGCGACCCGGTGAACGTCGTCGGAGAACTCAGCGAACGTCCGCGTGACCGGTTGATCCCAGCGCTCCGCGTCGGCAAGCACCGAGATCGCGGTGTGGTCCGGCCAGAGCTCGGCCGCGCGGGTGAGCAGTTCGTAGCTGGACGCGGGAAGGCCGCGCTCTTCCAACGGGATCTGCTCGATCTCGGCGAGGACTTCAGGGCCGGAGGCCTTCGGCCACAGCAGCTCAAGAGTCGACTCGGTCATCAGGCGGCACCCACCTTGCTTGTCGAACCGAGCGCCTCACGGCGCCGCGCCCAGCTCGGCCGGCCGGGCGACGGCTTGACCGTCGGGAATCCGGCCATCAAGAACTTCAGTGGCGGCGGACTGCCCCACTGGTTGATCGTCGTCGGGCTGTTCGGCCACTTGCGCGCGACGTAGTCGCCGACCGGCGGCATCTGCGCGAGGTCTGCGCAGAGTTCGATCATCGCGCCGTCGTGGTCGAGGAAGTAGCTGAAGAGGTTGTTGCCGGGGCCGTGACGCGAAGGGCCCCAGATCAGCTTCTGGTCGAGCCCCTGCTTCAGGCGATCGGCGACGCGCCCCATCTGGTTGAGGTCTTCGACGGTCCAGGCGTAGTGCGACAGCTCCGGCTTGGGCGCGAGCACGACCGCCATGCCGTGATGGTCTCCGTCGCAGTGCCACCAGCTCGCGAACGGACCCATCCGGTCACTGAAGCGAAAACCGAGTCCGTCCTTCAGGAATCGCTCGAGCTTGATCGGCCAGTTGGACTTGATCGACACGTGCTCGAACTTGATCGGGCGATCGCCGGGGGGCGGCGCCGGAACCGACTCCATCCCGGTGAACAACTTGAACACGTGGCCCGACGGGCCCTGCACCATCATCGCCCGATCGATGCCCGGCTCGCCGTCGTAGATCTCGCCGAGCAGCCGGCCACCGGCACGCTCGATGCCCGGGCGCATCGCTTCGAGCGCCGCCGCGTCCGGCACCTCAAGGCCGATGTGGTCGTAGCCGCGTTGATCGCGGTCCTCGATCAGCAGCAGTTCGTGGTGGCGCTCGTTGCAGGTCAGGGACGAGACGCCGTTCACGCGCTCGGTCTCGACCAGGCCGAGAATCTCGGTCTGGAACTCGACGGCGGCATCGAGATCCGGCACGCGCATGCCCATATGTCCGATTCGGGTGACCAACTTCTAACTGCCTTTCGCTGTGGATTGATCGTTGAAAAAGCTCTTGATGTCGCGCGGGCGGCGACCGGTCAGCGCTTCGACGTCGCCGGTCGGCGATCCGTCCGCGCCGCTGGCGAAGTAGCGCGCCATGCGGATCGAGTGATCGACCTCGAACTTTGAGGCGCCGCGGCGTCGCAGGCCGATGCCGGCGATCCGCGGCGGGATGCTCATGTACCGCACGCCGCGCGCCTTGGCCGCGTCGGCGAACGTCACGCTCGCGGGACCGGTCAACTGCCACGCGCCGCTCGGAGCATCACTCTGCGTGAGCAACGCGGCGGCGCAGCTGGCGACGTCGCGCGCGTCGACCATCGCGATCGGGCCGTCACCCATCGGCGCCGGCATCACCCCGCCGATCACCGGAATTCCGAGAAGGTTCTGCATCATGAACGACGGCCTCAGGAACTGGAACTCGACGCCGCTGGCCTCGATGTTCTGCTCGCTGTTCCAGTGCGAAACGGCGGTCGCGGTCACGCCGTTGGGCCCGAGCGAGGGAGCGCCGCCGGAGATCTTCACGACGCGCTTCACGCCGACGGCCAGCGCCGCAGCCAGCGCGTTGCTCTCCATCTCATCCTGGTCCGGTCCGTTCGGCGCGAGCAGAAAGAGATCGCTCGCCCCGTCGAACGCCCGCTCGAGCGACTCGCGGTCGAGCAGGTCGCCGAACACGCCGTCGATCGGGAGGTCTGCGGAGTCGACCGACCGGCCGACTGCGCGCGCGTCCGCGCCGCTTTCGCTGAGCTGCGTCGCCAGCTCGCGGCCGATCGTTCCGCTCGCGCCAAGAACGGCGATCATGCGGCCACCGCCGTCGGCTGTCCGGCCGCCGAAGCGCCGAGCAGGCGGTTGAGTTTGTTGGCCGCCGCCGGGATGTCGTCGTCGTCGCCGGACGCGAAGACGAACTTGTCCGGCCGCAGCAACGCCCAGTCGCGGCGCTTGGCCCCGAGCCATTCGTCACCCGGACTGAAGACGGTGTTGATCCCGCGCGCCCGCCAAGCGCCCGTGGCTTCGTGGGTCGACGTCACGGCCGACCAGCGCGTGCCGAGCTGATCGTCGATCCGGTCCGGCTGCGGGAACAGCGATCCGACCTCGCGCATGAACGGCAGCCGCGCCGGTCGCTCGCCGAAGCTCCCGGCGCCGTAGGTCGGCAGCGGTTTTACCTGCTCGCGAATGATCGAAAGCACGCCGGTCGCGTTCAGGGCGCCGAGCACACCATCGCGAATCCTGCCGACCGCGGGGTTCGAAGTCTGCACCACCCCGCCCCATCGCACCGCGAGGTTCTGCATGCTCGTCACGTGTGGGCGTCGCTCCTCTTCGTAGGAGTCGAGTAGCTGAGAAGGCGCGCCGCGCAGCACCGCCTCGAGCTTCCAGGCGAGGTTCTGAGCGTCGCGCGCGCCGGAGGAGAACCCTTGGCCGGCGAACGGCGGCGTGAGGTGAGCCGAGTCGCCGGCGAGAAAGATGCGGCCCGCGCGCCAGCGCTCGGCGCGGCGAACGTGGAACGTGTAGACGACGGCGCGCTCAAACTCGACGTCCTCGTCGGTCACGTAAGGCGCGACCAGCTCGCGGATGCGCGACTGATTCTCAAACTCTGCGGCGTCTTCGCCCGGGTGCAGCATCCACTCCCAGCGGTGCCGCCCGGGCGACATCGGCAGCGAGACGGTCGGACGGCGCACGTCGCCGATGAAGTGCGGGTTCGGCACTTTCGCCAGCGGCTTGTCGAGCAGGCCGTCGAGCACCAGCCAGCGCTGCGCAAAGGTCGACCCGCCGAACGGGATCTGCAGCGTCCGGCGCACGAAGCTGCGCCCACCGTCGCAGGCGACGAGGTAGCGCCCGCGGATGCGCGTGCTCGGGCCGCCGGCCGTCGGGCGGACGTAGATATCGACGTGGTCGGCCGCGCGGTCGACGGTTTCGACGCGGGTGTTCCAGTGAAGGTCAACGTCTCCGCGCTCCTTCAAGGCCGCGACCATCGTGTGCTCCATCGAGGGCTGGTGGATCGAGACAAGCGGCGGGTGCCCGAGGTCTCCGCTCGCGGGGCGGAGCACCTCGAACTTCTTGCCGCGGTCGGACACGAAGGTCACGGACTTCTGCGGCTGCGCGTCGCGCAGGATCGCGGCGTCGAGGCCGACGGCCTGAAAGATCCGCAGCACCTCGTCGTCGATCACGGCAGCGCGCGGCAGCGAGTACGGACCGTCGGCCTCATCGAACGCGATCGCTTTGACCCTGAGATCAGCCAGCAGCAGCGCGAGCAGCTGGCCGACCGGCCCGAGCCCGCAGATGATCACCTCGTACTCCACGGATCAGTCGAACACCGTGGTGGGCGTGGACGACTCGCTGAGCTTGTTCGTCAGCGTGCCGATGCGGTCGATCTCGAGCTCGACGGTCTGACCCGGCTTGATCCAGCGGTCGAGTTCGAGCCCGCAGCAGCCGGGCATCGTCCCCGTCGAGATCACGTCGCCGGCGCCCAGCAGTTCGCCCTTCGACGCGTACGCGAGCATCGCGCCGACGTCGTGGGCCGGGCCCTTGGTGGCGCCTTCGCACCAGGTCTCGCCGTCCACACGCACGCGACCGGTCGCCTCCTTCCAGTCTCCGAACTCATCGGCGGTTACGACGTCCATGCCGATCGAGTTGGCGAAGGTCTTCGACTTCACGACCGGACCGAACACGTTGCGGCGGTAATCGTCGGCCTGCACGTCGCGGGCGCTCCAGTCGTTGAGCACCATCCAGCCGCCGATCGCGTCAACGGCCTCTTCGGGCGTCGCGTCGGCCAGCGGCGAGCGAAGGACGAACGCGAGCTCGAGCTCGAAGTCGAGCGCCTTGGTGTGCGAGGGCCACCACATCTCTTCGCCGTCGGCCACGACCATCGTGTGGTTGGCGACGTAGAAGGTCGGGGCCTCCCAGAAGCGGTCGTTCGGCTTGAGCTTGGGGAAGGTCTTACCGGTCTTCTCAAACAGGCTGATCGCCTTCCAGGCCGGTGGCGGGAAGAAGTTCTTCACCAGCATGCGGGCCGAGTTGATCACGTGGTCTTCCCAGAGCATGAACGCGCGCATCGAGCGCGGTGTGAACGGAAGGATCGCCTCAACCGGATCGGCTGTCACCGCCGGGTCATCCTTCGCCGCTTCGGCGGCCTCAGAGGCGGCCCCGATCCCCGCGTCGCCGGTCTTCAGCAGCTCGAGGACGTCCGTCTCTGCCGCCGTGATCAAAGCTTCATCGCTGCCGTTTTTGCGCAGCGCTGCGGCGACATCGACCCACTTACTGTCGACCTCCCCGATCACCCCGCGCGATGTGTTTCGAAGTTTCATGCGCGCCACCGTATCACGAAACTGATAAGTTTGTCAACTATGACGGTGCAATCGAAGACCTCGGCTCCGGAGCTGAGCCTCGACCTATACGCGGAGGCGGCGCTGCGTGACTCGCGCGACGTGTTTGCGCAGATCCGCGAAGCCGGGCCGGTCGTCTGGCTTCCGCACCACAAGATGTTTGCGATCGGACGATTTGATGACGTCCGCGCCGCGCTGAAGAACGACGAGGTCTTCCGCAGCGGAGAGGGCGTCGCGGCGAATCCGATCGCGAACCGCCTCGGCCGCGACACCACGCTCTTCAGCGACGACGAAGCGCACAACCGCCGGCGCCGCGTGCTGATGCGCTCGCTCGGCGGCAAGGCGCTCATCCCCGCCGAACCGCAGATCGAGCAGGAGGCGGAGGCGATCGTGGAGCTGCTCGCCGACGGAAGGTCGTTCGAAGCGGCGCGCGATTTCTCGAGCCACCTCCCGCTCTCGATCGTGGCGCAGCTCGTCGGGCTGGAGGTGGAGACCGACCGGCTGCTGCGGTGGGCGGCGGCGACATTTGACGTGCTCGGTCCGGCGAACCGACGCGGCCAGATCGGTGCGCGCAGGTCGCTGGGGCTGCTGATCTACTCGAAGCTCCTGCGCCAGAAGAGCGTGCGCCCCGGAAGCTGGGCCGCCTCGGTGTTTGAAGCGCGCGACAGCGGCGAAGTCTCGGCGGCGGAGGCGAAGTCACTGATCATCGACTTCGTCGCGCCCGCGCTCGACACCACGATTCTCGCCACCACCCACCTGCTCTGGATACTCGCCCGCAACCACGGCGCGTGGGATGAGGTGCGGAACGACCCGACACTGGCGCCGCGCGCCGTGATCGAAAACGTCCGGATCGCCTCACCGATCCGCGGATTTACCCGCACGGTTGCGCGCGACACGGAAGTAGGAGGCGTCGAGCTGCGGCGCGGATCGCGCGTTGTGCTGCTGTTCGGGGCGGCCAATCTCGACGAGTCTGTGTTTCCCGACCCCGAAGCTTTTCGCCTCGACCGCCAGAACCGCGTCCAACTCGGCTGGGGTCACGGACCGCACACCTGCGTCGGCCTGCACCTCGCGAAGCTCGAGATGAACGCGCTGATGAAGGCGATGATCCCGCGCGTCGAAGCGGTGTCGACAGGCGATCCCGAGCGGCTGCTGAACAACACGCTCCAGGGAATCAGCCGCCTGCCGGCCCGATTCGTATCTTCCTGAAGAGATCGATGAACCAGGCGACGACTGACAACTCGCAGAACCGGAACTCCCGCCGCCGCGAGCAGACTCGCGCGCGTCTGGTCGAGGCCGCGATGACCCTGATCGCCAAGCAGGGGACCGAGCGCACGCGGATCAACGAGATCACCGAGCTCGCCGACGTCGGCTTCGGCTCGTTCTACAACTACTTCGACAGCAAGGAGGCGATGATCGACGAGGTCGTGCGCGAGATCGTCTCCAAGCACGCCCACGCGATCGTCGCCGCGACCGCCGAGGTCGAGGACCCGGCCGAGGTCATCGCCCTCGCCCACCGGCACTTCGTGCGTATTGCGCTGAGCGATCCGCAGTTGGCCGCGCTTGCATTGCAGCTCGAGGTCTCGAATCCGGCGATCCTTGAGTCGCTGCGCCCCTTCGCCCGAAACGACCTCGAGCGCGGCGTGGCGGCCGGCCGGTTTGAGATCTCAGACATCGAAGTGGCGCTGCACGCATCCGGCGGCGCGCTCCAGGGAACCGTTCGTGCCGTGCTGGCCGGGGATGTCGGCCCGGAGGCCGAGGTGGAGCATGCGGCACTGGTGCTGCGGATGCTCGGGCTTGAGCCGGCCGAGGCCGGCAGGATCGCTGGGTTGCCGTTTCCTGAGACGGAACTCGGGGCGAGCGTCTGAGAAAAGCGCCTCCGGCCTGGCCCGGACGAAGAGCCACTTGTATTTATGAACAGCAATGTTTATAATGGCCCGGACTGAGCCTAGGAGACGGCTCGATTCTGCTGTGCAGCGAGGCGGGTGAATCCCTGGGAAGGATTCGCCCGCCTCGCAACAACTCTGGGGAGAGAAAAAATGCAGTTCAGTCCACGCTTCTCGCGGGCCGGTGCGCCCGCGCTTAGCCGCGCGTCGATTTACGCCGTGGCCGCGACGATCGCAGTCACCGCAATGCTGTTCGCCGCGCATCCCGCCGGCGCCGCGCGCCCTTGGATGGACACCTCGCGCACGCCGTCTGATCGAGCAAAGCTGGCGCTCGCGGCGATGACTATGTCGGAAAAGCTGGCGATCGTCCACGGCGACTTCCCGTGCGCAGGTAACGCGGGCGACGGCGCGGTCGGCGGAGTTCCGCGGCTCGGGATCCCGGCCGTCTCGATCGTCGGCGGGGATGTGGGCGTGACGAACGTGTGCAACAGATCGGCCCTGCGGCTGATCGCTCCCTGGCTGCCGCCGGCCGAGGCGACTGAGCTTCCGGCGCCGGTCGCCCGCGCCGCGAGCTGGGATCCGGCGGTCAGCGAGCTGGCCGGACGGGTGATCGGGCGCGAGACCCGGGCGCTCGGATTCAGCGTCTCGCTCAGCGGGATGGCGAACATCGTGCGCGACCCGCGCGTCGGGCGCGCCTTCGAGACGCTCGGCGAGGACCCGTACCTCAGCGGGCGGCTCGTGACCAGCGAGGCGAAGGCCGTCGGCGACGAGCGCGTGATCAACGGTCTCAAGCACTTCGCCGCCAACAACAACGAGTCGGGCAGGTTCACGACCAGCTCGAAGCTCGATGAGCGCACCTTGCGCGAGATCTATCTGCCGGCGTTCGAGTCGGCTGTGAAGGGGACCGAGATCGGCGCCGTGATGTGCGCCTACAACCGCGTCAACTCTGTGCACGCGTGCGAGAACCGGCATCTGCTCACGGACATTTTGAAGGGGTCGTGGGGCTTCCAGGGCTGGGTGATGAGCGACTGGATCCTCGGCACGAGCAGCACGATCGCGTCGGCGAACAACGGCCTCGACCAGGAGCAGCCGGCCGGCGCGTTCTTCGGCGCTCCGCTGGCGCTGGCCGTGACGTTCGGACTGGTGCCGCGCTCGCGCCTTGACAACATGGTCTTCCGGATCCTGCGCGAGACATTCGCGTTCGGAATCGTCGACGACCCGCCGCGCGTGCGCGGGATCGACGCCGGCGCGGGAAGCACCGATGCGCAAGAGATCGAAGAGCGCTCGGCGGTTCTGCTGAAGAATGAGGACGACGCGCTGCCGCTCAATCCAGCGGCCACGAACTCGATCGCGGTGATCGGCGGCAACGCGGACGGCAGCCCCGACGGGCGCGCCACGACTTCGTTGATCCCGAACCCCGAGCCGCTCCCCCAGCGCACTCCGACCGGCTACCCCTCGGGCGGCGGCTCGTCGCTGGTGTGGCCGGCGCGCGTGACGACGCCGCTCGCCGGGATTTCTGCCCGCGTGCCTGATGCGCGGGTGACCTACGACGACGGCACAGACCCGCAGCGCGCCGCGGCGGCCGCGTCAAGCAGCGACGTCGCGATCGTGTTCGCGCGCGACACCCAGGCCGAGGGAACCGACCGCAAGAACCTGACCCTCGACGACGGCGCCGACGCACTGATCGAAAGCGTCGCGCACGCCAATCCGCACTCGATCGTCGTGCTCGAGACGGGCGGCGCGGTGTCGATGCCGTGGATCGATCGCGTGCCGGCGGTGCTTGAGGCGTGGTACCCGGGCGAGAGCGCCGGAAAGGCAATCGCGCGGCTGCTGTTCGGCGACGTAAACCCCTCGGGTCGCCTGCCGGTGACGTTCCCCGTCAGCGAAGGCGACCTGCCGACCGCGGGCTCGGCGAATCAATGGCCGGGCGTGAAGAACGTGATCGACTACCGCGAGGGCGTGTTCGTCGGCTACCGCTGGTACGACGAGTTCTCGAAGCCGACGCTGTTTCCGTTCGGACACGGACTCTCGTACGGCGGGCGGTTTGAGTACTCCGATCTGACGGTCAGTCCGACCTCAGGCGGAGGCGCAAACGTGAGCTTCAGTCTGCGCAACACCGGAACCCGCCGCGCGACGGAGGTGCCGCAGGTGTACGCGGAGCTCCCGGACCCATCGTCCACCGTCACCCAGCCGCCGCGCGTGCTGCGGCAGTTTGCGAAGGTGACGCTTGATCCTGGGGAGAGTGTGCGGGTGAGCCTTGGGCTTGATGCTCGGGCGTTTCAGTATTGGGATGTTGGGCGCGGGGATTGGACGACCCGGGCTGGGGATATTGGGGTTGTTGTTGGGGGGTCTTCGAGGGATGTTCGGTTGCGGGGGTGGGTTTCGGTGGGTGGATAGCCCTGGGCTGGCGGGTTGCGATGGACGGGCGAGGCTCTTGGGTTGGCCGGGGCCCTTCTTTACCATCCGGCCTGGAGTGTCAAATGGGTCTTCTTGAGTCTGGTTTAGGGCTTAGGTATGCGGTTTCTGTTTGTCACGATTGTCTCGATCGGACTCGTTTTGAATGATTGGGTTCGGGTTTTGTTCGCCAGATCGGCACCCTTCCCAGTCAACACGCAACTTGGAATCGCCACGTCTTGAACGACGCTCACCGTCGCTCTCTAACGGGCGCTTCCAGCGTCCTTCCACGAATACCAAGCCTCCGGCAACTCACTCCCGCCGGCCTCAAAATGTTCGACCGGCACTTCAATGAAAAGCGCGTGGCAGTCCGCGATCACAGTTTCCCCATCGCTCACCCGCCCAGCGAGGTAGAGCTTGCGACCGTCGATCCGCTCACACCAGGCTTCGATATCCAATTCGCGACCCAGAAGGGCCGGTGATCGAAAATCCACAGTCAGGCTGGCAGTAACCGCTGGCCGTCGGAGAATCAGCAGCATTGTGCCCAGCGAATCGTCGAGAACTGTGGCGATCGCTCCCCCGTGGGCGATGCCGGGCGCCCCTTCCTGACGACGATCGAGGCAAACCTTTCCCTTGATTCGCTCGCCGTCGATGCGCAGCTTCAATCCCATGCCGGCAGGGTTTTCCGGTCCGCAGCCCAAGCAGTGAGCGTGATGAGGCGGAAGAGTTCCGTCCTCGAGCGGCGTCACGGGCCAGTCTTCGGGCTTCACAGCACATCCTCCATAAGGCTGGTCATCGCAACAACACCCTCTCTCTCGAGGCGGGCGATGTCGCGAACAACCGGACGCCCCGATTCGTGGTCAGCTGCCTCGGCGCATTTCGCAAGCGTCACCCACGCGTCGGCCAGTTCTTCATATTTTTCGCCGACGCGGACAAGCGCGGGCTCCTCGAGCAGGTCGCCAAGATCAAGCAGATACTGCGCGTGAAGCGAACGAAACATGGCGCCGCCGGTTCCGGCCTTCACGATAAATACGCGTAGCCCCGCGAGTGCATCAGGAAGAGTCGAGCCGAACAACTGCGGCCAATCTTCATACGCGGTCGCGAAGTAATCGACGCCATCCAGCCCTGACGCCCCTTGCATGCCGGCAAGGGCTTCCCCACCCCCGCTCATGTTCTCGATCGCGCGTTCAATCGCTGCTCTCCCGGATTCCCGCGGGTCCCTCAGCTGGTCGGGCCATTCATAGACGAACATCGTGTGGTCGTTCGGACCAGGAAATGACTCGGAACTCCGCGCCCTCGCAAGTCCCGCAAGGCTGCAGGTTTGGATTTCGTCCCGGTCATTGTCCGCAACGAAGGCCACGCCAGCTGATTCGTCGTAGCCGACAACGACGATGTCGTGGCGCGTGTTGTGCATTCGGACGTTGAGGTAGTCGAGGTGCTTGATGTCGGCCCAGACCATCGTCGGACGGCCGGCGTCAAGCTCATCACGCAAGATTTCCCAGCCTTTCGTAGGCTCGCTGGCTTCGCGGACCGTGAGTTCGATGCCCATGTGCGCCGCGAAATCGCGCTCCATATCTGCCGTTCGCCCGACCAGGTAGATCGGCGGAGTGATGTTCTGAACCTCAACGTAGAGGAATCCCAGTCCGCCCCCCAGGCCGAAAACCGTCCCCTCGCTCAGCGGTCCGGCGCCGTAGTCGAGCCCGCGATGCTCCAAGAGATCGCGCAGTGCCCCGGATCCGCAATGCCCTGCCTTCCGGTGCGGAAACGACTCGACCTGCGGAAATTGTTGGAGCGTGGACATCCATCGCCGAGAGTAGCCGAGCTATTCACCAAATGGTGAACCCGCTCGTTTCTGCGCGCGTTTTCACTGTACGGTTGAGCACGTGAATGTGACCACCGCCAAAGAAACGTCGGAGCCGCTAAGAATTCTGGACGCCGCAATCGACGCACTCGCCGAGTACGGGTATGCGAACTGCTCGATGCAGCGCATTGCCGATCACGCAGAAGTTGACAAGCGGATGCTCCACTACTACTTCGGCGACCGCAACGGCCTGACCGTTCAGATTGCCGAGCGAGTCGGAGACCGACTTCTCGCGGGATTCACAAGCGCGATCGAAGGATTGTCAGGCCCGCGCGAGATCGCGGCCGCCGGCTTCGAATCGCTCTGGGAGAACGTCGTGGCCGAGCCGCGACTCCACGCCGTGCACCTGGGCCTCGTGTCTGCGGCCGTGACCGATGATTCGCTGCGCGCGCAGGTGGCGCGGATTCGAGATCGCTACTCCGAGGTGATTCTGCAGCTCGCGGAGAGAGGCCGCAAGGCCGGCTTGCAGCTTCGTCTGAATGACGAAACTCTCGTCGGTCTGATTCTGGCCGGGCTCAACGGCCTGACCGTCGACTACCTGCAGCGCGGCGAAACGCAGGAACTGACCCAGTCGTTGGCAGAATTTCAGTCATGGTTGATGCAACTGGCGAGACCTCTCGCCGACGCATGACCGCTGAGAGAACGACGCGAACGGGCTCGTTCAGCTATTATCGACGTACTGTTTGACGCTATGTCAATCGTCTTCGAACCAGCCAATCTGAATCAGGGAGTCAATCGGTGGCCACTCTTCTCGAACTCACCAGCCAGGGCGACGTCGCCACAATCAGCGACGAATCGAAACTGGCGAACATCGAACTACAGCGACCACAACAGCTCTATGAACTCTGGGAGCGTCAGCCGTGGTCCGCGCACGCGATCGATCTGAGCCAGGACATCGAGGACTGGAAGCAGTTTCCTGAATCCGAGAAAGGCGACGTCATCTGGGGCCTCTCGTCTTTCTTCGTGGGCGAGGAAAGGGTTACCACCCAATTCTCCGGTCTGGTGATGGCCTATGACGATCAGTCCGAGGAAGCCTTCCTCACCACGCAGCAGGTCGACGAAGCTCGTCACACCCAGTTCTTTGCGCGGTACTACGAGGAAGTATTCAGCATCGGCGATGGGATCGAGGCGCAGCTCGAGCGCGTGCGAGCGGATGTGAACGAGGGTTTCCTCTCGCTGTTTGACGAACATCTCGTGAACGCCTGCAAGCAGCTCGTTGATCACCCCGATGACATGGAAGCCAAGGTCGACTTCGTCACCACCTACCACATGGTCATCGAAGGCACGCTCGCGCTGACCGGGCAGTTTTTCATCACCGACTTCTTCGAGAACCGCGGAATCATGCCGGGATTTGTGGACGGTTTCAAGAAGATCAGCCAGGACGAGCATCGACACGTCGCCTACGGGACATGGTTCCTCAAAGAGGCCTGCAAGGACCCGGCCCTCGCCAGCCGAATGCAGGCCAAGCTGGCCGAGCTTCTGCCGATCGCCGCAACTGTCCTCGTGCCCAAGGGCGCAGATCCCTTCGGTGAATGGACGCTGCTCGGCTACGACTCGGCGAAGGTGAACGAATTCGCTTTCACCGCACTCTCGCGACGCCTTCGCGTCATCGGCGTCGGCCTCCCGGAAGTCGCCCCGGCATGAGCTCCCCAGGAACGATCGCTGAGTCCGCATTGTCTCAGATCTGGATCTGCGAGCCGTGCGGAATGATTTACGACCCGGTCGACGGCGATCCCGACGGCGGCATTCCGCCGGGAACGCCGTTTGAAAGTGTTCCCGACACCTGGATGTGTCCCGTCTGCGGCGCGCGCAAGCGCGACTTTGTTCCCTATGAAAACTGACGGCGCCGTCGACTCGCCAATCAGCGGCGGCGCGACGGGGGAAAGGTCCCAAAGACGCGCGCGAACGTGCCCGGGCCCGGCGGCCCGCGCTGGCTTCAGTCGGCTCATTTCTTGCTCCGCCCGACATCGTTTTTGGAGCGGAATCAGCGCAAGTACGGCGACTTCTTCACCGCGCAGCTTGCCGGACTCGGCCGCGGACGAATGATCGTGGTGAGCGACCCTGCGACGATCGAAGAAGTCTTCAAGTCCGACCCTTACGCCTTGCAGGCCGGGCGCGCCGCGGCGACGACGATCACACCGATCGGCGGCTCCAACTCGCTGCTCGTACTTGACGCGCCGAAGCATCTCGAAGACCGCCGGCTGATGCTGCCGCCGTTCCATGGCGAGCGCATGCGAACTTATGAATCCGTGATGGTCGAGGAAACGCGTCGGTCGGTGACCGATTGGCCGCACGGAAAGCCGTTCGAGCTTCGCGAGAAGATGGCCGACATCACGCTCGACGTGATCCTGCGGGCCGTCTTCGGGATGGAGCGGAGCGAGGCGTACGACGACCTCCGCGCCGCGCTGCTCGCAATGGTCCAGAATGATTCCGCCGTGAGCCTCGGACTGATGGTCCCCGGGCTCCGCCGAGACATCGGGCCCTGGCGAAAGTGGTCTGCATTTGAGCGGGCGATCGAACACGGGGACACGCTCATCTTCGCCGAGATTGCGCGGCGGCGAGAATCTGATGAGGAATCGGATCGCGTCGACATCCTCTCGATGCTGATGGATGCAGAGCGTGAAGACGGCTCAAAGATGACCGACCAGGAGTTGCGCGACGAGCTGATCACGTTGCTGCTTGCGGGGCACGAGACAACGGCCACCGGACTCGCATGGACGTTTGAACTGCTGTTTCGCCATCCCGAGGTCATGGAGAAGCTCCGGGCGAGCATCTGGGAGGGCGACGAGGACTACCTGGAGGCCGTGATCTACGAGTCGTTGCGTCTGCGAACGGTCATTCCGTTCGTTGCCCGAGTCGTGTCCGAGCCGACAACGATCGGTGGTTATCGCCTGGAGAGAGGCGACACCGTCGTGCCGGCCGTCCACCTTGTTCACCGCAGAGCGGATATCTATCCAGACCCGGATTCCTTTCGGCCTGAGCGGTTTTTGAACGTCAAGCCGGGCACGTACGAGTGGATCCCGTTCGGCGGCGGGATGCGCCGGTGCGTCGGCGCGAGTTTCGCAATCTTCGAGATGAAGGTGCTGATTCGCGAAATCCTGACCTACACCGACCTCGCTCCAGCGAGTTCGCGTCCCGAGCGAGTGCGCCGCCGCGCTTTCACGCTGGTGCCGAATCACGGCACGATGGCGATTCAGCGCGACTAGATACCTGAGGTTTCCCCGCTCAAACCTGCGCCGCGCGGTCCTCGGCTTCACGCGGCGATTCACCGGAGCCGTACCGAGCCAATACCTTCGACCGCTTGCGTGGCAGGATGTTCGCGCGGGAGAGGTCGCCGTGATAGTGCTCGATCACCCGCTTGTCCATCACGCGTCTCCAGGCGGGCGGGAAAAGGGCAAGGAGGATCATCCCCGCGTAGCCAGTCGGCAGATTGGGTGCCTCGTCGAAGTTGCGGAGCGCCTGATAACGACGGGTCGGGTGGGCATGGTGATCGCTGTGGCGCTGCAGGTGGTACAAGAACACGTTGGACGCGATGTTGTTGTTGTTCCAGCTGTGGGAAGGCATGCAACGCTCGAAGCGCCCATCTTCCTTTTTCTGACGTGCGAGGCCGTAGTGCTCGAGATAGTTGACGACCTCCAACAGGCTGAATCCGATAACGCCTTGGAGTATGAGATAGGGCAACACCACCCAGCCGAACACCGCGACAAGCGCGCCGAACAGGGCGATCGACATCAACCAGGCGTTCAGCAGGTCGTTTTTGATCGTCCAGAATGAAGATCCCGTGCGCTTGAGCCGCTTGCTTTCAATCTCAATTGCCGAACGCAGACTGCCCGCCACGGTGCGCGGCCAGAATTCATAGAAGTTCTCGCCGAAGCGCGAACTTGCCGGATCATCTGGCGTGGCGACTTTGACGTGGTGGCCGCGGTTGTGCTCGATGAAGAAGTGCCCGTAGAAGGTCTGGGCGAGCGCGATCTTGCTGAGCCAGCGCTCAAGCGAGGCACGCTTGTGTCCAAGTTCATGCGCCGTGTTGATGCCGAGGCCGCCGATCGTGCCGATCGTCCAGGCAAGCCCGAGATTTGCAACCAGCGAGAGGTCGCCATAGGCCCACATCCAGCAGGCAAAAACGAGTCCCGCAAACTGGATCGGCAGAAATCCGTAGGTGATCCATCGGTAGTAGCGATCTTCTTCCAGCCAGGCGAGCACGCTGTCCGGTGGATTCGTGGAATCTTCGCCGACGACGATGTCAAGGATTGGAAACGCGACAAAAAACAGTGCTGGGCCGAGGAACCAGAACGCGGACCAGCCGGTCAGCTCGACAAGTCCCCAGGCCAGAAATGGCGCCATCGGCATGAATGTGCCCAGGAGCCACGCGTAGCGCTTCGGGTCCTTCCATGTGGCCGGGGTGAGCTCGATCGGATCCTTCTCCTGGCTGGCGATCAGCTCCGACTCAGGCAGATACGTCGTGGCGGACATTGTCTGGTGCTCCTTACGCATTTTCCGAACGGATTCGGATACTGCAGGCCCTTCAGGATTGCCGGCATTCAGTCGGCGCCGACTCAAAGCCAGCTTGACGCTTCGTTTGACACTGTGTCAAACTTTAGCACGCACCATAGCTTTGCGCGTGCGGGAGTCACGCGCGATCCCGACAACCCCGGGGGAGTCGACCAACCCAACTGGCTAGATCGCGTTGGTCCAGACTTCGTAGAGACCCTCGACGATTTGGTCGGCAGACATGTCGTCGGGCTCGATCACGTGCAGATAACAGACGCGCTCGATCATCCAGACAAGTAGATAGGCCCTGGTGTGAGCGGCCTCGGGGGTCCCGCCATCAGCGACGATGCGGTCCTGGGTCGCAGTGATGAATCGATTTATCAGTTCGTGCCAGAGTCGCCGAATCTCGCCGTCGTAGGTGGACGCCTCAACAACGGCGCCCATTACCGGGCCATGCTCGACGTAGATTCGAACGACGTTGCTCATCGCCACACGGAGATCTTGTGAGTCGCCTGTTCCGCTCCACCAGACGTCGGCTTCGTCAAACAACGAATTCGCGACTCGCCGCATGATCGCGGCCAGCAGATCGCGCTTGTCACGGAAGTAGAAGTAGAACGCGGTCCTTGTACGGCCGGCGTGTTCGGCAATTCGGCCGACCGTCAGGTCGGCAAACGGCGACCCCTCGGCAAGGAGCTGCTCAGTCGCAAGAATGAATGAATCCTCGACCTCGCTGCGCTGTTGATCGGATTCGTCGCGCTGCGAAATAGTCCCCATGCGTGGAGCCTAACGCTCGGAATGGATTCCCAGTTTCGCCGTGCCACCGCTGTTCGGCTCGGTCCGCGTCAGTGGCGGGCCGCGAGTCCGTCGAGGATCAGTTCTGCGAGTCGCAGCGCGCCGCCAGGCTCGAGCGTTTCGGCTTCTTTGGCTCCGCGGAAGATCAGCCGAATGTCGTCGACCGTTGCGTCCTCGCGAACGTCGCCCTGCTCCTGCGCGCGGCGCAGCAGTTTCTCTATGGATTCGAGGATTGGCGCGCTCGCCGCCGCGATCCGCAGGTTGTTTTGCTTGAGTGCATACATTTCTGCCGTGATGTAGTCGGCGGCGGAACGCATGAGCGAGTCGGTCGTCGCGCCACGCAATGCCGGCCACGCGTCGGGCCTCCGAGCAGCCGCTTCCCAGCTGTCGCTGAACGCGAGCACGCGCTGCAGGACCAGCTCGGCGATCAATTCGTCTTTGGTGGCAAATTGGCGATAGAGGCTTCCGACGCCGATGCCGATCGCCTTCGCCAGGACCGGCATTGCGACATCAATCCCTTCGCGAGCGAACAGTTCGTCCGCGACGGCGAGCGTGCGTTCGCGCTTTTGGTCTCGATTGAGCTGCGTCCAGAGATCGGCGTGCGGTGCTTCTGCACCGGGCGAGGGTGGAATGGCCATTCCGCTACAGTAACGCCTCCGCCGGAATGCCCGTTCCGCAAGCTCCCGCTCTCCAGCGTTCAACTCTCCAGCGTTCAAAAGGTCCCCCGATGATGAGTCACGCAGACCCCTCCCGTCAACACTTCAAAGTCACGCTCTCCGTTCTCGCGGTAGGCGGCGTCGCCTACGCGCTGCTCCAATCGCTCGTCGCGCCGGCGCTTCCTGAAATTCAGCACGCGCTCGGCACGACCGAAGCGACGGTCTCCTGGGTGCTGACCGCCTATCTGTTGAGCGCTTCAGTCGCGACGCCGATCGTTGGCCGTCTCGGAGACATGTTCGGCAAAGAGAAGGTGCTCGTGATCACGCTCGCTCTGCTCACCGCGGGCACACTCCTCGCCGCGATCGCGAGTTCGATCGGAGTTCTGATTCTCGCGCGCGTGATCCAGGGCGTCGGCGGCGGCATCTTTCCGCTTGCCTTCGGGATTATCCGCGACGAGTTTCCGCGCGAGCGAGTCGCCGGGGGCATCGGGCTGATGTCGGCGCTGATCGGAATCGGCGGCGGCCTCGGCGTGGTGCTCGCAGGAGTGATCGTCGACAACCTCAACTACCACTACCTCTTCTGGATCCCGCTCGTCGCGATCGGTGCCTCGACGGTGCTCGCATATTTCTTCATCCCCGAGTCGCCGATCAAAACGCCGGGCAAGATCAACTGGCTCGGCGCTGCGCTGATGACTACCGGAATCGCTGGCGCGCTGATCGCCATCAGTGAGGGCTCGAACTGGGGCTGGACGGCGCCGAAGACGCTCGGCCTGTTTATCGCCGGCTGCCTGTTGATCGCGGCATGGATCGCCAACGAGCTGCGGTCCGATTCGCCGCTCGTCGACATGCGGATGATGGAGATCAAGGGCGTGTGGACCACCAACGCCGTCGCATTCTTGCTCGGCGCCGGAATGTTCTCGTCGTTCCTGCTCATTCCGCAACTTGTGCAGCTGCCCGAATCGACCGGCTTCGGATTCGGCGCAAATGTCACGCAGGCCGGGCTGTATCTGTTGCCGTCGACGGTGATGATGCTCGCTGTCGGTGCGTGTGCCGGGCGCATAGAAAATCGCTTTGGATCGAAGCCGCCGCTGATTGCCGGAGCAGCGTTTGCCGCCTCCTGTTTCGGGCTGCTGATTTTCGCCCACTCGGATCCGATTGACATCTATATCGCGACGACGCTTCTCGGAATCGGAATCGGACTCGCGTTCGCCGCGATGGCCAACTTGATCGTCGAGAACGTGCGCCAGGACCAAACCGGTGTCGCGACCGGAATGAACACCGTCATGCGCTCGTTGGGTGGAGCCATCGGTGGCCAGGTCGTGGCCTCGCTACTTTCCAGCCGCATCAGCCCCAACGGGTTGCCGCTCGAAAGCGGTTTCACGATCGGATTTGTCTTCTGCATGGTCGCTCTTCTGATTGCGATTGGTGTGGGAACGCTGGTTCCAGCGCGCCGGCCTGAAGACGCCATGGCCCCAGAGCTGATGGCTACCCCGCCGCCGGTTGCCGCTGCCGACTAGCTCGCGAGATTGGACCCTTCTCAACCGAGGATTCTCACGGAATACGTAGGCGCGCATCCACACCGTCGTCGAAAGCGCGCGCGGCCTCGAGGTCCGATTGCGCCGAGCCGGTCGACGACCAGTCGACCCCGCCGACCCATCGGAGGATTCGTGAAACCGATCTCCCAAGTGGACCGGGATTCCCGCCCCGAGAGAGTGCCCGCAAGGCGCCCAGGTAGTCCTCGCGATACGAGATCGGAACGATGAAACGGCACAGGTCGGCGGCGGTGAGTTCGGCATTCATCATCAGCCGCGCGGTACGCCCGTTTCCGTCTGCGAAGGGGTGCACCTCGGAGACCAGGAACATCATGAACACCGCCCGCGCGTAACCTGCGGAAAGCGACTCGTAGTACGGCCAGCCCGCCCGAAGCGTGCCCTCTACAAGCTCCGGTTGAACAAACAGCGTCGCGCCAGCCCGATTGACTCGCTCCTTGAATTCGCCCGGCCGCTTGTCCGGGCGCTGCTCAAGAACCAGCGCGTTGGTCGATCTCGCGATCGCGATCAGTTCGTCTGGCGTCCCTGGGACGGTGCGGTTGCGTCGCTTGTCAACGGCAGCGCGGAAGGTGCCGATGACGTCATGCGCATCCTCGGGGCGATCGGCGGGCACGATGCCGTCGAAGACGATCTCGCCCGCCTCCTCGACCGTGAACTCCGTGCCTTCGATGAAGTTCGAGAAGTACGCCTCGTAGAACGCTGCGATCTCGCCGACGCCCGAACAGATCGAAAGGCCGGTCGGCGCTTGACCGAGCAGCTCGTTTCGCAACAGATCAAAAAGGTCGATTCGAGGCCCGTCGTACGGCACGCCTTGCTTTCGAGCCAACGCCTGCGCTCCGGCCAGCGGTGCGTCGCGCGTCCCGAGGATCGACCCGATGATCTCGTCGAGCGCTCGGTAGCGCCGGAGCCACTGATCGCCCTGCTCTGTCGCGAGCGCTCGCGCGTCATCGCGCAGACGGTTCAGTTCGGTCTCGCCGTCGCGATCGGCCAGGCCCGACAGCCAATTCTCCAGTTCCGATCTGGAGAGCGTCCACGGTGGTGCCTTGCCCCCTCGCGATGGAATCAGATTGTCGAGCGCGGCGCGTGACCTGCTGGAGAGAAACAATTCAGGTAGTCCCACGTCCCCGGCCAGTGGACCTGGCCCGGGCCTGAGCGTGATGTCCAGCGGCCCGACCTCGACGGTGTCCACTGATTTTCGGTTGCCGGCGTCCACGTACAGTCGTCCCTCTTCGGTCGGTCTGGCGAGAACGGCGCTACGGCCGATCAGCACTGACCCGGGGTAAAGGAGCCCGAGAACCTGAAGCCAGTTGCGCCGCACGACGCGCTCAAGCGGCTCGCCGATGTTCTCTGTGTACAGACCCCGCGTGATTCGACGAGCCTTTCCGGCACGCGCAAGCCTCCTCGCACGGTCGAGGTCTGAAGGGATGACCACTTCGCCGGCACGCTTGCCGTCTAGAGCTGGATTGGAATCGGCCATGACGCAAATATACCCGTTTGGAGTCAGATAAGCGGACTGAATTGCCGTTTAGAGTCGCTTTAGCAACGAGGATTGCCGTTTTGGGTCGAAGAGCAACGTTTTGTTGGGCCCCTTTATCGGTTGAGAAGGGGTCTGAGCCCGTTTTCCGGCTTCCCGACAGGCTTTGCGACGCCTTGGCAGGCCTGTCGGCGAACGCAAAATGTGCGCCGGGGTCAGACCCGTTGCACGTAAAAGCGGCGCAAACCCGCATAAAACCTAAGGTCGATCTGCACATTCGCCCTAGCCCGCTCCCAGAGCGGGTTTGCGCCCCTCGCGCGGCATATTTCAAACTAATTTTGATCAGTTTCCCGGCGTGTCCCACACGCAGATTGATCAACACCTCTTGAAAACCCCATAAGTAAGGGGTTTTCGCTGACCGGTTTTTGATCAAGAGCGCGGCTTTGCCGTTTTCGAGGCTCTGGAGATTCCGGTAGTAAACACGTTCACTCAGGCACCTTCGGCGCATGATGAACAACTCAACAAACATACACAACAGCCCTGATCTGGACCGTCTTCTCGCGAAGATGGACCCTCTCGCGCGCGCTTTTTTTAATCACGTCGCGAACCTAAACCGTGCGAGCCAACGGCACGTCTTTCAGAAGTTTGCCGCTCGCTTCTCTCGGGTGTCCCCTCGCACTGAGCGGGAGATCCTTGCTGGTCACGCGATCGCCACGGCGATGCGGGAACTCGGACTCGCCGACGATGAGCGATTGAAATCGCACCAGTACAAGTCGTGGTTTCGCGACCTGACGGATGAACGTCAGGAGCAGTTCCCTAGCGCCACCACCATCGCGCGGATCTTTCACAACAATTGGAACGACGCGATCGACAGTGTCGTCACCACACCGATCGCCCGGTTTCACACGATCCGTAAGCGTGCCCGTGGGAAGGCCTTCACGAACGAGGAGATTCGAGCGGCCATACGGCTCTTCGCGGAAGAGAACCCAAACGTCACATCGTTCCGCGTCGATTGGAAGCCGTGGGCTAGAGAAAAGGCCGCCCAGGGATACCGCGTACCGCTCGCGTTCCACACGGTTCGCCAGCGCTTCATGACCTACTCGGAGTTCGCCGACGCAGCCGACGCTCACTGGAACCGCCACATGGTGGTTCGCTTCCTTTCAGACGACGAGATGCGCGAGATTGTCCGCGAGGCGAACCGAGAAGTCGACGGCACGCTCACGTGGGCAAAGTTCATCGCTTGGCGCAAGCACAAGCTCGAACTCGACCCGACGCGCGCGATCCCGCATCACCAGACGATCGCCACCCGCATTGCAGGCGGCGACTGGGCTGCCGCTCGTGACAGTGCGATCCGCGAAGGAGCCGCTCCAACGACAGGCCTGTCGTCCACGCCGATCGCCACGCGGATTCTCGACGAAGAGGAGGCGGCGGCATGATTCGCGACAACAAAATCCAGAATCGTCAGATCAGCCCCGCCGCATATCTGCTTGGTGACGCGGCGAATCACCTCCCCGAAGGTCCGGCATTCGAACTCTTCGAAGCGATCTCACACATCCTCGCTGCTCCAAGTCCCGTTCAGCTTCGCTCCGCGAAGCTCGGACTGGTCATCGACATGATCCGCGCAGGCTCCGGCGAGTGGGTCAAGTACGAGGACTACGACGAACTTCGCGCCGAGCGCAAGCGTCTCTTGGGGGAGGAATGGCCCTCCAGCACGACGCTCTGCGAGATCTACTTCGGTTGGCAGTACGTAGTTCGCGCCGCGATGGAGATCTACCTCGGCCGAGGACGGGTCCAGCGCAGACCGCATCTCGGCACGTTCGAAAACGAGTCCTACACGCGTTTCGAAATCGACCAGGCGATTGAGCGCTGCCGAGACGAGATCGGCTTCTGGCCCACTGAATGGGAGTACTCCGACTGGTCCTACCTCTCCCGCCAGATCGCTTGGGACAAAAACGTCGATGCCCGGATACCTGGCGTCCAACAAGTCCGTCGCGCATGTGGCTCATTCGATGAGGCGGTCGAAGCGCTCGCCGCGTGCGAAGCGTCCCCGCCACCCGCCACCAACAACGGGGAATCCGAATGACGAACTCTCCCCCACCAGTGCCCGAGGCCCTACTTATGCGAATCCTTGTGGTCGTCGACCGCCACGAGCGCACAGCGTTCATCCACTTCGAGCCAGTGGATGATGCGCTGAGTGCCGAGGTAATCCATCAAACGATCAAAGGGGCCTCGCTCGCACTCGCACAGTCGCTCGCATTGCCCGAGACCCGAAAGTTCTTCGGAGAGCGAGACGAGGTCGATAGACCTGACCACTTCGAGAAGTGGCGCATGGTCCCCGACATGGACGAGGCGACCCACGCCTTCATCTTCGACGTAAGCAAGCCGTTCGGCAGCCCAGCCGAGTACCTCCTCGATTTCGACGTCGTCGTGGGCGAGCGCGATGACTCATTTCTCGACCTGAAAGCTGCGAGCGCAATGCTCGCGCGCTTCATAGAGGCCCTCCCCACGAGCGCTGAATAGCGGCACCCAAACGCAACCCCAATCGAAAGGCACTACAAATGAACAAACAGCGAAGACTCGAACCGGACCAACACGTATTGAGCGAGCTTGCCCGGTTCCGCAGCGAGGACCTCCTTCTCCACGGGGATGGAGGCAAAAGCGGCGCACTCGCGATCACGCTCGACCTCGACGCGGAGGCGCATGCGATTGAAGAGGTGTGGGCAAATGCCGTGCCAGACAAGGAGATGACTTGGCTCGCCGCATACGCGGCGGTCACGAGCGTGCTGCAGTTCGCCGCGCACGTTCCGTGCTGGGAACAGCGCGAAACGATCCGACGGCTGGCCGCCGGAAATGCATGGGAGGTGTCCGAGTGGGACCGCTCAGACGACATCGATTGGGCTGACGTTCGTTTCGAGATCGAGATACTCGGCACCGCGCACGGAAATGCCGCGAGCGCCTACCTCCTCACGAACGTTCCCGACGGACTCAACGTGGGAGAGGTCGGCGAGCCGATCGCGCTCCTGCGCGAATACTTGGTCCGTCACCCGGATCCGCGCGTAGCCATCGCGTGCTCGGCCGCATATGAAGCGCTCGCCGAAACCACCGATCCGCTCATTGGGCACATCGAAGACTCGGCGCGCACCGACGCGCAGATCGTGGTCCCGCGATCGATCCTTCGCGTGCTAAAGCGAGAAGGTCTCGTCGCCGGACCCTTCACCCACTCGCCGGAAGGCGGCGTGTCATGAGCGGGCGCGCAAGACCAAATCAGCAGCTCCACGACGATCTCGAAGCCGCACGCCAGAGCACGATGAGCACGTGGGACTTGATCCCGGACCACTCGATCGCGATTGAGTTCAGTATCGAATCTGGCCATGCTTGCTTAGAGGAGAGATGGCGTGACGATGCTCCCCGGCACCCAGGATGGGACCGCATCTTCACGTGGGTCTCGGCGCTCTTCCGTTACGCCGCGCAGTTCCCGGCCGAGGAAGCGAGCGAGGTCGTTGAAACGATTGCACTCGGGACGCGCAAAACCGAGTTCGAGAAGTGGGAGCTCGCGCGCCGGATCGATCTTCGTGAGGTCTGGTTCGAAACGGAGACGTTCATTCGGCCGGAACGACTAGGAGGCCCGATCGCGTTCCTTCGGGTATTCGACCGATCGGTCACGCCAGCGCCAGCGTTTCCGGAAACGCTCGTCTTGCACTGGCTGCATCTGCTCTCAAGCTCTGACGGGACGCACGTCCGCGCCGCGATTCGCGCCTCCCAGCTCCTCGCGAAAGCAGCCGCATCGCCGTTCTTTGATCCGGTCTCCTTGGACACTCAGATCGACGGACCTCTCGGAATCATGAAGGCGCTTGAACGCGAGGGATACCTCACGCCGCTCAGAAAACCTACGGACACGGGCAGTTCGAACCACCCCGAGAACGGAGGTGATATCGAAAGCTGATCCGCGCCTACAGCGACTTCGGAATGGATTGCAAGGACGTGGTTACGGCCCGCTGGGACGGCCTTTCAATCGAGATGAAGTAGTGAAACGGTCCGTGCCACCTCGCTGGGCTTCTCTCAGCTAGACGAGACGCAGTTTGGGTCGAGCGTGACCGGTCACAAGCTCAATGGGCTCCGTGTTTTCCAGCGGGGTAAGTACTAATCCAAAGATCGATGCGTTGAGATCCTCCAGTGGTACCTGGAGTTCCTTCGCAAGCGCGGCCTTCGTCATATTCTCATCGCGCAATGCTCTGAAGACCTTTTCCAGCACCTGCGACGTCTCGTGCCGCATCTCCTCTTTGCCAGGAGCAATTGGTTCCTTCGCTTTGCCGCGCTTGTTCAGCTCGATGTACATGCCGCGCTGTTGCCACTCGGACAACAGGTCGAGTTTGTGCATTCGATACGTCAGATTGGCGGCCGAGACCTTCCATCGGTACTTACCTCGCACTATCTGTTCGAACCTTGCACCACGGGGCATGTTGGCCAGCACGCTCGACTTGGGCATAAGGAATGCAGAGCCGAAAGCGTTCGCTTCGAGTTCTGCTTCTCGGCCTGTCGGCCCGCCGTGCGCATGAAGCACCAAGTGGCCAAGCTCGTGAGCGGCATCCATCCGACTCCGCTCGGCGGTCTTCTTAGTATTCAAGAAAACGTAGGGAGTCGCTCCCCGCCACTGCGAGAAAGCATCCACAGTGCGTGCCTCCTCCGACAGTGAAAACACTCGGACGCCATGGGCTTCTAGCAAGTGGACCATGTTGGGAACGGGGCGTTCGCCAAGTCCCCAGGCTTCGCGAACTGCTTCTGCGGCCGTTTCCGGGTCGTCCAGACCCTGTAGTTGAGGCACGTCGGGCGCTGGCAGATCGAAGCGTTTGTCGATCCAGTCAGCTAACGCAAACGCGAGTGCGCCAGAACCGAACGCTTGGTCGCGTTGCCGCGCAGTCAAACGGCTAAGCGCGCGGAAGCTTGCGCCCTCCGTCGTGGGCTCGTCGAGGTCCGACCCAAAGAAGAATTCGACAGGAAACCGAAGGACGGAAGCAAGCTTCTCAAGTGTCTCGGGTTCCGGGCCGTACTCATCATTCTCGTACGCCGTGAGGGTGCGGGGTGAGATTTCCGCGTCCTCGGCGAGCTTGCCCTTGGTCAATCCTCGCCGTCTACGGGCAAGATCAAGTCGGTTGTAGTTGAAGGCACCCATCTGCGTCTGACGGGCTTACGAGCGCCGCTGAACGGATATGTCGATCTGACCGTCGTCTTCACCGGGCTCGTCTGCGAAGTCCGCCTCGACATCGAACTTCTCTGCGGGCAAGATCAGACGTGGTTCAAAATTGACCACGAAACCACGCTTGCTGTTCGAGTTCTTCATGCGTTTGAATTCGACGGGCACTGACAATTCCATGCGCAGCTCGTTCGCGTACTCGTCGTAGTAGTGGAGCAACAAGTAAGTGATGGGCGCGGACTCGCTGTCTTCGACTTCGGACGGGCTGAGAGGCACGATGTCCGGGTCGAGCCGCATCTGGTTGCGGTTGCCGTTGACAGCTTGGCTAGTCAGAGGACCACGATCAATGCGGGTCGTCGGCATTCCGGGCAGTCCCGTGTTGTAATTGCCTGGGGCGACGGCGATATCAAAGCTTCCGTCGGGGCTGCGGAGAACTTCAAAACCTCCCGCGTGCAATCGCCTAAATCCCGACGGTGCGAATGCGTCACCAAGGTAGCGGAGCGGCAACGCCCAACGCAGTGTTCCGGCGAGGCCGCGAGTGTCGTTTTCGGTTGTCCGCAGGGCGGCATTGTGACCGTCGATGACTGCCTCTCTGATCGGGTCAGACACGAGGCCAAGTTCGGCTAGCTTGCTCTCGGTTGCTGCATCAGGCTGGGGCCGGAGTTCATTGGGGTCGAGCGCCATGCGGTTCTCCTATGGATTCGCGATGTCTAATTCCCCGTGATCGGAGGAAGGCTGCCTTACTTCCGATTATTCTACCACATATGTGGTCGTGAAAACGGAAGTAGTCGGGGAGGAGCTGGCGGGAATATCCTTCGGTCGGGTCGGCAAGTATGTGGCGCAGGGCGAGACCGGGTGTGTGCCTGAAGTGAGCGCCGAAAGGGAGATGAAAGAAGCGTTCGGTCGTTGCGCCTTAAGTTTTTGTGCATCGACGAGGCCGTCCGCAGCGCAGTTGTGATCGACGCGGAGTCCTCGGTGATCCTCAGTAATACTGAGATGGTCGTCGACTCGGCGAAACTGCCACCGAACCACCGCCGTCTCCGGGCGGGGACGCTGCTCAGCCCCTACGAGCTCATCGATAAGAGGACCGTGCGAGACTCCTTCACCGGAGCGGTCGACTCTCCGGCACGTGGGTGGCGACGAGTAGCGGAGGTCGATCGGTGAGTGAGATTGCCGAGCCAGTTGGTCTCGATTTCGTTTGAGTTGCTCGCCTAGGGTGTTTCCGCCAGGTATCTCGCCAATCGTCCGAATTCAAGGGCTGCGATTCAGCAAACGTGAAATACCGAAACTGTCGGGCGGTGACAACTCCATGCACCGACTCAAAGATTGCGCGGAGAAATTCTGCCCGATGGCGCCTATCGGAGCGAAGCTTCCTCGCCCAGGGGAGCGCTGTTCATCGTGCCGCCGCGCTGATCGGCGTGCGCCGACTCCGTGTGACGAATGCCAGGAGCGCGACGAGGCCGATTCCACCGACCAGCCCAATCCAAAGCTCGGACGAGCCGCTCGCTGAAATGCTGGATTCGGGTCTCGCCTCGGTAAGCGACTGGCCGACGATCGGAATCAGGTAGTCCGACCGAACATCTTCGTGCCCTTTGGCCATTCGGATACCAATTATGCCTATCTCGACTCTTTCGATCCCGCTCTCCGGGACTTTCACGCGCGCGGAGAAAGCACCGCTGCCGTCGACCACCACTTCAGATGCCTGACTTTGGTCTCGTCCCACGAGACGGAAAAAGATCTCGCCTGCACCGAACGGTTCAAGCTCGCCGCCACGTTTCACTTTGAGGTTCCAGTTCACATCGATCGTAGATCCGGGTTCCGCGTCAGCCGGAACTGGCCTATCGAGCGTGGCCTGAACCTCGCGCAGGGCACTCGCGCTCTGAGCAAACATTGCGAGCGCGCAGCTCGCAAGCAAGGCAACAGCGAAAATTACGGCGAGCGAATGAGACAATCGCGACTGAGTATTCATTTCCCGATTCTAATCATGCGCACGGGTCTTGTGTTGCAACCGGGTTACGTAGCGAATGGGCCGCGACGCCCGGCCTCAACTTTGACCGAACTGGACACAGACTCACGGCTCATGAGCTGACCCACGCATCCCGTTGAAGAAGCATTTTCCGCAGTTTGCGGGCGATCGGAACGATGCCCGTGTGCTTCGGCGGACGCGACCTTACGATGACTAGATGATGGAACTTGTCGAGCGAATTCAGATCGAATGCACCAACAACGGCCGCAGCCTCTATGACTTTCCGTGTGAAGGCCCGACGGTCTCCGGTAAGCCGTGCAAGAACCTGCTTGTTTCTGGTCAGGCCTGGAGCGGAGGTGTTCCCGAGTACGACTTGGGCACCAGCGAGCTCGCCCAACGGATCGCACAAAGGCGCTGCATCAAGCATGTGGACTCGACGAGCCCACCGGTCGCGGTCACTTTGATCTTCACTGACTATCGACCCTCGATAAGTGATGTGAATCTCCTCTGGATCAACCGGGACATCGATCGCGCGTTGGACGGGATCGACTTTGAGGTCCCTAGTTTTGATCCAGACGCGATCGACGCACCTGAGCCGCTCTCCGGATTCGACGCGCAGATCACATACGAGCGCCACCTTTGGGCCTACGTCCGACAAACCATCGAAGGCGCGGTCGACGCGCTGGTCTCGGCCGGATACTCACCGCATGGTGACATCGCGCACAGGATCGCGAACTCGGCCCAGGGCGCGGTGCTTAGAAATTACGGTCCTGCCCCACCGCCCGAACCGGGCTCGACGATCTACCGAAAGAAGCCGATCCCCGAAGAGCTTCGCTGGAAAGTGTTTAGCCGGGACGGACACAAATGCAGGCACTGCGGGAGCGGCGAGATGCTTCGTGCCGATCACATCATCCCTGAATCAAAGGGTGGCGAAATGACGCTCGAAAACCTTCAAACGCTCTGCCGTTCATGCAACTCACGGAAGGGCAATCGGCCCGATCCGTATCTCGACCAAACCAAAGAGGAAGACTCACACGAATGAAGATCATTGAATTGCTCGACCTCGGGGGCATGGAGGACTACAGCCCTCAACCGACCGACGTATGCGACGCACTCGATGCGGACGGTTCCGTACTTTTTAGCCGCGACGACGAGCCATACGCAATCGTAAAACCAGTCTCGTCCCCCGACTCGATACCCGGAATCAGCAACGTGCCAGACCCGGTCGGCGAGGTGCTCAAGTTCATCCAAGCAGCCGACGAAAAAGGACTCGGCATCACGCTCAGACGCGTTGATGAGCATTGGGAGGCTGGCTACATCACTGCGACCGGCGGCGGTGAACTCACGAGTGCGCCCACGATCGCGGAGGCAGCTGGGTCAGCCGTGTTCGCGCTACCCCAGCGCGACAACTAAACCGTGATTCACGCGCGATTGAACATCTCAGCGTGCAGGACAGTCAGAAGCAACTCCCTTGGACTCTGAAGACCGAATCACATTCTTTGGGCTGGGTCGACACGTCTGTGACCAGCATCTCGATAACGAGTACCTGCGCGAATGGGTGCGAGCGAACGCAACCTCGACTGATTGCGACTTTTGCGACCGGAAGTCAGACTCGCCGATCGCGGCGGCACTCGACGAGTTGGGCGAGCTAATACTCGACGGAGTCGAGTCTCAATGGGATGACGCCGTCGAGATACTGCCGGGCGGGATGCAGTACGACCAATCAGCAACCACTCGCGAGGTGCTGCACGAACACGAAGTTTCATCCGATGAAGATCTTCTCGCTCTACTCGTCAAAATGCTCCCGGATCGAGCATGGGTACGAGACGGGTTCTGGCGGCTCACTGACTACGAAAGGTTGGTCTACGGCTGGCGAGATTTCAAAGACTTGGTTCGCCACCAAAGCCGCTTCTTCTTTCCGTTGATCGCTGAGGATGATGACGACCCGGATTCCCGCTCTCCGTTGAACTTGCTGGGCGACATCGGCGACGCCGCTGTCAGCGTCGGTCTCGTGGCCACGTGGCCAGAAGGCACGGACGTCTTCCGGGTTCGCATCCACGAACGCGATGCGGACGTATCTCATGCATGGAATGTCGGCGCGGTGCCGAATAGCCTCGCCGATCGGGCGTTCGCGAACCGGATGTCACCGGCAGGCATCCCGATGCTCTATGCGGCTACGGATGAACAAACTGCCATCGAGGAGGCCAAGAGCGCTGAGCCGAACCACGCTGAAAGACTTCTGACGCTCGCGCACTTCCAAGCTATTCGCCCCCTCACCATCCTCGAACTGCATCGCCGCTTCGACGTACCGAGCGAATTCAACCCAAACGCAAGGGACTTGGTCGCTCCGCTTGCGTTCCTCAATGGCTTCGTGGAAGACATTTCTGTACACGTGGAGCGAGATGGAACCGAACATGTCGACTACGTTCCGACCCAAGTGGTCACGGAGTACTTCCGCTCGGTCTACTCCTTCGGCGACGGCGTAAAGCTCGATGGAATCTCGTTCCCATCCTCACGCAGCGCAGACGGCTCAAATGTGGTCCTATTTGTCTCAAGCCAAGACGTTGCGGACCCGGACAACACTCGTGAAGAGCGGCCCGACAATGAGCGCTTTCTCGGTCCGACGCTCCCGCGTTCCAATCCTGTCTTGCGTCTCGTCCGAACTCCAAACACACAGAACGCCGGAGATGCTTAGAGAGACCTATGCGGAAAGCTGCGAACGACGCGCGATGTCTCAGGTGGCTGTCGCCCGTACCTCGATCAACGAGCGATATCTATCGAGATGCGAGCGGTCAGCAGCAGCAAGACTTACGTCGCTGTGCCATTAAGTTCCGGGGCCCTCCGGGGCCTTGCCGTCACCGAATGTCCTCGGCGGGCTGCAAGCATCAATAAAGGCCGCGCCAAAGGTTGTGAAGAATACGGTTCGAACGCTCTTCGTATGGCCATCCGCTCCCGGTTTCTCATCCAGCCCCATCGGAAACCCCCCTGGGAACGCGCCGATTCCGCGCTGGACGATCAGGTATGAGATCAGGCCGAGACGTTCGAGATTCTGGAGAGAAAGGTCAATGTCTTCGCGAGCCCGGCTCGAAAGGCTCGGAGCGCTACAAATCTGACGAAAGTTGAGCCCCGTCGCGACTGGCGTGATCTGGCAGTTCATTCGGACCACCACCAGCACATCTGCATCGAGTGGAGTCAGCTGGCCGAGCACACTTACGAATCCAGGCTGAACGGCATCAGCATTCTCCGACGTGGACGCGTTTGCTAGGAGCGCCGCCCATCGATTTTGCATCGCATCATCTTCCTCAAGCGAGGCCTGCTCAAGCAGCGGTACGAGTATGTTCGTGCGTACGCGTTGCGACGTGAACCCGGCGTCCGAGCATGCCCGTTCTGCCTTTTTGAGAATGCTTATCTGCGACTTGAATCTCCACAGTCGCACGTGATCAGCGAACCACGCACCAAGTTCCTTTCCAGGAGCGCCGGTCACACTCGAAGCAAAGTCCAGTGCTGACTGATCCAGTGACTGAAGTTCTTTGGAATCGGATTCGCTCATAAAGTGTCGGGCAGCCTTTACTACAAGAAGCGACGTCGGATCAAACACCCCTCCATCGTATGTCGGAGCTCGGGCGACGCGATGGCACGAGAATCGACCTCAGCATTTTCGAGTTTCGGCCGATAGGTGACTAGGAGCTGGTACAAACCCACGCAACTCATCCGGACAGATTCGGCCACGGAAGGCCACTGTTCATTGGCCCGGCCTTCTAGGTCGACCTTTCGGAAGAAGCATGCGAGAGATACTCCGGAATTGATTCCGGATCCGGCTCAAATTCAGGTCGCCGTCCCAGCCAACCAGCCGGGGCGGCGAACTTTTTCGCGCTAAGTGACTATTGGGACACTTTTCCTGTAGAGTGGAATGAGACCATTTCTGCGATTCGTTTAGACGACATCGCCTTGGCATAGAGAACATCGGGGAGATGCTCTCAACGTGTCGCTCAACTGGTCACAGGGATACCCGCTCGCCGGATTCGGTTAGAGCGCAATATCGGGGATGGGCCAATGAATCTCAGTACCCCTTTCAGAAAACGGCGCACCAAAACGCCGTCGAAAACTTCATCCACAAAACCGGAAGTATCGGTGACCCTCACCGAGCTGGAGGATGAGGCGCGCTCCAACCCGACGAGATCACATCGATTGCGAGGGTCGCTTGGCGGCGCAGCTGTACTCCTCATTGCTGCCACCGTATTTATTGAGACGTTCGTCGGTGGCATTGCTGAGGGAGCTGTGAATGGCGTCTCCCGCCTCGCCAAGTCGGCAGTCGCGGTCGTACACCACCCGAAAAAGACCCAGCCGATCGCGTGTCGAGTGAATATCACGAATGCGAACGACAAAAGCGTCGCGGAAGTCATCACGCCGCCTGGTGTGCAATCGGTGATCACGGCGACGAACGAGAAAGAACCAAATGGTACGTCCACCGCACCGACGACGTCGGCACCCGCGAAGGTTGCCGCAATTAAAGCGGACAGGCCTGAGCCCGCATCGACGAAGACTGCTTCGTCTCCAACCGGTGACACTGGAACAACTGATGCCGCGACTGCCAACCCTCCGGTGGGACCCACGAGCGCTTCGAGCGCCGGACCGTTTGATCCAACAGCTGCGACTGGCGTTGCGACGTCAGATCCCGTAGTCGGCGAGACGCACAAACCAACTGAAACCAAACCCACCGATAAGTCCGGGGCGGACGATCGCGAACGCGACCACTGACGGCAGACCTAGGCCGTACCCAACGAACGGAGCGTTGAGTACAGAAGTCGTTCCAGTGCTCGATCCCGATCAGCGCGCGATAAACACGCAGCTCAAACTTACGCCGAAATGGATTTCGAGCAACCGTGCCCAGGGCCCGTTTCGCCGGTAAGGTGAATACATGACCCACCAAGACCTGTTTCGTAAGTATCCGAAGAACGCTGACACCCTGAGCCGATCCGACAACGAGCTAGCGGCAGACTTCGAGCGCTCACGGGAGCTGATTGATCGATCGCCGAATGATGCGGCTTCGGTGAGCCTCACCGTTGTGCGCGACTGGATCGCTCATGAACGGCGCATGCGAATTCCCGGCCTCGGCCGAGCACTCGTCAATTAGGTCCGCGCCCCTCCCCATCGCTGCCAGCCGATGTCGCCGGTCCGCGAGTTTGAACGGGATGACTTAAGTTGCGTCAATGTCGCCCAATAGCGTCGAGTGACGCTATTGGTCGATTTGTGCCACCAGCAACTTCACGAACTCATTGGATTCGTTGCCTTCATTTTGAAGCGCCTTTCCAGTGCTGCGCATCACGAACCGCGTTTCAATCGCGAACTTAGTTGCCGACGAAAGGTGCTCGAAGGCGGTTACTCGGATCAGAGTCGAACCTTCGTACGATTGTGAAACGATCACGCCCCAATCGTCTGCGAGGGGGAGTCGCGACGCCTGGACGGAATCTCCTATCGCAGAGATGTGCCAAAGGATTGAACGCTCGGGTTCGAGCGCGAGGATGGCTGCCTCTGCGCCAGCTCCTGCGACTAGGAAAAGCGCATCCGCCGAGGTGAAATCAAGAACGAAATCTGAGGCAAGCGACTTGATGTCGTTGTAGTTCGCGGTTTGGCTGTCGCCCGCTGCCGCATTTGCGAGCAACTCGCCGATCGCCCAACTCTGGCTTTCCTCGGTACTGGACATCATCGCTCCTAGGAACTGCCCGCCAGCTCGGCGGGTCGAATTGGCGGTGACCCGGATGCCCCGCGCTGGCCGTCGCGTTCATGCTTCCCACGCGCCAACCTGCATTCGAAGCTGAATTTGCGCGACGCGAGCAAGTAAAGCACTGTCGCGCCAACCACGGCGCAGATGACAAGCGAGGTGCTTTCTGTGTGCGTACGATCGATCCGCATTTTGCGCACCGGCTCGATTCGCACATCCAACGACCATTGATCCGATCGGGTTCAGCTGACGCTCTCCACGGGGACGTGCCGCTTGCGACTAGAACTCGTAGTGCGATCGCCTGGGCTTCCCCAGTGGGTGACAAGAATTCGGTAGCATCTGGATTCTTGCTCGTCCCGAAGTAGCGCTCTATTTGAATTTCTCGGCAAATAATTCAGACTTCTTCGCATGCGATCTAGGCGAAACGATTGATGTCGGGAGCCTTGAACGGAAGCTTGGCGAAGTGCTTGTGTCCGAGCCTAACTCCGCTGTGGCTATCTCGATGGCCGACGCCGAGTGGATAGACCCCCTCGCGCTCCTACATCTCGTTGCCGCGATTACAGACCGGACGAGACGAAACCTTGCGACTCAGTTGCGAGTCCCCTCGAAACACCGCGTTCGCGATTTCCTAAGAGTCTGGAACTTTCCAGCGACTCTCACGGAAGTGTCAGGGGTGCCGTTCATGCGAATCGTTCATCCGGACGATCACCATTATTTTGGCGAGCCGCGAAAGCATTACCTGGCGCACGGTGACCTCAACACAATCGATCACCTTACGGGCAGTCAGTTCTTTGGATTGACTCCATACAGGGTTACGGGGCAAGATGGTGGTCGCGCCGTGGAAGCCGAATGGACCCGCTGGCGCGGTCCCGAGATCCGACGAGTCTTGGACCGGATGCTGGTCGGTTCTGGAAACGACATCGCCAGGGTGCACCTATGGGAAATGATGACGAATGTCGTCCAGCATCCGAACGCCCAGATGTCGATCGTCGTTTCTTCAACCCAAGGAAACAGGCGTCGAGCGAGCCACTTCACCATCTCAGTTTGGGATGACGGTGATCCGATCGCAAGAACCCTGAGCAACGCAATCGAATTTGATCAATCTCGCATTCGGGCATCAGACCCAAAGCGCATCGATCACTTCCACGTGAGTCCAACGAACTGGACTCCTCGCGCGGCAATCTACGAATCTGGATGGACTCCGGACTCAACATGGTCCGAGCCCGAACTCCTTCTATCGAGCCTCTTCTCGGGTATCTCTCAGAAGCTCGCCCGCAATGACATTCAAGACGTGGACCGTCCTACGGAGATGGGCGTCAAGGTTGGAGTCGGGGACGGACTCGCTGCGCTCTATCGCTCGGTGGTGGATGACTTCCAAGGGCAGTTGTCGCTCCGGTCTGGCTCGGTCTTCCTGAACCTGAAGGCTGGCAACGCGACGAGCGCGGAAAACAGGTCATACGCCGCAAAACTTTCCAAGTACCCCGACGAAATGCAGATACTCGGAAACATGATCACGGTGCGCCTGCCAATCACCTGGGATCAGGATCGATGAGCGGGGCTCCTCGGAATAGGTATTTGAATGTGTATCCAGTTCCGATTGCCCTCGGACTCGGATCCCCGAACGAATTGCCCGAGGCCCGGCACAGCTTGTACCAGTGGATCGCCGAGCAGTTTGCAGAAGATTGCACAATTCGGATGGACACCCCCCGTGAAACGGTTTATCTGCCGTTCGAGGAAATCCATCGAGCACCCGAGAAGATTCGTGAGTACATAGAAAAGGCTCCCAAGAAACCCAAGCGATCGCTCTTCGTCTTCGACCTAACCCTGAGCGGATACGACTTTCTTCGAGACACGCTTCTCTCACACATCGGCGACGCAGCTGTATCAATGGCGAACGATCCGGCGCGAAAAGTCCTAATCCTGCTCCCCGATCATGCTCCTCCGCCGTCAAGTCTCCTCTGGGAATCACTTTCTCAAACGAGCAGAGGAAACGTGATCGTGGTGGACTTACATCGCCAAACGCTCCAATATGGGAACACTTCGACCGAGCTTCAAAGTTTCGCTCGTGAGTTTGCATCGCGCGTTCATAAAATCGACGGCTCCACGAGGCAGCGGCTGCGCGAGAAGACGATTCGACGTCTAGGCCACTTCGACCTCGGCTCCGCTTCGCCAAATGGCGAAAGCAATGGACGGTGCGGTCGGTACTTCCACTATGGAGAGAAGGTCGTTGACGAACTAGCGACACTTGCAACTGAGCAAGTGAACTCTCGTGCCAAGTCAGATCCTGATGCTTGGAGAATTGTGGTTTGCGCCAAGAAGGGCAAGGACTCCTGGATTCATGAGGTGGCGCGAATCGTCTCTGAGGAGACCGGCGTCACATACCTGAGCTGGCCTGAGAAAGACAAAAAGAAGACGTTTGAAGCGCTGAAGAAAAAGAAGCTAATCCTCCTCTACGACGTTGTTCGCACTGGAGGCACGGCCAAGAAGATGCTTAAACTGATTCGAGGCTGGAAGCTGCCCCGCGTGAAATTGATTTTGGTAGCCATCGGAACGAAGAGCGCAGTCGGCGAGGCGGCGCGCGGCATCGAATTCGAGGTATTTCAGAAGGTCCCGATCGATTCCATTCCCTCCAAGACGTGTCCTCAGTGCAAACTAGGCCTTCCGCACACTGACCCGAAGATGCGCAGCGAAGCGATCAAAGAACTTCGATCATTCGATTTTTGGGACATGGTTCTTGGATCTGAATGGAGAGACGAGAACTATGGGTCAGAGACCGACAAGCGCAACTGGTTTCCATCTATCCCCGACTTCGTGCGAGTGTTCGATCGGTATGGAGACTTCATTGGCTCGATCTACGAGTCCAAGCTTCGAGCACTTGATGGCAATGAGGCGATCGTCATTTGCCCAGAGGAGCCAGCGGTCCAAGTACTCGTCAAGAAACTAAGCGTGCTCTACGAAGGGAGGCTTGGCGTCGTTGAAATCCCAAGGCCAATCATTGAGCAAGTGCGCAAGTCTTCAAACGGAGAGATCTCGAACATCATTGACGCTCACGCCGACACCGCATGGGGACGCCAACTTCGTCACCACGGCAAAGAACAACAGCGCGTAGTCATGATTGATGAGTTCAGTGGTTCGGGAAAAACTGCCAGCGCATTGTTTCGACTCCTCTCGAATGCAGGACTAGACGTAATCGCGTTCCTGCCGTTCGTAGACCGAACAGGTGACCTTGGCATCGGCAGCCTCCGCGTGGAGAGCCTCTACGAAATTAGAAGCCCACGTACGCACGTATGAACACCCTTAACCTTGATCCTTCCACCGACGACTGCGTCGCGATCCTCCATCACCTCGTCAGCGAACGTGATCCGTGGCGTCGAGATCTCATGCTGGCGGACCTGGCGTCCCGCATCACGACTTTGGACGTCGGGTACGCGGATCTACTCCGTGAAGTCGCGGTTTCGTCGTCGCTACCCGGCCAGAACTTGTTAGTGCCGAGCCCCACGACAGAGCGGAGAAGCCAGGCTCCGCGCAAGGTCGACATCGTCATCACCACCGTCACTCCAACGGAGGAGCGTGCTGCGATCGACATCTTCGACATTGACGAGAACGAGTTCGAACTACACCATGGCCGAAGGTTCTACGAGTTCAAGTTGAGTGCCGAGAAATGCGGGCGCGACGTTTCTATCGTCCTCACATCGACAAATGGTCCCTTGAACGTCCCAGCAGCGAAGGCGATGTTCAACATACGCGACCACTTTGAAGCTTCCGTCTATGTCCTACTCGGGATCGCTGCCGGTCGTAAGGGCGCAGTGGACCTTGGAGACGTAGTACTTCCAGACATGGTGCACTATTACGAACCAGGGAAGAAATACGCCAACCGCGAGGATCGCCGCCCGAAGTTCCACCCGATGCACTCCGACATCGGAAACAACCTCACGTACTTCTACCCAGAGGGCGCATCCAAGTGTGCAGAGAAGATTCGTGACCATCGTGAGACAGTGGCCAAGCGAGATCGACCACGAACCGGCGATCCGGGCCGTGCGGTGAAATTCGTGACCACTAAGGCAACGGTCGCATCAGGCGAGAAGCTGCTCCAGGACAATCTGCTCAACCGCCTCAGCAAATTTGACAGTCAGATCCTCGTCGGAGATCAAGAGTCGTTTGGCTTCGCAGAGGCACTCGAAGGGAAACGATGGGCGATCTTTCGGGGTGTAAGCGACTTCGGAACTAAGAAGAAGACCAATGACTGGCAGTACCTCGCTGCGTCCGGTGCGGCGATCACCCTCAGGAGCTTTCTTGAAGACGCGCTCACGCTCGAAGACAGCGCCTTCTAGCGTTATTTCCGCCCCGCTGCCATCAGCTTCCTTGTGGTCAGTTCGTCGAAGTGATCGACTCGCGGAGTGTTGCGCTAGCTGAGGTCTTCGAGCAAACGCGCGGGAGGGATCCTGAGCCCACGTGCCAGTCGAAGGATGGTCTCAAGGCGAGGGTCGCGCTCCGCGCGCTCAAGCAGACTTATCTCGGTCCGATGTAGCTCGGCCAAATCGCCAAGCGCCTCCTGGGACAGATTTTGCGCCTTTCGCTCCTTACGCAGATTCTTTGCAAACTGTTCGCGACCGGTCACCCGGAGCATGCTGCCTACGTGCAGACAAAAGGTCTACAGACAAAACCTCTCATTTTGAGTATCCTCAACTCCGCGATCCGGGGTCGATCGCATTTGCTCATCGAGGAGGAAGCTCATGTTGTCCAGAACTAGCCGGTTGATTGTCTTGGTAGGAGTGTGTGTTCTCGCTCTGTTCGCTGGCGGTTGCGGCAGTACGGACAAGAAGGCATCAACGCAAGCCGACGCAACATCCGCGACATCCCAAGCGTCCAGCAGCAAACCGGACTACGCCTCCTACGCGACCGACCTTGGCTTGAGCGTGCAAACCTTGAAGCGCCTGAACGACGAGAGTGGTCTGGAACCATCCTCGATGAAAGATTGCAGCGCTGGCTTGTATCCCTACGACGCGAACGACGGAGACTCGGCAGACGACACTCGCTATTACATCCACTGCGTGAGAGAGATCCCGGAGTGGAATGAAGCCTGCGTCGTGCAGGATTCCCCAGATATCGCAAGCGACTACGAAAAAGCCACGGGCCTAGACGTCTGCGAGCTGCTCCGTGAAGCTCGATCATGCCGCAACGGTGAGAACAAGTGCGACACGGGCAACGCGATGTCGGACTACCTATGGGTGCCAGACGAGAAGCTCGATTTGTAGTCAGACGAAGTCGCCTTTCAGCGCCGGTCTTCAAGTGCCTCTAACGTCCGCGTGTGCGGCGCAGTTGACTTACGATCAGGACCCGATTCAGTCGCTCAGCGATAGCGACTCAATGTCCGTCCGCAGCCGACTCAAGCTCGTCGGATTGAGCTGCCTCGCGCTGCAAACGACCTCGCTCCACCCATGAGACAAGCAGGATGCTGCCTTCGAATAGGAGTGCAAGTGGAATCATCGATATCAGCATCGTCACCGGATCCGTGCCTGGGAGAAGCATCGCTACAACACCGACCGCGAATACGGCGTAGCGTCGATTCTGCCGGAGAAACTTCGCGTTGAGAAGGCCGAGATGCGAAGCGGTCATTGCGGCGAGGGGAAACTCGAAGAGCAAGCCCATTGCGAGCATCGTTGTTCCGACAAACGAGTAGTACTCGCGAATGCGAATTAGCGCATCGAATTGATCGGCGTTGAAGCCGATCAGGAAATCAAGAGCGGGCGGCAGCGCGACGAAGTAGGCAAAACTCGCGCCTGCAATGAATGCACAGGGAGCGGCGAAGATGAGAGGTGCAAACGCACTGCGTTCTCTTTCCGTGAGCGCCGGTACGACGAAGCCATAAACATGCCATAGCGCGAAGGGGGTGGTGACCAACAAGGCCGCGTACATCGACACGCTCAATGTAGATGTGAATGCTTCGGATACGCCGAGAGTCACTGGTTCTGTTCCGCCTGGGAGCGGCCGAACTAGAACCTGGATGATCTCGTCGGACCTCCAGAACGCAACGACTAACGACGCAACGAATACGATGCTTACGCCTATCAGCCGCGTCCGAAGCTCGTCGAGATGACCAACGAGCGTGGCTGTCTCATTTTGCCCTAGCCGTGCCACCGCGATCGAACCGTCAGCGTCGCGGGAAAGGTGTGGGCCGAGTGACCAAGGCTACGAGCTGTTCTCGCGCTGATCGTCGGCGGAGGCCGCCGCCGAGCCAACCTCTACCGGAACCTCGTCACCCTCGTCGGGCAATGCATGTTCCCCAATGGCACCATTGTTCGCCACTGACGATTTGAACTCGCGGATGCTGCGACCCAGCGAATTGCCCAGTTCAGGAAGTCGTTTGGGCCCGAAAACGATCAGGGCCAATGCCAACACGATCACTATCTCCATTGGGCCGACGCTAGGCATTAGCTCACCATATGGGCGACGGGGCCCATCAAAATAATCGTTCCAACAAGGACTGCGGCGGCGTCAAGCAACTGAAACTTGTAGCGGAGCCTGCTCCATGCAGCGGGCAAAATCGGAGACGATTTGGCATCGGGAATCAGCCACGGGCCAACCCAAAGCAACGCGCAGCGTCCGAGCCAGTGCGCAGCGAACAGCGCCGCCGCGAACGCGGGTTCATTGGAGAAGGCAGCTAGAACGACCAGCCACCACGCGCCAGTAAACGTCAACCACGTCGTAACGAAAGAGCCGACATCCAAGCCCCACAAAATCGCGGCGGTCGGTTGCCCCCGTCGAGCCCACTTCCCGTTGGACTGACGTTTCGCTTCGAGGAGCGGCAACTTGAAATTCAATGCTTCTCGAAGAATCGCGTACAGAGCCACCGCGACGAGAGCGTCTGCCATGTAGTGGCTGCCAAATAGGAGGCCGCTTCCCTCGCCAATCGTTGCGATCGCGAACCCGCATGCGCTGCTGGTGAGGATCCCAGCTGAGGTGTAAGTAGCTGCGCACCAGTACCAGAGAGTCCGTCCACCCGCTGGGTTCTTCGCAAGCGGGGTGATGGCGGTAAGCGAGTTTTGCGCGCATTGGCCACTCAGATTTCGCCAGCCCAGCACGAACGCTACAAAAAGCAGCGCGACCCATGCGAACCGGAGCTCTATGGCCACAGCAGTGCCAAGCACGCCGAAGACGATGACCGCCGAGGTCGCAATCACCGTGCGACGCTCGACGTGCGCCAAGATTGCCTGATCGGCCCTAGCGTTCGATGGAATCGCGCATCCCCGCACCTCGCCACCGAGCAAGCTCTCCAAGCGAGATCGGAGCCGATGCAAATGTGACCTCCGTCGACGACTCTGACCAACAACCGCCGGGTCTCCCGCCAGCCTCGATGTCTCAGTTGCGCTCAAGTTTCAGAACCACCGGACTGAGGTTTCGCAACCTTCACTGTGTACTCCGACACCTCGCCACCGGCTTGTGCCTTGACCTCCCAGCAGCCGACTGACGGGAACCGGAGCGTGCTTGGAATGAATGGTGAACTCTGGTCGCCGGACGCATTGTCTACGCCCGAGCGAACCGCGATCGTTTCTGTCGTATCACCAACCCGATGTCCGGTGATTTCGAAAGCGCCGTTGGCTCTTTCGTCTCGTCGCCAGAGAATCTTTGCTCGAATCGATCCGTCTGACTCAATGATCCCATATGTATCCCGAGAACCCTCGGGTCGATCGCTTTCCTCGGAGACGGCAAGAATCGTGAGCCCCCCAAAGGTTCCTGTGATTGACGGGTTCGATTCAGCGCTGGGTCGAGAAACGTCGCAACCAGACGAGCTGGATGACGACGCATCTCGATCCTTGGATGCATCATTGCCACATGAGGTCGCAGCAGCGGCGACGCTGAGCGACAGCGTGAGAAAAACCACTCTCTTGCCGACGGTCGCAAACATTGAACTGTCAGCAGGCAATGTTCTGCCCGTAAAACGAGCAGTACTGGCTACCGCCGCATCCGCCGGTGCAGTCCGGATAGTTGTGGTAGCCCTCGCAGCACAGGGTCTGGTGATGACTACTGCCTCCAACGTTCGTGTGGCACCGTCCCCACCAACACCAGGAGCAGGTGTAATTGCATGAACTCACCGAATTGCAAAGGTCGCAACCGTGACCGGCGGAGTTATGGCTCCCGTAGCCGAACGATTCGCTGACCTTTACCCCAGAGAGCAAAAGAGCACCCGCAACCGCTGCGGAACCCGCTTTCTTCAAGAGGTTTCGGCGATCGGCCTGCTCCCCGACGGAACCAACAATTTTCTCTGCTTCGATCATTTCAGTTCACCTCCGTAACGTTCATAGGAACGCCATCGATTGTTGAGTTGCTTTGTGTTGAATACTCGGGCTCGGCCGCTCCGGCCCAACCCGCCTGATCAAATTCTTTCTGCAGGTCGTCAGGAGCCATCGGCCGACCGTAGGTCTCGACGACCCCCTCCTCGCTGAGCAACACGGCTGTGGGTGCACCGGCAACGCGAAATAACTTGCTGAATGCGTATCCCTCGTCATGCACGACCGGAGCGCTGAAGCCATAGGTCGCGGCTAGCTCCCCGCAACGCTCGCCTTCAGCTCGACAGAAGACGACAACTTGCCCATCGACCTTTGAGCTCAATGCTTCGAGCTCCATCAATGTGACTCCGCAGCTTTCGCAATCTGGCGAAACGAATAGGAGTGCAGCTGGTCGTCCGAGCAGATCGCCTTTCGTAATTACATTCCCTTCAAGGTCTTCGGCCCGGAATTCCGGCGCTTGCTTTCCACGCATCGCGTTCTCTTCGCTCAGCACCGATTCTGGGGCCGCCTCCACCTGGATCGTCGCTCCGTTCATGGCTCGTGCCAATCCAATCAACAGGAACGCGCTGAAGAGCGTGATGATCCAAAGTGCGACCAGTGAAACAATGAACATGGTTGTCATTGAGCAGTTTCCTTCCCTCGAACTGCGTCCAGCAGTTCGTCCGAGTTAATAATCAACGCAGCCCCCGCGAGAATCCCGGCCGCAGTACCGAATGCCGCAATCAAGAACGCCACGCCATCGAATCCATGTTCCATCAGCTCTTTCGCCTGAATGGGATCAATTCCACCGACCGAGTAGCCAGCCGCGAGCGCAACGGTTCCAGCGCCGATGAAGCCCAGTCGAATGAGACTCTTCGCGGAGATCTCCTCCGATTCGCCACCGAAGCAGCCGCAG
This sequence comes from uncultured Thermoleophilaceae bacterium, assembly GCA_964455545.1. Lineage (GTDB taxonomy): Bacteria > Actinomycetota > Thermoleophilia > Solirubrobacterales > JACPNS01 > JACPNS01. The sequence goes on along the minus strand of CAYVWQ010000001.1, from coordinate 349,515 downwards.
TCAATCTTTCGGCCCCGGTAGAGATTCAATCCGGTTGCAACCGCGAACATGAGCGTGAGCAGCATCGCGAGCGCGATACCTACCGCCACAAATGTGCTCGACAGAAAAGAGACGGCCACCGCGAGCTCTCCAGCAATGGTCAGCCATGCAACGAAGGGCGCGAGAGTCGGAAACACAGCGAAATCCGCGACAGTCTCACGAAAGCGCGCTGGGTGCGCGAGCTTTGGTCCCGCTGCGGCGGCGAAAAGAACCCCCAAGCAGAGCTGCATGCTGAACAACAGATCCGCCGTCAATCCAGGGTCCGGATAGTCGAACGCGGGCATCTCAAACCGACCTTGTGGCGACGGGCATCAGTGACGCAAACCCGCCGAGTTCACGTTCGAGGTCAAAACCCTCCCACCGGAGATTGTTTGAGACGGAGTCCAGACGCCACTCCGTTGACCACAGCTCGGGGCCGCGTCCGCCGTCTTGAGAGAGATGGCCAAACACGTGGTTGGCCGCATCCCTGTGTTCGTCGAGGTGGGCTGAGATCTGTGGCTTGTCGGACCAAAGCGAGAAGCTAATCCCGGCCGTGGCGTTCTCGACCAGGAAGGCGGACTTCAACAGGTTCGGTACTTTCGCTTCTTCGGCCGCTCGCGCGACTCTGCCGAAATCGCGACGGGCCGCAAGGAGGTGTCGCGGACTGCGAAAGCCAAATCGAGTGAGCGAGCAGTAAATCGGCTCCTCAACCGCGAATGGTCCGACTGGGGGATTCGTGTGCGACATGGAACTACTTACCGCTTGACGTCGGAAAACTTGCCAAGGTTGCAGTGCACAACGCGCTCCGCGTTGACAACTCCAGCAGTTCCAGCAAGTCCTGCTCCCGGAGCGACAATCACGACAGTCTCGCCGGTAGGGATTGCTTTGGCCGAGCGTCGGCTCCCCGATTCAGACGGAATGTCAGTTGTCGGCGATGTAGCGACCGAGATGGCCTCGCCGTTGTCTATCCGCGAGAGCTTTAGGCCCGCGTCGCCAGAATGACCTTCAACCTTGGCGACAACGACATCGTTTGGCGGGTCTTCGTGCGCAAGCGCCGAGTCGACTCCGCCGACAAGCACCGAAGCTCCCGCCATTCCCGTTGCAGCAAGGAGTTGCCGACGGTTGAATTGACCTTTGCTGATTTCAGACATCGTTCTTACCTCCGTCTTGTTGATCGCGATTAAGTACATGAGATACACCACCAAAGCCTGTACCCCAACTTGTAACCATTGCGATCACCATACAGAAAATTGGCGGGTTTTGTAAACACCTATTTCATTTACCATTTATGGGGTATGCGCCCCTACTTTGGGGTAGCCATTGGATCTGAGGCCTCCGAGATGAGCGTTCGGTGTAACCACACAGGGTCACCGCTTTCCCTGTAGGCTCGCCGCCGATGGATCTCAACAGCGACAAAATCGGCATTCGCACTCACGACGTCAACCACGGACTCGTGGTGGTTTCTAGTGCGCTTGTCGAGCAGTACTGCCGGAAGACCAGGCTGGTAGGGACCGCCGCTCAGCTCGCTTCACTGATCGCCGATCAGGATGTCGTCGCTTACGACTCCCTCGTGGCGTCAGCGGTCCACCTCCAGATCAATGCTGAACTCGTAGATCGAGCACTGGACGTTCTTCAGGAAACGGAATTCGCGCGGGTTCTCGATCGGTCGAGCGGAAAGGTGATCGAGGTACGCGCCTCTGGGATTAAAGATCGATACAAGCGTTTCGGTGAGTCCTGGCTCAACAACGATCCTTCTGAGATCGAGAAGGTCACTATTGCCGTCATTGATGAGCTCGCAGCGATGCCTCGAAAGCGTCATGAACTCCAATCCAAGTTCGATCTCAATGCCGAAACTCTCGATCTCGTCAAGGACATCGGGGAGAACGCGGGTGTCGTCGAGGCATACGAATCGCCAATCGACGGAGAAGAAATCTGGTTTTCGCCGATCTACTGGTCCGAGAATCCGAAAGAGCTCTTCGAACTGTCGCTCGACCACGAGTCAGATGACATCGCGGCAGCGATCAAGGGGTTGCGCGACTACGCGGGCATGCCCGACACGAAGATCGAAGCTGGCGTGATGGCTGACGTGGTGAAAACGGGAATATTCCCGATGCCAGCAATCAAATCCGAGGGCGGCAAACACAACTTTGCGTTTCTGCCCCCTCAGGGCTTGAAGCTCGAAGAGAAGTCGATCGCCGATCGTGCGATGGCGCTAGTTGCATGCGCACGTTACGCCGAGCATTTCGCGAAGCGGAAGTTGCGATTGGATCCAGTCATTCTGTTGCGGGCGCTGAGGGGAAAGAAGCGGTTGAACCCGCACTCCGAAGCCATGAAGCAATGGGGGCCGCTCGCAACTCTTCGGGTGGTTCGAATCGAGCCGGTCAAGGGGGGCCTCTACCAAGTGCATTTCATCGATTCACCGGAGAATGTTCGCGCGCTGGAAGTCGCGATACAGCTCCTTACCGTCGGCGAGACGGAGTATGAAGACAAGGATGTCGAGCACGCTCGTCAACTCGTGATTCCAGGGATGTACGACCATCACACTCCGGCGCGGATTCAACTCCGTCGTGCGGCGACGCATTCGTCGACGGGGCTCGAACGCGTGCATCAGATCATTGGCGGCGTGAGTCCGGATATTGCGGTGAGCTGATGGCCAAGTCCAAGAAGATTGATTCGAACTCTGTGTCCGGCGATGCCGATGAAACGCTGAAGCTCCTCTCGTCCTTCGCCCTTCGTGAGATGGGCTACGTGACCGAACTCGCCATCCCATTGGACGTCGACGTCTACTCAATGGCATACAAGCATGACCAAGCGACCGACGTCGACGTATTTGCGTACCAGTTCGCCCCGGACTTCCATCGAGACACGCTCGTCGTCGAATGCAAAAGCGGCGAGGGCAAGGCTGTTGAAGAACTTCTCAAACTCTCTGCCGTCGCGCAGCTGTTCACCGCAAGTCGCGGCTGGCTGGTGAAGACGCGAATTGCTGGGAACGCGCGGAGTCTCGCCCCGACCTTGAACGTCAAGCCGTTCGATGAGACCGAGATCCTGGGTCTCGTCGAATCGTCGGGGAACGATCCCAAGCTAGTGCTCGACCAGGAACGCCTACTTCTCAGGGCCGAATTCGCCATTCGCGAAGCGCTCCTCGATAAGAAGGAGACCCAACGACTGATCAAGTACTGCGATGCGGATGTCTGGCGGCGCGAAAGCTGGCAGAATTTTCACAACTTGCTCGCGATTCTCGCGAAGACCTCATCCTCACTTTCGCCAGACAATCCCGTTGATCGCGCGCTCGTCTTTCGTTCATGCAGGCTAATTGGGATGACGATCTTGGAGCTGACCTCCGCCATCGTCGCGTGGTCTTCTGGAACGATTGATCGCGGCGTGGAGATCTTTCTGTACGGGGGGCCAGCAGAGCGTCGTGAGCGGGAGCGGATGCTTGACGAGTTTCGAACTCATGCTCCAGAGAAGTTTGAGCAAAGTCCGCTGGAGCCGCCGTACCTCGGAGACTTGAAGGAAGTAGTCGCGGCGCTCATTCGCAACGCATTCATCGTAGCTCGCGTTCCTCTCGTGCTCCAGGACGCTGAGCGTCGCCTCTACGTAGCGCCCGGTGTGTTCGGAGATTCGCTGGCCGATTACTGGGATGATCGCGAGTTGAAGCTCGCTAAAGACCTGATCGAGTTTGCCCTGAAAGCCTCTGGCGTCTCTGAGGAATTCGCGGACAGCTTTTTTGCGATCTGAGGACAGGGTCTGAATTCGTGCTTCAAGCTGGAAACCAAACCATGAACAGGACACCATCCCCATCTCATGGCGCGCTGCGCGGAGGCGTCGCATGGCGTCTGAAGTAGCGCTCGACTATGCGGAAACGCTCTCGCGATTGATCGGCCAGCAAGGTCGAGACGTTGTGGTGAGCTTCAGCACACGAGACAACAAGGCTTTCAGCTTTTTCAGCTCACGAATGATTCGCGGCCACGACGCAAACTCACCCGAACTCCTAGATCATGATCACGAGTCGATCGAGTTGGAGTTTTCAAATGGTGCGACCCTCACCATTGATCCGACGCTCTTTGTGTCCTCGGCGTGGAACGACAGCGGGATCCTGCGGATCGACCTTTCGAGCGTGGTCATCTCTCTCATTTTCGCTTCGACTGGTGAAGACGAATGACCTTGCGTAGCTTCCGATTCGCGAAACTGTCGCAACGGACGGCGACCCTGTAACCGTGCGGACCCTTTCGGCAAACACGTGGCGGCCGCCAAACCGGACCACCGTAGACGGCGCGCGCGACGCGGCGCTCGATCAGGTTCGCCAGACGTATCCGCATTGGCCCGATCACCTCGACGCAAGCGAAGCCGTGAAGAACATTGATGACGGCTATCCAGTCATGTTCGGGCGCGTTGCCCAATTGGTCGGACACGGAGCGCCGGGGATCCTCGCGACCGGCTGTGGGAAGCAAGGTGGTCAGGCAGGGCCGGGACAGTTGATCTCGCTAGTTCGAAGTGACTGGCAGAGCGAACTATCTCGTCTGCGAGGCCGGGTGGTCGCGGTCCGCTTATCTGGCTGCCGAGTGGGAGCCGGAGCAGAGGGTCTTGAACTCCTCCGGGAAGTCTCTTGCCTCGTGGATGCCCCGGTGCTCGGACCGACTGGAGCGCTGCGCGTGTCGAGCGGAAAAATGTGGTTGCAAGGTGGTGCGACATGGCAGATCGGGCAATGTGGCTACAAGGGAACGCCGTTGAAACCAAGTGAGAAAACAGATTGGCAATCCACATGGGACGACCCCGACCGAGGACCGACTCCCCCAGCAGACCATCTGGGCTTGGCGTTGCCAGGTCCTCTGGACATCCATTTCGAGCGCCCCGCCATGTTCGGTGGGGGAAGCACTGACTGGGTCGGCGACGAAGCGGAGGAGGTCGCCGCGAAAGCTGGACTCTACGAGTCTCCACTACTTGATGTCGGCGTTCTAGGGCTCCCGACAGGAGCGCTCACTATTCGCACTGGCGACGCTCAATACACGTTTGAACTTCTCGGAGAGTCGGTCCTTCAATTAATTGATTCTCAGATCACGTTCGAGGTCTCCGAAGAGTTCTTAGGGCTGCTCCCCCCTTATGAGATCACGCTCTAATTTCAACAAGAACGCATGTGATGTGACGTGCGGTGTTGTCACCGCCGCCAGCGGAGTCGTGACGTGAGCGATCCCCCGAGCGCCAATTACGACTGGTTCGGCTGGAGCCTTGACGCTGGCCGGACCGACGTGCAGCTCGGAAGACTCGTTGAGACCCACGAGCATTTTCATCGCCAGCTCGACGACACTTCAGCTTTCGGCGGGCTTGTCACCACGGTCGCGGCACTCGCCGATGGCACCGGCGACCCACACTGGCTGGAGCTTCGCGACCGGCTGAAGTCGATGAGCGACCTCGTTCACGAATGCTACGCCGTGGGCCTCAGTTTGATCTGCACTCAACGACCGGTCGCACCGGTTTCTGGCTACCCGATGTACGACTGGCATGTTCGGACGCTCAACAGATTGATTGGCGTCGACATCCACCCTTGGGTCGCAATGGGTGCAGTCCGTGCCGCCCTCTTTGCATCAATGCAGTCGACCGCATTGCGCACATCCACGCGGATTGGTCTCGCGCATTTCGAGGCGTCAGAGCTTGAGCTGATGGAACGGCCAAACCATCGACTCGCTGCGCTCCTTGCAAGCGATTTCGCAGAGCAGGTCCGCGAGTTCGAGCTCGAAGCCGAACGCAAGTTCAATAGAGAGCCGTGGTGGCGTCCCGAGGGCGGGTTGCTTATCGGCCCAGAAGCCGTCGATGGCGCGGCCGGTGTCGAACTTGAGAACCTTCGAAAAGGACTGTTCTCGCACGCAGCGCAAACGCTCCAAGAATCTGACATAGAAACATTTCCTGACGACGCCCATCACCGCGACCTCCGTGAGTTACTTCGGCAAGCATTCGCATTGGCCCCAGATGGCCTGCCTCGAATAGGTGCGATCGCGGAAGATACGAGCGACAGTGGTCAGCTTGACCTAAGTGCGCTCGACGGCCAGACAGTTCGTCTGCCCGTCGCGCCGGAGCGAGCAACCGTTCTGCCCTACGGAACCGCGTCGGGATTGGGCGGCGAGGGCGAGAGTCGTCACGGATTCGTGGCGGTCACCACTACAGAGAGGATCGAACTCAACTTCACGCTCTCAGGGGTTGAGCTGCCGGACTCGGAGGTGGTTGCGTGCATGCGCGCGACTGTCTTCGACGGGGAAGAGCGCGACTCGATTTTGCTGCTTCCGATTTCGGACCCGTCGCAGGTCAACGAGGAACATCCAGTCTTCGTGTCCGCCTACAGCAGCGCGAAGGCTTCGGATTCTGAAACCGTGGACTCTTGGCTGGCCTGGGCAACTCCTGCGCGTTCGTCGATTGTGATGGACACGCCGTTTATGGCACCTCTTCGCCGTTGGGTTGCGGAGGGTGCGAGATTTCGAACTCAAACTCGTGTCCTCGAAGTTGAAGGTGTGGAGATCCGCGTTATCGCCGGACGAATTGAGGACGGCGGCCGTCAGTCTCCACTCATCATTGTCCCGACGACCGAGTTCGGCGCACGATGGTTTGAAGCGGCCTGCGGCGAGGATCCCGAACTATCGAAGCACGTGGTCGAGGACCCATCCTTCTTCGAGAAAGACTCCGATCACTTGGACGTCGTGATCACACACCTGCTTTTCGAAGAGCGCTATGTTGGCACTGGAAGTTGGCGCAAATGAGTGACGGTGAATTGACAAGCGAACCGACGGTCGAGTTCGACTACGAACTTGCCGAATCAGTCTGGGAATCTTGGTGGGGCGATAGCGACGACGTGCTCGCCCGAGCGGGTTTTGAGCACGGGCTTCGGCTCGGCGCTGGCCTTGAAGACGAGGGGCTCTATTTTCGGCCCGGAGGCTGGACTGTCGATCTACCGACGGCCACGGTCCGCGTCGCGATTGCATCAGCGATTCTGTTTGCGGCGTTTCATGCGATTGGCTTAGAGGATGTCGACGAGGAGATCGTGATCGCCGCTGCTGGCCTCTTAGCGGCGATGGACATCCGCCCCGTCCGACTTGGAAAGGATGAAAAGCGAGTCCTCAACGGCATCGAGAAGAACGGCTTGGCTGGCACTCCAATTGATGCTGGGGAAGCGAAGAAGGCGCTCCCAAAGCGATTTCGACGCGAGGTGAGCAAGAGCGACGTCGCGGAAGCCCTCGATCGTCTTGTCGCTGCAGGTCTTGCAGATCGAAGTGGAGACTCAGAGTGGATTCTGCGTGCGAAGGGCAGCGAGGCCTGGATCCGAATTGGGTGGACTGGTGACGCGAGGTAGCGGCAACTGCCGCTCAGCCCGTTGATCCTTCGACCGCCAAGGCCTCATACGCCTCGGCCAGCCGGAGTGACATGAGGTGGGCGACCTCAACGGATCTCACCGCATCAACGCGACCGATTTCCAGTCCGCCATGAACGATCGCATTTCGGCGGTCCAAATGAGCTTTGAACTCAGGCCATTCTGGTGTGTCCGTGACGTCGATGCCGAGAATCAACAGCACGGCAGTTTTGCTGCGTTCGGACCCGAGCCCAGTGAGTCCCCCCAGCTTGGCGAGTTTCTTCACTCGCGTTAGATCTGAGGCATCCGCGACAAGCCCGAAGAGTGTGCGAACCTGAACTTCAAGGTGAATCTGAGCGGCAATAGCGGCCATGCCTGAATACGCCTCATCCTCGGCCAGATCTTTCGCGATCGAGATGAACCGATGGCTGCTCGCATCCTCCTCGGAGAGCGGCACGGCCCACGCGACTGGGGTGTCAACCTCCGGAAGGTTTGCTTGCCCCCTCAGTTCGCGTAGTAGCGATTCGGCCAGCGATATGGCCGACGATCTGTCTTCCCCTCGTAGCTCAATCACCAAGCTGTCAATACCGTCCGGCTCCACGGGCGACACATTTCCGATCGAGACATAACGGATCACCTCGGCGTTGAACCCGGTGATTACACCGCTCAGAGGTCCGGCTTCGGACTCGCTCAAAGTGAGTCCAACTGACCACCATCCTGTATTCGCCGTGTTAGACACGGGCGTTGATCCACTCCCAGACATCTTGATGAAGCCATCCAGCAAACGGCTTTCGGACCTCGACAACAAAGAGGAGATCATTGCTGTCTACTCCCGCATGCTCTCTAAGGGCATCAACCCATGACTGAGGTGTGTACTGCGTTTCCACAAGCCATTGGGAGTAGAGCGGCCGAACGCTGGAGACCGAACTCTCTTCTATGTACTTCTTGACCTTCGCATAGCTAGAAGGACGCTCTCGACCGTTTAAGTCGTAGCTGATGAGCAGAACCATTGGATCCCCTGATGAGTGCCGAGCTTGAGCAAAGAAGTCAATCTACAGATTTGGCAGTTGGCGCAACTCCCGGCGCACGATGAGCAAGTCGTCCGCTGAATCTGAAAGGAATGTACTCATGGGCAAGCTTGAAGAAAACGGTCTACTTCCAGCGCTCGACGAGAGCGAACACGATTGGCTGAGACCGAGTTCAGACGACGTATCGGATGACCCGATCGGGCAGGCGATGCGTTTGATCGCAGACAGCAAGGAGCTTGGACGGATCATTTGGCCAGCACAGATTGACGGCGAGCTCCGCCCTCCGCCGGATGAGCACGTGCTTGACCAGCTTGTGCGTGAGGAGTTTGAGGGTGGCGATGGCGATGGCTTCGGCGCTTTTAGCGGTCACCCCGTCGCTGGAACGGTCGGCGTTGTACTCGACCTACCGAAGTGTCAGTTTTGCGAAGTTACTGATGCCCGGTACGACGCGGAAGTCGCCACAGCTTCCAACGGATTCTGGGGCTTCATGTGTCCGAGCTGCTTCTTGGTCCATTCCAACTTGCAACTCGGCCTAGGCCTCGGGCAATACCTATTTCGGCACGATGAAATCCCGGAAGAAGTTGCGACGGCCCAAAGCCGCGCGCAAGACTATTGGCGAGCCCGATCTCACCCGCCCAAGGACCTATAACCCTTTCCTCGCTGTGCCGCGATTGGCTACAGCTGATTGCCAGCTGCTATCCACGGGTCGAGATGGCTCAGAAATGACACCGCTCTTCGCGCGATAACTGCTGGGATTGCTTGTTGGCCGAGCTTGTCAAGAAGGAACGCCTGGTCTTCTTCTAGAGCCGTGATTAGCTGGGCGAAAGTCGAGTCTCCCGCCGTTGAAATCTCTAGGTCGCGCTTATGCACGGAATGCTTCATCAACGCGTGATATTCGAGCGCGGCAGGGCCGGATTCGCGCACGACCTCACATTCTTCGCATTCGCACGACGTTATGTCCCGGTCGTACTCCCAGAGCGTTTGCGCAAGGTCCTGAGGTATGTATCGGTGAGCTCTGGGTAGGTAGAAGCGTGCTGGCGGCGCGCCGGAGCTATCCAGGTTCTTCCACTCTCGATGCTCGCCAAACCCAATGCCGTGCGAGAGGCCGCGCAATCCAAGGGCCCTGAGCATGACGTGAAAGTATCCACCGTAAAGCGCGAAAAGTTCCTTGCCGTCCGTCGCCGCGCCGGAGACTGCCGCTCCATAGGCCGCAAGCGCATCAGAAGACGAAGACATTTCGTCAAGGCCAGATGCCCAGATCGCCACTCGTTGCTCTGGGACCTGAGATAGCGTCGCAGCGAGGCCGAACGGGCCTTCCGTGGCGATAACGCGTACCGCCTTGTCTTTGGCCAGTTCGTTGGTTATCTCCCAGAATCGCTTGGACTTTGGCCACCAAGGGTCGTTTGGGTCCGACACCACGAAGTAGAGCGGAAAGACGAATGTCGGATTCTTCGCTGCCTGCTTCTTAGGCGCTTCGTCGAGCTTGAGGCGCTTCGCGTACTTGTCAAATTTTTCAACGTGGTTCACCCCGTACGAGCCGTTGAATTCGACCCATGCCGTTGCGAGCTTGCGGAGTCTTTCCTCCGTGAAGTCTTCGGGACGAGGGTTCTCGTAGGAGATCAGTGAAGGGTCTCCGAGTATTTCCGAGAGCTTTTCGTGGGACGCCTTGACCTTCTTGGGGTTCGCTGCCTGTTGAAAAAGTGGAAATCTTGGGTCGATGACGTAGGGGCGTCCGTCCGTTGACATGGAAAGAACGAATCCACCCGTGCCCTGACGCTGGACCGCTGCGATCGTCCCTGGTACGAGTAGACCGTCATAGGCATTCGTAAGCGCGAGCAAAGTCTTTTGATCGGTCGATCCGTAAGCCAGGTAGTGAGAAAAGTCATCAAACATCACGCAACCGCCGCTGGCTTACTTTTCTCGATGACAGCAAGAATTCGTCTGCGGATCGGTGCCGCAGGGCGTCGCATCGGTGAATCGAGAACGAGTTCCGCATGGTCATCGACTACCACCAGGATGCCGATCCCGAGCTCCCGCGCAAGATCGATGTTTCGCTCGTCCGGCTTGTGTCCGAGCACGACAAAACTTCGGTCGAACGCATGACGGTTGTAGATCGCCTGCTCGATGGCGCGCTGCGTCTGCCCGATCTTCAGCTCGAAAGAAGTGAGCGTCTGCGTGTTCGATTCAAGTACCACGTCAACGCGCCGCCCGGACCAGGCAAGTTCAAGATAAATATTGGCTCCGTCGCGTGCGCGCCTCGACGAGTAGAGCCAGGCCATGAGACCGGGAACAAGTTGCTGGCTCTCCAAATTCTCAATCCTCGGGTCGGTGAGCACCGCGTTCATTCGTCAACCTCCCATGACTGGGCGGCGTCTACGTGAGCTCCGAGCCTATTGGCAAGGAACAAATAGATCCCTAGAAGCACGATTCCCGGTGCACCGGCCAACCCGAGCAAGATCCAGCCTGCCGTACGCACTGTCGCCCAGTCCGCAAGTTCCGAGAAGTACGCCATCAGGAGAATGTCGGCAGCCGCGACTCCGACAAGGCAAAAGGAGAACCGAGGGAAAATCCACCGAAGCTGCTCCACCGTTTTGTCCACCCGCTTGCGGTCGTGGATGTGCTTCACGGCCTTCTTTGCGTGATCGACCAGCGGATCCGGAGCACTTGCAGCGGCTGCCGCAACGGTTGTCGGGTCGTCCGGATCCAGGAAATCATCGAGCTTTTCACGAAGCCAGTTGAGTTCTGAGATCGCTTGATCATTCAGACTGCTTTTTGCGAGGTCGAGCTGATCCTTCCACTCACCCGCGAGTTTGCCGCGCTTCGGGGCCAGTGCCCAGAGGCCCGCACCGCAGGTGAATAGCAACGGTAGTCCGACCGCGAGCACGGTCGCGACGTGCACGACTTCGTCAGTTTGATTCAACGCGCGAGGATTTCGTCACGAATGATCGATTTGTCTGTGTAGTCCGGGTGTCGCTGGTAGACGTATCGAACGAGCTGCCTCAGCGGCATGTCCGCGAACTGCTCCTTCAGCGGACCGATCTCCGCCTCGGGGTCGGCCACGGGCTTCAAGAGTTCCAAAAGGGACCGGTAGTAGTCCCAACCGAGCTCAGTGAGGTTGAAGTCGCGAGTCCTGTACGGGTCAACATCGCTGTCGTCATAGACGATGTTCGCCGACTCCCACCCTTCCTCCGGCGAACTGTCGATGCGCTCGGTGTCGGTAATCAGGCCGTAGCCGTACAGCGCATCCACGGCCTCGTAGATCTTCTTTGAGAATGGCCCAAACTTGTCGGAACGGAAACCGGTGGGCTCCGTCAGCCACGCCTGCGCGGGCGTTTCCTTATCAGCGAGAAACGCGAGCTTCTCAAGCCGGGTGATGCCTTTTATCGACCCGGCTTCCGACCCTCCGGGCGCACCAAGAAGCAGGACGACCAAGTCGTCCATCTCAAAATCTTCAGGCATGCGAACTCCCACGTGGCTGGCGGTCGAAGACGAGGCTCATGCTAACGATTGTTGCACTCGGAGAGAAGTCACGTGTGGTTCTCGCTTCGGCTGCTCTGGAGTTGCGGGGATCTGCGGTGGCCTAACCCGCGTGACTGGCAGACATCACCGCCAGAAACACCGGCCCATGACTTCAATGAGGAGGCGGAGGGACGCGGAGAGCAGTCAGCCGGGCGCATTCCACTAGCATGCCGCGCCATGCGCTACCAACTTTCGGATAACTAGGAGTTATCAATGCATGGACGTCGAACCTCGTACTTCGACCGATATGCGTCGAACAGTTCAGGTCGAATCGATGAACTTGTCGCGTTTCAGCGAGGTGCAATCGGGAGCAAGATTCATTTAATTGCGAGTGCTTGCTACCCGTTCGATTCGGTTATTCGAGTGCTCTCCGAACCGTCATTTGTTCTCCCCGCAGAGGGCTTGCCAGGTGCTCGATACCTCCCTGGATCTCAAGCCATGGATATTGTCGAAATCGAGGGAGAGCAGCTGGCCCTCAAGCTATTCGGTGGGCCAACGGGATACCGCGCGACGCTCCAGCCGCACTCAGGCACACAGGCGAATCAGATCGTCTACAACGCCATTCTTGGGCCCGATGACACCGTGATGTGTCTCCGTCCCTTTGACGGTGGCCACATCTCACACACGGTGCTGATTGCGCGACGAAATCCGACGCAAAATTACGGGCTAACCGCAGACGGACACGTTGATTACGAGCAATTGTGGACCCTCGCCCGTAGGCACCGACCGAAGCTAATAATCGTGGGTGGTAGTTCTTTGCCACGGTCAATCGACTTTGCCAAGTGCGCGGAGATCGCAAATGAGGTTGGAGCGATTCTGCATGCGGACATCTCTCACACGGCGACGTTTGTCGCGGCAGGCCTGCATCCGGACGCATTTCCTCACTGCGACTTCGCCACGTTCAATTCGGTGAAGAATCTTCGAGGCCCCAACTCTGGGATCCTTATCTATAGGTCGAGCTTCGAAGCCGAGATCGAATCGTCGGTGTTTCCCATGACTCAAGGTGGAGCCAATGAGACGGGAATGCTTGGAAAGTTCGCTTGCCTCTCGGAGTGGGGTGATCGTGATCTTCATGACTATGCGGAGCGCATCGTGGCTGCCACCCGATCGTTGGCGGAGGAGTTGCACCGATGCGGAATCCCATTGGTTTCCGGCGGCAGTGACAGCCACATGTTGCTCCTCGACCTTCGCGGGTTCACGCGCTCTGGCGCTGCGATTGAAACTGATCTCGAAAGTCGTGGCGTGCTCGCAAACCGGAACTTGGTTCCAGGCGATCCGCGATCACCACGAGAAACGTCGGGCCTGCGAATCGGATCTACCAATCTTGCGATTCTTGGCTACGAAACGAGCGATCTACGTCTCCTCGCCAATTGGCTGGCGGGCGTGATCGCGGAAGAAGAGCCCACACAAGAGACCGTCGACTACCTAATCGACAAGTACCAGCAACACCTAATAGCGCCAGTTTGGTGACAGAACGAACGGCACCTCAAGAAGCGTTTCATGCACAGTCGCAGGCATGAACACTTCCAGGGGAACATGGCCGTTCTTGCGCCTCGCCTCAATTCGGTCTTGGAGCGGAATCGAGGGTGGCGCGGTCCCGGTGAGAGCGGCCGTGAGTGTCTCATCGAACCAGCGCGCGATGTCGATAAATCTAAGGTCTTTGGTTTGCCGCGCGGACTTCACCACAGCGCTCATCCGCTCCCCCAAGCTGGCGTCCAAGCGCCCCGCGCAAATGTCAAGCGCGACTGCGTTCAGCTCCAACATGGATTTGTCTTGGACCAGTAAACGCGGAGTCGCGTCACGCGCTTCGGCGAGCAGCGCTGAAGCCTCTTCGAAGTTTCGATCCAGGAACGACGCAGCGCTCAGATTCACCAACGGCTGATAAACCTCCAGGGAGTCCAGCGAAACTAACTCGCGACTAGCGTCATTGAAATGGGCGCGCGCGGCACGCCGCGATCCGCTCGTCAGCTCGACGATCCCCATGTTGTTCATTGTCGTAGCCGCACCGAATCGAAGACCCAGGCCCTCGAATCCTTCGAGAGCTGCTCCGAGCAGGACGCGCGCTTGCTCCGCATCGAAAAGATGGGCTGAGTTTCGTAGGACAACGTAGTCCTGTTCATTGCCCCCTCCACTGGTTACCTCCGCATGGACGGCAGTCGCTATCTTCGCCGCCCGATCATCTTCGGTGAGGTTGATGCTGATGTTGAATAAGGCGGCCCGCCGCTCAAATGATTCGGGAGCCTGACTGAGCAGAGCCAACGCTTCGTCGTAACGAAATAACTGAATCAGATATTTGGCTTCATATAGCGACGCGAGAGATTCGTGGAGGTTCGCCGTCTGCCTAAGCCGCGTCGTCGCGATAAGACCTAGGTCAAACAAAGATGACTTCTGGATCGCGTCGAGCAGGGTGCGCACGGTCACCTCGGGCAAATCGTCAAGCACGTCCCAGCAGACAGTGTCCCGGCAAATGCTTGCGAGGTAGCCATAGTGCTCAAGCACGACCTGGGACTGGATGAACCGCACCACAAGTGACATCAACAACGGTGAGTTACGCAGCTCGTCTCCACTGACGATTCCCAGCATTCGGTCATAGAGCACTTCTTCTTCCTGTGGATCCATCCCGACTTCTAGCACCGCGCTCAGCGCTGCAACGGCTTGGATTCGGAGCTCAAGTTTTTCTTCTTCCGGAGTTATTTCACTGACCACCTGGGCCACAAGTTCGTGCTCAACACGGACTCGATCCGAGTTGCTGCCATTAACGACAAGCAGCCCTAGCGCTGCCAAATCCGCAATTGCATCCCGCACACCATCTGGGTGGAAACGAACGTCCGAGGCATGGAGAAGCGCCACCAGACTCGCCACGGTCATTCCTCCGACAGTGAAAACAACAAACCTCAGGACAGCCTGGTCGAGCGTGGGAAGGGATGCAATCACGTCCTCGTAGGAGCCCGACAATTCGGCCTGATCCTCTCGCCTTGAGGTGACCAGTCGCAGTTGATACCAAACCGACTTCAGATTGCCACCACTTCGACGGAAGAGCGTGGCTGCAAGTTCGTCACTGTCTGCGGCGTCGGGCAAGATTTCGGCGACGAGCGCGGTCACTTCTTCCAGTGACGCTGCGCTTAGATCGAGGTCCATTCTCTCGGCATTCGGCAGCGACGGGTTCCAATCGACGCGGGGACCATTTACGCGCTCAATGAGAATTAGCCGCAGGTGGCTCCCAGCGTCTGCGAACGATGCCGCGAGCGTCTCGCGAAGTGCGATCGGTAGGAACTGGGTGTTGTCGATCACAAGCCAAACGGGCCGGGTCCGGGATCTATTCATCAGGAAGTTCAATGATGCTGAGCTCTCCCCGGAAGAGCGTGCTCGCGTTGATGGTGGAAGCAATGCCTTTATGAACGGGCCGACAATCGGAATCTGAGAGATCAGGTCGCGCGCGATCAGATAGAGATAGGTAAGCCGCCGGGCAGATCTTCCTCGCTTTGCGGCAAGCCAGGCGCGCGCGACCTTGGTGCTTACAAATGAAGGCGCGTCCCGCGACGCGACACGTCGCTCGCTGAGCAAATCGTCCACTCGCGCCAACAGCGCTGACGCCTCCAGCTCGGCAGGAGGGACGTCGAGGTAGATACCCATTGCTTTCGGATCATCCTTCGCGGCGCGCACGAGAAGTTCGCGAGCCAAGAAGGATTTACCGACCCCTGATTCGCCGAACACACGAAGCACGCGCGAACCGCCCGTGTGCTCGCCCAGGAACTCCTGGCAGCTCGCGAGCTGGGAGCTTCGAAGACTGAACGGCCAAGACGATTCGGATGCGAATGCCGCACTACCTGACGCTGCGCGCGGCGCGGCCATTGATAACTCCTAGTTATCGCAAACTCGTAGCTCTCCCTAGAACGTCTGCATCGACCAGGGCACGTTGGAGGGCTTGGTCGGATACGTGCGTGTAGATCTCGGTGGTGCTGAGACTGGCGTGGCCGAGTAGTCGCTGGATCACTCGGATATCCACTCCCGCTTCGAGCAGTTGTGTCGCCGCGCTATGGCGAAGCATGTGCGGCGTTACAGCGATCTCGATTTCTGTGTTTCGCGATATGCGTGCGAGCCGGTATCGCATCGCCGGGGCCGTGAGAGGTGCCAGATGCCGATTGAAGAGGAGTTGATCGTGGTCTATGCCGAGGGCAACACGCGCATCGAAATAGGCGCTGGTCAGGGACGTGATCCAATCATTCGTCAAGTACACATGGCGCTCGCGATGGCCCTTTCCGAGGATTCTGATGCTGCGGGCCGCGAGATTTATGTCTTTGCACTTGATACCGACCAGTTCATTTACACGCACTCCGGTTGTGATCATTAGGGCAACGGCCAATAGCGTCGTCGATTCGTGTGGCAGTGGGAGATCCTGGGGTGAATCTCGCGGGCTATTGAATCCCGCTAGATCGAAAAGCGAAGTGAGCAAGCTGTCCATCGCGTCCTGAGGTACGTGCCTTGGCAGCTTCCGCGATTTTCCGAGCGACAGGGAGAGACCCAACCAGGGGTCTGCTTCCAAGAGGTGTTGAGTGTTGAGCCAGCCGCAAAAGCCCTTGAGACCGCAGGCCCGTCGCCTGATCGTGGTCGGTGCCAATCCGCTCGCCTGCAACTCCTCAAAAAAGGCAATCAGTTGCTCTCGGTCTATTGCGCTCACAAAGGCGTCCCCGCCGAGGTGTTTATCAAAAGCTGCGATATCGGACTCGTACGCGCGAATCGTGTGATGCGAATAGTTTCTGGTGACAACCAACCAGCGGATGTATTGCTCTTGTGCAACCGGAATCTCCAAGCGAACCCAACCTCCAAATATTGATCTCAAGTGATCGATTGGTTCAACCGGAAAGCGCCGGAACCTTGCAGCGTCGCTGCTTGGAGGTAGGACTTATGAGCGGTATGCGAAAAGTGCGTGCCCCCTTGGGCGGGGACGTACGTTCTAGCTGTGGGCCGTGGAAGTGGAAAATTGAGCTTTGTAGCTGGGCCCCGCCGCCCCTATCCCTTGGACCTACTTGACGAGCCAGACTTTCAGAAGCTGTTGGACAAGAAAAAGGGTGAAGATGCGAATGAGGCCGAAGCGGTGAGAAGCGTTGCTGCGAAGGCTGAGCTGCTTCAAGCTTCTGAAATAGACCCTGCGCAGAGATTGCGAACGGCAACGAAGAGCGCGATAGGGCGAATCCGTAGCACTGATGCGTCGAACTCAGCTCCCGCAGGGTGAATCGTGCACGCTGGGAAATGTCGGCCGAGAGCTGGGACCGGTTCTTGACCAGCTGTAACTAGAACCTAGGCAGTGAAAGCAAGTTGTCAGTCCATGTGCCATCCGCAAACGTGCGTATGTACTTCGGCCCGTATGCCGGTTCAACGACACCTACGCCCACCGTATTGGTTCCGTCCGTAACTTTTGCGATGCCGCCACCTTCAATCCACTCCACCATCTGGGCGCGCGTGCTTGCACCAGTTCCGCCGTCGGATGGGTCTCGCCATTTCACGTTCGCAATGTGCTCGTGCCCATTGCCGCTCGACTCCATGTGGACATGCGTTACGTAGACCATGAACATTTCCTATCGGTCGTGTTTGGCACCGCGCAAAGACTGCGGCGTGAGCTCGATGCAAGTCGCTCACGCTAAATGATCGCTCCGGATTAGTCCAATGGAACCTAAGTTTCGCGACGGATTGAGTGGGCGTGTGGCGACGCCACACCGTTCGCAATCGGGAGTGAATATTCGACACGAAGGACAAGTTCTTGCTCAAGTCTGATCGGTCAGTTACGTCTGAAACGAGCGCCGAAGCGCCTTGGCCAGTTGGCGCATGAACCACGGCGGAGCAGCGCGAGCAGTTCGGGAAGGAGTAGGTTTTCTCCGCAGGCCGGTCTCGGCGACTGGAAACCGCCCCCTATTGGAGAATCCTTGAATCCGCGCGGTGCCGTGTTTGGACAGTTCGCGTTCGCAGCACTTTGTGCATCGGCGGCAGTAGTTGGCGGCGCGAGAACGCTCGTAGTTGTTTCTTTCGGTGCAGGTGCTCTCTACGTATTGGTTCTTGGAGCCTCGTACGTGAAGCTTCTCGCAACCAACGCGGACGGTACCGCCTCCTTCAAGCGGGGAAGTCCCGAGCGCAAGCCCGTGAAGCGAAGCGCTTGCCGCAAGGATGGTGACCGGGTGATGTACGCGCAGGGAGTGGCCGCATTCGTCGTCGCGATGGTTGCGCTGCTCTTTTTGCTGGAGGATTGGGGCCAGCAAACGGCCGCTCACGTCGGGCGTGAAATCTCAACGGGAGCAGCGATCTTGTCTCTCGGCCTGGTCGTCACCTGGATGTCCAGTTGCACAGACTGGTTCTATATCCGCCCCTTTCGCGATGGCTACTTCACCGGTCAACCAGCCTGTCAGGATGATCGTCCCCGACGGCTGAAGTGGACCAAGTACTGGATCATTCATCGCTCGCTCGCCACAGTTTTCGGCGTCGTGTTTCTTGCGATGGGCGTGTACTTGCTCGCTTTCGGATTGTTGGAAAACGCGCTCGGAGGGGACGACAAGATCCCGCAGTTCTTGGCCACTCTGCCTGCCTCTGGTCTTCTTCTCCTCTTCATTCAAGGATTCGGTCATTGGGAAGGCTTGCGCGCACACAATGTCTTGGCGACGCCTCGCTTCGCAGTCGGCGATTGGCTGGAATTGCCCAGCCGCCCGGATGGCGAGTTCCTCCTGACCTCGGTCGCGCTCGACAATGTCGAACTCTTCGATGTTGTCTCAAAACGCACACATGTGTACACAGCGTCGTTCATCTTTGGTGGAGACAACGCGCGGTTGAGCAGAGTTAGGAACACCTCGTGTTCGCCGAGCGTCTGTGTCGGTGCGATCGCCGACTGCGCGCTGATCAAGAACTACGAACCCGATGCGGCCTAGGCGTACTGCAGTAGGGCGACGACAGCCGCAACCACCGTGGCGACGCCGACGATAAGGCCGCCAATCATTCGGCTCCGCGTCCAAGCGCTGTGACCGGGCTCCCCAGCGTTCGTTTCGACGCTCGATACCGCTGTGGAACCCGGACCCGAACTCGTTGACGACGCGACATTGACTGTCGCCCGCCGACCGGTAACAACTACGTTTACCGCTTCATCAGCCGCCTTGCGCGATGGGAGCGCGTCGGCATCGCTCATTTCGGATCGCATTTCCGCAACGAGTTGCACCAGCGATGTCCGCACCTGATCGAGCACGCCACGCACTACGGATGGCGAGATCTTCCAGTAGACGTGGGTGATCTGCTGGGAGTATTCGCCGATCGCCTCGTTCATTGCGGCGGCGATCATCGGAGCCACAGAAGGCATGAGCATGATCTTCTTTTGGCCGAGCAATGCCTCAAGCTCGCCCAATCCTTGCCTCAGCCGCGCGCTATCTCCCATATGCTCGCGAAATCTTTCCGGAATTGCTCCCGCCGAAATTGGTTGGCCAGTGACTTGGCCGTTTCCGACGAATGCATCAATGAGAATCGGTGCTGGCACCACTCGATACTCGGGCAGATCGTCGTCAATCGAGTAACCCTTGAGCTCTCGCGTGGCCCAGTCACGAAGCTCAACCGACCCGCTCTTGCCGCCGAGCGCTATGCACTTGCGCAGCACCGTCGAAACAGGAACGCCATCGTCGAGCGCGTCTTGCTCGATCTGTTCGAGGAGAGACTTTTCTTTGGCTCCGATCACCAGCTCATTCTCTACGGCGATGGAGACGGGTTCCACAAATGTCAGCGAGCGGCGTGAAACGGTCGTAAGTTCGACCCATGGGACGCGGTGACTCAGGATCCAACGCATCGGTGACCTCGCTCGCAGGGCGCTATGACCTAATGCCCACGGACGGGTCAGAACGGACGGTGGATGGAAAACTTTGGGATGACTATGCCCGCGACGTGAAAGCGGCACGGCTCGTGATGATCAACATGCTGGATGCGCTCGACCCTGTTGGCCTAACGATCGAGGAATTGCAAATGCGCGCCGTTTCGGCGGGCGCGCCCGAGGACGAGGTCGTTGTCGCACGGATTCAATTGATCCGTCAGCACGTGATCGTCAAGACTGACGAGAAGTGGCACATCTCTCCGAGCCGAAACCTCGTCGCCCGCTGGCGGATTCTGTCCTCCGAGTAGCGAGCTAGGTCCGGTCGTACTCGCGGGTCTTGTCAATCAAGCTCGCGAGCACGGCCTCTCCTCGATCGGTGAGTCGGGTGACCTGCACCAAGTGATGGACTTTGCCGTCGCCCTCGCCGCGCTCTTCGTCTGAAAGCTTTTGCCTGGTCACGTACCCGCTTGCAGCCAATCTCGTGAGTTCGGTGCTCGCGGCTGGCGGCGCGATCCCTATCGCCTCCGCGAGCGCCCCTGCGGTCCGATCCTTGTCGGTCTCCGCGACCTTTACGGCGACGAGAACTTGGAGCGCTGCGGGCCCGAGGTCATCGATCGTTCGGCCCCAGAAAACCGAGCGAACACGCTTCGTTTGACTGAGTAGATCGTTGAGTGTTTTGGCAGTGGAATCAGCCATGTGAGCGCCTGCGCAGGGTTTTCCGTCCTACGGGGTTTGTAAGTTTCTTACCTAAGTTTCTTATCTAAGATCTATACCTAGGAGAAGTCTACATGACCCACGACACGAATACCGACAAGAATCCGAATGAGCCCACGATTGAGTGTGAGGACGCTGGTGCCCATCTGCCGCCATCGACTTATTCGCTGGAAGGGGAGGTCTCCGCGACGGTCTCACTCGCTCTGGCATACCTGTTCGACAGGCCCAATGCGCAGCGCGACGATCTTCACGCTCTCATGTCGCTCACGCTCGCGCGCTTGAGGTTGGAAAAGCTCGGCCTGGCATCGCCACATTCGAGTCCCGCCCAGTCGATGTCGCTTGAAATAGTCCAGGACTTCATCGCAGGAACCCCAACAGACATAACGGTGCTTGGCACGCAGATTCCCGTCGAGGTGGATATCCCGGAGCTGGGCCTGCGCGTGAGCACGATCGTGGATCGCGTGGATCTCGCCGAGGACGGCAAATCCGCGTCAGTCGTCGCGTACGGATTCGACAACTGCAGCGCTTCAGGTTCGAGCTTGATGAGCGATCCGCAGCTTCTCACCGTGATCGCAGCGAGCGAGTCCATCCTTGGCAAGCCCGCCGTCGAGTTCCAACGACATCTCCTGTTCCAGCGTCGGATCCAGTTTGTCGAGTTCGATACGGGCGACAGCGTGCATGCCCTGGCTCATCTCACCGAGTTCTTGAGGTCCGTAGGTGATGTCCCTGAGGTATTCGCAGAATGCGCTCTTCGCGTGACGGCGATCGATCCGACGGACGTGGTCGCGTAATTAGCCAATCGATGAGCAAAGCGCCGATGAATCTCGGCTCAACTCCATCCGGAGACGGGACTTCTCACAATCGAATCCCGGACTGCGCCTGGGTTTCAGATTTTTTATCCATTTTGTGGTTAATGCCGCGAAAACGACCAATTGTTCATTTCAGCGAGTCCCATTTCGCCTGGCATTCACGATGACACCAACCACCCAAATAGAGAAGACGAAGGGCAAAGGCGGGCGCAAGCCGAGGACCAAGAAACCCCGGTATGTGAAGAAGAGCGTCGGTTTCTCCGATGCGGACCACCCGCAGCGCATCAGGACGCGGATGAGCATCGCGGGCTTCATCGACGAGATCTGCGAGGACCTTGGTGTCAGGTTCAAAGATTTTTCGCATGAGGATCAGGAGCTCATTCGTGCCGAGGCTGATCGGAGGCACTACGACTTCAACCTCTTGGAGAGGATCCCGGAACTGAAGCAGATCTTCGATGGTCTCGGCGGCGCGTTTCCCGCACCGAAGCGGAAGAACGTGCGGGCGGCGGCCGAGATGGCAGCAATGCGCCGAACCCCGTTCGCGCAGGCCGTGCGAGAGGTACTCACGAAGCGCGTGTCGGGGTCGTCAACCAGGCGCTTGAAGGTCAGTTCCTTGTTCGAGCGCATGGCCTATGGGTTTGGAGTGCCGACAATCACGGCGGTTCTCGAAGAGCTCGCAACCCCGTCCCCCACGACCAACTACGTATACGACGGCTTCCAAGATTCGGAGGAGGGTCAGGACCTGGACACGATCTATCGCGTGTTCGGTCGACTGCTGAAACGCCACGAGGATTCGGCGGACGTGCTGATCGATCAGAACCTCGCGATCATCAAGGAGTTTGCCGGAAAGAAGCCACAGATCGGGAAGCACTGCGCGATCGACGCAACCATCCTTCCGGGTGCTTTCCAGCAGTTCCCCGTGACGGCGGGAAGCCAGAGAGAAGAGGTGCTCTTGCGTGGAAAGAATGCGGGCTCCATCTACCACGGAGACGACTACGGACGGGGCTGGTACACGCTTGTCATCGCGGACGTTGCGACGGGTCTACCGCTGATCTGGCGAAACCTGACCAGCGGAGCCGTCAAGGTCACGGACGTTCTTGAGCTCGTAACCGAGCTCCAAGAACGCTGGCCGGAATGCCCGATCGAATCGCTGAGCGGCGATAGCGAATTTGCGAAGACGGCTGAACTTTCCCGGCAGCTCGTGTTCGGGCACGGGATTCAGCCAGTGTTCGCGCTGCGAGAGAACACGGCAAAACCTTCGCCGTACGCGAGTTCACTCGGGGCACCGAAGTGCTGCGACAAGCAACACATGAAGCTCGAACGCCCAATCGGTTTCGTATCACGCAAGACACGTCGGAGCCGGAATCTGAACCCAGGTGACCTCGTTGAACCAACCGCCCGCATGATTTGGAAGTGTGAGCACTGCGGAAACACCGCGAACCTGTACGTAGATGAGGACCCGATGCTCCACACCTACTACCCGCGTGGGTCACATGAGAACCTCGCACTCAAGCGGATCGCTCTGATGCGCAAGCGAAACGTTGTCGAAGGCGTCTTCTCACAGATGAAGATGCGCGGCAAAGGCCTCCGCGACTCACCCGCTCCCGGCTGGATGGACGAGAAGTACGACTGCGACTGGTTGATCGGCGGGACACTGTTCTCGCTGACGCTCAGCCGGTACGTACATCACACAGGCCTTTACAAGGAAGTCGAAGACGAAATGAATCAGCTCGACCTTCTGCCACGGACGTAGTCCCTGGCAACGTTTCCGAAATAGTCGCTCGACCGTCGGCCGCACATGCGGCCTTTTTCATGCTCATTTCGACCTGATCAATCCGAACAAGCGTCGGATGGGACAAGGCCGTTTGATCAAACTCAAAAAGCGAATGTGCAGATCGTCAAGTGCTGCACCGCACAAAGCCCGAGAAACCCTATTCCCGAGCCAAATCTAATGTGCAGATCGTCGAGCTACCGAAAGTGCAGATCGACCCTAAGCCCTCTTCCGGACTTGAACCGGAGACCCCTTCCTTACCATGGAAGTGCTCTACCAACTGAGCTAAGAGGGCGTGGAGTGGCAAGTTTAGACGGCCTTCCCGGTCGCAGCAAGAACGGCATCTGAAATACTCGCCCGATGCCGAAGCTCAGCTTCAAGACCACGCTCGAACCGCGCGGTCCCGCCGCGGCGGTCGTCCTCTCCGACGATCAAGTCCAACAAGTAGGCGAAGGCGCCAAGGCCTTCCCCGTCAAGGCCACCGTCAACGGCTACACCTGGGGCGCGCGCGTCGCGCGGATGGGCGGCGAGAACCTGCTCGGGATGAGCAAGGCGATCCGCTCGGCCGCGAAGGTCGAGGCCGGCGACAAGGTCGACGTGGTCATCGAGCTCGACACAAAGCCGCGCGAAATCGCAGTTCCCGCAGAGCTCGCGCAAGCACTCAAGAAAGCCAAGAAGCAGAAAGCCTTCGACGCCCTCGCCCCGTCGAAGCGCAAAGAGTTCGCCCGTCAGGTCACCGAGGCGAAGAAACCCGAGACGCGGGACAACCGCATCGCCAAGATCGTGGAGTCCATCTGATGCCCCCGATGTTCAAAGCCAACCCAGTCGACGAAACCTTCTTCGACACCGCCCCGGTCAAGCTCACCGGCACCTTCAACATCGACAAGCCGGCCGCCGAGGTCTGGGCAGACCTGACCGGCGACGACGCGCTCTCCTGGTGCCGCATCCTCGAGCCGATTGAGTGGACCTCGGAGAAGCCCTACGGCGTCGGCACCACCCGCACCGTCCGTTCGCTCAAGGGGATGAATGTCTTCAACGAAGTCTTCTTCCGCTGGGAGGAGGGCCGGCGCAAGTCCTTCTACGTCGCCGAGACCAGCGGCCCGCTCTTCAACGCCTTCGCCGAGGACTATCTCGTCGAGCCCAACAGCGATCGCGCGTGCACCTTCACCTGGACCGTCGCGATCGACCCGAAGACCCTCGCGAAGCCGGGCATGCCGGTGAACAAGGCGATCCTGAAGACGCTGTTCACCGACACGAAGAAGCACTACGGCCTCGCCTGAGCGCATCCCCGCCCAGGCTGGGTACTCACTTGTAACCCGCAGGTAACCACGCCTGGACAGCGAACGGAATAACCAGTAGATTCGCTCCAACGGTCTCGGCTCGTCGAGATCGCCGTTCCCGGGGGCAAAACCAATTGGATTACGCAGCTGAGCGCCGGCCGCGATGACCGATCGCTCAAACTTCACTGACGGCACAGATGCCGACGCCTCACCGGCGATCGACGCCCCGCTCGGCGCGCCGCGTGCGCGTGCGCCGCGGACTCCGAAACCCGCCGAAACGGCGCCGCCCGCGACCAAGCCCGAGCCGCTTCCCGAGCCCCCTTACCGCCGCGGCCTCGGCGTCCGTAAGCCCCTGCTCGTCGTCGCCGTCTGGTCGCTCCTGACGATCATCCTCGGCACGCTCGGCCTCTTCGCCAAGGACATCCTTCACCCCGAGGACCTCGTGATCAAGGGCACGCCGAGTGCCCACGCGCTCGCGCTCGACAAGGCCGCCTTCGGCGAGTCCACGCCGGTCACGATCATGCTCGAGGGACCGGCCCGCGCGCTCGACGCCAACGGGCCGGCGCTGGTGAAGCGGCTGAACAAGATCGACGGAGTCTCGGCCGCGAGCCCCTGGTCGGCCGGCGCGCCGCTGCTGATGCGCGAGTCGCCGAACCGCGCGCTGCTGATCGTCTCGGTCAATCAAGACGTGATCGACGCCGGGCGCGACACGCTGCCGCGGATCAACTCGCGGCTCGCCGATCTGCCGCCTTCAATCGACGCGGCTGTCGCGGGTCAGGCGCGCTTCTCGACTGAGCTCGTCGACCTCGTCTTCTCGGGAGCATTGAAGGCCGAGATCCTCGCCTTCCCCTTCCTGCTTCTGATCCTGCTGTTGATCTTCCGGGCGCCGATCGCTGCCGCGATCCCGCTGGTGCAGGGCCTGGCCGTAATCGGCGTGACGACGGGAACCGTCACGCTGATCGGCCTGTTCACGCCGGTCAACATCCTCGCGCAGGCCAGTGGCTCGATCATCGGCCTTGCACTGGGGGTGGACTATTCGCTGCTGCTCGTCTCGCGATATCGCGACGAAGTCGCGTTGGGCAAGACGACGGACGAGGCGATCGCCGCGACGATGGCCACGGCCGGCCGCACGATCGCGTTCGCCGGCGGGATCCTGCTGCTGGCGGCGTTCGTGGTGATGGGCGTGTCGTTCGGATGGGCCTCGATGACGACCGGCACGTTCGGGGTTGCGCTGGCCGCGGTGTTCTCTGTGCTGGCGGCGTTCACGTTGCTGCCGGCCTGCCTGAAGCTCGCGGGCGGCAATCTTGAGAAGTGGTCGATCGCCCGGCGCGGGGCGCGGCCGATCGTTGCGCCGTTGGTCGCCCGCGTGATCCGTCACCCGCTTCCGGCCGCGATGCTCGCGGCGATCCCGCTGCTGGTGCTGTGCTTCTTCGCCCTCGGTCTGAAGACCGGCGGCCCGGACCTGAAGATGTTCAAGGCCGACAACCCGATGCGCGTCGACATGGAGGCCGTCGCGGCCCAGTACGGCGGCGGCGTGATGGCGCCGTACGAGGTGATCGCGCAGTCGAACAGTTCGCAGCCGCTCACCTCGCCTTCTGACGTGCGCGCGCTCGGCAAGTTCCAGGACAAGCTCGGCGACGACCCGGCCGTGCGCTACGTGCTCGGGCTCGGGACCAACTCGGCGCAGAAGGCTTCGAGCGCCGCTGAGGATGCACCGACCTCTCTGGCGAAGCTCGACGTCGGCCTCGGCGCGGCCTCGAGTGGCGCGAAGCAGGTCCGCAGAGGACTGAGCACCGCCGGCGGCGGGGCCTCGCAGCTCGCAGCAGCCAACGGCGCCGCGCTCGCAGGGGCGCAGACTTTGGCGAACGGATTCGCGAGCGCCCAGTCCGGCGCCAACCAGCTCTCGAGCGGGATCGCCCAGTCGGCCTCTGGCGCGTCGCAGCTCGACGCCGCGCTGGCCAAGCTCGAGCGCGGCACCGGCGAGCTACGCGACGCGACGCGCCAGGCGAAGCGCACCGCCCGCGGCATCGTCAGCGGCGCGCAGCTCTTGAAGAGTTACGTGAACGACACCGGCAACGCGATCAGCGCGATCGACGGCTCCTCAGCCGCGACGAACGCAATCGATCAGGCGATAAGCGCCCTCGACTCCCTGCCGTCGGACGTTCAGAACGAGCCGGGCGTGCAGTCGGCGCGCAGCTCGCTGTCGTCCGCGCGCGGTTCGGCCTCGTCCAGCGGCACCGGCGACGCGAAGGCCAAGAACGACAAGGTCTACGGCGCCGTCGACCTCGGCATCTCGCAGGCCAACGACGCGCTCGGCGACGTCAACCACCTCTCGAGCGTGATCGGCACGCTCGACAACGGCGTCGGCCAGATCGCTTCCAGCACCGGGCGGCTTTCGGGCGGTCTGAACAAGCTCAAGTCGGGCTCCAATCAGCTGAAGAACGGCATGGCCCCGCTGGCCGGCGGCAGTCAGCAACTCGCGAGCGGCCTCGGTTCGCTGGCCGGTGGCAGCAGCTCGCTGGCGGGCGGTCTGAACGACGGCTCGAAGAAGTCGGAGAAGCTCACCAAGGGACTCGCCGACGGCCAGAAGCGGATCGACGAGATCCGCGAACGCGCCGACGCGCAGGGCAAGGTCGATTTGAAGGCCGTCGGCAAGTCGCCGTACCTGACGATGGCGCTGCTCTCGGCTCAGCCGAACGACCAGAAGCGCAACCTCGACCTCGTGCTCAACGAACAGAACGGCGGCGACGCGACCCGCACCTACATCTTCACGCGCGAGCTGCCCACTAACAAGTCGATCGCGCCGTTCAACGAGCGCGTGACGGCCGACGCAGCGGGGCTGTCGAAGAAGCTTGACGCGGAGGTCGCCGTCGGCGGCCCGGGCCGCACCTTCCTCGATTACGACCGCTTCACCAGTTCGCGGATCGTCTGGCTGCTGGCGATCCTCTCGATCGCGAGCTTCCTCTTTCTGCTGGTGGTGTTCCGGAGCGTGCTGCTGGCCTTCAAAGCCGTGCTGCTGAACCTGCTGACGGTCGGCGCCGCGATGGGCCTGGTCGCGCTGCTCTACCAGGGGTCCGACCCGCTGTTCGGCGGCCCGGGCTGGATGGAGGCGACGTCGTTCTTCGTCGTCTACTCGGTCACGTTCGCGCTGTCGATGGACTACGAGATCTTCATGATCAACTCGATGCGCGAAAGCTGGGTGCGCACCGGCTCAAACGAGCGGGCGATCAGCGAGGGCGTCATGAAGACCGCGCGGATCGTCACCGGCTCGGCGCTGGTGATGTGTGTCCTGTTCTTGGCGATGGCGTTCACCACGGAGCTGGTCTCAAGCGCCCAGCTCGGCCTGGGCCTCGCCTTCGCGATCGCGATCGACGCCACGCTGGTGCGCCTGGTGCTGCTCCCGGCAACGATGCGCCTGTTCGGCGACGCCAACTGGTGGATGCCCCGCTGGCTCGAGCGCCTGACGCCAAACGTCGCTCTGCACTGAGCCGCCGGCGCGGATTGGTGATCCGCTTTGTTGAGCCTTTTTCCGCCCCAACCAAGGGGCTTTGGGGCGCCCCGAAGTCCTTAGGTTGGGGCGTTTTTTCGCTTGAACACACGGATTCGTACGACACCCGCTGAGAAAAGTTTCGGCGAAGGGGGGTAAGGATCGGGCGCTCGACCGCTTAAAGACTCATGGGGAACGAGTATTTGTTCGAGTTCGAGCAGCAGAAGGCGGAGCGACTACGCCCTTCAGAACTCGCCAAGTACGAAACCGGGATGTTCCACGTCACGCAGCACGCGATCGACGATCTCTACTGCTTCAGCGATCGCACGGATATGAAGGAGTTTCTTGATCGGTTCGCCCGCCATCTCTCGATCGAGCCGCAGCGCGATCCGGTCCGGCGCGAGCTCTTCCCGCACATGCGCTCCGATGTATCGCTCGTCGCGTTCTGCCTGCTCGAGAACCACTACCACCTGATCCTCCGCCAGTACAGCCTGCATGGGACTCGTCGGCTGATGAATTCCGTGCTCAGCTCCTACTCGAAGTACTTCAACCGCAAGTACGGTCGGGTCGGCTCGCCGATCTTCCGCGAACCGTTCACCGCGACAAAGATCAACGACAGCAGTCACGGCAGGGCCGCACTCGCCTATGTGACCCTGAATCACGAGGTCAAGATGGAGGACTACGAGTTCTGCAGCTACGACTTCTATGTCGGCCGGCGCCGGTGCCCGGAGTGGCTCGACCCGGCGAGTGGACTGTGGTTTTTCGACGGCAAAGCGGACGAGTTCAAGCGCCACATCCAGGACGAAGGCCGGGCGGCACTCGACCGCAAGATCGCCCGGCGCGAAGAGCGCTCCGCGGAAAGCCCAACGCTCCGCCGCGCCCGTACCGGCCGCGCAAGCCACGTTCGACGAGCGGGAACCCTTGGGTGAGCCAGATTATGCCCCAACCTGGGCACTTCGGGGCGCCCCAACCTCCGTTGGTTGGGGCGAAAAGGCCCATAACCAAGCCAAACCTCTCAGGAACGACGCGGGGCAATCAACACCAATCGTCCGCCCAGCGTGTTCTACTTTGAGGAGAAGGATCTCCCCCCGCATGGCCGCCCCCGCAAAGAAAACCTCAGCCGCGTTCAAGCAGCTCGGCGAAACGCTCGGCACGACGCCGCCGCTGGCGCTGGACAAGCTGCCGGCAGCCCAGCTCAAGCACCTGAATGAGCAGATCCAGGAGTCGATGGTGCACCACCAGGAGGCGATGGAGCAGGCCGAGACGAGCGTGATCAACGCCGCGCCGAAGCCGCTGCGCGGCACCGTCAGAAAGCTGTTGGGCGCGTAGATGAACGCCGCGCTCGCATCGCACGCCGAGATCGTCAAGATCGCGCACCTGCTGCAGACCGAACCGGCCGAGATCGAGTACCTCGCCGAGTGCGACCCCGAGACGCTGGTCGAGCTGCGTGAGCAGCTGATCGCCAACTTCTACGGACACGAGTCCGGCAACCTCAAGCGCTTCGCGAAGGTCGGCAACATGCTGCCCTCGTCGGTGATCGCTTCACTCACGAAGGAAGCCGTCGGCCCGGTGCTGGCCGCCCGCATCGCCGGCTTTGTCGACCCGAAGCAGGCCGCCAAAGTGGTGGGCAAGCTGCCGACCAAGTTCGTCGTCGACATCGCCACCGCGATCGACCCGCGTCGCGTGGCCCCGGTCGTCGGCCGGCTCGACAACGGCGTCGTCGAGCGGATCGCGATCGAACTGATCAAGCGCCGCGAGTACGTGACGATGGGCCAGTTCGTCGGCTTCGCCTCCGAGGACATCCTCCGCGCCGCCTTCAACTTCGCCTCCGACGAAGCGCTGCTTCGCACCGCGTTCGTCACCGAGGACAAGCCGCGCCTTTCGGTCGCGCTCGCACCGCAGTCCGACGAGCGCATCGCCTCGATCATCTCGACGGCCTCGAAGGGCGACCTCTGGCCCGAGGCGATGGACCTGCTTTCGCAGCTCTCCGACGATCAGTACATCCGCGTGATCAACATCACCAGTTCGATGCCGCCGAAGACGCTCGACCGCATGGTCAGCGAGACGACGAAGCACGGCTGCTGGCCGATTCTCGTCCCGGCCTACGCGCAGATGGACGACCCGAACAACGGCGTCGCAGCGCTGATCCGCGGTACCGCCGACGACGTGCGCGCGTTCGCCGCGACGATCATCGAAGACGATGCCTGGGAAGACGCCGAAGAGCTTTTCGGCAAGCTCACCGAGGAGAACCGTTCGGGACTGCTCGCCCGTCTCGCCCGCCTGAAGCTCGCCGACGACTTCGAACAGTTCGCCTCGCCCGTCGCGGCCTGAGCCGATGGCCCGGCCGCAGCGCAGCAAGCGCCGCAAGTCACTCGCCGAGCGTGCTCAGGAGAAGCCGCTGACCGACGAGCAGCGGCTTGAGATCGAGAAGAAGATGTGCGGCGAGAAGAAGCGCTTCGCCCACAAGGGTGACGCGCAGCGACTCGCGAACGAGTACGGGCTGGGGATCTACAAGTGCATGATCTGCGAGGGGTGGCACTTCACCTCGCGTGGGCCGCTGGATTAGCCCCCGATGATCGACTTGTAAGTGCGGCGCGCGACCGCGGTGTACGCCCGCGGCGAGATCCGCATCAGCCACCATCCGGGGCTGACCTGCCACCACGGACTCGGCTTGATGACCTGCTTCTTCACGACGGCCTCGAGTGCGTCGCGAGCAACAACGTCGGGTGAGGCACCCTTGGTCGCATAGAACTTCGTCAACTTGTCGTGCCGCTTCTCGATCGACCCGCGCATCGTCGAGGTCTCGACGATCGCCGTGTTGATCACGCCCGGGCAGAGGGCCGTGACGCGGATGCCGCTCGACTTCAGCTCGGCGTCGAGCGCCAGGCTCATGCCGGTCACACCGAACTTCGTCGTCACGTACGGGGCCATGCCGGCACTGGCAGTGAGGCCAGCCATCGAAGCGGTGTTGATGATGTGCGACTCGCCGCCCTGCTCGATCATCCGCGGGACGAAAGCGTTGATCCCGTTGACGACGCCGATCAGGTTGACGTCGATCACCTTTTTCCAGTCTTCCAGCGGTGTGTCCTGGACCGGACCGGCGTGGCCGATGCCGGCGTTGTTGTGCAGCACGTCCACTCGGCCGTCGGCCTCGTAGACCTTGGCCGCGAGATCCTGCAGCTGCGCGGAATCGGTCACGTCGATCGTGTGAGCAGTGGCAGTGCCGCCGGCGTCGTTGATCACTCCCGCCGTCTCGATCGCCGCCGCGCCGTTGACGTCGCACACATGCACCTTCGCCCCGAGCTCGGCGAGCAGCTTGGCGGTGCTGCGGCCGATCCCGGAGCCTGCGCCGGTCACGACTGCGACTTTTCCGGCAAATTGATTCGGTTCGAGCTTGCTCCTTATCCCCATGCGGCCCACGCTACCAGCGCGAAGTGAACTGGTCGACTATCTCGCTGAAGGCGTGGAATGGCGTCGCGCCGATCGCCTCGAACTCAGCGGCCGGGGTCTCGGCCGCGTAGCCGAACACGGTCATGCCGGCGGAGATGCCGGCCTGCGCGCCGAGGACGGTGTCCTCTATCACGGCGCATCGCGCGGGCTCCTTGCCTCGTTGTTCGGCGGCGTGCAGATAGAGGTCGGGGAACGGCTTTCCGCGCGGAACTCCGTAGGACGTGAACACGGCGTCTTCGTCGAACAGGGCGTTCAGACCGGTGAGGCCCAGCGTCAGCGCGACCTTCTCGGGCTTGCCCTGGGTGCCGACCGCGACGTCGATGCCGGCGGCCTTCACGGCCTCGACGGTTTCGCGGGCACCCGGTATCTCTTCGAGTTCCTCGCGGAAATATTCCGCTCGGAGCGCCTCGAACTCGGGGATCCAGTCGTCGGGGAGCGGGCCGCCGTTCCGCTCTTCCATGATCGCGACGACGTCTTTGAGGATCCGGCCCTTGCAGGCCTCGAGTGCTTCCTCGGGCGTGGTCGGCAGTCCGACAGACGTGAGCGTCTCGGCCAGCGCACGATTGCCGATCGCCTCGGAGTCGACGAGCACGCCGTCGCAGTCGAAGATGACGAGGTCGAAGCTGGGCACGGGCAGGAGACTAGACTTTGGGGCAGCCTGGTGGGATGTCCGAGTGGTTAAAGGAGACAGGCTGTAAACCTGTTGGCTCTGCCTACGTTGGTTCGAATCCAACTCCCACCACTTTCGATCGATCCTCTCCAATACATTCGACCAGCCCGCCGGGGGCGGGTCGTGCGCGTCCCCAAGCGCCAAAACTTCCGAGGTCCGGCCCTCAAAGGCCGGACCTCGGACATTTCGTCGCTTGAACAGCGGGCGGGTCGGCAAGAATTGGGGATCTGATGGATGGTTCCGTCTTCAGCGAACGCCTCGCCCCCGGCGAGGAGATCGTCTGGTCCGGCGCGCCCAACAGTGAGCGGCTGCTGCGCAGCGTTGACTACGTGTGGGTGTGGGCCGGGATCCTGCTCGGGGTGGTGGCGATGGCGTCGTTCATCGCAGCCGTCGTGGCGATCTTCGAGGCCTCGAACGGCGGCGCCGTCGTGATCGGCCTTTTCGTGTCCGCCGTGCTCGGCGTTGCGTCGATCTATCTCGTATTCGGCCGCTTCGCCGGGCGCTTTCGCAAGCTGCGCCGGGTCAGCTACGCGCTCACCCCCGTCCGCGTCCTCAAGCGCACCGGCCCTGACTCACCGGCCGGCGATCCGGTCTTCGAGGAGGCACGCCTGACCCCGAGTATGTACACGAACCTCTCGACCTACTACCAAGGCCGCGGAACGATCACGGCCGGCTCGCTACGGCTCGAGAACATCGACGAGGCGCCGGTCGTCTTTGAGCTGTTGCAGGCGCAGCTCGCTCAGCTCGGCTAAGGCTGAAGCCGGCGCCAGCTCCACGTCTCGTTGAAGAGCGTGTACTCCAGCCGCCGGTGCAGCCGGTTCGCGCCGCCGTGCCAGAACTCGTAGCGCTCGGGCTTCAGGCGGTAGCCGGTCCAGCGATCGGGGCGCGGGATTCGCGGCGCGCGCGAGACGAGCGCCGAGATCTCCTCGTTCATGCGCTCCTCGTCGATCAGGTCGGTGTCCTGGACCGACGTAGCCGACACGGCGCGACTGGCGAGCGGCCGGTTGTTCCAGAGCTCGTCCGACTCGGCGTCGCTCGCCCGCTCGACCGGGCCGAACATGTGCAGCTGCAGGCGCAGCTCCTGCCAGTAGAAGCTGGCGGACGCGCGCGGGTTGGCGGCGATGTCGCGACCTTTGCGGCTGCCGTCCTGACTGACGAACAGAAGACCGTTCTGATCGAATCCTTTGAGCAGTACGAAACGGTTGCTCGGCGCGCCGTCGGCGTCGGCCGTCGCCAGTGCGAACGACCCGGCCTCGCGCACGCCCTTCTCGATCGCGAGCGCGATCCACTCGGCGGCCAGCGCGACAGGGTCGGCCGGCGGCACCTGAAACTCCGGCAGGTCGAGCTGCGTGGTGCTGGTGAGGCTGGCGAGCGAGACGCGCGAGACGTCCATCGTCTGCGCCTAGCCGTTGCGCAGCGCGATCGCCTCGGGCAACCGCTTCAGCTGTTTGAGGGAGCTGTGCTCGATCTGCCTCACACGCTCGCGCGTCAGGCCGAGCTCGGTGGCGACCTCGTCCAGGGTCGCGGGCTTACGGCCGTCGAGTCCGTAACGCATCTCGATCACCTTGCGGTCGCGGTCGCTCAGC
This sequence comes from uncultured Thermoleophilaceae bacterium, assembly GCA_964455545.1. Taxonomy (GTDB): domain Bacteria; phylum Actinomycetota; class Thermoleophilia; order Solirubrobacterales; family JACPNS01; genus JACPNS01. Next base: position 316,019 of record CAYVWQ010000001.1, on the reverse strand, counting down.
ATGCTCAGCGCACGCCAAACGGTCTCGCGCTGGATCGACTCGGCGGCCGCTTCATCCGGCGACTCAGCGGTCTTGTCTTCGACGAGGTCGATCAGCTCGGAATCCTCCTGGTCACCGACTGACTTCTCCAAAGACACCGGTTGCTGGCTGAAGCGCATCAGCTCGCGCACCTCGGAGACCGGCCACTTCAGCTCGGAGGCGATCTCGTGCGGCTCGGGCTCGCGGCCGAGCTTCTGGACGAGCTGGCGCTCCATGTTGGTGATCGTGTTCAGGCGCTCGACCATGTGCACGGGAATACGGATCGTGCGAGCCTTGTCGGCGACGGCGCGCGAGACGGCCTGGCGGATCCACCAGGTCGCGTAGGTCGAGAACTTGTAGCCGCGGCGGTAGTCGAACTTCTCGACCGCGCGGATCAGGCCGAGCGAGCCTTCCTGGATCAGATCGAGCAGCGTGAGCCCGCGGCCGACGTGGTTCTTGGCGATCGAGACGACGAGGCGCAGGTTGGCCTCGACCATGTGCTGCTTGGCGCGGTCGTCGCCGCGCTCTATGCGCTTGGCGAGCTCGACCTCCTGCTCGGCGGTGAGCAGATCGACGCGGCCGATCGAACGCAGGTAAAGACGCAGTGAGTCGACCGAGGCGTCGGTGGCGACCTCCTCGACCGGCGCGGCCTTGCCCTTGGCCTTCGCGCGCGGCACCGAGGCCTTCTTCTCGGTCTCGGTCTCGGTCGGGCCTTCATCGGCAGAGCCGACGAGGTCGATGCCCTGCTCGGTCAAGTCTGTGCGCAGCTCCTGGATCTGCTCCGGCGTGAGCTCGGCGTCGATCTGCTGCTCGATCTCTTCGATCGAGACGAAGCCACGGTCGCGGCCGGCGGTGATCAGGTCTTCGATGCCGGCGACTGAGCTTGAGGACGAGTCGTCGTCGACGGACTCGGGTACCTCGCCCTCTTTCGAACCTTTTGGCTGCTCCTGATCCGTCATCCGCATCTTCCGCCTAACTGAGTATCGGCCTGGTCCCCAAAAACCTTTCGGCACGATCGGAAGGCCAAACCTAGCACCTGTTTTCGCCCCCCAAACCGGCACCACTCTGGCATCTGAAAGGGTGCTGGAAATTGCGGGAAATCTCGCTACAGTCGGCCTAATGGGCACCCCTGAGACGACAACTTTCGACAAGTCAGCGCCCCGCCGCGACGTCCAGAACGAGCAGCCGCGCGTCACCGCCACCCTCTCGCGCGTCGGCGTCACCAACGTCGAGAAGATCGTGCGGATCGGCGACGGCGCAAACCAGGACTTCTTCCACGCCAAGCTCGACTGCTTCGTCGATCTGGCCGCCGCCCAGAAGGGCGTGCACATGTCGCGCTTCGAAGAGGTCGTCAACGAGGCGATCGAAGAGGTCGTGCTCGGCGGCGACGCGTTCCGCGCCGAGGTGCTTGCCGGCAACCTCGCCGAGATCATCCGCGAGCGCCAGGGCGGCGCCCGCGCCGAGGTCTCGATCGAGGCCCGCTACCCGGAGCACAAGCCGGCCCCCGTCAGCGGCGTCCAGACCCAGGAGATCTACACGATGTTCGGCACCGCCGTCGCAAGCAGCCGCGGCACCCGCCGGCTCGTCGGCGTTCAGGCCCAGGGCATGACCGCTTGCCCGTGCGCGCAGGACCTCGTTGCCGAACGCTCGACCGCGCGCCTGACCGAGCGCGGCTACAGCGAGGACCAGATCGAGGAGATCTTCGAAGCCGTGCCCGTCGCCACCCACAACCAGCGCGGCCTGGCAACTCTGCACGTCGGCTGCCCCGAGGGATGGGAGGGCGTGATCGAGGCCAAGACTCTGCTGAAGATCGCCGAAGAGTCGATGAGTTCCGAGATCTACGAGCTGATGAAGCGCTCCGACGAGGTCGAGGTGGTCGAGAAGGCCCACCGCCGCCCGCGTTTCGTCGAGGACTGCGTGCGCGAGATGATCAGCGCCGTGGCCGAAGAGTTCGGCGCCACGCTCGGGCCGGAGGCGTTCGTGTTCGCGCGGCAGGAAAACCTTGAGACGATCCACCAGCACAACGTTGTTGCCGAGCGCTACGGGCTGATCGATGAGGTCGCCGCCGAGCTGCGCGGTGAGGCGCTCGAGGCGCGGCACCTCACTCTGCGTGAGTGGCTCGACCCGCGCTAGTACTCGTCGTCCGGAACTGCCGCCGGCTCTGCGCCGTCGATCCGCTTCCCGGTGTTGACGAAGTAGTCCACTCCGGTCAGCAGCGTCACCGCGACCATGATCCACACGAGCACGTCGACGGCAGTTGACGGCTGCGCCACGATCACGATCAGCAGCACGAACGACTGGATCACCGTCTTCACGCGGCCGTACTGCGAAGCGCTGATCACACCCTCGTCCTTCTTGATCCAGCGCAGGCCGGTGACGGCGAACTCGCGGGCCAGCACCAGGCCGGTCGCCCACCAGCTCATGCGGTCGATCGCGCTAAGCGTGACCAGCGTGCCGGCGATCAGCAGTTTGTCGGCGATCGGATCCATCACCTTGCCGAAAGTCGTCACCATTCCGCGCGAGCGGGCGAGGTAACCGTCGAACCAATCGGTGCCGGCGGCCACGGCGAAGGCGACGCCGGCGATCACGTCGCCGGACGGTGAGTCGGCCAGCAGTCCGGCCAGCACGACCGGGACGAGCAGGATGCGTCCGACGGTCAGGAGGTTCGGCAGGTTCACCCGCCGCACGCTAGCCGAAGAATCAGCGACCGAGCTTGATGTTGAAGACCGTCGGCGAGCTGGTGGCGCCGCGTGCGTCGGCGACGACCAGCGAGATCTTCAGGCGGGGCTTGAGCCCTTCTTCGACCAGCGCGAGCAGCGCCTTCCAGGTCTTCTTCGGCAGCTTCAGCTTGACGGTCCGGGTGCCCTTGCCGCGCGCGATCCTGCCCTTGAACTTCTTCAGACCTTTGACGCCCTTCAGCACGGGGGTGACCTTGTAGGTCGCCGTGCAGTTGGCGGAGCAGCGCAGCTTGAACTTGACCGTTCTCGTCTTCTTGATCCGCGCGAGGCTCGGGCGGATCACCGAGAACGTCAATCCCTGGCCGGTCGGGGAGTCGATCGTCGGCGGGGTGATCACGGTCCCGCCGCCGGATCCGCCGCCGGCACTGCCGTCGCCTTCATCGGTCCCGGGACTGCTCGGCTGCTCGGGCGGGGTCGGCCAGTCGGTGCCGTCCGAAGGGGTGGGACAGCTCGCGACCGAGTTGACCGCCGCGCCGAGGTTGAGGCGCCCGCCGTAGGCGAGCTTGGTCGTGAGCGTCGCTATGGGATCGACGTTCTCGACGATCGCGGACTTGACCTGGGCCGACGTGATGTTCGGACACTTCGCCCAGACGAATGCGGCGGCGGCGGCAACCTGGGGCGCGGCCATCGACGTTCCCGACAGCAGCTGGAAGGCCTGCGGTCCGCCGCCGAGACCGAGCGGCGCCGTCGGGTCGTCCGCGTTGTACGGGCACTCGTCCTGATGGTCGACATCCTGCGCCGGGACCGTGCACGGACGCGCTCCGTAGATGCTCGAACCCGGCGCCGCGAGGTCCACTGACGTGGTGCCGAAGTCGGAGAAGCCCGAAAGCTTGTCGTTCCAGTCGGTCGAGGCGACGCAGATCACGTTCTCGAGATCGAGGTCGCAGGGGAAGCGATGGGCGGTCCCGCTCGCGGCGTCGTGGTTGTCGCCGATCTTGTCGCCGCCGCCGTTCCCGGCAGAGAAGACAAAGAGCACTCCGGGATTTGACTGGATGATCTCGTGAAAGCCCTGGTCGTCGTCGGGCCCGCCGAAGCTGCCGTTGAAGACGCGCACGCCGTTCTGGATTCCCCAGGTCGCGGCCTGTTCGATCGCGCTCCACGCGAAGGTGCCGAATTCGTCGGCGGCGCGCAGCGGCATGATCTTCGCCCACGGATCGGCTCCGGCGATGCCGAGGTTGTTGTCGGCGACGGCGCCGGCCAGCGAGGCGACGTGCGTGCCGTGGCCGTTCGGGTCGCGCGGGTCTGCGTCGCCGTCGTAGAAGTCATGGCCGGGGACGGCGTTCGCCGCGAGGTCAGGATGCTCGTAGGCGACGCCGGTGTCGATCACGCCGATCGTCTCGTCCGACAACCCGGTAGCGGCGGCCCACGCCTCGGGGGCAGAGATGTCGGCGCCGCTCGTTCCCGACACCGGGGTGAAATTGCCGTTGACGAACTGCGTCATGAAGACCTGTCCGTAGTTGTTCAAGGCCCACTGCTTCGAGAGAAACGTGTCGTTGAAGGTCTCGGCGCGCCAGGTCCCGGGCGTCGACACGAACTCGACAGCGTCGTTGGCGCGCAGCTCCATCGCAGCCGAGGTGGCCGAGGCCCCCTCTGGGAGTGAGATCTGCTGCAGGCCCGGCGCGGCGAGCGACTGCTCGTAGTCGCCCTCGACGCTGTGGCGGGCGGCTGCGCGCTCGGTCGCCGTGGCGTCGGGTGCGAATTTGACAGTGAGGTACTGGCCGAAGTCGGGTCCTTCGTCCTCGGCCGAGGCGGTCGAAGCGGCGAGCATGAACGCGCAGAGAAACAGTGTCGCGGACAGCACCACGACCGGTATTCCGGCGTATTCACCCCTTCTGTTCATGGACCAGTTGACCCTTTGTCTGCCAGCGCGGCGGGCCCCACCGCGACGCACGTACCCGGAGTATCGGTAATTCCGGCTTTAGCCTTTAGTGGAAATATCAACTTTTGTCCGACCCGCGGACGGCAGTTCCCGTGTGTCAATCCCCTTAACCCTGCGGAAGCAGAATCAATTCGGACCTCCGCGGTCGGCTACCCTTGCGCGCTGATTTTTCGTTCCGCCCCATCCACCAGAGATTCGAACGAGGTATTCGATGAGAATCGCGGTTCCTAGGGAGACGGTCGACGGCGAAACACGTGTCGCGGCCACCCCTGAGACGATCAAAAAGCTCGCTGCCGCGGGCAACACATTCACCGTGCAGACCGGCGCCGGCGAGGCCGCCGGCTTCCCCGACGCAGAGTTCGTCGAGGCCGGTGCCAGCATCACTCCCGACTATGCGGCGACCGTCGACGGCGCTGACGCGGTCGTCAAGGTGCAGAAGCCCTCGAGCGACGAGATCGCCGGCCTTCCCGAAGGCGCGATCGTGATCTCGTATCTCGACCCGCTGACCGACGACGCCACGGCCCAGGCCCTGACGGCAAAGAAGGCGACCGCCTTCGCGATGGAGTCGATCCCGCGCACGACGCGTGCGCAGAGCATGGACTCGCTGTCGTCGCAGGCGACTGTCTCGGGCTACAAGTCCGTGCTGATCGCAGCCGAGGAGAGCCCGAAGTTCTTCCCGATGCTCACCACCGCCGCCGGCACCGTCCGCCCGGCGAAGGTCTTCGTGATCGGCGTCGGCGTCGCCGGACTGCAGGCGATCGCGACCGCAAAACGACTGGGCGCGATCGTCCAGGCATTCGACGTCCGCCCCGTCGTCAAGGAGCAGGTCGAGTCGCTCGGCGCCAAGTTCGTCGAGATCGACCTTGGCACCGATGACGCAGAGACGGCCGGCGGTTACGCCAAGGAGCTGACCGACGAGCAGAAGGCCAAGCAGACCGAGCTGATGAGCGACACGGTCGCCGAGTCCGACATCGTCATCACGACGGCCGCGATCCCGGGTCGCCCGGCGCCGCAGCTCGTGCCGCGTGACGTCGTCGAGCGGATGCAGCCGAGCGCCGTGATCGTCGACCTCGCGGCCGAGTCCGGCGGAAACGTCGAGCCGAGCGAGCCGGGCAAGACCGTCCTCGTCAACGGCGTCAAGGTCGTCGGCATCAAGAACCTCCCGGCGACGATGCCGCTGCACGCCAGCCAGCTCTACGCCAAGAACGTCGCCAACCTGCTCGAGCTGATGATCGGTGAGGACGGCGTGAAGAACGTCGACTTCTCCGACGACATCCTCGACGGCGCCGTGCTCACGCACAACGGGACGCTCAAGAAGGACGCTCCTGACAACTCGTTCGCTCCGCCGGCCCCGGCCGAGCCCGAAGCTGAGAAAGCTGAGGCATAAAGATGGACTACGGACACATCATCCAGCAGCTGACCATCCTGGTCCTCGGCGGATTCCTCGGGGTCGAGCTGATCTCGAAGGTGCCGCAGACGCTGCACACGCCGCTGATGTCGGCGACCAACGCGATCCACGGCATCGTCGTCGTCGGCGCGCTGATCGTCGCCGGCGCCGCCGCGCAGGGAACGCTGCAGATCATCCTCGGCACGCTCGCCGTCTTCTTCGGCTCGCTGAACGTCGTCGGCGGCTTCGTCGTCACCGACCGCATGCTCGAGATGTTCAAGACCAAGCCCAAGGCCAAGAAGGACGGTGACAAGTAATGTCGCTCGCACTTCTTGCCAACGCCAACGTGTCGGTGGAAGTGGTTGGCGACACCACGCGTGACCACCTGATCAACCTCGCGTACCTCGTCGCGATCATCATGTTCCTCGTCGGCATCAAGAAGCTGACGAACCCGAACACCGCGCGCCAGGGCAACCAGATCGCCGGTATCGGCATGTTCATCGCCATCGTGGCGACGCTCTTCCTGAAGGAGATCGTCAGCTACGAGTGGATCATTCTCGGCGCCGTGCTCGGTGCTCCGATCGGATTCATCTCGGCGCGCAAGGTGAAGATGACCTCGATGCCCGAGATGGTCGCGCTGTTCAACGGCGTCGGCGGCGGGGCCGTCGCGCTGATCGCGCTCTCCGAGTACTACGGCTGGATCCACCACCCGCTCGAAGGCTGGCTGGTCACTAACGACATTGAGTTCGCCTCGCTGTTCTCGCTGATCATCGGCTCGGTCTCGTTCTGGGGCTCCGTCGTCGCATACCTCAAGCTCAGCGAGACGATCTCGGGCTCGCCGAAGTCGTTGCCCGGCCAGCAGGTGATCAACGGCCTGCTCGCGCTTGGTGCGATCGGCATCGCCGGCTACATGCTCGCCTCGACGGGCATGCAGGGCTACGGCCTCGTCGTCGCGATCGCGGTGCTCGCCGGAATTCTCGGTCTGTTCTTCGTGCTGCCGATCGGCGGCGCGGACATGCCGGTCGTGATCTCAACCCTCAACGCGATGACCGGCCTCGCCGCTTCGGCCGCCGGATTCGCGCTCGGCAACAACGCCCTGATCGTCGCCGGCATCATCGTCGGTGCTTCGGGAACGATCCTCACCAACCTGATGGCCGTCGCGATGAACCGCACGATCGGCGGGGTGCTGTTCGGCTCCTTCGGCGGTTCGAGCGGTGGCGGGGGCGGCGGCTCGTCGGAAGGCCCGCAGGGCACCGTCAAGTCGACCGACGCTGCTTCGGCGGCGATCCTCATGGCCTACGCGCAGAACGTCATCGTCGTCCCGGGTTACGGCCTCGCCGTCGCCCAGGCCCAGCACGTCGTCAAGGAGATGGCGGACGAGCTCGAGGCGAAGGGCGTCAACGTCAAGTACGCGATCCACCCGGTCGCCGGTCGCATGCCCGGTCACATGAACGTGTTGCTCGCGGAGAGCGACGTTCCGTACGACCAGCTCGTCGAGATGGACGACATCAACCCCGAGTTCGAGCGCACGGATGTGGCGATCGTGGTCGGCGCGAACGACGTCACCAACCCGGCCGCCAAGACCAACCCCGACTCGCCGATCTACGGCATGCCGGTCCTCGAAGTCGACCACGCCCACAACGTGATCGTGCTCAAGCGCGGCATGGCTTCCGGTTACGCGGGCATCGAGAACGAGCTGTTCTACCTCGACCAGACCCAGATGCTCTTCGGCGACGCCAAGGCAAGCTTGAGCGAGATCGTCCAGGAGCTGAAGAACGTCTAGTTCTTCCTTCCGTATCTACTGCAGTCTCGACGGCGCCCGCAGGGGCGCCGTCGTCGTTTGCGGGTCAGTCGTCGTGGCCGCCGTCGTCGTCGGAGCCGCCGCCGTGGCCGCTGTTGCCGCCGCCGTCATCGCTCGAGTCGTCGCCGGACCCGCCCGAGCCGCTGTTGTCGTCGGGGACGTAGGTGCCGCCGCCCGATCCGCTTCCGCTCCCGCCCGCCTGCTCCTTATCCTTCTCCTTCGCCGCGCGTTCGGCGGCCTCGCGGCGCTTCTTCGCGGCTTTCTCGGCCTGCTTCTTCTCCTCGGCGAGGCGCTTGGTGCGCTCGGAGACGAGACGGTCGCCGGCGCGTGTGGGGATCGCCGAGAGTCCGACGGGCTGGCTCACGAGCTGCAGTGCGAGCACGCCGAGCACTGCGGCAATCACGAGGCCGGCAACTCCAGCGGCGACGATTCCGAGCGTCCGCGAGTTCACGCGATCCCCCTCTTTGCGGGCAGGGTCACGGTGGCGATCGCGCCGCCGCCGCCCGCTTCGCCGATCGTCACATCGCCGCCCCAGCGGCGGGCCAGCTCGCGGGCGATCGCGAGCCCCAGGCCCGTGCCGCCGCTGCGCGCGGCGCCGGCGCGCCCCCGGTGAAAGCGCTCGAACAGAAGCTCGGGGTCTTCGCCGCCGAGGCCTTTGCCGTGGTCGCGGACTTCGACGGTGCTCGCGCGCACGGTCAGCTCGACCGCGCCGTCGGGCGGCGAGTAGGCGACGGCGTTCTCGACCAGCGCGTCGATCACACGGTCGAGGTCGGCGCGCGACATCTCGACCGTCGCCGCCGTCTCGCCGGAGAACTCGAGTCGTCTGCGCGCCGACTGGGCGATCGGCTCCCATCGATGGGCCGCGGACTCGACCGCCTTCTGGAGATCGATCGACTCGGCCCGCGCGTCGCGCTCGCCGGTCTGGCTGAGCACGAGCAGTTCGTCGACCATGCGCGAGAGGCGGTCGACCTCTTCGATCCCCCGTTCGACCTGCTCGCGCACCTCCGGCTTGTCGGTGATCGCCCCGGCCTCTTCAAGTCGCAGGCGCATCCCGGTGAGCGGCGTGCGCAACTGGTGCGAGGCGTCGGCGACGAAGCGGCTCTGGGCCTCGAGCGAGCCGGCGAGCCGGTCGGTCATCTCGTTGAAGGCGCCCGCGAGCTCGCGCTGCTCGCTGCTGCCCTCGACCGGAGCGCGCGCCTGGAGGTCGCCGTCGGCGACGGCGCGCGCGGCGTCTTCAAACTTGCGCAGCGGCCGCGCGATCTGGCGCGCGATGATGAAGCCGGCGATCAGCCCGACGCCGAGTACGGCGAGACCGATCAGCGCCAGCCCCGCGAGCGTGCGCTTGAAGGCGGTGTCCACGTCGCCGACGTCCTGAGTCACCCGCACCGCGCCTGTGGTGCGACCGTCCTCGGTGATCGGGACCGCCGTCGCCAGCAGCTGCCGCCCGAGCGTCTCGCTCTCGCGGGTGATCTGCGAGGTGTGTCCGTCGAGCGCCCGCTCAATCTCTGGACGCGACGAGACGTTCTGCCCGACGTCGGCCGTGCCGGCGCTGTCGGCCACGACCTCGCCCGAGTCGTCGACCACGATCACGCGTCCGCGGACGTCTTCGGCCGACAGGTCGACGATCTGCTGCAGGGTGTCCTCGCCGCCCTCGCCGATCGCGGTGCGCGCGAGCACGGAGACGACGTTCGCGCTGTTCTTCGCCTGCTGACGGACCTCGTCGTCGAGCCGTTCGCGCAGGCTCAGCGCGAGCGGGATCTCGAGCGCGACGATTGCCAGCACCAGCACGTAGGCCATCGCCACCATCAGGCGTGTCCTCAAGCTTTTGACGCGATCTCCTCAGGAGTGGCGAAGCGGAAGCCGACGCCGCGGACGGTGTGGATGTAGACCGGGTCGTTCGGGTCGTCGCGGAGCTTCTTGCGCAGCCAACCGATGTGGACGTCGAGCGTCTTCGTCGAGCCGAACCAGTTCTCGTCCCACACGCCCGACATCAGCTCCTCGCGCGAGACGACCGAGCCGGCGTCGCGTACCAGCGCGGCGAGCAGGTCGAACTCCTTGCGTGACAGCTCGAGCTCTTCGCCGGCGAGCGTCGCGCGGCGCGAGGCCTCGTCGATCTCAAGCTCGCCGAACTGGTGGTGGGCCGGGGCCTTCGGCGCCGATCCCGTCCGGCGCAGCAGCGCGCGGATGCGGGCGATCAACTCGCCGCTGCTGAACGGCTTGACGACGTAGTCGTCGGCGCCGATCTCGAGACCGACGATGCGGTCGACCTCGGTGCCGCGGGCGGTCAGCATGATGATCGGCACCTCGCTGAAAACGCGAATCTCGCGGCAGACGTCGCGGCCGTCGCCGTCCGGCAGCATCAGGTCGAGCAGAATCAGCTCGGGGTCGGTGCTGCGGGCGAGCGTCAGTGCCTCGGCCGCGGTCGTGGCAACGACCGGCGCGAAGCCCTCGCGTTCGAGGGCGCTGGCCAGCGGATCGGAGATCGACTCCTCGTCTTCGACCATGAGGATCCGCGTCGCACCCGCCATGAGCCCCATGTTATGCGCCAAAACCCCTGCTAGCGCGCGGTTTTGCCAAAGCTTTGCCAAGACTTGCGCGCCGCTTCACCCGAACTTGCCGGTCTCTTTCACAGCGATCTCCGATGGTTGTCACACGCACTTCCCAGCCACACCCATCAACAGGAGGAGACAAGATGACACGCAGGACATTCGCAGTTGTGATGGTTGCCGGACTCGCCGCGCTGGCGGCGATCGCGTCCGGCCTCAGGCCATCGAGCGGCCCTGCCCAGACGGCGGCCGAGGAAGTCGCCGCGGGACCGTCTGTCGAGACGACGGTCGTCCATCAGACCAAGGTCGTCCACCGGCGCGTCAAGGCCAAGGCCAAGCGGCGCTCCCGCGCAGCCTCAAGGAGCGGCTCGTCGGCAGCGAGCAGCGCCAGTGGATCCTCGCCCAGCGCCGCTTCAACGGGCACGGTCAGCACGCAGAGCGCCCCGCGACCGACCACCGGCTCGAGCTCGAGCGGCGGAGATGAGCGCGGTGAACACGAGGCCGGCGACGACCGCGGCGGACACGGAGAAGTCGAGGTCGGTGATGACCACGGCGGCGGACACGACGAGTCCGAGTACGAAGATGACTGACGCGGCGAAGAAGTCCCGCCACCACGCGGTCACCGTCGGCTACGCGACGATCGCGCTCTTCGTGGCGATCTTCGCGGTGCTGCTCTTCCGGCTCGAGGCCGGCTTGGACCCGGCGATCGGCACGGCCGCCTACAAGGTGCCACCGGTCGAGCAGCGCAAGCTGGTGGTGAAGCGCAAGGTGATCGTGCGCGAGGAGGTCGCTCAGCCGGAGGCGGCGCCGGCCGTAATCGCGTCGGCCCCGGCCGTCTCCTCTGCCCCGGCTCAGTCGTCCCCGGCGCCGGCCGCGGCGCCGGCCCCGGCACCCGCACCCGCCCCGGCCCCGACCACGAGCGCATCATGAGCACGCAGGCGCACGACTACGAGTACCACGGGTTCGACGCGATGGGCACGCGGATCGGATTCTGGATCGACCGCTCTGCCGGGCACCACTCGGCCCTGGCGATGCGGACCGGCGCGACGCTGATCCGCGACTTCGACCGTCGACTCACGCGGTTCGAACCGACCAGCGAACTGTGTGCGCTGAACGGCGACCCGGCCGAGACGGTCGGCGTGAGTTCGTTGATGTTCCGCTTCCTGGCCGCCGCGCTCGGCGCGGCCGAAGCGACCGGCGGGCTTGTCGACCCGACGCTGCTCGACGAGATCGAACTCGCCGGCTATCGCGCGTCGCGTGTCGGGATCGAGCCGGCCTCACTGGCCGAGGCGCTGGCCCGTCCGCGGCCGGTTCACCCGGCCACCGCCGACCCGGCGGCGCGCTGGCGGAGCGTCTCGCTCGACGCCGAATCGATGACGGTGTCGCGGCCGGCCGGGCTGCGATTCGACAGCGGCGGCGCCGGAAAGGGACTCGCCGCGGACATGGTCGCGCAGCTCTGGAGCCAGCTGCTGCCAGAGAACACGCCCTTCATCGTCGACTGCGGCGGAGACATGCGCCTTGGAGCGATCGCCGAGGACTCTGCGGCATACGAGATCCACGTCGACCCGGTGCTCGGCCGAGCGCCGGAACCGTTTCGCGTTCGCGGCGGCGGCGTCGCCACCTCGGGTCTGGGCAAGCGGATCTGGAAGGACGGGGAGGACTTCGCTCATCACCTGATCGACCCGGGAACCGGTCGGCCCGCGTGGACCGGCCTCGTTTCGGTCACGGCGCTCCGCAGTTCGGCCGTCGAGGCCGAGACGGCGTCGAAGCACGCGCTGCTGCTCGGCGACCCCAGCGGCCACGCGGTGCTCGCCGAGCACGGCGGCATGACCGTGGACCGGTACGGCAACCAGACAGTGATCAACCCCGAACGCGTGGAGGCATTCGCGTGAACACCTCAAGCAATTTCGTCGACCCGAGCAACCACATCTGGTGGCTGGCGAGCCGGGCGTCCGGCATCGTCGCCCTGATGCTGCTCACCTACACCGTCCTCGTCGGCCTGATGATGGGCGGCAAGCTCGTCCAGCGCGCGGCCGGCCGGCCGGGCAAGGGGTCGCTGGCGATCAAGCACCTGCTGCAGAGCCACGAGTACACGTCGCTCGCGGCGCTGATCGCAATCGTCGTCCACGGCGTGACGCTGCTCGGTGACGCATATCTGCACCCGACGCTCGGGCAGCTGGCGATCCCGTTCACGATCGGCTACCGAAGCTTCTACACCGGACTCGGAATCATCGGCGGATACGTCGCGGCGCTCCTGGGGCTGTCGTTCTACCTGCGCTCACGGATCGGAACGGCGCGCTGGAAGAAGCTTCATCGCTGGACGATCGCCGCGTACGCGATGTCTGTCGTGCACGCTCTGGGCGCCGGGACCGACGCGGCGAGCTCGTGGTTCGAGATCCCGGTGCTGGCGTCGGCCGGCGTCGTCGCTGCTGTCTTCCTGGTGCGCATGTCGTCAGTCGGGCGCAAGCGCGGCGTCAAGCGCGCGGCGCCTGTACGGCCGCAGCCCGCGGCAGCGCCGGAGCCCTCGCGCATCGCGGCGTAACTCAGCGAACTCTCAGGGTCCGCTCGGGAGAATCTCTGGCGCGCAGCCGATCATCTGCGCATGAACGAGAACACTGAGCAGGACGCGCCGACGGTCGAGCAGACCGCCGAGCAGAGCAATTTCCCGCCGCCGCCTCCGCCACCGCCCGTGGCGGGGCAGACCGACTTCACGGCCGACCCGAAGAAGCGCAACGGCTTCATCGCCGGAACGCTCGTGGCGGTGGTCGTCTCCTTCTTCGCCGGCTACCAGCTCGGCGACCAGGGCGACGCGAGCGCCGCGACGCAGCGCTTCGGCCCGCCCGGCGCGGGCCAGGGCTTCGGCCAGGGCGGACCGGGCATGCAGGGCGGACAGGGACAGCGTGACGGCGACCAGAACTGGCGCCAGGACGGCCAGGGCAACCAGAGCGGCCCCGGCATGCAGGGACAGGGCCAGCAGGGCCAGGGCCAGGGCATGGGCGGCCCCCCGTCAAGCGGGGCTTCCTGATTCCCAAGCCATAAATCCGCCATCGTCCGGCCGCATGGGGCCGGACGATGGCGAAGTTATATCTCCACTAGATATATCTTTCTGTTATATTGGCGGGCATGGCATCGGTTTCCAATGTCGGCCACGTCATCCTCGGCTTCCTGACCCGTGAGCCGCGCAGCGGTTACGACATCAAGCAGGCGGTCGACACTTCGACCCGCTTTTTCTTCGCCGCCGGCTACGGCCAGATCTACCCCGAGCTGAAAAAGCTCGAGCAGGCCGGCCTGGTGATCGGCACAGAGAAGTCGCAGGGAGCGCGCGCTCGCACGGAGTACGAGATCACCCCCGCCGGCACCGAGGCGCTCACCCAGTGGGTGCTCGAGCCGGAGAACAAGATCGACATGCGCGACGAGGGTCTCGTCCGGCTGTTCTTCGCCGACGGCATCCCCGCCGAGCAGCGCATCGAGAAGCTGAAGTCGCTCCGCGCCACCCGCGCGGTGGGACTGCGGACGCTCGAGGCGATCTGCGACATGAAGCTGATCGACGAGACGACGATGCCGAACCTGATCCTCGTCTACGGAATCGGGCTCCATCAGTACGTCATCGACTGGTGCGACTGGGCGATCGAACGCCTCGAGAACCCGGACTCCCCGGCACCCCCACCCCCCGGCAAACCCTCGCTCGTCCCCGCATAAGGAGTGACGCCCATGTTCACCCGGCTCGCCAACAACGCCACAAACCACCCCAAACGCCTGTTGATCGTCGCCGCGATCATCGCCGTCGCCTCGCTCGCGATCAGCAACGGCCTGCCCGAGCGCCTCGCCCCGCAGGGCTTCGCCAACGAGGACGCCGAGTCGCAGAAGGCGATCGACGCCGTCTCGAAGGCATCCGGCTACGACCCGACCGAGAGCGTGATCGCGATCGTCACCGCCCCGGACGGCCAGAAGATCACGTCGAAGGCCGGCCGCGAGGAGATGGCGCGCACGATCGCCGCGCTGAAGAACGTCGAAGGCATTACCGGCGCGGTCGACCCGCTCGCACCGGGCGCACCGCCGCAGGTCACCAAGGCCGCGATCTCGGAGGACGGCAAGTCGGCGATCGCGTTCGCGCGCGCCAAGCCGGGCTCGGCCGACACCGACGTAGCCGAGGACGCTCTGGCCGCGACGGCCGACAACCCCAACGTCCAGCTCGGCGGACGCCTCGTCGCGCAGCACGACGTCAGCAGCACTGTCTCTGAAGATCTCGGCAAGTCCGAGATGCTGGCCTTCCCCTTGCTCTTCCTGATCTCGCTGTTCGTTTTCCGCGGACTGATCGCCGCGGCCCTGCCGCTGCTGATCGGCGCGATCACGATCCCGCTCACGATGATGATGATCAGCTTCTACAACGAGGCGACGAGCCTCTCGATCTTCGCGCTCAACCTCACGACCGGGCTCGGGCTGGGACTGGCGATCGACTACGCCCTGCTGACGATCACGAGATATCGCGAGGAGATCGACGCCGGCGCAGACAAGACGCAGGCGATCCAGACGACGATGAACACGGCCGGGCGAACAATCCTCTTCTCGGCGCTGACGGTCGCCGGTTCCGTGTTGGTCCTTGCGATCTTCCCGCTGAAGTTCCTCTACTCGATGGCTTTCGCCGGCGCGACGGTGGCGATCGCCTCCGCCGTCGTCTCGCTGACGGTCCTCCCCGCCGTGCTGTATCTGCTCGGCCCGAGGATCGACCGCTTCTCGCTCGCGCGCAAGCCGATCGACGCCAGCACCAGGCGCTGGTACAACCTCGCCGACCGCGTGATGAAGCGCCCGGTCGCCGTCGCGCTCGCCGTGACGGCCGTGATCGTCGTGCTGACTCTGCCGGTCAAGGACCTCTCGTTCACGTCGGTCGACGCCACGGTGCTGCCGAAGGACAACTCCGCGCACATCGTCCAGGACCGCCAGGCCAACGACTTCCCGAACGCGACCAACTCAAGCATCTTCGTCACCGCTGAAGCGCCGAAGAGTGGGCAGGCCGACGTCGCCGCGCTGCGCAAGTCGGTGCTGAAGGTCGACGGCGTCACCGCCGCCACGCCGGCCGCCTACCTCGGCGACGACACGTGGTCCTTCGACGTCGTCACCAAGGAGATCAACTACGCCCAGTCGGCGCAGGACGCAGTCACGGACATCCGCGCGATCGACACCGGCGCCGCGCACCTGGTCGGCGGGACGAGCGCCGTCTTCGTCGACCAGCGGGCGACGATCCTCGACCGCGTTCCGACGGCGCTGCTGCTGATCCTCGGCATCACGTTCGTCGTGCTGTTCCTGATGACCGGCTCCGTCGTACTGCCGATCAAGACCTTCATCATGAACCTGTTGACGCTGGCGGCCACCTTCGGCATCCTCACCTGGATCTTCGCCGACGGCCATCTCGAGGGAGTGCTCGGCTACAGCTCGCAGGGCGCGCTCGAGATGACGCAGCCGGTGCTGCTGTTCGTGATCGCCTTCGCGCTCGCGACCGACTACGGCGTGTTCCTGCTCGGACGGATCAAGGAGCTGCGCGATGGGGGACTCGACAACCATGAGTCGGTCGCCCAGGGTCTCGCCCGCACAGGCCGCGTGATCACCTCGGCCGCGTTGCTCTTCTGCGTCGCGATCGGTGCGTTCAGCCTCTCGAGCATCGTCTTCATCAAGGAGCTCGGCGTCGGCACGGCGCTTGCTGTCGCGATCGACGCCACGCTGATCCGCGCTCTGCTCGTGCCGGCGTTGATGGCGCTGCTCGGCGAATACAACTGGTGGGCGCCGAAATGGATGAAGCGGCTGCACGCGCGGATCGGGTTCTCTGAAGGACCGTCCGCACCGGCCGCGGTGCCCGCAAACACACTCAGCTGATTCTCAGGTAAAGCTCGGCCCGTTTTGAGCCGCCGGGGCGAATATCCCGGCAATGACTGATCGAGCAGGCACACGGACAAAAGCAGATGAGGCCCGCGCGCAACGTGAGTTCGCGCGGAGCCGGACGATCCGGCGTGTGGCCTTCGCCTCGGTCAGTCTCTTCGTCGCGGTGTTCGCACTGCTGTCGTACCGGCTGACCGCCGGCCTGGACCCCTCCTCCCCCTCCAGCGCCGCAACCACAAACACATCCCAGCCGCAGACGACCACGCAGAGCGACGACACGAGCGGCGAGTCGCAGGAGTCCGAGGATTCGGATTCGGACGACACCTACGAATCAGACGACGGCTGGGAGAGCCAGTCGTCGTCTGATTCGTCAACTTCGCAGGACTACTCGCAGAGCCAGTCCGCGCCGAGTACGGGGGCGTCATGAACGAGATCACCTTCAAGTCGATGGGCACGACGATCAACCTCCGTGTCGGCGGGGTTCCAGAACAGCGCGCGCGCCGCATGCTCGCCTCTGGACGGCAGTTCATCGAGGGCTTCGACGCGGCACTGTCGCGCTTCTCGCCGGGCAGCGAACTCTCGCGCCTGAACGCAAGCGACGCCGACGGCGTCGAGCTTTCCTGGTTGATGAGCGAGCTCATCGGCGCGGCGATCTGGTCGGCCGAGACCAGCGGCGGCCTCGTCGACCCGACGGTGATCGGGGCGCTCGAGCGCCACGGCTACAAGAACTCGCGCGGCGGGGCCACTCCTGCGTCGCTGCAACTCGCGCTTGAGGAGGCGCCGGCCAGGCGCCCCGCGAGCGCCGACCCCGGAAAGCTCTGGCGTGAACTGCGCTACGACCGTGTCAACCGCCGCCTTGACCGCCCAGCCGGCCTGCGGCTCGACTCGGGCGGCGTCGGCAAGGGCCTGGCCGTCGACCTGCTGGCACGCAACTGGTCGCTGACGCTCGGCCCCGATGCGGACTTCCTGATCAACTGCGGCGGTGACCTGCGATTCGGGCCCGGCGGCAATCCGTTCGGTGAGGTCGCGGTCGAGGATCCCTTCGCAAACCGCAGCCTGCCGCTGATCGTCGACGGCGGGGCCGTAGCGACGACCAGCATCCGCAATCGCATCTGGCGCGGCGCCGACGGCCCGGCGCACCACATCATCGACCCCGGCAGCGGCGCGCCGGCATGGACCGGAGTGGTCGCCGTGACCGCGCTGGCGCCGACGGCGCACGTCGCCGAGACGCTGACGAAGATCGCCTTCCTCCGCGGTCCGGACGGGGCGCTCGACACGCTGGCCGCGGCCGACGGCGGGATCGTCTTCACCGACGACGGCGCCGCGACCTACGTCGGTCCCGACCGCCACGCCGAGCCCGTTCTGAAGGCCGTCGCATGACCTTGCTCGCGGCCGCATCCACCACCGACTGGTCACAGCACGCCTTCTGGCTCGCCTCGCGCGCGGCCGGCGTCGTCGCGATGGTTTTGATGACCGTCACCGTGATCGTCGGCCTGGCGCAGGGCGGCAACCTGCTCGGCGGCTTCAGCAAGAAGCTGCGCACGCGCACCGGCACTCAGGCGCGCGACCTCACGCGGATGCACGAGTTCCTCAGCCTCGGCGCGATCGTCATGTTGCTCGCGCACGGCCTGCTTCTGCTCGGTGACCCGTGGCTCAGTCCGACGCCTGCGCAGATCGCCATCCCCTTCAAACTCGACTACCGCACCTTCTACACCGGCCTGGGAATCACCGCCGGCTGGATCGCCCTGCTGCTCGGGCTGACCTACTACATGCGCAGCCACATCGGCGTCAAGCGCTGGAAGACGATCCACCGCTTCACGATCGTCGGCTACGCGCTGTCGGTCGTGCACGTGCTCGGCGCCGGCAGCGATGCGAGCAGCGAGTGGCTGCGGACGCCGATACTGGCGAGCGCCGGCCTGGTCGCGGTGATGTTCCTGTTGCGGGTGGCCGCGGCGCGCGCCACCGCGAAGGACCGTGCCGCAGCTTCGCGGCCTATGCCGCGCTCGCCTCGGCCGGCTCTGCCGCGTTGGTAGTTCCGTCCCAGGCGGCGTTGCCGACCGACTCGGGAACGCCCTCTTCGTCGATCACCGTCAGAAGCGCTTCGACGACGCTGGGGTCGAACTGCGTGCCGGCGTGGGCGATCAGCTCGTCACGCGCCTGCGCGAGTCCGATCGACTTGCGGTACGGCCGGTCGGTGATCATCGCGTGGAAGGCGTCGCACACCAGCACGATGCGGCTGGCGAGCGGAATCTGGTTGCCGTAGAGACCGTCGGGGTAGCCGGCGCCGTCCCAGCGCTCGTGCTCATGACGGATCGCCTTTGCGACCTCTGCGAATCCGGGTACCGGCGCGACGATGCGCTCGCCGATCTCGGGGTGGCGCTTCATGAATTCCCACTCGTGCTCGTCGAGTCCGTCGCGCTTGTTGAGAATCTCGTTCGGGATTCCGATCTTGCCGATGTCGTGCAGCAGCGCGACGTCGGCGAGCACCGTGCGCTCCTCGTCGCCGATGCGAAGCTCGTCGCCGACGGCCATCGCCAGATCGACCGTCTCCTCGGAGTGGTCGGCGGTATACCCGTCGCGCTCCTGCAGCGCGACCAGCAGCGAAGAGATCGTCGACTCGAAGCGACCGCGGTTGCGCTTCATCATCGCGGCCTCCGAACCGAGGTAGCCCGTGGTCAGAACCAGGCCGAGGAAGATCGGCGTGGTAGCCGCAGCACGCGCGATCACGTTGGTGCCGCCGACGAGCAGCGGCTCGAGCACGAAGGCTGCCGTGAGCAGCGTCATGCCGCCGATGATCGCGGGCTTGTCGTTCCAGAAAAAGACGGCGAGAAAGGTCCCGGGTAGCAGCAGGAACATGCCGGTCGTGGTCTGGTCGAAGTGCACGGTGAGCCCGACCTGGATCAACGTACCGAACGCGAGCGGGATCAGGAAAACGCGTTTTCCGACCGGCTCGTAGCGCGCCAGTACGAAACCGTAGAAACCGGCGAACAGGCAGAAAGCGCCGGCCGTGAAGGTGATCACGTCGAACTCGTTGAGCATGGCGGCCCACAGCACGATGAAGCCGGCGCCGCTGAGAAAGATCAGCGCCATCGCCTGGCACATCAACGTGTACTCACGACGGACATCCTCTGCCTCGCGGCGCTGGGTGTTCGGCAGTCTGCCGTAGCTGAAGCTGCTCACAGCGACGCCGCTCCCCGCTGCAAAGAACGCAGGTTGCTCGTGACGCCGTCGCCGACAGTCTCCCGCCAACCCCGCGTCGGCTCATGCTCAGCCGGTTCGCGGGCATCGAGCGCGGCGAGCAGCGCTTCAACGATCTGCGGGTCGAACTGGGTGCCGGAGTTGCTCTTGAGCTGCTCGCGCGCCTGGGCATCGCTGAGTGCTTCACGGTAAGGCCGGTCGGAAGTCATCGCGTGGTAGGCGTCGCAGGCGAGCACGATGCGGCTGGCCATCGGGATCTGCTCGCCCTTCAGTCCGTCGGGGTAGCCAGAGCCGTCCCACCGCTCGTGCTCGTGACGGACGGCGTTGGCGACGACCTCGAAACCGGGGACCTCATTGAGGATGCGCTCGCCGATCAGCGGATGGCGGCGCATGACCTCCCACTCCGCGTCGTCGAGGGCGCTTGGCTTGTCGAGGATCTCGTTCGGGATACCAATCTTGCCGATGTCGTGCAGCAGCGCGACGTCGGCGACGTGAAGGGTCTCCTTGGCGTCGAGTCCGACGTCCTCGGAAACCGCCATGACCAGCGAGAGAACCTCGGACGAGTGCTCGGCGGTGTAGTCGTCGCGCGCGTCGAGCGCCATCAGCAGCGCGGTGATCGTGCCACGGAAACGGGCCTGCTCGATCGATGCTCTGCGGAAGCGATGGAAGAGCGCGCCGAGCACGAAGCTCATGATCAGCAGCAACGGGAGCGTGGCGATCGCCTCGATCAGCGTGTCTTTGCTGCCCCAGATCGCCGGCACGCCGACGTAGACGATCGACAGCGGAACCATCACCGCAAGCTTCACGAGCAGGTCGTTCCAGAAGAAGATCATCACCACAGCGGCGGGCAGGAACAGGAACGAGAGTCCGACCGCGACTCCGTCGCCGCTCGCGATCAGAGCGACGGCAACCACACCCATCAGGATCGGTGGAACGATCATTCGCGGCGAACTGCGGTCCCAGCGCACCATCAGGACCCATGCCGTCGCCAGAACGACGAGACCGACGGCCGCGGCATCGGTCCAGTCAGGCGTGGCGAAGGCAATCGAATACATGATCTCGATCGCGCCGCCGAAGGCCAGCATCGCGATCGCGATCCGGCGCACGAGATCGTGGTCGGCGACGAGTCCGAAGTCTTCGATGCGGGAATTGTTCAGTGGAGAGTTTTTGGTCACGAGAAGCTGCGCTTGACGCGCGGGGTCTGGCGGGGGGCCTGGGGCAGTTATCGGGAATCAGCGCGCATTGCTTGTGCCCTCTTAAAAGGGGTGGACATATGTTCGAGTCCGGAGCACCCGATGCTTACCCCTTGCGAGGTAGAAACCGCTCAGTTTTGCGGCTTTGAATCCTTCCCGGGTTGTCAATAATCCAACCGGCCGCAAGTCATTTTGCGCCCGATTTGTGAACCGATCGGGGCTAATCTGCTGCCCCATGACCCCAGTATCGATCACATATTCCGTCTCGGAGGGCGTCGCGACGATCGCCTTCGACGACGGCGGCGCCAACACGCTCACCACCGAAGTCTTCAACGCGTTCTTCGAACTGCTGGACGGCGCTGAGTCGGATGACGCCGTCGGCGCGGTCGTGATCCGCGGCCGCGACGGATTCTTCTCGGCGGGGATGGACCTCAAATGGATGCAGGAAATCGATCGCGACGAGCTCGGGACGATCGGTCCGAACATGGCCCGGCTCGCGCACCGCATCTTCATTTTCCCGAAGCCGGTGATCGCTGCCGTCACCGGACACGCGATCGCCGGCGGCGCGATCATCCTGCTCGCCTGCGACCGCTCGGTCGCAGTCGAAGGTTCCTACAAGACGGGACTGAACGAAGTCGGGATCGGAATCCCCTTCGGCGGCTTCGCGATGAAGCTCGCCCAAGCGCACCTGACCGCGCCGGCCTTCTCGGGCGGCCTGCTGCACGGCGAGACGTTCGCGCCCCAGCGCGCGTACGAACTCGGCTACCTCGACGAGTTGGTGCCGGCTTCGGAGTTCGACGCACGCGTGGCCGAGGTCGCCGGACGCGCCGCCGGCCTGAGCTCGTTCGCCTACACCCTGACCAAGCAGGCGATGCGCGCCGACCTCGCAGCCGAGATCGACGCGCAGGTCCAGAGCGGCGAACTGGTGCCTCTGTTCCAGGCCTTCGCCGACCTGACGAAGTCGTAAACTCGCTGCCATGACTCCTCCTGAAGCCTCCTCCACGCTCGTAGAACCCGCGGCCGAGGTCGCGCCGATCCTCAAGGCCGTCGAGCACAAACTGCTCGTCGACCGCGAGAAGATCACGTTCGAAGAGGCGATCGAGATTCAGAACCTGCCCGACGACCAGCTCGGGCACCTCGCCGACATCGCGCACCGTGTGCGCCTCGACTACTGCGGCGAGTCGGTCGAAGTGGAGTCGATCATCTCCGGCAAGACCGGCGGCTGCCCCGAGGACTGCAACTTCTGCTCGCAGTCGAGCGTGTTCGGCAGCGAGGTCGCGCCGACCGGCTTCATTCCGCCCGAGCAGCTGCTCGCCGCGGCCGAGGCGACTGCCGAGACCGGCGCCACCGAGTTCTGCATCGTCTACGCCGTGCGCGGACCGGACCGTCGCCTGATGGATCACGTGATCGAGTGCACGAAGCTCGTGCACGAGAACGTCCCCGGCCTTGAAGTGGCGGCGTCGCTCGGCATCCTCACCGAGGAGCAGGCCAAGGAGCTCGCCGACAACGGCGTCCACCGCTACAACCACAACCTCGAAGCCGCTCGTAGCTACTTCCCGGAGGTCTGCACCACGCACTCCTGGGAGGACCGCATGCGCACCTGCGAGCTCGTGCGCGAGACCGGCATGGAGCTCTGCTCCGGTGGGATCATCGGCCTCGGCGAGACGCGCGAGCAGCGCATCGAGTTCGCCTTCCAGCTGGCCGCACTCGAGCCGCACGAGGTGCCGATGAACTTCCTGAACCCGCGCCCCGGCACTCCGATGGAGGACCGCGAGCTCGTCTCGCCGACTGAGGCGATCCGCACGATCGCGCTGTTCCGCCTGATCATGCCGTCGACGATGATCCGCTACGCCGGCGGCCGCGAGGTCACGCTCGGCGACCTGACGGCGATGGGCATGAAGGCCGGAGTGAACGCGCTGATCACCGGCAACTACCTGACCACGCTCGGGCAGAATGTAGGAAATGACCTCGACATGCTCGAAGAACTGAAGATGCCGATCAAGGCAGTCTCGAAAGTCATCTGAGTCAAGGAAGCAAACACCCCCAATGTTTGAAGACGGACAGCTGACGCGAGAGGCCGAAGCCCTCACCGTCAAGCGAATCGAAGAAGCCCGCGCCGAGCTCGACGCTTCGCGCGAATACGACGTCAACCGCCGCTGCAGCGAATGCGGCGCGAAGCTGACCGTGCAGATCTTCCCGCACGGCTACGAGGCGCACTGCACCCCCTGCTCGCGCCGCGCACGTCACGCCGGCTGACGACCGGCCAGTAACGGACTGCAGTCCGTTGAGGCGGGTTCGCCTGCGATAATCCCGGCATGCCTGAGACCGCCCCCATGCCCACTGAAGAAGAGATCCGCGAATCCCTGCGGACCGTGATCGACCCCGAGCTGCGCCGCTCGATCGTCGATCTCGGAATGGTCCGCTCAGTCGACATCAAGGACGACGGCGTCGTGGACATCGTCATCTCGCTGACCACCCCCGGCTGCCCGGTCCGCTCCCACTTCCAGCAGGGAGTCGCCGAGAGCGCCGGCCGCCTCGACGGCGTAGAGGTCGTCAACGTCGGCTTCGACGTGCTCTCAGATTCCGAGAAGGCCGACCTGCGTTCAAAGCTCGGTCGCGGCGCGCTGCCCGAAGGGGCACTCGCACAGGTACGCAACGTGATCTGCGTCGGCTCCGGCAAGGGCGGCGTCGGCAAGTCGACGATGACCGCCAACCTCGCGGCTGCGCTGGCACTCGAGGGCAACAAGGTCGCCGTCGTCGACTGCGACGTCTACGGCTACTCGATCCCGCGCATGCTCGGCGTCAATCAGCGCCCGAAGGTCAACGACAAGCAGAAGATCCTGCCTGTCGACGCCGCCGGCGGCCTGAAGGTGATGTCGATCGGTTTCTTCATCGAGGACAACGCGGCCGTCGTCTGGCGCGGCGCGATGCTGCACAAGGCGATCCAGCAGTTCCTCGAAGACGTCGAGTGGGGTGAGCTCGACTACCTGCTGCTCGACCTGCCCCCGGGCACCGGCGACGTCTCGATGACGCTGGCCCAGCTGCTGCCGCAGAGCAAGTTCGTGATCGTCACGACGCCGCAGCCGGCTGCCCAGACGGTTGCCAAGCGTTCGGCCGACATGTCCAAGAAAGTCAACATCGAGGTGATCGGTGTGATCGAAAACATGAGCGGTTTCACGACCCCGGACGGCGAGCGCTTCACGATCTTCGGCGAGGGCGGCGGCCAGGAGCTGGCCGACGAGCTCGACGTGCCGTTGCTCGGCAAGGCGCCTTTGAGCGAGCCGCTGCGCGAGCAGGCCGACGCCGGCGTCCCGCTGGTCGTCGCCGACCCAGACAACCCGGCGGCCCAGGCGATCCGCAGCGCCGCGCGCGGGATCATCTCCCTGACCCCGGTCGAGCTGCCGATCTTCCAGGAGGCCGCCGAGCCCTTGGGCTTCGAGCTCCCCATGGTCGCCCAGCACTCCCCGGTCATCAAGACCGGCGGCGCCTGATCGACCGAAGCAGTCCGTCGCATGCAACGAAAGCGTGACCACGGTCACGACGTTGCCACGAACTCCAAAGGAGTCCGTACCAACTGGGTCGACGCCCCTCACCAGACCCCTCGGTGCTCGTATGTTCGATCCGGCATGGAAGATGACGCTTCGAACATGAGACGGCTGAGGGGTCGGTGGGATGGTTTGGACCCCCGCCCGCCCGATCCGCTTCGTACTGGGCCGGATCTGACCGACGAAGCCGCTGAGGACTGGGTCGAGGAGCGGTCTGTCCTGGAGATTCGGGCGCACAACGAAAGAGTCAACGCGCTGGGCGCACTCGGGATCGGTCAGACCTCGCCGACCGAGCGCCGGCTGACTGCGCTCCGCAAGACCGCGCTCCGCGGCTCGAGTCCAGGTGAGTTGATTCGTGAGGCGCGACTGCGTGCGTTTCTGACGCAGCAAGATCTCGCGACGATCATCGGATCATCCCAAGCCGAGATCTCGCGATGGGAGACCGGGAAGAGGGTGCCGTCCTTTTCGGTGATCCTGCGGATCATCGGTGCCACCGGCCACGACCTCGAACTTGCGCTCATGCCGGCCGCGTCGGTCGGCGACGATCATGTCCCAGCGTTGACGATCCTGCCGGCCGAGCGGCTGCTGCCGTACGACCAGTTCATGGCACGGCGTACTCGCCGACGCAAGGAATTTCGCGCCGAGGTCCGGTGGTCGCGCGTCGGGCCGCATGTGCCCCGGTGACGCCTAGACCATCGTCATGCCGCCGGAGACCGAGATGGTCTGTCCGGTGACGAAGCCGGCGCCCTCCGAAGCGAGGAAGGCGACGACCGGCGCGATGTCGGCGGGGGTGCCGAGGCGTCCCATCGGGACGGCGCCGCGCAGCGAGGCGACCATGTGGGCGGCGTCGTCTGCCCACTGGATCATCTGGTCGAGCATCGGCGTCGCGGTCGGCCCGGGCGAGAGGCAGTTGACTGTGACGCCCTTGTCGAGCACCTCGCGGGCCATCGCCTTGACGAAGGCGATCGTGCCGCCGTTCGCGGCGCTCATCAGCGACTGCTCGGCGACGCCGGTGCGGCCGGCCTCGCCGGCGATCTGGACGATGCGGCCGTAGCCGCGTTCGATCATCCCGCCGAGCACTGCGTGAGTGAGGCGGATGCCGCCGATCAAATTCGTGTCGATGACCTGCTTCCAGTAGGCCTCGTCGGTCTTGAGGAGAGGCAGCGCGTGGTTCCAGCCGGCCGAGTTGATCAGCGCGTCGATCGGCCCGAGGCGCTGCTGCACCTCGTTCACGGCCCGCACGACCGAGGACTGCTCGGTGACATTCATGTCGACCCAGATGATTTCAGCGCCGCTGACCTGATTGGTCAGGTCGCCGGCCGCGGAAGCGGCCTTCTGCGGATCGACGTCGGCGATCGCGACGGCCATGTTGTCGAGCAGCAACTCCTTCGCGACTTCCACGCCGATACCTCCGGCGCCGCCGGCGACGAGCGCGACGCGGCGGTCCTTGTGAGGTACGGGTGGCTGCGGGCCGGCGGATCCGATCGAGTGGACGCTCATTGCAAGCGCAAGCCTACCTACGACCCCCGAGGGCAGGCCCGAGAGTAAAATCACTCTCTTATGAGCGCTCCGAACTCGGTAATCCTCGACATCGAACAGCTGTCAATGCTGCTCGAGCTCGAGGCTCCGTTCGGTCTGGAAGACGTCCAGCAGGCCCGCAAAAAGATGGCCAAGCGCTGGCACCCGGACATCGCTCCCCCCGGCAAGCGCCAGGCCCACGAGGACCACCTGAAGGTCCTGAACAAGGCCGCCGACGACCTCGAGTCGCTGCTCGTGACGATGCCGAAGGGCGCAATCACGGCGAACGCCCTGCGCGCCAGCGCCGAGGCCGCACGCAAGCGCCGCGCCGAAGAAGGCCGCCGCGCCTACGAGCAGCAGCAGCGCGAGCGCGAACAGAACGCCGACCGCCAGAAGAACGACCCGTTCCACTCGCAGGTTCCCGACCACTCCGTCGTCTACCGCTACGCCCGCTGCAACGCGTACCCCGAGTGGGGCGTCGGCAGCATCCTCGGCATCTACTTCACCGGTGAGGGCGACAACGTCCAGCAGTGGGCGCGTGTCGACTTCGAGGTCGGCGTGCGCACGGTTCCTGCCGGCACGCTCGACTTCGTCGAGTTCGGCAAGCCCGACGAGGCCAAGGACCGAGCCCGCCGCTTCCTGCTGTCAGCCGAGCACGCGATGGCCGAGGGCGACTACGCGCTGGCGGCCGAGCGCCTGATCTTCGCCCGGGACGCCGACGAGAACGACCCGACAGTCCACCGCCTGATGACGGTCGCCTTCTGGCAGGCCGGGGACATGGAGGCCGCCGCGCGCAGCGTCCGCAGCTGGGCGCGCGTCGAGCCCGGCCGTCCGGCACCGCACCGCTACGCCGCGCGCCTCTACAACGAGATGGGCCTGCACGAGCTGGCGGCTGAGGCCTCAGAGCGCGAGTGCGCGACCAACCCGCGCGACGGCGCGGCCTGGGCGCGGCTCGGAGCGCTGCGTCTGAGGCTGCTCCAGCCAGAGGCCGCACGCGAGGCCCTCACCCGCGCCCGCCGTTCGCCGGAGGTGGACGTCGACACGCTGCTCGATCTCGGCCTCGCCAACCACCTGCTCGGCGACGAGGTCGCGGCACTCGAGTGCGCCCGCACCGCGCAGCGGATCGACGACAGCTCGGCCGAAGTCTGGACGGCGATCGCCCACGGCCTCGACCGCACCGGCAACATCGCCGACTGCGTCGCCGCTTGCGAGCACGCGATCGCGATCGGCGGCGACCCCGTCGAGCTCGGCGAGCTGCGTCTGCGCAAGCAGCACGAGCAGCGCGGCGAGCTGGCCGACCGCGTCGCCTGACGACCTTTTAGTGAGGCTTCTAAGATCTCGGGATGCACTCAAAACTCGCCATCATCGCCCTGGCGGCCGTGACCGCGGCCATTGCCCTCGCCGGACTCGCGTCCGCCGCCCCGTCGAACGACGCAAATATCGCCAAGACCGGCGCCTACTGCAAGAAGCAGGCCAAGGCCGCCAGCGGAAAGCTCAAGCTCAAGAACAAGAGCGCCAAGTTCTTCCTCTACTGGAGCAAGCGTCAGTACAACTTCGTCTTCTGCAGCGAGTCGCCGAAGTTCTGGGGCGTGGTCGCAGCTGGCTCGAAGGCGAAGGCGAGCAAGCTGAAGGTCGTACGTAAGAAGTGCGCCGCCTTCCAGACCGTCGACAGCTTCGACGGCACGCGGGTGCAGATGATCGACTACAGCTTCTTCAAGCCCGGCAAGGTGCGCCAGACGTTTTCGGCCGCGATCGGTGGGTCCGGCGACAAGGTCAGCGTCAAGGGCTTTGGCCTCTCGACAAACTGCGTGATCGCCACCGGCTCGATCATCGACGGGGTCCCGACACTTCACGTGGTCGGCATGCCGCGCTTCGGCTACACCGGCTACGTCTCGCGGCAGCTGGACCCGTCGACGACAAGCTCAGAGCTCAAGAAGTTGCGCATCAAGGCCACTTCCAAGAGTTCCGCTCGTGTGACATGGAAGTCGGGCGGCGTCGCTCAGTCGTACGACTACGTGGTCGAATAGCTGCGCGGGCTGCCCTAGGATGATTGGCATGTCGCTCGAGGCGAAAATGCTTGAGAACATCGTCAACGGGCTCGCCCACCACGACGCCTCCTGCCCGATGCCGGCGCAAGCGATCCTCGTCAGCCACTTCGACAAGGAGCGTTTCGACTGGGACGACGTCAACGGCGTGCCGGTCGTCGCGGCCGACGACATCCAGCCGGAACGCTTCCGCATTCAGTGCGAGGGATCGGCGAAGGGAATCGAAGACGCCCTGCAGGAGTTCATCGAAGCGCCCGAGCAGATTCCGCTTGAGACACCCGAAGAGCAGCCGCTCGTGGCACCCGTGACGCCGGAGCGCAGCCCCTTCGCGGGGCTGTGATTGAGTTTCTCTTCTGGGAGGGATGCCCGTCGCACGAGCGCGCGCTCGGTGACCTGATCCAGCTGATGGATGAGCAGGGCATCGAGCGCGACCACCTGCAGATCAGCGAACTCCACACGGAAAGCGACGCGCAGAACCGGCGCTTCATCGGCTCGCCGACGATCCGCATCGATGAGAGGGACATCGTCGATCCGGGTAATGAGCCGTACGGACTCGACTGCCGCGTCTATCACCACAGGGACGGCCGGGTGTCTCCGCTGCCCGACCCGCAAACACTGAGCGATGCCGTCGCCGCCTACGCGTCGGCACAGAAAGGACCGGAATGACCCTGCACCTCGGCGACAGCGCCCCGGAGTTCACGCTCCCAGGCGCCGACGGCTCGGACCACTCTTACGCCCCCGGAGCGGCCAGCGTCGTGATCTTCACCTGCAACCACTGCCCATACGCCCTTGCCTGGGAAGGCCGCCTGCTCGACGTCGGCCGCGACTATGCCGGACGCGGGGTGAACTTCTTCGCGATCAACCCGAACGACGCCAACCTCAAGCCGGCCGACTCGTTCGAAGCGATGAAACAGCGCGTCACGGAAAACCCCTGGCCTTTCCCCTACCTGCGCGACGAGTCGCAGGACGTCGCCAGCAGGTACGGCGCACTCACTACGCCCGACGTCTTCGTCTTCAACGCCGACAACGAGCTGATCTATCGCGGCGCGCCGGACGGCGACTACGAGGACGACTCGCAGGACGCCCGCTGGCTGCGCGGCGCACTCGACGCGGCGCTCTCCGGCGACGCGCCGACCCCGGCAGAGACCAAGCCGGTCGGCTGCAGCGTCAAATGGAAGCCGTAGCGCGCGCCCACGGCCGTGCGGCCTTCAGCGATGAGAGGATCGCGCTGGTCGCGGGCGACTTGTTCAGGGTGTAGAAGTGGATGCCCGGGGCGCCGCGGGCGAGTAGGTCGGCGCACTGCAACGTGGCGTAGGCGACGCCGAGGTCGGTGACGGCCTCGGGATCGTCCTTGCGCGCCTCCAGCTCGGCCATCAGCCGCTCGGGAATGGTCGCGCCGCACATGCTGGTGAAGCGCTTGATCTGCTCGTAGCCGCCGATCGGCATGATGCCGGGAATGATCGGCACGTCGATGCCGGCCGCGCGGGCGCGGTCGACGTAGTCGAAGTAGGCGTCGTTGTCGAAGAACAGCTGCGTCACGAGGAAGCTCGCCCCGTTGTCGACCTTCTGTTTGGCGTGGGCCAGGTCGTCCTCGGCGCTGACGGCCTCCGGGTGGACCTCGGGGTAACAGGCGCCGGCGATGCAGACGTCGTAGCCGCCGCTGATCAGCTCGGTCAGCTCGTCGGCGTTGCCGAGGCCGCCCTCGGTACGCGTGAAAGTCTCTTCGCCCTGCGGCGGGTCGCCGCGCAGCGCGATGATGTTTTCGACGCCGACGGCCGTGATCGCGTCGAGCGTCTCGCGCAGCTCGTCGACGGTCGCGCCGACGCAGGTGAAGTGCGCCATCGCCTCGATTCCGAGCTCGTTCTTGATCCGGCCGACGATCGCAATCGTTCGGTCGCGGGTCGAGCCGCCGGCTCCGTAGGTGACCGAGACGAACGCCGGCTCGAGCTCGCGAAGCTTGGAGACGGTTTCGTAAAGGTTCGAGACGCCCTCGTCCGTCTTCGGCGGAAAGAACTCGAACGAAAAAACGGGCTCGGACGAGTCCGCGATGATCTGGTCGATTCGCGCCATCGTCAGCCGCCGGGTGAGTACGAGCCCATCAGCATGCCCTTCTGCTCCTCGGTCGGCTCCTGGAGCACGTCGATCGGCAGGTTGACATGGTGCTTGCGCTCACCGCTCGTCGTGCGGCAGACGACGTCGACGGAGTCGTTCTGCTTGTAGCTGCCGGCGATGCCGATGAACATCACGAGCCAGCGGAAGCCCGAGAGCTTCTCCTCTTTGCGGATCGGCTTGTGGAAGTAGATCGTGCGGTCGGCCGGGGCAACGTCGTAGTCCTTGCCGGCCTCCTGGACGACGCCGTTGACGTACACCTCGATCGACTCTGCGGCGTTCGGGTCGGCGTCCGCGGGGAAGTCGACCTTTGAGAAATTGATCTTCTCGTTCATGCCCCTGAGTCTATTTCGCGGCGCAGCGCGGCGACCAGATCCTCACCGGGTCGCGGCTCAATCAACTGCTTGCTCGCACCGCCGAGCCACGCCTCCGACGATCCGTCACGGCGCACGTCGATCCCGCCCTTGCGTTTGGAGAACGTTCCGCCGACCGCCACCTCGATGCGCGAGTGGACGATCTCGATCGCCTCGTAGTTCCTGAGCGGCGAGGCCTGGCCCTTGCCCTCCAGCGCGCGGGCGTCGGCAACCTGCGAGTCGAGCTCCTCGGCGACCTTTGCGAACAGCTCATCCTCGCTCGCGAACTCGAACTTCGCCACCTTGCCGGTGACGCGGACTTTGAGTTTGTAGCTCAGCGGCTCAGCGGCCGACCGCTTTGCGACCCTCGAGGAAGTCGCGGTCCCGGTGACCGGTGTAGATCTGGCGCGGGCGCGCGATCTTCGTCTCCGGGTCGTCGAGCATCTCGAGCCACTGCGCGATCCAGCCGGAAGTGCGCGGGATCGCGAACATCACCGTGAACATCGCTCGCGGGATGTTGAGCGCCTCGTAGATCAGGCCGGAGTAGAAGTCGACGTTCGGATAGAGCTTGCGCGAGGTGAAGTACTCGTCGTCAAGCGCGCGCTTCTCGAGCTCGACGGCGATGTCGAGCAACGGATTGTCGGTGCCGGTCACCTCGAGCACTTCGTCGACGTGCTTCTTGATGATCCGGGCGCGGGGGTCGTAGTTCTTGTAGACGCGGTGGCCGAAGCCCATCAGGCGCTCGTTGCCGGCCTTCACGCTTTCAAGGAACTCGGGGATCGCCTCGGTCGTCTTGATCCGCTGGAGCATGCGCAGGACGGCCTCGTTGGCGCCGCCGTGCAGCGGGCCGTAGAGCGCGGCGACGCCGGCGGCAACGGCCGAATACGGGTCGACCTGGCTCGAGCCGACGGCGCGGACGGCCGCGGTCGAGCAGTTCTGCTCGTGGTCGGCGTGCAGGATGAACAACGCGTCGAGCGCCTTCGAGAGGCGCGGATCGGGCTCGTACTTGAGCTCGGTCATCTTGAACAGCATCTGCAGGAAGTTGCCGGCGTAGTCGAGGTCGTTGTCGGGGTAGACGTACGGCATCCCCATGCTGTGGCGGTAGGCGAAGCCGGCCAGCGTCGGCATCTTGGCGATCAGGCGGATCGCCGCCATGCGGCGCTCCTCCGGGTCGCCGATGCGCTTGGCGTCCGGGTAGAAGGTCGAGAGCGCGCCGACCGTCGCGAGCAGCATCCCCATCGGGTGCGCGTCGTAACGGAAGCCCTGCACGAAGACCTTGAGGTTCTCGTGCACGAACGTGTGCATTGTGATCTCGTACTCCCACTCCTCGAGCTGCGCCGTCGTCGGCAGCTCGCCGTGGATCAGGAGGTAGGCGACCTCGAGGTAAGTGGCGTGTTCGCAGAGCTGCTCGATCGAGTAGCCGCGGTGCTGGAGGATCCCGTTGTCGCCATCGATGTAAGTGATCGCGCTGCGACAAGAAGCGGTGTTCGTGTACGCCGGGTCGTACGTCATGAGGCCGAAGTCCTCGGGGTCCGTCTTGAACTGACGCAGTTCGGAGGCGCGAATCGTGCCGTCGGTGATGTCGAGCCGTTCGCTCTTGCCGGTGCGCTCGTCCGTGAAGGTCGCCTGCCCGCCTGCCGCTTCGGTCGCGGGAGGTTCGGCTACCTGAACCTGATCGTCAGCCATCTGTCGGTCTGCTCCTAAAGATCTTGAATGCGTTTTCAAAGAGATTATGTACCAGCAAACCGCTTTCCCGGGTCGACAATGGTCGAAAGTTCGCTTCAGCGGGTAGTACGCCCATGACACATGGCGATTCCACCTACGCACACAGTGGAGAGTTCGGCCATTTCAGACCGCTCCGCGGCGCGGCGCGAGGTCACCGAACGGATTCTCGAAGTAACCGGCCAAGAGGCCGCACGGGTTGGGCCCGAGCGCATCCGCATGGGCGAGATCGCTGCCCGGGCGAATGTCTCGCGCGCGAGCCTGTATCGCTATTTCGCGAGCAAGGACGACCTGATCCGAGCGTGGACGACGCGCGAACTCGACGCAATCTTTGATCGCATCGACGGCGCTCTCGATGGCGACGCGAGTTTTGAGGACCGATTCGCCGCGTCGTTCGCCCAGGCGCTCGCGGCGCTCCGCACCCACCCCGTCTTCCGCGCGGTATTCGCCATCAACGACACCCAGATCATGCGCTCTACGTTGCAGTCGTCGGACGCGATCGCCCACGCTCGCGATCTCTGCGTCGCACGGCTGAATCGCGCGGTGGAGCGCGGACAGCTCGAAATCGGTCAGTTCGACGCCGAAGTGGTCGGCGAACTGCTCAGCCGGATCACGATCTCGATCGCCGAGTCGCCCGAGACGACGGGCCGACTGACAAGCGAAAGTGACGCGGCCGATTTCGCGCGGCGCTACCTCTTGCCGCTCGTGAACGGCGCCGCGGGCGCCGCTACGCGTTCTTGACGAGGCCGGCCGGCAGCGGGTTGACGGAGCGCGAAGCGCCCTCGTCCTTCTTGCTCTCGCCGCCCTCGGCGTTGCGGTGATCGACTTCCTTCTCGCCGCCGCGCCAGACAAAGGCGAAGGTGGCGACGCCGAAGATCACGCCGATCAGGACGACGAGGCCGCTGAACTTCCCGGGGAAGCTCTCGGGACTCTTCATGCCGATCAGCGAGACGATCACGGCGAAGGCGCCGAAGCCGACGGCGAGGAAGTAGTACGGGGTGAAGAAGCTGCTGGCGAGAATCATCGGCGCGAAGGTTACTACGCGTTGACGCCGGTGCCGCGACGGACGCCGGGCTCGCTCTCGTCGTGGCCCTTGTCGCGCCTGCGCGGCTTGCGCGTTGCCGCCGGGCCGCCGTGTGGACCGCGCCTGCGCGGACCGGGCTCGTAGTCGTCGCGGTCGAATCCACCGCCCTCGTCCTCGATCTCGATCTCGGGGACGTCGTTGATCGCCTTGTAGACGATCCAGCCCACGAGGATCAGAGGCAGCTTGACGCCGACCAGCACCATGAAGATCAGAAGGAAATCCACGGTGTGATTTTAACGGTCAGCGGAAGGAGGCGACGACTGCGTCGAACTGAGTGATCGAGCGGAAGCCCTCGAGGCGGTCCGTGATCTCGTCGGCGGTAAGCGCGCGGACGCGCTCGGTGCCGAAGTTCTCGACGTTGAACGAGGCCATAGTCGAGCCGCAGGTCATCGCGCGGCGCAGCGCGACCTCGTCGAGCGAGCCGTACTCCGCAAGGTGCTGCGAGACGTAGCCGAGGAAACCGCCGGCGAACGAGTCGCCGGCTCCCGTCGGGTCGACGACGTCCTCAAGCGGGTAGGCGGGAAGCGCAAAGAAGCCGGTCTCGGTGATCAGCGCCGCGCCGTACTCGCCCTGCTTGGCAATCACCAGCGTCGGGCCGAGTGCAAGCACCTCGCGTGCAGCCTTGATCAGGTTGCTCTGGCCGGTCAGCTGGCGGATCTCGGCGTCGTTCATGAACACGGCGTCGACACCCTTGATCGTTTCGATCAGCGAGTCCTTGGCGATGTCGATCCAGAGATTCATGCTGTCGAGCGCGACGAACTTGGCGTCGGGGCACTGCTCGCGCACCGCGCGCTGCAGGCCGGGCTCGATGTTCGCGAGGAACACAACGTCGGCGCTGGTGGCGGCGTCATTGAGCTTCGGCTCGAACGTCTCGAAGACGTTCAGCTGGGTGTCATCGGTGTGCGCGGTGTTGAGATCGAACTCGTAATGGCCCTTCCAGAAGAAGGTCTTGCCACCCGGGATCTGCTCGATCCCGTCGGTGTTGACGCCGCGGTCCTGGAGGATCGTGTACTCGTCATCCCCGAAGTCTTCGCCCACGGGTCCGAAGACGTGGACGTCGGTGAAGAAGCTGGACGCGAGCGAAAAGTGCACGGCCGAGCCGCCGAGCATGCGCTCGCGCTCTCCGAACGGGGTTTTCACGGCGTCAAAGGCGATGGATCCAACTACTGCGAGGCTCATAGGCGGGGGATCCTAGCCAGATACCCTGCCTGTCATATGAGCAAGTTCAAAGATTTGGGCCTGAAGCAAGAATTCGTCGACGCCCTTGAAAAAGTCGGTTACACAGAGCCGACACCGATTCAGGAACAGGCGATTCCTGAACTGCTGAAGGGCTCCGACGTGATCGGACAGGCCCAGACCGGCACCGGCAAGACCGCTGCTTTCGGCCTGCCGATGCTGCAGTCGATCATCCCCGAGCGCCGCGAGGTGCAGGCGGTGATCCTCACGCCGACGCGTGAGCTGTGCATCCAGGTTGCGCAGTCGCTGCGCGCCTACGGCGCCGTCGCGGGCATCGACGTGCTCGCCACCTTCGGCGGGGCCCCGATCCGCCAGCAGATGGACCGCCTCAAGGCCGGCCCTCAGGTGGTCGTCGGAACGGTCGGGCGCGTGCTCGACCTGCACTCGCGCCACGCGCTGATGTTCCACGACGCCCGCTTCGTCGTGCTCGACGAGGCCGACGAGATGCTCGACCTCGGATTCCTCGAGGACGTCGAGGTGATCCTCAACAAGTGCCCGCGCGGCCGCCAGACGGCGCTGTTCTCCGCCACGATGCCGCCGGCGATCGCCAAGCTCGCCGCCGAGCAGCTGCACGACCCGGTGACGATCCGCGTCAAGGCCCCGACGCTGACGATCGACACCGTCGAACACTTCCAGCTCGCAACGACCCGTAACAACAAGGTCGACGACATCATCAAGGTGCTCGAAGCCGAGCGCCCGACGCAGGCGATCATCTTCGCCCGCACCAAGATCGGCGTCGACCGGCTCGCCCGCGACCTCGACCGCCGCAAGCCCAACCTGCGCGTGCGTGCGCTGCACGGCGACATGTCGCAGGGATCGCGCGACGGCGTGATGATCGCGTTCAAGGACAACCGCGTGCCGGTGCTGGTGGCGACCGACATCGCCGCCCGTGGCCTCGACGTGCAGAACGTCACCCACGTGATCAACTACGACCTGCCGAACTCGGCCGAGATCTACACCCACCGCATCGGCCGCACCGGCCGTGCCGGACGCGGCGGCCGCGCGATCACGCTGGTCGAGCCGCGCGACAAGGAAGAGTTCAAGGCGATCGAGAAGCACATCAACGTCGAGGTGCCCGAGTGGGACGCCAAGAACGCCGGCAAGCCGGCCGCGAAGCCCGCAAAGTCCGACGACACGGCCGACGCCGGCGAGCGCACACCGCGTAAGCGGCGCGCGCGAGGCGAAGAGGCTGAAACGCCGGCTGCCGAGCCGACCGAGACTGTGGCCGAAGAGGTCGCGATCGTCGAGGAAGCGGAAGCTCGCACGACAGACGAGGTGGCCGAGGAGGCCGCGACCGAAGTCGAAGTGCCGGTCGCGGACGTTGATTCCGCCCCGAGCGACGACGCCGAGCCGGAGTCGACCGGCTTCACGTGGGGTTCGCCTGCCCCGTCCGATGTCAACGCGGCCCCCGAGGTGACCGAGCCGCCGGCGCCGCCGACTGCCGACGAGCCGGCCGAAGCCGAGCCGGTCGCCGAAGCCGAACCGACCGCGGGAGTGATCCCCGACCGCTCGGCCGACGAAGAACCGAAGACGGAGTTCAGCTGGGGTGCCCCCGAGCCGGCGGCAGAAGAGCCCGCTGCGGAGGCAACCGAGGCAGAGGCAAAGGCAGAGGCAGAGCCAGACCCCGAGCCCGCGGCAGAGCCGGATGCCCCGGCCGCGGAGCCCGAACTGCGCCGCCCGCGCCACACCAAGCCCGACCAGAAGGAGCTCGACGGCGACTTCAGCCTGCTGATCCTGAAGGGCGGAGCGTCGAGTGGCGTCGAACCGGCCGACGCGATCGAGCTCGTCACCTCGAAGAGCGACCTCACAGGCAGCGACGTACGCCGCGTGCGCGTGCTCAGCCGCTACACGCTGATGCGCGTGCCGAGCGACAAGGCAGGCAGCGTCGCCGGCGCGATCGAGGGCGCTGAGCTGCGCGGCAACACGGTCGCCGCCGACGCCGTCACAGACCGGTAGACCCAGAGGCACCGAGCCATGCTGGGGATCGCACTGGCCCTGGCATCGGGCCTCACCTGGGGAACGGGAGACTTTCTCGGCGGACTCGCCGGGCGGCGCTACGCCGTGCTCTGGGTCGTCGCGGTCGCCAGCCTCGGCGGCATCTCGCTGTCGGGCACGGTCATCCTCGTCACCGGCGACGCCGCTCCGCCGGCGCACGACCTGCTGATCGGTGCCGCGGCCGGGGTGGTCGGGCTGTTCGCGCTCGCCGCGTTCTACGGCGGCCTGGCGATCGGCACGATGAGCATCGTCGCGCCGATCTCGGCCTGCGGCTCGGCGATCCCGGTCTTCTGGGGGATCATCCACAACGGCGAGCGGCTTTCGGCGCTGGCCGTGGTCGGCATCGTCGTGGTGATGACGGGAGTGATTCTCGCTTCGCGCGAGCAGGACGACGCCCACGCCGGCAAGGTTTCGCCGCGCGATCACCGCATATCGATCGTGCTGGCGATCGTCGCGGCCGTTGGCTTCGGCTCGATCTTCACGATGATCGCCGAAAGCTCCTCGGAGAGCATTCTCTGGCCGAGCTTCTCGCTGAAGATCGCGACGATGGTCTGCGCGTTCGTCGCGGTCGGCATCTGCGCATTGACACGCCCGGCGATGATCTCGCCGCGCCCCAGCGGCCGCCTGTGGCTGTTCCCGTTCTGCGTCGGCTTCTTCGACGTCAGCGCGAACATCATGTTCGCGGCGTCGACCCATCACGGGCCACTGGCGATCTCGTCGGTCTGCAGCTCGCTGTATCCGGCGATGACGGTGATGCTGGCGTATGTGTTTCTGCATGAGCGGCTCGCGCGCACTCAACTGGCAGGCGTCGTGCTCGCGCTCGTCGGCGTAGCCCTGCTCGCCGCCAGCTAGCGCCGAATCTGCGGATTGACCACCCCGAGGGGTGGTCAGTCGACAAGATCGTCGCTAGATCTCGTCGACGTGGGCGATGTTCGCGGCGTCGACCGCGTCTTCGCTCGGTGTGGCCGCAAACCACGCATCGAGGATCGCGCCGAGCTCGGCCTCGCCGGTGAGCCGCAGTGAAAGAGCAAGGACGTTGGCGTCGTTCCACCTGCGCGCACCGTCGGCGGTCTCTGCGTCGACGCAGAGGGCCGCACGAACGCCATCGACCTTGTTCGCCGCGATCGACGCCCCGGTGCCGGTCCAACAGCAGACGACGGCCTGGTCGGCGCGACCGTCCGCGACTTCGCGGGCCGCCGCCTCTGAGGCCCACGCCCAGTCGCTGCGGTCACCTTCTTTCAGCGCACCGAACAACGAGACTTCGTGGCCACGCCGCTCAAGCTCGGCCGCGATCACACCGGCGATGCCTTCATTCATGTCGGAAGAGACGGCGATCCGCATGCCCGTACCCTAAAGCCCATGCCCACACCAGACATCGGAAAGAAGGCCCCGGCCTTCACACTCAAGAACCAGGACGGCGAAACCGTCAAGCTCAGCGACCTCGCCGGCCAGCGCGTCGTCCTCTACTTCTACCCCAAGGCCGACACGCCCGGTTGTACGACCCAGGCATGCTCGATCAAGGACAACTGGAAGGCGTACAAGAAGGCCGGCGTGACGGTGATCGGCGTCTCGGCCGACGAGCCCGAGAAGCTCGCAGCCTTCAAGAAGAAGTACAAGCTGCCGTTCGATCTGATCGGCGACCCGTCGCACAAGATGATCGATCGTTACGGCCAGTGGGTCGAGAAGTCGATGTACGGCAAGAAGTACATGGGGATCCAGCGCAGCACTTTCATCATCGGCCCGACGGGCAAGGTCGAGGCCTACCTGCCGAAGGTCCAGCCGAAGGCGCACGACGATCTCGTGTTCAAGGCGCTCGCGGAGCTCGATGCCTGACCGCGAATCCCTCGTCGTCGCCGAGCGCGCACTGCAGGCGGCGCAGCTCGCCTCCGACGTCGAGGCGCTCGGCGAGCTGCTCCACGACGAGCTCGTCTTCGTCAGCCCCGGCGGGATCCTCGTCGGCAAGGCCGACGACCTTGAGCTGCACGCGAGCGGGGCGATCCGCTTCCATGACTCGCGCGAGGCCGAGCTCGACGCCCGTGTTCGCGGCGACGAGGGCGAGACGTACGCGCTGATCGAGCTCGACGTTGAGACCGGCGGCGAGCGCGTCCAGGGCACGTATCGCTACCTGCGCGTCTGGACGTGGGACAGCGGCCGCTGGCAGGTGATCTCCGGCAGCGTCGTGCCGTTCACATTGCA
This sequence comes from uncultured Thermoleophilaceae bacterium, assembly GCA_964455545.1. Taxonomy (GTDB): domain Bacteria; phylum Actinomycetota; class Thermoleophilia; order Solirubrobacterales; family JACPNS01; genus JACPNS01. The sequence goes on along the minus strand of CAYVWQ010000001.1, from coordinate 277,585 downwards.
GACTGGCTAACTGGCCAAACCGATTGGTAGTCTCGCACGAGATGTTGAGCAACTGGACCACCGGACGCTCGATGCGTGCCTACGTCGACTCGCTCGACCCCATCCGCGACGATGAGGAGATCACCGCGCTCGTATCGAACGTGCTGTTCGCCGACGCCTACTTCGCGCACTCGATCTACCTCGTCACGTTCGTCCGCCAGGCGGCCGTCCCGGCGATCGCGAAGGTGCTCTACCGCTCCGGCAACGGCGACATCGCCACCAACCCGGTGCGGCGCAACAACGACACGATCATCTTCTTCACCGAGTTCTACCGCCGTGGATACAAGAGCGAGGCGGGCCGCGCCGCGATCCGGCGCATGGAAGAGATCCATTCGCGTTTCATCATCCCCGACGAACTGAAGCTCTACACGCTCGCGACCGTGATGCTCGAGCCCGACCGTCTGGCCCAGCAGTTCGGCGTCGACCCGTTCTCGCCGGTCGACAAGCAGGCGCGCTGGAACTTCTGGTGCGGCATCGCCGATGCGATGGGCCTGGAGATGCCGGTCGCGTCGCGCGAAGCGTTCCTCGACTGGATGGTCTCCTATGAGCGAGAGAATTACGCCAACACCGCCGACGGCCGCGGCTGTTATGAGGGTCTTGTCGAGGACTGGCTGCGCTGGTATCCCTCGTGGGTGCCGAACCGCGAATGGCTCGCCCGTCAGTCGCTGGCCGGCCTGCTCGACCCGACGCTACGCGAGATGATGGGCGTCGAGAGCCCTCCGGCGTGGGTCCAGGCACAGGTCAACCTCGTCGCGCGCAGTTACCTGAAGTCGACGCCGTACCGCGTCTTCCGCAAGAACCGCAACCTGATCCGCTTCTTCGGCAAGCAGCACGCCGAGCCTCGCAAGCTGGAGACGGTCGGCCACGTGCCCCCCCGCGAGCGCGTCAGCGCCTAAGCCACGGCGCCGGCGACTTCCTGCCACCAGGCCCGCTCGGCGCGGGACTTTGCGCTCTCGATCCGCCGCACCGCGTAGCCGCGCAACTGGCGCGGACTGCCGGTGGCGACCACCCCGCCGCTCGTGACGGCGAAGCGCCCGTCGTTGAGCACCACGAGCGCGCCCGGCTCGTCGTGCCGGGTGCGCACGCGGCGCAGTACGTCCACGCCGCCGATCGACTGCGGATCGCCTTCGTCGCCGTCCTCGCGCCACGGCTTCACCGAGAAGATCGCCGGGCGGCCGGCGATCGGCTTGGCATACTCGCGCTCCTCCTCGCCGATCGGTCCGTCGCGCCAGAGCTCGAAGAGCTCCTCGACGCGCTTGACGAGATAGCCGCGGACGAGGATCTGCAGGCGGTCCCCGACCTCGAGTTCCGTCGATCCACGCGGCAGCAAGGCCTCCTCTCCACGCACGATCACGCTGACGAGCGCCTCGCGCGGCAGCTGCAGCTCGGCGACGACGTGACCGGCGATCGCGTCGCCCTCGCGAATCGGGAACTCGAAGTACTCGGCGCCGAGCTTGCGGATGTTGCCGGCCTGGATCAGCGGCGGAACCACCGCCTTCTGCGTGGTCATCAGTCCGAGCCTATTGGCGAACCACTCGAACGTCGGACCCTGAAGAATCGACGACGCGAGCACGACGAAGAAGACGATGTTGTAGATCGCGTTCGAATCGGCGATGTGCTCCTTGAGCGGGAAAGTCGCGAGCACGATCGGCACGGCCCCGCGCATTCCGGCCCACTGCAGCAGGGCGACTTCCCGAAACTCGAAGTGAGCGAAGAACGTCGCCACGTAGACCGCGACCGGCCTGGCGACGAACATCAGCAGCGCCGTGACGATCAGAGCCTCTTCCCACACCGGCCCGAGCGAGTCGACCGAGAAGAGCAGTCCGAGCACGAGGAACACCGAGATCTGACTGACCCACGCGATGCCGTCGTGGAAGTCGCTGATCGCGCGCTTCGCCGGCAGGCGGGCGCTTCCGAGAATCAGCCCCGTGAGGAAGACGGCGAGGAAGCCCGAGCCGTGGATCACCTGGGCGAGCCCGAACGCCGTAGCCGCCGTCGCGACGGTTGCGACCGGGTAGAGACCCGTCGTGATGTTGCCGACGGCGCGGATTCCGCGCACGGCGATGAAACCGACCGCGAGGCCGACCGCAGCCCCGATGAACATTTCCTTGAAGAACAGCTCGGCCATGTTGATGACGCCGTAGCCGGGCGTCTCAATCCACTCGATGAAGCCGATCACGAGCAGGATCGCGACCGGGTCGTTCAGCCCGGCCTCGGCCTCGAGCGTCCTCGCCAGGCGGCGGCGGAGCGTCGATCCGCGCAGCAACGCGAAAACGGCCGCCCCGTCGGTGCTGGCGACGATTCCGCCGATCAGCATCGCCTGCAGCGTCGAGTACTCGAGGAAGTAGGCCGCCCCCAGGCCGGTCAGGACGGCGGTGATCAGCGTTCCGATCGTCGCGAGCGAGACACCGACCCCGAAGACGGGCTGGATCTCGCGCCAACCCGACGCGAGGCCACCCTCGAAGAGGATCAGCGCAAGGGCGACAACGCCGACAGTTTGCGCGAGGTCGATGTCGACATCGACGATGTCGAGGACGTCCGGGCCGACGAGGATGCCGAGCCCGAGGAAGAGCACCAGTCCCGGCACCCGCGCCCGGCGCGCGACGAGCGTCGTCGCGATGGCGAGGGCGAGCAGAACACCCGCGATCAGAATTGACTGACTGTGTTCCACTTACGGCCGCAGTCTATGGACGCAGGTTGGCCGAGGCGTTGTACGCGGGTACAAACTCGAAGATCTGCGATCACTCTCCGGCCGGCCGGCGCTGGGGCGCGGCGCGGCGGAACGCGCGATCGAAGATCCCCGGCGCCGAGACCGAGAAGACCGAAAGTGCCTTCAGCTGCGGGCGTGCGATCGTGATCTCGCCTTTGCGCTTCGCGATGCCGCTGAGCAGCTGCTTCGTGTAGGTCTGCGGCGGCACGATCCCGGCGAGCGGCGGCGCCTTGCGCTTGCGCTTGGCGAACATCCCGACCTCGCCGATGAAGCCGGGCGTGACGACCGAGACGTCGATGCCGTGCTTCGCGAGCTCCGGGCGGAGCGCCCAGCCGAAGGCGCGCAGACCGCTCTTGGTGCTCGAGTACATCGTGCTGTCGGGCAGCGCGAACTTTCCCGCCAGCGACGCGACAAGCACGATCTGCCCGTCGCCGCGTTCCTTCATCTGCGGGATCACCGCCTTGGCCATCTGGATCGGCGCCTCGAAGTTGACGCGGATCACCTTCGTGATCTCTTCCTCGGGCGTCTCGTCGAGCGCCCAGCCGCCGGGGCGGCCGGCGTTGGCGATGAGGATGTCGACGCGGCCGGCGCGGGCGACGACCTCGGACGGCGCCGTCTGCTCGAGATCGGCCGCCACTACCTCGTGAGGTCCGTTCGGCAACGATTCGGCGAGCTCGTTCAGCGCCTGCTCGTTGCGGGAGCTGAGGATCAGGGTCGCGCCGGCGTCGGCCAGCGCACGCGCAGTTATCTCACCGAGGCCGCCTGCGGCTCCGGTCAAGAGGACACGCTTACCGGCGAATGAGGTCTCCCCAGACACGGTGCGGATACTAACGGCGGGACCTCGCCCTACGGTATGGCTCACCGATGGTGCTTCCGTTCGCCAGCTCACTCTCAAGCTTCTTTGACTCGGTCAACCAGTTCTTCGAGAGCATCTCCGACATCGCGTGGATCTCGCTGATCGCGGCGCTGGCGTGCCACGGCGCGTACCTGTCGATCAGGACGATCGCCTGGTACAACGGCCTGCGCGCCGCGTATCCCGAGGAGTCGTTCCCCTGGCGCAACATCTGGGCCGCGGAGATCGCCGGCAACGGAATCTCGAGCATCATCCCTGCGCACGCGGGTGCTTTCGTCCGCCTCTATCTCGGCAAACAGACCGTCAACAACTCGACCTACGCGACCGTCGGCTCGTCGTTCATGGTTGAGACGCCGTTCGACCTCGCAGTCGGGCTCGTGATCCTGCTCTACGGGTTCACGCAGGGCGTCTTCCCGAAGCTGCCCGACCTCTCGAAGCTCAACGCCTTCGACCTGTCCTTCTTCGCGCAGCATCCGAAGTTCGCGATCTTTTTCGTCACGCTCGTGCCGATCCTGCTGCTGGCGCTGTTCGCGTACCTGTCCGTGCGGGTGCGCGATTTCTGGGCGCAGGTGCGACAGGGCGTCACGCTGCTCACCGACCGCCGTGCCTACACGCGCGGAGCGGTCGCGCCGCAGAGCGTCGCCTGGATCTTCCGGTTCGCGAGCATCTGGCTGATGCTCGAGGCCTTCAACCTGCCGGCGTCGGCCGACATGGTGATGACCGTGATCGCGGTGCAGGTGGCCGCTTCACTTATCCCGCTCACACCGCAGGGCGCCGGCGTACAGCAGGCGCTGCTGCTGACCGCGCTGAGCGGGGTTGCGGCCGGCGCGACGATCGCGGCGTACTCGGTCGGCCAGCAGATCGCAGTCTCGGTTTTCAACGCTGCGTTCGGCTTCGTCGCTCTCGCGTTCGTCTTCCGCACGACGGACTGGCGTGATCTGATGCGCCGCGGGCGCGAAGAAAAGGCGGCCGAACAGGCCGCTGCGGCCGCCGGATACCCGGAGGGATACGCCGACATCGAAGACGCACCGACGGCCGAGCACGAGTCGCTCTCAGGCACGACCCTGGAGTACGACCGTGACGTGCCGGAAGCGCCGCGCGACTACTGAAGACCCTCGCGCGCCTCGCGCACGAGCGTGACGGCCTCGGGGAAGATCATCCGCATCGCGTCGCGGATCTGCATCGCCTGTTCGTCGCTGTTGCCGGTCGTGCCGATCTGCTCGATCGCCGCGACGGTCATGTCGACGGCGAGGCTGATCGCGTTGTCCGCCCACGCCACGCGCTGGCCGCTCTGCATCTGCTCCGCGAACTCGGCCATGCGGCGCTGCAGCTCGTCGGGGTCGCCGAAAAGGTTGAACTCATCCATAGCTCGCGATCCTACCCCGCGCTCGCCAAGGTCCGGGCAGGTAAATTGACGCGCATGAGCATCCCACTGCCTTCCGAGAACGGAACCTGCCTCGTCACCGGCGCATCTGCCGGGATCGGCACCGAATTCGCCCGCCAGCTCGCAGAGCGCGGCTACAACGTGACGCTCGTCGCCCGCCGAATCGACCGGCTGAGCGAGCTCGCGGCCGAGTTGGAAGAACAGCACAAGGTGCGCGCGGTCGCACTCGCCTGCGATGTCTCCGAAGCCGACCAGCGGCAGGAGATGCTCGATGCAGTCGCCGCCCGCGGCGACGAGATCCAGATTCTCGTCAACAACGCCGGAGTCGGCACCGACGGCTCGTTCGCCGATCCGCCGAGCGATGCCGAGATCAAGCAGGTCGAGATCAACGTACTCGCACTCACCGCGATCACGCAGGCGGTGCTCCCGGGAATGCGCGAGCGCGGCAGCGGCGCGATCCTCAACGTCGCGTCGACAGCGGCCTTCCAGCCGATGCCGAAGCAGTCCGTATACGCCGCGACGAAGGCCTACGTGCTGTCGTTCTCGCAGGGGATCTCGAAGGACCTGCAGGGCTCGGGCGTGTCGGTGACGTGCCTCTGCCCCGGCCCGACGCGGACCGAGTTCTTCGGCGATCGCCAGGAGTCGCTCGAGTCGGACTCGCCGGACTTCGTCTGGCAGAGCGCCGAGGACTGCGCCCGCGCCGGCCTCGACGGCATGTTCAAGGGCCAGCGCGTCGTGATCCCGAAGTTCGTCAACAAGGCCGGCGCGGTGTCGGCCAAGCTCAGCCCGACGGCGATGACGCTCGAGGTGCTCGACCGCTTCTGGCCGATCGGCAAGAACTAGCTACTTCGAACGCTGCTTCCTCGGGAACACGTCCTGAGTCAGCGAGTCGACGCGGTCGAGAAACAGCAGTCCCGCCAGGTGATCGATCTCGTGCTGCGCAAGCCGCGCCTCGAAACCTTCGAACTCGATGTCGCCCTCGCGCGTCGTGACGTGGCAGTCGGTGTAGCGCCGTACGTTTGCGGTGAGCTGAGGAATCGAAAGGCAGCCTTCGCGTCCGACGTCCGTCCCCTCGCCGCCGGTGACGACGGGGTCGACCAGCACGGTCAGGCCGTGGACGCTCGCCGGGGCCTTCTTGTGCCCGGTCAGGTCGATCACGGCGACGCTCACCTCACGGCCGATCTGCGGCGCGGCGATCCCGACGCAGCCGGGAAAGCTACGCATCGTGTCGACAAGGTCCGCCACGAGCGCGTCGAGCTCGGCTCCATCCGGCGCCGGCGCGCAGACGCGTTTCAGGGCCGGATCGGGATATAGAAGGACCTTCTGTACGGGCATGCCGGCCGGGGCTAGAGGATGTCCTGGTCGAGCTCGCGCAGCGAGACCTCGACGCCCTCGCTGACGGAGACGCCGTCGAGGTCGGCCTGCAGCGCTGCCGGTTCGAGCGACCCGGGCAGCGTCAGCTCGCAGATCAGCGTGTAGACCGGCTCGCTCTCGCTGCCGATCACGCGCGTTGCGAGATCGTCGATGTTGACTTCCCGCGCGGCGAGTGCGTCGCAGACGGCGGCGACGATGCCGGGGTGGTCCGCGCCGTAGACGGTGAGCACGTGGGTCGGGGCCGGCCGGGCGTCGTCACCGGCGTCGGCGATCGGGCGGGCCAGCGCTGACTCGAGTCCCATGCTCTCGCGCGTCCGATCGAGCGCGGCGTTGAGTGCGTCGGCGTCGCCCCCGTCGGGCAGCGAGATCACCAGCATCATCGCGAAATGTCCGCCGAGGATCGACATCCGCGAATCCTCGATGTTGGCCTCTGCGTCAAACAGGGCGCGCGCCACCGCTGCGGCGATTCCGGGTCGGTCGCGACCCACGACTGCGACTGCGTACTTGCTCATCTCTCCTCCTCGCACTCCAGCCTAACTAGGATCCCGCGCGTGACTGAGGCCGCCCAGCCCCAATCCCTCCAGTTGTCCAACGCCGAGCTTGCCGAGGAGCAGGCCCGCAGCCGCGTCGTCGCCTACCTCGCGTTCGGCGCGACGGCCGCGTTCATCATCGCGCTCGCGCTGTACGCCTTCGCGATGTCAGGCGCGGACCTGCGCAGCACGTCGTCGCGGCTTACGGCCGTGCACGAGAACTCCGCGCAGCTGATCGGCTCATCGCTGTTCACGACGATCGCCCTCGCCCTGCTCGGGCTCGTGCTCGGGCACATCGCACTCGCCGTGCGCGCCCGCACCCAGGCCGTACCGAAACTGCTGGTACCTGTCGCCTACGGGGGGCCCGCGCTCGCGGCGATCTCCACTCCGATCCTGGTGATCGCCCAGATCACGGCGGCGAACAAGTTCGCCGACGGCGCGGTGAAGACGAACGAGGCGGCCAAGGACGCGCTCGACGGGATCTTCATCCAGATCGCCTTCGGCTTCTCGATCTTCGCCGTCTTCCTGCTCGCAGTCGCATGGATCGGCGTCTCGGCGTACGGCATCCGCACGGGGCTTCTGACCCGCCTGGTCGGGGGCGTCGGCTTCGCGATCGGAGTGCTCTCGATCCTCTCGCTCGGTTCGCCGGCGCCGATCCTCTACATCATCGAGGGCTTCTGGCTCGCCGCGGTTGCGGTGATGCTGCTCGCCACGGAGGGGACCGTCCCGCCGGCCTGGAAGCTCGGCGTAGCGGTGCCCTGGCGCGAAGTCGCGGCGGCGCGCGCGGCTGCAGCGCCGCACGACGAGAACCCGGCCGACTTCAACAAGTCAGACCAGTAGTTCAGTCCTCGTCGCCGGAGCCCACGCGTTCGGCGATCATCCCGACGACCGACGGGTCGCGCAGCGTGGTCACGTCACCCAGCTCGCGACCCTCGGCGATGTCGCGCAGCAGCCTGCGCATGATCTTGCCGGAACGCGTCTTCGGCAGCTCGTCGGACCAGATGATCTGCTTCGGACGGGCCAGCTTGCCGATCTTGTCGGCGACGTGGGCCGAGAGCGAGGCCTTCAGCTCGTCGTCGGGTTCGACGTCGTGCTCGGGCGTGACGAAGGCGACGATCGCCTGGCCGGTGTGCTCGTCTGACTTGCCGATCACCGCCGCCTCGGCGACGGCCTTGTGGCCGACCAGCGCCGACTCGACCTCCATAGTCGAGAGCCGGTGGCCCGAGACGTTGATCACGTCGTCGGTGCGTCCGAGGATCCAGAAATAGCCGTCCTCGTCGATGCGCGCGGCGTCGCCGACGTCGTAGATGTCGGCGCCCCAGCGCTTCCAGTAGGTCTCCACAAAGCGGTCGGGGTCGCCGTAGAGCGTGCGCGCCATGCCCGGCCACGGGCGACGCAGCGTGAGGAAACCCCCGCCCTCCTCGACGACCTCGCCGTTGCTCGTGACGACGGCGGCGCTGATGCCGGGAAACGGCCGCGTCGCCGAACCCGGTTTCGTCGGCGTGAGCGCGGGGATCGGCGCGATCATCGCGTGCCCGGTCTCTGTCTGCCACCAGGTGTCGACGACCGGGCAGCGCTCGCCGCCGATCACTGAGCGATACCACTTCCACGCTCGCGGGTTGATCGGCTCGCCGACCGTGCCGAGCAGTCGCAGGCTCGAGAGGTCGTAGCCGTCGGGGATCTCGCGGCCCCACTTGATGAAGCTGCGGATCACCGTCGGCGCGGTGTAGAGGATCGTCACCTTGTAGTCCTGGATGATCTCCCAGAAGCGACCTTGATGCGGGTAATCGGGAGCGCCCTCGTAGAGCACGCTGGTCGCGCCATTGGCGAGCGCGCCGTAGACGATGTAGCTGTGGCCCGTGACCCAGCCGATGTCGGCGGCGCACCAGTAGACGTCGCTTTCGGCCTTGAAGTCGAAGACCATCTTGTGGGTCGCCGTGACGCCGGTGAGGTATCCGCCCGTGGTGTGCTGGATCCCCTTCGGCTTTGCGGTCGAACCAGAGGTGTAGAGGATGAACAGCGGGTGCTCGGAGTCGAGCGGGACCGGCGGGCAGTCGGCGCCTGCTTCGGCCATTGCCCGGCGCAGCCAGATGTCGCGCCCTTCCTGCATCGGAGTGTCGACCTCGCCGCCGGTGCGGTCGGCGACGAGGACGTGCTCGATCTTCGGAAGCTCGGCCAGGACGTCGGTTAGCGCCGCCTTCATCGGCAGCGGCGAACCGCGACGCAAAGTGGCGTCGGCGGTGATCAGCACCTTCGCGCTGCTGGTCTCCATGCGCTCCTTGACGGCCTCGGGCGAGAAGCCGCCGAAAACGACATTGTGCACCGCGCCGATGCGCGCGCAGGCGAGCATCGCTGCTGGCGCCTCGGGGATCATCGGCAGATAGATGCCAACCACGTCTCCGGGCTCGACGCCAAGCCCTTTCAGCACGTTCGCGATGCGGGCCGTCTCGTCGAGCAGCTGCGCGTAGGTGATGTCCTTCTGCGCGCCGTCCTCGCCGACCCAGTGGTAGGCGACCTTGCCGCCGTTGCCGGCGTCGACGTGGCGGTCGAGACAGTTCTCGGAGACGTTGAGCTTGCCACCGACAAACCACTTCGCCCACGGCGCCTGCCAGTCGAGCACCCGGTGCCAGGGCTCGTTCCAGGTGAGCTTCTCGGCCCAGCTCGCCCACCAGCCCGACGGATCGGCCTCGGCCCGCTCGTACACCGTCGGGTCGCTCCACTCGCTGGCCGCCACGAAGTCGGCAGGCGGGTCGAAGACCTCCTCGGTCTGCATCGTCACTTCAAGATCAGTCGTCACTTCGAGTTCATTCCCCATCCAGCCATCCTACGGGCGAAGGCATCGCAGCGGCGTTGCACGTTTGTTGGTACACGCATGTACCAAATCTGTCACACTGCTCGCCATGGGTACCTCGACGAGCATGCCCCTTGAGGCGAAGGGCGTCGCGCCGCGCATCGTGCTCGCCTACGCGATCGGTCGCCCTGACCTCGCCTCGCGGCTCGCGCGAAGGCACGGCAAAATCATCACCGCAAACATTCCCGGCTGGGGCAAATCGGTGGTCATCTCCGACCCGCCGCTCGTCAAGCAGGTCTTCACCGGTAAGCCCGACGCCCTGCATGTCGGCGAGATCAGCCCGCTGGCGAACACGCTCGGTCAGAACTCGATCTTCGCGCTCGACGAGGACCGCCACCTCGCCGAGCGGCGACTGATCCTGCCGCCGTTCCACGGCGAGCGGATGGGCTCCTACGTGCGGATCTTCGAAGAAGAGACGCTCGCCGAGATGGAGTCGTGGCCGATCGATCGTGACTTTCCGACGCTGCGGCCGATGATGCGGATCACGCTGTCGGCGATCCTGCGCGCCGTGTTCGGCGCGAAGGGCGAGGAGTTCGACGAGCTTCACCGCGTGTTGCCGCCGCTGGTCAAGCTCGGTTCGTTCCTGACCGCCGTTCCGCCACTGCAGACCGACCGGATCCCGGGCGGCCCGTGGAAGCGTTTCATGGCGCTGCGCGCTGCGTACGACGAGATCGTCGCCACGCTGATCGAGCAGCACCGCGCCGACCCCGCGCTCGAAGCCCGCAGCGACGTCCTCGCCCTGCTGCTGCAGGCGCGCTACGAGGACGGCTCGGCAATGACGCAGGAGCAGCTCGCCGACGAACTACTGACGATCCTCGTCGCGGGTCACGAGACGACAGCGGCCTCGCTGGCCTGGGCGGTGGAGCGCCTGCGTCGCCACCCGGAGTTGCTCGCGCGGCTGGTCGAAGAGGCCGACGCGGGAGGCAGCGCCCTGCGCGAGGCGACGATCTGGGAAGTGCAGCGCGTGCGCCCGGTGATCGTCGCCGTCGACCGCTTCACAACCCGCCCGTTCGAGATCGGCGACTACACAGTCCCGGCGCGCACGCCCGTGATCATCGACTTCATCAGCCTGCACAACGACGGCGAGCTGTTCCCCGACCCCAAAGCCTTCAAGCCGGATCGCTTCCTCGACGCGCCGCCGGACACGTACTCGTGGGTGCCGTTCGGCGGTGGCGTGCGCCGCTGTGCCGGCGCCGCCTTCGCAAAGCTCGAGATGGACGTAGTGCTGCGCATGTTGCTCACGCGCTGTGAGATCGTCACGACCGACGCACGGGACGAGGGCTGGCGCTTCCGCGGCGTCGCCTTCCAGCCGCGCCAAGGCGGGCTGATGCGGGTCAAGTCGATCGACCTGACGCCGCTCGAGCCAGAGGGCGCTGGCTCAGAGCCCGAAACCGCGCTGGCTCCTGCCTGACCGCGCCTAGGCGCCCGAGGTCCGCTGCTCGTTGCGGATCTCGCTCATCAATCGCTCGAGCCTCGGCTCGGACTCGCGGTCGACGAACTTCATCGCGCCGGCGACCGCCGGCGTGACGGCGTTTATCTCGTCCCACATCGCGTGGGCGACGGCGCGGTAGCTCGGGTGACCCTCGCGGCCGGAGCGCAGTTCGATCAGCTGCATCGCCTCGCGGGCGTTGAGGTCGAGGATGTAGCGCAGGCGGTAGGCGAGCGACAACGCGTAGGGCGCGCGCTCCTTCATGCCGGCTTCGGCGATCCGCTCGTACTCCGCGCGTGAGATCTCGAGCGCGGCGCGGAAGTCATCGCCCACACCGGCCTCGTCTAGTTCGGCCGGCACCTCGGCACCGAGCGACGGGCTGAGCGTCTGCCACTGACAGGTCAACATGCGGTGGCGCTGCAGATCGCGAAAAGCCCCGTAGTCGCTGACGATCTCGAAGCGGTAGCGCAGCGACTCGTAGCCGCGACCCGGGCGGTGGCGGCGGTTCTCGCGGTCGCCGGCCATGTCGGCGAGCAGCTGCTCGAGCTGCTCGTCGCTGAGTGACGCAACGGCGCCGGCGGTCTGGTCCTCGGAAGCCGTGCCGGCCTCGAACAACAGCGCCGTCGCAAGCCTGCGCTCGTCGCCCTCGTGGCTGAGCAGCCGCACGTAGGGGCCGGACTCGGCCTCCTGCTGTGGCTCGCCGATACCGAGACGCTCGGCCCACTGCTCGCCGTTGTCACGCAGGGAGCGCAGGTAGTCGATCCAACGGCCACCGCGGTCTGGGCGTTCGACGCGCTGGACGAAGCTCGGGATCACCTTCTGCAGTTCGGCGAGCAGCAGCTCGCCGTACTGGCGCGCCTCCGGCAGCGGCGAGGCGAACAGGTGGAGCAGCAGGTTCTCGTATGCCTGGCCGCTGGCGAACATGCCCATGTGGCTGAGGCTCGAAGCCGGCAACAGGCCGCGCAGCAGGTCGAGTGCCTTGGCCTTGACGGCGCGGGCGTGCGCCTTCTCGTCCTGGCCGTCCGCCGCCGGGTACTCGCGCGCGACCCACTCGGAGACCTTTGGGATCGCGGCCGAATAGGTGGCGAAGAGGTGGTCCATCGCCGCCTCGTACTCGGGGCCGAGCTCCGGGTCGCGGTGATAGCGATAGCCGGGCGATTCGTCGCCGGCGATCGAGATGCCGGCCATCGGCGCGTCGTAGGCGATGTAGCGCGTCGACTGCTCGAGGTAAGCGGCGAGGCGGCCGCGCTGGATCACCTTCGTGAGCACGTTACTCACCCACTCCATCGCGACGTGCGCGCCGCCGAGCTGGGCGACCGAGTCGTCGCCGAAGCCGACGAAGATCCGCTCATAGAGCGCTGCGGCGTGGTCTCCCTCGGTGTTGTCGTGCACGGCAGCCGAGGCGGCGTCCATGTCTTGGGCGAACTCGTCGAGGAACATCTGGCGCAGCGTCCCCTGATACCGGGAATAGCGCGCGAACATCGCGCCCTTGACGGTCTCGGGCAGGTTCACGAGACCGAAGACGGGCAGGTCGGTGTTCGTGAAGTAGGGCGTCAGCTGAGCGCTCTGCTCGGCGCTGAAACGCTCACGGACCAAGGTGTCAGAAGGAAGCTCAAGCACTGTTATCGGGCCTGCGACTTTGGCAAATCGGGCGGACGTCGCCAACCCATTTCATCGCAAATTCCGCGCTCAGCCTCACACCAGGTGTGAGGCCGGGGCTGCAATTTGCGGGGATTCAGGCCGCCGACTCGGCGTAGCCGCGGGCGCGGGTCTCGATCTTCTCGTCGTGCATGACGCCGTCGGCGCTCTCCATGAACTCGTCGGCCGTCTGGCCGGAGCGCCACATCATGTAGCCCACGCTCGCCGTCGGGACGAGGTCGGGGCAGATGCGCTCGCGCGCGTGCTTGATCGCCTCTTCGACGCGCGGGATGACGTTCTCGATGTGATCGGGCGTGGTCTTCTGGAAGAGCACGAAGAACTCGTCGCCGCCGCGGCGGGCGACCATCTCGTCCATCCGCACCGTCTCGGAGACGGCGCGCGCGACGGCGGCCAGCACCTGGTCCCCGGTCGTGTGGTTGTAGCGGTCGTTGACGAGCTTGAAACGGTCGAGGTCGACGGTCATCAGCACCGGTGCCGGAGCATCGGTGCCTTCGGCCTCGCTGATCGCCGACTGGACGCGCAGGCGCAGAGCGCGCAGGTTGGCGACTCCCGTCAGCGCGTCGATCTCTGAGAGCTCGCGGTTCTTGCGCACGAAGGTGAGCGTGATGCTGCGGACCTTGATGACGATCGCGGCCGCGACGAACATCACGGCCAGCGTGATCGCCGAGCGGATGCCGCCGTCCGGGTAGTCGGCGCCGACTGCGAAGCCGACGAAGATCCCGGCGCATAGCACCAGCACCGCCATCGCGACTCGCGGCCGCATGAAGTAGAAGCCGAAGAGGCCGAGCACGACGTACGTGTCGAGGATCGCCGTGCCGGTCTGGCCGGCGTAGGCGACCATGAACGTCACGGCGGCAATCGCCATGAGGAAGACCAGCACCACGAAGCGGGCCTTGACGCCGCGCTTCGACGCGTACCACGCTGCTCCAGTTGCGAGAAGCAGCACGGCGCTTGAGACAAGTCCGACGAGCGTCGGCATCGGCGAGAACGCGCCGGCCAGAGTGAGCGCCAGGAAAACGATGCCGATCGGGGCCGTCATCGACATCACGAAACCCCAGACCGGGTCCAGGCTGCGGGCGAACCCCTTAACGTCGGCGACGACTTTCTCGGCTCCCGTGGCGGAGCCGCGACGACGACCGGGGGCGCCGTACGCGCGGCTGACGGCCGCCGAAACCGAGCGCAGCGCAGCGTCGCGGTCGGCGACGCGCGGCGCTGAAGGATCGATGTCTCCGGCGATGTCGACGACGACGCTGTCGCGATCGCCGTGCTCGGCGTGAAAGGCCAACTTGGTCTCGTGCAACTCATCGTCGGCGCGCTGGAGGATCGTCGAGATCGTGTCCCGCTGCTGCGAGAGCACGTATGCGACAGAGCCGCTCGGCGTCACCTGCGGGCAGGTCGCCATGCGGGCGCGCTCGATCGCCTTGGACAGGCGCGTTGTCAGGCGCGCCATGTCGATGCCCTCGGGGTGAGCGATCAGAACCGAGAACTCGTCGCCGCCGCGGCGCGCCACGAGGTCGTCTGCCCCAACCTCGCCTGAAAGCGCATCCGCAACGGCTTTGAGCACCTTGTCCCCGGTCGTGTGATCGAAGGTGTCGTTGACCAGCTTGAAGTTGTCCAGGTCGATCGCGAACAGCGCGAAGGGCTCGTCGCCCTGCGGGCGTCCGAGGTGGAATGAGAGCGTCTCGCGCAGACGGCGCGTATTGGCGATCCCGGTCAGCGGGTCGGAGTAGGCGAGTTCACGGTTGGCCCGCGCGAGCGAGCGCGTACGGTGCTCGGCGGCCATGAACGAGATGACGACCATCAGCATCGCGCCAGCCGAGATCACGGCGTGGGCGACGCGGCCGGGGCCGGGCGTGAGCAGCATCACCACCAGGATCGCCGGGACGACCGTCGAGACGTACGGCAAGGCGAAGCGCGCGCCGTACAGGAAGGTCGGCGTGATCAGCACGAACAGCGGCAGCATCACGAACGCCAGCCGCAGGTCACCTGCGACAACGGCTCCGACGAGGAAGATCATCAGCCCGAGGAACAGCCGCAGGTGCGTCGCCCAGTCGGCGTTGCTCAGGTAACGGGCGCCGATCACCGACATTCCGGCAAGCGCCATCGCAAGAACTCCGAGGTACGTGACGCCGGTCGGAACGAGTTCCGGACGCAGCAGGCCGATCAGGACGGTGACGAGGCCGCCGACTCCGTAGAGCAGGATCGAGGCGTACCAGCCCGATTTGCTCGAGAGCCCGATCTCGGCCAACCCGGCGTTGACATCGGCCGCGCCCTCGAGGCGGAGCACCCTTAGATGATGCTCGGCCCCGGCAGCGGTCTGGCCTTCAGACTTCAGTCCCTCGCGGACAGCACCGTGCTGAGCCACAGCTGTCTTTGACGTTTCCTCCATTGCGCTACCTATCGTCCCTCGTTCGCGGGATTTTGAGCGGACAAAGTCGCGTTATGTGACTACCTGTCCGCAATCCCGCTCAGGCAGCGGGATGCGAATTTTCTATGGGGTCTCCCCCCGTAGAACAACCGTCCAGAGCGGCAGTTGTGGTGGTCACTGAATGAGCGTGAGGAACGACAGCGCGGCGTCGCGCGCGAGGTCCAGTAGCGGACCCGGCCAGAGACCGAAGAGAACACTGCAGATCGTGGCCAGGACTGCGATTGCGACCAGTTCCGGGTGGTTCGAGGCGTCTGCCTCGGGAGCAGCCCCGGCCGGCAGCGGCTCGCCGCTGGACGCCTTGGACACGCCTCGCGCCGGGGTCATCCACATCGCCGCGATCACACGCAGGTAATAGACCAGGGACATCGCCGATCCGACGACGATCAGGACTCCGAGCCAGGCGTAGTTGTCGCTCGCGACGGCGGCTTCGATCAGGAACAGCTTGCCGATGAATCCCGCGGTGATCGGCAGGCCGGCGAGCGCGATCATCGAGATGGTCATCGACCACGCCAGGACCGGCGCCTCGCGACCGAGGCCTTGCAGCGACGAGAGCGTCGACCCCGCCCCCGCGCGTTCGCGCGCGGCGATGACGGCGAACGGTCCAGCGTTCATGAAGAGGTAGACGAGCATGTAGAAGACCGTCGCGCGCGCGCCGAGGCCGCTGGCGACGATCACGCCGACGAGCAGATACCCCGCCTGCGCCACGCCGGAGTACGCAAGCATCCGCTTGAGCGAGTCCTGTCCCATCGCGCCGAGGTTGCCGATCACGATCGTCGCGACGGCGAGCGCCGCCAGCACCGGCTGCCAGTTGCCGACGATCGGGTACAGCGCCTCGCCGCAGATCCGCAGAATCACCGCGAAGGCGGCCGCCTTGGTGGCGACGGCCATGAATCCGGTGATCGGCGTCGGGGCGCCTTCGTAGACGTCTGGCGTCCATTGGTGGAACGGCGCGATCGAGGCCTTGAAGGCGAGGCCGACGAACGTCAGGCCGACGCCGACGAGCAGGATCGCGTCACCGCGCACGTCCGGTCGCGTCAGCTGCGCTCCGATCCGCGCGAAGTCGAGCGTGCCGGTCGCGCCGTAGATGAACGCGAGGCCGTAGAGCAACGTCGCCGAGCCGAGCGAACCGATGATCAGGTACTTGATGCCCGACTCGAGCGAGCCCTTGCGGCGCAGGTCGGCGGCGCAGAGCACGTAAAGCGGGATCGAGAAGAGCTCGAGCGCCAGGAACAGCGTGACCATGTTCTGCGCGGCCGCGAGCAACGACATGCCGAGCACGACCGTCAACAGCAGCGCATAGAACTCGCCGCGCCCGAAGTTCTGGATCGTCGATGAGCGCAGTGCGAGCACGACCGCGACCAACGCCGAAGCGATGAAGATGAAGCTGAAGACCACGGACAGGTCGTCGATCCGCAGTGCGCCCGAGAGCACGTTGTCCTTCGGTTCGTGCAGGCGAAGCGCGAAGAAGACCGCCGATCCGGACAGCGCTCCCACGGTCAACAAAGGCGTGAGCACGCGCTGGACGAAGTTGCCGGGGATCAGCGAGACGAAGATCACGACGATCGCGCCGCCGCCGAGGATCAGGTACGGGATCAGGTCGGCCCATTCGACCGAAGGGGCCTTGACCGACGCCGCCGCCGCGAGAAGTGTGCTCACTTGACGTCCTCCTTGGACGGTGCCGCCTGGGCGGTGTCAGACGATGCCGCGGCGTCGACGGCTACGACCGCCGTCCGCGCGCCCTGCTCAACGCGCTCGACGAGGAACTGCGGGTACACCGCCAACGCCAGCACCAGCAGCACGGCCGGCAGTAGAAGTGCGAGCTCGGGCGCTGTGATCTCACGCGCGTTCTCGTGCCCGCCCTCGCGGTTGTGCATCGACTTCTGGAAGAAGCGCAGCATGTACACGGCGGCCAGCGGGATACCGACCGTCGCGATCGCTCCCCACGGGAACTGCGTCGTGAAGGCGCCGAAGAGGATGTACGTCTCGCCGACGAAGTTGGCGCTGCCGGGCATCGCGAGCGTGGCGAGCGCCACGATCAGGAACAGCGTGGCGAGCACGGGAGCGGACTTGGCCAGGCCGCCCATTTCCGAGAGCTTCTCGCTGCCGGCACGGGCCGAGAGGAAGCCGATGATCAGGAACAGGCCGATCACCACGATGCCGTGGTTGACCATCTGCAGGATCGCGCCCTCGGCGCCCTTTGCATCGAACACAGCGATCCCGAGCAACACGAATCCGATCTGCGCGATCGAGGAGTAACCGAGCACCAGCCGCGCCTCGTTCTGGCTGAACGCCATCACCGATCCGTAGACGATGCCGACGATCGCCAGTAGCAACAACACGGGCTGGAAGGCCTGAATTCCCTCGGGCATCAGCGGCAGCACTACGCGCAGGAAGCCGTAGGCGCCGAGCTTCGCGACGACCGCCGAAAGCACGATCAGGACCGGCAGCGGCGTCGTGCGGTAGGTGATCGGCATCCAGCCGTGCAGCGGCGGGATCGGCATCTTCACGAGCAGCGCGATCATGAAGCCGAGGAAGATCCATTGCTGCGCGCCGTGACTGACCGGGTTGGCGGCCAGGTCGGAGAACTCGAAGCTGATCGGCGCCTTGTTCTGGATCGACGACAGCACGCCCAGGGCGACGGCGCCGGCGAGCATCAGCAGTGAGCCGGCGAGCGTGTAGATCATGAACGTCGCCGTGGCGCGTCGGGCCTGCCCGGGCTCGCTCTCTTCGCCCCACATCCCGATCAGGAAATAGAGCGGCACGAGCAGCAGGTCGAAGAACAGCACGAAGAGGATCAGATCCTGCGCCATGAACGCACCGAGCGTGCCGACCTCCGCGACGGCGAGCATCGCGTAGAACATCCGCGGCTGGCTGAACTCGCGCCCGCTGGCGTAGAAAGTCGCGATCGCCCAACCGACGACGGTCAACGCGACCATGAAGATGTTCAGCCCGTCGACGCCGAGCGAGTAGTGGATGCCGAGGTCAGGAATCCAGAGCTTGTCGACGAACGCGCTCATCCCGTCGTCCGGGCTGTACTTCGCGAGCACCGTCACCATGAAGCCGACCTGCACCAGCGTCGCGATCGCGGCCGTCGGGCCGACCTGGCGGTCCGGCATCAGCGCGGCGATCACCGCGCCGACGAGCGGGATGAGCAGGAGGATCGTCAGCGAGAGGTTCATCGCGCAACCACCACGAAATAGAGCGCGAGGATCGCCGTGCCGCCGATCACTGCCAGCGCGTAGCCGCGGGCCAGGCCGGACTGCCACTCGCGCACGCGGCCGGAGGCCGAGCGGAAAACGCTGACGGTGCCGTCGATCAGGCCGAGCGCCACGTAGCGCTCGATCACCGTGTTGCAGACGTTGGCAAACACCGCGACGGGCTTGACGACGGCGTTTTCGTAGAGGTCGTCGAAGCGCCAGGCCTTGAGCAGGAAGTTGTTGAGGCCGGCGTACTTCTCGGCGAGCTTCACCGTCGAGCCGCGTTTGACCATCCACAGTCGGTAGGCGATCGCGATACCGACGAAGCAGATCACAGCGCCGACCGCGAGTCCGACCCACTGCTCGGAGACCGACGGGAAGTTGTTCGCGACCTTCGAGTCCTCGAAGACCGGCTCAAGCCAGGTCTCGAGCACGTGTGTCACGCCGGGGATCTGGATCAGGCCCGCGACGAGCGACAGGAAGGCGAGCACGCCCATCGCGATCTTCATTTCGCCCTCGCGCTCGGCGATCTGGTGGTCCGGGCCGGGGAAGCCGACCTCGGTGTCCTCGTGCTCGCCGGTTGCCGGGTTGATGTGTTCGCCGTGCGCGAGGTGGCCGCCTTCGAGCTCCTTGGCCTCTTCGCACTTCTCGCCATGGAAGACGAGGAAGACGGCGCGCAGCGAGTAGGCGGCCGTGAGCAGCGCGCCGACGTACATGAAGGCCGCGATGATCACGAAGCCGCCGCCGCGGTGCAGCGTGAAGCCGATGATCTCGTCCTTGCTCCAGAAGGCGGCGAGCAACGGGAAGCCGGAAAGTGTGAGCGCGCCGATCAGGAAGGTGATGTACGTGAACGGCATCGCCTTGCGAAAACCCCCCATCCTGCGCACGTCCTGCACGCTGCCCATCGCCGAGATGACCGAGCCGGCGCCCATGAACAGCAGCGCCTTGAAGAAGGCGTGGGTCATCAGGTGGAACATCGACGCGTAGTAGGCGGCAGCGCCGGCGCCGGCGATCATGTAGCCGATCTGGCTCATCGTCGAGTAGGCGATGATGCGCTTGAGGTCGGTCTGGACGATCGCGGCCGTCGCAGCGACGATCAGCGTGACGGTGCCGAGGATCGCCGCCGTCACGGCGGCCGTCTCGGACACGTCGAAGAACGGGTGGAAACGGCAGATCAGGTAGACGCCGGCCGTGACCATCGTCGCGGCGTGGATCAGCGCCGAGACCGGGGTCGGGCCCTCCATCGCGTCGGGCAGCCATGTGTGCAGCGGCACCTGCGCCGACTTCGCGAACGCGCCGACGAGCAGCAGCAGCGCGGCGGCCGTGAAGGTCGCCGAAGGGGCCACGGTGAACGGGTCGTCGGCGTTCGCGAGCAACGTCGGGATCGTGAGCGTGTGCAGCTCGTGCCACAGCAGGTAGGCGGCGACGACGATGCCGACGTCACCGATCACGTTCATCACGAACGCCTTCATGCCCGCCTTTGTGGCGGTGCCGCGACGGAACCAGAAGGAGATCAGCAGGTACGACGCCGCGCCGACGAAGCCCCAGCCGATCACCAGCATCAGCAGGTTGCCGCTGAGCACGAGCAGCAACATCGAGAAGACAAAGAAGTTGAGGTAGGCGAAGAAGCGCCGGTAGCCCTTGTCCGAGCGCATGTAGGCGATCGAATAGAGATGGATGAGCGAGGAGACGCCGGTGACGATCAGCGCCATCATCACCGCGAGCTGGTCGTAGTAGATGTCGAAGCGGAAGTCGACGCCGAAGGCCTGTGCGTACTTGAACCCGGACAGGACGTGGCGCTCCTCGCTGTCCATGCCGAGCAGTTGCGCGAGGCAGGCAAGGGCGGCGCCGAAGGCGAGGAAGACGGCTGCGGTGCCGATGATCCCGGCTGCGCGCTCACTCCAGAAGCGGTGACCGAGGCCGATGATCAGGGCGCCGGCCAGCGGCGTGAGCAGCAACACCCATCCCCACAGGGCGGGGTCGTGCGGCCGCGCTCCTTCAGCGAAGTCCGCGGCGTGCGCGAGCAGCGGAGCGATCATCGCGCGGGGTCCTTCAGCGAGTCGAGCGCGTCGATGTCGATCGCGATCTTGTTGCGGTAGAGCGCGACGATCATGCCGAGGCCGACGACGACCTCACACGCCGCGACCACCATCACGATGAGCGCGAAGATCATGCCGTCGGCGTTGCCCCACATCTTCGCGAAGGCGACGAGCGAGAGGTTGACCGCGTTGAGCATCAGCTCGAGGCAGAGCAGCATCACGAGAGGGCTGCGGCGCGAAACAAGTCCGCCGGCGCCGATCGCGAAGATCACGGCCGAAAGCGCGATGTACCAGGCGATGCTCATCCGCGCTCACCGGCCGGCTCGTCGAGCAGCGGCTCGAGGCCACGGCGTCGGCGGGCCAGAACGACTGCGCAGACGGCCGCGACGGTCAGCAGGAACGACGCCACTTCGAACGGCAGCAGGTACTTCGTCAACAGCAGCTCACCGATCTGCTCGGGAGTGCCGTAGACGTTGCCGTCGACCTTCGCTCCGTAGGTGTCGAGCAGCTTCAGGCCGGACGCGCCGATCGCGAGTGCCAGCACGACGAGCAGTGAACCTGCAAAGACCGGCGCGAGAGCGCGCGGGTAGCCGCCGCCCTCGCGGCCCTCGCCCTCGAGCGGCTCATCGGCGCCGCCGACGTACTGCACCACAAAGACGTAGAGCACCATCACGGCACCGGCGTAGACGATCAGCTGGGCCGCCGCGATGAACTGCGCGTACAGCAGCAGGAACAGCACGGCCAGCGCGAACAGGTGCAGCACCAGCGCCAGCACGGCGAAGAACGGGTTCTTCAGACGTACGACCGCGACCGCGCCGCCGATCGCGCCGGCCGCCGCAATGAAGAAAAGGATTGCCTGCAGCAGCACTACTCGCCCTCCCGCCGCAGCGGCGTGCGCTCGACCGGCTCGGCCAGCAGCATGTCCTTCGTGAAGATCAGGTCCGAGCGGTTGTAGTCGGCCATCTCGTAGTCGTGGCCGAGCGTGATCGCGTCGAACGGGCAGGCGATCTCGCAGTAGCCGCAGAAGATGCAGCGCGCGAGGTTGATCTCGTAGACGGCGGCGTAGCGCTCTCCGGCCGAGGTCGGATCGTCGGGGTCGTTGTCGGTCGCGACGACGCGGATGCAGTCCGCCGGGCAGGCCGCAGCGCACAGTGAGCAGCCCACGCACTTCTCGAGTCCGCCGACGCCGGGCACGCCGTCCTCGAACTTGTGCAGCTTGTGTCGGCCGCGGAAGCGCGGGTAGACCGGCGTCTTCTCTTCCGGGTACTGGATCGTGACCGGACCCTCGACAAGGCGGCCGAGTGTGGTCTTGAGGCCGCGGAGCGTCTCGCCGAAGGCGCGGTAGAAGCCGGCGGCGCCGCCGGCGTCGGGGCCGCGGACGACTTCGACGACGTCTGCGCCGGGGTCGTAGATCTTGACTTCCGGGTTCACCAGACCACCACCAGGATCGCCGTGACGACAAGGTTGAGCGTCGCGAGCGGGACGAGGATTTTCCAGCCGAAGCTCATCAGCTGGTCGTAGCGCAGACGCGGCAGCGTCGCGCGAATCCAGACGAAAAGGATCATGAAGAACGCGATCTTCACGAGCACCCAGATCGGGTCGAGCCACCCCGGTCCCGGGCCGTGCCAGCCGCCGAGGAACATCGCCGTGGCAATGCCGGCAAACACGATCATGTTCATGTACTCGGCAAGCATGAAGCTGGCGAAGCGCATGCCGCCGTACTCGGTCTGGTAGCCGGCGACGAGTTCGGCGTCGGCCTCGACCAGGTCGAACGGCGCGCGGTTGGTCTCGGCGAAGCTCGCGACGAGGAAGATCAGGAAGCCGACGAACTGCGGCACGATGTACCAGACCTTGCCCTGTTGGTTGACGATCTCGGTGAGACTCAGTGAGCCGGCCATCATCACGACGCCGACGAGCGAGAGCCCGGCCGCCAGCTCGTAGCTGATCAGCTGCGCCGCCGAGCGCATCGCGCCGAGGAACGAGTACTTGCTGCCCGACGCCCAGCCGCCGAGCATCAGCCCGTAGAAGGCGATCGCGCCGAACGCGAAGGCGTAGAGCACACCGATCGAGACGTCAATCCCGTAGAGCGTGTAATTGGCGCCGAACAGGTCATCGGTGCGCGTGTTGCCGAACGGAATGATCGCGATCGTCGCGACGGCCGTGAACAGCGAGATCACCGGCGCGATGATGAAGATCACCTTCGCCGAGTTGCGCGGACGGAAGTCCTCCTTCGATGCCAGCTTGACGATGTCGACGAGCGGCTGCAGCGCGCCGAACAGACCGACGCGGTTCGGGCCGTAGCGACCTTGGAAACGGCCGAGCAGCTTGCGTTCGACCAGCAGGACGACGGGCACGAGCTGGAAGATCACGAGGAAGATGATCAGCGAGACGATCAGCTGCGACCAGAACGAGACCTCGAAGCCGACGGTTGCGAGCGGTGTCGTCACTTCTTCACCTCGACCATCGAGGGCGATCCGGCGACGGCGCGGCGCAGGCCGTCGTCGCGGCTGTCAAGCAGGAAGGCCGAGCCCTCGGGTACCGAGTCGCGCAGCGCGACGATCGCGGTGACCTCACCGCTGTCGGTCGCGAGGGTCACCTCGTCGCCGGTGTTGACAGCGAGGCGCTCGCCGTCCTCGGGCGAAAGCTCAACACGCGTACGCGACACGAGCGGAGCAAGCGTCTTCGCGTTCTCAACATCGCCGCCGCCCCAGAGCGAGCGGAACGTGCCGAGGCGCAGACGGCCGTTGACCTGCGGCGCCGGAGGCGGCGACGCGAGGTCGAAAGTGCGTCGGCCGGGAGCAGGAAGGTTCTTCGCCGAATCGCGCTCCTGCCAGCGCACGCCGGTCGCGCCGATTTCGTCGGAGGTGATGCCCGCATAGATCGGCACCTCGGCGGCGATCTGCTGCGTCGCCTGGTGGACGACCTTGACGCCGAGGTCAAGGCCGACGCGGCTCGCGAGCTCGTTGATCACCCACCAGCCGGCGTTGACCTCGCCGGCGCGCTCGACGGTCTGGCGCAGGCGCTGGATGCGGCCGTCGGGGTGAGTGAGCGTGCCCTCCTTCTCGGGGCCGACCTCGAGCGGGAAGATGATGTCGGCGTGGCGCGCGGTCGCCGGGTCCATCCATGTCGAGAAGGCGATCGTCGTGCCGGCGCTCTTGAGAGCGGCGTCCCACGCGGCGCCGCTGGGGTGGTCGAGCACCGGGTCGGTGCCCATCAGGATGAGAGCGTTGACCTCGTCACCGAGCGCCTCGACGATTTCGTTCGAGGACTTGCCGTCGTTCTCCGTGTCGGTCAGACCGGGACCGAAGTTCGGCAGGAAGCCGACCTCGCGCAAACCGCGGCCGTTCGCCTGGACGGGGATCTGGAGGTGACCGGCGCCGTCGCGGCGGGCCATGCCGAGCTTGTCGACGATGTTCGCGACGGTCATCGCCGGAGCGGCACCGCCGCCGTAGTAAAGAATCTTTTCGCCCCAGAGGATCGCCGGGCGCTCTGCGCCGGAAAGCAGCGCGGCGATGTCCTTGACCTGCTCGGGGTCTGCCGCTGCACGACCGGCGAGGTCGCTCACGTCCTCGCCGTTCAATGCCGCGAGGATCGCCTGCGCCATCGCGTCGACGGCCTGCGGGGCGAATCGGGCCGAGACGGTCGCCTTGTCGTCGAGTGCGCTCGGACGCGCGGTGGCCACTGCGAGCTTCGCGCCGTTGCGGTTTACGGCCTTGCGGACGCGCAGGTCGAGAATCGGCATCTCGTCGATCAGCTCAGTGGCGAGCACGAGGATCGCGTCGGCCCACTCGACGTCGGGGATGCTGAGCGTGACCGGCGGCTCGGTGAGCGTTCGGGCCACGTCGAGCGACAGCTTGCCGCCGCGGCGCGAGTCGAAGTTGGCGCTGCCGAGGCCCTCGAGCATCAGGCGGCGCAGCAGCCAGGCCTCTTCGTTGGTGGTGCCGCCGCCGGCGAGCGCGGCGGTGCGCGGTCCGGCCTTCTTCAAAGCGGCAGCGGCAGTCTCGAGCGCGTGGTCCCAGCGGGCCGGCAGCAGCTTGTCGCCCTGGCGGATCATCGGGGTGGTGATGCGGGCCTCGGACTCCCATGCCTGGTAGGCGAAGCGGCCGCGGTCGCAGAGCCAGCCGTCGTCGACGGCGGCGTTGTCGCGCGCCAGCACGCGCATCACCTTGTCGTCGCGGACGGTGTAGTTGACGTTGCACTGACCCGGACACATCGAGCACACGGAGCCGCCCTGCTCGATGTCCCACGGGCGCGCGCGGAAGCGGTAGGCCCGGCTGGTCAACGCGCCGACGGGGCAGAGCTCGATGATGTTGCCCGAGAACGGCGCGATGTACTGCGTGCCGTCGAAGGTTCCGACGTGGGCCTCGGCGCCGCGCTCGAGCAGCACCAGCTGGTAGTCCTCGGAGACCTCCTGGGAAAAGCGCACGCAGCGGTAACAGAGGATGCAGCGCTCGCGGTCGATCGCGATGCTGGGCGAAAGCCCGACCGGCTTCTCGAAGTGGCGCTTCGGCTCGGCGAAGCGGCTCTTGCCTCGGCCCCAGCCGTAGGAGATGTCCTGCAGCGGGCACTCGCCGCCCTTGTCGCAGACTGGGCAGTCGAGCGGGTGGTTGGCGAGGATGAACTCGACGACGCTGTTCTGCGCCTCGATGACGCGCGGCGACTTCGTGATCACGGCCATGCCGTCGCGGACGGGAGTGGAGCAGGCCGTCTGCAGCTTCGGGATGCCCTCGATCTCGACCAGGCACATGCGGCAGGCGCCGACCGGTGCGCCGAGCTTCGGCTCGTAACAGAACACCGGGATCTCGACGCCGCCGTACTTCGCGGCATCGGCGAGCATGATGCCCTCGGGTGCTGCGACTTCGGCGCCGTCGATCGTGAAGTTGATCGTTGCGCGCTCGGGCTCGCCGGCCGGCTTCTTCGAGTAGCCGGGCGGCAGTGCGTCGACGACGGTGAACTCCGACTTGAACTCGAGCTTCGGCTCCTGGACGGCGACCGCCGACTCGTCGGTGACGACGTTCTCGCCGTCGTTCTGGGCGCTTGAGGGCGGGACGTCAGGCATCAGTGAGCAGCCATCGCCTTCAGGTCGAGCTCATCCGCGAGCGTGGCGTCGTCGAGCGGGAAGCGTCCGGCGCGCGCGGCCTCGATGTGCGCCTCGAACTCGGGACGGAACTTCTTGACCATGCTGGACACCGGCATCGCCATCGCGTCGCCGAGCACGCACAGACAGTTGCCCATGATCTGGTCGCAGACCGACTCGATGATGTCGAGGTCCATCGGCGTGGCGAGTCCGTCGGAGACACGCTGGAGCATCTTTGTCGTCCAGTTGGTGCCCTCGCGGCACGGGGTGCACTTGCCGCAGCTCTCGTGCTTGTAGAAACGCGCGGTGCGCAGCGCGACGTCGACCATCGAGACGGAGTCGTCGATCATGATGATCGCGCCCGAACCGAGCATCGAGCCGGCGGCGGCGATCGAGTCGAAGTCGTACGGCAGGTCGAACTCTGCCGGGGTCAACACGGGCGAGCTCGAGCCGCCGGGGAACCACGCCTTGAACTCGCGGCCCGGCAGCGGCCCGCCGGCGATGTCGAAAAGAATCTCGCGCGAAGGCGTGCCGAGGTCGATCTCGTAATTGCCCGGCTTGGCGACGCAGCCGCTGATCGAGATCAGCTTTGTGCCGGTCGACTTCTCGGTGCCTATCTCGGCGTATTTCGCGCCACCCATCTTCGTGATGTGGCTGACGTTGCTGAGCGTCTCGACGTTGTTGATCAGCGTCGGACCCTGGAAGAGACCGGCGTTGGCCGGGAACGGCGGCTTCAGGCGCGGATTGCCGCGCTTGCCCTCGAGTGAGTCGAGCAGCGCGGTCTCTTCGCCGCAGATGTAGGCGCCGGCGCCGCGATGCACGACGAGCGAGACGCCGAAGCCGCTGCCGAGGATGTTCTCACCCAGGTAGCCCTTTGCGTAGGCCTCCTTGGTCGCTTCCTCGAGCTTCTCGGCCTGCTCCTCGTACTCGCCGCGGATGTAGATGAAGGCCTTGTTGATGCCGGCGGCGTAGCTGGCGATGATCATGCCCTCGATCAGCTGGTGCGGGTTCTTCTGCATCAGCTCGCGGTCCTTGAAGGTGCCGGGCTCGGACTCGTCGGCGTTGCAGCAGAGGTATTTGTCCATGTCGCCCTTGGGCAGGAAGCCCGCCTTCGTGCCCATCGCGAATCCGGCGCCGCCGCGGCCGCGCAGACCGGAAGCCTGAAGTTCGGCGAGCACCTGGTCGGGGCCCAGCTGCTGCAGCACGCGCTTCAGCTCGTCGTAGCCGCCGCGCTGCTCGTAGACGTCGATGCCGGACAGGCCGGGCTGGTCGATGTCCTTGAACAGGAGCTCCTTCGAGATCGCCTCCATCAGACACCCCCCTCGATGTTCGACATCGACTGGTCCACGGCGTCGGTGATGTCGTAGCCCTCGGCGCGGCCACCGTTCTGCCACAGCGTCGCCGAGACCGGCCGGCGCGAGAGCTTCTTTTCGGGCAGCACCTCGCGGCCGGCGCGAATGTCCTCGACCATCTGCTTCGCATCTTCGATCGTCAGCGGGCCGACGAACTCGCCGTCGACGCTGGCCATCGGCGCGATGTCGCAGGCGCCGAGGCACTCGAAGCCCCGCAGGAAGATCCCGTCCTCAGAAGTTCCGCCGTTCCTGACGCCGACCTGCGCCTCGAGCTCGGCCATCACCTGGTCGGCGCCGCGCAGCATGCAGCTGATGTTCGTGCACATGTAGATCGTGCGGTTGCCCGAGGGCTCCAGCTCGAACATGTCGTAGAAGCTCGCGACCGAGACGAGGCGGGCCGGCGTCAGCTTCATCACTGCGGCGACCTGGTCTATCGCCTCCGGCGAGAGCCAGCCGTGCACCTTCTGCGCCGCCATCAGGCAGGGGATGATCGCCGACTTCTTGTCGGGGTACATCTCCATGCGGTCGACGATGTACTCGCGCAGCTCGTCGGGCACCGGCGTGTTCGCCAGCTGCGGGATTGTGTCCTCAAATCGCCTCGCCTCGCCGCTCATCGGTCGATACCTCCGAGGATCGGGTCGAGCATCGCCAGCGTCGCAATCATGTCCGCGATGTAGGTGTCGTTGACCATGTCGCTGAGCGCCTGCAGGTTCACGAAGGAGGGCTCACGCATGTGCACGCGCGCCGGCTTCGACGAGCCGTCGCTGCGCACGAAGCAGCCGAGCTCGCCGCGCGGCGACTCGATCGGCAGATACACCTCGCCAGGCGGGACGCGGATGCCCTCGGTGACGAGCTTGAAGTGGTGAATCAGCGCCTCCATGCTCGTGGCGAGCTCGTGACGCGGCGGCAGGGCGACCTTGCGGTTGTCGGTTATCCACTTGCCTTCCGGCAGACCCTCGATCGCCTGCTCGATGATCTTGCAGGACTCGTAGATCTCGGTCAGGCGCACCTTGTAACGGTCGTAGTTGTCGCCGGTCGTGCCGACCGGGATTTTGAAGTCGAAGTTCTCGTAACCCGAGTAAGGGGCGGCTTTGCGCAGGTCCCAGGGGTTGCCGGTCGCGCGCAGCAGCGGTCCGGTCACGCCGAGCTCGAGCAGGCGCTCCTCAGAGACGGCGCCGACGCCCTTCATGCGCTGGAGGAAGATCTCGTTCTTGTCGAGCAGGTCGACGAACTGGTCGGTGCGGTGCGGCATCTGGCGCACGAACGCGAGCACGCGGTCTGCCCAACCGGTCGGGATGTCCTCGTGCACGCCGCCGATCTGCACGTAGCGCGTGTGCATGCGCTGGCCCGACGACATCTCGAAGAGGTCGAGGATGTTGTCGCGCTCGCGGAAGCAGTACCAGAACATCGACATCGCGCCGAGGTCGAGCGCGCTGGTGCCGAGCCAGACCATGTGGCTGTGGATGCGGCACAGCTCGAGGTGGATCACACGCAACCACTGGGCGCGCTCTGGCACCTCTTCGTCGAGCAGCTTCTCGACTGCCATGCAGTAGGCGACGGCGTTGAAGTAGTACGAGACGTAGTCCATCCGCTCGATCAGCGGGATGACCTTCCAGTACGGCTTGTCCTCGCAGTTCTTCTCGATGCCGGTGTGGACGTAGCCGATCAGCGGCACGGCCGACTTGACGACCTCGCCCTCGAGCGTCGTGAGCAGGCGCAGCACGCCGTGGGTCGCCGGGTGGTGCGGTCCGATGTTCATCGTCAGCAGCTCGGTCTCGGGCGCGAGCGCGGTGTCGGCCTGGCTGGAGGGCACCCACTCCTCGCCGCGCTCGCGGCGGGCGGCGGCGCGCTGTTCCTCGACCTGCTGGCCGATCGACTGCAACGTGATCGACTTCTCGCGCTCGCGGTAACCGACGCCGAGCGGATCGTTCGGCGTCAGCGGCGAGGCACCCTCGAGCAGTTCGTCCATCTCGACGTCGTGCTTTGACGGCTCGTAGGTCACTCGTACCACCTCACTCGTACCAGCCCGGACTCTCGGGCTCGTTGTGGGTGAACATCACCGGCTCGCCGCCGAGCGGGAAATCGCGGCGCTGCGGAAAGCCCTCGTAGTCCTCGGGCATGAGGATGCGGCGCATGTCGGGGTGCCCTTCGAACTCGACGCCGAAGAAGTCGTAGACCTCGCGCTCCTGATACTCGGCCGTCGGGAACAGCGGCACGCAGCTCTTCACCGTCGGCGAGTCGACGTCCACGCGAACCTTGATCCGCAGCCGCTCGACGCGGCGCATGTTCATCAGCTCGTAGTGCACGCCGAGGCGCGGCGCCTCGGGCAGATAGTCGACGCCGTGCACGCTGCAGAGGAAGTTGTACTCCTGGCCGGGCGTCTCTTTCAGATACTCGAGCACCGGCAGGAGCTGCTCCGGCGCGACCTCGATGCAGGCCTGCTCGCGGTAGTAGGACGTCTCGACGACGGCTTCGGATGAGACCTTCGCGCGCAGGTCGTTCGCGATCAGTTCGAGGCCGGGAGCGTCAGGCATCCGTTCCCCCCACGCGCTGAATGCCGAAGGTCTTCGGCGCGTCCTGCGGGCCCTTCTCTTCGGCGATCCCCTCGGCGATGTCGCGGCCGTTGCCCATCACTGCCTTGCGCTCGGCGATCAGCTTGTCGAGGTCGACCCCCTCCGGCGCGCCGGCCTTGCCGTACGGGTACTCCTCGGTGCCGTAGGCGTTGTAGCGCTCACGCCAGCCCATGTCGGGGTTGCCCTTGATCTTGCGCTGGAGCTTGATGATCCCGTAGATCAAGGCCTCGGGGCGCGGCGGGCAGCCCGGCACGTGCACGTCGACTGGGATGAACTTGTCTGCGCCCTGGACGACCGCGTAGTTGCTGAACACGCCGCCGCTGGAACTGCACGCGCCCATCGCGATGACCCACTTCGGCTCAAGCATCTGGTCGTAGAGGCGGCGGATGACCGGCGCCATCTTGATCGAGACGCGGCCGGAGAGGATCAGCAGGTCGGCCTGGCGCGGAGATGCGCGGAAGGCCTCGCCGCCGAAGCGGGCGATGTCGTAGCGCGCCGAGACGATCGACATCATCTCGATCGCGCAACAGGCGAGGCCGAAGGTCATCGGGAAGATCGTCTGTGAGCGCGCCCAGTTGAGCGCCTTGTCCATCGTCGTGAGGCCGACGCGCTCCTCGACGTACTTCTCGAACTCCTCGCCCTCGATGTCACCTTTGAGCATCTCGCGCGCCTTGAGCTGGCGCGCGCGGAACTCGGCAGCGTCTTTCGGCTGCTCTGAGTAGAAGGGGTTGGGGAGGGCGCCGTCGGCCAAGTCACTTCCTCCAGTCGAGCGCACCGCGGCGCCAGGAGTAGATGAATCCGATCAGCAGCAGCGCGCTGAAGGTGAGCGTCTCGACCAGCGCGAAGACGCCGAACGCCTTCAACTCGACCGCGACGGGATAGAGGAAGAGCACCTCGACGTCAAAGAGGATGAAAAGCATCGCGATCAGGTAGAAGCTGATCCCGAAACGGAAGCCCTCCTGAATCTCGGAAGGAAGTCCGCACTCGTACGGATCCTCCTGGGCCTGCTTCGACGGAGTCCAGCTCTTGGGGCGCTTCGGCCCGATCAGCATGTTGCCCGCGGTGAACACTGCGCCGACCACCAGCCCGAGCGTCAGGAAGACGAGAACCGGGAGGTAGTTGTTCAGCATCCGTGAGACCTTTCCAGTCGATTGCTGCGGGGGGTCGAAAAGCCACGGTCTGCGCCAAGGTGCGCCGTCCGTCGATCCATCATATGACATTGTGACAAGTTGTTACATAGTGCGAAACGGCGCAAACTCGCACTGGCGTCGCGCGTATGGTTTCGCCCCATGACTTGGCTGCACATGGTCGTCGGAGCCGGCGTGATCGGCTTCAACCTCGTCGCCGGTGTCTGGGGAGTCTCGGCCTGGCTGCTGCGCAAGCCGAGCGTCGCCTTCTGGTACCTGCTGCGCACGGCGCAGGTGTTCATCGTGCTCCAGACGATCCTCGGCGTGTCGCTGCTGCTCTCCGACCACCAGGCCTCGAGCGACCTGCACTATCTGTACGGCCTGCTGCCGTTGCCGCTGATGCTGATGACCGAGATGATGCGTGTCGGCGCCGCGCAGAAGGTCGTCGGTGACACCGACTACGCGAACATGCCCGAAGAGGACGCCCGCGAACTGGCAATGCAGATCTTCATCGCCGAGACCCGCGTGATGGCGCTCGGCTGCCTGATCATCGCGGCGCTCGCGCTGCGCGCGGCGACAACGTCCGGCGGTTCGATTTTCTAGGCGAAAGTGCTCCAAGGTCCGGCCCGTCGAGGCCGGACCTCGGAAAGTTTGTGGCTTGCCTAGGGGGTCTCACCCAGGAGACGCGCGTAGGCGCCTCGGTGGTAGACAAGGGGTTCGCCTCCGGCGGCTTCGAACTCTTCGACCGCGACGATGCCGATTTCGTGGTCGCCGCCAGGGTGAAGCTCGGTCAGCTCGCCGGCGAACCACGCGAGTGAGCCGTCGATCACCGGCACGCCGGCGCGCTCGCCCCAGGCGACCTCGCCGAACTTCTCCTCTTCGCTCGCTTTCGATGCGAACACCTTCGAGAGTTCCTCCTGATCAGCCGACAACACGTTGACGGCCACCCGCCCGCTCGCCTGCGCTGCAACGCGCGTGCGGGCCGTGCGGTCGAAGCAGACGATCATCAGCAGTGGGTCGAGCGAGAGCGAAGTGATCGCGTTGGCGGTCATGCCGGTCGGCCCGTTCTCGGAGAACGCCGTCACCACGCACACGCCGGTCGCGAACTCACCGATCGCTCGGCGGAATCGCATCGTTTCGCCCCCGTCATTCATCGCGAGCGGTATTCAACCAAGCCTCGCCCGCGATTCGTGTTTCGCTTCGCGTATTATCCCCGCCCGAGATGTTCAAGCGCACTCGACCCCTGTTCGCGTTGGTCCTCGCCGGCGCCGCACTTTTCGCAGCCGGTTGCGGCAGCGAAGGCATCAGCGTCCCGAAGTCCCAGGCCAACGCGTACGCCGGCGCCGAGGTCTTCGCCGAGCGCTGTGGCGGCTGCCACACGATCTCCTACGCCGGAACCCACGGTTCCAAGCCGAAGGGCGAGACGAACTCGAAGGACCGCACCAACGGTCCGAACTTCGACCAGCGCAAGGAGACCTACGACTCGGTGATCACCGCGATCCGCCAAGGCGGCTTCTCCGGCGCGATCATGCCGGGCAACATCGTCACCGGGCAGGACGCCAAGGACGTGGCGGTCTTTCTCGCCAGGTACTCGGGCCGCGACGCCGAACCGGCGCAGGAAGCCGGCTCGGACGAGCCCAAGAACGAGACGAACTAGTCGAAGCGCGGCACCAGCCGCTGTCAGTACGGTGACGACATGATCGACCTCAAGAGCGTTCGCAACGATCCCGATCCGGTCGCCGCCGCACTCGCGCGCCGCAAGGACGGCTCTGAAGTACGCCTGCGCGAGGCGCTCGACCTCGACGCCCGCCGCCGCGAGATCATCCCGCGCTCAGAGGAACTCTCGGCCAAGCAGAACGCCGCCAACGACGCGATCGCCACGGCCAAGCGCGACGGCGGCGACGCCGCGGCTGCGATTGCAGAGATGAAGGTCGTCGCTGCCGAGAGCAAGCAGCTCAAAGAAGAGTTGAGCGCGGTCGAAGAGCAGCTCGAGTCCGTGTTGGCCGCGATTCCCAACCCTCCGCTCGAAGCGGCGACGGATGTGGACACCGAGATCAGCCGCTGGGGCGAGGGCGCGCCGGAAGGCCGCGACCACGTAGAACTGGCCGGCGACCTGATCGACCTTGAGGCCGGCGCCCGCGTCGCAGGATCACGGTTCGCGTACCTGAAGGGCGACCTGGTGCGTCTTGAGCTGGCGATCATCCAGTACATGGTCGACAAGCTCGGAAGTCAGGGGTTCACGCCGGTGATTCCGCCTGTGCTCGTTCGCGAACGAGCGCTGTTCGGAACCGGCTTCCTGCCCGACACCGAGCAGCAGATTTACCGCCTCGCCGACGACGACCTCTACCTCACCGGCACAAGTGAGGTCGCGCTCGCAAGTCTGCACGACGGCGAGATCCTGAGCGCCGAAGATCTGCCGCTGCGCTACGCCGGCATCTCGCCGTGCTTTCGCCGCGAGGCCGGCGCGGCCGGCAAGGACACACGCGGAATCTTCCGCGTTCACCAGTTCGAGAAGGTCGAGATGTTCGTCTTCTGCGCGCCCGACCAGGCCGCCGAAGAGCACCAGCGCATCCTGGCGATCGAAGAGTCGGTGATGCAGGACTTCGGAATTCCCTACCGCGTCGTCAACATCGCCGTGGACGACCTCGGGTCGTCGGCGGCGCAAAAGTTCGATATCGAAGCATGGCTCCCGAGCCAGCAGCAGTTCCGCGAACTGACTTCTTGCTCGAACACCACCGATTACCAGGCAAGACGCCTTGGCATCCGTGTACGGTCACAAAATGGCGGGGGCACCGTCACCGCAAACACGCTCAACGGGACAGCGACGGCCCTGGGGCGGACCATAATTGCAATACTTGAAAATCATCAGGGGGACGACGGAGTCGTAACCATCCCTGACACGCTCCAAAAGTTCGGGGCACCAGCAACAATCGGAGAACCCGGAGAATCATGACCAAGGTACTGATCGCAGACGACCACCACATCGTGCGGGACGCAATCAAGTTGCGCCTGCTCGAGAACGACGACATCGACGTCGTCGGCGAGGCATCGAACGGCCTCGAGGCGATCGACCTCGCCAAGGCCGAGAAGCCGGAAGTCGTGATCATGGACGTCGAGATGCCGGCGATCGACGGCATCGCCGCGACCAAGCAGATCATCGAGCAGTCTCCGGGCACGAAGGTGATCATCTTCACCGCTCACCCGCAGCCGGATCTGCTCGCCCTGGCGCTGCGCGCCGGCGCCACCGGCTACGTCCTCAAGTCGTCGAGCGCGCAGGAGCTGCACGAGGCGGTCCACACCGTCGCCGGCGGCGGCACATTCGTCAACGGCGGCTTCGACGCCCCTTCGCCGGGCGTCTCAAACCTCGAGGCACTCAGCCCGCGTGAGGTCGAGATCCTCCAACTGCTCGCCGAGGGCAAGCGCGCCAAGGACATCGCGAACGAGCTCTCGCTCTCGCCGGCCACCGTGCACACCCACGTGCGCAACGCGATCAGCAAGCTCGAGGTCGACACCCGCACCCAGGCCGTCGCACTTGCCGTGCGCTTCCGCTACCTCGTGGACGCGCCGGACCTCGAGGACGAGGAAGGCGCCGGCGACAACGGCGCCATTTTGCCGAACGGCTGATCAAACCCGTCGGTGCGCAAACCGGGCTTCATCCGGCGGATTGCTCCCTCGTTGCTCTGGATTGTTGGTGCCTACTTCTTCTATGAGGCGGCGACAGACATCAGCGTCGCGATTTACCTGATTCCGTTTCTCTGTAGCGTGATCCTGGTCTTTGGAACGTATGGAGGTTCGAGGGATCGCGAATCTGCAAAACGCTTCGACGATTACATGTCTGAGACGACCGGTCCCGACGAGACCACGGTCATCGCCGTCCACGGCTATGACCTCCCGGTGCGAGCCCTGCGGACGAAGTCAGCACGCCTCGTTGTTGTCGAACCCACCTTCGTCCAAACCGCCTCGGAGTCAGAGCTCCGCGGCGCGGCAGGTCTCCTTCGTGCGGAACTTCGCAGCGATCAGTTTTCCGGTCGACCCACACTCGCGGCGACCGCCATCTTCATCTGCCTCTTTGTCCTTTTTTCATTGCTGCCGAGTGCAACCGGCAACAGCGAGGGAAGTTCAGAGCTCATCCAGGACATCCTTCTGGGACTGGGGGCATCGATAGCGATCACATATTGGTTGAACCAGCAGCTCGTCGCTCTGATGACGCGCTCAGGCAGTTGGCTTGATCACCTGTACAGCACCGACCGGGAGGCATTGAAAACCACATCCGAGCTGGACCTCCTGGCTGCATTGTCAGCTATGTCGACATGGGCCGACCGAAAAGTGGCTTCGAAGTCTCACGCGCAGAATGTCATCGAAGTTTTCACAAGACCCGTGAAGGTCAAGTATGTCTTTCAAGATCGGTTGGACCATCTGGTCTCCGGCCGGTCCGGAATCACAGAGTGAATCCCTAGCTGGCAGCTAGGACTCTGCTACGTTGGAGTCGTTAGGGCTCCCTTATGAGCCCTTCGGTAATCCTTATCTGAGACTCCCTTGCTGCCCACATTCATCATCGGACTGCGTGAAGGCCTCGAAGCCGCGCTGATCGTCGGCATCATCGCCGCGTTCCTCAAGCGCGAGAGTCGTGACGACGCGATGAAGTACATGTGGTCGGGTGTGGCGATCGCGATCGGTATCTGCGCCGCCGTCGGAGTCGGCCTCTACGTGCTCGGCGGTCAGCTGCCACAGCGCGAGCAGGAGATGCTCGAGACCGTCGTCGGTCTCGCGGCCGTCTCGATGATCACGTTCATGATCGTGTGGATGTGCCGCCACTCGGCCGACCTGAAGAATCAGCTGCACGGCCAGGCGGCCAACGCCCTGGCAGATGGCTCAATAAAGGCGCTGATCGGAATGGCCTTCTTCGCGGTCATTCGTGAAGGCTTCGAGACGGCCGTATTCCTGGTCGCCGTTTTCGACGGATCCGACGACCCTCTCAGCGCGGGCATCGGCGCGTTGCTCGGCGTTGCCGTCGCGGTCGGGCTCGGATACGGCATCTATCGCGGCGGAGTCCACCTCAACCTTTCGCGCTTTTTCCGCCTGACCGCAGCCGTGCTCGTCCTCGTGGCGGCCGGACTGCTGGCGACGACGATGCACACCGCCTGGGAGGCCGGCTGGATCACATTTGGTCAGGCCCAGGCTCTGGACCTGACCTGGCTCGTCAAGCCCGGCACGGTCTCATCCGCGGTGCTCACCGGGATGCTCGGACTTCAACCCAAACCCACGCAGATCGAATTCGCGGCGTATCTCCTTTACGCCGTACCGATGCTGATCTACGTCCTCTGGCCAAGGCAGACAGTCCGCCGTCGCGCGGACGGGCGATCGACCCCAAACGCTCAGCCCAACCCCACTACTTCCTAGATCAAGGAGAGACGTATGAAGTTCCCGCGCATCCTCGCGACCGTGTTCGTCTGCGCGCTTGGCACCGCCCTGCTCTCGGCCTGCGGAGGCAACGAGTCGAACTCCGGCGAGACCGTGAAGGTCGGCATCAGCGACGCCGGCTGCACGCCGGCCACCCTGAAACTGACGGCCGGAGCGAAGAACTTCGAAATCACGTCGACGGGATCCGGCAAGGTCACCGAGTACGAGATCCTCGACGGCACGCGCATCCTCGGTGAGCGCGAGAATCTCACCCCCGGCGTCGACGGCAAGTTCTCGCTGAACCTCCCGGCCGGCGAGTACCAGTCGTACTGCCCCAACGGCACCAGCTCCGAGTACGGCAAGGTGATCGTCACGGCGGCCGAAGGAAGCACCACAACTACAGGTGCCTCGAAGAATCTCAAGCAGGCGACCGCCGGTTACGGCGACTACGTCGAGTCGCAGACCGATGAGCTCGTCAAGCGCACTGCCGCCTTCACGGCCGCAATCAAGGCCGGCGACACGGCAAAGGCGAAGAGCCTCTTCGCCTCGACGCGCGAGCCTTACGAGACGATCGAGCCGGTCGCCGAGAGCTTCGGCGGCCTCGACCCGCGCATCGACGCGCGCGAAAACGACGTCGCCGAGGGCGACGAGTGGACCGGCTTCCACCGGATCGAGAAGACGCTCTGGGAGGACAACACCACCGAGGGCCTGGACAAGTACGCCGATCAGCTGACTGACGACGTCAAGGAACTGCAGACCAAGGCCAAGGGCCTGACGTACCAGCCGGCCGAGCTCGCCAACGGATCGACCGGTCTGCTCGACGAGGTGTCGAAGAGCAAGATCACCGGCGAGGAGGACCGCTACAGCCACACGGACCTCTATGACTTCGCCGCCAACGTCGACGGATCTCAGAAGGCGTTCAAGCTGCTCGCTCCGGCCGTGTCCGAGAAGGACCCGGAGCTCGTCGACCAGATCAACGACCGCTTCGCCGATGTCGACCAGGCGCTGATCAAGTACCGCGGCAAGGACGGCAAGGGCTACGTCTCCTACACGCAGCTCACCCCGGCCGACACGAAGGTCCTTTCGCAGAAGATCGACGCGCTCGCCGAGCCGCTCTCGAAGGTCGCCTCGCAGGTGGTCGGCAACTAGAGGCCGTGATTTCGCCATGCCGCTGAGCCGCAGAAAATTCCTCACCACGGCGGGTGCCGCCGGCGGCGGACTGATGCTCGGCGGCGTTGGCGGTTATCTGGCAGCCGGGGGCGACGACTCCGCGGCGGCGGCGGCGGGAACCGGCACGGGAACCGTCCCGTTCCATGGCGCCCACCAGGCCGGCATCGTCACGCCGCAACAGGACCGGCTGCACTTCGCTTCGTTCGACGTCACGACGAGCAGCCCGCGCGAACTGCGCGCAATGCTCGAGGCATGGACAGAGGCCGCCGCGCGGATGACCGCAGGCGACCCGGCCGGACCCCAGATCGACAATCCCGACGCCCCGCCGGACGACACCGGCGAGGCCTTCGGACTCGGCGCCAGCCGACTCACGATCACGATCGGGTTCGGCCCCACGCTGTTCGACCGCCGCTTCGGCCTGCATTCGAAAATGCCGGCCGCGCTCAAGCCGCTCCCGGCGCTGCCCGGCGACGAGCTCAACCAGCAGATCTCGGGCGGTGACATCTGCGTGCAGGCCTGCTCCGACGATCCCCAGACCGCGTTCCACGCGGTCCGTAATCTCGCGCGCATCGGCCGCGGCACAGTCGCGATGCGCTGGAGCCAGCTCGGCTTCGGCCGCACAAGCTCGACGAGCAGCGCGCAGGAGACGCCGCGCAACCTGATGGGCTTCAAGGACGGCACGAACAACATCACCGCCGAGGAAGGCGAGGCCGAGCTGAACAAGCACGTCTGGGCGCAGACCTCCGACGGTGCACCGTGGATGGCCGGTGGCTCATACCTGGTGACGCGCCGCATCCGCATGCTCATCGAGGTCTGGGACCGTAATTCGCTTTCGGACCAGGAGAACACGTTCGGGCGCAAGAAGGCCTCGGGCGCTCCGCTCACCGGGATGAAGGAACACGACTCGCCGGCCTACGACGCGAAGGCGGCCGACGGGCAGCCGCTGATCCCCGCGACGGCGCACATCCGCCACGCCGCGCCCGAGAACAACGGCGGTATCCGCATGCTCCGGCGCGGATACAGCTTCACTGACGGATTCGACCCGGACCTCGGCCAGCTCGACGCGGGCCTCTTCTTCATCGCCTATCAGCGCAATGCGCACAAGCAGTTCGTGCCGATCCAGGAACGACTCGGCAAGCTCGACGACCTCAACGAGTACATCATCCACCGCTCGAGCGCACTGTTCGCGATCCCGCCCGGCGTTCCGAAGCCGGGCAGCGGTTTCATCGGCTCGGGGTTGTTCTCCTGAGGCAGACCCCGCAAGGATCGAAGAAGCACCCGATCCTCGACCGCTTACCCAAGCCCTGTTCACTCCAAGGTCCCGTCTTGAAGACGGGACCTTGGAAGATTTGAGGCTTGACTCCGTCGAGAGTTCCTAACCTTCTCTGCGGAGGGTTGGCAGAGTGGTTGAATGCGCTGGTCTTGAAAACCAGTAAGGGGGCAACTCCTTCGAGGGTTCGAATCCCTCACCCTCCGCCAGTTTGAGCTCTTTCGAACCCTCTGCCGCAGTAACGGCGGCATGGGGTTCGGAGGGGCCGTTGCTTTTGGGGCAGGGGTTGCGGATTCACCCCGCTGCTCGCTGCTCGGACCAGCCCTGGCGACGCCCGCGTCGAGCTCGGCGGAAATTCGCTCGACCTGTCACAAAACCGCTCTTCGCGTCACTTACGTGTTGTCGCGCCCGTTTGGCGGGCGGCAACTCAAGAACGAAGGGGATCGAATGAGACAGAAGAGACAGAAAGTCGGGCTCACCCGGTTGCGCGTACTCCTGCTGGCGGCGATGTGCGCAATCGCGTCGACGGTGGTCGTTGCAACCGCTGTCGCCGCTTCGTATCGATACTGCGATGGTTGCACGATCAACTCGAACGACCAGCGAACGTCGGCGGCATCCCGAAACGCGACCAGTTCGTATGTACACCGGCTTTCGGGCCCGAGCTCAGATTCGGCGGTGAACATTTCGGCTCGGGCCTTCGTGACCAATGGTCCGCTCGTCTGCATAGCCACGAACTACGTTCGCGCAATCTCATGTCCGCCAGGAGGCGCATACGTTCGGGGGCAGGCAGTCAACTGGGGAGCCGGGAACTACGGGTTCAACGCCCACCTTGCCTGGTAGTCCGAGATCCAACTCGAAGGAGCACATGATGAAATCGAATTCAACGAGGCGAGCCGCCGTGAAGGTATTGGCCGTCGGTGCCGCTCTAGTTGCGACAGCTTCCGTCGGTGTTGCGATCGCGGCAGTTGTGGACAGCGGACCAGCTACGACCGTGGACCAAGGCAGGAGCGTAGGGACTATCTCAAAGCTGGGAGACCTTCCTGTCTTTCGCGAATCCGGAGCGGACAAGATCCCACCTCAATCCAAGGCAGAAATGACTGCAATCGCGCAGAATGCTGATCAGACCTCACTCACTGCCAAGGTGGCATTGGCGACCGCTGTTCGAGCCCCGATAAGCGGAAGCTCTGAATCAATCTGGATCGCCAAAGCTGGCGAAGATGGACTCTGCGTGTTCGTTCCAGCAAACGGAAGCTTCAGCTCTGCTTGTGGCACAAAGGCGGAAGTCGAGTCCACCGGGATGCTGGGCTACTCCCAAGGGATGAAGCCTTCAGAATCCGTCGTTTATCAGGTGGTGCCCGATGGCGGACCGGCCGTTACCGCAACCTCAGTGACGGGTGAGTCGCGACAGCTATCTGGAAGGTTGGGAGTTACGGCCGCAGTCGTTTCGCAGTCGGACAAGATCTCCAACGGCATTGTCTCGTACGACCTCGCAAAGTTGTCCGCTCGCTGATTGCGCGGAAATCATCTTCGCGACAGGGATCGAACGTTTCCCAAAAATCGCCAACAGGCCGCCCAAGGGAGCGGCCTGTTTCTCGTTCTGGATTGATCCATAGACGAGTCCCTAGGATCGCCAATGCGTGAAGCGATCGCGCGTCACCGGCTTTTCCGCTACGGCCCCTGTGTCAGATTGTCCTGCGAGAACTGATGAAGATCGAAACCTGGAGCGACATCGTCTGTCCGTGGTGCTACCTCGGCAACGTGCGGATGAAGAAGGCAATCGCGCGGATCGGTGAAGAAGCTGAGTTCGAGGTGCGCACGCGCTCGTTCCAGCTCGATCCCTTCGCCACCGAAGTCCCGCGGCTGAACACCGAGTACCTCTCCGAGAAGTACGCCGTCAGCGTCGAGGAAGCCGAGGAGATGGACGGGCGGATCAAGGCGCTGGCCGAGGAGGAAGGCGTGCCCTTCGTGATCGGCCGCCCGGTCGCCAACAGCTTCAATCTTCATCGCGTCGTGCACCTGGCACGGGAGTTCGACGCCGGCGAGCAGCTCTTCGACCGCCTGCAGTTCCTGCACTTCGGCGAGGGCGCCGACGTCTACAACGCAGAAAGGCTCGTCGCAGAGGCCGGCGCGTTCGGCGTGCCCGAAGACCGCGTGCGCGAGGTGATCGAGACCGACG
This sequence comes from uncultured Thermoleophilaceae bacterium, assembly GCA_964455545.1. Taxonomy (GTDB): domain Bacteria; phylum Actinomycetota; class Thermoleophilia; order Solirubrobacterales; family JACPNS01; genus JACPNS01. Next base: position 236,947 of record CAYVWQ010000001.1, on the reverse strand, counting down.
AGTTCGCCGAGGTCGTTCGCGCCGAGATCGCCGAGGCCGAACAGATCGGAGTCCGCGGCGTCCCGTTCACGGTGATCGACCGCCGATGGGCGATCCCCGGAGCAGTAAGCACCGACCAATACGAGCAAGCCCTCCAAACCCCAACCTAACCCCGACTGGCTTCCTCAGAAAAACGTGAGGAAGCCACTGGGTTCCTCAGAGAATCGTGAGGAACCGACTGGCTTCCGCGCAAAAAACGGAGGAAGCCACTGGGTTCCTCTGCGAAATCTGAGGAACCGACTGGCTTCCTCAGAAAAACTTGAGGAAGCCGGCCAAAAAAAGTTTTGTTGGTTCTGGCAAGTGTTAGGGAAACCTAATACAATGCCGACCACGTGGCTAGGAATTAGCTGGCGGAGCGACATACCGCGTGTCTCAGGCAAGGACACGTTCGCGCGACGGGAGTCGCGGCGACCGTGCTGAAACCGCATTCAAGCTCCGGCAACCGATTCCCGGCCACGTCCATCGGTTCAGCCGCCAGGCAGAACTGCAGCGCAAGAGCTCCGGTCGGGACGAAATGACGGGGGTCGATCTCCCGGCCGGAGCTCCAGCGCAATCCTCCTGAAAGTCAGACCGCCGCTTCGGACTCGGCGCCGAGCGGATACTCGATTCCGGTCGCATTGTGGCAGCGGTACCCGTTCGGGTTCTTCGCCAGGTACTGCTGGTGGTACTCCTCGGCGTAGTAGAAGTCGCGCTCGGGGTCGATGTCGCGGATCTCGGTCGTGATCGCGTCGTAGCCGGCCTCGGTGAGGATCGGTTGGTAACGGGCGACCGACGCCGACGCCACGGCGTGCTGCGCCGCGTTGACGGGGTAGATCCCGCTGCGGTACTGCGTGCCGATGTCGTTGCCCTGGCCCATTCCCTGGGTCGGGTCGTGGTGCTCCCAGAAGCGCTTGAGCAGCTGCTCGTAGCTGACCTTGTTCGGGTCGAAGACGACGAGCGTGCCTTCGGTGTGGCCGGTCATGCCGGTGCAGACCTCTTCGTAGGTGGGGTTGGGCGTGTAGCCACCGACGTAACCGACGGCCGTGCTGTAGACGCCGTCGATCTGCCAGAAGTCCTCTTCCGTGCCCCAGAAGCAGCCGTTGCCGAAGACTGCGATCTCGAAGCCGGGCGGCCACGGACCGTGGATCGGATTGCCGTTGACGAAGTGCCTGTCGCCCGCGTCGAGCGCCTGCTCGCGGCCGGGCAAAGCGGCCTCGGGGGCGGGCATTTCGGGTTCTCTGCGTGTGAAGAAATTCATGTATTCAAGGTAGTGCGAAGGCAGCGCGCGGCGGCCGTACTTAGACTCCCCCGCGTGGGCAATTTCGAGCGCTACGAGAAGCTGTTCGAGGACCGCGGCGCGCCCTTCGCGTTCGTCGACATGGACGCCCTCTGGAGCAACTCGCGGCAGATGCTCGAGCGAGCGGCCGGCAAGCCGATCCGCGTCGCGTCGAAGTCGCTGCGCTGCGCGCCGATCGTGCGTCGGATCCTCGAGAGCGACCCGCGCTACCAGGGCCAACTCACCTTCACGCTGCCGGAGACGCTCTGGCTCGCAGAACAGGGATTCTCCGATCTGCTGCTCGCGTATCCGTGCGTCGAGCTCGAGGCCCTGTCGGCGCTGGCGGCTTGGACCGACGAACACCCGGCCGACGCGCCGGCGATCGTCGTCGACAGTCCGGCTCACCTTGACCTGATCGAGCGCGCCCACGGCGGCGGCGCACCGGTACGCGTCGCGATCGACGCCGACTGCGCGTGGTGGACGGCAGGAGGACGCGTGAAGCTGGGGCCGAAACGCTCGCCGATCCACACCGCAGACGAAGCCGTCGCTCTGGCGCGCGAGATCGAGCGCCGTCCGGCCACGCGGCTCGCGGGAATGATGTTTTACGAGGGCCAGATCGCCGGGCTCGGCGACGACGCCCCCGGCCTCGCAAACCGGGCCAAGAATCTGGCGATCCGCGAGATTCAGAAGCGCTCGATCGCAGAGCTCGCCGAACGGCGCGCCGAGATCGTCGACGCCGTGCGCAAACTCGCTCCGCTCGAGTTCGTCAACGGCGGCGGCACCGGCAGTTTGCACACGACCTCGAGTGAAGAGGCCGTCACCGACATCGCCGCCGGGTCCGGCTTCTACGCCCCCACGCTGTTCGACACCTACACGTCTTTCAAACTCGAACCGGCCGCAATATTTGCGCTGCCGGTCGTGCGCAAGCCGGCGGCCAACATTGCCACGGCGCTCGGCGGCGGCTACCTCGCGAGCGGCGTCGGCGCTAAGGACCGGATGCCCACGCCGTACCTGCCGACGGGCTTGAAGTTCGACGCCAACGAAGGCGCCGGCGAGGTGCAGACGCCGCTGCTCGGCCCCGCCGCGAGGTCGCTGGCCATCGGCGACCGCGTCTACTTTCGCCACACGAAGGCCGGCGAGCTCTGCGAGCGCTTCAACTCGCTCACCCTGATAGAGGGCGGAGAGATCGCCGACGAAGTCCCGACCTACCGCGGTCAGGGGCACGCCTTCCTGTGAGTGCGTCGGCCGAGATGATCGAGTTCTACTCGGGGCAGCTAGCGCCGCTCGGCGGCGTCGAGACGCGGCGCATGTTCGGCGGCGCCGGCTTCTCGATCGGCGGAGTGACGTTCGCGTTGCTGCTCGACGATGGCCTGCGCCTGCGCGTCGACGACGAAACGCGGCCGTCCTACGAGGCGGCGGGTTGCGAGCCATTCACCTACCAAGCACGCGGGAAGACGGTCACGGTGCGCCGCTACTACTCGCTCCCCGACGACGCGATCGACAATCAGGAGCGCCTGCTCGAGCTCGCCGAAGAGGCGCTCGGGGCCGCGCGGCGCGACCCCACGAAGTAGTCGGCCTCAGGCCGGAACCCGGGCGACAGGCCCGAGCACGCGGTCGGTGTACTCGTTCGAAAACACACCCTCGGGATCGAAGCGCGAGCGCACGGCCTGGAATTTGTCCCACTCGGGGTAGCGCTTCGAGAGCGTCTCGTGGCTCTGCCAGTTCATCTTGCCCCAGTGCGGCCGGCCGTCGTAGCCGTCCATGATCGTCTCGACGGCATGGAAGTAAGGCTCGTAGTCCATTCCCTTGAACATGTGCACCGAGATGTAGCCAGTCTCCCGTGCGGCGGCGGTCGCCAGAAACGATTCTTCGTCCGCGCGGCCGACGCGCACCTCAATCGGGAAGTTGACGGGGTAGCCGTGCTCCTGGATCATCGCCATCACGCGCTCGACGGCCTCGGCGAGGTGTTCGCGCGGGATCGCGTACTCGAGTTCGTTGAACTTGACCATGCGAACCGTCGAGAACGCGTCGAACGATCTGTCGAGGCGCCGCTCGGGACTGAACGCCTTCGCGATCGTGCGGGCGATCGGCGGGATTGCCTTCGGAAACAGCTTGCCGACGTTTACGGCCGCGCCGAGGGCGATGTTTTCGATCACCACGTCGTTGAGGAACTGCTTGCGCTTCGAGAGCGGCTTCGCCGGAGCGTCTGAGCGGTCGATCCGCTTCTGCAGCGACAGATCGGAGTAGGGCAGGACGTAGAACTCGAAGTGGTCAAACCCGGCCGAGAGCTCATCGAGATTGGCGAGCGTCTCGCCGATCGGGCGCGGCAGGTCGAGGCGATCAAGTCGGAACGCGTCGACGCACTTGAGCGTGACCTCGGTGATCACGCCGAGCGTGCCGAGAGAGACACGCGCCGCCTTCAGCGCGTCGGCGTCGGAGTCGTCGACCTCGACCACTTCACTGGCCGCGGTCACGACCTGCGCGGCCATCACCTGCGCCGAGATGTTCCCGTAGTGCAGGCCTGTTCCGTGCGTGCCGGTCGATGCCGCGCCGGCGACCGACTGGACGTCGATGTCGCCGAGGTTCGGCAGCGCGAGGCCGAGCGCGTCGAGCAGACGCGAGAGCCGGTGGATCGAGGTGCCGGCCTTGATGCGGACAAGGCCCGTCGACGGATCTGCGTCGACCAGGCCACTCATCTTCGAAAGCGAGACAAGCGTGTCGTCGGTCTCGACGATCTCGCTGAAGCTGTGGAGGTTGCCGCGTACACGGATCTTCTGGCTGCGCGAGCGGGCGGCGTCAACGGCCGCCGCAACCTGCTCGGTGGTCTCGGGCTCGGCGATCACGCTCGGCGTGAAGCGCTGAAGGCCGGACCAGTTGCTCACGCGCGCGGGCATCGGCCCATTCTACGGCGAGCCGCCGCCGGGACTATCGTGCGCACGATGGCCGAGGACGAGCACAAGCACGATCGCGCCCAGCCCCACCCCGAACTTCGCGGCGACGCCCAGACCGCGCTGCTCGCCGCGTACTCGATCCTCGCCTTCGCCGCAGTCGGTCGCAGCACCTACGAGCTGATCTTCAAGTTCGACGAGGCACCCGTGCCGTACACGTTCAGCGTGGTCGCGGCACTCATCTACCTGGTCGCCTGCTGGGCGATCTGGCGCGGCGACGCGCTCGGCGTGAAGGTCGGGAAAGTTGCCTGCAGCTTCGAGTTGATCGGCGTGTTGACGATCGGCACGCTCACCGCCCTCGGCGACAGCGCGTTTGACGTCGGAACCGTGTGGAGCTACTACGGCCGAGACTACGGCTGGCTGCCGTTGGTCGTACCGGCGCTCGCGCTCTGGTGGCTGTTCAAGCAGGAACCGGATCGACACCTACACAACTGAACAGTTGTATACTTGCGTGCATGGAGAACGATTCCTGCACGGTGAAAGCCCCAACCCCTGACGGTTGGATCGCGCGCGCCGACGCCCCCGAGGGCCACCGACCGCACCGCGTGCCGCATATCGACGCCGCCGGCGAGCTTGTGGTCGACCCGTGGTGGGGAACGATCCAGCCCGGCTCACTGCACCCCGACCTGCCGACCGTGGGCGAACTCGAGGTGCTTGAACACATCGCCGCGGGCGGCACACTGATCGACACCCGCCTTCCTGAGTACGTCGCCGAAAGCGGAACGATCCCGGGAGCGGTCGCGATTCCGTGGAAGGAGATCGACGCTCACCTCGACCTCTTCGAGCGCAGTGTGTGCGTCCTCTTCTGCAACGGACCGCAGTGCGCGGCGACGCCTCGCGCGGTCGAGCGAGCGCTCGCGGCCGGCGTGCCGCCGCACCGCATGGCCTACTACCGCGGCGGCATCCAGGACTGGATGGCGCTCGGTCTGCCGGTAGAGCGACAGCGCGACTAGAATCACCGCCTCACTCCCGGGAGAGGTGGCGGAGTGGCTGAACGCACTCGCCTGCTAAGCGAGTATGGGGTTTATAGCTCCATCGAGGGTTCGAATCCCTCCCTCTCCGTCAGTTTGATTAAGTGCGAACCCCGACTCAGAGAAAAGTGAGTCGGGGTTTTTGCTTTTTTCGGGCCGCTGTCAGTCAGCCGCAGTGGCCGCAGTAGAGCGAACCCTTCAGGTCGTGGGTGTGCTTCTTAGAGAGTTCACCGCCCGCGCGGCGGGCGTCTAGCACTGCCGGGGAAAGTTTTCGATCAAACCTGTCACAAACGCCGCCTAAGTGCAACTAAGTAACTAGAGGGGATTTCGATCCTGCATTTGCTCGTGCTCAATTGCGGACGAACCAATACCTGCGTCCGACGATCCAAGAACTAGAAGCGAAGGAGACGGTATGAAGAACAGGGTTAGGCGCAGTAGGTTGCGTGTACTTCTACTGGCAGCGGTCTGTGCGATGGCTGTCTCAGCAGTCAGTGCGAGTTCGGCTAGCGCAACACTGCAGAACTACTGTTGGGGCAACTTGGCCGCTGGGGCTGGCTGTCTCGGCCCTCGTCATACGTTGATCTCCAATTACGTGGCGGAGCCCGCAGGCGGGGCGAGTCCCCGAGTCTGTGCGGGTCAACACAACTCCGCCGGGAACTGGACTGGAAGCTACGTCTGCGGATACGGTGGCGCAGTCCACCACTATTGCCAATGCGCGTTGTATTACCCGAAGGCGCACAACGGTGATGGGTACACGTTCTACATGGGCGGGCAGAGCGAATGGTAAAAGCAATTTCGACACGGAAAACAGTCGTAGTGATGGCCCTCGTCACAGCTGCCGTGGCTCTGATGGCTGGCGTGGCAATCGCTGTCGACTCATCATCTGAGCAGCAGGATTTGGCTAAGACGCTTGCGCCAAAGCCAACGCAGACGGTTGCGGCTGACGAAAGGTCAGCGTTCTCAATCGCGACTGGTCAAGTCGGAGCAAAATCCAAAATGGCAAGCGATCCGCTGATGGCGTCTCACGGCGTTGACCCATCCGCAGCTCGTTCGTTGGAGACGGACCTTGGGTCCGTCACAGTGATTCCAGGTGCTGAGTCGCTATGCATCTTCGCGGCGGACCCTCGCGGAAGTGGTGACGGCGGCACCTGTGCAAGCTACGAAGACGCGAAGAATGGCCGACTCATTCTGACCTTTACGGATGAGCAAGGCAAGGGCGTAAGCGTCTTTGCTGTTATCGCTGACGGGATCGACTCTGTAACGGGCGTCGATCGAGACGGAAAAACACGTTCGGTTTCCGTCAAGAACAACGTTGCGGCATTCAAGAGCGCCGATCCCGCCGCGGTGGAGATCGGCGAGATCATAAGCAAGCTGTAGGCAAGAATTCGTTGGGCTGGATAGGGGGACACCGAGTTGCGGTTGGCCTCCCATCCTGCTTGATAGGGCAGTAGGACGATCAGCTCATCCAGCAGCGCAGTCGGTTCGCACGTCGTCCCTGGCAGCCCGTTTTCTTCCCTCCCCTTCCGACTTTTCACATCGGACAATTGTCCGCGACTTTCTCAAGTCGGTCTTGTCCGCGCGGCCAGTCGTGGCGATCTAGCAGTACCGGTAAGCGTTCGCAGCTCAAGGAAGAGCGCGCGCCGGGCAGCTCAGTTCTCCGCGACATGGCATTGGAAGGTCCGACATGCAGCTCAGCAGTTCACGGTCGACGGTCGGGGGCCGTCACCTCACCGGGGTGGTCATCGCGCTCGCGTTCGCCGCTTTCGTTTTCTTCGCGCTCGAGGGATCGGCGCGCGCAGCGTCCCTGAAGGTCACCTCGCCGCGCGCAGGGCAGACCGTCACGGGGGACTTCTCTCTGCGACTGAACCTCCCGAGGGGCGCCTCGCGCGCAAAGATCCGCGTCGCCGTCGACGGTGCGGCAGTCGACGCAGGTTCGGCCCAGGGTAGGCGCAGCTACAAGCAGGCGATCGACACCAAAGTTCTCGGCGACGGGTCGCACACGCTGCGCGTGACGGCCTACTACAAGCGCTCGGGCAGAACCGTCAAACTTTCCAGGTCGGTCCGCTTCAAGCTGGCGAAGCCGGTGATCGAGGACGGTGCGGCAGCGCTCACGAGGATCGACCGCAAAGCGCCTTCTGCTCCGACCGGCTTGAAGGTGACGAACGTGTCGCGCACCGGTGCCGATCTGACCTGGAACGCGGCGACCGACAACGTCGGCGTTGCGAGCTACGACATCAACGTCAACGGTAAGTGGTTCGACTGGACCCGTCTCACAAGCTTCTCGCTCAGCGGTCTCACCTGCGGCACCAGCTACTCCGTCTACATCGTCGCCCTCGACGCCGCTCGCAACTACAAGGCCGGCCTGCCGGTCGAATTCACGACCAGCAGCTGCGCAGTCGTCGTCACTCCGGACACCACGCCGCCGAGCGCGCCGGGCACTCCCGTCGCCAGCTCGATCACGCAGACTTCCGCGACTTTGAACTGGACCGCTGCGACCGACAACGTCGGTGTGTCGAAGTACGACGTCTACAAGGCCGGAACAAAGGTCGCGACCACGACGGGACTTTCGACCTCGGTCACGCTGACCTGCGCGACCGCCTCGACGTTCACCGTCACCGCCGTCGACGCGGCAGGAAACAGCGCCACCTCTGCTCCGGTCACCGTCACCGGTGCCGCTTGCACGCCGAGCGCCGACACCACGCCGCCGAGCGCGCCGGGCACTCCCGTCGCCAGCTCGATCACGCAGACTTCCGCGACTTTGAACTGGACCGCTGCGACCGACAACGTCGGTGTGTCGAAGTACGACGTCTACAAGGCCGGAACAAAGGTCGCGACCACGACGGGACTTTCGACCTCGGTCACGCTGACCTGCGCGACCGCCTCGACGTTCACCGTCACCGCCGTCGACGCGGCAGGAAACAGCGCCACCTCTGCTCCGGTCACCGTCACCGGTGCCGCTTGCACGCCGGCCGTCGACAGCACAGCGCCGAGCGCGCCTACCGGTCTTGCGATCACGAACATCACCCAGACCGGCGCCTACTTGACGTGGAACGCCGCGACGGACAATGTCGGTGTCGCCAGCTACGACATCAACGTCAACAACAGCTGGTTCAACTGGACCCGTTCGACGAACTTCACGATGACCGGTCTCACCTGCGGAACCTCCTACAGCGTCTACATCATCGCGCTCGACGAGGCACGCAACTACTCCGGTGGCCAGCCTGTGACGCTGCGAACCCTCGACTGCAACACCGGGTCGACCGGCAGCACGGGTTCGACCGGCAGCACGGGCTCCACGGGGTCCACGGGGTCCACAGGCTCGACGGGTTCCACCGGCTCGACCGGCTCCACCGGCGGCACATCGCCGAGCGGTCTCGACATGCCGACCGCAAAGCTCACCAACTACACGTTGATCTTCGCCGAGGACTTCACGAAGAACGCTGCCACGGGAACCTGGGGCAGCGACAGCGACCCGAACAAGATCGTCTACACCGGCGACGGCGGTACGAAGTGGGTGACCTACCCGAAGACCTACGTCGACACGTACCAGCGGCGTCCGTACCGCTCCGACCAGGTCCTCAGCGTGCACGACGGATCGCTCGACTTCTACCTGCGAAACGTCGACGGCCAGCCGGCCGGCGCCAACCCTTCGCCCGTTGTCACGGGCACCAGCCAGTACCAGACCTACGGCCGCTACTCGGCGCGCGTCAAGGTCGACAACACGCCGCTCGACGAGTACTACATGGCCTGGCTGCTCTGGCCACAGGACGAGAGCAAGTGGGCGTCGGCCGAGAGCGACTACCCCGAGGGAAGCTTGCAGTCCGGTCGCCACGGAGTTCAGGGCTTCCACCACTACGCGCCCGGTCAGCAGGAGTGGTTCGCCGACAGCTCGATCGACATGCACGAGTGGCACACCTACACACAGGAGTGGACTCCGACCTACCGCAAGTACTGGGTCGACAACAAGCTGATCTACACGACGATCCAGACTCCGTTCGGCGGCCCGCAGCGCTGGCAGTTGCAGACCGAGACGAACGGCAACGGCACCAACAGCGGCCACCTGCTCGTCGACTGGGTCACCGTGCACTCCTGGACTCCCGGCGCCTGAAGAAAAATCTCGCCCGGAGCGCTCAGCGGCGCTCCGGATGGCGCATAATTGTCGGACCGGCCGCACTCGGCTCTCAGGCGGCCGGCCGACAATGCGAATACTCCCCCAGCCCAGCCCCCACCGGGTCTGCGTCTTCGCGTCCGCAATCGCGGGACTTCTCGTCCTTGCGAACGTGGCGAACGCCGCTCCCCCAAAACTCGCGATCACCGCGCCGTCCGAGCACGCCGTCGTCGGCAAGACCCTCCCGGTGACGACACGTCTTCCGCGCAGCGTCGGTCGCCACCACCTTCGCTACCGGATCGACGGAAGGCTCGTCGCCGCCTACCGCTCGCGCTCGCGTACGGCCAGCCGGACGTTGAACGTCTCGAAGCTGAGCGAAGGGGCTCATGTCGTCACGGTTGCGGCGAGCTTCCGCTTTCGCGGCCGGCTCAGGCGTGCCGCGCGCTCGGTCGGGTTCGTCGTCGCGCGCCCCACCCCCGGAGACGGCACCGTCGGCGGACTGGCCGTACCGACCACGCCGGCGCCCCAGCCGACACCTCCGGTCGGACCTCCGCAGCCTCCCGACACGACGGCACCTTCGGCACCCTCCGGGGTCGTCGCCACGCCGCAGGCTGGCGGCCTGCTGGCGGTGTCGTGGAACGCCGCGACCGACAACCGAGGAATCGCCGGATACTTCGTGCTCGTCAACGGGCAGCGGTTTGACGTCGGTATCGGCCTGACCGCGACGCTCACCGGGATCGAGTGCGAACGCGAGCGGACCATCGCCGTAGGTGCCCGTGACGCCGCGGGCAACTCCGCCGCCTCAGCCCCGCTCGCCATCACCACGGGCGCGTGCGCGGCGCCCTCGGGAATCCCCACACCGATCGCTGATCTGCCGGGTTGGCGGCTGATCTTCGCCGAGAACTTCGAGAAGCCGGCCGCGACGGGAAGTTGGGGAAGTGCGACCGACCCGGCGAAGATCGTTTACACCGGCGCGCGCGGAACGTCGTGGGTCACGTACCCGGCCAACTGGCTGGACACCTACGACAAGCGGCCGTACCGCTCGGACAAAGTCTTGAGCGTCCACGACGGCGTGCTCGACTTCCACCTGCAGACGGTCGACGGGCAGCCGGCGGGAGCAAACCCTTCGCCGGTCATCACCGGGTCGAGTCAGTACCAGACCTACGGCCGCTACAGCGCGCGGATGCGCGTCGAGAACACCGACCTCTCCGAGTTCTACGTGGCGTGGCTGCTGTGGCCGCAAGCCGAAGGCGACTGGGAGCTTGCCGAGAGCGACTTCCCCGAACAATCGCTGGTGCCCGGCAACACAGGCGTGATGGGCGTCTTCCACTTCGGCGTCAACAAGCAGCAGATCGTCTTCACCAGCCCGTCCACAGATATCCACGAGTGGCACACCTACACGCAGGAATGGCTGCCGGGCACGCGCCGCTACTACATCGACGACACATTGCTGTACGAGGTCCAGGGCCTGCCGGTCTACTCAGGTCCTCAGCGCTGGCAGCTGCAGACCGAGACGAAGGGCGACGGGGCGCACAACGGTCACCTGGAAATCGACTGGGCGACCGTCCACGCCTACGCGCCCTAGGCGCGTCCGGGGGCTAGAGCTCGACCCGCATCAACGGGTCGCTGGTCGGGGCGCTCGACCCTCCGACAGGCTCGTTCGTGATGTAGATCGCCGTGGCCTTTCCGAGGTCGGGCACGTGCACGGTCCCATGGCCGCCGGCCGTCACGTCGAAGAGAGCATCAGTCGGAGCCATCGTGTCGTCTGGCTGCTGCAGCCAGACCTCGTAGATGCGGCCGTCGCCGGCTTCGGGCACGCCCGTGACCTCAAGGTGCGCCTTGCCGTCGTGGGATTCCAGCAGCTTGATCGAGGCGTTGGCCGGCATCCCCTTGGCGATGATCTCACCCTGGGTCACGGTGTCCGGGGCCGAGCCGGGCGAAGCGACGAGCACGACTGCGACGACCATCGCCGCGAGCACCGCACCGAACGCGAGAGCGCGCGGGGCCGTGAATCGCCGGCGGCGGGCGGGCTTGTCGGCGTCGGCTCCAGCCGCATTGAGAACTTCGGCTTCAGCACGCACGGTCGCCATGACATCGTCGATCAGTGCGCGCGGTGCGGCGACCGGCGGCGCCGAGCGCGCCAGCACGTCCACGTCTGCGCTGAACTGGGCGACCTCGGCGCTGCAGATTTCGCAGCTCTCGAGGTGGAGCTCGAAGTCGGTGGCGTCGTCAAGCGCTCCGAGCGCGTACGCGGCCGCGTCGATCGAGTGCTCGCAGCGGAGGTTCAGCTCTTCACTCATGCGATCACCCCCTCCGCGCCGCGCAAGCGCTCAAGCCCCAGCCGCATGCGGCCCTTCACGGTGCCGAGCGGGATCCCGACGATCTCGGCGATCTCGGTCTGCGAGAACCCGCTGAAGTAGGCGAGCTCGAGGACCTGTCGCTGTTCTTCCGGCAGCTCACCGAGTGCGCCGCGCACCTCGCGCGAGACGATCCTGTCGATCGCCTGCCCGTCGGTCGTCTCACGCGCGGCGAGTGTGTCCTCGATCCCCTCGCTGTCGGCGCGGCGGTTGCTGTGGACGCCGTCCCTGCGCAGCAGGTCGATGGCACGATTGTGGGCGATGCCGAGCGCCCACGGCCGCACCCCGCCGCGAGACCTGTCAAAGCTCGCGGCGCGGCGCCACAACGTCAGATACACCTCCTGGGCCGCATCATCAGCCAGCGAGGCGCGTCCACACATCCGGTAGATGAGCGCGAACACCGCGTCGGCGTGACGTTCCATGACGACCTCGAAGGCGTCGGCATCGTTTCTTGCGACGAGCTCCATGAGCTCCTCGTCGGCGAGCCGGCGAAGACGGTCACGCGAGTGTTTTGCCGCAAGGGGGTTCATCGATTAGTTCTACGTATCGAGAGTGTGTCTCGGATCACCGACCGGATCCCGCGTTCGCATAGGCTGCGCACATGAATTCAGCATCTTCCCCGTCGCCGACGCTGAAGCTATGGAAGAAGTACTCCGGCAGCGCGATCAAGCGCCGTCTCTTCTCGCTCGGCGTCGGCTTCAAGGCACCCTACTTCCTCACGACCAACGCGCAGGTCCAGGTGCTCGAGCCGGGTTATTGCAAGGTCAGAGCGCGCAACTGGTGGCTCGTACACAACCACATCGGCACCTTCCATGCGATCGCGATGTGCAACCTTGCCGAGGCGGCGATGGGCATCATGGCCGAGGCGACGGTGCCGCCGACTCACCGCTGGATCCCGCTGGGGATCGAGGCGAAGTATGTGGCCCGCGGTGAGACCAGTCTCACGGCCGAGGCGAAGCTGGATCCGCTTCCCGAGTTCGGTGACGAGAAGTTCGACGTCGAGGTGCCTGTCCTCGTCAAGGACGAAGCCGGCACCGTGATCACCGAGGCGAAGATCCCCGTGCGCTTCTCACCGAAAAGCTGACGATGACGATCCGCAACTTTCGCTACCTGGCGATCGCCGAGGCGATCAGTTTCCTGCTGCTGATCGTCGCCTCGGTGATCAAGAACACGGGCGGCACGGAGGTCGGCGTTTCCGTTCTCGGCCCGCTGCACGGGCTGCTGTTCATCGGCTACATCGCGATGGCGTTCGCGCTCATGAAGCCGGCCGGGTGGACGCCGAAGCAGACGTTCTGGATCCTCGTCGGAGCGGTCCTCCCCTTCGGCGGGTTCGTCGTCGACTGGTGGCTCGGCCGCCGTCACGCCGACGCGCTGGCACGCGGCTGAGCCCTTCTCAGGCCGCCGGATGAGCCCGAGAAACTCCGGGGCTGAAAAAAAATTTCGCTGCCTTCGCGACCGTTTGCGAACAGGCAGGTTCCCATTTTCCTACCGCAAGCGGGTGGGCGTCGCGATCCCGCACCAGGCCTGAGATCGGCCTTTTTCACGCGGTGTCAAATAGGCATCGGAAAACTGGCTAACCGTACAGTTACTTAGACACTCTTATTGAACGCGGTGTCGGTCGCTGGCCTTGACGCAGTCCGAAAACCTGTCTAACATGCGCCGCATCCGGTATTGACAGAATCCCGAATATTGGGTGTCAATAGTCACTACCGGTCAGTTGCTGCGCTATCTCGGTTGTTCGGCGCCGGCGACACGAAGTCCCGCAGAGGGGATTCTCGGAACTTCACGACAACCACATAACGGATCTGAACTGGGGGGTTTGATCCGACGACAAAGGTCGAAGCCGAAGTCGCCGCGATTCCACCTCCCGCTACCCGAGCGCGAGGACATCTTGAGCGAAACTTCAATCATCGAGGCAGCGACTGAGGCGAGGACCTCCGGCGGCAACGTGCCGTTGATGGACCTCGGCTCGCTGATGCTTTATGCCACGCGGCACACCACGGTGATGCCGAACGTCGTGACCATCCGCGTCTTCAAGGGCGCGCTCACGACCGACGAACTACAGCGCGAGGCCAAGCGCATCGCCTCGAACCCGTTCGGCCTCGGGCGCAAACTTGTGATGCCGAAAATCCCCGGCGCCAGGCCACTCTGGCGCGCCAACCCGACGCCCCCGGAGGTCCAGATCAACCCGGCGGTGAACACTCCGGCCGAAGTCGCCGCCTATTTCGACGAAGTACTGAGCACGCGGCTCGACCCGCTCGAGGGGCGTGGCTGGCGGCTCGCCGCCGCGCCGCTCGGCGAGGACACACTGGTGACCCTTGGCATCAACCACCTCTACGGAACCGGTCGCGACATCGTGATGTCGGTCTGGGGCGACGACGCGATGGAGGTCGACGAGGCCGGCCACACCCGCTACTACGGGGCGCTTCCCGAAAAGTTCCGCCACGACCTGAAGGCGGAAGCGTTCGACCTCGCCGCGCGCCTTCGCGCCGGCGTCGGCGGCATCGCGCGGCTCGGCGGACAGACGTTCACCGGCCCCGGCGACCGCGACCCGCGCAGCGACGCCGCGACGGCGCGCAAGCCGCTCGACGCGCTGCTCGACCGCGACCGCAGTCGCGGCAAGCCCTCGCAGCGGCGTGTGCTCGCACTCGCGCGGGTCGACCTCGAGGACTGGCGAGCCGCCGCACGGGAGCGCGGAGGCAACCTGCTTTCGCTGCAGGTGGCCGTCACCGCGAACCTCCTTCGTGAGGCTCGGCGCGCTCGCGGCGGCCCCTCGCACCGGCCGCTACGCATCCTGATTCCGGTCGACCTGTCCGACCGCGAGGACTCTCACGACCCGGCCGCCGGCCTCGGCCCGGTCGAGCTGACCAGCGCGGGAGTGACACTGCCCGGCGGCACCGCCGTGCATCACGACCTGTTGCTCGTCCGCGAGGAGTGCGACCGGGCGATCGACGAGGCACGCGCCGAGGTCGAAGCCACCGGACAGGTGCCGGTCGCGCCGGGCATGGTCGACGCGATGCGCCTGCTGCCGGACGCGCTGACCACCCGCGCCGTCGTACACGTGCACTCGCGCTTCGACGGCGCCGCCTCGAACCTCGGGATCCAGCACCCGAACGCCGCGGTGATCGGCGATCACACCGCCTACGAGAGCTACATGTGCGCCTTCCCGCTCGGCAGCGACCTTGTGCTCACGATGACGAGCGTCGGCGGTGAGCTGGCGATCGGCGTCGTCGCCGATCCAAGCCGTCTCGGCGCCGGTGCGCCGCTGCGCGAGCGTCTGCACGACGAGCTCCACTCCTGGGGCCTGGAGGCCAGCGTCAGGTGACCCACGTCGCCGACAGCGAGGCGCAGGCCGGAATGCTCGGCGGACCGCCGCCGGTCGAAGCCGGGGTCGAGCTACCGGCGATCGAGTGGGGCAACCTCGCCCTGCGCGCCGGTCGCGTGGCACCGAACTACCCGCACATGGCGTGGCTCCAGCGCTTCGACGACGTTGTTCCGGCGGACGACCTGCGCGAAGAGATCCGCCGTCTCGGCACGACGCCGTACGGATTCGGCCGCCGCCTGAAGCGCTCGCGCGTGCCGGGCGGCCGGATGCGCTGGCGTCAGTGCGAGAACGTCCCGCAGCTCGAGCTCGATCCCGAGCCGGTCACCGACTGGGAGGCCTGGGTTGACTCGAAGCTCGGACGACGGCTCGACCCCGAGCGCGGTCGCGGCTGGGCCTTCCTCGCCTGCCACACCACCGACGGCGAGACCGTCGTTCTGGTGCTGATGCACCACCTGTTCGGTACGGCGCGCGGGATCATGGACGCCTGCTTCAACGCCGACCGACACGACCCGCTGACCGGCTCCGTCGGGTACACGTTCACACGCGACCACGACTACACGCTCGCCGCCGAGTTGCGTGGCATCGGCGAGCGCATCGCGCTCGGCCTGAAGGGGCTGAAGATGTTGGTGGCGGCCCTCCCGGGAGTACTCCGCAAGGCGATCGCCGACCGTCGCCGCGCCGAGGATCCCATCGCCTTGCGCCCTCCCAGAGGCAACGACCCGACGAGGCACCCGCTCACGGTCAACCGCGTCCACGCGCGATTTGAAACCACGAACGCCCACCTCGACGCCGTTGCCGCCGAGCACGGCGGCAGCGCCAACACGTTGCTGACGGCGATCGCCGCGAATCTGGTGCGCCGCGCCCGGGTTGCGCGCGGCGGACCGGCCGACCGACGCATTCAGTTGCTGCTGCCGATGGACCTTCCCGACGAAGAGAAGCGCGCGAAGCTCGAGCGCGTCGGCAAAGACCCGGACGCCGAGGATCTGCTCGTCACTGCGGCCGTCGTCGTCGAGGGCGGCGAGCCCGTGCGCGGCGACCTCACTCAGCTCCGCGCGCGCATGAAGCGCTCCTACATCGAAGCCGCCGAGACCTCCAGCGCCGTCCGCGGCGCGGGCGACATGGCCCGCCTGCTGCCGGAGCGCGTCACCTACGCCTTTGCGGAGAAGGCCGCCGTCTCGTTCGACGGTTGCGTATCGAACGTCGGCGAGCTGCCGTCGGCGTTCACCTGGCTCGGCCCCCACCAGGCGGTCGAGACCGAGATGATCGGCTTCCCGATCGGCAACGAACTGATGTCGGTCATCACGCGCAGCAAGGACAACATCGTCCTCACCTTCACGATCGATCCCGCCCGCATGGGCATCAACACCGACCTGCGCCAATGGCTTGCCGAAGAGCTCAGCGCGTGGGGAATCACCTGAGTCGAACGGAGTCCACTTCGATGAGCAAGAACACCGCACTCAAAGCGCTCGACGATCACTCGGAGATGTACGTCTCCGCAAGTCGTTCGCGCATCCACCCGCCTTGCCTCGGACTCCTGCGCATGTTCGACAGCGAGATCACGGCCGACGAACTCGCTGAGCACACCCGGATGCTCGCCCGGAACCCGCTCGGCCTCGGTCGCCGGGTGGCACGCCCGAAACTCCCCGGCGCGAGAGCGCGATGGATCCCGTCACCGGTGCCGCCGTCGATCCGGATGGAGACCGAGCCGCGCACCCCCGAGGAGCTGTCACGGATCGTCGACGAGGTGATCAGCATGCGTCCCGACCCGGCACGGGATTCGGGCTGGCGGATGGTCTCGGCGCCGCGCGCCGAGGGCGGCACGATGGTCGTCACCTGGATGAACCACGCGTTCGGCGACGCCCGCAGCCTTTTTGAACTGATCCTCGGCGACCACGCAAACGAGCAGCTCGCCGATCGCCTCGCCGAGTACGGACAGGACTACGCGCCGGCTGAGCGGCCGCTCTGGAGCAGCACCCGTGACGAACTCGGCGACCTCGCGATCCGTGTGCGGCGCGGGCTCGTCGGCAGCGCCCGGCTCGGCCGCGAAGCGATGCTCTCGCCGCTCAAGACCGGCAGCCGCGACGAGCTTGCGCTGCTCGGTCCGGCGGTCGCGGCGATGCGTCCACGGCCGCGCACTGTCGGCGCGTTGTCGAGCCGCCGTACCGCGGCGATGGTCCGGGTCGACTACGAGCACTGGCGCACGACCGCCCGCTCGCGCGGCGGCTCGAGCAACACGCTGTTCATCGCGATGCTCGCCAATCTGCTCCGGCAGGCGCGCCGCGCCCGCGGCGACCAGCCACGCAGAACGACACGGATTTTGCTTCCCGTCGACATCGGCCAGGCGCTCGACGCGATGAACGTCGCGCCCGAGGACCGGCCGACCAACACGGTCATCGCTTCGCTCGTGAAGCTGCCGGGCGAGCCCTTCCACGGCGACCTCGCCGAGGTTCGCGAGGCGATCAAGTTCGGCATCGACACGGCCGTCGCCGAGGCGTCGGCCACGGCGACCTCGACGCGGCCCGCGGGCATGGTCGACGCGATGAACCTGCTGCCGAACTCGATCACCCACCGCATCGCCACGCGCGTGCAGACCGGCTTCGACGGCGTCGCCTCGAACGTCGGCCCGATGCACCACCAGCCTGCGGCCGTCGTGATGGACCACGTCCCGTCCGAGATGTACCTGCTCGCCGCGCCGATGCGCACGGACATCACCGGCACCTTCGGCTTTTTCGACGGCACGCTGACGATGTCGTTCATGGCCGACCCGGCGCGGCTCGGTCCCGGCGGGACGCTCGCCGACCGTGTGGCGGAAGAGCTCGAGAACTGGGGGGTGACCGGCGATGTCTGGTGAGCCGACCATCGAGAGCGAACCGCGCGGGCTCACCCGCACCGCGCACACGCGCGCAGAGATCCGCATCGACGCGCGTGGCGACCAGGCCCAGGCAGACCGTCTGCTCGGCGCGATGCACCGCGTCCTCTCCGAGCACCGCCGAGTCAGCTTCGAGCTCGGCACCGACACGGTGAAAGTCGACGGTCCGGCGGTCGACATCTTCTCGATCGCCCAGCGTCTGCACGAGCTGCCGTCAGAGATCGGCCTGCCCGACGCCGAGACCTCGATCCAGTTGACGGACCAGCCCGCGGGCGGTCGTGTCATCCAGGGACCGGACGCGTGGATCCCGCACGAGCCCGACCGCAACGCCCCACTCGCGGTCCAGGTCCGCGGCCTGACCAAGACCTACGCCAACGGCGACGTCAGCGTGAAGGCGCTCCAGTGGATCGACCTGGAGATCCGTGAGGGCGAGTTCGTCGCAGTGATGGGTCCGTCGGGTTCCGGAAAGAGCACGCTTATGCACATCCTCGGCGCGCTCGAAACGCCGAGCGGCGGCACGTTGCGGATCGGCGACACCGATTACGCGTCGCTGTCGGAGGCCGAGCAGACGCTGTTCCGCCGCGACCACATCGGTTTCGTCTTCCAGTTCTTCAACCTGTTCGGCACACTGACCGCCGAAGAGAACGTGATGCTGCCCTCGCTGATCGCCGGCGAGAAGGCCGAGTCGCTGCGTGCCCGCGCCCGTGAGCTTCTCTCCATGGTGAATCTCGGCGAACGTGCCGAACACCTGCCTTCGCAGCTCTCCGGCGGCGAGCAGCAGCGGGTGTCGGTCGCGCGCTCACTGATGCGTGAGCCGCGCCTGATTCTCGCCGACGAGCCGACCGGCAATCTCGACTCGCGCAACAGCGCGGCCGTGCTCGACCTGCTCACGCGGCTCCAGCGCGAACAGAACCGCACGATCCTGATGGTCACCCACGACCCCGTCGCCGCCAGTCGCGCGACTCGAGTCGTGTTCCTCCGCGACGGCCTGTTTGACGACGAGGTTCCCGGCGGCGACCCCGACCTGATCCTCGACTACTTCCGGCGGCTCGGCGAGGAGATCGGGCACTGAACCGCTCCGCCAAAGTGATCTGGACGCTGTCTTCGCGCAACGTCCGCGCGCACAAGCTGCGCAGCCTGCTCAACGCGCTCGGCATCGTGCTCGGCGTCGGGCTGATCTTTGCCGTGATCTCGCTTTCGGTCACGCTCGTCTCGACATTCGACAGCCTCTACTCGTCGGTCTACGGCAAGACCGACCTGTTGGTGACGCCGCCGAACACCGACGGCACCGTGAAGCGGAGCAAGCTCGCGGTGGTCGAGAAGGACGCGGCCGTGAAGTCGGCGTCGCCGAGCATCGCCGCCGTGGTCTCGCTCGTGAAGGACGGCAAGGTCGGCGAGCGGCAGACCTCACAGGTCAACGCCTCCGGCATCGACCCGACGAAGCCGGACCTCACCGGCGCGAAGGTCTCGTCCGGACGGCCGATCCGCGGCGGCAACGACATCGCGATCGACGACGCCTTCGCCGCCCGCCACAGGCTGGCGCCGGGCGACACGCTCAAACTCGCCGGCCCCGACGGCAAGAAGAAGTTTCGCGTGTCCGGAATCCTCACTTTCGGCTCGGGCGTGCAGTTCGGCGGCCAGGGCTTCGCTCAGATCCCGATCGAACGCGCGCGTACGTTCTTCGACATCGACAGCGGCTACAGCGAGATCGCGGTCCGACTCGACCGCGACGCCGACGTCGCCGCGGTCCAGAGCCGGCTCGACCGCGAGCTCGGGCGCAAGGTCGATGTGAAGACGCCTTCGGCGAAGGGCGAGGACGCCGCGTCGCAGCTGCGCGCCTTCAACGTGATCCTCTACTTCTTCGCCGCGATGTCGCTGTTCGTCGGCGGCTACCTGATCCTCAACTCGTTCAACATGACGGTCGCCCAGCGGATCCGCGAGATCGGCATGATGCGCACGATCGGCGCTTCGCAGGGCCAGATCGTCGGGCTGATCCTGCTCGAGGCCGTGCTGCTCGGACTGATCGGCTGCGGACTCGGCATCTTTGCCGGGCTCGCGCTCACGCGCGTGATGGTCTCGCTCGTCCAGTCGGTCAACGTCGCGATCGGCGATGTCGTCTACCCGCCGGCGGCGTTCGTGCTCGCGCCGCTGATCGGCATGCTCGCCACCATCGCCGGCGCCCTACGACCGGCGATCCGTGCCGGACGCGTGCCCGCAATCCGTTCGGTCACGGCCGAGCACCGCAGCGCAAGCATCGACGTCCGCCGCCGCACGCTCGTCGCCGCCGTGACGATTCCGGTCGGCCTGTGGGGAGTCTTCAAGCTCGCCTCGTCCAGCGCGATCCCGCCGAGCACGGCGATCATCGGAATAACCGGGATCATGCTGCTGCTCGTCGGCGTGATCGCGATCGCACCGGTCGTGCTGCCGCCGCTGGTCGGGACGCTCTCGTGGGGCATCCGCCGCGTCGCGCCGATCGAAGGTCGCCTCGCCGCCGATCAGTCGCGCGCCAACCCGATGCGTTCTGCCGCCACGGCTTCCGGACTGATGATCGGCGTCGCGCTCGTGGCCGCGATCGGCTGCCTCGGAGCAAGCCTGATCGGCAGCATCACCAACCAGCTGAACAAGCACCTGCTCAATGACTTCACGGTCCAGCCGCGTGACTTCCGGCAAGGCGGCATCGGGTCGAAGACACTGATCAGCAAGCGCGCCGTCGACAGGATCGCGAAGCTCGACGGCGTGAAAGTCGCGACGCCCGTGCGCCTGCTGTACGTCCCGAAGGGCTTCCGCGGTAGCGACTTCCAGGCATTCGGCTTCGACCCGGAGGAGCGCGCGAAGATCGTCAAGCAGACCTACGTCGGCGTCCCGTCCGCCACCGTACTGCGGCGCGTCGAGCGCGGGCAGGTGACGATCGGCGGGCAGCTCAAGCGCGGTCGCAAACTTGAGGCCGGCGACACGATCAAGCTCCAGGGTGTCGACGGCACGAAGCGCGTGAAGATCGCCGGCCTGCTGGCGACGGCTTCGTTCGAGGACCAGGCGATCGGCATGTCGAACAAGCAGTTCCGCGATCTCTACGGCGTCAGCGGTTTCTCGCAGGTCAACATCGTCACCGAAGGCAACTCGCCGGCCGAGCGCGCGGCGGTCGGCAACCGGATCGACAGGTTGCTGGGCGACGACTACCCCAACCTCGACTCGCTCTCCAACGCCGCGGTCAAGGACCAGGTCAAGGCGCAGACCAACCAGATCTTTTCGATCTTCTACGTGATCATGCTCGTCGCGATCGCGGTCAGCCTGCTCGGCGTCGTCAACACGTTGCTGATCAGCGTGATCGAGCGGACGCGCGAGACCGGCGTTTTGCGCGCCGTCGGCGCCGGCCAATGGCAGGTGCGCCGGATAATCGGTGATGAGTCGGTCCTGCTGACGCTGGCCGGCGCGCTACTCGGCCTCGGCGTGGGCATGGCGATCGGATACGCGTTCGTGCGCGGAGTCTCTGTAGGGCTTGAAGGTGTTGTGTTCACACCGCCCGGAACATTGATCGTCGCCGTGGCGCTCGCCAGCGTCGTGCTCGGAATCATCGCCGCGATCGTGCCGGCATACAAGGCGACGCGCATGAACATCATCGACGCGATCAGCTACGAGTAGCGCCGTGCCGGTGCTGGCTGGTGAGAGCCTCACGCGGCGCTTCGGCGACCGGATCGCCGTCGACGCGGTGTCCTTCGCCGTCGAACCCGGAGAGTCGGTCGCGATCGTCGGGCCAAACGGCGCCGGCAAGACGACGCTGCTTTCGATGATCGCCGGCGTGCAGGAGCCCGACGGCGGCGAACTGGTGACGCCGCCCGAGCGGATCGGCTGGGTGCCCCAGCGCGCAGCCGTCTACAGCAAATTGACGGTGCGTGAAAACCTCGAGCTGTTCGCCACCTTCGAGGAGATCGCCGACCGCGCGGCGGCCGTCGACAAGACGCTCGAGCGGATCGGGTTGACAGACCGCGCCGACGCGCGGGCCGACGCTCTCTCGGGCGGCATGCGCCAGCGTGTGAGCATCGGCATCGGCCTGATCGCCGACCCGCCCGCGCTGCTGCTCGACGAGCCGACGGCCGCGCTCGACCCACTGCAGCGCGCGCGGTTGTGGGAGCTGCTGGGATCGCTGGCGAGCGACGGGATCGCGATCGTCTACTCGAGCCACGCCGCCAATGAGGTCCAGAACCACGCCGACCGCGTGCTCGTGATGGACGGCGGCCGCCTCGTCTACGACGGTGCGCCATCGGCGATCGGTGACGACGCCGATTTCGAGAACGCATTCGTCGAGTTCCTCGAGGCCAGCCGCGCGGCGGGAACGACATGAAGTTCCGCGCGCTGCTGAAAAAAGACCTGCGCATGCTGCGGCGCTCGCCCTCGCTGACGGCGCTGCTGGTGATCTACCCGGTGATCGTCGCCGTGCTGATGGGCCTGGCGATCGGCCGTCCGCAGACGAAGCCGACGATCGTGATCTCGAATCAGGTTCCGGCCGACCAGCGCGTTGTGAAGTTGGGTGGATCCGAGTTCAACCTGAACAAGTTGACCGGCTCGCTGAATCAGAACGTTGCCGCCAAGCATGTCGCGACGACCAAGGAGGCACTCGCCGCGGTCAAGAGCGGCGACGCAGTGGCTGCGGTCGTGATCCCGGCCGACATCACCGAGCAGCTCGCTTCGGGCACGGCGCAAGGCGCGATCGACGTGTACTACGACTCGAGCAACGCAGTCCGCCGTGCTTACGTCGAGACGACCATCAACGGCGTCCTGGCCGGAATCAACCGCGAGCTGACCAAGACCTTCCGCGACCAGACGCTCGAGATCCTGCACGCGCTGGTCGAGGGCGGCAAGTTCGAGGCACTTGGCGGCGACGGTGAGATCCTCGGCCTCGCCGACGGCAAGAAGCTGCTCGACCGCCTCGCCGAGACCGCGCCGGCGTCGGACCGGGCGGACATCCGGCACCTCGCAACCACGACCGAGCTCTCGCAGGTCGGGATCGGGTTCGCCGACGGCCTGCTCAAACGGATCGGTGAACCGATCCGGATCGAACGCCAGCCGATCGGCGTGCTTTCGACAATCCCCGCGCTCGCCGTGGCGGTCGCGGCGACCGTCTCGATGATGTTCGTTGCGCTGCTGCTCGGTGCCGGAACGCTCGCGCTCGAGCAAGAGGACCAGATGCTCTCGCGACTGCTGCGCGGGTTGCTCTCGAGGGTGACCGTCGTGCTCGAGAAGTGCACGCTCGCGGCGATCTGCGCCGCCACGATCGGCCTGCTGATGCTCGTCGGCTTCAGCGTGTTCCTCGACATCCGCTGGGACCGGGCCTACCTGTGGATACCCGCAGTCGTGCTCGGGGCGTTCGGCCTGGGCACAGCCGGCGTCGCGATCGGCGCCAGCTTGCGAGACGTACGCGCGGCGTCACTCGTCGCGTTCATGCTCGGCCTGCCGCTGGCCGCGGCGGCCCTGGTGCCGAGTGACGCGGTCGGCTCGGTGCTCGGCGCGCTGATCGTCGGCGTCTCGGCGATCTTTCCGTTCAAGCCCGCCTTCGACCTGATCTCGGCCGGGCTCACCCCGGGCGGCGATCCGCTGCTCCCGTTGATTCATCTCGTCATCGTCAGCGCGGCCTACGCCGCTATCGCGGTGGCGATGATCCGCCGCTACCAATACGCCTAATCAGGCCGCGACCGCTGCCGGCTCGAGCGGGAACGTGACGCCCGTCAGCTCCTCCGACTTCTGCCACAGCTCTCGGGCGACGCCTTGATCGTGCGATGCCTCGGTGCTCTTGACGATCGTCGGGCGACCGCGCATCTGGCGGAATCCGTCTGGTCCGATGTAGCTCCCACCAGGCAGATCGCCGGTCGCGGCAAGCAGCGTCGGCAGCGCGCCCATCTCTGCAGAATGCGCGAGGAAGCGGTTGCCGATCCGCATCAGCGAGTTCTGCACGACGCTCTCGGTGTGCGACTGGAGATTCGTCCTCGCGTAGCCGGGGTGGCAGGCGTACGACCTCAGCGGCGAGGCGACGGCGTCGAATCTGCGCTGCAGTTCGTAGGCGAACATCAGGTTCGCGAGCTTCGACTGGCCGTAGGCGCTCCAGCGCGTGTACTTCCGCTCCGCGAAGGCGAGGTCGTCGAGCTCGATGCGGCCAATCTCGTGCGCCGTTGACGAGAGCGTCACGACCCGGTCGGTGATCTGCGGCAGCAGCAGATTGGTCAGCGTGAAGTGGCCGAGGTGATTCGTGCCGAACTGCCACTCAATGCCCTGGTCGGTCAAACGCTTGGGGATCGCCATGATCCCGGCGTTGTTGATCAGCACGTCGATCTCGCCGTCGAGTCCGTCTGCGAACGCGTGCACCGACTGCTGGTCCGAGAGATCGACCGGGCGCACCTCGG
This sequence comes from uncultured Thermoleophilaceae bacterium, assembly GCA_964455545.1. GTDB lineage: Bacteria > Actinomycetota > Thermoleophilia > Solirubrobacterales > JACPNS01 > JACPNS01. The sequence goes on along the minus strand of CAYVWQ010000001.1, from coordinate 212,683 downwards.
TCTCGCCGTCCATCTCGGCCGCCGCGGCCTCGCCCTTCGCTGTGTCGCGCACTGCGAGCACGACCCGCGCGCCGTGGGCGGCGAGCTCGCCGGCCGCAATTTTGCCGATTCCGCTGTTTGCGCCTGTCACCACGATCGTTCGGCCGTTCAGGTCGGGGAGGTCGTTGGCGCTGAATTCTTTGCTCATGCCGCCAGTGTAGACAATGTCAACAATCTTTGCATCGTCAACATCGAGTAAAATGAGGCCGATGAGCAAACTGGCAGCGGAAGCCCCCTACCACCACGGAAACCTGCGCAGCGAACTGCTCGCCGCCGCCGTCCGCGCGATCGACGAGCAGGGCGTCGACGCACTGTCGCTGCGCGCGCTCGCCCGAGAGGCCGGCGTGAGCCACGCCGCGCCGGCGCGGCACTTCCCCGACCGCCAGGCTCTGCTCGACGCCGTCGCGATCCACGGCTTCGAACAGCTGAAGCTCGTGCTCGATGACGCCGTGGGGCGCGGCGAGGGTTTTGACGAGCGCTTCGAGAACATTGCGACCGCCTACGTCCAGTTCGCCGTCAGCCACGGCTCACTGCTCGAGCTGATGTATCGCTACAAACACCGCGAGGACTCGCCCGAAATCCTCGCGGCCGGTGAGCGGGCGTTTGAAAGCCCGATGCAGACGGTGATCGAGGCGCAGGCGGCCGGCGAGCTCGTCGACGGCGATCCGGAGATGCTCGCGTCGGTCGCCTTCGCGACGATCCATGGCCTGGCGTCCCTGGCGGGATCCGGGATGCTCGATCCGCAGAACGTGATCGATGCCGCCCCGTACACGGTGCGCCAGCTCGGTATGGGCCTACGCCCGCGCTGAGTTCCTGACCTAAACCCGATAAACCGGATTGGATTTATGTTGTATATTGTAATTCTTCACTAATTTGACCTATTGAATTGAAATGGTCAAATCAGTTCCTAATTACTCCACCCACAGAAAGAGACTCCTCAATGAACCGCCCGCTGAAGCCTTTGTCCCTACTCGCCCTGATCGCCGCAATCGCGGTCGTGGCCGTCGGCTGCGGTGGCGCGAGCGACTCGGGGAACAAGCTCGCGCTGGTGGCCTACTCCACCCCCCAGGAGGCCTATTCCAAGCTGATCCCAGCGTTTCAGAAGACCAGCGCCGGTAACGGCGTCACCTTCTCGCAGTCGTACGGTGCGTCGGGAGATCAGTCGCGCTCGGTCGAAAACGGCCTGCCGGCCGACGTTGTTGAGTTCTCCTACACCCCTGACATCCAGCGACTCGTCGATGCAGGCAAGGTCGCGAAGAACTGGGACGACAACGCCACCGACGGGTTCGTGACGGACAGCGTGGTGGTGTTCGCGGTGCGCAAGGGCAATCCGAAGAACATCAAGACGTGGTCCGACCTGACCAAGCCGGGGGTGGACGTGATCACCGCCAATCCGGTCGTCTCGGGCGGTGCGCGCTGGAACCTCGTCGCCGCCTACGGCCAGGCGCTGAAGTCCGGCGACAGCGAGGACGAGGCGCTGGGCTACGTGAAGAGCCTGCTCGGCAACGTGTCGGTGCAGGACAAGTCGGGTCGCGAATCGGTCCAGACCTTCCTCGGCGGCAAGGGCGACGTCCTGCTGACCTACGAAAACGAGGCGAAGACGGCCCAGGCCAAGGGCGAGGATCTCGACTATGTGATCCCGCCGACGACTCTGGAGATCCAGAACCCGATCGCCGTCACCACCGGCGCCAAGAGCCCCGAGAAGGCCAACGCGTTCGTCGACTTCCTCAAGAGCGACGAGGGGCAGAAGATCTGGGCCGACGCCGGCTACCGCCCCGTGAACAACGAGGACTGGGCGAAGTACGGCTTCGAGCAGCCCAAAACGCTGATCACCGTCGATGAACTCGGCGGCTGGGAGAAGCTGAACAAGCAGCTCTTCGACGAGGAAGACGGAGAGATCACAAAGATCAACGAGGAACTCGGCGTCAGCAATGCCAAGTAGTTCCTCGGCAGCCACTCTCGCCGCCCCGCGTGCGCAGCGCCGGTTGAACCCGTTCGGTTCGACCGGCGCCGCCGTAGGCGTCGGCCTCGGCGCGGTCTACCTGCTCGTGGTCGTGCTGCTGCCGCTGCTCGCGGTCGCGATCAAGTCGTTCGACGGCGGGGTCGGCGAGTTCTGGCACGAGGTGACCCGCCCGCAGGCATGGGCCGCGCTGAGGTTGACCGTCGGGATCAGCGTCGCCGTGACGGCGATCAACGCGGTCATGGGCACGCTGATCGCGTGGGTGCTGGTGCGCGACGAGTTTCCCGGAAAGCGATTCATCAACACGCTGATCGACCTTCCCTTCGCACTGCCGACGATCGTCGCCGGAATCGTGCTGCTGGCGCTCTACGGGCCGAAAAGTCCGCTCGGCGTCAACATCGCGTACACCCGCGTGGGCGTCGCGCTCGCGCTCCTCTTCGTGACCCTGCCCTTCGTCGTCCGCTCGGTGCAGCCCGTGTTGATCTCGTTCGATCGCGAGATGGAGGACGCGGCGCGTTCCCTGGGCGCCGGACCGTGGACGACCTTCCGGCGGGTGATCCTGCCGAATCTGCGCGGCGGCGTGCTCGCCGGCAGCGCCCTCGCCTTCGGCCGCGCACTGGGCGAGTTCGGATCGATCGTGCTGATCGCCGGCAACCTTCCGTTCAAGACCGAGGTCGCATCCGTCTACCTCTACGGCCAGATCGAGAACGACAATCTCCAGGGGGCGGCGGCCGTTTCGATCGTGCTGCTGGCCGCGTCGCTCCTTTTCATTCTCGTGATCGGCGTGTTCGGCCGCAGGACGGAGCACCGTGGCTGAGCCCGCGTCACGCATATCGCTGCGGTCGATCGCGGTCGTCTATCTCGCGGCGATCCTGTTCGTCCCGGTCGGCCTCGTCTTTTACCGCGCCTTCGAGCCCGGTTTGTCGGCGTTCATCGACGCCGTGACGACGCCCGAAGCGCAGAACGCCTTCTGGCTCACTTTCGTCTGCACCGTCGTGGCGGTCCCGCTGAACACGGTGTTCGGAGTTGCGGCCGCGCTCTACGTCGTGCGCGGCAAGGGCCCCGGTCGCCGCGCGCTCGACGCGATCATCGACCTGCCGTTTGCGATCTCGCCGGTCGTCGTCGGCCTGGCGCTGGTGCTCGTCTACGGCCAGAACGGATGGTTCGGCGCCGAGTTGGCAGAGACCGGCATCCAGATCATCTTCTCGCTCCCGGGAATGATCCTCGCGACCGTCTTCGTCTGCCTGCCGTTCGTCGCGCGCGAGGTCATCCCGGTGTTGCGCGAGATCGGCGACGAGCAGGAGCAGGCGGCTCACACGCTCGGCGCGAACGCGTGGCAGACCCTGACTCGGATCACGCTCCCGTCGATCAAGTGGGCGCTGGGTTACGGCGTCGTGCTCACCACCGCGCGCGCGATCGGAGAGTTCGGGGCGGTGGCGGTCGTCTCCGGGAAGATCGTCGGCCAGACCGACACGGCGACGCTCTACGTCGCCAACCAGTTCGAAAACTTCAACCTGCCGGTCGCATACGCCGTCTCGGTCGTACTCGCGCTGGCGGCGCTCGTCGTGATCGTCGGCATGACGACGCTCCAGCACCGGCAGGAACGGCGCACCGTGAAATCCCCTGAGAGAGAGGAAGCCTGATGGCCATCAGTGTCCAGAACGTGACCAAGCGATTCGGGGACTTCGTGGCGCTCGACGACGTGTCGCTCGAAGTCCCCGACGGGTCACTGACCGCCCTGCTCGGGCCGTCCGGCGGCGGCAAGTCAACCCTGCTGCGGGCGATCGCCGGACTCGACCTGCCGGACTCCGGCGCGATCCGCATCGCCGGCGAGGACGTCACCTTTGCCAGCCCCCAGGGGCGCGACGTCGGCTTCGTCTTTCAGCACTACGCCGCCTTCAAGCACCTGACGGTGCGCGACAACGTCGCCTTCGGCCTGAAGGTCCGCAGGCGCGGGAAACGCGAGATCCGGTCGACGGTCGACGAGCTGCTCGAGCTTGTGCAGCTCAGCGGATTCGCCGACCGCTTCCCCGACCAACTGTCGGGCGGACAGCGTCAACGCATGGCGCTGGCACGCGCGCTCGCCGTTCAGCCACGCGTACTTCTGCTCGACGAGCCCTTCGGCGCGCTCGACGTCAAGGTCCGCGCGGACCTGCGTGCATGGCTGCTGCGGCTGCACGATGAATGGCCGGTGACGACGATCATCGTCACCCACGATCGCGAGGAGGCGATGGAACTGGCCTCGCAGATCGTCGTGATCAATCACGGACGCGTGGAACAGACGGGCACACCGGACCAGCTTTACGACGCGCCGGCGACACGCTTCGTCGCCGGGTTCGTCGGTCCCGTTGCCGAGCTCGGTGGCCGCCTCGTCCGACCGCATGACCTCACCGTCCTGACCGAGTCCGAACCGGGAACCCGCGAGGCACTCGTGCGACGGGTGACGCGCGTCGGCTTCGAGGTGCGAGTCGAACTGGTGCTCGACGACGGCGACCCGATCAACGTTCTGCTCACGCGACGCGAGAGTGAGTCGCTTGAGCTGGAGGACGGCGACATCGTCCACCTGCGCGCCGAACGTAGCTTCGACCTGCCCGCCGGACCGGCCGCGCTCGAGGCCGCCGTAAACTGAACCGACCCGACCATCTCGGTCGAGGTTGTGAAGATTCATGCGATCCCTGGAGGGCGGGCGGTTTGAGGATTTCGGCGAAGGTGGATTACGCGGTGCGCGCAGCCGTGGAACTCGCCGCCCACGAGGACGACGAGAAACTCGTCACGTCTGAGGAGATCTCCGAACGGCAAGCGATCCCGCATGCCTTTCTGACGAACATCCTCCAGTCCCTGCGCCAGGCCGGGGTGGTAACCAGCAAGCGCGGGCCGGTCGGCGGCCACAAACTGTCGCGACCGGCCGAGCAGATCGTCGTCGCTGACGTGATCCGTGCGATCGACGGCCCGCTCGCGGGCGTGTCGGGGCAGCACCCGGAGGAGCTTGAGTTCGTCGGATCGGCGAAGCCCCTGCAAGACGTGTGGATCGCGGTGCGCGCCAACCTGCGCGAGATTCTCGAGCACGTCACACTCGCCGACGTCGCCGGCGACAACTTGCCGAAGGTCGTCGAGAAGCGCGCCGCCAACGACGACGCCTGGATCAGCCGCTAGCGCCGCAACAGCGGCCGCATCGCTGTGTTGTAGCTTGGCGATATGCGTACTTCAAAACTCCTCCTGCTCCTCGGCGTCGCGATCGTCGCCGCCGCGAGCTTCACGACTTCCGCGAATGCGGCCAACACCTGCCCGTCGTTCCGCGTGCTCCACAATGACCGCATCGGGACCGTCAAGATCCCAGAGGGTCAGTACGCGGTCGCGCCGAAGGGCGTCACCTGCAAGAACTCCTCGATCCTGATCGCCCGCTTCCTCAACGACTGGGACGGCAACCTCCCCGACGGCTGGAAGGTCACCGGCGGCAGCACGATCAAGTTCACCAAGACCGGTACGAGCGAATCGATCTCGATGAAGATCCAGGTCAAGCCTTCCGGCGGCGGCAGCAACATCCAGAACGGCGTATGCCCCGGCAACTTCACGGTCCTGCACAACGACCGCGTCGGCGGCATGCCGCTGAAGGCCGGCCAGTACCGGATCACGACCAAGGGTCTCTACTGCTGGTTCGACGTCGAGAAGCTCGCGTACTTCCTTGACTACAACGAGTCGGGCAAGCTCCCGAGTCCGTGGACGGTCGTCAAGTCGATGCTGAAGATCCAGCGCTCACCGAACCACTACTTCACACTGAAGTACCTCGGCAACAGTGGCGGCGGCGGGTCGAACATCGGCACGCTGACGCGCTGCCCGAAGAAGCTGAGCGTGACGACGCCGGGCGTGCTCGCGGGCATGTCGTTCCCGACCGGGAGCTACTACGTCAACGTAAAGGCCGGCACGACCTGCGCCGGCGCCGGAACGCTGTTCAACAAGTGGCTCGCCCAGGGCTTCGTCGACAACGACTGGAAGATCAACTCCCAGACGGCGACGTTCACCCTGAACTCGAAGCAGTTCCAGATCGAAGCGCCCTAGGCGCTGACCACCCGAACTCGGATGCCGAAGGGGTCGGCGGCCTCGAAACCGCCGTCGACCTCTTCGACTTCCACCCCGCCTGCAGCGAGACGCCCGGCAGCGGCGCCGACGCCCTCCGCCGGCAGTTCGATCGTCCAGCGGCGCAGGCCGGTGTGGCCCTCCGGGGTCGGCGGCGCGCCGCGGCCATGCCAGGTGTTGACCGCCAGGTGATGGTGGTACCCGCCGGCGCTCATGAACAGCGCCGTGTCGATCTCGGTGATCACGTCGAAGCCGAGCAGGTCGCGGTAGAAGGTCTTCGCCTCGTCGATGTCGCCGACGTGCAGGTGGACGTGGCCGACCTTCAATCCCGGCTCGGCCTCGACCTCCGGCTCGCGGCCGCTGACGAGGTTGAACAGTCCGCCCATGTCGAGCGGCTGCGGCGCAATCGCCTCGATGTCAGAGAGGTTCGGCCACTCGCTCGGCTGGCGATCCCAGGCGAGCTCGAGTCCGTTGCCGTCGGCGTCGGGCAGGTAGATCGCCTCGTGCGTGCCGTGGTCTGACGCGCCCTGGATCGGCGTCGCCGTGTCGAGGATCCGTTGGGCCGCGCGGGCGAGCTCGAGCTGGCTCGGGAACAGCAGCGCCACGTGGTACAGACCGGAGTGTCGGCTGACCGGCCGCGCGCCCGGGATCTCGTGCAGCACGATCACGTCGCCCTCGCCTACGCCGAGATGCGCCTCTCCCTCCGATCGCTCGCTGACCCGCAGGCCGATCACCGTCTCGTAGAAGGCGATCGCGCGGTTCAGGTCGGCGACGTTGAGGTGAGCGGCGCCCAGCGCGAGGTCGTCGGAGAGAACCCGGCGACGCTCGCCCTGCGCGTATTCCTCGGGGATCAGCATCGTTTCAGCTGACGAGCTTCGCGCTGAGTGTGATCTCTGGGACGCCGGCGAGCGCGCGTGAGATGACGCAGTTCTGTTTGGCCTCCTCGGCGTGCTCGACGAAGTGGGCTTCATCGATGCCGGGGATCACGGCCTCGGTCTCGAGCTCGATCGAAGCGATCGTCGGCTTTCCGTCGATCTGGCGCAGGCTGACCTTGGCGGTGGTCTCGACCGACGCCGGGGCGTGATCGTGCTGGAAGAGCGCGTTGTTGAGCGCCATCGTGAAGCAGGCGGCGTGTGCGGCGGCGATCATCTCCTCGGGGTTCGTGCCATCGCCCTCCTCGAAGCGCGACGAGAAGGAATATGGGCCGGTGAAAACACCGTCGCCGATCGTCACCGATCCGACGCCCTCCTGCAGGGTGCCCGTCCACTTCGCGCTTCCGATACGTGCTGCCATCTGTTCCACCTTTCGAGAATTGAAGAGAGTCCAACTACAGCACGAATCCTCTGCAATAGAGTCGGTCGTATGGCGAAAAAGAAAGCGCTCCACTTCACCGAATCGGAAGAATCAAACGAGCTGATCGCGCAGGACCCGATGGCGCTGCTGATCGGATTCGCGCTGGACCAGCAGGTCACGGTGCAGAAAGCCTTCGCCGGCCCGCTTGCGATCAAGGAACGGGTCGGGACACTCGACGCGGGCACCTTGGCGAACACCGACCTCGATCCCATATTCCGCGAGAAGCCGGCGATCCACCGCTATCCCGGCAACATGGCAAAGCGCACCCAGGAGCTGGCGGCCCATGTGGAAGAGAACTACGACGGCGACGCCGCAAAGGTCTGGAAGAGCGCGAAGACTCCCGAGCAGCTCGAGCAGAACCTGCTCGACCTGCCGGGGTTCGGCGAGATGAAGATGCGCGCCGCGGCGGGTGTGCTGTCCAAGCAACTCGGCGTGAAGAACGCAGATGCGCTCGTGCCCGACCACCCCACGCTCGGCGACGTCAACTCGATCGAGGATCTGAAGGATTACCAGGCGGCGAAGAAGCTGCACAAGAAGGACTGGTACTCGGTCTACGGCCCCGGCGCAAAGAAGAAGAAGGCCTCCTGATGCGCAAGGCCGCGGTGGCGCCGGAAGCGCTGCTCGAACACATCGAGCCCAGTGCGGACCTGATCGTTCCACTTGCCTGCGGCGAGCCGACCGCGCTCATCGACGCGCTCGAAGACAACTACGAGCGCCTGGACGGAGTGCGAATCCACCAGATGCACGCGCTGCACGACCGGCCCTACTTGGCCGGCGAGTACCCGCAGCACCTCAAGCACGTCAGCTACTTCCTGTCGCCGGTGACGCGTCAGCACTACTGGAACGGCACAGTCGAGCTGGTTCCGGCGAACTTCTCGGAGATGCCGCAGACACTGCAGCGGCACTCGCGCTGCTCGATCGTGCTCGCCGCGGCCAGTCCGCCGGACAAGCACGGCTACTTCACGCTCGGGACCAACGCCGACTACGTCGCGTCGCTGATCGGCAAGGTGCCGTTCTTCCTCGAGGTCACCGACCGTATGCCTGAAACGATCGGGCTGAACGCGATCCACGAGTCGCAGATCCTCGGCTGGACCGACTCGGGGCGCGAAATCCCGGAAGTCACGCCGCTTCCGACCGGCGAGCTCGACGAGAAGATCGCAGAGCTGATCGCCCCGGAGATTGCCAACGGCTCGACGCTGCAGGTCGGAATCGGCGGCGTGCCGAACGCTTTGATGCCGATGCTCAAGGGCCATCGAAATCTCGGCGTTCACACCGAACTCCTGTCGGACGGGATCATGGATCTGGTCGAGGCGGGAACGATCACCGGCACCGAGAAGCACTGGCGCCCGAACAAGATCGTTTCGACTTTCTGCATGGGCACGCGCCGGCTCTACGACTGGCTCGACACGAACCTCGCCGTCGAGATGATGCCGGTGGACCTGGTCAACGACCCGCGACGGATCGCGCAGGAAGAGAACTTCGTCGCGATCAACGCAACGGCCGAGGTCGACCTGTACGGGCAGTGTGCATCCGAGACGATCGCCGGGCGCTACTGGTCCTCGAGCGGCGGCCAGGCCGACTTCTCGCGCGGAGCGATGTTCGCCGAGCACGGTCGCGCGTACATGGTCATGCACTCGACAACAAGCAAGGGCGAGAGTCGGATTCGCGCCTCGCTCACGCCCGGCGCTGTCGTCACGACGAACAAGAACACAGTCGACCACATCGTCACCGAGTACGGGATCGCAAGGCTGCGTGGTCGCACGATCAATGAACGCGCCAAAGCACTGATCGAGATCGCGCACCCCGACCACCGCGAACAACTTGAGCGCGACGCACACGCGCAGGCGGTGATCCGGTGACGCCGGGGCTGACGGGGAGCTGCAACTGCGGCGCTGTGAGATTTGTCGTCACCGAACCGCCGATCGGCGCCGGGGTCTGCCACTGCACCCACTGTCAGAAACGCACGGGCACCGGCAGTTCGGTAAGCGCGTTGATTCCGCCGGGGTCGCTTGAGTTCATCTCCGGCGAAGAGCTGATCAATAGCTGGACGCCCGAGGAAGGCGCCGAGAAGTGCTTCTGTGGCGAGTGCGGGTCCTCCGTGTTCGCGCGCTGGCCCGGCGACCCGCCGACCTACGCGATCCGCATGGGCGTGTTCGATTCCGACCCGGGCGTGCGCCCGCTGTTTCACCAGTTCGTGCGCTCGGCGCCGGACTGGGCGCCGATCCCCGACGACGGCCTGCCGCGGTTCGAAACGTTTCGGCCGCCGGACTTCCAGCCCGCCGAGTAGCGCGCCGGCCGGCGCTGCACTATCCTCTCCCACTCTGCGCCCGTAGCTCAGCTGGATAGAGCGTCGGTCTACGGAACCGAAGGTCAGAGGTTCGAATCCTCTCGGGCGCGTTCGGGGACCACAGCAACCGCTCGGGTTTCGTAGCCCCCCCTCGGAAATGTGTCGCCGATCAGGCCCGCGGGAAAACTTGGAGGTCAACTATGAGACGTGACCTTCGGCCACCTGAATCGCTTCCCGAAGTCCGGGCTCGGTCAAAACGAGCTGGTTGTCCGGGCGGCGGTGGACGAGCTTGGCACGCCAGAGCCTCGTCAACGCGTTCGTGACGCTTCCAGGGCTGCGCCGATCAAGGGACGACTTCACGCTGGCAGCCGACATCGGTTCAGGGTATTTACTCATTAGGAGGACCAAGACTTCCTCGCTCACCGTCATATCCCCGTGCACGAGGCTGCGGTCCCCGAGGACTTCCACTAGTTCGCCAGCCGGTAGCTGCACTTCCGCGATCAAACGTGAGGCCTGCTCGCCGTCAATTCCCTGGGTGAGCGAAAGGAGTTCGGTGAGCACCCACTGCGCTCCCGCATATATAAACCGCAGGTCATAGTGCGTGGCGTCGACATCGGCCTTGTGGACGATGTTCCTTTTGTTCCGCAGCGCGTAGATCGCACGCGCGAGGCGGGAGGCGCAGATGCGCAGACCGTCCGGAAGCGAACTCGGCCTCGACTCGATGTTCTTCAGGTAGCTATCGACGCTCGGCTGCGAGTCATAGGCACCGCCGTCCTCCAACGCCTGCATCGCCTGCACGACAGACTCCACAAACTTGCCCGGTGCTCCGCGCCCCAGAGTGGAGGTCGCAACGTCGCGACGAATAGCAACGAACTGTTCCGCTAGGTCATTGGCGAGTTCCTGCGGCAGCGCAGTCGCCAGCGCAGAAGCGAGGCCCGCCTGATCCATCGCGCTAGTCGTCGCCGTGCCTGCGACCCAGCATCCGCTCGACCGTGCGCACGCCCTCGGTAGTCAGGCGGTATTGCTTGCGGGCCTGTTTCGACGTACCCTTCTTCTGAATTTGCCGTGCGAGCGGCGGCTTGCGACCCTTCAATGAGTCGTAGGCGCTAGTGATATTCGTCGCACCATGACCAAGGTCTTTGAGCATGGTGTTCACCTGCTGACCGGTAAAGCTTTCTTCGCCTTGGATCTCCTGAAACCAGTAGCTACCCAACAGCACGTAGTCGAGGCCACTGCTCGGGCTAGCGGCATCCACGAGATCTGAGACGCGCTCAAAGGCGTTCGGTTCTGCGTGATTCGATTGGTGAGAGTCACTGTCGGCACCACCAGAACCCAGGGCTCCGTTGCCCGCCGGTAGCTTCTCCGTAGCGCCGCCGAACTTCGCTACAGCCCAAGCGAGCACCCGAGCGCGCTCATCCTCTTCCAGTCCACCGAGTGCCGTGTCGAGCAAACCCATAGCTTCTATCTCGTTTCCCATGACACAGCAATGTAGCAGTCCGACTGCATGTCGCACTACATACACGAGTCATCAGCATTAGCCAGTCCACTCATGTCATAACCGGTGGGACCTGCGTTGGAGATTGGAATCCCAACGTTGACCGGCTCCGCAGCGATCGACTCGACTGCGAGCACGCGTTCGCCGCGTCCTATTCTTCGATGCCGAAGGTCAGAGGTTCGAATCCTCTCGGGCGCGTGTCTGCTTGACTCCATGGATGGAGCAACTGCGGCCAAGTTCACGCAGCGCACCGCTCGACGGCCTCCGCGCGCTGGCCGCGCTGTCGGTGCTCGTCTTCCACGTCTGGCTCTACCGCGACACGCCGCCGCCGAACCCGCGCGAGGCGCTGACCGACAAGTTCCTGTTCGAGCTGAATCTCGGGCTGATCCTCTTCTTCGTGCTCTCCGGCTTCCTGCTCTACCAGGCGTTCGCCCGCGCCTCGATCGGCTCCGGCAAGTCCGTCGCATTCAGGGATTACGCCCGGCGACGCGCGGCGCGGATCGTCCCGGCCTACTACGTCAACCTCGCTGGGTGCCTGTTGCTGTTCTGGCTCGTCGGACTGATGGCGCTCGTGCCGCAGGCCGAGCAGCTGCCCCTGTTCGCGGTGTTCGGCCAGAACTTCTCCCCGGACACGGTGATGAAACTCAACCCCGTCACGTGGACGCTCTCGGTCGAAATGAGCCTGTACCTGCTGCTCCCGCTGATCGGGTTCGCCGCGCTCCGGTTCGGGCCGAAGCGGGTCGCCACGCAGGTGCTCTTCCTGCTCGCGCTGATCGGACTGACGCTCGCCTGGAACGCACTAGTACTCGCAAACGACTGGAGCCCGATCGGCCGCAAAGTCATCCCCGCGTTCATCGGTCACTTCGCGCTCGGCATGCTCGGCGCTCTCTGGTTCGAACGGCGGCGGAGGGACGACGCCGATCCGCTCAGTCCGGGCGCCACCGCGGCAGTCTTCGGGGCGGGGATGGCGTTCGTGTTCCTGAACGGCTACTGGCACGAGTCGGGCATCGGCGACTACGGCTTCTCGCTTTCGGGCAGCCTGCTCGCCGCGCTCGGCTTCGCGCTGATGATCGTCGCCGCGATCTCAGGCAGCGGCCTGTCGATCGGTTGGCTCAACTTCCGGCCACTGGTCGCCATCGGAGTTGTCTCATACGGCCTCTACCTCTGGCACCTGCCGCTTCTGCTCGCGGCGCGACGGTTCGAGATCTTCCCAGATGCGTTCGCCCCGCGTCTGGCCGTCGTGCTGATGCTCTCGCTCACCGCCGCGGTCGCAAGTTGGAAGCTCGTCGAGGAGCCGCTGATACGCAGGTTCAGCTCCGGGCGCAAGCCCGCAAAGCAGCGTGAGGATCGGCAGGTGATCGCGCCAGACCGGGTGGCCGTTGCCGACGCCTCCTGATCGGTTGCTCGTCCATCGCGCCGTCCAACATTTCGCCGGGAGCGGTAAATTGGCCCTGATGGCAGACATGGAGCCACACGTCTGTCGCGTACTCGACCAGATCGAGGCCCGCGACTGGGAGGCGCTTCGACCTCTGCTGGCGTCCGACGTGCACTGGACCACCGCGATCGAGGACGAACTGCACGGACCGCAGGCCGTGATCGACGCGTTCGCGCACGACCCGCCGCCGGCGCCGCCGTCCTGGCATGAGGTCGCGAACGGTCAGATCACACGCTGGATCGACTGCCCCGGCTGATCAGCCGATTCTCAGCTGTTCCACTTGCGCGGTCCGGGCCCGAACCGCGCAGCGCGGTCGCCGGGGTTGGCGAGCTTGCACTCGCTGAGCGAGAGACAGCCGCAGCCGATGCAGCCGGTGAGGCTGTTGCGCAGGCGTTGCAGCTCGGCAATGTGGTCGTCGATCCTGCGCTCCCATGAGCTGGAGAGCTTCGCCCAGTCGCGCCTGTTCGGAACGCGGTCATCCGGCAGCTTCGACAGCTCGTCGCCAATTTCGTCGAGCGTGAGGCCGATGCGCTGCGCGAAGACGATGAACGCGACGCGGCGCAGAACCGGCTGGCGATAACGGCGATGTCCGGAGCCGGCGCGCTCGGAGGTGATCAGACCCTTCTCCTCGTAGAAGCGCAGCGCCGACGAGGCCACGCCGCTGCGCCTGCTGACCTCGGTGATTGTCATCAATTTTGACACTTGACTTCAAGTTTACTTGAACTTGTAGTTTGGGACAGGCTTTCACTTTCTGCCACCTTGAGGAGACCCCATGAACGGAGCAAACGAACAGATCACCCAGACCGTGACCGCCTGGCCCGGCGTATCGGCGACGACCGGCTCGCGCGGCGAGTGGTCGTTCCGGCTCGGGCGCCGCGAGATCGGGCACCTGCACGGAGACCGACTCGCGCACCTCTTCTTCAGCGCCGACCTCTGGCGCGCGCTGAACGACGAGGGGCGGATCGAACACCACCCCGTCTTCCCCGACCGCGAGGGCCCGGCCCAGCGGCGAATCGACACCCAGAACGACGTCGACGACGTGATCGCGCTGCTGCGGCTTTCCTACGACCGCGCCGTCGCGCGCGTTGGCGTCGCCCGGCGGGAGGCGGCCTGATGCTCGAGACGACGCAGTTCGAACGCGAGCAGCCAGAGACGCCGGTGGGCAAGGCGTTCTTCGAGAGACTTACGACGGTCCACGCAATCCTGCGCGCGGACCTTGCAACCGTCCGGCGGCTGTCGGACGAGGTGGCCGACGGACTCTCGCCGGATCAATTGAACGCCGAGCTCGGAGCGCTGAAGACGAACGGACCGCTGTGGCAGCTGCGCGTCAACTGCCTGCAGTACTGCCAGTTGCTCCATGGCCATCACACCGGCGAGGACGTCGAGCTCTTCCCACGCCTGCGGCAAGCCAATCCCGAGATCGGACCGGCAGTTGACCAACTCGTTCGTGAGCACCAGGTCGTCTCCGACCTGCTCGACGCGATCGAGGCAGACGCCGAGCGGCTCGTCGGAGACGACTCGGCGGCGGCCCGGTCGCGCGTATCTGCTTCTCTCGCCGAACTGAGCGAGGCGCTGCTTGTCCACCTCGAATTCGAGGAAGCGGCGGCGGGGCCGACGATTCGCCGGCTGGTCAGCCTCGGCTGACGTCAGGCCAGGCGAACGACACCGCGGACAAGCAAATAGGCGCCGATCCCGGCCAGAAGGACGACGCTCGCCCGACGCCCATTGGAGCTGATGAACTCACCGATCCGGCCGAGTACCTGAGTCGCGGTTCCCGGGGCGAGGATCGTCAGGGCGATCGGAGCCCACAACGGGATCGCGGCAAGAAACGCGAGCACGAGCGACGCGACTCCACGCTCCACGAGGTCAAGAGAGCTGGCCGCGATCTCCTTTGCGGCAGGGATCAGCAGCGCCAGCGTCGTGAAATTGGTCACCATCGATACGCAACCGAAAGCGATCGCGCCGCCGATGCCTCGCTGCTTCGGTTCGCTCGGCGCTGCGGCGGCGTCCTGTTCCGGCGTGCGTGAATGAATCCGCAGTGCGAGGAGCACGAGCAGAAGCCCGAGCGCGATGTCCAGCGACGCCGACAGGTGCGGCGCCTTCGGCAGCTCGATCGAGCGTCCGAACAGCACCAGGGCGCAGATGAAGAGGACCAGGACCCCCGCCGCCCCGGCCGCAAACGCCAGCCCGTCGCGTCGGCCGCGCGAGAGCATCAAGGTCTGCTCGGTCAGGAGCAACGGGCTGACAGCGCCGGCGAGCCCGAGTGGGATGATCAGAGCGAGAACCTGGAGCACGTGGTCAGCGTGTCAGGTGGTCAGGTCGTCGTCCAGTCCTTGCCGAACCAGCGCCTCACGCGACTCGACCCGAACTCGCCCTTCTCGAGCGCAAAATCGCCGGACTGATCGGCGTAGCTGTGCTCGACATGCTCGGCGCTGGTGCGGCCGAACATCACATCGAGCTTCGAGAAGCCGAAGACGAAGGAGTCGGACTTGTCGATCAGCGTGATCTCGACATCGTCGCCGAACTCCTCTGAGAGCTTCGAGGTCAATTCCAGCCCGCCGAATCCGGCTCCCAGAACAAGGACACGCATGGCCCGCATCCTATGCGGATAAGTTTGCCTGCATGGAGACACGACTGCTGATCAATGGAGAGCTCATCGCCGGCGATGGGCCCGAACTGGCCGTGGAGAACCCGTTCACCGAGGACCACTTCGCGCAGGTGCCGGTCGCATCGCCTGAACAGATCGACGCCGCGATCGCCGCGGCACGCGAGGCGAGTGCAGCGTGGGGTCGCATGCCGGCCGGGGAGCGGGGCGAGCTGCTCAAGGAGGTGGCCGCAGGGCTGCGCGAGCGCACCGAGGAACTGGCCGAGCTGATGACGCTCGAGGGCGGAAAGCCCTTGGTCGAGAACCGCGATGAGGTCGGCTGGACGGCGGCTGCGTTCGATTACTACGCCGAGGTCGGTCGCTCGAGCGAGGGGACGGTGATCCCTCCGATCGAGTCGACCCAGTTGGCACTCGTGCTCAAGGAGCCGCTCGGCGTCGTGGCATGCATCGTTCCCTGGAACTACCCGCTGCTGCTGCTCGCGTGGAAGCTCGCCCCCGCGCTCGCGGCCGGCAACGCGGTCGTCGCGAAACCGAGCGAGCTCACTCCCCTGTCGACGCTCGCGCTCGCCGAGTTGTTCGAGAGTTTCCCGCCGGGCGTGATGAACATCATCGCCGGCGCCGGCGAGGTAGGGCAGGCGCTGGTGTCGGACGAGCGCGTCGACGGCGTTGCCTTCACCGGGTCGGTCGCCACGGGGATCAAGATCAACGAGATCTGCGCCAAGCGGGTCGCACGCGTGAACCTCGAACTCGGCGGCAAGGACCCGTTCATCGTGTGCAGCGACATCGGCGACGACATCGAGATCGCTGCGCGCGGCGGCGCCTGGGCGGCATACCTCAACGCCGGCCAGGTATGCACGAGTGCCGAGCGCTTCTACGTGATGGACGACATCTACGACGACTTCGTGGGCGCCTTCGTCGAGCACGCCGGCACGCTCAAACTCGGTGATCCGCTCGTCTCCGACACCGACCTCGGGCCGATGGCGTCAATGGCGCAACGCGACAAGGTCGTCGCGCAGCTCGAACAGGCAGTCGGAGCCGGCGCCGAGATCGTCCGCGGCGGCGAGGCCGGCGGACATCCGACGGGACACTTCATGACGCCGGCGGTCGTCACCGGTGCGGCCGCCGACACACAGCTGCTCTCGGAAGAGACGTTCGGACCCGTCGCGCCGATCGTCCGCGTGAAGTCGCTCGACGAAGCGATCGAGCTGGCCAACTCAACGCGCTTCGGCCTCGGCGCGAACGTCTACACGCGCGATCTGCGCACGGCGATGCGCTGCGTGCGCGAGATCCGCTCGGGCACGGTCTGGATCAACGACCCGCTGACCGACAACGACGCCGGCCCGTTCGGCGGCTTCAAGCAGTCCGGCCTCGGCCGCGAGCTCGGACGCGAAGGCCTTGAGGCGTTCCAGGAGACCAAGCACGCACACATCGAATCGGTGATCGAGCGCAAGGAGTGGTGGTACCCGTACAGCGAGTACGACGGGAGCTGAGGCTCAGCGCGCGACGTCGTAGGTCAGGTGGACCCAGCCGCTGTCGAAGCTGCGTGTAGCGGTCAGACTCAGGTCGAGGCGCTGACCGATCGGCAGCGCCGGAGTTCCGCCGCCGATCGCGACCGGCGCGATCGCCAGCTGCACCGAGTCGACCAGGCCCTCATCGAACGCGGCCGCAGCGAGTTCCGCGCCGCCGATGATGATGTCCCCCGCTGAGCCGGCGACCAGCTCGCGAATCGCCGCCGGATCGAACTCACGCTCGAGTTTGGTGCGATCGCTGGAGACCGCCTCAAGCGTGCGCGAGTAGACGATCTTGTCGACGCCGCGCCAGATCTGGGCGAAGTCCTGAACCGCCGGCGGCTCATCGCTGACGTCCCAGTCCTCCCAGACGACCATCGTCTCGTAGAGGCGCCGCCCGTAAATGTGCGCCGACAGATCACGGAAGGTGTCGTTGAAGAACTGATGCACCTCCTCGTCGGGAGCGGCGAACTGGAAGTCGCCGGACGCGTCCTCGATGTAGCCGTCGAGCGAGCAGTTGGTCCCGTAAATGAGCTTCCCCATCGCCCGACAGCCTAAGGTACTGCGCTTGCCATGACCCCCGCCGCGCTCGAAATCACCAACCTCAAGAAGCAGTACGACAACGGCGTCGAGGCGCTGAAGGGCGTCTCGCTGACGATCGAGCCCGGCGAGTTTTTCGGCCTGCTCGGCCCCAACGGCGCCGGCAAGTCGACTCTGATCCACTGCATGACCGGGCTCGCGACTCCGACCGAGGGCGAGATCGAGATCTTCGGCGAGAACGCCGTCGCCGGCTACAAGGAGGCGCGCCTGGCCGTCGGCCTCTCGCCGCAGGAGGTCAACGTCGACTGGTTCCTCACCGTCGAGGAGCAGCTCGACTACCACGGCGCGTATTTCGGGATGGCCAAGAAGGACCGCCGCGAGCGCGTCAACGAACTGCTCGACGCCTTCTCGCTGACCGAGAAGAAGCACGACCGCGCCCGCTGGCTCTCCGGCGGCATGAAGCGGCGACTCGTACTGGCCCGCGCGCTGATGCACCGTCCGAAGCTGCTCGTGCTCGATGAGCCGACCGCTGGCGTGGACGTCGAACTGCGCCTTGAGCTGTGGCATTACGTCCAGAACATCAACACCGAGGGAACGACGATCCTGCTCACCACTCACTACCTCGAAGAGGCAGAGCAGCTCTGCAGCCGCGTCGCCTTCATCAACAACGGCGAGATCGTCGCCGCCGGCACGAACGCCGAGATCGCGCAGCGCTACGGCGTGACCAACCTTGAAGACGCGTACCTCCAGCTCGTGGGCCGCGGCGAGCTCTCGCGTGCCCACCTCACCTCGGAGGCTGGCTGATGAGCCCCGACATGATCCGCCGCCTCGCGCTCGTGCGCCGCGAGGTCAACCGCTTCATGAAGATCCCGCGCCAGACGATCGGCGCGCCGCTGCTCGAGACCTTCCTTTACATCTCCGTGTTCGGCGCTGCGCTCGGCTCGCGGATCAGCGAGCTGCACGGGGTGAAGTACGTCGTCTACATCATCCCCGGCCTGATGATGATGAGCTGGGCTACCAACGCATTCGCCAACTCGTCGTCATCGCTGCTGCAGCAGAAGTTCCAGAAGGCGATCGAGGACCAGCTCTCGTCGCCCGCCTCGCCCGGTGAGCTGCTCATGGGCTTCTCGCTCGGCGGCTTCCTGCGGGGCGCGATCGTCGCGAGCGTCACCTTTGTTGTTGCGTTCTTCCTCGTCGACCTGCCGGTTCGCCATCCAGTCCTGCTCGTGCTGGCACTCGGGCTCGTCGGGTTCTTCTTCAGTCAGCTCGGCGTGCTGATCGGCCTGCGGGCCGAGGAGTTCGACGACGTGGCGTTCGCGCAGACGTTCGTGCTGCAGCCGTTGATCTTCCTCGGCGGGATCTTCTATTCGGTGGCGTTGCTGCCCGAGCCGTTCCGCACGCTGTCCGAGTTCAATCCGGTCTATTACATGATCAGCCTTGTCCGTTACGGGTTCCTTGGTTTCTCGTCGACGAACATCGCGCTGTCGTTCCTACTGCTCACGCTCGTCACCGGAGCGCTGTTCGCGCTCAACTATTCGTTGTTCCGGCGGGGTTACAAGCTCCGGCCCTGAAGTAGGTTCTGCGCGATGGCAGTTGTTGTCACAGGCGCCGGGAGCGGAATCGGTAAGCGGCTCGCAGAGCTGCTGCTGGAACGCGGCGAGACCGTTGCAGGTCTTGACGTCGCATTCAGCGACGCGGCGAGGGGCGATTTGTCGGCGGCCCACCTCGAGACGGTCGACGTGCGCGACGGCGCTGCGGTGGGCGCGACTTTCGAGTCGCTCGTGCAAGCCGTCGGCGAACCGAAGCTCGTGATCAACTGCGCCGGAGTCGTGATCGCCTCAGCCTTCGAGGACACGGATGAAGAGGCCTTTCGCCGCGTCGTCGACATCAACCTCTACGGCTCGCGAAACGTCGCGGCAGCTGCCCTGCCCCATCTGCGCGGCGGGGGCCACCTTGTGCTTTTCGCGTCTATGGCCGGCTTCGTCGCCAACTACGGCTACAGCGCCTACTGCGCCAGCAAGTTCGGCGTCGTCGGAATGGCCGAAGTGCTCCGCCTGGAGGAAAAGCCGAACGGCGTGACCGTCTCGGTCGTCGCGCCACCAGAGGTGGTGACGCCGATGGTCGAAGAGGAGCGCCGCAGCGGATCGAAACTTACGGGACAGATGAAGCAGTTCGCCGGCTCGCTCGAGCTCGACCCTGCCGCCCGCGCGATCCTCAAAGGGATCGATGACGGCGGGTTCCTGATCATTCCCGGCGGCAAGGCGAAGTCGACGCGACTGCTCAACCGGCTCGCGCCACTCTCGCTCACGCACGCTATCTCCGACCGTCTGCTGGCGGCGGCCAAGAAGGACAGCTGATGAGCCTCTACGACAAGATCTTCGCCCGCCTCTACGACGCGTCGTTCAAGAAGGCCGAGAAGGAGGGCCTTGCCGACCAGCGCGCGAGCCTGATCGCCGAGGCTTCGGGGGACGTACTCGAGATCGGCGCAGGCACCGGGCTGAACCTCGCGCACTACTCGCCTGAAGTTGCCTCCCTCGTACTGACGGAACCGAGCGAGCCGATGGCCGACCAGCTGCGCGCCAAGCTCGGCGATCGAGACGTTCAGGTTGTGATCGCCGGCGCCGAGTCGCTGCCGTTCCCGGACGACTCTTTCGACTCTGTCGTCTGCACGCTCGTGCTCTGCACGGTCGACGATCCCGAAGCGTCGATCGCCGAGATCCGCCGCGTCCTGCGCCCCGGCGGACGGCTGCTGTTGATCGAGCACGTCAGGAGCGAAGATCCGGCGAGCGCGAAGTGGCAGGACCGGCTGGAGCGCCCCTGGAAAGCCTTCGGCAACGGCTGTCGCTGCAACCGCGATACGGCGGCGAAGCTCGGAGCCTCCGGCTTCGACGTGAGCGCGCTCAAGCAGAGCGAACTCCCGGCCGCACCGCCGATCGTCCGGCCTTTGATCGTCGGCGCCGCGACGGTCGACTGACTACTTCGGCGCGGGGCCTTTCGCCAGCGCCTCGACCTTCGGCGCCATCGCCTGACCCATCGCCATCAGGCCGTTGGCCGGGCGCAGCATCACTGTGAAGTGATCGATCAGGCCGTCGTCGCCGCGGCGGATCAGGTCGATCCCCTGCACCTTCGTGTCGCCGACGGCGGCGTTGAAGACAAGAATCTTCGCGCCCTCACCGTCGAGCTCGTCGGTGTACTCGAAGTCGGTGAAGGTGTCCATCACGGCTGCGAGCAGTTGCGAGACCGACTCCTTGCCGACGAACGGCCGGAATGCGAACGGGCTGTGGAATTCGACGTCATCGGCGAGCTCGGCCGCCATACCGTCGATGTTCTGCGCCTCGACGGCGCTGCGAAATGCATCCATGGGCCAACCATAACGCCGCCGCGGCAATAATCAGCGGATGGGAAGAACGGTCAGGATGACTGTGGTCGTCGCGCTGCTGCTACTCGTCGCGGCGCCGGCGGCGAGCGCGAAGACGCGCGGTCCGAACCTGCGTCTGGCCGGAGCACATGTGCGCGCCGACAACGGCACGGTCAACGCGCGGGTCACGCTGCGCAACAGCGGAGACCGCCGAGCGGGCAGGTCGAAGGTCGCGCTGAAAGCCGGTTCGACCACGCTCGCGACCGCGTCCGCCGCGTCGCTGCGCGCCGGCCGGTCCAAGAAGCTCAAGCTGACGGGGTTCACCCTCCTGCTCGGCCCCGGTACGTACCGCCTCCGGCTGTGCGCCGACGCCACGCACAAGGTCAAGGAGCGACGCGAGAGCGACAACTGCCGGAACACCGCGCGTGTGACCGTCGCCGCGAGTGCTCCGGCGGTCCCCACGAGCTCGGTTCCGGCCGCGCCGATCCCGTTCGCCGCCGACGAGCGTTTCTACGTCGCCGGCGGCGGGGGCTACTGGGCCTGGGTTCCGTCGTCCTACGACGGAACGCACCAGACCCCGACCAAGCTCTTCGTCTGGCTGCACGGCTGCGGCGGCGAGAACAAGTGGGACGTCGTAAACGTCGCGCCGCCGTCGAACGGCAACTACATCGCGATCGCGCCCGACGGCCGCGAAGGAGCCTGTTGGGACACCGGGCAGGATCCGCCGCGCGTGCTGGCCGCGATCGACGACGTTCGTACTCACTTCAACATCAGCCCGCAGCGTGTGGTGCTCGGCGGCTACTCGTCGGGCGGCGACCTCGCCTACCGGACCGCCTTCTACAACTCGACACGGTTCGCCGGCGTGATCTCGGAGAACACCGCTCCGTTCGCGCACATCGGTGTGTCGACCGCGCAGGCGATCGAAGCAGCGCAGTTCAGATTCCGCGTCGTGCATCTGCATCACACCGAGGACGACGTCTACACCACCGCGATCATCGATCAGGACATCGCCGACCTGCAGGGCGCCGGGTTCCCGACAACCTTCCTCACCCGCCCCGGCGGGCACTGGGAGGACGACACCGCGACGACCGGCACGAACCACGATCTGATCTCGATCCTGCTGCCGTACCTGAACGAGGACTGGACCTCGCCCGGCGTTTACTAGTCGTCGACCTGCGGCGCGGCGAAGCCTTCATGCTTGCCGACTCGCGACCCGCGCTTCACAGCGTCGGCGCCGAAGCGCTGATTGAGCTCGTCGACCATCGCGTCGAGCTCCATTGCTCCCGGCCCTTCGAAATCGAGTTCGAGCTGCGCGCCGTCCTCGAGGTTGGCGAGCGAGATTCCGATCAGCGTCACGCCGAGCTCCTGCACCTGGTCCCACTCGCCGTCGAGCAATTCGCGCAGCGCCGTCGTGAACTCGTCGGTCGAGGTGGTCGCCTTCGGCAAGGTGCGCGAGCGGGTTATCCGCGAGAAGTCGCCGAAACGGATACTCAGCACCACCGTACGGGCCGAGCGGCCGGCTTTGCGCAGTCGCGGCGATGCGCGGTCGACCAATGAGTCGACGATCTCGCCGAGCTCGGCGCGGCTACGCGGCTTCTTGCTGATCGCGCGCTGCGCGCCGATCGATCGACGGCGCTCCTTGGGGGCGACAATCCGCGGGTCGCGATTGTTTGCCAGCGCGTGCAGGCGGTGGCCGGCATTGCGGCCGAGGATGACGCTGAGCGTGTCCGGGTCAAGCGCGGCGATGTCGCCGACGGTGCGCACGCCCCGGCCGCGCAGCTTCTCGGAGGTGACCCTGCCCACACCCCAGACCGCCTCGATCGGCAGCGGGTGAAGAAAGTCCAGCTCGCCGTCGGGCTCGACAACGAGCAGCCCGTCGGGTTTGGCGGCGCCGCTCGCAACCTTGGCGAGAAACTTCGTGCGCGCGACGCCGATCGTGATCGCCAGTCCGGCCTCATTCTTGACGGCGTCGCGGATCTTCTCGGCGATCTGGCGCGGGGTGCCGTGGATGTGCTCCATCCCGCCACCGTCGAGGAACGCTTCGTCGATCGAAATCTTCTCGACCGTCGGCGAGAAGCGCTCGAGGATCGCCATCACCTCTTTGCTGGCAGATGAGTAGGCATCCATGCGTGGCGTCACGACGATGCCGTCGGGGCATGCCCCGAGCGCGCGGGCCTGATTCATCGGCGGGTTGACCCCGCGTCGCTTGGCTTCGTAGCTCGCCGCCGTGATGATGCCGCCACCCACAAGCACCGGCTTGCCGCGCAACTCAGGATTGTCGCGCTGCTCGACCGAGGCGAAGAAGGCGTCGAGATCGGCGTGAAGGATCGTTGCTGCGCTCACGAACGCATGTTCGCAGGCGTGGCCGACGGCGGTCAGCGGTGCTGGGATGCGTTCGGCGACGCCGGCCAGAAGTCGTCGATCTTGTGCGCGTCTGCGCGCCCACCGATCGACACGGCCCACATCTCGACCGGCTCGTCGCCTTCGTTGCGATGCGAGCGCGCGGTCGCCGCCGCAACCCGGACCGCGGCCGGGGCCGGGACTTCGCGAACCTCGTCGTCGAAGCGCATCGTCAGCGTCCCGCGAGTGATGACGTAGAGCTCTTCGGTCTCGTCGTGCGTGTGGCCCGTGCCCTGTTCGAAGTCGCTGTGCGCAGGCACGACGATCAGCGTGGCGGCCAGCTGTTCCAGGCCGAGCACGGCGCCGAGCGGCCGAAATTCTCCGGGCACGTCGGTCCCGGCGTAGACGTCTTCCACCTCGGTCGGGCGGATCACCGTGTAGCCCCGGCTCATCTGCTCAGCTTGGCATGTATGTTCGGCGCATGAACCAGATGCCTGAATCGCATGCCGAGAAAGCCAGGGCCACCGGCGCGAGCGCGGTCGGCGCGCGCGCGATCGGCGCGACCATCTCCGGACCCGCGATGGCGTCTGCCGTCGCCGTCGGCGCCTTCGCAATCGGTGCGCTGGCCATCGGTGCGCTGAAGATCCGCCGGCTGAGCGTCGATGGCGGCAGCATCGGCAAGCTGCGAATCGAAGAGCTCGAAGTCGGAAAGCTGACCGTCGACGAATTGATCCGACCCTGAAACAAGTTCTTTCGCGGCGATGTCGAAAACACGGTGCGCCGTTCGTCGTACTCACAAGAGCGCAAAGCGCGAAAGTCCAACTGAGGAGTCCCCATGAAGTTCATCGTTTTCGTCCACGGCAACGCCGACACTGAGAACGGCGTGATGCCGACCGAGGCCGAGTTGGCCGAGATGACCGAGTTCAACGAACAGCTCGTCGCGGCCGGCGTGATGCTCGACGGCGAAGGTCTGCATCCGACCTCGCGCGGGGCCCGCGTGGCCTACGACGGCGACAACGTCAGCATCACCGACGGTCCGTTCACGGAGTCGAAGGAGATCGTCGCCGGTTTCTGGATGCTGCAGGCGAAGTCGCTCGACGAGGTCAAGGAGTGGATGCGCAAGGCACCCTTCAAAGAGGGCCAGATCGAGATCCGCCAGGTCTTCGACCCGGAGGACTTCGGCGAGGCCTTCACGCCCGAACTGCAGGAGCGTGAGCAGGCGATGCGCGCGAAGGTCGAGGAACAGACTGCCTGAACAGGCGGAAGTAGCGCGCACGGTCGAAGCCGTCTGGCGGATCGAGGCCCCGCGACTGATCGCGGGGCTCGCGCGCTTCTGCAACGGCGACATCGGTCGCGCCGAAGAGCTCGCACAGGACGCCGTCCTCGTGGCCCTCGAACACTGGCCCGAGGACGGCATCCCGAAGAATCCGGGCGCGTGGCTGATGGCAACCGCGAAGAATCGTCAGATCGACCTCGCCCGTCGCACCGAGGTGTTCCGCCGCAAGCACGAGGAAATCACTCGCGACGCTGAACTCGCCTCGCCCCCGCCTTCAGAACCCGAGATCGAGGATGACCTGCTGCGTCTCGTGTTCACCACCTGCCACCCGGCGCTGTCGCGCGAGTCGCAGGTCGCGCTCACGTTGCGGATGCTGGGTGGACTCAAGACCGACGAGATCGCCCGCGCCCTGCTCACCTCGGAAGCGACCGTTGGAACCCGCATTTCGCGCGCGAAGCGAACGCTCGCCGACAACGGCTCACCTTTCGAGGTGCCGGGAGAGGACGAACTGCCGGATCGATTGGCGGGCGTGCTGTCGGTCGTGTATCTGATCTTTAACGAGGGCTACGCGGCAACGTCCGGAGACGACTGGATGCGGACTGACCTCTGCGAAGACGCGTTGCGCCTCGGACGGATGCTCCAGGTCGAACTGCCGAACGAGCCCGAGGTGCACGGCCTGACCGCGTTGATGGAGATCCAGGCGTCGCGCTCACGCGCCAGGACCGGTCCAGGTGGCGAGGCGGTTCTGCTGCTCGACCAGGACCGAGCACGCTGGGATCGGACGTTGATCGCGCGCGGTCTGGCGGCAATCCAGAGAGCGCACGCGTCGCCGGGGCGACCGGGCATCTACACGCTCCAGGCCGAGATCGCCGCATGTCACGCACGCGCGCACCGCGCGGACGAGACCGACTGGGACCGGATCGCGTCGCTGTACGGCGTGCTTGCCGAGCTGACCGGCTCGCCGGTCGTCCAGGTGAATCGCGCTGTGGCCGTCGGCATGGCCGACGGGGCCGACGCCGGGCTCGAGGTGCTCGACGGCGTCGCCGAGGCGCCGGAACTGTCGGGTTACCACCTCTACCACGCGGTACGCGGCGACCTGCTAGAGAAGGCCGGCGATCGGACCGGCGCAGCCGCAGAGTTCAGGATCGCTGCAGCCGGCACCCGCAACGAGCGCGAGCGCGCCGAGCTGCAGCGCCGGATCGACGAACTCAGCGCCGGATGAAGCGCTCGCCGCTCTTGATCAGATCCATGTAGCGGACCGGCGCGACGCGCGTCAGCACAGCCACACCGTCGGCGTCAGGTCCGATCAGGATCCGCGCCTTGCCCTTGTCGACACCCTTCTGGATCGTCTTCGCAGCCTTGTTCGGAGTCGTGATGGTGATGTTGTCGAACTCCTTCTCGAGCGCCTCGCGGTCGGTTCGGCCGAGGTCGTCCTTGTGGAAGCGCGCATTCTTCACGATGTTCGTCTTGATGCCGCCGGGGTGCACGGTGCAGACGCGGACGTCGGTGTCCTTGAGCTCGTGACGCAGCGATTCGGTGTAGCCACGGACGGCGTGCTTGCTGGCGCAGTACATGCTCTGCGCCGGCCAGCCCATCAGTCCGAAGATGCTCGAGACGTTGACGATTGCGCCGTCGCCCTGCTCGAGCAGCAGCGGCAGGTACGCGCGGGTGCCGTTGACGACGCCCCAGAAGTTGACGTTCATCACCCACTCGTCGTCTTCGACTGCCGCCTCAGCTGCCAGCTGGCTTACGGTCACACCGGCGTTGTTGACGAACATGCCGAACTTCTCCGGAGCCCACTCCTTGACCTCGGCGGCGAAGTTCATTGTCGCGAGGCGATCCGAGACGTCGAGCTTGCGCGCCAGTACCGGGGTCTTGATCATCGCGGCGGTCTCCTCAAGACCCTCCTCGTTCCAGTCACAGATCGCCACCGGGCAGCCCATGCCGCTCATGCGGGTGGCGAGCGCGCGGCCGATTCCCGATCCGGCGCCGGTGATCACGCAGGTGCGTCCTGCGAGGAAGGGCTTGCTTGACATTCTCGTGGATCCTCTCATCCGTTACATGAAACGGTGTAATGGTACAAGCACGTACCGAATCCCGCAAGTGTCAGTCGATCAGCCGCTTCTCCATCCGCCAGCAGGCGACACGCCAGAGCACCAGACTGAAGACTACGAGTCCCGCGAGCCGCAGGATGTCGACCGACTCAAATCCGAAGCAGGCGCCGCGCACCAGCTCGACGAGCTGGTGCAGCGGATTGAACTGGGCGACAACCTGCCAGCCCTGCGGCAGGCCACTGATCGGGAAGAAAGTTCCCGCCACGAGGAAGAGCGGCGTGATCACCGTGGTCGTGACGTAGTTGAACTGGTCGATCTTCTGTGCCCATGCGGCGACGGCGATGCCGAACGAGGCGAAGCCGAACGCCGTGACGAAGCAGAAGAACGGAACCAGCAGCATCCCCCAGGTCGGGTCGAGGCCGAAGAACATCGTCACGATCAGCGGAAAGCTTCCGTAGAAGCCCGAGCGGCAGGCGATCCAGAGCGCCTCGGCCGTGACCAGCTCCTCGGTGTCGACCGGCGCCGAGAGGATCGCGTCGTAGGTGTGCTGGAAGTGGTGCTTGACGAACGTGCCGAACATCGCCGGAAGCGCGCTGCTGAAGATCACCGCCGTCGCGACCATGCCCGTGCCGACGAACTGCACGTACGGCACGCCGGCGACGTCGCCGACGATCGTCGTCCCGAGTCCGAGGCCGAAGGCCAGCAGGTAGATCGTCGGGTCGAGCAGGCTGTTGAAGGTCGTGCCTTTCCAGAACGTGCGGAAGTTCGCGACCTCGCGGCCCATCACGGCCCGGATCGAAGAGAACTCAAAACGGCGTACGCGCGCCGGCTCGCTGCGGGCGACCTGTTCGGTGGCGCTCATTCGGCCTCCTCTCCGGTGAGTTTCACGAATACGTCCTCGAGTGAGGCGGCGCGGTCAACTGCGTGATCGGGAATCAACTCGCGCGGCGCGTCCTCGGCGCGAAGTACCGCGATCGCCGGTCCGGCGGCACGCACGTCCACTCCGGCGAGTCCGAACTTCTCGCGGTGGTCATCGAGCTCGTGCGGCGGACCGTAGATCTCGACGGTTCGCGCGCCGGCGTGCTCGCGGATCAGCTCGTTCGGCTTGCCGCGCGCGATCACCGCGCCGGCTGTCATCACCGCGACCTCGTCGGCGAGCCGTTCAGCCTCCTCGATGTAGTGCGTCGACATCAGAATCGTCGATCCCGCGCTACGCAGGCCGTCGATCAAGGTCCAGAGCTGCGTGCGGATCTGCGGATCGAGGCCGACGGTCGGTTCGTCAAGCAGGACGAGACGCGGGTCGTGCACGAGCCCGCGCGCGAGCAACAGCCGGCGGCGCATCCCGCCCGAAAGCTCAGAGACGGCGTCCTTGCGCCGGTCTTCGAGTCGCGCGATCCCGAGCGCGCGGTCGACCGCAGCCGGCACGTCCGGCACCCGGTAGAGCCGCGCAAACACTGCAAGGTTCTGCTCGACGGTGACATCGACGTCGAGGTTGTCGAGCTGCGGCACCACTCCCATCCGAGCGCGCGCCTGCTTCGACTCGCGCGGAAGCTCGAATCCGAGCACGTCGATCTTTCCCGAGTCGGCGACCGTCTGGCCCGTGAGGATGCGCATCGTCGTCGACTTGCCTGCGCCGTTCGGACCGAGCAGACCGAGGCAGATGCCCTCGGGCACGTCGAGGTTCAGACCGTTCACCGCGTGGATCGGGCCGAAAGATTTGTGGACGTCCTGGAGGTCGATGGCGAGCGAGTCAGACACAGCCGCGCCGATTCAAGCACCTTTTCGCCGATACGCGGGCGTATCGGCGCTCTGGCTAGGGTCCTCGCATGGCCACCGCTCAGCCACCCACATCAAAAGGCGTACGTCAATCACAGGTGATTCTCGACGCTGCGCTCGCGTGCCTCGGTCGGGACGGTTACGCAGCGACTTCGCTCGCTCGTGTTGCCGATGAAGCCGGCGTCAGCAAGCGGATGGTCCTCTACTACTTCGACTCGCGCGAGACGCTGTTCGTCGAACTGACGCGATCGATCGGCGACCGCATCCTGACGATCCTGCGCGAGTCGGTCGCCGGCATCGAGGACCCGGCCGTCGTGGTTCAGAAGGGCTTCGAGACCGTTTGGGAGGCGCTGACCGCCGACCGCGGCCTCTTGATCGCACTGTTCGGCGTCACCACTGAGTCGGTCACGGACGAACGCCTCGCGGGCTCGGTCGACGAGTTCAACGACGGCATGCGCGACATCCTGCGCGGCCAGCTGCGGGCGGCGCGCGAGAACGGTCGCAAGATCGTCGTCGATGACGAAGTCGCCGTGACGGCGATGATCTCCGGCTTCAACGGATTGCTCTACCAGTGGCTTCTGCGCGGCGACACCGACGACCTCGCCGGCGCGATCAAGGGCTACCAGACGCTGATCGCATCGCTCGCGCCCGAGGTTTGAACAACTTTCTCGCTGAGTGAGAGATCGCACACATCGCGTTGTGTACCGATCGGTACACTCGCGCCATGTCGCTGCTCCTTGCCGCCGCCGGCCCGGTTGAGAACGCTCCTGCCGCCGGCGCAGAAATCCGTCAGATCGTCATCGGTGGGATCTTCATCTCTGCCTGGATGCTGTTCGTACTTTTACTCGGCCTGCGCCACCGCGCCGGCACGAGCGACCTGCTTGATCGCATCAGCGCTGCCGCGAAGCGGCAGACGGGGCTCCCCGGCTGGACCGTCATCCCCTACCTCGTCGCCGTGATCGCGCTCGCGATCGCCGGGGTCGGCTTCGTCTGGGACGTCTCCCTCCACCTCGACGCGGGGCGCGATCCCGGGCCTTTCGCAAACCCGTCGCACTACATGCTGATCGTCGGGACGGTTCTGTTCGTAACGGCCGGCTGGCTTGCCGTCGTGATGCCTAAGGATCGCGAGGCCGGTGACGCTGCGGTCCGCATCACCGACAACTGGTGGGCACCGGCCGGGGGCGTCGCGATGCTGGCCTGCGGCTCGCTGGCGCTGACCGGCTTCGCGGCCGACGACGTCTGGCACCGCCTGTTCGGCCAGGACGTAACGCTGTGGGGCCCGACCCACCTGATGATGATCACCGGTGGCCTGCTCGTCCTGTTCAGCTCGTTCGTCCTTATGCGTGAGGGCATGCGCACGGTGCGCCGACCGCGCACGCGCGAGGAGAAGCGCGCTGCCGTCGCTGCGGGTGAGCGCAAGAGCGTGGCCGGCCTCGTCAGTACCGGGATGCTGCTCGGTGGGGCTCTGACGGGCATGACGATCGCCTACCAACAGGAGTTCAGCTACGGCTTCCCCCAGTTCCGGCTGCTCTACCACCCGATCCTGATTGCGTTCTCGGCCGGCGTCGTACTGACCGCCGCGCGCACGCTCTACGGACGCGGCGGCGCCTTGATCGCGTGCGCCGGCTCGATCGCGACGAGCGCCGTGCTGACGCTCGCGGTCAAGTACGGCTTCGGCCAGATCACGCTGCACTTCCCGCTCTACATCGCGGCCGCGCTGCTCGTCGAGTTCGCCGGCGTCGTCGCGCTGCCGCGCGGGCGTTACTGGTTCGCGGGCGTGTCTGCACTTCTGCTCGGGACACTCGGGACCCTCGCCGAGTACGGCTGGAGTCACGTCTGGATGCCCCTGCCGTGGCCGGCCCACCTGCTGCCGGTTGCGATCGCGTGCTCGCTCGTCGCGGCCGGATGTGGCGCGATTCTCGGGACGTTCTTCGGCACGACACTCACGGCGCAGCCGGACAGCCGCCTGCTCGGTCGGCGCGCCGCATTTGCACCGCTCGGCGCGATCGCCGTGTTCACCGTCCTGATCGCCGTGCTCATCCCCCAGCACGCGCCGACCGGCCTGACCGCGAGCGTGCGCCTGACCGACGCGCCGTCGAGTCAGGGAAGGCTCGTCAACGCCACTGTGACCTACGGCGACAAGACCTTCGGCAACGGCGCCGACTGGGCCGTCGGCATGGCCTGGCAGGGGGACGGTCACGCAACCACCGCACCGCTGCGCAGGGTGGCGC
The DNA here is from genome assembly GCA_964455545.1 of uncultured Thermoleophilaceae bacterium. Classification (GTDB taxonomy): domain Bacteria; phylum Actinomycetota; class Thermoleophilia; order Solirubrobacterales; family JACPNS01; genus JACPNS01. The sequence continues at coordinate 182,352 of CAYVWQ010000001.1, read as the reverse complement.
CCGGCGTGTGGACGACGACCCGCCCTCTGCCCGTGGGCGGAACCTGGAAGACGGCACTGCGAGTGCACAAAGGTGACGTGATGGGATCCGTTCCGGTCTACATGCCCGCCGACGCCGCGCTCGGCCTGTCGGCTACTCCGGCCCTTCCTGAATTCACGCGCCCTGTCGTGATGGACCGCAGGATGATGCAGCGCGAGCGCCGCAGCGAGGTGCCGGGCTGGCTGTTCGGCCTGGGCGCCGCGGTCGTCGCCGCGATGACGATCGCACTGATCCTGCTGCTCGGCTGGGCGTTGCTGCGCGTCGCGCGCGGCGGGCCGCTAGCCGGTGTTGCGCAGCCCGCCGGCGATCCCGTTGACCGTCAGCAGGCTGAGCCGTCGGAGCAGATCATCGCTGGCGGCCCCGCCGTCGCCACGCCGTAGCTGCCTGAGCAACTCGATCTGAACGTAAGAGAGCGGATCGACGTACGGGTTGCGGCGGTCGATCGACTGCTGCAGTGTTTTTGAGCCGTCGAGCAGACGCTCTTCGCCGCGCAATGCTGTGAGTCCGCTCGAAGTGAGCGCGAACTCCTGCTCGATCGCGTTCCAGATCCGCTCGCGCGCCTCGGCGTTGTCCCAGAGGTCGAAGTAGCGGCGGGCGATCGCGAGGTCCGCCTTGGCGCAGGCCATCTCGGCATTGCTGATCAGCGCCTCGAAGAACGGCCATTTCTCGGTCATGCGCGTGAGCTCGTCGTCGCCGAAGCACTCGCGCGCGGCGGCCAGCCCCGTGCCCATGCCGAACCACGCCGGCAGGATCACGCGCGCCTGAGTCCAGGAGAACACCCACGGGATCGCGCGCAGGTCGCCGATGCCTCCGGCGGCGCTGCGCCGGGCCGGGCGTGAGCCGAGCTGCAACCGTGAGATCTGGTCCACCGGGGTGACGTTCATGAAGCACTCGACGAAGTCGGGGTCGTCGTAAACGAGCGAGCGGTAGCGGCGAGCCGACTCCGTCGCCATCAACTCAAGGATCTCGTCGGCGAGCGCGATCGTCTCGGGGGTCACGTCGGGCTCTCGCTGCGTCATCGAGACGAGCGTCGCTCCGGCCGCCAGCTCGAGCTCGCGGTGGGCGATCTCCTCGACGGCGTACTTGGCCGCCATCACCTCGCCCTGCTCGGTCATCTTCAGCCGGCCGTCGACGGCGCCGGGCGGCATCGAGAGGATTGCGCGGCGCGTCGGACCGCCGCCACGACCAACCACGCCACCACGGCCGTGAAAGAACAGCCAACCCACGCCGTGCTCGCGGAACACCTCGACCATCGCCAACTGAGCGCGGTAGGCGGCCCAACTCGAGGCGACGTAGCCGACGTCCTTGTTCGAGTCGGAGTAGCCGACCATCACCTCCTGCACGTCGTCCATCGCGCCGACGGCGCGGCGGTAGCAAGGCGTCTTCAGCAACCTGTCGATGATCTGCGGCGACGCGGCCAGGCTCGCGCCACTCTCGAACAGCGGCGCGATCCGCAGCTCGGCCTCGCCGCCGCCGGCGCGGCTCATCGTCGACTCCTTCATCAGCAGCAGCACCTCGAGCACGTCGTCGGGGCCCTCGGTTCCGCTGATGATGTAGGTCAGGATCGCTCCGCGGTGGCGGCCCTCGATTGCCTGCTCGATCATGCGGAAGGTCTCGATCACCTCCTGCGTCTCAGGGTCGAAGCCCGAGACGTCCTGCGGGATCAGCGGACGGTGGTTGTCTATCTCGCTCTCGAGCAGGGCCATCCGGTCGTCGATCGAGAGCGCGCTGTAGTCGGACTCGATGCCGAGAGCGGCGAAGACCTCGTGCAGCGCGGCGCGGTGACGACGGGCGTGCTGCCGCACATCGACCTTCGCGAAGTGGAAGCCGAAGACTTCGACCTGGCGGATCACGTCGTGGATGTCGCCGCCGGCCGCCAAGTCGCCGCGATCGGCGAGCAGGCAGTCGCGCACGGTGCGGAGATCCTCCAGCAGTTCGCCGGAGTGCAGGTAGCCGGTCTCCTCGTCCTTGCGCGTCGCCTCGATCCGGCGGCGGAGCAGCGAGAAAACGCGCCTGTACGGCTCGCGCGGGTTGCGATCGAGCAGGTCGATCGCGAGCTCCGGGAAGCGCTCGGCGTTGGCCTCGAGCAAAGGATCGAGCTCGATCGCACGGTGGCCCTGCTGTTCGGCGAATGAAGATCGCTCCGCGAGCAGACCGACGCGCGCCTCAAGGAAGTGCAGGCACTGGTCACGCATCAGTTCGAGCGCGTCGACGGTGACCTCGGGAGTGACGAAGGGATTGCCGTCACGGTCGCCGCCGATCCAGGAGCCCATACGCAGGACGCGCGGGACCTCGGCGGCGCCGCCCTCCTCCTCGGCGTCGGGGAAGACCTCGGTAACGGCGGCCTCGAGATCGCGGTAGATCCGCGGAATCACGTCGCCGAGTGTCGAGTTGAAGTAGGCCAGACCCGAGCGCACCTCGTCGAGTACGGTCGGGAAAACTGCGCGCAGCTCGTCCGACCCCCAGAGCTCGTGCACGGTCGCGGCGAGTCGCCGCCGCGTGTCGACCTCGTCCGTCGTGAGCGGCCGCTCGTCGAGGTCGCGCAGCAGCGCGAACACGCGCGCCTGCTTGGCGATGATCGTGCGGCGCCGGGCCTCGGTGGGGTGCGCCGTCATCACGAGATCGATCTTCACGCTCTCGAGCAGCTCGCGCATCCGTCCGGAGCTTCCGGCGTACGTCGCGAGCTGTCCGACGGCCTCGCGGATCGAGCCCGACCGCGGCGCCGGACGCTCGGCGATCTCACGCGCACGCAAGCGACGAACGCGGTCGTTGTCCTCCGCAAGGTTGATCAACTGAAACCAACGGATCAGCGAACGGATCAGCAGCTCCATCATTCGCGGCGACAGACCGTCCACCAGCGCCTGGAGCTCCTCGGGAGCGTTCTCGTCGCCCGCGCGGGCACGCTGGGCGAGCTCCACCGCGCTGCGGTGCAGGTCGATCGCCGACTCGCCCTCGCTCCCCTCGACGACTTCGGCGAGCACTTCGGTCAGCAGCTCGACGTCTTCTTCAAAGCTCCGCGGCATCGGAAGGAGATTGCCACACGGCGGCGAGCCTGCATGTATACACAGGGATAAACCTGAATCAGATAAATCTGATAATTTTGATTGATGGCGAAAGTGACTGCGACAGAGGCCTCCAGAGGATTTTCAGATCTGCTCAACCGCGTCGCGCGCGGCGAGGAGATCGAGATCGTCAGATCCGGCGCGACGGTCGCGGTGATCTCTCCGGCCCACACCCATGTGATCCCTGGAAAGTTGATCGTCGAGCTGTTCAGCGAGTTGCCCCCACTCGACGACGACTTCGCGAAGGACGTGGCTGCCGCGAAGGCCGACATCGGTCCTCCGCCTGAGCGCGAATGGTTCGACTGACCGGCGATGGATCGACTGATCGACTCAAGCGTCTTGATCCAGCTCGAGCGTCGGGCTGTCGGCGCAGATCTGATCGACGCACTCGAAGAACGCGGCGGCGCGATCAGCGTTGTCACCGCAAGTGAGTTGCTTCACGGGGTGCACCGCGCAGGCAATGATCAGCGTGCCCGCCGGCGTTCAATCGTCGAACGCATGCTGGCCATCTTCGACTCCGTACCGATCGACCTGCGCGTTGCCCGGGTGCATTCAGAACTTTGGGCCGAACTCGTTTCGGTTGGAGAGAAGATCGACAGCCACGACCTCTGGATCGCTGCCACCGCCGTCGCCCACGACTTTGAGATCTTGACGCTGAACACTCGCGACTTCGAACGAGTGCCGGGCCTGAAAGTCGCTCGCTTCTAGCGCTCAGGCGACGGCCGGTGCCGTACGCCTGGCGACCTCTTCACGCACGATCGGCGCCACCTTCGTGCCGAACAGCTCGATCGACTTCAGCGCGACGTCGTGCGGCATTCGGCCCATGCTGCCCTGAGCCATGAAGCGCGTGTTGCCGAACAGCTCGTGCTCGCGAAGGATCTTCTCGGCGATCTCCTCGGGGTCGCCGATCCACGGAATGCCGTCTCCGGCCGTCCGGGCGTCGAAGCCGGCGCGGTCCATCGGCGGCCAGCCGCGCTCGCGGCCGATCTTGTTCATCGTCGCCGAGTAGTACTCGTAGTAGTCGTCGCGCATCGTCGGGGACTCGCTGACGAAGACGTGCGAGTTGATCGCCAGCGGCAGCTCGCCGTGGCCGCCCTGCTCCGAGGCGCGGCGATAGAGCTCGACGAGCGGCTGGAAACGGTCGGGCGTGCCGCCGATGATCGCGATCGCCAAGGGCAGGCCGAGCAGGCCTGCGCGGGCGACCGACTCGGGCGAACCGCCGACCGCGATCCACACCGGCAGTGGCTCCTGCACGGCGCGCGGGTACACACCGCGCGCGTCGATGTCGGCGCGGTGCTTGCCCTGCCAGGTGACGATCTCGTTCTCGCGCACGTTGAGCAACAGTTCGAGGTGCTCGGCGAACAGCTCGTCGTAGTCGTCGAGCGACTGGCCGAAGAGCGGGAAGGTCTCGGTGAACGAGCCACGCCCGGCCATGATCTCGGCGCGGCCGCCACTGATCAGGTCGACGGTCGCGAACTCCTCGTAGACGCGTACCGGGTCGGCGCTGGAAAGCACCGTGACGGCGCTGGTCAGGCGGATGTTCTTCGTGCGTGCCGCGATCGCGGCGAGCGCGACGGTCGGCGCGGAGACGGTGAAGTCGGAGCGGTGGTGCTCACCGACACCGAACACGTCGAGCCCGACCTCGTCGGCCAGTTCGGCCTCCTCGATCAGGTTCTTCATCCGCTCCTCGTCGCTGAAGAGCTGATTGCCGTCGTAGTCGCTGCCGTTGTCGGCGAACGTGACAACGCCGAGTTCGAATTTCTGCTGCTCTGCCATCGGGTGCTCCAGTCTCTCAATCTCTGTGGTTCAAGCGTAGCACATAAACGGACTGAAGTCCGTTTCTTGACTTCCGTGCGCTGATCAGCAATTTCAAGCGGTTTTCCGCATCAACCTACGTCTTGCCGCGCTCGGCAAGACGTAGGTTGATGCACTTTCTCGCTTGGAACCGTCGCTGGCCGTCGTCTGCCTGCGAACACGCCCCGACGCCATACCCTCACCCCGATGCCAGTAAGCGCAGTCATCTTCGACATGGACGGCGTGATCGTCGAGTCCGAGCACCTTTGGGACCAGGCACGCGAGGATCTGGTCAAGGAGACCGGCGGGCGCTGGGGCGCCAACGCGCAGACGGCGATGATGGGGATGGCCTCGCACGAGTGGTCGGTCTACGTGCGCGACGAGCTCGAGGTTCCACTGTCGGCCGAGGAGATCTCCGTCCGCGTCGTCGCACGGCTCGAGGAGCTCTACCGCGAGGATCTGCCGCTGATCGACGGCGCAGCCGACGCGGTGCACGCCGCGGCCGAGCACTGGCCGGTCGCGATCGCCTCGTCGAGCAACCGCGAGTTGATCGACCTGGTCGGCGAGCTCGCCGGGATCGCCGACGTTCTCACGACGACGGTCTCGTCGGAAGAGGCCGGCCGCGGCAAGCCGGCGCCCGACGTGTTTCTCGCCGCCGCAGCGCAGCTCGGCGTCGACCCCGCCGAGTGCGTGGTGATCGAGGATTCCGCTAACGGGATCAAGGCCGCGCTCGCCGCCGGCATGCACGTGATCGCCACGCCCAACCGCGACTTCCCGCCACCGCCAGAGATCCTCGACACTGCGACCTTGGTGATCGATCGCGTCGCCGAGGTCACGCCGGCCGTGATCGAACGGGCGGGCAACGAATGAGTCTCGATTACATGGAGCGACCTTCGGACGGGCCGGCGACCGGCGCGCTCTTCCTGCACCACGGCCGCGGCTCCTGGGAGGGCGACCTGATCCCTCTCGCCGACGCATTCGACCCTGGCCGCCGGCTGCACGTGATCGCGCCGCGCGCGCCGCTGCGGATCGAGGAGGCGCCGGGCTTCCATTGGTACGCGGTGCCGCGCGTCGGCTACCCCGATCCGTCCACCTTCGCCACTTCGAAGCAGGAGCTGGCCGACTTCCACGACGACCAGCTCGAACGGATCGCCGTCAGCCCCGACCGCGCCGTCCTCGGCGGTTTCAGCATGGGCGCGGTGATGAGCTTCGCGCTCGGACTCTCTTCCGACCGCCCGAAGCCGGCCGGGATCCTCGCGATGAGCGGATTCATCCCGGTGCTCGACGACAACAGCTGGCAGCCCGACCTCGACCGCCGCGGCAGCGTCCCGGTCTTCCTCGGACACGGCACGCTCGACCCCGTGATCGACTTCGGCTTCGCTGAGATCGCGAAGAGCAAGCTTGAGAAGGCCGGCCTGCCGTTCGATTTCGTCGAGTTCGACGGCGGACACGAGATCGTGCCCGAAGAGGTCGCGCCGATCCGCCAGTGGCTCGGGCGCGTGATCCCATGAGTGACTTCCTGCTCTCGGTGCTCGACCAATCGCCGGTCCCCGAGGGGTCGACGGGCGGCGACGCGCTGCACAACACGCTCGACCTGGCGAACGCTGCCGACCAGCTCGGATACCACCGCTATTGGCTGGCCGAGCACCACGGCCTCTCGCTCGCCGGCCCGGCGCCGGAGGTTCTGATCGGGCCGGTCGCAGAGAACACGGAGCGGATTCGCGTCGGAAGCGGCGGCGTGATGCTGCCGCACTACTCGCCGTTCAAGGTCGCCGAAGCGTTCAGCCTGCTTTCCGGCCTCTATCCCGGCCGTATCGATCTCGCTCTCGGGCGCGCCAGCGGCACCGACCCGTTGACCACCTTCGCGCTCCAGCGCGACCGCCGCCAAGCGGCGCCCGACGACTTCCCGCAACAACTGCTCGAGCTGCTCGCCTACTACCGCCAAGAGCTGCCCGAGGACCATCCGTTCCACCGGCTTCAGTACGCGCTTCCCGGCGGCGAGGAGCAGCCGGAGATCTGGCTGCTCGGCTCCTCGGCTCAGAGCGGCATCTGGGCGAAGGAACTCGGTCTGCCGTACTCGTTCGCCGACTTCATCAACAGCGACGGCGCGGCGATCGCGAAGTCCTACCGCTCCGGCTTCGAGCCGAGTCCAGAACTGCAAGGCCCGCACTCGATGGTCGCGCTGTGGGTGCTGTGCGCGGAAGATTCCGAGGAGGCGAAACGCCTCGCGTCGTCGATCCAGATGTCGATGCTGATGCTGCGCCGAGGCACACCGATCAAGGTTCCGCCGCCCGAGCAGGCCGTCGACTTCCTGGTCGCGGAAGGACGCGAACCCGGCGTGAGCCACTCGCGCCGGATGATCGTCGGCAACCCGCAAGAGGTCCGTGACGGGATCGAGCAGGCAGTCGAGGAGTACCGCGCAGACGAGGCGATCATCGTCTCGATCGCGTACGACCACGCGGCGCGTCGGCGGTCGTACGAGCTCGTGGCCGAGGCATTCGGCCTCGAGTGAACGTCAGTATTCGGAGCGTTCCACGCGCCAGACCGCGACGCCGACAAGCGTGACGATCCAGATCGCGAGGATGATGATCTGCGCCGTCAGTCCGTAGGACGACGCGTTCACGTCGGGCCCGGCCGTCTGCGGTGCGCGTTCGACCGCGGCGCCGGCGACCACCGGGAAGAACACGTCGCCGACCTTGTGGGAGACGTACTCCCACAGCAGGCCGGCAGCGAGAACGCCGGCGAAGTTGAGCACGATCGACACCGCGATCGCGACGGCGTTCGACTTCAGGAACGTGCCGATGCTGAGCGCGAGGATGCCGTAAAGGATTCCGCCGAGCCAGACCTTGTAGAACAGGTCGAACAGCGCCGACGATCCGACCGGGTCCCCGGTCGCCGTCGTCCCAGATCCGCCGAACACGGCCGCCATCAACAGGACGAGCAGCATCGCCGGCAGCGTGAAGAGAACGACGGTGCAGACCATCCCGAGGTAGCGCACCGACACGAGCTGCCAGCGCGGACGGCCGGTCAGCACGAGGTAGCGCATCGTGCCCTGGTCGGTGTCGTAGGCGCCGGCTATCGCGCCGGTGATCACCGCGCAGATCACGGTCGTGAACTGCAGCAGGCCGCTGCCGTTGTTGACGATCGTCGAGAAGGTCGGGCTGCTGCTGGTGGTCGCGGCCCAGATCGCGAGCGCGATCCCGAACAGCAGCAGGAAGGCCATCGATCCGTAGAACGATCCGCGTCGGCCGGTCTGACGGCGCACCTCGCCGGGGAGCAGCGTGATCACAGCGCACCCTCCCCGCCGGTGATCTCGAGGAAGCGCTCCTCGAGCGACTGTTCGAGCGGATACAGCGAGAGCACGTCGATCTGCGCGTCGTAGAGCGTGCGCCCGACGATCCGTAGTGCCTCGTCGTCGACACCGGAGACGTCGAGCGTCAGTCCGCCGTGGTCGTCGACCGCGACGGCGCTGACGAGATCGAGCCCGTGCAGCAGCGGGGCCGCGCCATCGCGGTCGCTGGCGCGCACGTAGATCTGCGACTTGCCGCCTTTGACCAGCTCGTCGACGCTGCCGAAGGCGACCATCTTGCCCTTCTGGATGATCGCGACGTCGTCCGCCATCTTCTGGACCTCGCCGAGGATGTGCGACGAGATGAACACGCTGCGGCCCTCGTCGACGAACGAGCGGATCAGCTCGCGGAACTCGGCGAGGCCGGCCGGGTCGAGGCCGTTGGTCGGCTCGTCGAGGATCAGCAGCTTCGGATCGTTGAGCAGCGCGCGGGCGACCCCGAGGCGCTGGCGCATTCCGAGCGAGTAGGTCTTGACATTCTCGTCGGCGCGGTCGGACAGGCGAACTCGCTCAAGTGCGCCGTCGATGCGCTCGCGGTGTTCGCGGCCGAAGTGGTCGGCCCAGATCTCGAGATTGGCGCGGCCGGAGAGGTACGGGTAGAAGCGCGGCTCCTCGACGATGCCGCCGACCTGCTCAAGTGCGTGGTGGGTCTTGTGCGGGATGTCGAAGCCGCAGACCTCGATCTTTCCGGCCGACGAGCGGGCGAGGCCGAGCATCATCCGGATCAGCGTCGTCTTGCCGCAACCGTTCGGCCCGAGCCAGGCGAAGCAGCGGCCGGCCGGGACATCGACGGTCACGTCGTCCACCGCCGTCAGCGCGCCGAAGCGTTTGGTCACGCCGTCGAGGCGAATCACGTATTCGCTCATCGCGGGCCACCCTATCGGCACCTCAGGAAGTAGTCACCGGTAACAATTCACCGGATGGAACGCCGTCCGCCCCACACCAGCAACATCGGCCAGCTCTCCGACCGCCAGTTCGACGAGCTCGTCGACTACTCCGAGGAGCTCGCCAAGTCACACGGCACCGACGTGACGCCCGACGCCTTCGACCAGCTCGTGCAGGAGGCGATCGACCAGCTGCCCGAGGAGTTCCAGATCGCGCTCGAGGCCGTGCCGATCGTCGTGTCGGACCTCGGCAGGCAGCACAACGCCTACGGCCTTTACCAGGGCGACACGATCGTCAACGACAACTACCCGGATCGCATCCTGATCTTCAGGGACACGCTGCTGCGCGACTTCGGATACGACATCGACGTCCTGCGCTCACAGGTCGAGCGCACCGTGCGGCACGAGATCGCGCACCATCTCGGCTGGGACGAGAAGGGCGTGGCCGGGCTCGGTCTCTAGTCGGCCTTCCAGCCGATGTCGACATGTGAGCCGTCGCAGAACGGCTTGTTCTTCGACTCGCCGCACCGGCACAGCGTGACGCGGTTGCGGAGTTCGTAACTCTGCCCGTCCTGGCCGACGATCTCGACGCCGCCGCGCACCCACAGCGGTCCGCTGCAGTTCTCGGTCGGATCCTCGATCAGGCCGATCGACTGGTCGAACGGCGGTTCGAGCGCCTCGGGCTCTTCGCCGGTCTTCTCAAACGCGACGAGCCTCCCACTCGGGCACATCATCGCTTCGCTGCCGACGATTTCGCGGCCCTCGTCCGTGTCGGTGCGCTTGACGTTGCTCCAGGCCTTGCCGCGCGCGTCGCAGAATCGTGCGACCGAGCAGAAGACCGGGTTGTCGGTCATGTCCATCGTCGGGCCGGAGTAGAGCTTGGTGCCGTCCTCGTAGCGATCGTGGCTCGCCGTCTCGGTGCCGTCGAAGCCGATCTTCTTGTGCGTGCCGTCGCAGAACGGCTTGTTCGAGGAGTGTCCGCAGCGGCAGAGCGCGTAGCTCTCGCCGCCGTCGATCGCATCGCCGGTCGCCCAGGCGATCGACTCGCCGTTCTGATCGGAGACGATCTCCTCGACGTGCAGCGGTAGTGATCCGCTCACGAGGTAGGGACCGTCACTGACCTTGATCTGCGGGGGTCGCTCGGGCACGCCCCAAAGCTATTCGCTCAGGAGCGTTTGCGGCGCACTCCGTTGACGCCGTCGCGCACGAGCGCGTGGCCGACGGCCTCCCAGCTGGTCAGACGCCGACGCGGCTCCTTGCCGGCGCCCATGCGGCGCAGCTGGATGTTGTTCCACCACAGGTCGGCCGGCGCGTCGAGCTTGCGGATGCCGGTAGTGACCGGCTGCAGCTTCGAGACCGTCGACGGGTCGGCGATCAGTCGCTTCGGCAGGTCCGGCTCGAGGCAGACCGGGCGGCCGATGCCGATCACGTCGATCCCGTCGGCGAGCGCCTCGGTCATCGCCTTGGCGCTGCGCAGACCTCCGGTCAGCATCAGCGGCATCTTCGTGACCTGCTTGGCGCGCTCGGCGAACTCGAGGAAGTAGGCCTCGCGAGCGGCCGAGGAAGCGGACATCTTCGGCGCCTGCGAGCCGACCATCGCCGGCTTCTCGTAGGTACCGCCGCTGATCTCGAGGAAGTCGAGGCCCTCCTCACCGAGTGCGTGGATCACGTCGAGCGATTCATCCTCGGAGAAGCCGCCGCGCTGGAAGTCCGCGGAGTTGAGCTTCGCGCCGACGACCTTGTCGCTGCCGACCGCGGCACGGGTCGCTCGCGCGAGTTCGATCACGAACCGGCGTCGCCGCTCGGCGTCTCCGCCCCACTCGTCCTCGCGCAGGTTCACGGCCGGGCTGAGGAACTGCGAGATCAGGTACCCGTGGGCGCCGTGCAGCTGGATGCCGTCGAAGCCCGCGCGCACAGCGACCTCCGCCGCCGTCGCGAAGCGTTCAATGATCTCCTCGATCTCCGGACCGGTCAGCGCCTTGGGGGTGACGAACGGCGTCCCGGGAAGGTGCAGCTTGACCGCACTCGGCGCGACGACGCGCGAGGCGATCGGCTTGGGCGCCTGGCGACCGGGATGGTTGAGCTGGACGATCGCCGGCGCTCCGTCCGACTTCGCCGCCTCGGCCCAGCGCTTGAGGCCGTCGAGGTCGCGGTCGTCCTCGATCACGACGTTGAGTGGCTCACCGATCGACCGCCGGTCGACCATCACGTTTCCGGTGACGATCAGTCCGAGTCCTCCGGCCGCCCAGCGGCGGTACAGATTGACCAGCTCTGGCGTGGTGTTGTGCTCTCGGGACCCGAGCTGCTCGCTGAGCGCGCTCTTGGTGATTCGGTTCTTCAGCGTGACGCCACACGCGAGTGTGAGCGGGTCGCCGAGGGTGACGGTCGGGGCTTGCGGGGCGGCGGTGGGGGCGTCGACTGGTTGCATCTCGCCACCATAACATCAAACGATGTAGAGGTCAAGCGAAAAAGAAAGGGCCCCGTGCGGGGCCCTTTCGAATTCGGGTGTGGCGACAGCTAGATCGTCGCCGGGCGGCCGACGCCGGCCTTGCTCTTCACGGCCGACTCGAGCTCCTGCTGCGAGAACGGTCCGACGAGCTGCTCGTCGACGATGTAGTGGTACATCGCGACGCCGAAGACGCCGCGCATCGCCTGACCGACGACCGCACCGGCGATGAAGAGGATGACGCCGAGCAACAGAACGCCGCCGCCGCCGACCACAGCAGCGGTGCTGCCGGAGATCAGGATGATCACGCCGAGCACGGCGACGCCGATGCCGAGCAGCATGATCAGCCCGGTGATGCCGCCGATCACGATGTTGCCGGTGATCTGCTCGCCCCACTTGTTCTTGAACATCGAGGACGATCGCTTGATCGTCGCTGCCGGGCCGAGACCCTCGAACGCGATCACCGGGATCGCCATGAATGTGATCAGCGACCAGATGGCGGCCCCGACACCGGCGACGATGTTGCCTGCCAGTCCGCCCTTGTCGCGGAGGAAGCTGAAGATCAGCGAGACGATCGTGACGACGACCGTCCACTGCGCGATCGCGCCCATGCGCGAACGCGCGACTGCCTTGCCCTCGGCGGTGTCGGCCTCTTGGCCCTTGAAGACCATGTCGGCGGCCGCGGCGAGTGCGACGCCGTAGTAGAACGTCGCGAATCCGGCGAGGTACATACCGATCGCGAGCAGGATGCCACCGCCGATCAGCTGGCCGTTCGTGGCGTTTTCAGCCGAGATGAGGACGCTTCCGGGAGCGCCGAAGATGAGAAACGCGATGAACGCGAAGATGCCGCCCGTGATCGGGAGCTTCATGAGACCGGGGTTCGACTTCACCACGCCCCACGCTTTTTTTGAGAGTTGCCAACCGGCTTTGATTCGACCCATGCTTCTCCTTTCGGCAGAAGGCGGCGAAATCCTGATGCTCAGGCCGGAACTTCTGTCCCGTACTTCCGCTCCGCCTTGGCGCGCTTGGACGGACTGATGTTCAACTTGTTGACGTCGCCGCCGTAGTGGTCAACGGCGCGCTGGTTCATCACTCGGTACCACAATGGCGGATCAGCGCGTACACGATCATCGTCGCGTAGCCCTCGGGAAGCTCCGGAGCCTCTTCGAAGTGGCGCAGCGACTGGTAGCGGCGGGTCGGGTGCGCGTGGTGGTCGCTGTGCCGCTGGAGGTGGAAAAGGAAGACGTTCGAGGCCACCATGTTGCTGTTCCAGCTGTGCTTCGGCAGGCAGCGCTCGTAGCGCCCGTCCTCTTTAGTCTCACGCAGCAGGCCGTAGTGCTCGAGGTAGTTGACGACCTCGAGCAGCGAGAAACCGATCACGGCCTGGACCAGCAGATATGGCAGCACGACCCAGCCGAAGACGGCGGTGAGCGTCACGAACAGCGCGATGCTCATCAACCAGGCGTTGATCAGGTCGTTCCTCAGCGAGAAGAAGCTCGAGCCGACGCGGTCCAAGCGCTTCTTCTCGATCTCGATCGACGAGCGCAGGCTGCCGGTGACCGTGCGCGGCCAGAAGCGGTAGAAGCTCTCGTAGAAGCGCGATGACGCCGGATCCTCTGGCGTCGAGACGCGCACGTGATGGCCGCGGTTGTGCTCGATGTAGAAGTGGCCGTAGAAGGTCGGGGCCAGCGCGATCTTGCTCAGCCAACGCTCGAGGCTCTCGCGCTTGTGGCCGAGCTCGTGAGCGGTCGCGATCGCGATCCCGTTTACCACGCCGCAGGTGACCGCGAGTCCGATCGCGCCGAAGGTCGTGAGGTCGCCGTACGCCCAGAGGTAGCACGCGAACACAAGCCCGGCGTACTGCACGGGCACGAACGCGTACGTCACGCGCCGGTAGTAGCGGTCCTCCTCGAGCCACTTGAGGATGCTGTCGGGCGGGTTCTCGGAGTCGACCCCGATCAGATGGTCGAGCGCCGGAAAGACGAAGAAGATCAGCGCTGGACCGAGCCAGTATGCGATACCGAGACCGATCACCTGGTCGGCCGCGAACGCGATGAACGGCGCCATCGGGATCACGCAGGCGAGCATCCATGCGTAACGCTTGGGGTCGGTCCATGATTCCGGCGGGTTGAGATCGAGCGGCTGGTCGTGCTCGCCGGGGGCGAGCCCGGGCATTGCTGTACCTGACATGTTCAACGCCTCAAATCACGCTCGCGGCCATATGACAAAATCCCCATGTATGTCCGCGTTTTTTACATCATAGCGGTTTTTGTAAAGCGCGTCAAGTAGGTCTCACCGCCCCGGCGGCGTCGGCGGGTACGACTAGAGCTTGGCCGCGAGGTCAGCGCGGGAGGTGGGCGTCGATGAAGGGCGTCAGCAGTGCCGTGACGTCGTCGGCCGACTGACGCGTCGACGAGGACGGCAGCCCGACGTGGATGATGCCGAGCCGCACGAGGCCGTCGGCCAGCACCTGCACGTCGCCGGGGTCGGCCTGTTGCCAGAGTTCGAGGATTCGCGCCCGCAGGCGGACGGTCGCCATGTCGATGATCGGTTTGCCGCGCGTGGTGAAGAGGGCGAGCAACTCATCCGATCCCTGGTCGCGCAGGATGATGTGACGCACCATCGGGTCCTTCGCCGCGAGCTCGAGAAACACCTCGAACCCGCGACGCAATGCGCGGTGCGGGTCGTCACGGTGTTCGGTGAACGCCTCGAGGACGTCGGTGAGGAACCTGTCGGCTGCGCGCAATGCGTACGTCTGGGCGAACGAGTCGCGCGAACCGAACTCGTTGTAGAGCGTCTGCCGACTCACCCCTGCCTGGCTCGCGATCGCGGCCATCGAGATCTCCGACCACGGCGCGTCGCGCATCAGCTCTCCGGCCGCGTCGAGCAGTGTCTCGCGCAGCAGATCCCTTGCGGCCTCGCGGTAGTTTCCCGATTGCGGAATGTTTCAGCCGATCTCTTCGAAGTCGATCTTGTCGCGGACGCCGCAGTCGGGGCAGTTCCAGTCGTCGGGCACGTCCGTCCACTTGGTGCCGGGCGGGAACCCCTCGCGCGGGTTGCCCTCAACTTCGTCGTAGATGTATCCGCACTCAGGACACTCGAACTTCGCCATCGTCGTCACGCTCCCGCGGTAGCCGGTTTCTGCGGACCACCCTGCGAGGACGAGCCCGTACCGCCACCGTAACGCTTGAGGATGCGGTCACGTTTGCGCGGAAGGATGTTTGCCTGCGTGATGTCGCCCTCATAGTGCTCAAGCACGCGATGATCCATCACCTTGCGCCAGGCCGGCGGGCACAGCGCAACGACGATCATCGTCGCGTAGCCACTCGGCAGGTCCGGAGCCATCTCGAAGTTGCGCAGCGCCTGATAGCGGCGGGTCGGATGGGCGTGGTGGTCGCTGTGCCGCTGCAGGTGGTAGAGGAAGACGTTGGAGGCGACGTTGTTGCTGTTCCAGCTGTGGCTCGGTTGACAGCGCTCGTATCGGCCGTCGTCTTTCACCTTGCGCAGCAGGCCGTAGTGCTCGAGGTAGTTGACAACCTCGAGCAGCGAGAAACCCATGATGCCTTGGATCACCAGATACGGCAGTACGACCCAGCCGAAGATCGCCGTCAGGCCGACGTAGAGCACGACGCTCATCGCCCAAGCCTGGAGCAAGTCGTTCTTGAGAGTCCAGAAACCGTCGCCGGTGCGATCGAGCCGCTTCTTCTCGATCTCGATCGCGCTTTTCAGCGAGCCCCAGACCGTGCGCGGCCAGAACTCATAGAAGCTCTCGCCGAAACGCGAGCTCGCCGGATCCTCGGGGGTCGAGACCCGCACATGGTGACCGCGGTTGTGCTCGATGAAGAAGTGGCCGTAGAAGGTCTGCGCAAGCGCGACCTTCGAGAGCCACTTCTCGCTCTTCTCGCGTTTGTGTCCGAGCTCGTGCGCGGTGTTGATCGCGATGCCGCTGACCGTTCCCATCGTCAATGCGAGCCCGATCGACTCGAGCGTGGTCAGGTTTCCGTAAGCCCATTGCCAGCAGGCAAAGACGAGGCCGGCGTACTGCAGCGGGATGTACGCGAAGACGACGTAGCGGTAGTACCTGTCGGCCTCGAGCCAGGCAAGCACGCTGTCCGGCGGGTTTTCTGAGTCGGTGCCGATCAACCAGTCGAGAAGCGGAAACAGGCCGAAGACGATCAATGGTCCGCCGTACCAGAAGAAGCCGATTCCGGTCAGTTCGACGGCGCCCCACGCGATGAACGGCGCGCACGGAATGATCAGGCCGAGCAGCCAGGCGTAGCGCTTGGGGTCGTGCCAGGTCTCGGGCTCGTTGAGCACGACCGGGTTGTCGTCGTGATGGTCGTGGTGGTCGTGATGTGGTGCGGGCGGAAACTCCGGCGTCGCGGCGTCTGACACTTGTCTGGCTCCTCGGATGGTGGATGGCGGGCGCGTTACATTTCCCCATGTCGCGTCCGAACTCTTTACAGAGTAGCGGCAGATGTAAAACGCGTCAAGGCAGCGGCTCAACCAACCTGATCCGTCGGACGCACGAGCAGCTCATTGATCGCGACGCGTCGCGGACGGGTGACGATGAACGCGACGATCTCGGCGATGTCTTCCGACGCGAGCTGCTCGGTGTCCGCGAAGCGTCGCTCGAAGCTTTCCTTGGCCGCGTCGCTCATGTGGTGGGTCAGCTCGGTGGCGACGGCGCCCGGCTCGAGCGCCGAGATCCGCACGCTGCGCTGCGTGACCTCCTGGCGCAGCGACTCGGTGAACGCGACCACCCCCCACTTGGTCATGTTGTAGACGCCGGAGCCGACGCGCGCGATGCGGCCGGCGACCGAGCTCGTGTTGATCAGGTCAGCGACCCCGCGGGGGGAACTCTCGACGGCCTCGATCAGGTGCGGCAGCGCGGCGTTCGCCGTGTAGAGCAGTCCCTTGAGGTTGAGGTCGACCATGCGCTCCCAGTCGGATACTTCGGCACCTTCGATCGGCCCGAGCAGCATCACGCCGGCGTTGTTGAAGAGGGTGTCGAGCCGACCGAAGTATTCGACCGTGCGCTCGACCGCGGCCTCGGCCTGCGCCCGGTCGGTGACGTCGGACTCGATCGCGAGCGCCTTTCCGCCGCTCGCCTCGATCCGCGAGACGAGTGCGTCGAGCCGATCCTTGCGTCGGGCCGACACCGCGACCGCTGCGCCCTCGTTGGCGAGGGCGACGGCCGCCGCTTCGCCGATTCCGCTGCTCGCGCCGGTGATCAGCGCGACTGTTCCTTCGAGTGATTCGCTCATGCATCCGGTTCTATCAGCGCCTCGGCCCGGTCCGGTCCGGTTCCAGCCGCTAGTTTTCTGGCGCTTCCACAGAATCCACTCAAGAATCGAGCGCGTGCCCATCAGCTCGACGCCAGACACAACGCCCCGCCAGCCTGCCTCGCCCGACGAGCCGCGCGACTGGGTCGGCCACGTCATCGTCTGCGGCCTGCACACGATCTCGTTGCGCGCCGTCGAACTGCTGATCGCGACGGGGACGCGCGTGGTCGTGCTCGACGACTCGCCGGACCCGCGGCTCGTGCCGACGATCCGCAACTGGGGCGTGCCGCTGATGCAGCGCGGCGAGAGCGGCGAGCCGCTGATCGAGGGCGGCATCGAGGGCGCGATGGCGGTGATCTGCGCCGAGTCTTCGGACCTGCTCACGCTCGAGACCGCGCTGCTCGTGCGCGACATGAGCGAGGACGTGCGTGTGATCGTCCACCTCGACAACCCGGCCGTCGGCAATGCCGTCGAGGACGTCACCGGGCACGGCAGCGTGCTCGACGTCGCCGGGCTGTTCGCACCTTCGGTCGTCTCGACGTGCATGGGCCACGACGCCGACCGGCTCGACATCGGCGGCGAGGAGTTCATCGCCGCGACCGTGGACGTCGACCGCCACGCGACCCTGCGCGCCCTGTTCGGCGACCTCGCGCCGGTCGGGCTGAAGCACGGCGAGGCCGGCGACCTGATGATCGGACCGGGTCGCGACGAGATGTCCGGGCCGGGCGACCGCGCCTGTGTGATCGGCACGCCCGATGAGCTGCGAGAGTCCGGGATTGCGATCGACGCCGACGTCGCCGACGGGCGCGATTTCGTGGCCGAACAGGTCGCGCGCCTCGGACGCACCTGGCGTTCGATTCTCGAGCACACCGACTCGGCGCTGAAGATCACGCTGTGGCTCGGCGTCGTGATGGTGATCATCTCGGCGGCGATCCTTGGTCTTTTCTACCGGCAGCCCGACGGTTCCCACCTGACAATCCTCGAGGCGATCTACTTCACGTTCGAGACCGGCGCCACCGTCGGCTTCGGCGACTTCTCGTTCGCCGACCAGACCCACGCGCTGCAGGTCTTCGGCATCGGGCTGATCGTCGTGAGCACCGTGATCGTCAGCCTGATCTTCGCCTTCATCACCAACCTTCTGATCTCGCGCAGGATCGAGCAGTCGCTCGGCCAGGGCCAGGTTCATGAGTTCAAGGGCCACACGGTGCTGATCGGCCTCGGCTCGGTGGGTATGCGCGTGATCGAGGGCCTGCGTGCCCAGGGCCGCGACGTCGCCGTCGTCGAAAAGAGCGCCGACAACCGCTACATCCCGCTCGCCCGCTCGCTGGGCGTGCCGGTGATCATCGGCGACGCCACCCTCGGCACGACGCTCGACTCGGTCAACCTTGCTTCCGCGCGCTCGGTTGCCGTGCTCACCTCGGACGACCTGACGAACATCGAGACGAGTCTCGCCGTTCGCAGCCGGCTCGGCGAGCGCTGGGTGTCGACCCCTGTCGTCGTCCGCGTGTTCGACCGCTCGCTCGCCGGGCGGCTAGCGCGCAGCTTCGGTTTCCGTCATGTCTGGGCGTCGGCCTCGATCGCGGCGCCGTGGTTCGTCGGAGCGGCGATCGGCCTCGAGGTTCTGTCAACTTTCTACTTCGCCAACGAGCCGTTCCTGGTCGCGCGGCTTGAGGTCACGCCGAACGGTGGCCTCGACGGCGTCGAGATGATCAAGCTCGGCGCCGATGTGCGTGTGATCGCGATCGATCGCGGTGATCGGCTTGAGCACCCGCCAAGGCGTGACACGCGATTCACGGCCGGCGACCGGGCCTACCTGGTCGGGCCGTATGAAGAACTGCTGCGCGTCGTGACGCGCGACCGCGAAGGCGGCTGAGACCTGGAGAAAGCCGAGTCGCCGCCGGGACGACCAAGTACCCGGCGGCGGAAACAGCTTGTTTCTGCTTGTGAAGCCGAGGTGCCCGTCAGGCGACAGCCTGGCGGTCGCTCTCGGTTTCGGGTGCACGGAGCGGAGACGCAGCGCGGGATGTGGAGACAACCGCACCATCGCCTTCGGAAACCGCAGCCGTGCCGTCAGGGACCGACCCCGGAGCGGGGTCTGCCTGCTTTCGCTGGGGAGCGAAACTTGTGTCGTCCTCGGAGAAGTCGTTGCCCTCGGAGCGCAGCTTGGCGTGCATCTGCGCTTCGGAGGGGACGCGAACGTCCCAGGCAAGGCCGGTCTTCTCGAGACCCTTGATGATGTAGTAAGCCGGGTCGATCTGGCCCTTGAGCAGACCGTGGCGCGCGGAGGTCGGGAAGGCGTGGTGGTTGTGGTGCCAGCCCTCGCCGAGCGCGACGAACGCGACCGCCCAGTTGTTCGTCGACTCGTCCTCGATCTCGAACGGCTGGTTGCCGTACATGTGGCAGATCGAGTTGACCGACCAGGTGGCGTGGTGCTGCAGGAAGACGCGCACCAGACCGCCCCAGATGAACGCCGTGAAGGCGCCGTAGGCGGTGCCGGTGATGATGAACCCGGCGAGCGCCGGGAGCGCGAGCCCGAGCAGAACCCAGCTGAAGAAATGCTTGTCGACCCAGACCATCTTCGGGTCGTTCTTGAGGTCACGGGCGAAGCGGCTCGCCGAGGCGCGCTCGTCACGGGAGAACAGCCAGCCCATGTGCGAGTGCCACCAGCCGACGACGATGCCCTTCAGGCCCTGATGGTCGTGCGTGTGCGGGCTGTGGGGGTCGCCCTCGACGTCGGTGAAGGCGTGGTGTTTGCGGTGGTCGGCGACCCAGTGGATCGGCGCGCCCTGAACTGACATCGAACCGGCGATCGCGAAAGCGAGCTTGACCGACTCCTTGGTCTCAAACGACCGGTGCGTGAGCAGCCGGTGATAGCCGACGGTGATGCCGGCTCCCGTGATCAAGTACATCACGGCGAGGATGCCGAGGTCGGTCCAGTTGACGCCGTTGTTCCAGAGGAGGACGATGGCCGCGATGAATCCGACGAACGGAAGGGCGACCGCGGCGATAGTGATGCGCTGCTCAAGTTTGCTCATGTTTGCAAGATAAAGCGAATCTTTCGCAGTATTCGCGCCGATTTTGCAGAACTTGCTCACGTTTTTTGTCAATTTCCTCTAAATTGTCTGTATGGCTGATCACACATCCGGCGATCTCTCGTACGGACGCGCGCAGAAACCCTGGGAACGCCTCCCGGCCGGCATCGCCGATCTGATGGACCCGAAGATCTCCGCGATCCGCGAGGAGATCCTCGAATCGATCGGCCGCGAGATCCCGGCCTACACCCGGCCGCTGTCCGGCGCGTTCGGTGAGGCCGTCCGCGGCGGCGTCGATCAGGCGCTCGCACAGTTCGTCGCGATGGTGCGCGACCCGGAAACCTCGATGCGCGAGGAGGGCACGCGGATCTACGCCGCACTCGGGCGCGCCGAGATGGAGGCCGGCCGCTCGATCGGCGCGCTGCTCGCGGCCTACCGGATCGGCGCCCAGGTCGCGTGGCGCCAGATGGCGGACGTCTCGATCGACGCCGGCATCGACCAGCGGGCATCGAACCTGCTCGCCGAGTCGATCTTCGCTTACATCGACGAGCTCTCGGCGGAGTCGGCTGAAGGCTACGCCCAGGCCCAGGCCGAACGCGCCGGCGAACTCGACGCCCGCCGCGCCGAGTTGATCGACCTGCTCGTCCGCGGCTCGATCGGCTCCGACCGGCGCGCACTGAGCGACATGGCCGACGCCGCGCGCTGGAACGTACCGGCGGAGCTGGCGGTGCTCGTGTGGCCGGCCGAGCTCGGGCGCCCGCCCGCGGCACGGTTGCCGCAGAACTCGATCTTCGCCCTGCGCGGCGACGAGTTCGTCGCGCTGATCCCCGAGCCCCGTGATCCGCAACGCGTGCGTCAGGTCGAGCGCGGCTTCGCCGAGGTCACGTCCGGCCTCGGGTCGGTCGCAGCGCCGCTCGACGCAGCCACCTCTTTTGCGCACGCTCGGGTGATGCTCGAGATCAGCTCCAGCTCACCGCGCCCGACCCTCGTCCATGCCGACGCGAACCGCACTTCGCTGATCGCCGGCTCAGACCCACTGCTCGCGGCCGAGATCGAGCGCGACCTGCTGGCGCCGCTCGCCGACGAGACGCCCGCTTCGCGCGAGCGCCTACGCGAGACGCTGCTCGCGTGGCTGCGGCGCGACGGCAACGTCGCGCTCGCCGCCGACGACCTCCACGTCCACGTGCAGACGCTGCGCTATCGGCTCAGCAGACTGCGCGAGTTGCTCGGCGACGCGCTCGACGACCCCGAGCGCCGCTATGAACTGGAGTTCGCGTTGCGCGCAGGGAGTGGCGCCGAGCGCTAGCCCCGGGCGCCGCGTTCGTGCTCGAGCAACCAGGTCTTGCGGCCGAGCCCGCCGGCGTAACCGACCATCGCCCCGCCACTACCGATCACGCGGTGACAGGGAACGATCACGGCGATCGGGTTCCGGTTGTTCGCCATGCCGACGGCGCGCGCGGCCTTCGGGCGCCCGACCGCCGCGGCGATCTCGCCGTAGCTGCGGGTCTCCCCGTAGGGAATCTGCTCGAGCGCACGCCAGACCGAGCGCTGGAATTCCGTCCCCCGCGGCGTGAGCTCCAGCTCGAAGCTGTCGCGTTCACCGGCGAAGTACTCCGCCAACTGGGTGCGCGCGTCGACAAAGGCGTCCGGCGCGTGCTCGAAGGAATCGTCGAAGCGTTCGTCGCCGTCGAACAGAAGCTGCTCGATCACCCTGCCGTCGCCGACCAGCAACAGTTCGCCGACCGGGCTCGCCACGCGGACGTACTTCCCGCTCATACCGCGCTCCGCTCACGCCGTGCGAGCTCAAGGGCCGGGGCGCCGAACTCGCTTGTCAGCAGCCGGTGCAGCTGCCGCTCGCTGTAGTTGAGGTGCTGCGCCAGGCCGGCGACGCCCTCGCGCTCGACAACCCCTTCGCGGATCAACTCCAGCGCGCGCAGCGCTACGACGCGCTGTGGCTCCTGGCCGACGGCCGCGTCGGGGTGACAGCGCCGGCAGGCACGAAAGCCCTCGGCGCGGGCGCGGCTGGTCGTGGTGAAGTAGCGGGTGTTTTCCGGCTTTGGCGTGCGTGAAGGACAACTCGGCCGGCAATAGATCCCGGTTGACGTCACGCCGAACCAGAAGAGACCGTCGAAACCGGCATCGCTCTGTTCGACGGCCCGCCGACATTCGGCGATTTCAAGTCGTTGGGTCGAGGGCCTCTCTGCCATGTCAGGCATCCTTGCACGGCCTGCGCCAACGGGCGTTGGATTTCGGACATCGCGGTGACACCAGATGTACCTATGATTGGGGTCGCTATCCGTTCCATCCAGAAAGTGTGCAAATGAACTTCCTGCTTGCCGCGTCCGACAGCTTCTCGCTCGGCGACGCACTCCTCCTCACGATCGAGATCTTCCTGTTCGTCATCTGGATCTGGATCTTCATCTCGATCGTCATCGACCTCTTCCGCGACCACGAGCTCTCGGGTGGCTGGAAGGCCATCTGGCTGCTGTTCCTGATCGTCATTCCGTTCCTCTCCGCCCTGATCTACCTGATCGCCCGCGGAAGCGGAATGCGCGAGCGTTCGATCCAGGAGCAGGCCGACATGCAGAAGGCCGCGAACGAGTACATCCGCCAGGTTTCGTCGTCCCCGGTCGACGACCTCACCAAGCTCACGGAGCTGAAGGAGAAGGGCATCCTTTCCGACGCGGAGTTCGAGAAGGCCAAGGCCAAGTCGCTGGCCGACCACCACGGCGAGTAGCCGGGGCTTGTTGTGAGGGCACTTCGAGGGCTATCTGCCCTTGAAGTGCGCCTCACGCCGTTCGACGAACGAGAGGACGCCCTCCTGGGCGTCCTCCGTTTCGAACAGCTTGTGAATCTCGTCGATGTACTTGCCGGCCGACGCGTCGTGCCCCTCGTCGACTGACAGATGCGCAGTGCGCAGTGCGCCGCGAACCGCGAGCGGCGCCGCCTTGCCGGCGATCGTGTCGGCGATCGCGAGCGCTCGTTCGAGCTCTTCTCCGGGTTCGGTGATCTCTTGGATAAGACCGATGCGCAGCGCCTCTTCTGCGCCAAACGAATCGCCGGTGAGGATCCAGCGCATCGCGTTACCCCAGCCTGCCTCGCGCACGAAGCGCGTCATCGCGCCGCCGAACGGGAAGATCCCGCGCTGCACCTCAAACTGGAGGAACTCGCTGTCGCTGGCGCCGACGCGGATGTCGGCGGCGAGCATCAGCTCTATGCCGGCCGTGTAGTTCTTGCCGCGCGCGGCGACGATCACCGGCGTCGTCCAGCGGGTTCCATCGTTGCGCCAGGGGTCGAGCCCTCCCTCGGGGACCACCTCGGAGAAGTCGCCGAACTTGCCGGCGACGTCCGCCAGATCGAGTCCGCCGGTGAAGTGTTCGCCGTGGGCGTGGATGACGCCGACCCAGATCTCCTCGTCGTGCTCGATCGCGCCGTAGGCGGCGCCGAGATCGCGAATCATCTGCAGGTTGAAGGCGTTGCGCTTCTCCGGGCGGTTGAGGCCGACCACAAGAACGTGGCCACGGCGCTCGACGGTCAGGGTTTCGAATTGAAGGTCACTCATCTCCGATGTTTTCGAGTAGGAGTTTCATCCCGCGGATCGGGACCTCATCATCCTGGTGCGGGTCGACGATGCGGTGGAACATCCACCCGTCGAGTGCCTGCTGGATCAGCAGGCCGTCGCGCTCCGGGTCCTGCGAGCCGCAGGCGACGGCGATCGGCTCGCAGAGCTTCGCGAACAGCATGCAGGTCTCGTACATCCGCCGTCGCAGTTCGGGCACGCGGGCCCCGAACAGCTCGAGCTCGTAGCGCACGCGCTCAAGTTCGGCGTTCTGGTCGATCCAGAAAAGCAGACCGCGCGTGATTCCCTCGATGTCGACAGGCTTCGAGCGGTCGGCGAGAGCGAGCGTGAGCTGTTGCGCGATCGGAACCATGTCCGTCATCGCATTCGCGGCGATGTGCTCGCCGATCGCAAGCACAAGGTCTTCGCGCGTACCGAAGTAGTAAGTCGTCGACCCGTGAGGGAGTCCGGCCTCCGATTCGACCGCACGATGCGTGAGCCCGCGCATGCCCTGTTGAGCGATCACGCTGATCGCCGCATCGAGCAGCGCCGTGCGCTTGTCCGTGAGGTTTGCCGTACTCATTGGTTCATTATCGCCGATCTTGCGGATGTAGGACGAAGCTTGACATCTGTTTGGTTATCTGCTACAACTGTAGAAGTTATTCCAGCACTTGTCAAGGAGCCCATCCCATGACCTCGCTCAGTACCCCAAATGAAAAGGCAGCTAAAGGCGCACTCGCGATCCTCGTGATCGTCTGCACTGCGCAGTTCATGCTGCTGATCGACGACACGATCGTCAACGTCGCCCTTCCCTCGATCGCCCAGGACATGAATCTCACCGAGAGTTCGCTTTCGTGGATCCCCAACGCCTACCTGCTGATGTTCGGCGGGTTCTTGCTGATCGGCGGCCGCATGGCCGACCTGCTTGGCCGGCGCCGCGTGTTCATGGTCTCGATGGCGGCTTTCGTCACCGCCTCGGCGATCTGCGGTCTCGCCACAGACCCGACGATGCTCTCGCTCGCTCGCGGCGCGCAGGGCCTCGCCGGCGCGTTCATGTCCCCTGCGGCGCTGTCGATTCTGCTCGCGACCTTCACTGAGGAGAAGGAGCGCACCCGTGCTCTGGCGGCTTGGAGCTCACTGACGGCGCTCGGGGCGGCAACCGGCGTCCTGCTCGGCGGCGCCCTGACCGAGCTGATCAGCTGGCACTGGATCTTCTGGATCAACCTTCCGATCGGCCTCGTCACGATGTTCTCGGCCTCGCGTCTTGTTCCAGTCGGCGAGCGCCACGAGTCGGCGCGCGCGCCGGGCCTCTCGAGCGCCGTGCTCGGAACCGCCGGCCTGCTCTCACTGGTCTACACGGTCGTCGAGACCTCGACCCACAGCTGGACCAGCACGCGCACACTCAGCGGCTTCGCCGTGGCCGCTGTCTTTGCGATTGCCTTCGTGATCAGCGAACGCCGCAGCGACTCGCCGCTCGTGCCCGCGGCGGTGATCCGCCGCCCGAACGTCTCGCTCGGAAACGTCTACATGTTCCTCGCGGCCGCAGGACTGATCGCGATGTTCTTCTTCGTGACCCTGTACATGCAGGTCGTCAAGGGCTACTCGCCGTTTGAAGCCGGCGCGGCCTGGATCCCGTTCTCGCTTACGCTCGGCGTGTTCAGCGGCATCACGGCCAAGCTGATCGAGCGCTTCAGCGCGATCCCGTTCCTGATCATCGGCGCCCTCGTGGCTGCCGCCGGCACGATGGCGATGGCACAGATCGACGTGGGCACCGGGTACTGGAGTGGCCTGCTGCCGAGCATGGTGTTGATCTCAGCCGGGTTCGGCTTCGCCTTCGTTCCGTTGCTCGGAGTCGCGACCGGCGGCGTGGAGCAGAAGGATTCGGGCATCGCCTCGGGCCTGCTGACGAGCTCGCAGCAGATCGGCGGAGCGATCGGCATCGCCGCGCTGGTGACGATCGCCAGCACCGTCACCGACAACGCCGTCGCCGATGGCACTTCCCGCGGCATCGCGCTGATCGACGGGTTCCAGACGGCGCTGCAGGTCCAGGCCGGAGTGCTGGTGTTGGCCGCGGTGGTCGGCGTGTTGATCGGCACCTTCGCCCGCGAGTCGGGCCACGTCGAAGCGCTCCCCGTCCCCGCCTGACCCCAAGCCCCGCAACCAAGCCCCCGCTCCTCCATACCTCCGCCCACCTGGGCGGAGGTATGGACGTTTTCGGGCTTGAAGGCGTCGGCGGGCCCGGTTTTCAATACAACGTGTTATATTCCGATATATCGTTGATGCATCGTCAACGAACAAGTATTCGAATGGAGCACTTATGAATCACGAACGATTTACTGGGCAGGGGCACGGACCCCACCCTCACCACCACCACCACGGACCGCGCGGCGGGCGGGCGCGACGCGACGAGTTCGGCTTCGGGCCGGGCTTCGGCGGACCACGCGGCGGCTTCGGCCCACGCGGCGGCCGCCGGCGCATGCGTCGCGGTGACGTCCGCTCGGCGATCCTGCTTCTGCTCGAGAAGGAGCCGCTCAACGGCTACCAGTTGATGCAGGAGATCGAGGAGCGCAGCGAAGGGTCGTGGCGGCCGAGTCCCGGCTCGATCTACCCGGCGCTGAGCCAGCTCGAGGACGAAGGCCTGGTCACCGCGACCGAGGCCGACGGCCGCAAGCTGTTCACGCTCACCGACGAAGGCAAGTCCTACGTCGAGGAGAGCCGCGACAAGCTCGGCGAGCCGTGGGCCGAGACCGGGCCGCCGAGGAAAGCCGTGTACGGCGACTTCGGCAAGCAGGTCAAGTCGCTGATGGCCGCCGCCTCTCAGGTCGCCCAGGCCGGCAGCGAAGATGACGTCAAGCAGGCCAATGAGGTGCTTGCCGAGGCGCGTCGCAAGATCTACACGATCCTCGCCGAGACCGACTCGGCTGAGTAGTCCGCTACCCGCCGGTGCGCCGATTCAACAACTGTCGGCGTACCGGCCTGCGCTTTTCGTAATCTGACCTTTCCGCACTTTCCCCCCGGAATCACCCACAGGAGCTTTCCTTCGCATGCGTTCGTTCGCCACCTGGATCACCCACCACCGCAAGATCGTCGTCTGGGCCTGGATCTTCATCATGATCGGCACCGGCATCGCCGCCGGACAGGTCGGGTCGGACTTCAAGGAGGACTTCAACCTCCCGAAGTCCGATTCGCAGAAGGCCGTCGAGATGCTGCAGGACAACTTCAAGTCTCAGTCGGGCGACCAGGGCCAGGTCGTGGTCTACTCGAAGACCGGGTTCGACAACCCCGCCGAGGTCCAGAAGTTCAAGGACGTGCTCGCAAAGGTCGAGAAGGTCGACGGCGTCTCGGCCGTCACGTCACCGTTCTCGGAAGAAGGCGTCGGGCAGATCTCGCCGGCAGGAGAGTTCAAGGGGAAGATCGCCTACGCGACGATCAACTGGAGCGACGTGATCAGCCAGGACAAGGTTGAGAAGCAGGTCGATCCGATTATCGACCTCGCAGACAAGACGCGATCGGGTGAGTTCGACATCCAGCTCGGCGGCGGACCTTTCCAGCTGGCCCAGCAGTCAGAGAGCAACGCGAGCGAGACGGTCGGCATCATCGCCGCCGGCATCGTGCTGTTCATCATGTTCGGCACGTTCCTGGCGATGAGCATGCCGCTCGCCACAGCGATCGTCGCCGTTGGCACCGCGTCGTCGCTGATTGTCCTCTCCTCGCACATCTTCTCCACCGCTGAGTTCGCGACTTTCCTGTCGGTGATGATCGGTCTCGGTGTCGGAATCGACTACGCGTTGTTCATCATCACGCGTTTCCGCCAGGGCATGCGCCGCGGCGTACCGACGGTTGAGGCCGTGATCACTTCTATGGACACGGCCGGCCGCGCGGTCCTGTTCGCCGGCATCACCGTGATGATCGCCCTGCTCGGTCTGTTCGTCGTGGGTATTTCGTTCCTGCACGGACCGGCCGTCGCCGCTTCGGCGACGGTGCTGCTGACGATGTCCGCCGCGCTCACGCTGTTGCCGGCGCTGCTCGCGATGGCCGGAGCGAAGATCAACGAACCGTTCTTCGACGTCCTCAAAGGCGCAATCAGGCGCAACGCGGGCAAGTTCAAGAACGGACAGGTCGTAAGCGGAATCATCTCGATCCCGCTGCTGCTGATCCAGGGCGTCCTGTTGCCGCTGTCCTACCTGCTCTACGGACTCTTCATCTGGATCCCGTCGCACATTCTCAAGCTGCTGCACATCCCGGTCCCGTCGCGCAGGCACGACGTGCTGAAGGACGATGAGCTCGCCCACCCGCGCTGGCACCGCTGGGCCGTGATGATCCAGAAGCGCCCGTGGCCGGTCGGCATCGCAGCGCTGCTGATCCTCGGCGTGCTCGCGATTCCCGCCTTCTCTTTGCAGCTCGGCGTCGCCGACGCCGGCACGGATCCGGCCGACACGACCACGCGCAAGGCCTACGACCTGCTGGCAAAGGGCTTCGGCCCCGGCTTCAACGGACCGTTGACGATCGTCGTCGATTCCGACGCCGGCGAGCAGAAGCTCGACAAGCTCGTTGCCGAGCTGAAGGCGAACCCGAACGTCGCCGCCGTCACACCGCCGATCCCGAGTCCGAACGGCAAGGTCGTGATCATCACCGCGATCCCGAAGACGTCGCCGCAGAGCCACCTGACCAACGAGCTCGTCGACGACATCCGCGCCGACAACCTCGCGTCGCTCAACGCGGCCGGCGTCGATGCACACATCGCGGGCATCACCGCGATCTTCGACGACTTCTCGAACCTGATCTCGAAGAAGCTGCCGTACTTCATCGGCGCCGTCGTGCTGCTCTCCGCGCTGCTGCTGCTCGCGGTGTTCCGATCGATCGCGATTCCGCTCAAGGCGATCGCGATGAACCTGATCGGAATTCTCTCCGCGTTCGGCGTGACCGTCGCGATCTTCCAATGGGGTTGGGGCGCCAGCGCGATCGGCGTGACCAGCACCGCACCGATCATCGCCTTCCTACCGGTGATGATGTTCGCGATCGTCTTCGGCCTCTCGATGGACTACGAGGTCTTCCTGATGAGCCGCGTGCACGAGGAATGGGAGCGTCGGGGCGACTCGGAGGCGGCCGTCGTCGAGGGACTCTCGGCGACTGGTGGAGTCATCACCGCAGCCGCGATCATCATGATCTCGCTGTTCGCGTCGTTCGCGGCGCTGTCGACGGACCTGACGACAAAGCTCTTCGGCGTGTCGCTGGCGACGACGATCTTCCTCGACGCCTTCCTGATCCGTTCAGCGCTGGTGCCGGCGGTGATGGCGATCCTCGGTGACAAGGCCTGGTACATGCCGGGCTGGCTCGACCGGATCGTTCCCAAGCTCAACGTCGAACCACCGGAGAACCTGCAGACCGACCCGGTCACCGGCGAGACCGTGCATCTGGACCAGCCAGTCACGAACGAACAGAACTAACGAATTCTGTGTAGGCTGCGGCGCATGGACGTCGCAGCTTTCAAAGAAGGTCAGAAGACAGTCTGGAGTCTCGGGGAGTTCGCCGACATCGCGAACATGATCCGGCCGGCTTCGGAGACGATTCTCGACAAGGCCGGCGTGCAGGGCGGCGAGACGCTGCTCGACGTCGCCTGCGGGACCGGCAACCTCGCGATCCCCGCGGCCGAGCGCGGGGCGATCGTCACCGGCATCGACATCACGCCGAAGCTGGTCGACATCTGCCGCGCGGAGGCGGCCGAAAAAGGACTGGACATCGACATTCGCGAGGGCGACGCGGAGGCCCTCGACTTCGCGGACGACTCGTTCGACAAGGTGATCTCCGTGTTCGGGATGATGTTCGCTCCTCAACACGAGCTGGCGGCCAGCGAGATGGTGCGAACCTGCCGACCCGGCGGCACGGTGGCGATCACCACCTGGACCACCGAGGGCATGAACGGGCAGATGTTCGGTGTGATCGGTAGGCACATGCCGCCGCCGCCAGAGGGGATGCAGACCCCCGTCCAGTGGGGCGAGGAGTCGCACGTCACCGAGACTTTTTCTGACGGCATCGACTGGAGCTTCAGCAAGGAGAACGTTCACTTCAAGGCCGACGACGCCGCGGCGTGGTTCACGTTCATGGAGGAGAAGCTCGGGCCGCTCGTGATGGCACGCGCGGCACTCGAACCTCAGGGCAGGTACGAAGCGCTGCGCGAAGACCTGATCGCGCACTACGAACGCTTCAACGACGCCACCGACGGCAGCTTCGACGGCGTCGCCGAGTATCTGCTCGCCGTCGGCAAGCTCCCCGGCTAGGAGTGGCTGATCATCACGTGTTTGACCTCGGTGTAGTCCTCGGGCAAAAGCCCGGTGAACAACCTAGGCGAGTCCGCGAGCTTCGCGGAATTCTCGAAATCGCTCGATCAAGGTGGAATTCTGTTCGATGTGCACCAGATAGTGCACGAACTCCCGAGTGGCGAGCGCCTGCTTACCGAGGTCCCAGTACCTGACCGTTCGCAGCATCGCGTCGCGATCGAAGAACCTCACATCTTGCTCGGCCAAGAATTCGATGACGCCCGGAGTCGCTGATCTCGCAATCACGACCGCAATCGCGTCCGGCCAGTCAGACAGGTTCGCTATGAAAGAACCGAGGTCCGCCTGTTCCGACTCGTCAAGCGACTTGTCCTTAACCTCCACCGAAATCGCCAAGCTCTCGCCGTCCCAGCCGTCAACATCTCCGATTCTCCCTGTGGTTTTTGAGCCAGCCTTGGCCTTGCCGGTATCTATCGTCACTGTTGGGGAATCCGCTCGGTAGTAGGCAAACGCGAGTCCTTGGAGGATCGCCCCAGCGGGTTCGCCCTTCTGAGTGCCAGGAAATTCGGCGAGAACAATCTCGAAGGATCTCGGAGCTGCCTCTCCCAACGTCCGGGGACGCTGGGCGGGCATGGCGGTGAGCATGTCCCAAAGGCCCTCCGCAAAAGCCCGTCGCTCGTTCGGCGTGAAGGCGAAGACCGCATCGAGCATCTCCGTGTTGGAGGCCCAGGCCTGTGTCGCGTGCGGCGCAGAATTCGGATAGTCGAATCGTCTCAGCCTCAGCCGCGCAACGTCTCGAACTCGCTCGTATAGGCCGCGAAGCCGGATCCTGCTTCCGTCCGGCATTACGAGGTTTAGGGTGTTGACTGGGCGACCCTTTGCGTCAAGTTCATCCCGACCAAATCGGGTTAGCGGTTCCGAAATATCATCTGAACCCACGGCTTTTGTCGCCGCCTCGGCCATCGCAACAAATGCGAGTCCCAATCCAATTAGTTGCCGACCGCCTCGCGGAACCTTTATGGCCACATCCATAAGCGTGGTCTCGACCGCGTCGCTGTGACTGCTGTCAAGTCCTGAGAGGGACTCGATTTTCAGCTCGTCGAGATAGTCATCCAGGAACTCCGGCTGGTTCATATGGGCAAGTTTCAGGCCGCAGCGAGCAATTTCGAGGCTGAACTGACACCCCAATTGCGCTCGTCAAGGAGCGCTCGGCCTATCGCACATCCCATTCTGACCGGGACGGCGTTGGCGATCTGAAGCCGTTGACTGACAATTCCCCCCTTAAAATGAAAGCGATCTGGGAAGCTCTGGAGACGCGCACCTTCGCGAGCAGTCAATCCACGGTGCTGAAACGGATGAACACAGCGGGTAGCCGACGGCTTGCCGAGATTGCTTGTCACGGCCACCGCTGGCTGCCAAGACGCAAGTCGCGCGTACGAATTGTGAAATCCGCTCCGAGGTTGAAGCCTTGCAGGGATGCTTGTCCGATTGCCGCCGTCCGGAATGTGCGATATCGCCTCAACTAGATGCGGAGGGTGAGCGCTGACACGGTGCCCCTGGAGAGTCGTGCTACCTCGCCGCATCTCACGCTGATAGGCATTCTGCGGCAACGACTGGTAAGCGTCCGATTCTTCCCCTGGACCGACGGGAGGGAGATCCGAAATAGCGTCCCAGACAGTTACGTACTTCGAAGGTGAAAACGTCTTGGGAACTGCCCCAAATAGATTCCCATTCCGACTCCCGACGAATAGCACTCGGCGCCTCAACTGAGGCACCCCAAAATCGGCGGCGCTGACGACTTGGAAGCTAACCGTGTAGTCAATCTGAGCAAAGAGATCCACGACTGCCTGGGCGGCGCCCATGTCTTTAAGGCCCAAGACGTTTTCGATGAGAAAGTTGTCCGGGCGGAGAATCGACACGACACGCTTGAACTCAGTTATGAGCTCGTTCCTCTCATCGTCCCATTTCCGCCGACCAACGGTCGAAAAACCTTGACACGGAGGTCCACCAACAATCCAATCCGGGGTGCCATCGACCATTGCCGCGAGCTTGGTTGCATCGAGGTCGTGGATGTCCATGCACTCAGCCTGATGTCTTGGAAAGTTTGCTCGAAAGGTCTCGATTGCGTCCGGCCAAGCGTCGACATCCAACTGGCTCTCCCATCCGGCGCGCTCGAGCCCAGCGGTCAATCCTCCGCAGCCGGAGAAGAGGTCAATAAAGGTCGGCATTGGCGGTAACCCTAGGGAACCGTTCAGATGGAACTCGCTCGAACATACGTTCGAATTCGTTGCGACGCCCTAGAAACCTGCTTACAAGGTCAGGCGTTGTTGATCATCACGTGTTTGACCTCGGTGTAATCCTCGAGTGAGTACATCGAGAGGTCCTTGCCGTAGCCGGACTGCTTGAAGCCGCCGTGCGGCATCTCCGAGACGACCGGGATGTGGTCGTTGACCCAGACGCAGCCGAACTGCAGCGCGCGCGAGGCACGCATCGCGCGGCCGACGTCGCGGGTCCAGACCGACGAGGCGAGGCCGTATTCGACGCCGTTGGCGTACTCGATCGCCTGCTCCTCGCTGTCGAAGCGCTGGACCGTGACGACGGGGCCGAAGATCTCGTTCTGCACCATCTCGTCCCCCTGCTCCATGTTCGCGATCACCGTCGGCTCAAGGAAATACCCGGCGTCGCCGATCTCGTTGCCGCCGGCAACGACCTCGGCGTTTGACGGTTTGCGCTCAAGGAAGCCCTCGACGCGCTCACGCTGCACGCCCGAGACCAGCGGTCCCATCTCGGTGTCGGCCTCGGTCGGGTCGCCGACCTTCAGCGCCTTTGCTGCGTCGGCGAGACCGGAGACGAACTCGTCGTAGATCTTCGGCCCGGCGAGTACGCGCGAGGCGGCGGTGCAGTCCTGGCCGGTGTTGTAGTAGCCGCCAATCTGGACGCCCTCGATCGCAGCCTCGACGTCGGCGTCGTCGAAGATCACGACCGGCGCCTTGCCCCCGAGCTCGAGGTGCACGCGCTTCAGCGAGTCGGCCGCCGCGGCGGCAATCCACTTGCCCGTCCCGACCGATCCGGTCAACGAGACCATCGCGACGTCCGGATGGGTCACGAGGTGCTTGCCGACCGGGTCGCCGAGTCCGAAGACGACGTTGAAGACACCGTCAGGTACGAACTCGCCGACGACCTTCGCGAGCAGCTCCGAGGTGAGCGGGGTGTGCTCTGAGGGCTTGAGCACGATCGTGTTGCCGCCGGCGAGCGCCGGACCGATCTTCCAGATCGCCATCAGCAGCGGGTAGTTCCACGGCGCGATCTGGCCGACGACGCCGACCGGCTCGCGGCGGATGTAGGAGGTGTGATCTGCCATGTACTCGCCGGCGGCTTTGCCCTCGAGGTTGCGCGCGGCACCGGCGAAGTAGCGGATGCAGTCGACCGCCTGCGGGATCTCCTCGCGCGAGTACTCGATCGGCTTGCCGACGTCGTCGCTCTCGAGCTTCGCGAACTCCTCGGCGTGAGCTTCGATCGCGTCGGCAATCTTCAGCATCGCGTTTGAGCGGTCCATCGGCGTCGCCACCGACCACTCGTCAAACGCCGCCTTCGCCGCCGCGACCGCCTTGTCGACGGTCTCGGTGCTCGACAATGGCGCCTCCGCGATCGTCTCGCCCGTCGCGGGGTTCACGACTGGGCCGGTCTCGGGCGCCGCGGCGCTGCTGCCGCCGATGAAGTTCTCGATCTTCAAGGTCATGGTGTCCCTTTCTTTAGAGCAGTTGAGCCGGCGCGTAGTACTCGGCGCCGACCGCTTCCGCGACGGCGTCGTTGGTCACGTGCCCCTTGAGCACGTTGATCCCCTTGGCGAGACCCGGATCGAGCCGTGTCGCCGTCTTCAGGTCGTTGTCCGCGAGCATCTGGATGTACGGCAGCGTCGCGTTGGTCAGCGCGTAGGTTGAAGTGATCGGCACCGCGCCGGGCATGTTCGCGACGCAGTAGTGGAGGATGCCGTCGACCTCGTAGGTCGGGTCGCTGTGCGTCGTCGGCTTCGAGGTCTCGAAACAGCCGCCCTGGTCGATCGCGACGTCGACCAGCACCGCGCCGGGCTTCATAAGCCCGAGCTGCTCGCGCGTGATCACGTGGGGTGCGCGGGCGCCGTGCACCAGCACCGCGCCGATCACCATGTCCATGTTCGGAAGCATCTGCTCGATCGACAGCGTCGAGGAGTAGACAGTCGAGGCGCGGCCGTCGAAGATCACGTCGAGCTCGCGAAGCCGCGGGATCGAACGGTCGAACGCGAAGACGTCGGCCTGCATGCCGATCGCGATCATTGCGGCGTTCATGCCGACCACTCCCCCGCCGATCACCATCACGTTGGCCGCCGCCACGCCGGGCACACCGCCGAGCAGCACGCCGCGACCGCCGAGCGGCTTCTCGAGCATGAACGCCCCGGCCTGCGTGGCGAGCTTGCCGGCGATCTCGCTCATCGGCGCCAGCAGCGGCAGCCTGCCCATCGGGTCCTCGACCGTCTCGTAAGCGATACAGGTCGCGCCGCTGTCGACCAGGCCTTGCGTCAGGTCTGGCACAGGCGCGAGGTGCAGGTAAGTGAACAGCAGCTGGCCCTCACGCAGCAGCTTCACCTCTTCGGGCTGAGGCTCCTTGACTCCGAGGATCATCTCGCACTCGCCGAAGACGGCCTCTGCGTCCGCCGCGATCTTGGCCCCCTGCGCGGTGTATTCCTCGTTAGGGATCGCGCTGCCCGCGCCCGCGCCGTCCTGGATCACCACCTCGTGACCGCGGTCGACCAGCTCTCGCACTCCGACCGGCGTGAGCGCGACGCGGTACTCGTCTGTCTTGATCTCTGTCGGGACTCCGATCTTCACGTGGCTGCTCCTGGTCGTGGTGTCATCAGACTGCGTATTCCGTGACGCTGAACTCGGCGTTTCGCGATGCCAATTCCTCGAACATCGCCTCGGGCTCGATCGCGCGCTCAGGCGGCAAAGCACCGCGCGCGACAATCGCGCCGTTTGCCAGCAGCCGGACTGCCGCCGCCGCCGGCGCCGATGTCGAAACGACGCTGCCGCCCAGCCCCCAGTCGGGCATCGGCGAGGTCTTGCACGCCACGCGCACGCGGCGGTCGTCGCGGTATGCATCGATCAGATGGAACGAGACCGTCTCGGCCGACGGCTTCACGGCCTCGGCGGCGGCCCTCACAACCTCTTCTGGCGTGGCGGTCGTCAGCTCGATCAAGCGGGCGAGCACGGACGGACCGAGCGAGAGCCGGAAGGTGCACTCGCTGCAGCCGAAACTCTCGCCGAACGTCAACAGCTCGGAGTGCAGCGTGTAGATCGCGGGCGCGTCGCCGATCGGGTCCGGGAAATCGATCACGCCGGCGTCGGTCAGCGGCTCGATCTCGACCGGCTCGCCTCCCTTCA
Source organism: uncultured Thermoleophilaceae bacterium (assembly GCA_964455545.1). GTDB lineage: Bacteria > Actinomycetota > Thermoleophilia > Solirubrobacterales > JACPNS01 > JACPNS01. Next base: position 147,210 of record CAYVWQ010000001.1, on the reverse strand, counting down.
GGACGATCGGCTTCAGCGTCAACTCGTCGAGCAACGTCTGCACGGCGTACGGCGGGGCGAATCCGTCGGGCGGATTCAGGTCGCGGCCGCCGGCGGTCACGTCGATCCGATCACACTCGCCGCCGAGCTCCTCGGCGGCAACTGCGGCCATCAAGTTGGTCTTGCCGGGCGCCGAGCCCATGCCGAGCAGCGCGATCAGCCCGGCGGCGCGAAAATCGTCGTCGAGTTTCATCTGTTCGGCCGTCACGTGGTACAGACCGCCGAGATCGATGTAGTGCGTTCCGCTCGCGAGGCAGGCGTGCATCACGTCGACGTTGATTCGATAGCTCGCCGAGTTGACAAGCACATCGACGTCGGCCAGGTTCGATTCAAGCGCCCCCTCTTCGCGACCGTCGACCTCGATCGCGACGGACTTCCCGCCGCCGTGCTCGCGAGCCGTGGCCTCGGCCTTCGCGCCGTCGAGGTCGAGCAGCTTCAGCGCGGCGACCTCGGTTGATTCTGCGAGGTCCCGGACGATCGGCGGGGCGATCGTGCCGCCCGCGCCGAGCACCCCGACCGTCAGTCCGTCACTTGACAATTTTCTGCCAGGCCTCGGTGAGGACCGTGCGCAAAACCGCGTCGATCTCCGCGAACTGCTCAGGGCCCGCGACGAGGGGCGGAGAAAGCTGGATTACCGGGTCGCCGCGGTCGTCGGCACGGCAGATCAGGCCGTTGTCGAACAGCGCGTTCGACAGATACCCGCGCAGCAGCTTCTCCGACTCTTCGTCGGTGAAGGTCTCGCGCGTCTCCTTGTCCTTGACCAGCTCGATCGCGTTGAAGTAGCCGGCGCCGCGCACGTCACCGACGATGTCGAGTTCACGCAGTCCCTCGAGCATGTCGCGGAAGGCCTGCTCGTTCTCGCGAACGTGACCGCAGAGGTCCTCGCGCTCGAAGATCTCGATGTTCGCCAGGGCGACGGCCGCGCTCATCGGGTGACCGCCGAACGTGATGCCGTGATTGAAGACCTCGGCACCCTGCATGAACGGTTCGGCGACCTTGTCGGTCGCGATCACCGCACCCATCGCCGCGTACGCCGACGTGATCCCCTTGGCAGTGGTGACGATGTCCGGCGAGTAGCCGTAGCGCTCGTGACCGAAGTAGTACCCGAGGCGTCCCCACGAGCAGATCACCTCGTCGGAGACGAGCAGGACGTTGTGGCGGTCGCAGATCTCGCGCACGCGCTGGAAGTAGCCGTCCGGCGGCGTGTAGCAACCGCCGGCGTTCTGCACCGGTTCGAGGAAGACGGCGGCGACGGTCTCCGGCCCCTCGAACTCGATCATCTCCTCGATCGCGTCAGCGACCCACAGCGGGTCCTGGTGGTCGTCGTCGTGGTACGTGTTGGTGTTCGGGACGTGGCCGGCGCCGGGGGCGAGCGGCTCGAACTCTGTGCGTAGTCCTTGGATACCAGTGACCGCGAGCGCGCCGTGGAAGGTTCCGTGGTAGGCGATGTCGCGCGAGATCACCTTCGTCTTGAGCGGGTTGCCGGTGCGCTTGTGGTACGCCTTGGCCATCTTCCAGGCCGACTCGACGGCCTCGCCGCCGCCCGAGGTGAAAAACACGCGGTTGAGGTCACCCGGAGCCAGTTCGGCGATCTTCGCGGCCAGCTCGATCGAGCGCGGGTGGGCGTAGGACCAGTTCGTGTAGAAGCCGAGTTCGGCGGCCTGCTTCGCGGCCGCCTCGCCGAGCTCGGTGCGGCCGTGCCCGGCGTTCACGCAGAACAGCGCGGAAAGGCCATCGAGGTAGCGCTTGCCGTTGTCGTCGTAGACGTAACAACCCTCGCCGCGCACGATGATCGGGATGTCGTGATCGGCGTACGCGCCCATGCGCGTGAAGTGCATCCAGAGGTGGCGCTTGGCCAGTTCCTGCAGGTCACGCGAACCACTGTGTGCGTCTGTGACCTGGTCGTCGGTGAATGTTGCCATGTGACACCTTCCTCTGAATGTCGCCCCGAGGGGCCTCCTTTCGCCAGCGTATAGGAAAACGAGAACGCATCGGTTCGATCGAAGGCGTAGGATGCGAGCGCGTGATACCGGCGGGTAGGCACAGGGCCCGGACCCGCCGGAACAGAACGGAGGCGGTTGTATGAGTTCGTCGGATGCGGTCCCCCCGAGCAGTTCGAGTTCGGAAGTCGAACTCGGTGAGAAAGGCCTGAAAGCCAACGCGATCGGCTTCGTCTCCAGCACGGTCATCGGAGTCGCCTCGACCGCGCCGGGCTACTCGCTGGCGGCGACCCTCGGCTTCGTCGCCGCCGCGGTCGGACTGCAGAGCCCGGCGATCATGATCATCGCGTTCATCCCGATGCTCTTCATCGCGGCGGCGTACTTCTACATGAACCGCGCCGATCCGGACTGCGGCACCACGTTCACCTGGGTGACCAAGGCGATGGGTCCTCGCACCGGCTGGTTCAACGGCTGGGCGATCATCGTCGCCGACGTCATCGTGATGGCGAACCTCGCCCAGATCGCCGGCCTCTACACCTTCCAGCTGGTCGGCTGGCAGGCCGCAGCCGACTCGACCTGGGCCGTGACGGCCGTCGGCGTCCTCTGGATCCTGATCATGACCTGGATCGTGGCCCGCAGCGTCGAGCTATCGGCCGAGACCCAGAACTTCCTGCTCGGCGCCGAGCTGCTGACGCTGATCGCCTTCGCGGTGGTCGCGCTGGTCAAGGTCTATGCCGACCCGCCGGCGGGGTCGATCGAGCCGGCGCTCTCGTGGCTCAACCCGTTCGCGATCGACAGCTTCGGTTCGATGGTCTCGGGAGTGTTGCTCGCCGTCTTCATCTACTGGGGCTGGGACTCCACGGTGACGGTCAACGAGGAGACCAAGGACGCCTCGCGCACGCCCGGAATCGGCGCTCTCACGGCGACCGTGATCCTCGTGCTGATCTACGTGATCGTCTCGGTCGCCGCTCAGGCATACGGCGGCGTCGACCAGTTGATCGAGAACTCCGACGACGTCCTCTCGGTGCTCGGCAACGAGGTGTTCGGATCGCCGCTGGACAAGATCCTGATCATCGCGGTGCTCACGTCGGCGGCGGCGTCCACGCAGACGACGATCCTGCCGACCTCGCGCACCGCGCTCTCGATGGCGCGCGCGAAGGCCGCGCCGGCGAAGTTCGGAGAGGTGCACCCGCGCTACTTCACGCCGTACTTCTCGACCTGGGCGTTCGGCGTCGCTTCGATCGTCTGGTACGTCGGACTGACCGCGATCTCCGAGAACATCCTCTACGACTCGATCGCCGCGCTCGGCCTGATGATCGCGTTCTACTACGGCGCGACCGGCTTCGCCTGCACGATCTATTACCGCAAGGAGCTGATGAAGAGCGCGAAGAACTTCTTCTTCATCGGCGTATGTCCGTTGCTCGGCGGCCTGATGCTCGCGGCGATCTTCGTCAAGAGCGTCTACGACCTCTCTCAGCCCGCCAACTCCGAATCGGGCGAGTCCTGGCTCGGACTCGGCCCGCCATTGGTGATCGCAATCATCTTCGCGATCATCGGACTGGCGCTGATGATCTATTGGTCGAGGGTGGCGCCGACGTTCTTCAAACGCAAGCCGGAGGTCGCCGACCCGGCGGTCCTCACGGGCGAAAAGGTTGCGGTGGCAAGCTTCGCCGCGGAGGAGGACTGACATGGCCGGGATAATCGTCGGCATCGACGGCAGCAGCAGTTCGAACAAGGCTGTGGCCGAAGCTGCGGTGCTCGCACAGGAGATCGGGCAGAAGCTCTACATCGTGTTCGGCTACGAGCCGTATCGCGGCGCCGCCGAGATCCAGGACCACAGGCTCGCGCTCGAAGAGCTCGGAACCGAGGTCGGCAACACGGCCGTTGAGCAGGCTGCCGAGGCCGGGGCCGAGGCCGAGCTGCGACTGATCGATCAGGGTCCGGTGGACGCTCTGCTCGCCCTCGCGGACGAGATCGATGCGCGGATGATCGTCGTCGGCAGCTACGGCGACTCGCCGCTCAAAGGAGCGATCCTCGGCTCGACGCCGCACAAACTGCTTCACCTGTCGAAGCGGCCCGTGCTCGTCGTGCACGGAGATGACGAGTGAGCGCGCCGACGGTGCCGGCTGCAGAACCACTTGATCCGCAGGTGAAGCAACTGCAGGACAGCCTCCCGGGCGGTCTTGCGCTGCCGGTCGGCAACGACCCGGTCAAGGCCCGCGACCAGTTCCGCCGGATCACGGTCGCCCTGCGCGACCAGCAGCCGGCGGCCGACCTGGCATCTGTCGAGGATGTCGAACTGCCGGGCGCCGAAGGACCACAGAAGGCGCGGATCTATCACCCGAAGTCGCCGGTCTCAGACGCGACCTTTCTGTTCTTCCACGGCGGCGGTTTCGTGATCGGCGACATCGAGTCTTACGACCTCCAGGTGCGCACGCTCGCCGAGCGCAGCGGTCTTCGCACGATCAGCGCGGAGTACCGGCTCGCGCCCGAAGATCCGTGGCCGGCCGCGGTCGACGACGGCGTCGCGATCGCGGAGCAGTTGCTCTCGGACTGGTCCGGCCCGGTGATCGTCGGCGGAGACAGTGCGGGAGGATGTCTGGCGGCAGTTGTCGCTCAGAACGTTGCCGGCCTCGCAGGTCAGGTGCTGATCTACCCGGTCACCGATTTCGTGACCGAGTACTCCTCGCATTCGGAACACGCCGACGGACCGGTGCTCACCGCCGCGGCAACTGAGCTGTTCCGGCACGCCTACGTGGGCGACGTCGACCCCTCCGATCCCCGCGTGTCGCCGCTCTCGGCCGAAGACCTTTCGGGACTCCCACCGGCAGTCGTCGTCACTGATGAGTACGACGTCCTGCGCGACGCCGGCCTGGCTTACGCTGCGCGGCTGGACGAAGCGGGAGTGCTGAAGACGCATCTGCACTACCCCTCGCTGACGCACGGCTTCATGGGGCTGTTCCCCTTCAGCACGGCGTGCGACGCGGCGCTGACAGACATCGCCGACGCGACGGCCTCGCTGGCCGGTTAGAACGCGCCGCCGACGAGAACGCCGAGCGCGGCAGCGCCCAGGCCGAGCGCGAGGGAAAGCAGCACGTTGCGGCCTGCCTGCCTGGTGTGGCCGTCGGCGGCGAGACGGTCGGTCTCGAGCATCCACGTCGAGAACGTCGTGAGACCTCCGAGCAGGCCGGTGCCGGCGATCAACATCGCGTCGTGGCCGGCGTGCGCGCCGTAGAGCAGTCCGAGCAGAAACGCACCTGCGATGTTGACGATGAACGTGCCGAGCGGGAACTCGCCGGCATCGTGGCGGGTCACAGCGCGGTGCACCGCGAAGCGGATGCTCGCTCCGACGCCGCCGAGCGCGCCGACCCCGAGTGCGGCGAGCAGGCCGTTCATTCGACCTCCAGTTCGAGGTCACCGACATGACGATGTCCGATCCCGACGGCGACGAGTCCGGCGACGACGCTGGCGATCAGATACGTCACCGCGATCAGGATCTCGCCGGCGTCGAGCATGCGGTACAGCTCGAGCTGGAACGCCGAGAACGTGGTGAGTCCGCCGCAGAAGCCGGTTCCGATCAGGGCGCTTCGCCCGGCGGATTCGCGCCCGAGGCGTGGGTGGGCGACGACGTAGCCGAGCAGCAGGCAGCCCACGACATTCGCCGCGAAGGTCGCCCACGGCCAGCTCCCGATGTGCAGTGGGATCGCCTCGCTCAGACCCAAGCGCGCGAGCGCGCCGGCGGCGCCGCCGGCGAACACGGCGCCGAGCAGCACGGCCTCGGCTGGACGATCTGCGTCACGCGGCGGCATCGCGCCATATGATCGCGCATCGTGAAAGCGATTCAGGTAAAGGAGTTCGGCGGACCCGAGGTGCTCGAGTACGTCGACGTCGACGCCCCGGAGATTCCCGATGGCGCGCTCCTCATCAACGTTGAGTCCGCCGGCGTCAACTACGCCGACACGCACCAGGCGGAGAACTCCTACCTCGCTCCGGCCGAGCTCCCGCTCGTCCCCGGCGCGGAGGTCGTCGGAACGACGCCAGACGGTCGCCGCGTGGTGGCGCTGCTCGCCGGCGGTGGCTACGCGGAGCAGGCAGTCGCCTGGCCGGCCACCGCATGGGACATTCCTGACGGAGTCACAGATGCCGCGGCGCTCTCGGCTGTTCTTCAGGGCGCGACGGCTTGGCACCTTTTGAAGACGTCGGCCAAGCTCGCCGAGGGCGAATCGGTGGTCGTGCACGCGGCCGGCGGCGGTGTGGGCACAGTGGCCGTCCAGCTCGCGCGGCGATGGGGCGCCGGCCGGGTTATCGCCACCGCCTCGTCGGAAGAGAAGCGCGAACAGGCTCTGGAGCTCGGAGCCGACGTCGCGATCAACTCGCGCGTCGAGACGGCCGATGAGATGAACGCCGCGCTGCGCGAGGCGAACGACGGTCGGAAGGTCGACGTGATCCTCGACATGGTCGGCGGTCCCACGACGGACGGCAGCCTCAAGGCGCTGGCGCCGTTCGGACGCCACGTCGTCTACGGCATGGCCGGCCGTGTCCCGCCCAAAGACGTCCCGATCGGGATGCTGATGGGCACCTCAAAGGCAGTGGTCGGTTTCTGGCTCGTGCACTGCATGACGCGGCCGGGAATGATGGACGCTGCAGTCACGGATCTGCTGTCGCTGGCGGCGGCAGGCGATCTAACCGTCGTCGACGGTGGCAGCTATCCGCTCTCCGAAGCGCGCCGCGCGCACGAGGACATCCGCGGACGCGGGACGACCGGCAAACTCCGGCTGATTCCCTGAAGCCGGTCTAGAGGTCGTCGACGAAGCGGCAGATCGCTTCAATCACGTCCGACGCTGCTGCGAGCTGATCCGAGTCGAAGCGCTCGAGCGCACTTGCCCACGCCTCTTTCATCTCGGAAACGCGCGACGTAAGCATCGCTTCGCCCTGGTCGGTGAGGCTCGTTATCACGACGCGCTTGTCGTCCTCGTGGCGGACGCGCTCGACAACGCCCGCGACGGCGAGCTGATCGAGCATGTGAGTGGCGGTCGCGGGAGTGAGACCGGCCGCTTCGGCCAGCTGGCCCGAGGACATCGCCCCGTGCTCGAGGAGAGGACCGAGGAGATTCACCTGCGGTGCGGTGAGCCTGCCCGGCTGCATCGCGTCACGGCCGCGCAACCTGCGCTGCGCGCGAGCCATTCCCTGGTACGACTGCCCAAGCTCGGCGAGTACTTCTTCGCGCTGGGAAACGGCTACTGAATTTTCCATAGCTTCGATTCTAACGATCTCGTGGGCCGAATTGACGACTTTGTCTCAACCGACCGAAATTGCCTCAGCCGCGGTAGTCGCAAGTGCGCGAGCACCGTTTACGTCCGGCGCCGTTGCGGTCACCACCCCCATCCTGCGGCCCGGCGTCGCCGACGGTTTTCCGAAGACGAACACCCGAACTTCGTCGCCGACGGCGAGCGCCGACTCGACTCCTTCGACTCGCGGCGAGTCGGTCGCGGCGTCCGCAAGAATGACCGCGCTGGCAGCCGCGGCGCGCAACGGCAGGTCGCCGCTCGGCAGCGGCAGGCCGAGTACGGCGCGGATGTGCAGGGCGAACTCCGAGAGCTCCTGGCTCGCGAGCGTGACGAGACCGGTGTCGTGCGGACGCGGTGAGACTTCCGAGAAAATCACCTCGTCTCCGGCGACGAACAGTTCGACGCCGAAGATCCCGTGGCCGCCGAGCCCGTCGGTGATCGTTCGCGCCACCTCCTGACATCGCGCAAGCACTCCCGGCGGAACGGCGGCCGGCTGCCAGCTCTCGCGGTAGTCGCCGTCCTCCTGGCGGTGGCCGATCGGCGCGCAGTACGCGGTGCCGCCGCTGTGGCGGACGGTCAGCTGGGTCAGCTCGTAGTCGAAGTCGACAAACGCCTCGCAGATGACGCGGCCGGCTCCGGTCCGCCCGGCCTCCTGCGCGTAGTTCCAACTGCTCGCTATGTCCTGCGGCGAGTCCGCAACCGACTGGCCCTTGCCCGACGACGACATCACGGGCTTGATCACGCAGGGAAATCCGAGATCCTCGGCGGCGGCCGCCAACTCCTCCTCGGTGTCGCAGAAGCGGTAGGGCGACGTCGGCAGACCGAGCTCCTCGGCGGCAAGTCGGCGGATCCCTTCACGGTCCATCGTCAGGCGCGCGCCGCGCGCGTTGGGCACGACCTCGGCGCCGGCCTGCTCAAACTCCGCGAGCACCGCCGTGGCGATCGCCTCGATCTCGGGAACGACGATCAACCGTGCGCACGGCCTGGCACGCTCCTCCTCCAGCACCGAGCGCAGCGCGTCGGGATCGGTCATCGTGAGCACGTGACTGCGATGAGCGGGCGTCATCGCCGGGGCGCCGGCGTAGCGGTCGCAGGCGACGACCTCGCAGCCGAGCCGGACGGCCTCGATCGCCACCTCGCGCCCGAGCTCGCCCGAGCCGAGCAGCACCACGCGCGTCGCGTCGGCGGTACCCGGCGTTCCGATCGTCCACTTGCCCATGCGAAGCGCAGGGTACGGTACGCCCATGCCAGACGACGTGAATCTGCCGAAGTTCGCAACCACCTCAGACGAGGACCTGCTGCTCGGCGTCGGCGTCGACGTGCCGGCGACCCCGGCCGAGGACGAGGCCCGCGTATCGAGCATCGCACAGGAATTCCGCATGGGATTTTCGGCGCTCGCCGAGGTTCCGCGTGCGGTCTCGATCTTCGGCTCGGCGCGCACGCCGGAGTCGCACCCGGGTTACGCGCTGGCGCGCAAGGTCGCGCGCGTGCTCGGCGACTCCGACTACGCGATCATCACCGGCGGCGGCCCGGGGATGATGGAGGCAGCCAACCGCGGCGCCCGCGACGCCGGCGCGCTGTCGATCGGCTGCAACATCGAGCTGCCGCACGAGCAGCAGCCGAACCCCTACCAGGACATCTGTCTCACCTTCAAGCACTTCTACGTGCGCAAGGTGATGTTCGTGCGTTATGCGCAGGCTTTCGTGGTCATGCCGGGTGGGTTCGGAACGCTCGACGAGATGTTCGAAGCGTTGACGCTGTCGCAGACCGGCAAGATTCGCCACTTCCCGGTCGCGCTCGTCGATTCGGACTACTGGGGTGGCCTGATCGACTGGCTGCGCGAGCGCATGCTCGAGGAAGGCAACATCGACCGCCGCGATCTCGAGTTGATCCGCGTCTGCGACACCGCCGAAGAAGTCCGCGAGCTCGTCACGGCCGAAAGCGAAGCGCTGCGCTCTTTGACGGCTTGGTAGCCGTGTAGGGTCGGCCACCAATGGGACCGGTGCCACTGCGGGCCGCGCGCGAAGGCGAGCGGCGGTCGGGGAAAGTCATCATCGCGCGTGCCGCGCCGACGCTCGCGATCGGCGTCATCGGATCGAACATCGTCGGTTCGGTGATCCTGTTCGCGCTCGTTTCGTGGGTGATCCCGGTGCCGCAGGTCGAGGAAGACGACAGATTGCGGTTGATCAACGTGATCGTGTTGACCGCTTACGTCATCGCCGCCGTGATCAGCGGAACGATCAAGACGGTGAAGGACGTTCGGCCGGTACGGCGCTGGCTGATGGAGGACCGGCCGCCCACGGCCGAGGAACAGGCTCTGGCCCTGCTCGCGCCGTCGCGGCTGGCGTGGCGTCTGACGACGCACTGGGGCCTGGGGATCGTGATCTTCACGTTGCTGAACGCGATGTTCGAACCGCGGCTCGCTTTGGTCGTCGCGATCGCCGGACTCTTCAGCGGCCTTGGAACCGTCTCGTTCTCGTATCTGGTGGCCGAGCGCGCCACGCGCGAGATCGCAAGGCGCGCGCTTGAAGACGGGCCACGTGAGCACCCGGCGGTCCCGGGCGTGACCACACGCGTGATGCTCACCTGGGGCCTGGCGACCGGCGTGCCCGTCCTCGGAGTGGTGCTGATCGCGGCCGGCGTGACGACCGGGATCCTTCCGGACGATCCGCAGCAGCAGAGACTTTCGACCATGATCATCTGCGGCGTCGCGTTGTTCGTCGGCGTACAGGCGATGTATCTGGTGTCGCGCTCGATCGCCGACCCGGTGAAATCTGTGCGCCGCGGCATCGACCGCGTGGCCGGCGGCGACCTGTCGGTCGAGGTGCCGGTGTTCGATGCGTCCGAAGTCGGCCAGCTGCAGAGTGGCTTCAACGAGATGGTCGAGGGACTGCGCGAGCGCGAACGCGTGCGCGATCTCTTCGGGCGGCATGTCGGCGAGGACGTGGCCGAACAGGCGCTGGCGATGGAGAACGTCGAGCTCGGCGGCGAGGTGCGCGACGTCGCGGTGCTGTTCGTCGACGTGATCGGCTCGACCGAGCTGGCGTCGGAGCGACCACCGACCGAGGTGGTCGATCTGCTGAACCGCTTCTTCGCCGTCGTGATCGAAGCCGTGTCTTCAAACGGCGGATCGATCAACAAGTTCGAGGGGGACGCGGCGTTGGCGATATTCGGTGCGCCGGTCGCGAGTGAGGACTCCGCCGGGGATGCGCTGGCGGCGGCGCGGGCTATCGGGCTCGGCCTTGCTTCTGAGGTCCCGGAGATCGCTGCTGGAGTCGGCGTGTCCGCCGGCCCGGTCGTCGCAGGCAACGTCGGCGCCGCCGAGCGCCACGAGTACACCGTGATCGGCGACCCGGTGAATGAAGCGGCGCGCCTGACCGAGGTTGCGAAGACGGTCGAGGGGCGTGTTGTGGCTTCGGGCGCTGTGCTCGCCCGGGCGGGCGACGAAGAGGCGGCGCTCTGGACGGTCGACGGCGCAAAAGTACTGCGCGGACGGTCGGAAGAGACGGCGTTGGCGGTTCCTGTTGGGGGATGATGGCCACGAGGAAGCACTCGGCAACGAGATTCTCGGGGTCGATGTTCCCCTGCTCTTCGCGAATCCCGAACTGCTTGGAGTGCTCGACGAGTTCGTCGGAGACCTGCTCGGTCCGCCAGAGCGCGAGCTTCTGCTGAATCGCCGGAAGGGCTTCGGAAGGCTGTTCACGAAAATCGATCGCCGCTGCCTCGAGTGGGAGCCGAAGCTTGATCTCGACGGCAGGGAGTTCGAAAGCACCCTGCTCTACAGACTTCGCGTCGGCCTCGAGCACTACCTCTGGGAAATTTGACCCGCGATCAAGCCCAAGCGGTTTTCTGCCTTTTTGCTTGGGACCGTTACCAGGCAGATTTCGCTCCAAAGCCCCGTCTGCTCGACGGGACTCTGGAGTGGATCCTGCTTGAAAGCTGCGCCTTGCCCAGCGCCCCGCCGCCAGGCGTCATCAAAACCCACCAACCGGTACACGACAACCGTTAGCCTCCCCCACATGACCTCCACCGACGCACGCGGCGCCACGCGCCCGAGCGGGTTCGCCCGCGACATCACTCCCCCGTTCACCGAAGAGCTCGAGGACTTCCGCGACTCAGTCCGCGGCTGGGTCACCGAGAATCTGCTCCCGCACGCCGACGCGTGGGAGGACGCCAAGTACTTCCCCGACGACGTCTTCAAGCAGGTCGCGGCGCAGGGCTACCTGGGCCTGAAGTTCGAGGAGGAGTACGGCGGAACCTGCAGCGGCGGACCCGACGACGCGGCCGAGGGCTACCTGGCCGACGCTGTGCTGCTCGAGGAGTTGCCGGCCTGCGGCAGTGGCGGAGTGGCGGCAGGCCTTTGGGCACACGCCGGCATCGCGCTCACGCCGATATGGAAGTTCGGCACGCCCGAGCAGAAGACGAAGTACCTCGCCCCCGGGATCACCGGCGACCGCATCGCCGCGCTGGCGATCACCGAACCCGGTGCCGGCAGCGACGTCGCGGGCATCCAGACGCAGGCCAAGAAGACCGACGGCGGGTATGTGCTGAACGGCTCGAAGGTGTTCATCACCAACGGCGTGCGCGCCGACACGATCGTCACGGCCGCCAAGACGACGGAAGAGGGCGGCCACCACGGCATCAGCTTCTTCATCGTCGAGCGGACGGAGGGTGTCAACTCGTCCCCGCTCGAGAAGCTCGGCTGGCACGCCTCGGACACCGCGGAGATCTCCTACACCGACGTCTTCGTGCCCGAAGAGAACCTGCTCGGCGAGCTCGACAAGGGCTTCTACATGATCATGGCCAACTTCCAGTGGGAGCGCCTGATGATGGCGCTCGGCGCCGTCGGCGCGATGAAGACCGTGTTCGCGCAGACGCTTGAATACGCGCACGAGCGCAATGCCTTCGGCAAGCCGATCAGCAACTTCCAGGTGATCCGTCACAAGTTCGCCGACATGGCGACGCAGATCGAAGCCGCCCGCTCACTCACCTACAACGCGCTGCGACTGTTCGTCGAGGGCAAGCAGCCGCTCACCGAGGTGACGATGGCGAAGCTCTTCACGCAGAGCCTGCTCGTCGACATCTGCAACGACTGCCTGCAGATCCACGGCGGCTGGGGCTACATGAAGGAGTACAAGATCGAGCGCGCACTGCGCGACGCCCGCCTCGGCCCGATCGGCGGCGGAACCGACGAGATCATGAAGGAGATCCTCGGAAAGACGCTCGGCGTCTAGTCGTCCGCGCGTCGCCCGAGGGCTTCGAACGGCGAGACCCGGCGACGCTCGTTGCCCGCTTCGCCGAACTCGATCATCGCGGATGCGATGTCGTCGAACGGGAGCCCCAGGACGCGCCGCCATTCAGTTGCCTGATCGTCGTTGAGTTTTCCTGATTCGGCCCACTCGTCAACGATCTCCGATGCACGATCGATCATCGGTCGGTCGAGGTTGCGCGCGAGCGCACGGTGGTAGGCAAGGGCGCGGGCGACCATGATGTCGGAGATGCTGCGCGAGTCGCCGGGCGCCTTCTCTTCCTTCGCCTCGCGCTTCGACCCGCCCCGTTCGGCGCTCTCCTTCGCCTCGATCATGTCGATCAGAGAGCGGATCTCGACCTGGTTCTTGCCGCGGCTGGTGTTCGTGGTCTCGAGCTTCTTCTGCGCGATCAGCTTCGAGAGCTCCGGGTGCGGGATGCCCAAGGCGCGAGCTGCCACGCGTTGTGACACAGCTCCGCCCAGTGCTTCCTCGAGTCCCGTCAGCGCACGATCGACGTCGACGTTTCCCGGCAGCAACTGGCGCACTCGTCTCAGCCCGACGAGGCCGTCGATCATCCGTTCGACGCGTTGAGTCTCGCTGCCGGCCACCGGCCGATCCTACGACCGCGATCGGCTGGCGGCTACCGGGGCCGATCGGATCGGCGGCCGGGGATCACCCCGGCCGCCGAATCCCCGATCGGTCGATCAGTGGTGGATCGAGGCGGTCAGCTTGCTGCTCGAGACCGAGGGCAGGATGCTCAGGAAAGCGCTGCTCCTCAGGCTCAGCTGAACCGTGTGGCCCGTCGCCGCCGAGAGCGAAAGGCTGCTCGCCGTCGCGGCGAGGTTCTTCTTGTTCAGACAGAGCAGGTCGATGCCCGCAAAGTCCGAGTCGCTGGCGACCGAGACGCCGTCGACGAGGATGTACATGGTGTACGTGGAACCGAGGCCGGCGAGGTTGCAGAGACCGTTGATCTGACCGCTGAGGTCGACCAGGTAAGTGCCGGTCAGGCCGTTCGGGTTGGCCGGAATCGCGATCGAGAGCGTGTCGTCCGGACAGCCGAGCAGCGAGTTCAGCGTCGCGCTGCCGGTGCAGGCGAGGCCCCACTGGAAGCCGCCGCTCTTGCTCACCGCGACCGGGTCGGTGAAGACGCCGAAGCTCTTCACGACCGGGCTCGTGGCATTGCCGGCCGCGTCGGTCGCGACGCAGGTGAGGGTGTGGGTGCCGTTGGACAGCGTCGCCGTCGTGAACGGAGAGGTGACGGTGGCGTATGAACCGCTGTCGACCTTGCACTGCACCGTGGCCGCCTCGCTCGTCGTGAACGTGAACGTGTGCTTGCCGTCCCAGCGCGGGGTGCCGTCGGCGAGCGTGAGCGTCGGGGCCTGCGTGTCGACCGTGATCGACTTGGCCGTCTCGGCGGTCTGGTTGCCGGCGGCGTCGACCGCGCGGCAGGTGATCGTGTGGGCGCCCTGCGAGAGCGCGGCGGTCGTGTACGGCGAGGCGACCGCGGCGTAGCTGCCGTCGTCGACCTTGCACTGGATCGTGCCGCCGGTGCCGCCGCCGAGCGTGTAGGTCGGCGTGTTGTCGTTGGTCAGGCCGCTCGGCCCGGTCATCGTCACGGCCGACGGGGCGGTCGTGTCAATCACGACCGTGTAGGTCGAGTTCGCGCCGGTCACACCGGAACCAGAGACGTAGTGGCAGGTGACGGTGTGCGTGCCCTCGGAGAGAGCCGGCAGCGTCCACGGCGAGGTGACGGTCTGGAACGAGCCGCTGTCAACCTTGCACTCGATGTGACCGCCGGTCGCGGACGAGGTGATCGTGATCGTCGGCGTCGTGTCGTTGGTGACAGACGGACCGGTGATCGTGACCGAGCCCGGGGCCGCGGTGTCGATCGTGACCGATGCGCTGGTGCCGGCGCCGGTGTTGCCGGCGCCGTCAACCAGGCGGCAGGTGACGGTGTGGGTGCCGTCGGCGAGCGCTGCGGTGGTGTAGACAGCGCCCGAGTCGGCGTACGAACCGCCGTCGGTCTTGCACTGGTACTTGTCGCCCGCGGCCGCACCGCTGAGGTTGAACGACGGCGTCGTGTCGCTGGTCGCGCCCTGCGGACCGCTGATCGTGACGGCGCCCGGCGCCGTCGTGTCGACGACAACCGTGGTCGATCCGGTCTGACTGGTGTTGCCGGCAGCGTCGGTCTGGGTGCACGTGACGACGTGCGAACCGTCGGAAAGCGCTGCCGTGCTGAACGGAGAGGTGACCGTGACGTACGAACCGCCGTCGACCTTGCACTTGACGGTGCCGCCGGCCTCCTTGGTCGTGACCGTGATCTGCGGCGTGTTGTCGTTGGTCGGGTTGCCGGGACCGGTGACGGTCGGCGCGCCCGGAGCGGTGCGGTCGATCACCAGGGTGTACGAGCTGTCGGGTCCGGCGTTGCCGGCCTCGTCGACGTAGTGGCAGGTGATCGTGTATGTGCCCTCCGGCAGCGCCGGGAGCGTCCACGGAGATGTGACGGTGGTGAACACCGCGAACTCGCCGTTGTAGCCGGCGCCCGAGATCTTGCACTCGAGGTGGCCGTCGGTCTCGCCGCTCGGCGGCGTGACGATCACAGTCGGGTTGTCGCCGTTGTTCTGGCCGCCGTTGCCGCTGCCCGGGACCTCGATGGTCGGGCCACCGGTCGGGGCGGTCGTGTCGATCGTCACCGTCACGGTCGTCGGGTCGCCCGCGTTGCCGGCGGCGTCGACGTAACGGCAGGTGATCGTGTGGGTGCCGTCGACGAGCTCGGGAGTCGTCCACGGTGAGCTGACGGTGGCGTACTCGCCATCGTCGATCTTGCACTCGATGTGGCCACCCTCCTCGCCTGCCGGCGGGGTGATCTCGAAGGTCGGGGTGTCGTCGCTGATCGGGCCGGCCGGACCGGTGATGGTGACCTGGCCGGGAGGCGTCGTGTCGGCGTTGCCGCCGCCGTTGCCGTCGTTGCCGTTGCCGTTGCCGCCGCCGTTGCCGCCGGAGCCGTTGCCACCGCCGTTGCCGGTGTCACCGCCACAGGCCGTCGAGAACTGTGTCGTCTGGACCTTGATCGTGTCGGCGAGCTTCTTCAACTGCGTCTTCAGGCGACGCTTCTTCTTACGGTCGGCCGGAGCCGTGCCGCGAATCTTCTTGTACGCGTACTTGCGCTTGAAGTTGAGGTTGATCGAACGCTCGAGGTTCGTGATCGCCAGCGAGCACTCACCGCTCAGCGCGGAGGTCTCACCGGTGCCGAGGCAGATCTTCTTGAGCTGCTTGTAACGCGTGTTGCGGGTCTTGTTCGCGCGCTTGAGCGAGCTCTTGGCGCGCTTCACGGCCTTCTTGCCGTGCTTACGCGCGACGATGACTGCGATGCGGCGCTTCGCCACCAACGACAGCGTCTTGTTGAACTGCTTGAGAGCCTGTTCACACGTCTTCGGGGCTGCGGCCGCCTCGGCGTTCGGGCTGAACGCGAGCAGCTGAACTGCGAAGAGGGCGGTCACGACCAGTGCCGCCGCGATGAACTTGAACGGCGCACGCATCCGGGCGGCGTCGTTGTCGAATCCGAGATTCACTTGATTCGGTCCTTTTGGTCCAGTGATGGTGTCGCCCGGCTCAGGATGGTCGTTCCGGGCCATGCTTCCCTCGACGTCCGTGTCGAAAAAAGCAAAAAAAAGCGGGCAAACACGCCCGCGGCGACTGCTCGGCGCCCGCACCTTGTCCGTGGCGCGGGAACGTCAGTCAGAAACAAATTAACTCAGGAATCGAGAGTTGTCAAGAGCCGGGCGAATCTTCTCAGCGAACCGCGAAGTTGCCGCCGAAGTTCTGCTCGGCTCCATCCAGCGACTCCGCGTCGGCGCTCCAGCCGAGCGAGCCCTTGGGGAGTGACTTGTTCACTCTCAGCGTGAACTTCTGTCCTTTGCCCGCGCCGAACGCGGCCACGCCCGTCGCGATCGGATTGTCGGAGTCGCCGCGGAACACCTTCAGTTGCACCAGTCCCGGGCGTGCGGCGCCCAGCGAGAACGCCACCGACCGCCGGTTCTTGGCGGCCTTCGCCGACACCCTCAGCTTCGCGAAACGGTCCCCGTCCCCCGGCTGGCACTCGTCAACGACCGAGGAGTTCCCGAGCGCGCGGTACCCGCCGCTCGCGGCTCCGTCGATCCTCGCCGTGCCCCACTGCAGCTTCGTCGTCTCAAACGCCGCTCGAATCTCGAACGCGCCGCTCAGAGGACGCTTCAGTTTCAAGCTCACCTTCGTCCGCTTGAGGACGAGGAAATCTCCGCCTCCGGCCGACCTGCCGCCCGCGATCACCCGCACCCGCGCGACGGCCGGGGAGCCGGGCTTGAGCGACAGGGTGAGCTTCCTTCCGGATCCGGAGACCTTCGAGATCGACATGCGTCCGACGCCGGTTCCCGGGCGGCCGAAGAAGTAACAGGCGAGCCGCGGCGTGCCGGTGGACGGGCCGTCGGCCGACGAACTGCCGCCGCCGGTTCCACCGGCGTCGCCGGTGGGCGCGGTTCCGCCGGTCGGGCCGGTCGGCTCTCCGGTCGGACCGGTCGGCTCCCCTGTCGGGCCGGTCGGCTCGCCGGTCGGACCCGTCGGCTCCCCCGTCGGGCCGGTCGGCTCCCCTGTCGGACCCGTCGGTTCGTTCGGAGTGACGAGGAACGGAATCACCTGGTCGTCCCAGTTGCCTGCGAGGTCGGTGTAGCGGATCGTCAGCGCGTGCACGCCTGCCGTGACACCGTCGGGCTTGTAGTCACCCGAGCAGTCGACGAACGCCTGGTTGTCGATCTTGCAGCGAACGGATGCAGTGGGTTCATTTGCCGAGATCGCGAAGGTGGGAACGCCGTCGTCGCCGATCGAGTCCTCGAGCAGGACGCTTGTCCCCTGCGGCGGCGTCCGGTCCACCGTCCAGCTCCAGACCGCCGGGGCAGTCTCGACGTTGAGCAGGTCGTCGGTCGCCCGAACGCTGAATGTGTGGAGGCCCTCGCTCAGACCGGCGAAGTCGGCCGGGCTGCCGCACGCCGCGAAGTCATCGTCGTCGAGCTTGCACTCAAAGGTCGCCCCGGGTTCGTCGGCATCGAACTTGAACTGCGCCGTCGCCGCACTCGTGTACTGGGGCGGGGTTTCGATGAACGTGGTGTCGGGCGGAACCGAATCGATGCGGACCTCTACCGGCTCGCTCTCGGGACTCGCGTTTCCTGCAGCATCGACCGCACGGGCGGTCACGAGCTGCGTGCCCTGCGGCAGGTCCTCCCCTGGCGTGATCGTCCATTCGCCCGACCCGTCTGCGGTGCTCTCGCCGACGACCTGGCCGCCGAGTACCAGCTCGACGGAGTCACCAGGCGTCGCAGATCCCGAGAAGCCCGGCCGCGGGTCACTGACCGCGGCTCCGTCGACCGGAGACGCGATCACGGGAGCGCTCGGCGGGGTCAGGTCGATTTCCCAGCTGAACGGATCGCTTTCGGGACCGATGTTGCCGGCTGGGTCGGTGGCACGAACGGTCAGCGTGTGCGCGCCTTCCGTCGTCGCGGGGAATTCAGTTTCGGCGGCGCAGCTCTCGTAAGCGGAGCCGTCGAGCGAGCACTCGAAGGTCGCGTCTTCGTCCGCGCTGAAGCCGAACGCCGGCGTCGCGTCATTCGACAGTGCTGGCGGGTGGGCGGTGATCGTGGCCGTCGGGGCCACTGTGTCGACGGTGACGGTCACCGGCGACGAGGGTTCGCTGGCGTTTCCGAAATCGTCCGTCTCCTGCGCGGTGACGGTGAACGCACCGTCGGCGAGCCCGGCGAGGTCGATCGACCACGCGCCATCGCCGCCCGCGATCAAGTGGTAGGGCCCACCCGGGGCACCGGTCAGGTCAACCGCGCTCAAGGGTGTGGCAGTGCCGGTGATAGTCACATCGACCGAGTTCGTGAACGTACCGTCGGCCGGGGCGGTGATCACGGGCGGATCCGGCGGCGTCGCGTCGAGTTCGAATACCCGCTCACTGTCTGGGCTCTCGTTGCCGGCGGCGTCTCGCGCAGACGCGCGCAGGGTCAAGGTCCCGTCTGGAAGGGAGACCGTCGACGTGCACGACCAGGTGCCGGAAGGAGACGCCGAAGTGGTGCACAGGCGCGAGGCCCCGACGTACGCCGCGACCGTGGTTCCCGGCTCGGCGATGCCGGCGACCACCGGCGTACGGGTGTTCACGTGCGCGCCGGCGGCCGGCGAGGCGATCGTCGGAGCGGCCGGCGCCACGGTGTCGATCCGCAGGCTGCGCGTCACCGAAAATGTGGCGCTGGCATTGCCGGCGGCATCGAACGCGCGGGCGCGCCACGAATGCAGCCCGTCGGCCAACGGAGTGTCCGGGGTGAAGCTCCAGAGGCCGGCGGCGTCAGCGTGGGTACTGCCGATCGAGAGACTTGCGTCGTAAACGCGTACGAGCGCGAGCGGCTCGGCCGTCCCGGTGAAGGTCGGCAGCGCGTTGTTGCTGAGAGTGTTGTCCGGCGGCTCGATCAGCAGCGGCGCCGGCGGCGGGGTCGTGTCGACGATCCAATCGTGCGTGCTGGTCGCGCCGACGTTTCCTTCGACGTCGACCGCATAGATCGACAGCGAGTGCGCACCCTGGGTGAGACTGAAGAGCTGGAGCGGCGAATCGCACGCCGACCACGGACTGCCGTCGATCGAGCAGAAGACTCCGGAGGCCGGCTCGCTGACAGTGAACGTCACCGTCGTTGTCGTCTTCGTCGGGTCCGGCAGGCCACCGATCGTCACCACCGGTCCCTCCGGGCCGACCGCGTGCGCCGGGCGAGCCCCGAACGAAAGCAGCAGCGCCGCGAAGGACAGCAGGCATGCGAGAACGAACGCGCTGCGCGCGTTGGCCGCCGTCCGGCGGTGTCGCGGAGTGTCTTGCGTGTCCATGCGGGTTCGAACGCGCCTTCACTTCCTGTGTCGGCGTCTGATGGGACTTTCTCAATCA
Source organism: uncultured Thermoleophilaceae bacterium (assembly GCA_964455545.1). Taxonomy (GTDB): domain Bacteria; phylum Actinomycetota; class Thermoleophilia; order Solirubrobacterales; family JACPNS01; genus JACPNS01. The sequence goes on along the minus strand of CAYVWQ010000001.1, from coordinate 127,739 downwards.
AAAACCCCGCGTAACGCGCAAGGAAGCGCGTTCGGGTAGATCAAGCGTCCGGAAGCAGCCGGGCAAGCGTGGCGCGGGCGCGGTCGAATACGGCCGCGTCGCCGTAAAGCTGGTACATCGAGTTCGCCCCTTGGCAGATCGAGTACAGCTCGAAGGTGAGTTGCTCCGGGTCATCGACCCCTGCCGCTGCGGCCTGCTCGCGCTGCACGTCGAGCCACACGCTGAGCTTCTCCTTGACCATGTCACGCACGGGACCGGGGCGGTTGTCGAACTCGGCCGAGACCGAGCCCCAGAAGCAGCCGCCCTCGAAAGTTGCCTGCTCGAGGTAGTCGACGAAGTTGTAGACGAGGCGCGCCAGGCGCGCCGCGCCTGCCGGCTCGTCCTTCGCCGGACGGATCACGGTGCGCCCGAAGATCTCGGCGCCGGCGTCGATCGTCGCGAGCTGCAACTCCTCTTTCGAACCGAAGTGGCCGAACAGGCCACTCTTGCTCATGCCCAGATCGGAGGCGAGCCGGCCGATCGTCAAGGACTCAAGTCCCTCACGGGATGCGATCTGGACCGAGTGGTCGAGAATCCGTTCGCGGGTCCCTTTGGCCGGACTTGAGGTCGAAGCTTCCATGAGCCATTGATCTTATTCGACCTCGTACGAACGTTCGTCCCGTTACGGGCTGAATCTGAAGGGCGGGTATTCGTCGGTGACCATCAGGAACGCGTAGCCGTTGACCCGTGTGCACCAGCGAAGGTAACCCGAGACGATCTCATACACGTCGCGCGGGTAGCGCCCGGTGAACAGGATGACGAACCACGCGTAGATCGTCGCGGCCAGCACGCCGAAGCCGACGAAGAACAACACGATCACGTGCGGGATCGCGAGGATCCATTTGTAGATCGGCGCGTAGCGATTCAGCTCCGGCTGCACATCCGGGTAGTGCATCGTCAGCTTCACGCCCTGCTCGTCATCGGTCGACGGGTAGCGGTCGTCGATCAACAGCAGGTAGACGGCGATGCGGTTGATGAATGACAGCAGCTGGAAGTTGAAGTCGAACCACCAGCGCGGATACTTCTCGCGGAAGATGATCATCAGCGCCGTCGGCGCCACGATCAGGGACGCGACCCCGCCGTAGGCGAAGAACAGCGGATCCCAGCCGCCGTACGCCTCTCCGCCGGGCGCGAACAGGCTGATGATGATCAGGATCGGGATCGCCGTGAAGATGCGGAACGCGGTGGTCAGACGGTTGAGTTCGCGGTCCTGGTACTCGATCTCGAGATTGACCGGGTATCCCTCGGGCGGTGTGCTGCCAGTGCCCGGGGGAGGCGGCGTGCCGGGGGGTGGCTCGGACGGTGGCGTCGTGCCCGGCGGCGGTGGAGGCGGCGGGACGGTTCCTTCGGGCGGTGGCGGCGGGCCGTCGCCCGGCGGAGTCGAGTCAGTCATGCGCCCATTTTTAGCGGTTCGCGCGGCGAACTGCGCTACACAGCCGCCGGCTCGTCCAAGCGCGCGGGCGCTGAACGCAGTGTGACGAGCGCGGGATCGAACTCGTGGCACATCTTGCGGTAGCGAAAAGTGAAGTCCGGCCACAGCGTCGTGTTGCGTCCGTACGAGTCGAGGTACCAGCTGGAGCACCCCCCCGATGTCCAGACCGTCCCGACCGTGCGCCGCACCAGGTCCCGTTCGAATTCGTCGACGGCCTCGCGCGTCACCTCGATGCTCCCGGCCCCCGAGCGTTCAGCGAAGTCGAGCGCGCTCATGATGAAGTCGACGTTCGACTCGATCATGTAGACCATCGAGCTGTGACCGAGCGTCGTGTTCGGGCCGATGATGTTGAACATGTTCGGGAAGTTCGGGATCAGTGTGCCGAGATACGACTCCATTCCGCGCTCCGACCAGGTCTCGGTGAGCGAGCGGCCGTCGCGGCCCGTGAAGCTGTCCCACTGCGGATTCTCTGTCACGTGGAAGCCGGTGCCCCAGATGATCACGTCGACCTCGCGCTCGCTCCCGTCGGTGGTGACGACGCTGTGTTCGCGCACCTCGGCGACGCCGTGGGTGATCACCTCGACGTTCGGCCGCGTCAACGCCGGGTAGTAGTTGTTCGACATCAGGATGCGCTTGCAGCCGATCACGAAGTCGGGCGTGACCTTCTTGCGCAACTCTTTGTCCCTGATGTGCCGGCGAATGTTCGCCTTTGCCAGCGGCTGCGCGACGCGCATCAGGCGCGAGTACTTCACGAACGCGACCACACGAAGTTCGAGCGTCGAATAGATGGCAGCGCGCACGAGCTTCTGCGTGAACGGCAGGTAGCGAAAGAGCTTGTGCTCAAACTTGGTGAGCTTGCGCGCCGAGCGCGGAAGGATCCACGGAGGCGTGCGCTGGAAGAGGTGCAGCTCACCGACGTGCGGCTGGATCTCGGGCACGAACTGGATCGCCGAGGCGCCGGTGCCGACGACAGCGACCCGCTTCCCTTTGAGGTCGTAAGCATGATCCCAGCGCGCCGAGTGAAAGGTCTCGCCGGCAAAGTTCTCGATGCCTGGTAGTTGCGGAATCTGCGGCTCCGAGAGCGCGCCGATCGCGGGCACCAGGTATTTCGCCGTCAGTCTGCCGCCGCTGGTCGCCAGTTCCCAATGCTGCGCCTCGTCGTTCCATCGAGCGGATTCGACTGTCGTGTTGAAGCGGATGTACTTGAGCAGATCGAGCTTCTTTGCCGTGGAGCGGATGTAGTCATTGATCTCGCGTCCGCCCGAGTAGCTGTGCGACCAGTCCGGGTTGAGTGCAAACGAGTACGAGTAGAGATTCGACGGCACGTCGCAGGCGATTCCCGGGTACGTGTTGTCGCGCCAGGTGCCACCGACGTCATTGCGCTTCTCGAGCACAACGAAATCCGTACGCCCTGCTTTGGTCAGCGAGCGCGCCATCGCCAGGCCGGAGAAACCAGCGCCGATCACGGCGGTTTCGAAATGCTGCGGTTGCGAGTACATCTTCCTTGAGACTAGAGGCGGTCGCGCAACTCGGCGAACTCGGCTTCGAGCCGTTCGACCCGTGCCCGCAGCTCGACAAGCTCATCGTCCGGCGCCGGACGCGACCCCGTCTCGTTGTGTTCACGTTCCGGCTCGAACTCGTCGTCGCCGGTGAGCAGCTGGCGATAGCGAACCTGCTTCTCGCCCGGGCGACGCGGCAGTTGCTCGGCCATCTCCCGTTCGATCAGCGAGCCGAGTACCGCCTCGACCTCGTCGATCCCGTCGAAGTCGTGGAGGCGTTCGGTGCGAGTCTTCAGCTCACCCGGCGTCTGGGCTCCGCGCAGCAGCAGTACACAAAGCACGGCCTGCTGCGCGCCATCGAGCACAAGCCGGTCGTCGACCAGGTGGCGATACTTCGAAGCCCGCGAGCCGTGACCGCTTGCGTTGCGGGTCAGCTCGCGTCGTCCGAGTCCCTGCAGCGCCGTGTGGATCTGATCTTCGTCGTAGTCGACGACCGGCGAGCGGTTCGTCGACTGGTTACAGGCGAGGCGCAAAGCGTTGAGCGTGAGCGGATAGGAGTCGGGCGTGGTGCGCTGTTTCTCGATCAGACAGCCGAGCACGCGGGCCTCGACCTCGTCGAGATCCGTCACCCGGCGCACGAACGCGACGTCCTGTGACTGCTCCTCCACCACGTTGAGGATAGGTCGGTGATACGGTACGAACAAGTTTCGTAATTCCCCCTCGCTCTGAACTGAGAGGCCAGATGGAAAGCTCCGACAACAACAAGTGGTGGACACTCGGCGCGGTATCGATCGCGATCTTCATGCTGCTGCTCGACATCACCGTCGTCAACGTCGCACTACCGGACATCCGGCGTGAGCTGAATGCATCGTTCAGCGACTTGCAGTGGGTCGTCGACGCCTACTCGCTGACGCTGGCCGCGACCCTGCTGGCCTTCGGTTCAGTAGCCGACCTCGTCGGCCGCAGGTTGATCTTCACGATCGGGCTCGGCGTGTTCATCAGTGCGTCACTGGCCTGCGGGCTAGCCAAGCATCCCGATGTCCTGAACATCGCACGAGCGGTCCAGGGCACGGGCGGCGCGATGATGTTCGCGACTTCGCTGGCGCTGATCGCCAACGCCTTCCAAGGCCCCGAGCGTGCGACGGCTTTCGGTGTCTTCGGCGCCGTGACCGGCGGCGCCGTTGCCATCGGCCCTTTGATCGGCGGCGTGATCACCGACGGCCCGGGTTGGGAATGGATCTTCTTCGTCAACATCCCGATCGGCATCGCTGCGATCTTTCTCACGTTGAGCAAGGTCGCCGAGTCGCGTGACCCGCATGGGTACGGGATCGACTGGGCGGGGATGGTCACGTTCAGCGGATCACTATTCCTGCTCGTGCTCAGCCTGATCAAAGGCAACGAGCTCGGCTGGGGCAGCACGCGGATCGTGCTTCAACTGGTCGGATCGCTGTTGCTCGTGATCGCCTTCCTCGTGATCGAGAGCCGCAAGTCGCATCCGCTGTTCGACATGAAGCTTTTCCGGCTACCCGCCTTCCTCGGCGCGTCAATCGCAGCGTTCGCGCTCTCGGCCGGAATGTTTTCGCTGTTCCTCTACATCACGCTGTACATCCAGAACGTGCTCGGTTTCACTCCGCTCGAGGCCGGGATCCGCTTCCTGCCGATCACGCTTCTGTCGTTCGTGGTCGCACCGATCTCCGGAAAGTTGACCGCCAAGATCCAACCGCGTTGGTTCCTCGGCGGCGGCCTGTTCCTGATCGGCGTCGGCGCGCTGCTGATGGCCGGCATCGACGCCGAGTCGAAGTGGACCTTCCTGCTCCCCGGCTTTGCGATCGCCGGCGTCGGTATCGGCATGGTCAACCCGCCCCTGGCCTCGACGGCGGTCGGTGTGGTGCCGCCGGCGCGGGCCGGAATGGGCTCGGGCATCAACTCGACGTTCAGGCAGATCGGCATCGCCACCGGAATCGCCGGACTCGGCGCGATCTTCCAGGCGCACGTGAACGACAGCCTCGCCAACTCGCTGAAGGGGACGCCCGCAGCGGGCCAGGCGAAGGAGTTCGGACAGGGAGTGACCTCGGGCGCGTTCAACGAGATCGTCACCAAGCTGCCGTCCAACGTCCAGGAGACCGCTGCGGCCGCGGGCAAAGAGGCGTTCATCTCCGGCTACCACTCGATCTTCTACGTCGCCGCCGCGATCTCGTTCGTCGGCGCGCTGCTCTCGGTGCTGCTCGTGCGCCCGCAGGACTTCGTCCCGCACGGACCGGAAGCTCAACCGATCGTCGCGGACTGAGCGCTGTGGGCACGACGCGCAGTCCAGGCCGTCCGCGCGACCCGGAGGTCGGCGCGCGCATCCTCGACCACACGCTGACGCAGCTCAAAGAGCGAGGACTCGCCGGCATGACGATCGACGACGTGTCGTGCGCCGCCGGCGTGAGCAAGGCAACGATCTATCGCCGCTGGTCGAGCAAGGCCGACCTCGTCACGGCGGCGATCGCCGCCGTTCGCCGGCCGGAAGCGGTCGACTACGCGGGGACGGCCCGCGAACGCCTCACGAAGCTCCTCGAGGACACGCGCCGCAAGATGATCGAGGGCGGCGGCTTGAACATCCAGCGCCAGATTTTCGCCGAGATCGAGCGGCATCCCGAAATCGTCGAACTGCACCGCAAGCGGACGATCGCCCCACGCGTCGAGGTGGCGAGAACGATCCTGCGCGAGGGGATCGAGGCCGGCGAGGTGCGTCCGGATCTCGACCTCGAACTCGCTCTCGACCTGCTCAACGGGAGCTGGTTCGTGCGCGACACGCGGGGCCTCGACTTCCCCGACGACTGGGCAGAAAAGGTCATCGACACGCTCTGGCCGTCCTTTGCGGCCGTCTGAACACGGGTTAAAGGCGTGTTAGGAATCGTCCGCCGCCGCCGCGTGCGCTGTAATCTCCGCACGTCTTTGTCAGTTCAATGGGGGACCCTTTCCGGGAGGTAATACAACCGTGCCAGTCAAATATTCAGCAGCCAACCGTATGAACGCAGCTCGCCTGTCGACGGCTTTCGCGGCGCTGCTCGCTCTGCTGCTGCTCGCGGGCTGCGGCGACGGCTCTAAAGATCCGGGCGCAACCGCCAAGACGCCGGAGATCTCAAGTTCGATCGACCTCGTCGCCGAGAACGACGGCTTCAACAAGAAGACCGCCACCGCGAAGCCCGGCACGATCAAGATCACGGTCTCCGTCCCGTCTGACGCAAAGGGTCAGCACGGCGTCGGCATCGACGGCGGCCAGTACGACAACGTCGAGGGCGCACCGGTCAAGCCCGGTCGGTCCACCAGCCTCACCGTCGCGGTGAAGGAAGGCAAGTACACGATCTTCGACTCCTACAAGAACAACCGCGACAAGGGCTACGAGACCGAGCTGACGGTCAAGAAGTAGTCCGCGTCAACACCGTTTGAAGGGAGAGGCCGCGCCTTCGGGTGCGGCCTTTTTCGTGCCGTCTACAGCCAGAGCTTGGTTGCCGCGATGATCATTCCAGTCGCCACGAGTACGACGATGATGATCTGCATGATGATCCAGTTGCGCTGCACGGGCGGTCACTCTAACCGTGACGCCGCGCGCACACGCCGCCGCCCCGCTCCCTTATGATCGACCCGCGCAAACGAATTCGACTTGAGCGAGGCAGCATTGATTGAGAAGATCATCGTCGGGACCGACGGTTCTGACACAGCAGCACAGGCAGTCGTACAGGCCGGAGACCTCGCCGAGAAGCTCGGCGCGTCGCTGGTGATCGTCTCGGCATTCGACCCGGTTTCGAACGCCCGACTGAAGGAAGAGCGCGCAGAGGCGCCGTCAGACGTGGAGTGGTCGATCAATGAGCGCGAGGACGTCGACGCGATGCTCGGTCAGGTCGCCGCGCCGCTGAAGGAGCGCAACATCGACGTGAAGATCACGGCGCGCCAGGGCAACCCTGCCGACGCAATCCTCGACGTGGCCGAGGAAGAATCGGCCGACCTGATCGTCGTGGGCAACAAGGGCATGGCCGGTGCACGCCGCTTCCTGCTCGGCAGTGTGCCGAACAAGATCTCGCACCACGCTCCCTGCTCGGTGCTGATCGTCCGGACGACCTAGCCGCGGCTAGGGCGCGAGCAGTGCATTGCCGGCGTTGACGATGCCTGCGCCGTATCGTCTGTCGTAACCGGCGACGCCGAGGTCGGTGGCCGTCGCCATCATCCGCTTGGTCAGAGCCTTCGGCGACGGCTTCGCGCCGATCACCCCGCTGGCGATCACCAGCGCCGCGGTCCCGCTCACGTGCGGCGCGGCCATCGAGGTGCCTTCGTAGATGCCCGGCAGGTAGAAGCGCGAGACGCTGCCGCGGAAGGTCACCTGGTAGATCGGCGGCGAGTCGTGCGAGAAGCTGCAGTTCGTGCGGTCGGTGCTGGCGGTGTTCGAGGCGTCGAAGTCCGGCGTGTCGCCACCACCGCCGGGGGCGACGAGGTCGAGGCCGCGGCCCTCATCCGAGTAGTCGGCGAGGCAACCGCTGTATGTCGTGGCACCCACGGCCAGCGCATAGCCGCTGCGAGCCGGGTAGGCGACTTTGGAAGCTGACTGGTTGCCTGCCGCTGCGACGATCAGTACGCCCTTCATGCGCGCGTACTTCATCGCCGAGAGAATCACCGGCAGGTCGCGCTGGCCGAGTGAGACGTCGAACTCGACGGAGAGGTTGATGATCTTCGCGCCGTTCCTGACGGCGTATCGGATCGCCTTGGCGACTGTCGCCTCGCTGCCGACGCCGCGGGCGTTGAGCGCGCGAAGCGGCATGATCGTCGCGCCGTAGGCGATTCCGGTCACGCCGGTGCCGTTGTCGGTCGCCTCGGCGATCGTCGAGGCGACGTGGGTACCGTGGCCGTTGCGGTCGTTGGCGTGCTTGTCGCGGTCGAGGAAGTCGTAGGGACGGCGCACCTTCAGCCCGACCAGATCGGGAGAGCGCTTGAACTTGCCGTAGTTCTCGTATGCGACGCCGGTGTCGATCACCGCGACCACGACGCCCTTTCCGCCGTCTTTTCCGAGCTCACGCAGGCGGCTCCAGGCCGGCTTGACGTTGATTCCGTAGGTGGTCACGAAGTTCCACTGCAGCGCTTCCCAGCCGCCGGCGACGTCGACGGCGCCGCGGTCGTTGGGGGTCCAGTCGGCGCTGGTGCGCAGCTTGTAGTTGGGCTTGACCCACGCGACGCCCTTCTTCCTTGCGAGCCTCTTGGCCGCGCCCCTGAGGGTCTGCCCTGAGGGGACCGAGACCACCGCGCTGCGCGGCCCTGCCGCTTTGGCGGAGCCGGCCCCGGCGCTCGCGATCGCTGCCGTGCCGTCGCTCGCAGACGTGTCCTTGTCGAAACCGACGATCACCGAGCCGGCGGCGTAGGTACCTGCCGGATCATCGAATCCACGCACCTCGCCGGCGCCGGCGCGGGCGGCGAAAAGCAACGTCGCGCAGATCGCAAATGCGACTGCGAGGGCACCAGTACGGGCGCCGCTGCGGAGGGTGAGATCGATCGGCATCGGGCGAAAGGTTCTGATTCGGCGGCGCGATTGCGCGCGCGTTCACAGAATGGAACACCGTAGTGCGGCAGAAGTCGCTGATGGACCGTCGCCGCCTTCGCGGCGACACGTTGCACGCAGCCTTGCCGACTGATCGCGATCGCGCCCGCGCCGCCGTGCGGCAAATCCTCCAATCGACCACCCCGCGGGATGGTCGATTGGAGGATTTGCGGCTTGGCGAGGGTCAGCGGGTTACCGTTGGCGTTGTGGATTTCAGCGGCGACGACACGCGGTTCATGGAGCTCGCGCTCGAGCAGGCGCAGGCCGCGACCGCCCACGACGACGTGCCGATCGGCGCCGTCGTCGTCCAGAACGGCGAGGTGATCGGCGTCGGTCGCAACGAGCGCGAGCTGTTGCAGGACCCGACCGCCCACGCCGAGGTGCTGGCCCTGCGCCACGCCGCCGAGAGCGTCGGCAGCTGGCGCGTGCTCGACGCCACGCTCTACGTGACGCTCGAACCGTGTTCGATGTGCGCCGGCGCGATCGTGCTCAGCCGCATCCCCCGCGTCGTCTACGGCGCGAGCGACCCGAAGGCCGGCGCCTGCGGCAGCGTGCTCGACGTGACAGGCGAGCCGCGCTTCAACCACCGTCCGATCGTCGAGGGCGGGCTGCTCGAGAATGCTTGCGGTGACCTGCTGCGCAACTTCTTCGCCGCTCGGCGTTGATTTTGTAGGCTTTCCAGCGGAGAGGTGCCGGAGTGGTTGAACGGGGCAGTCTCGAAAACTGTTGACGGTCGTAAGGTCGTCCGAGGGTTCGAATCCCTCTCTCTCCGCTCTTTTGCAGGGTATGTTGCGCAGATGCGCGCACTCTTCCGCGGGGTCCTCCCGCTCACAGTCCTCCTCGCCGCCGCGGCGTTCGCTGCTCCGGCCGGTGCAAACGTCAGCGTCAGTGGCGGCTCGGTGACCATCGCCGTCGAACCGAGCTTCACCAACAAGCTCGCGGCGCGAAGCGTCAGCACCCGCCTCGTCACCCCGGCCACCGGCACGACGGCCCAGTTCACGATCCCGATTCGCGACGGCCTCGTCGTCCAGGCGACTGGCCAGGGCAGCTACCGCACGGTCGGCGGGATCGGACTGAAGGCAAAGTCGAAGCAGGTGAATTTCGCGAACATGCGTTTCCTGAAGGGCGCGTCGAACGTCGTCACGGCGACCGTCGGTGGCCAAGCGATGACCGCGTTCAACGCTTCGCCGGGCACAGTCGTGCGCAGCGGCTTCAACACCGACGTGCGGTCGGTCGTCCTGCGCATGACCGGCGCTGCGGCGGACCGCGTGAACGAGATCCTCGGATTGAGGAAGAGCAAGCGGCTCACCGCGGGCCAGCTGGTCGGCGTGGCGACGATCAATTCGATCGCACGCAAGATCGAAGTCGCCGGCGGCGGCCGCTTCCGCACGCAGCTCGACGCGACGACCACGACGAAGCTCTCAAGCCTCGGAATCTCCCTCAAGCCGCTCAAGCCGGGTAAAACCAGCGAGGGCAAGTTCATCTTCCCCGGCCTCGGCGGCGGCTACCTGAAGCCGTCGAACTACACCGGCGAGATCTTCTTCGGCGGCGGCTTCAGCTTCAAGCGCGGCAAGGCCTCGCTGAAGCTGCGCAACCCGATCGTCAACACCTCGGGCCGCCCTGCCGTCACGCTCACACGCTCAAACGGCAAAAAGATCCGCTTCGCCCTGATCACCTCGTCGCTGATCAAGACCCAGGTCGACCCCGCGACGCGCCGGATCACGCTGGCTGACCTTCACATGACGCTGACGCTCGACGGCTCACGCCTGCTCAAGAGCGTCTTCAAGACGACGACGATCGCGCAGAACGATCCGATCGGCGTAAGCACGGTCGAGATACGCGGGAAGTAGTCAGCTTCCCGCGTAAGCGGCCTCGAGATCGGCGACGATCAGCTTCGTCATGCCCATCATCGCGTCGGTCGCGCGCTTCGCGCCCTCGGGGTCGTTGCCCATAGTCAGATCCAGCATGTTCTCGGGCATGACCTGCCAGGAGACGCCGAAGCGATCGGTCAGCCAGCCGCACTGGCTGTGTTCGCCGCCCTCGGCGAGCCTCTCCCAGAGATGGTCGATCTCGGCCTGGTCGGCGCACTTCATCATCAGCGACGTCGCCATGTCCAGCGAACCGACGCTGCCGCCGTTGTTGAAAAAGACGATGTCGAGCTGCTTGATCCGCAGAGTCACGCCCATCGGGCCATCGGCCCCGGGCATCTCAAAGAGCTTCTCCGAGTCGGCGAAGACGTCGAGGTAGAAGTCTGCAGCCTCAGCGGGGCTGCCGTTGATCCACAGAAAGGGTGTCGGATTGTTCATCCGCGCATTCTCTCATGTCAGGGAACGTCCAGCCCCGCGGCTAGTTTGCGAGAGAGATGAGCAACTGGCACCACGGGCGGATGGCCGCCTTCGACATCGAATCCACGGGCGTCGACCCGCAGCACGACCGCATCGTCACGGCGACGGTGAGCGTCGTCGGCGGCGGCCTGCCCACGGAAACGACGTCGTGGCTGGCCGATCCCGGGGTCGAGATCCCCGAGGGCGCCGCGCGCGTGCACGGCATCACAACCGAACATGCCCGCGCACATGGGCGCCCGGCGGATGCAGTCGTGCGCGAGATCGTCGACAAGCTCGCCGCCGAGGTGCAGCAGGGTGTGCCCGTAGTCGCCTTCAACGCGCGCTACGACCTGACGATGCTCGACCGCGAGGCGCGCCGCCACGGAATCATCCCGCTCGAAGCACGCGGCGAAGTGCTCGTGATCGACCCGCTGATCATCGACAAAGAGCTGTGGAAGTTCCGCAAGGGCAAGCGCACGCTGACCGAGGTCTGCAAGGTCTATGGCGTAGCCCTCTCCGAGGACGACGCTCACGCAGCCGACGCCGACGCGATCGCCGCAGCCCGCGTCGCCTGGCGCATGGGCGAGAAGTTTGAGGAGCTTCAGGTCGGACTCAAAGAGCTGCACGGCTCCCAGATCCTCTGGGCCGCCGAACAGGCCGCCTCACTCGAGGCCTACTTCCGCTCTCAGGGCAAAGACGCCTCCTGCGAGCGCGAGTGGCCGGTCGTGCCTCTCGCCGCCTGACCGGCTAGGCCGCAGCCCGCGTCGGCGGTTCCTCGCGCTCGGCCTCGCGTTTGTCGACCTCGCTGTCCGGCTGCCAGCCCGGGCCGCGGAAGGCGTAGCCAAGCTTGTCGCGCCACTTCGGAGCCGCGCGGACATCGCGCCAGATCGCGATCCACTCGTGGGCAAAGACCTTGAACGGATTGAACGTGTGGATGTTCTTCGTCAGCCCGTAGCGAACGCGCTCGCCTTCCGGCTCGAAAGAGCCGAACATCCGGTCCCAGATGATCAGGATGCCTCCGTAATTGCGATCGAGGTACTGCGGGTTGCTGCCGTGGTGGACGCGATGGTGGCTCGGCGTGTTGAAAACGAACTCGTACCAGCGCGGGAGCTTTCCGATCGTCTCCGTGTGGATCCAGTACTGGTACATCAGGCTCACGGCGTGCATGCCGACGATCATCGCCGGTGAGAATCCGAGCAGCGCGAGCGGTGCCCAGAAAGGCAGCTCGGTCATCAGCACCCACTGTTGACGCAGCGCCGTCGACAGGTTGAAGTGCTGGCTGCTGTGATGCACCACATGCTGGGCCCAGAACAGCCGCACCTCATGGTGGATGCGGTGGTACCAGTAGAAGGCGAAGTCGTCGGCGAGGAAGAGCAGCGCGTAGGTGTATGGCTGGTCCGCCGGGAAATGGAACGGGGCCAGATACTCGTAGATCGCCGCGAGGATCGCGATCTGGGCGAGCTTCCAGACCGAGTTGATGATCACGTTTCCGATGCCCATCGCCAGCGACGTCCGTGTGTCACGGGCGTCGTATCCGACCGGTCCGTCGATTCCCATCGCGAAGTCGAGCGCCTCGTCCTCGTCCTCCGGGTGATGGTGGACGTGACGCAGCAGGATCATCTCCGTGACCAGCAGGATGATGAAGAACGGAACTGCGTAAAGGATCAGGTCGATCATCGTTGCTCGGGGCGCCCTCCCTCGGCGGCTCCCTACGCCAATCATGGCAGGGCTAAGCGCCCAATCGACTGATGTGAAAGCACCCCAAGGTGGGGCCCGCAACTCGGGACCCCAGAAGTTGTTATTGAACCAGCGGGGCGGTTTTCGTAAAGCAAGCGCCGCCTGAGCGTGCCGCCCTGTCAATCAAGGGGGGTTCAAATGGGACTACATCGAACGATTCGACTGCTGCTGACAGCGGCGGTACTTGTGTCTACCACGGCGTTTGCCGCCGGCAGTGCGGAGGCCGCACTCGGCACGGCGCACATCACTGTCAAGGGGCCCGGCGGCGAGAAGGTCGGCCGCGAGGTCGACGCGAAGGCGACGATCACAAACACGAGCGCAAATCCGGCGCTGACGCCGGATCGCCTGAACACGATCGTCGTGACCTCGAAGGTCGCTCGCTTCAACAGCCGTGCCCACCGCTTCAAGCGCTGCAGCGCCAAGCTGCCCAACGACGGTAACCCCGCGCGCTGCCCGAGCAGGTCGAAGGTCGGGAGCGGCAGCTTCACCGGCATTTTCGGCCAGCCGTTCGCACCGGTCGGGATGCTCGGCGTCCTTGCCCCGGTCAGCGGATCGATCCGGCTCTACAACTACAAGACGCGCAGCGGCGAACAGGCACGCCTGCTGGCCGTGATGCGCATGAGCAAGCCGCTCGCCGGCGTCTCGTACAACCTGATCGTGCCGGTGACAAAGAAGGGCGTGATGACGATCAACGTGCCCGACGTCCCGGCGATGCCACCGGCAATCCCGGCAGCACTACCCGCCGGAAGCCGCTTCATCCTGACCAAGGTCTACGCCAAAATCGACGCCAAAAGGGAACGCCTCGGAAAGCCCTTCCTCTGGCTGAAGACCCACAAGTCTCTCGACATCGCGGTGCAGGCCAACTTCGAATAGACGGACAG
>CAYVWQ010000001.1:0-114158 GCA_964455545.1 uncultured Thermoleophilaceae bacterium | reverse complement strand
AACCGCTCCGCCACCTGTCCAAGCGCTGATCAGGGTAACGGGGCGGCGGGGTTCCGCCACAGCGCCGATTGCCAAGTCGTGCGCGTTCAACCGCTCCGCCACCTGTCCAAGCGCTGATCAGGGTAACGGGGCGGCGGGGTTCCTAGTTGATCAATCCGAGACGCATAGCCCGCGCAACAGCGGCTGCACGCTCCGAGACGCTCAACTTGTCGTAGATCCGCGCGAGATGGGTCTTGGTGGTGCTCTCAGCCATTCCGAGTTGGTGGCCGATATCAGCCGCCGAAAGCCCGTCGCTGACCAGTTGCAGAATCTCAGTCTCGCGCTCACTCAGCGTCGGCTGCTCCTGGCCCCGGTGCGAGCGAATCTGCTCGGCTATTCCGCTGTGCAGCTCTTCGGGGAGAAAAGTCTCGCCCCGGGCGACAGCGGAGATGGCCCTGCCGATTTCTTCCGGACCGGCGGTCTTCAACTCGAACCCTCCGGCGCCGGCCTGGATCATGTCGTAAACCACCTCACTCTTTACGACCCCGGACAGGACAAGCACCCGCGTTCGATGCCCTTCCTCGATGATCTGCTCGAGTACGCGCTCACCTCCCATGTCCGGTAGACCGAGATCCAGTACGCACACGTCAGGAGAATGGTCGCGCACGGCGGCCAGCGCCTCCTCGCCGGAAGCGGCCTGTGCGACCACGGTCATGTCATCGCGGGCTGACACAGCCCGCGCAAGCGCTTCACCGAACAGGGGGTGGTCATCGACGATTACGACACTGATCGCAGGTCTGGCGCTCATTGGGGCTCCCTCTCCGGTGCCGTGATTTCAGGTGTGAACCCGTGTGTTAGATGTTTTACTCAGACTCCTCAGGGCTCGATGCACTTGCCTCGGCGCCCAAAGCGGCTTGGATCTCAGTCAGCAGCTGAGCCCGGGTGAACGGTTTGCGCAAGAACGGGAGCGTCTTCAGCTCTGATCCCGGGGTGTACTCGTAGTAGCCCGACATCATCACGATCGGGATACCGGGAAGCACCGTCTTGCATTGCTCGATGAACTCGGCAGCTTGCATGCCTGGCATAACCATGTCTGTCAAGACGAGATCAACGTCCTGATTGTGTCGCCGCGCATGTTCAAGTGCCTCATCAGCCGTCGGGAAAGAGTTGACGAGGTACCCGGCGCTTTCCAGCGACCGCTCGACCATTGCCCGCAGATCAGGCTGGTCTTCGGCGACGAGTATCCGCTCGCCATTTCCGTCGGTGGACACATCGATGCCCTCCGTCGCCTCGACCATCTGATCCGTGGTCGGAAGAAAGATCTTGATCGAGGTGCCCGAGCCAGGTTCGGAGTAGATCGAAAAGCTTCCGCCCGCCTGCTGAACCGCGGCGAACACGGTGGCCAGGCCGAGGCCGGTGCCGACCGTTTTGGGTTTGGTCGTGAAGAAAGGCTCGATCGCATGGGTTCGGGTGTGCTCGTCCATGCCGTCACCGTCATCGAGCACCTCCAGGATCAGGTACTCCCCGCTCGGCAACTCGTCGTTGCTCCACAGCGGATCGCCCGGCCCGATCTCGACGTTGCTTGTGAGGATCATCAGCTTTCCCCCACCAGACATCGCGTCTCGTGCATTCGCGCTGAGATTCATCACGATCTGATGGAGATGGCTCAAGTTCATCTCGACTTTGCTGTGAGCGGCGGTGAGATTCAACTCGACGGCGACGGCCTCGGACACGACGCGCTCAACCAATGACATCATCGATTCAAGCTCTGCGTGCACGTCGAGAACCGTTGGGCGATCGGCCTCCTGCCGCGTGAATTCCAGCAGTCGGCCGGTGAGGTCGGCGGCGCTGTCGGCGGCGGCGCGGATGTGGCTGATGTCCTCCTGGACCTGGGGCAGGCCCTCCGCCCCCTCGTGCGCAAACTCCGAGTAGTTGATGATCACGCCAAGCAGATTGTTGAAATCGTGCGCGATCCCCCCGGCCATCAAGCCCATCGATTCCAAGCGCTCCGACGTATGGGCCTTCTTTGTCGCTCTCACCCGATCGGTCACGTCAGAGATGAGAAGCAGGCGGAGTCGTCCGGTATCGGTGGGCGTGACGGAGACCAGACTCAGATCGGCCTCGAATCGCTCACCCTCAGCCCGCTTGATCGTGAAATGCGTCGCGAGCCCGTTGCGGAGCCGGACAGGCCGCTCGAGCTTGTCGCCTGCGGTCCGCTGCCTTGCAGCAAGGTTGACGCCGGGAAGTATCTGATCGAGCGGAAGGTCTTTCAAGCTGTCGCCGAAGATCCGCGCGGCCTCTTCGTTGAAGATGACGACCTTGTCGTCCGAGTCGATCGCGAGTGCGGCGTCTGGAAGCAGCTGAAGAATCTCCAGAAGCTGCTGCGCGGTTTGGGCGACACGGGTCACGTTCTGAAATCCAGGCTGTCCCAACGGCTTCGACCGCTTGTGAACAGCGGTCGAAGTTCCTGCATACGTCTACTTTGCGCGATCCGAGCGGGTCGGTCGCCCACGATGTTTTCACTATAAAGAATCTGACGGCAGCGCGCCTGCCCGCAGTGAGCTACCTCACCCGCTCGCAGTTCTTTGCAACCACATCGCGGCGGTCGGCGTAGACCGTGTCCTTGCCGGCACCGCAGTTGACCTTGTCGCGGACTCCGTCCTTGACGTCGATCCGGTCATTGCCCTTTCCCGCGCTGATGGTGTCGCGGCCCTTGCCTCCGATGATCGTGTCGTTCCCGGCGTCGCCGCGGAGCACATCGTCGCCATTCTCGCCGAGGATGTCGTCACGTCCCGTTCCGCCTACAACGGTGTCGTTGCCATCACCGGCCTCGATGCTGTCGTCTCCCGACCCACCGCTCAGCCGGTCATCGCCGCCCTCGCCGCAGAGGACATCGTCCCCGCCGGCGCCGGTGATCTCGTCGGCCTCATCAGAGCCACTGATGGCGTCATCCTCCTCCGTACCGCTGTAGTCATCCGACGCATCGCCTTCGTCGTCGGTCGCCACGTCACCCGAGTCGCCCGTGTCATCGACAAGCGGAACGGTGTCGGTCTCGTCGCCGAGATCGTCGGTGGACTCTTCAAAGTCGTCTGCGCCGAGCGCTTCGCAGTAGAGCTCCGGCAACTGCATCTTCTGACGCGACTGCGCCGCCGCGCTCGCGACCGGTGTCTCCGCGTGGGCCTGAGCGATGCCCGCGACCACGGCGATCACCGCGATCATGCAGGCTGTGATTAGAAATGTGATGTACCGCATTTTCCTGTCTCCCGATTGGTGTCCCGTCCCGCTTTTCGTCGCCGGGTATTACCCGTAATCGGTCGGTCCTGGCGGCTCAATACCGGGTCGCGGACACACGCAGTAATGCGATTGACCATCCGATCGGACACGCAAAAATGCGACGAAAATCTCGGTCGGTGACTGTGTCCAGACCGCCTTCGCCCAGCAGCCGGCGCCAGAACCGCAATGCAGAGCGGGATTCGCGCCTGCGCGGCACGCGCGATCCGAACAGTCGGACGGACAGTCCGATCGGCTCGTCGGATTACTCTGATTGCGGTAGAAAAATCTCACCAAAGCAAGTGTGAACGCGCTCGCATAACCTGCATGGATGGCCGTCGAGGTAGTCAACCGTCCGGAGCAAAAGCGTTTCGAGATTTCCGTAGACGGCGATCTCGCAGGATTTGCGGCCTACCGGACTCGCCCAGGCGTCGTTGCTTTCGTCCACACCGAGATCGATCCGGCGTTTGAGGGTCAGGGACTCGCTGGCCAGCTGGTGCACGCCGCGCTCGAGCAGGCGAAGGCCGACGGCGACGACGTGCTCCCCTTCTGCCCGTACGTGAACGGCTACATCGACCGTCACCGCGAGTACGTCGACCTCGTGCCGCCGGAGATGCGCGGGAAATTCGGCCTTGACTAACCGGCGACGACCGCAGCCGGTCACGCGGGGCCAGTCGTCGCGATCCAAAGCCCGCGACGAGCTCGCGCTATTCGAATCCGAATACACGATCGAGCGCGTCACGCAGCGCGATCTGGTGCTCGACCTCGGTGCCGCGTTGTGGATCGCCACGGCGATCGTCGCGTCGCTCGCGGGTTCGCTGGATCCGGCACCCACCACGCCTTTCCAGTCGATCGTCCGCGTGATCATCATCGCCTCGAGCGCTGTTTTCGCAGTCGCCCAACTCACCGTCATCCGCAGGTTTGACGACCAGCGCACTGTTCAGCTGATCTCGGGCACGCTCGTTCTCGGGGTCGCCTACTGGTTCACCCTCAGCTTCTTCGGACCGGGTGCGGTGGCGGGATTCTTCGTCTCCATGGTCGCCGTGTCGATCTACTCGGGCCAGTTCCTCAATCCCCGCGGGCTTCGGTTGATGCTGATCGTTGCGACGGCGGCGGTGATCGGTGTGACAATCGCCAACGTCGACGACCCGACCACCCCCTTTCTGGTGTCCAACGACATCGTGGTTGTCACGGTGATCTGGGGCGTCGCACTAGCTCTGTACGAACTGCGCGTGGACCGAGTGTCGGCCATCGCGACGGCCGAACGCACGGCGTTCAGCGACCCGCTGACGGGGCTGCCGAACTCGCGCATGATCCGCCGCCGCGCCGAAGCGCTGCTCGACGAGCGCAATGAGCGGATCAATCGCCCGGCCGGCATCGTCCTGCTCGACCTCGACGGATTCCGGGCCGCGAACATGTTGCGCGGACACCGCGACGGCGACCGCCTGCTCTGCGCCGCGGCCGGCGCGATGGCCGAGGCGGCCGGCGAAGGCCAGTTGGTCGCAAGAACCGGAAGCGACGAATTCACCGCGCTGATTCCCGACGCGGACTCCGACCAGCTCGAGAAGGCCGCCGCACGCTTCCGCGCCGCCGTGCTTGAGGCGATCGACCGCGAAGAGGCCTCGCCGGTGACGATCGACGCGAGCGTCGGTACGGCAGTCACCGGGCCAAAGCTACGCACATTCGAAGAACTCGTTCGCGAGGCGGACCACTCGATGTATCGCGAGAAGGCATCGCACGAACGCGAGGTCCGGCCGCGAGCCGCGACCGGCGGCGGCACCGACGGCATCGCCCTCGCTCCAGAACCGGCGCCGGTGCGTCCTGTCCCTACGGGGCGGTTCGATCACCTTCGCTGGTCGAACCGGCCGGCACAGGTGCGCTTCGCGGGACTCGCCTGGGCCGCTTCGACGATCAGCATCCTCGTCTCTTCGCTCGTTCCCGACACGCCGCCGGTCAACTGGACCGTGCTTGCCGTGCTGGTTCCGGTTGGGCTCGCGATGTCGGTGTTCCGCTATGTGACGCCGCCGAGCGTGAATCTCGCCCGGCAGTTGTTCGACAACTTCTCGGCCGGCTGCGTGCTTGCCGTCGTGATCCTGTCGACGGGCGGACCCCAGAGCAGCGCGTGGCCGATCGCGCTGTTCCTGTTGATCTACGCCGGGTGGTTCCTGCCACTGCGGTGGGTGATACCCGGGACGCTCCTGACACTCTCGATCGTCATGAGCACGCTGCTCATCTCGGGACCGTCCGAGCTCACATTGTTCAACGCCGTATCCATCTTCGGCGGGGCCGGAATCGCGATCGCGCTGCTCGTCGTGCTCTATTACAACCACTATTACCTGTTGCGAGCGGGCCGACTGACCGACCAGCTGGCGACGCTCGACCCGCGCGCGAACACCAATAACCGACGCGCGTTCGAGGAGCGGATGCGCAGCGAGCTTGAGCAGCTTTCGTACGGCGACACGGAATCGCTCGCGGTCGTGATGATCGACCTCGGCAACTTCAAGAGCGTCAGCGCGAACTACGGCAGGCGCATCGGTGACCGCATGCTCGCGCTGGTCGCAGACGCCCTCGAGCAGGCCTCTCGCGAGGGCGACACCGTCGCGCGGCTGGGCGGAGACGAGTTCGGAATCGTCGCGCCCGGCGTCGATGCCGAGTCAGCACGAGCGCTCGCCGGCCGGCTCGTCAGCGCCGTCACCGAGGCCATCGCGGCGTCGGACCTGCCTTCGAACAAATCGGTGCGCGCAAGCGCTGGCTTCGCCCTTTACGGCATGCACGGCCGCACGACCGACGAGCTCGTGACGGCCGCTGACATCGCCTTGACGGCGGCGAAGACCGCAGCTCGCGACGGCGAGCGGGTCAGCAGCTTCGTCGTGGCGCTCTAACCGTTGATGGCAAAGTTGAACGGACCGGCGTCGAACCCGCCGCGAGCGACCGCGACATCGAGCCAGAGCTGCATCAACATCTCCGGGCCGGTCGCCGTCTCAAGGCCGCCGAGATCGACGATCTGACGCTCACTCCAGCAGAAGTCGCTCAGCAGCTTGCGCACCTCTGCCTTGGCGTCGGGCGAGTCGCCGCTCATGAAGACGACGTGGTCTCCGGGGACGAGCGAAGGATTGACCATCACGTCGCGGTTCATCGTGTTCAGTGCCTTGACCACGTTGGCCTCGGGAGCTGCCGCCTGAATCTCCGCCGCCAGCGAGTTGTCGGGCGACGCAAGCGCGGCTGCGGCCATACCGCGCGAGGGATCGAGCCGGTTGGCGAGATCGATCAGCGTCTTACCGGCTAGCGCTTCCGCGGCCGACGCCACGGCTTCGACGGAGTGGTTCCCGTTGGTCGCGTTGATCACGAGATCCGAAGTCGCGGCCGCCTCGGCGAAGCTGCCGACCAGCATCTCCTGCTCAGAGAACGGCTCGAGCGTCGGCGAGTTCGAACTTCGTGCCCCGACGCAGACCTCGTTCTCGAGGTCGAAGATGCGAGGTGCGATCGCCTGCGCGACCATGCCAGTACCGAGGATTCCGACACGCATGGCCTGCAGGCTATTGCAGTTCAGCTACGGACGGTGCCGTCGACGTGCGGGGTGCCCTTCTTGGCATTGCGCACGCTGAAGTTGAGCCCGCCGTCGGTCTCTTCGACGTGGAAGCCGACCTTCGACGGAAGCAGGATCGGGCGCTTGAAAGCGACCTCGACCGTGAACTGCTCGGGAAGCTTGTTGTCGATGGCAGCGAGCGCGCGGGCCTTCGTCCACATGCCGTGGGCGATCGCCTTGGGAAAGCCGAACGCCTTGGCGGTGAGGTCGTGCATGTGGATCGGGTTGCGGTCACCCGAGACCGACGCGTAGCGGCGACCGAGGTCGCCCGGGAGCGACCAGGTCGAGACCTGCGGGATCGCGGCGAAGTCGATCTTCTCGCCGTCTTCTTCGAGCGACTTGTCGCCGCCCTTCCCGATCTTCAGGTAGGTGCTGGTCGCTTTGGCGACGAGCTCCTCGCCGACGCGCGCCTCGCTGATCACGTCGAACTGCCGGCCCTTCGCATGCGGGCGCAAGTTTTCGGCGCGCACAGAAAGGCCGAGCGGCTCGGCCGCGTCGACGCTGCGCAGCTGCTCGATCGTGTTGTTCACATGCACGAGGCCGATCACCGGGAACGGGAAGCCGTCACCGGTCATCAGCTTCAGCTGCAGCGGCATCGAGAGGACGTTGAAGTAGATCGGCGGCAGCTTGCCCGTCAGGGTGTGCTCGGCGACGCGGCCGAAGGCCGCGAGCTTGTCGAGGTCGACCGGCTGGGCTTCAAGCGCGACGACCGTGTCCGGCAGCTCCTTCTTGCGGCTGCCGGCCAGCGGCGTCAGGCCGATCGCGGCCTTCAGGTAGAGGCCGCCGGCCCCGGGGGCGCTTTTCAATTCGACTGTCGCCATCGTCCGCTCCTTATGCGCCGATCAGCATCTGGCCGCAGACGCGGACGACGTTGCCGGTCAGGCCGGTCGAGGCGGGGCTCGCGTACCAGGCGATCGTCTCGGCGACGTCGACGGGCTGTCCGCCCTGCTGCATCGAGTTCATACGACGTCCGACCTCGCGCGGGCCGAGCGGCATCGCGGCGGTCATCTGCGTCTCGATGAAGCCCGGGGCGACGGCGTTGATCGTGACCGAGTGCTTGGCGAACTCGGGAGCCATCGACTGGACCATGCCGATCACGCCGGCCTTCGAGGTGGAGTAGTTGGTCTGTCCGGCACCGCCGGCGATCCCGCTCATCGACGAAACGCAGACGATGCGGCCGTTGGCCTTGACCAACGAGCGCGAGAGCAGCTCGTCGTTGATGCGCTCCTCGGACGAGAGGTTGATGTCCATCAGGACGGTCCACTTGTCCTCGTCCATACGGCCGAGTGTCTTGTCCTTGGTGACGCCGGCGTTGTGGACGACGATGTCGACGCCGTTGTGGTGCTCGTCGAGGAAGTCGGCGATCACCTTCGGTGCCTCTGCCGCGGTGATGTCCTCGACGATCGAGGATCCACCAAGCTCGGCCAT
Source organism: uncultured Thermoleophilaceae bacterium (assembly GCA_964455545.1). Classification (GTDB taxonomy): domain Bacteria; phylum Actinomycetota; class Thermoleophilia; order Solirubrobacterales; family JACPNS01; genus JACPNS01. The sequence continues at coordinate 105,895 of CAYVWQ010000001.1, read as the reverse complement.
CAGCTTCTCGAGGTCGTCCTTCAGCGGCGGGATGTCGAGACCGATCACGTGCGCGCCGTCGCGGGCGAGCGTGCGTGAGATCGCCTCACCGATGCCGCGCGAGGCACCGGTGACGAGGGCGGTCTTGCCGGCCAGCGGCATGTTCCAGTCGATCTCCGGTAGGTCGCCGCCGATCGAGGCCGTGACGCGCGCGACCTGGCCCGAGACGTACGCGCTGCGCGGCGAGACGAAAAAGCGCAAAGTGCTCTCGTACTGGTCCTCGGCGCCGGGGGCGACGTAGATCAGGTTGACGGCAGCGCCCTTGCGGATCTCCTTGCCGACGGCGCGGGTGAAGCCCTCGAGCGCGCGCTGGGCGGTCGCCTCACGCGGGCCGCTGGTCAGCTCCGGCTGCGTACCGAGCACGACGACGCGGCCGCTCGTCTTCACGCGACGGATCGTCGGGTGGAAGAAGCGCCACAGCTCTTCGAGCTGGGTCGAGTCGGTGATGCCGGTGGCGTCGAAGATCAGCACCTTGTAGCGCTCGTCGCCCTCGGGGGCGACCCCGGGCTCTGAAGATGCGAACTCGACGTTGGCGCTCTCAAGCGCGGCGACGAGCGACTCGCCGAGACGGCCACCAGGGGCGGCGCCGATGAAGGCCTTGCCGTCGACGACGGGCTGGCCCTTCTTGTAGCGCTCGAGCTTGGTGGGCTGGGGCAGGCCGACCTTCGGGGCGATGAAGCCGCCGACGGGGCCGCGGACGAACTCTGCGTAACGGTCAGTAGCCATTCTCTTGAATCTCCTGAGCTTTCTAGCGTTCCATGATCGCGACGACGCCCTGACCACCGGCGGCGCAGACGGAGATCAGGCCACGGCCCGAACCCTTCTCCTCCAGCAGCTTGGCGAGGTTGGCGATGATGCGTCCGCCGGTTGCGGCGAACGGGTGCGCGGCGGCCAACGAGCCGCCCTTGACGTTAAGTTTTGCACGATCGATCGAGCCGAGCGGCTTGTCGAGGCCGAGGCGGTTCTTGCAGAACGCCTCGTCCTCCCACGCCTTCAGCGTCGCCAGCGTCTGCGCGGCGAACGCCTCGTGGATCTCGTAGAAGTCGAAGTCCTGCAGCGTCAGACCGTTGCGCTCGAGCATGCGCGGCACGGCGTACACCGGTGCCAGCAGCAGGCCTTCCTGCTTGACGATGTAGTCGACGGCCGCGGTCTCGGCGTCGACGAAGCGGGCGCGCGGGGTGAGGCCGTGCTCCTTGGCCCACTCCTCGGTGCCGAGCAGCACCGCCGAGGCGCCGTCGGAGAGCGGGGTCGAGTTGGCGGCCGTCATCGTGCCGTCCTTGCCGCCGAACACCGGCTTGAGCTTTGCGAGCTTCTCCATCGTCGTGTCGCCGCGGAGGTTGCCGTCGATCTCGACGCCGAGGTACGGCGTGACGAGGTCGTCCTGCCAACCCTCTTCCCAGGCGGCGGCGAGGTTCTTGTGCGAGTGGAAGGTCAGCTCGTCCTGGTCCTCACGCTTGATGTCCCACTCCTTGGCGGTGATCGCGGTGTGCTCGCCCATCGAGAGCCCGGTGCGGGCCTCGCGGTTGACCGGGATCTCCGGCTTGATCATGCCGGGGCGGAACTTCGTCAGCAGCGTCAGAGCCTGCTTCTTCGGGTCCTTGATGCGGTTGACGTCCATCAGGATCTGACGCAGGTCCTCGTTCAGCTCGATCGGGGCGTCGGACGTGGTGTCCGTGCCGCCGGCGATGCCGCTGTCGATCTGACCGGTCGCGATCTTGTTGGCGATCAGGATTGCCGCTTCGAGTCCGGTGCCGCAGGCCTGGCCGACGTCGAACGCCGGGGTCTCCGGCGCGAGCTTCGAGCCGAGCACGACCTCGCGGGAGAGGTTGAGCTCGCGGGCGAACTTGAGGACGGCGCCGCCGGCGAAGTCGCCGACGCGCTCACCGGCGATGCCGTAGCGGTCGACGAGGCCGTCGACGGCCGCGGTGAACATGTCCTGGTTCGAGGCGTGCGAGTACTGCGCGTTCGAACGGACGAAGGGAATGCGGTTACCACCGATCACCCATACCGGGCGCGGAAGCTTGCTGGCTGCCATGAGTTGGGGTTCTCCTGTTGAAGAGGGGGACGGGCTGGCTTATTGAACGGCTACTTGAGTTCGGACGACGACTTGCCGAGCAGCTGGCGCGCGATGATCAGCTGCTGAATCTGCTGCGTGCCCTCGAAGATGTCGAGGATCTTGGAGTCGCGCGACCACTTCTCGAGCAGCGAGTTCTCGGAGTAACCGAAGCTACCAGCGAGCTTGACTGCGCGAAGCGTGATGTCGGTGCCGCAGCGGCCTGCCTTGGCCTTGGCCATCGAGGCCTGGACCGAGTTCGGCTTGCGGTTGTCGGCCATCCACGCGGCCTCCATCGTCAGCAGCTTGGCTGCCTCCCAGTCGGCCTCGAGCTCGATGAACTCGGCGACCGCGCCGGGCTGATATGCGGCGGGCTTGTCGTAGTTGATCTCGAAGCCGTTCTCTTCGAGCAGCTTGCGCAGCTCGTCGAGCGACGCACGGGCGACGCCGAGCGCCATGCCGGCGACCAGCGGACGCGTGTTGTCGAAGGTCTGCATGACGCCGCCGAAGCCCTTGTCCGTACGGACCTCCGGGTCGCCGAGGAGGTTGTCCTTGGAGACGCGGCAGTCGGTCAGGATGAAGGCGGCGGTGTCGGACGCGCGGATACCGAGCTTGTGCTCAAGACGGTCGAGCTTCATGCCCGGGTTGTCACGCTCGACGACGAACGACTTGATGCCGGCCCTTCCAGCAGAGGGGTCGACGTTGGCCCACACCACGACGAGGTCGGCACGCTCACCGGAGGTGACGTAGATCTTCTCGCCGTTGAGGATGTAGTCGTCGCCGTCCTTGACCGCGGTGGTGCGGATCGAAGCCGAGTCGGAGCCGGCCTCGGGCTCGGTGATGGCCATCGCGGCCCACTTGCCCTTGAAGCGCTTGAGCTGCTCTTCGTTGGCGACGGCTGCGATCGCGGAGTTGCCGAGGCCCTGGCCGGGCATCGTCAGCAGCAGGCCGCAGTCGCCCCAGCACATCTCGATGATGCTGAGCATCGTCGAGAGGTTGGTGCCGTTCTTGTTGTCATCGGTGTCGGTCTGGACGAGCGTGTCGGCCTGGCCGACGCCCGCGGCGCCGGCGCCCTGGCCGGAGCCCTCTTCCATGCCGTCGATCAGAGCGCGAAGCATGTCGAGCTCGACCGGGTATTCGTGGTCGAAGTTGTCGTACTTCTTGGAGTTCGGGCGCAGCAGCTCCTCGGCGACCATGTGGGCCTGGCCGACGAGCGGCGCGAACTTCTTGGGAGTTTCGAGATTGATAGCCATTAGACGAGAAGTACGCCCTCCATCAGGCCGGCCGCGCGAAGATCGCGGTACCAGCGTTCAACGGGATATTCCTGGGTGTAGCCGTGGCCGCCGAGCAGCTGGACCGAGTCCGAGCCGATCTGCATGCCGTACTTGGCGGTGAGCTGGCGGACGATCGCGGACTCACGCGCGAAGTCCTTGCCCTCGTCGGCGAGCGCGGCTGCGCGGTAGGTCGCAAGGCGGATGCCCTCGAGCTCGATCGCGATGTCGCTGACCTTGAAGGCGACGGCCTGGCGGTGGCTGATCGGCTCACCGAACGCGATGCGCTCGTTGACGTAAGGGATCAGGTAGTCGAGGGCGGCGCGGCCGCAGCCAGCGGTGACGGCGCCCCAGGCGACACGCGAGAGACGGATCATCTCGGCGTAGTCGGCCTCTTCGCCGAGCAGCGCGTCGGCCGGCAGCTTGACGTCCTCGAACTGGACGATGCCGTTGGCGGCCGGACGGATGCCCATTGACGGCTCGGGGGTGACCGAAATGCCGTCGTACTTGCTCTCGACGATGAACATGCGGCTGACGCCGTCGAGCTCGGCCGCGACGACGAAGAGCTCGTCCTCGGCGGCGCGCGGAACGAGGTTCTTCACGCCGGACAGCACGTAGCCGTCGCCGGACTTGGTCGCCTTGGTGTCGAGCGCGAACGGGTCGAAGAATGGCTTCGGCTCCATCACTGCGAGTGCGGCGGCGGGGACGTCCTCGCCGACGAACTCCGGCAGGTACTTGGCCTGCTGCTCGCCGCTGCCCCAGAGGCCGATCGCCGTCGAGACGGCTGCGGGGGCCAGGACCGCGACGGCCATTCCGAGGTCGCCCTTGGCGAGCGCCTCGCTGATCAGGACGCTGGTGACGGCCGAGCGCTGCTCGACGGCGCCGCCGAGCTCCTCGGGGACGCCGATCATCGTCACGCCGAGCTCGCTGCTGGCCTTGAGCACCTCGTCGGGCGTCTTGCAGTCGTTCGACGACTTCGTCGCGATCGGCAGCAGCTCGGACTTGCCGAACTCGCCGAAGGCCTCGACCAGCATCTCCTGCTCGTCGGTGGGATTGAGGTCGAACTTGCCGGCGCCGTCCTTCTTGGGCTGGCGCGCCGGCTTGTCCTGCTTGCTCTTGGCGGAGAACTGGCGGCCGGCCGCGGCAGCGACCTTGAAGCCGTTCTTCGAGCCGTGGTAGACGGCCTTTTCAGTGGGCTTGCGCAGCTTGAGCTTGTCGATCGTGCTCGAGCTGGCGAGATTGTTGAGGAATCGGAGTCCTGCGCCCATGCTCTTTTCGGCAGGGGTTTTCGCAGACGATTTTGTGGAGGTGTTTTGTGACATAAGCCTTCAGGTCGTGGGTGGATCCCGAGGAGTGAGGTGTTGTAGTCCCCGTAAGTGACTATTCGGTCACTTAGCTACTTCTCGAAGGATAGCCATCTTTCGCGCAGTTGTCAAGGAAGTGTGATGCACCGCAATTTGCGGCGGAAAGAGACTCCGGGGACTCGTACAAACGTCCAGCTTCTGCGCACTCCCTCACCAGATCTACCCGCGCCGGTCGATCCGTATGCGCATGTTCACCGATCGCGCACATACAGGGTTCACGCGTCCAGCGGTCGTCCTGCCCGAAGAAAGTCGTGGCGAGAGACGGCTGAAGGTCGGCATGTGCGTCGCACTGCTGGTCGCAACGACCGTCGCGATCATCTGCGTGTCGTTCATTCCGGAAGTCGCGCCCGAGAACGTCCGCACCTGGCGTCTGGTGCTTGGCGTGCCGGCGATCGCGCTCGCGCTGGCCGCGGTCGTGATCGAACTCACGGTTCGCGGGAAAAACTTCCAGCGGTTGATCGAGTTGGGCATGTTCTCCATCATCGTCGTCAACGCGATCTTGCTCCAGATCACCCCCGCGACGACCGCCGTGCTCTACAACATGGTCGCCACGCTCATCTTCGCCGGCTACTTCGCGCGCACGCCGGCTCTGGTGATCACTCTGGTCAGCGCATGCGGCGTCGCCATCTCTACGGCGTTCACGGAGCCGGCGATGAACACGCCTCACCTGACCTCGTTCCTGATCGTCTACGTCCCGACGCTGGTGACGGTCACGCTGCTGCTTCACCTGCAGAACGCCGAGACGCTTTCGGCGTTGCGCGCGGCGCGGATGCGCAGCCTCACCGACCCACTGACTGGCCTGGCCAACCTGCGGGCGCTCGAAAAGTACGCCGATCGGCGGTTCGGCTCCGACGCGGTTCGCGCCGGCTCGACCGGTCTGCTGTTGATCGACCTCGACAACTTCAAGTCGGCAAACTCCCGCTTCGGCCACGTCGGCGGCGACTACGCACTGCGGACGATCGCGCGGCAGATGATGCGTGTCGCGCCACGCGACGCACTGGTCGCGCGCGTCGGCGGAGATGAGTTCGCAGTCCTGCTGCCGGCAGACTCACACGCTTCGATGGAGGAGACCGGCGAGATGTTCCGCGCGGCCGTTCGCGCAGGTGCTTCGCTGCTGGACATGCCCGGGGTCGAAATCGACGCGACGGTCGGCGTGGCCACATGGCCCGATGACGGCCGCGACCTCGGCGAGTTGCTGGACGTGGCAGACCGTTCGGTGTACAGGACGAAGGGTAAGAAGCGCCACGTCGTCGCGAAGGTCGAGGCCCCCCTCGACAACGGAACCGTCCACCCCGACTGGCTGGACGGAGCCGGAAGCTCCGGCGTTGAGCTCACTGCACGTATGGTCAGCCTCGACTCGGTGGTCGGCGGGTCAAATCCGGCGCTGGCTCGACGAACCTTGTACGCGCGCACGTCAGCTTTCGCGTGGGCGTTCGGTGCGGTCCTGCTCGGCGTGAGCATGGCGATCCCGGACGCACCCGCCGACATGAAGATTCCCTGGTGGTTTGTGCTGTTCGGAGGCCTTGCGATCGCCGCAGCAATCTTCTGGTTCAACGCCGAGCCACAGACGCCCGTACATCGACTGTTCGACACCATCGCGCTCGCCGGAATCGCCGCGTTGATCTGGGCGACCGGCGGCTACGCGAGCGCCGTGCCGCCGTTGTTGATTCTGCTGATCGCGTCTCAGGCGTGGTTCTGGAAAACCCGCAACCTGCCGATGCGAGTCGTCGGCCCGGCGCTGGTGGTGCTTTCGCCACTTCTGTATGAGCCGTTCGCGCTTTCCGGTCCGTTGGTGCTCAACCTCGTCGCGATGTACGCCCTGCTCGTGATCGTGACCGCCCTTGTGCTGGCGATGTACGCGAACCGCGTGCTGCTGACAAAGCTCAGCCGACGTGCGGAAGAACTCGCAGGCGTCGACCCGCTCACCGGGATCGCCAACCGACGCACCTTCGACGCCTACGTCAAGGACCTCTTGGCGCGCCCGGACAAGGGCGGCAAATTCGCGATCGTGATGATCGACCTGGACAATTTCAAACAGGTCAACTCTTCTCGCGGTCACCGCGGCGGCGACACAGTGCTGCGCGCGATCGCGGCCGAACTGCACCAGGTCTCTCGCGCCGGCGACTGCATCGCCCGCGTCGGAGGGGACGAATTCGCGGCCGTGCTTCCGGGAGTCGGAGTGGACGGCGCTCGCTCGCTCGCCGAGCGATTCGTCGCGGCCGTGGCCGGCGCGCCCGCAGCGGCAGAAGCGGGGGTCGGCGCAAGTGCCGGATTCGCACTTCACCCGCTTCACGGTGAGACGCTCGACGAGTTGGTCTTCACCGCAGACAACGCGCTGATGAACGTGAAAGCCACAGGCAAGGGAACCGCTCGCGTGGCGCGCCTCGTGAGCGTCGCCTGATTCCCGGCCCGAAAAGTGTGATCTACTGAGCGCCGTGAGTGATCAAGCGGTTGCGGCCAAGGTGTCCGAGGAACTCGACCCGTACGCCGATCGACTCGGCCGGGATCTGGCCGGCTACACAAACCACGTAATCCGCGTCCTGCTGTTCTGCGACGCGATTCACGCCGTCGTCGGCGACGCGGAACCGCGGCCGAGCGAGCGACCCGCGTACATCTGCTGCGCGGTCTACCACGACCTCGGAATCTGGACCGACCGCACGTTCGACTACCTCGTGCCTTCGATCGACCTTGCAGTCTCGCGACTCGAAGAAGATGGCCGAGGCGACCTCGCCGAACTGGTGACGCGGATGATCGACAACCACCACAAGGTGACCGCGGCAGGAGCCGTCGACGATCCGGTCGAGATCTTCCGCCGCGCTGACACGATCGACGTGTCGCTCGGCCTGCGTCGGTTCGGCGTCCCGTTCAGGCGCGTGCGGGAGATCCAGCGCGCACACCGCGACGAGGGCTTCCACCTGCGGCTGATTCAGCTGACCGCAAAGCGCACGGCCGGACACCCGCTTTCGCCGCTGCCGATGTTCAAGTGGTGATTCAGACCTCGAAGTGCTGGGGCGCGGGAGCGGGCGCCGGCTCCTCACCGCGCTGACGTAGCCAGACGAACACCGCAAGCGCGAGGCAGATGACGATGCCGGCGTATCCGATCGCGTTGACCCTTCCAGCGATCACCGTGTCCTGCTCAAGCTTTCCGTAGTGCTCGAGCAGCGCGGCCCAGTCGTGTTCGCCGCCGCCGGCCAACGGAAGTGCCTGCGTGCGGGCGTCGGCCATGTAATAGGCGATGTAGTGGAAGTTCTCAAAGAACCAGATCCCGGCGAACGCCGCCGAGAGCGCGTGCCGCTGCCAGATGAACACGCCGCAGATGACGGCCGGAACGAGCAGTTCCATCCATGTTCCGCCCCACCAACCGGGCCACTCGCCGAAGACACGGAAGATCGGATGGCCGGCCTCGTGAATCACGAGGTTGATGTCGTCGACGATCGTCAGGTATCCGTCGGAGTCCGTCGCCATCCAACGCAGCAGAAACAACGTGAACCCGGCCAGCGCGAGCAGTCCGATCCCACTGACAGGGAACCAGGTGGATCCGTTCGGAGTTTTCGGCCGCGCGGGCATGCCGTTGATGTCGGCAACGGCGTGAGACCTACTTGAGCGTTGCGTTAAGCGCTGACAGGATCACGCCGTTTTCCGTCAAACTACGCGCCATGAAATTCAACGCACTGATGCTGAAGGGCATCCTCACCATCACCGTCCTCGCGCTCGCGCTCGCCGTCTCCGGTTGCGGCAGCAGCGGCGCGGACCTCTCGTCGGTCGACGGCTCGCAGCCGTCGGCGTCGACCAGCTCGACCGAGGACACCTCGTCGGACGACTCTTCTTCCGACGAATGCTCCGACAAGGCGAAAACGCCGTCGGTCTCAGGCTCCAGCTCGAGCAAGCCGAAGATCGGCGACTCGTCCGGCAAGCCGCCGTGCGAGCTCGTCGAGAAGGACATCAAGGTCGGCACCGGCCCGGCAGCGAAGGACGGCGACGAGGTCACCGTCAACTACGTCGGTCACAACTGGTCCAACAACGAGGAGTTCGACACCTCCTGGGGCAAGGACCCGTTCACGTTCAAGCTCGGCGAGGGCGGCGTGATCCAGGGCTGGGACCAGGGCGTCGTCGGCATGAAGAAGGGCGGCCGCCGCCTGCTGGTGATCCCGCCGGACCTCGGTTACGGCGCTCAGGGCCAGGGGTCGATCCCGGCCAACGAGACGCTGATCTTCGTCGTCGATCTCGACAAGATCGGCTAGGCGGCACTGACTTCCGGCTCGATGCCGGCGAGGCGCTCGCGCATCACGCGCAGCGCCTCGTCGCTCGAGTCGATCAGGGTGTAGCGGCGGTCGAGTTTCGCCGCCACCGCGCCGAGCGTTCCCGAGCCGGCGAAGAAGTCGAGACAGGCGTCGCCGGGGCGCGTCGAGGCTGTGACCATGCGCCGCACTATCCCTTCCGGCTTCTGCGTCGGGTACCCCGTCTTCTCGGCGCCGTTGGTCGGCACGATCGTGTGCCACCAGACGTCTGTCGGCAGCTTGCCGCGTGCGGCCTTCTCGGCCGTGACCAGCCCCGGTGCCATGTAAGGCTCGCGGTCGACCTCGGACGAGTCGAAGTAGTAGCGCTTCGCGTCGCGCGCATAGACGAGGATCGTGTCGTGCTTGGCGGGCCACCGCTTCGTGCTGCGCGCGCCGTAGTCATAAGCCCAGATGATCTCGTTGAGGAACTGCTCGCGGCCGAAGATCTCGTCGAGCAACAGCTTGCAGTAGTGGGCCTCGCGGTAGTCGATGTGGAAGTAGAGCGTCCCGGTCTCGTTCAGCACGCGATGCGCCTGCTCCAGGCGCGGCGCGAGGAAGGCGAGGAAGTCGTCGAAGCTGTCGCGGTATGAAGATTCGGCGAGCAGCTTCGTCGTGTAGCTGCGGCCGGCGAACCCGGTGCGGTCGCCGGCGTCGTCGGCGACCGTTTGGAGGGTCTTGCGGGTCTGGTCGCGTCCGGTGTTGAACGGCGGGTCGATGTAGATCAGCTGGAAGGCGCCGCCAGGGAGCTGCGGCAACAGCTCGAGGTTGTCGCCGTGCAGGACGTTGTCGGCGGACGGATCGATCACGCCTCAACCGTACGCGCGGCCGCGGCGGCCCTGAGTGCGTCGGCGATCGGTCGTGCCTTGTCCATCGTCTCGGCGTACTCGGCGTCGGGATCGGAGTCGCTGGTGATCGCACCGCCGGTGTGAAGGCTCAGTTGCTCGCCCTGCTTGATCAGCGTGCGGATCACGATGTTCAGGTCCATCGCGCCGTCGTCGCCGATCCAGCCGATCGCGCCGCTGAATATGCCGCGCTGCGACTGCTCGAACTCAGCAATCGCGCGCATCGCCTCTACCTTCGGCGCGCCGGTCATCGATCCACCAGGAAAGCATGCGCGGATCACGTCGACCGGCCCGGCGCCTGCACGTAGGTGGCCGCGAACAGTCGAGACAAGGTGATGGACGTTTGCGTAGCTCTCAACCACGCAGAGCTCCGGCACCTCGACACTGCCCGGCATGCAGACACGCCCGATGTCATTGCGCGCGAGGTCGACGATCATCGTGTTCTCGGCGCGGTCCTTGGGCGAAGAGAGCAGCGCTTCGCGCAGGTGGCGGTCGGCCGTCGGGTCAGACGAGCGCTGCCTGGTCCCCTTGATCGGGCGGGTCTCGACGGTCCCCGCGGCCGAGACGGAGACGAACCGCTCAGGCGAGGTGCAGAGCACTTCGAGGTCCCCGTCGCGGATGAACGCACCCATCGGCGCAGGGTTTGCCGCGCGCAGGCGTTCGTACAGCGCGGTGCCCTCGCCGGCGAATTCGCCGCGGTACTCCTGCGTCAGGCACAACTCGAAGAATCGGCCGGCCGCGATCTCGTCGCACGCCCGTTCGACCTGGACGAGGTAGGCGGCAGGGTCAGTGACCGGCTCGAGGCCGCTGGCGCGCAACTCGTCAACGCCGAACTCACCCGAACGGCGAGGTGGGATCTCGAGCACGGCGCGCTCGGGCGCTGCTTCGACGAGCCCGGCCGCTCGCCGCATCGCATCATCATTCACGGCCCACGCGTGCGTGCGGCCGAACTCGGTGTCCATCGCGATCACGATGGCCGGGCGGACGAAGTGGATCAGCTCGCCGGCCGGACGCGGCGCGCTCGACGGTTCGACCGCGGGCTCGATCGAGTGCAGCAGCTCGTAGCTGAGGTAGCCGACCACGCCCGAAGAGAACGGCTGCTCGCCTGACGGCGCGCTTGCTCCGCGCTCGAGCCAGTGCTCGAACTCTTCAAGCGGGTCGCCCTGCGCTCCGTGGCCGACGCGGAACTCGTCGACCTGGCCGAGCGCGAGATACGTCCAGCTGCCGAGGCGCGACGGGGTGACGGGGTTGTCGAGCAGCGCGAGGTCTCCGCCGGCGGCGCGCGCGATCTGCCAAAGGTCGACTGCGCGTTCGAACACCACGCCTCAGCCCTCGCGGTAGCGCGCCAGCAGCGCGGCGAGCAGGCGCACGTGCATCCCGGGATCACCGCCACCGACGGCGTCGTCGCCGATCCGCGAAACCCGGCGCACCTCGATCAGGGCGTTGCTGAGGAGGACTTCGTCTGCGCTCGCAAGCTCGTCCACGTCGATCCTGCGCTCGGCGACAGTCAGACCCAGCTCCGGCGCGACCTCGAGCAGCGCGTCGCGCGTCACGCCCGGCAGGCAGCGGCCCGCCGGCGGCGTCGCAAGTTCGCCGTCCTTGAGCACGAGCACGTTGGTGCGCGTCGCCTCGATCACCTCGCCCGAGTCGGTGATGATCGCCTCGTCGGCGCCGGCGGCCTCGGCCCGCGCCAGCAGCTCCGCGTGGACTGCGCGCTCTGTCGATTTCAGTGGGTACGAGTACCCCGGCACCTCGGCGAGGATCACCGCGGAGAGTCCCGCGCCGCCGGCAAGCGCGTGGACCGGCAACGGCAGCGCCTGCACTTCGTGCTCTCCATCTCGAACCTCGATCCGGATCAGCACGTCTTCCTTGCCCGCGGCCATCGCGGCCGTCCGTGCCTCGGCGGCGAGCTGCGACGACGCGGGCGCATCGGCCATCGCCGAAGCCTCGACCGCGCTACGCAGTCTGGCGAGATGACGGTCGAGCAGGGCCGGCCTGCCGCCGTAGGTGCGCATCGTCTCGAAGTAGCCCTCGCTCACAACGGCGAAGCTACCGCGCGCGTCCACCGCAACACTCAACCTCGCAGGCTCCGGGGTCGATATCGACTGAATGCGCAAGGACGTCGCACTCGCCTGCCTGCTTCTCGCGGCTTTCGCCTGCCTGCCGCTGGTCTCGATCGACCGCGGGCCGAGCTACAGCCACAGCGAGGTGATCCACGCCGACCCGGGCTCGAAGCTGAAAACGCTGAGCGCCGCGGCGACGAGCCTGCCGAGCAGCTGGTGCGGGACCGAGGTGACGAGCGACCAGACCGTCAAGGCCGCCGACGACAGTTCGCCGAAGTTCAAGTTCGTCTACGTCCGCGCAGCCGACGGCGCGAACAACTTCGCCGCGGCCGCCAACCAGATCCAGCGCGGTATCGCGTTGATGCGTGACTTCATCTACCGCAGCACCGGAGGCGCGAAGACGATCGCCGTCGACCTCGGGACCGACTGCGGTGCCGACTACGCCGACATCCAGAGCTACACCCTCGCGCACAACGCCTCGTACTACGAGGACGGCAGCGGCGATCCGGACATCGACGCGTACATCGACGAGTTGCAGGCGGTCTACGCGAAGCCAACCCCCACTCGCCACTACGTCTTCTTCGCCGACCAGACGTTCCCGACAGGTTCCTCGATGGGAATCGGCCTGACGATGCTCGACGATTCCCCCGGTGCGTCGAACCGGAACAACAAGTCGGGCAGCCCCGCGATCATCTTCGGCCCGAAGGGCAGCTACACCCAAGGTCTCTACAACAAGATGCCGGGCCTGTTCCTGCACGAGATGACACACACGATGGGCGGGGTTCAGGAGTCGGCGCCGCGCGCCACCAGCGCCGGCCACTGCACCGACGGCAACGACGTGATGTGTTACGACGACGGTTCGCCGGAGGCCGCCGGCTACAGCACCGGACGCTGCGCCGCTACGGCCGACGAGGGCTTTTACAAGCCGTACGACTGCGGCCTCGACGACTACTTCAACCCGGCGCCGGCGAGCGGTAGCTATCTGGCCACCCACTGGAACGTCTTCAACTCGGCCTACCTGGTGCCGTGCGCGTCCGCCGAGGTCTGCAAACCCGGCGCCGCGACGCCGACCGGGCCGGCCCAGGACCCGCGCGGAGCCAGCAACAAGGTGTACCTCTACAAGAAGGGCAAGCGCCGCAAATCGATCGGCAAGGTCGACATCGTCGCCGCCAGCGAGGCCGGCACCAAGTACGTGAACCTGAAGGTGACGCCGAGCGCGATGAAGATGCCGAGCGGCCGCTGGAAGGTCTGGGTCTGCATGCTCGAGAAGGGCGAGAAGGATGCGTGCAAGACAGTCGTGAAGCGATCGAAGCGGGGCAAGCTGAAACTCCCCTCGATCACCCTCGACTCGATCAAGAATCAGACGACGGCCGTCGGATCGATCACGATCAAACCGGCCTCAGGAGCGACGCGCCGCGCAAAGCTCAGCGCGAAGACTAAGACGAGCAAGCGGGTCTCACTCGACTTCTCCTGGTGACGCCCCGGCGTCCTCGGCGAGTTCGATGTCTTCCATGACCTCGATCGCCGATGCCGAGGTGGCGGCCGGCACAACCGCGATCCCTTCCGGATCGAGCACTCCCAGCGCCCGCGCATATGGCCGCCCGGCGAGGCCGTAGATCACGACGGTCGCCGCGATCACGAGAAAGCAGATCGGGACGAGCAGCGCGGCATCGGGAACACCGATTTCGATCAGGTCGAACTGAAACGCCGAGGCCGTGCTGGCGACGACGATGCCGCGTGGCATCAGGCCGGCGGCGAAGGCGCGCTCGGGCATCGTCAACCCGCTACGCAACGTCATAAGACCGACCGAGACCGGACGCTGGATGAAGACAAGTACGGCGATCAGGGCGACGGCGCCGATTCCGAGCCCCCAGACCGCGTCGAGCGACACGCGCGCCGAGAGGATCACGAATAGGACGCCGATGATCAGGCTGACCAGCGGCGCGAGGAAGTTCTCGAATGACTCCTGCTCGACCCGGGGCAGCAGCTCCTCCTGCGTTGCCACCCCGACGCCGACGGCGATCGCGGTGATCAGTCCCGAGTCGTCGGCCAGCTGATCGGAGAGCGCCGCCGCGAGCAGCATGATCGCGAGCGTCGTGATCGCCCGTAGCTCCATCGGAATCCGCTTGGCGCGCAGCAACTGGATCACGACCACGGCCGCGACGATCCCGGTGACCCCGCCGATCACGACCGTCGGAACGAGTCCGGTCTCGTCGTTGCTCACGCCTTCCTTGATCGCCTCAAAGACGCCCACCGCCAGGATCGCTCCGATCGGGTCGATCAGGATCCCCTCCCACTCCAGCACCTTCGCCACGCGCCGCGACGGCCGGATGTGGTGGAGCAACGGAATCACGACGGTCGGACCGGAGAGCGTGAGGATCGCGCCGCAGAGGATCGAGACCTCGAGCGAGATGTCGAGCAGGTAGTGGACGGATACGGCGATGATCACGCCGCTGAGGAAGACCCCGAAGGTCACCATCCGCACGACCGGCCGCCACAGGCCTCCGCCGAGATCTCGCAGCCGCAGCTGCATCGCGCCGTCGAACAACACGACGCCCACCGCAAGCGACACGAACGGATCGACGAGGTCTCCGAACAGGTCGTCGACGTTGACGAGATCGAGCACCGACGGCCCGACGAGCACGCCGGCCACGAGCAGCGGGACGATCGCCGGCGTGCCGGTGAGCGACGCAACGATCTGCGCCGCACAGGCGAGGAAGACGATCAGGGCCATCGCTGTGAGCGCGTTGCTCATGGGCGGAGGCTAATGGGAGATCGGAAACGCGATCTCAGAGCTCGAGAACGATCGAGCCATCGGGAACCGAAACCGAGAGGCGTGCGGCATCGGCTGGAGCCGCCGGGGCGAAGGACGTACTGCCGACCATCACCTTCTCTCCGACCGGCTGCGTCGACCCCCGAGTCATGACGTATTCGGTACCCACGTCATCCGAAAGGACCGGTTCAGGTACCAGCTCATCGAACGGGTCGCCCCATGCGTCCTCCGTCACGGCACCCTCGCCAGCGGGCAAATCGTTGAAATGCCAGTACACGGAAATCCCGTCATCCAGTCGCGCCACCGCAGATACACGAAACCCGTCGAGGCGAGTCTCCGGGCCGACATCAATGTGTTCGATGATCTTGCCCTCGAAATCTCCCCCAATCTCAACGTGTTTCTTGAACGCCTCGTCACGCTCGCCTGCGGCTTCCTCCCAGGGAGCCTCCCAATCCGACCACTCTCGTTCTGAAAAGAGCCCGACGTCGCGCAATGCATTGAGCGCGCCGTAGAAGTAGTCGCTCGTGGGCTTGGCCGGGTCATCGCGTTTTCGCGACTCGATCAATTCCGCGATGAACGTACGCGCGCGCTGGCGTGCTTCGGCGACGTCTGGGACGAATGTTTCGATCTCCTGCCCAAATCGAAGAGCGCGTGCACGCCATATCGCCACCGATTCAGGCTTGAGCAAGCCCGCGCGATCTAGCCCGTCGACCTTCTGGAGGAGCCGACCGTCTGCTCCGCCGAATTCATCGTCAGAAAAGAAGTAGCAATCAGCAAACTCCTGCTCCAATGAAGCTTCAGCGGCCCCGTTAAGTTCGGGCAGATCCGAAGGAATCACAGCGCCACCTCGAACTCAACGTCTTCGATAGATATCTGCAGGCGCGTTGCATTCTCCGGGATCGCTGGTCCGAAGATCATGTCGAAATGTTCAATCGTGTTTCCCGACCGCGTTCCGCAGCTTCCGCCGCCACCTCCCACCGGGGAATACTCCGTGCCGACATCATCGGTGACCGTGGCGAGCAGATGGCTCACGACTCCTTCGTCCGGCTGGACCTCGTCCGGCAGAGTCTCAACGTGACCCGCGTAGTCCGCGACAAGTTCAACCCTTTGCGCCCTGACCACGACACAATCGGTGAGCGATTCCACGACCACGACACGGGCCCCTTTTTGACGCTGAGCTGGGCCGGCAATTACCCGCCGCACGTCCCCTCCGTCGACCGCCGGCTCATTCCCGCTCAATCTCACCAACGGCACCTCAGTGCCGGGCGAGAGATTTTCGGCAGCGGCTTCGAGCGCTTTCCGGTTGAGTCGCTCGAACAGGTTCGCTCTGTCATATTCACGAAAGAGTCCAGCCTCGGAGTACGCCGTCCAAGCCGCCATTACTGGGATAAAGAGGTCTTCGCCAGCATCGCGCCGATCAATCAACGAGTCGATGTGACGGTTCGCCGCGTCGATGTTCTCGGGCGACGGCTCGGGCGCAACGACCATTTCCGCTTTAGCGAGCCGCTCCGCCCAGTGGTCGGCCTCAGCTGCATCCAGCATGCCGCATGCAGCGAGCGCATCGATCACGCCACGATCTTCCTCCGCTCGATCGAAGCCGTCAAACTCCTCAAAGTCGTCGTCTAACTCGATATCCCCGAACGATTGACTGTCGCGGCGAATCTCAAACAGTTTCGAGAGAAGGAAGTCCTCCGCACGCTCGTTCATCCGGTAATGGTATGCCAGGCGATGAGAGCGCCGACTTTGTGGACTTCGCGCCGATGAAGCGAACGGACATGGGCGCGGCGGGTTTCGAACCTGCGACCTCTCGCGTGTGAGGCGAGCGCTCTCCCACTGAGCTACGCGCCCGAGTCGGATCGCCGGGCGATCCGTCGGAAGAGCGAAGTCTAGTGGTCGGTGAGTGATTCGACGAACGCGGAGAAGCCGCGGTTGAACTCCGCGTTCCCCGCGATCATGCGTTCGCGGATCAGCGCCAGGTCTGACGGATCGCCCACGCCGGGCACGCCGGAGTCGTAGTCGGTCACGTGTCCGAGCACGGCGACCGGCACCGAACTCTCGAGCGCCAGCGATGTCTCCTGCGCGGTGGTCATGTTGATGTAGTCCCAGCCCTGGCGCTGGTACCACTCAGACTCGGCCTTGGTCGCGAAGCGCGGGCCGCGGATCGAAACGACCGTGCCGCCGTAGGCGCGCGGGGTGATGTCGAATCCGTCCCGCAGAGCGGTGCGGAGTCCTTCGTCGTAGAGCGGGTTCGCCGGCGGGTGGACGATCTCGTCCTCGATCAGCGAGCCGGTGTATCCCGAGAGGTCGACCATGTCATCGGGGATGACGAGTGTTCCCGGCGCGACATCGGGCGTCAACGATCCGCAGGCGGTGGTTGTGAGCAGCAGGTCGACGCCGAATTCGAGAAACGCGCGCATCGTCTCGGCGTAGTCGACGCGGTGCGGCGGCACGGGCTTGGGCTGCCGGGGGATCGCGAGGATCTCCACCCCGGGGTACTCCGTCTCCTCGAGCGAGAAGCCGGTGCCAAGGATCACCCCGAGCTTCACGCCGACATGACTTTCGCGACGGGGATACTGGCGGGCAGATTCGCGGCGCCACCCAGCGCGGCGACCTCGAGTGAGAACGAGAACGCGACCACCTCTGCCCCGGCCTGCATGAGCAGCTCGGCAGAAGCGCCGGCCGTCCCGCCGGTCGCGAGCACGTCGTCGTGCACGACCACGCGCTTTCCGGTGAGCGGCATGTGCGCGCTCAGCTCGAGGATGCTCTCGCCGTATTCCAAGCCGTAGCTGAGCGAGCTGACGGGCGGCGGCAGCTTGCTCGGCTTGCGCGTCGCGATGAAGCCGCAGGGAAGAGCAGCCGCGAGGCGGGTGCCGGCGATGAACCCGCGGGCATCCGGCCCGACGATGTAGTCGACCGATTCCAGCTCCGTCACCTCCGCCAACGAGTCGCGCAGCGCGGCGACGAGTTCGTCGAACAGCTCCGGCTCGGCGTAGATCGGGTTGAGGTCGAAGAAAAGGATCCCAGGCTGCGGAAAGTCAGGCACCTCGCGCACATGTGCGAACAGGTCACTCATGGCGCGAGCTTAGGACGCGGCCAACAGACGGCGACGAGCAGCAGCGGGTAGACCCACGGCAGGTACGCGTAGCTCCAGTAGCTCGCGCCGATCTGGAACGCCAGGAGGGTTGCGGCGGCGAGCGCTGCCACGCGCGGCAGGCTCTGCGCCAACGACTCGATCCGCCAGACGGCGACGGCCGAGGCGGCGGCGAGTGCGAAGGCCGCAGCCTGGGCGATCAGCTGAAGGGCCGGCGCGCCGAGCACCGTCCAGATGCAGATCTGCGAACCGCGCTCCGACTGAAACGTGATCGCGTCGATCATCCGGTGGATCGCGTCGAAGCCGCCGAGCGCGAGAAGCAGGATCAGCATCGCGCCGGTCAACACGATGGGACCGATCAGCGCGCGCTGGAGGTCACCCCCTCTGAAGCGCGCGAGCCAGAGCGGGAGGATGAACACCGGAACGACCTTCGCCCACGCAGCGGCCGAGAGCCAGCCGGTCGAGCGGCCGGCGAAAGCGAACGCGGCAACCGCCCAGGCGATCAGCGCCGCGGTCGGCAGGTCGTTGGCACCGGCGGCTGCGGTCACGAGGACAGGCGGGAAGATGAACCACGCGGCCGCGTGGCGCAGGCCGAACTCCGCGTCCACAGACTCCTTGCCCGAGCGGAAGATCGCCCACGCCGCCGCAAGCATCGAGACGGCCGCTATCCAGAGTCCGCCGTCGAGGTTGTCGAACAGGTCGCGGATCGGCCAGATCAGCGCGGCCGGCGCGTAGAGCACGTAGGCGAAGATCGGATAGGTGTCGCCGTGAACGATCCCGTCGATCACGTGGCCGTACGGCAGCGTTCCGTCGAGCATCGTCGTCGCGCCCGAGACCGACGCGATCGCGACGTCGCCGACCTGCCCGCCGGGGATCGTCACGATCACGGCGAGGACGGCCGCCGCGCCGGCGATCAACGCGGAAATGCGCTTCGAGTCAGCGCCGAAGCCGACGAGGAACTCACCGCGCTGCTCCGCAGTCACCCCGCGCGCCAACTGCAGGCAGCGCGCAAGCAGATACCCCATGAGCAGCGTCCCGACGATCACGCTCATTCCGAACAGCCGCTCGTTGAGCATCCAGATCGTCGTCGCCAGCAGCGCGAAGGCCAGCAGGTCGGCGTTGCGCAGGCTGACGAGCGGCTT
Source organism: uncultured Thermoleophilaceae bacterium (assembly GCA_964455545.1). GTDB lineage: Bacteria > Actinomycetota > Thermoleophilia > Solirubrobacterales > JACPNS01 > JACPNS01. The sequence goes on along the minus strand of CAYVWQ010000001.1, from coordinate 86,980 downwards.
CGTGGCAATCAGCAGAAGGAAGATCACGGCCCCGATCAGCAGCGCAAACCACGACTGGATCTCGCCGGGTCCGGCGCGCACGTACTCGTCGTTGAACAGCTGCGAAGCCAACACCTTGCCGCTCGGCTCGACGGCGACCTCGGCGACGGCGCGTGAACCGTTGAAGAAGCTGACCCTGGCGTTGTCACGGTCGAAGGCGATCACCTTGACGTGGTCGTACGGGTTGGCGACTAGCCACGCGGCGACATCGCGATCGGCTTTCGCAGCGCGAACCGCGGCCTCGCCGTCAAGCCGGTCAGGGTTGCCGCCGCGGGCGAGGACGACGCCGAACAGCAGCAGCCCAGCGAGGAATACGACCAGCCCGGTGAGGGCAATCGCGCGCGCGTCGGAGGAGAGCTTCACGTCAAACGATCTTGGCGCGCAGATAGGACGCTCGCGGTATCTTCTGGCTTCCGCGCCGCAGCACGGCGGCATGCGGGCATCGGCGTTGATGGCCGGGCCCCACGCGGCGAACACTTGTGAACCAGGTCAGGTCCGGAAGGAAGCAGCCTTAAGCGATGTTGTTCGGGCGCCGTGGTCTCGCCTGGCAGGAGTGGGTGCTCGCATGCGGCCGGTCTGCGGCGCGTCTCAGTTGAGTGGCGTCGCCGAGCCGCCCGGCCCGTAGATCGGGTCGCCGGCCTTCTCGGCGCCGGCCAGTTTCTCGCCGCGCTTGACGGCTGCGACGCACTCGGGTGAGGCGTAGAGCTTCCACGCCCAGCTCTCGTAGACAACCTCGTAGTCGCGGCCGGCGCCATCCTTGGGCGGCGTCAGATCGGGATCCTTCTCGCTGTAAAAGCGGTCGACGATGTCCTGGCTCGCCGGGTAAAGCGCAAGCGCGGCGAGCGGCGTATCGGGGTTGCCGTCGCTCTGGACCGAGCTCGGCGGCTGATCAAGTTCGTAGCGGAAAGCCGGGACCGGGCGGTGGTCGGTGGTGCTGATGCGACCGCAGAGTGCGTTGTATTTGCGCACGACCGGGGAGTCGGCGACGCTGCGCAGATTGCCCTGGATCGTCTCGTAGTTGTGGATCTTGTCGGCCTGATCCTGCGCCACCGGAATGAACCACGGAATGAACACGATCGACAGCGCCAGCGAGAACCAGCCGACCCACTTCCAGCGCACGCGGTTGGGGAAGTCCTCGGGCAGCGACTTCCAGCCGAACACGCCGGCGGCGTAGATCACGGCAAGCAGAACGGTCGGGGTGAGCACGTAGCGCGCGATCAGCGGAAGGCCGCCGAACGTCGTGACGATGAAGATCAGCGAGAGCAGCGTCGCTACGCCGAACAGGATCGCGCCCTGTCTGCGCGCGCAGTACCAGCAGTAGACGAGGCCGATCGGCACGCCGATCATGAGCGGCTCGCGCAGCGTCCAGGCGAAGAACTTCAGAGTCCAGTACGGCGCCTTTATGGGCTCACGCGGGCGCTCGAGTTGCGCGGCCAGGTCGCTCGTGCCGTGGAACGAATGCAGGAAGTCACCGGTGATCGCCCAGTCGCTGATCGCCCAGAGCACCGGCGCGCTGCCGACGATCAGCGCGAGCCAGACCCGCTGCTTCATCGTCCGCGCCGGCCACAGATACAGCCAGTACAGGCCGGAGAGCACCCAGGCTTCGGGGCGCAGCAGCCCCGCGAGCGCCAGCAGCACGAGCACCGGCACGCCATTTCGCGGCTTGCGGATCTCGAGCAGCAGCGCCCAGCAGACAAAGAGGATGAACGGGATGTCCTGATAGGCGGCCTCGACGTTCTTCGCGAAAGCCGGGCGTGTGACGATCACGATCACCGCGAGCACGCCGACCCAGTCGTTGAACAGCTCCTTGCCGATCCGGTAGACGACCCAGCAAAGGCCGCCGAAGCAGAGCATCACCAGCCACGCCAACACCGGCACCGTCCACGACCCGAGCGGCAGCGCGAGGAAGCTCACGAACGTCTGCAGCGGGTGCGGCGTCGGAGCGATGAAGTTGTTGTAGTCCGGCGTCCAGCCGCTCGCGATGTCCTGCGCCCAGAGCAGCGAGTACGAGGCGTCGTAGTTGAGGTACGGCGGGCCGTAGACGAGCCAGTAGAGGATCGGCACGCCGACGATCGTGAGGATCGCGGGAAGGAGCGTGCGCGCGCGGCTGCGCGAGCGCGGTTGGTCAGTCGCCGGCCTCATCGTCCGCGAGGGTAGTGCCAGGACGCCCAACGCCGTTTAAGATCGACGTCGATGTCCGCGCCGCAGAATTCTCTCTACCGCCGCCACCGCCCGCGCACGTTCGACGACGTGATCGGTCAGGAGCACGTGGTCCGCACGCTGAAGAACGCGGTCGACCAGAACAACGTCCACCACGCGTACCTGTTCGTCGGCTCGCGCGGCACCGGCAAGACGTCGATGGCGAAGATCCTCGCGAGCGCGCTAAACGCCACCGGCGGTCCGTCCTCGAGCTTCAGCGCCGACGACCCGGCAGCTCAGGCGATCGCAGTCGGCACCTCGCTCGACGTCGTCGAAATGGACGCCGCCTCACACAACGGCGTCGACGACATCCGCGAGCTGATCGAGAGCGTCGCGCTTGCGCCGACGACCGGCGGCTGGAAGGTGTACATCCTCGACGAGGCACACATGATCACCACGCAGGGGTGGAACGCCTTCCTGAAGACGCTCGAGGAGCCGCCCGGCAACACCGTCTTCGTGCTGGCGACGACCGAGGCCAACAAGGTCCTCCCCACCGTCGCCGACCGCTGCCACCGCTTCGACTTTCGACGCCCAACCGTCGAGCAGCTCTCGCAGGCGCTGCGACGAGCGGCCGACAGCGAAGGCATCGAGATCGGCGACGACGCCGTCGCGATGATCGCGCGATCAGCGACCGGTTCTTTCCGCGACGCGCTAGGCACCCTCGAGCAGCTCGTCACTTACGGCGGCACCTCGGTCAAGGCCGAGGACGTTCAGGCCGTGCTCGGCGTCGCCGACTTCGACCTGCTGGTCGAGACCGCCGACGCAATCGCGACCGGCGACCGCCGCGGAGTGCTCGTCGCTGTGGGCGAGTTGGCCGACAGCGGCCGCGACATCACCTCCTTTGCGCGCGACCTCGCCGCGCACCTGCGCAACCTGCTCGTCGCCCGCACGCTCGGCGAGGCGCCGCCGGCGATCGGCCTGACCGACGAGCAGTCGGCGAAGCTCGTCGAGCAGTCGCAGCGCTTCACGCCGGAGCGCTCGGCTCACACACTCGATCTGCTCAGCGGGATGATCGAATCCGCCCGTGACGGCGGCGACCCGCGTCTGTTGCTCGAGCTCGCGCTTTTCAAGGCCGCGCGGCCTGAGGACGATTCCGACCCCGGCGCTCTGCTCGCGCGTATCGAAGCGCTCGAGTCGCGACCTGCCGGGGCTGCGCCTGTCGCCCCCGCGCCGGCTCCTCCCGCGCCCGAGGCCGCGGCGCCCGAACCCGAGCCAGAACCAGAGATCGAGATTCCGCCGCAGCCGGAGTATGAGTATGCGGAGCCCGGCGAGGACGAACCGGGACCCGAACCTGAACCAGAAGTCGTCGAGGTCACCGCCTCGACCGACGCCCCTCCGCTCGAAGTCGTTCAGGCGTCGTGGGACAAGGCCGTCGGCTCGCTGCTCGGCGAGAGCCCGCGCCTCGGCTCGGTGCTCGAGCAGGCGACGCCGATGCGCGTCGAAGGCCGCGTGCTCGTGCTCGGCTTTCCGGCGTCGGCCACGTTCGTGCGCCGCTCCGCAGAGGGCAACGGCCGCGACGCGATCGTCGAGCACATCCGCCTTGCCGTCGGCTTCGAGTACGGGATCCAGACCGAAGAGATTGACGAGCCGGAACCTACGGAGGAAGAGAAGCCGACCCGCGGCATCGACAAGGACGAGCTCGTCGCGATGCTGAAAGAAGAATTCGACGCGACCGAGATCGCATAGGAGAGGACCGAAATGGCCCAGCCGAACATGAACAAGATGATGAAGCAGCTCCAGCAGGCGCAGGTCGCGATGGCCGAAGCCCAGGAGAAGCTCAAGACCGAAGTCGTCGAGGCCTCGGCCGGCGGCGGTATGGTCCAGGTGAAGGTCACCGGCGACCAGCAGATCACCGAGGTGAAGATCGACCCCGAGGCGCTCGACCCGGAAGACGTCGAAATGCTCCAGGACATGGTCCTCGCCGCGACCAACGACGCGATCCGCTCGTCGCAGCAGCTCGCCGAACAGCGCCTCGGTGCGGTCACCGGTGGGCTTGGTCTGCCGGGCATGTAGGCAGCCGGACTGCGTGACCGGTCGCCCGGTCACAATCAAGCTCCTATGTCGTCGATGTTCTCGCCGCCAGTCGAACGCCTGATCACCGAGCTCTCGAAGCTGCCGGGGATCGGCCGGCGTACAGCGCAGCGGTTGGCCTTCCACATTCTCCGTGTCGACGAGGAAGAGGGTCTCGCGCTGGCGGACGCGATCCGCGAGGTGAAGGAGAAGATCGGCTTCTGCGAGGTCTGCTTCAACCTCACCGACCAGCCGGTCTGCAAGATCTGCAGCGACGAGCGCCGCGACAAGGCGCTGATCTGCGTCGTCGAGGAACCCGGCGACATCATTCCGGTCGAGCGCACGAACGAGTACCACGGGCTCTACCACGTGCTCGGCGGCGCGCTCTCGCCGATAGACGGGGTCGAGCCCGAGGATCTGAAGATCGCCGAGCTTCTGCGCCGGGCTGAAGCACCAGAGGTGCGCGAGGTCGTGCTCGCGACCAATCCGACGACGACCGGCGAGGCGACCGCTCTGTACCTTGGCGACGAGCTCACCCGCCGCCGCCCCGACCTGACCGTCACGCGCCCGGCGAGTGGTCTGCCGGTTGGCGCCGACCTCGAGTACACCGACGAAGTCACGCTCGGCCGCGCCTTCCAGGGCCGCCGCGCGGTGACATAGAGCGCTGTGCCGAAGGAGATGTCAGCCGCGGAGGCGGCTCAACTGATCCAGCCGGAGGATTCGATGGCGAGCGGCCTTGGTCCGGCCTGGCCGCCATCGCTGATGCTCGAGCTGGGCAAACGCGACGACTGGACGGCGCTGACCGTCGACGGCGCCCTGATCACCGTCGGCACCGAGCTCTTCTCGCGCGAGAACGTCCGCTACCGGTCCGGATTCTTCGGACCGGTCGAGCGCTATGTCGCTGCCTCCGGCGGAAACGTCGAGTACGTGCCGGCCGACTTCCGCCGCTTCGGGCCGCTGCTCAACGAGGTCAAACCGCGCGTGATGGTGACCGCCGCCAGTCCACCCGACGCCGACGGCTGGTGCAGCCTTTCTCTGCACGCCGGCGGGACCGTCAATCAGATGCGGGCGGCAGGTGCAGACCCGGACCGAGTGCTCATCGTTGAGGTCAACGAGGCATACCCGCGCACGTTCGGCTTCGGCAGCTACGCGCACGCCCTGCATGTAGACCACATCGACGTGCTCGTGCGCGGCGAGGCCGGTCCCACCCCAGTTCCCGGAAAGCCTGTCGACGAGGTCGCACGGGAGATCGCGCAGCACGCGACCCAGCACATCGCCGACGGCTCGACCCTCCAGACCGGAATCGGCGCCGTGCCGGACGCGATCGCCGCGCTGCTCGCAGAAGGGCGCGGCGGCGACTACGGGATCCACACCGAGATGTTCAACGACGGCCTGATGAAGCTCCAGCGCTCCGGCAAGGTGACGAACTCGAAGGGCGTCTACAACGGCATTTCTGCCTGCACGTTTGCGCTCGGCAGCCCCGAGCTTTACGAGTGGCTGCACGAGAACGAGGAGGTCGCCTTCCTGCCGGTCGAGCAGATCAACGCACCGCACATGATGAACGAGAACCGCAACATGGTCACGGTCAACGGCGCCCTGGCGGTCGACCTGTACGGCCAGGTGGTCGCCGACACCCGTGGCGGCGAACAGTTCAGCGGCGTCGGCGGCGGCGAAGACTTCGTCTCGGGCCCGGCCTACGCCGGCGGCAACTCGCTGCTCTGCTTCGGCTCGACCGCCGACACCGATGCGGGCCGGATCTCACGGATCCTCCCGCGCCTGCCCGAGGGCACGCTGGTCACGACACCGCGACACCAACTCGACGTCGTGGTGACCGAATTTGGATCGGTCGATCTGGCGACGCTGACCGTGCGCGAACGCGCGGAAGCACTGGCGTCGATCGCGCACCCCGACTTCCGCGACGAACTGGTCGCCGCGGCAGCCGAGGTCCGCTGATTTCGAGCTAGCCGAGCTTGACGCGGGCGGTCCGCTTCTTGCCCGACACCGCCGTGAACTTGTAGGTGCCCTTCAGCGTCGACGTGATCGAGGTGATCTTGACCTTCTTGCCGATGACCTCGGCGTAGCCGACGAACTTGCCCTTCTTCGTCACTCTCGCAAGGACCTTCTTCTTCGTCTTGAAGATCGACTTCTTCAACTTGATCGTCTTGACGGTCGCGTCCTTGCCCTTCTCGCCCTGCGGGCCGGCGGGGCCCTGCGCACCTGTCGCGCCCTGAGCGCCGGCGGGTCCGGCGGGTCCGGCCGGGCCGGTCAGCGGCGCACACGTCGCGCCGCTGAGGGAGAAGGTTCCGAACGTGTTCGGCGTGCGGTCCGGACCGGCACCAGCCGCATATCCCTGGGCGCCGCCCGGGAAGGCATAGCCCTCAACGGCGATCGACGGGGCGATGTTGCCGAGCGTGAGCGTCCCGTCCCATCCGAGTGTGCAGGTGGCCTTGCTCAGATCGAGATTGAAGACCGGCTCGGTCTGGTCGTACGTGGCGCTCGTGGACTTGTCACCGGTCGCGTAGAGCTTGCCGGTGCCGTTGCCGGCGAGCACGATCTTCGGGTCGGTCACCGAAATCAGAATGCCGTGGTTGGTGCTCGAGTATGTGAGCTTGCCGGTGAAGTCGAGCGTCCCCGCGAGCGTCGTGGCGTCAAGCGACCCGGAGTTTGCATCGAAGGTCCATGTGTAGTCGTCACCGACGGTGCTGGACGAGCTCACGGTCGGTCCCGCGAGCCCCGCGCTCGGGGCGGCCGTGCCGTCCGGCGCGGAGGCCGGCGGCGCCGGCGGCGTGGCGGCCCGAGTCAGGTAGCCGAGCCAGGTGCGGTCGGTGCCGGCCGGAGCGGCGGTGTTGTAGACCTTCGTCTGGGTCCAGTTCAGCTGGACGACTGCGCCGGCTTTCGGAGCTGCGGCGAGTGTGAAGAGTGCAGCCGCCACGAGAGCGGTCAGCGTCGCGGCGGCGAAGCGGAATTTCGAGGGCCGGGAATGGGTTGCCATCGAACGATGTCCTTTCATTTCTTCAAGCATGGGGTGGTTTGGTGGGGGCCGGTCCCGCGATACCCAATGTTTAGGGGTGCCTAAGACTGCGCCGAACTATATCGGCCGCCCGACCAATGTTTTAGGCATCCCTAATAGATCGCTGTTACGATGCCGCATTCAAATGAGCGAATCCCAGGCACCCTTCATCCCGCGTGACATGGGCGGGCACCAGGTCCCCGACGGTTCGGCGGCACTCGATTACCCGACGCCGCTCGCGCCGCTCGAGGACATAGGCGACCAGCCACGGCTGAGCGCCGCCGACCAGGCGCGAACGATCGTCGCGAATGACGATGTATGTGTGCTCGCCAGTCTCACCGCTGACGGCGATCCGTGGGCGTCGGTGGTCCAGTACGCCGTGCTCGACGACGGCTCCCCGGTGATGAGCCTCTCGAAGCTCGCGCTCCACGGCCGCAACCTCGCGGGTGATCCGCGCGCGAGCATCGCGCTCGCCGGGCCGGTTCCGACCGGCCACGACATCGGCGACTCCGGTCGCGTCACGCTGGCCGGTCGCGTCGCCGAACCCGAGGGCGAGGAGCGCGAGGCGGCCAAGGCCGCCTACTTCGCGGCGGTGCCGTGGTCAGACACCTACACCGACTTCGGCGACTTCACGCTCTACGTGCTGCGCGTCGAGAAGGTTCGCTGGGTCGGCGGCTTCGGCCGGATGAACTCTTCGACGGCTGACCAGTACCACGCCGCAGAAATCGACCCGACGGCCGGCCAGGCCGACCACGCGGTCGTGCACATGAACGAGGACCACCCGGACGCCCTGCTCGCAATGGCGCAGGCCTTTTCCGGTCACAGCGACGCGAGCACCGCGAAGGCGCTGCGCGCCGACCGCTACGGGCTGGATCTGGCACTCGAGACGCGGCGCGGCAAGACGCCCGGGCGCGTGAGCTTCCTCGAGCGCGTCGAGCACGAGGGCGGGCTACGCAAGGCCACGGTCGACCTCACGCGCGCGGCGCGTGAAAAGCTCGGCATAGCCGCCCCGCAGCACGACCACTGACAGGCCGAGCGGGCGACTACTCGACGCCGCGAAGCCGGCGCCTCAATCGCCCGGGCTGACCGAACTCCGACGCGAACCCGAGGCCGAGGAGAAGCAGCGCGCCGACCGCCGCGATCGTGGTGCCGTCGATCTTCGCCCCCTGCTTCGGCGCCGCGAGCACCCCGGCACGCGCCGCTAGCGAGGACTGCGCGATCGGTGTGCTCTCGGCCGAGACGAGCTCTCCGGTGACGGTCGGGAGGCCGCCGACCGGGGGTTTCGAGTCGCTGCGCCGGTCCGTTTGCCGCGACTGTGCCCCGGACTGCGCGTTGCCCGCGCCTGCCGTGTCGCCTGCTCCCGATGCGCCGTCTGCCACCCCGCTGGCGGGCGCGCCGGACGCGTTGTTGGTCCCGCCGCCGCTGCGGGTCTTGCCGCTTTTCGCCGGTTCGCCGACCTGGATCGCGACGACCGCGTTGACCTTCCGCGTTCCGCCTTCGGCCGTCGCGGTGAGCAGCACCTTGTAAGTGCCGCGCTTGGCAAACGTGTGCTTGACCTGCTCGCCCTTCGCGGTGCGCCCATCGTTGAAGTTCCAGCTGTAGTTGAAGGCCTGCCCGGCGCCCGCGCCCTTCGCCGATCCGGTGAACGTCACGCTCTGGCCGGCTCTGATTTTGCGCTTTGATGCCGTGGCCGACGCGGAGAGGTCGAAGGCCGAGCCGCCGACCTGCGTGATCGTCAGCGTCGGCGCGCTGAAGTGATCGGCGGCGTTGTTGTCAGCGCCGCTGTACTGCGGCCGCACGAAACCCGCTTCGCCGCCTTCGACGGTGATCATCGCCTGGGCACCGTTGGTGACGACCTGTTCCTGCGTGAGGGCGACACTTCCGCCGCCGGGGCGCGCGATCGACACGCCCGCGTAGACGGTGTCGGCGCCGGTCAGCGCCAGAAAGTCGCCGACCGTGATGCCCTTGACCGATACCGCGTTCTTGGCCCCCGCCGAATTGACGAGCGTGTAAGTGGCCGACTGCAGCGAACCTGAGTAGTCGGAAAGGTCAAAGGTCTTCTGACTGCCGCCGCGGTCGACGATCGTGACACTCGCGGCGTGCGCTGCCGAAGCGCTGGCGAGCAGCACGACGAGCGCACCGCACGTCGCAAACGCAGACCGCACTCGCATCTTCAGAAACCGAATCCCGTATCGATGCAGCCGAATCCGCTCCCCGACGAATACATCCATCCGAACAAACCGCCGAGCGCTTCGTCGGTGAGCGTCAATTTGAGTCTCGAGAGCGCGACCCCCGGACCGGGCGCCGCGCCGGCCATCGGCGCGGCGGCGTTGAAGGTCGCGAAGGCGATCCGCTTGGGCGTCGGATCACTGCTGTTGGTCGTGGTTGCGTGAACGATCGACGATCCGCCACTGAAGTTGACTTCAAGGTTGGTGATTGTCACGTCAATTCCGCGCTCGTCCGAGTGGTAATGCACGCCCCCGGCCGCGACGAGGTACCCGGTGCCGGACGGTGCGTCCCACCAGCCGGACTGCACCGGCAGGCTGAACGAGTACGCGTCGACAAAGCCGGCGGTGCCGCTGTCGGGGCACACGTGGTCCTTCCCGTCGATCGCCGGCAGGCCCGACGCTGGCGCGATCGGCGTGTTCAGCTCGATGTACTTGGTCCAGGAGTCGCGGGTGTTGAGGACGAGATATCCGCACGACAGGTCGCTCGCCGTCGACGGGCGCGAAGGATCGGTGGACGGTCCCGCAACGGGCAGGCAGGAGTACGCGGTGGCGGGCGGCGTGACGGCCCCGGTCTGCGGCGGCGCCGTGACGAATACGCCGCCGGCAATCTTTCCGAGCGTGCGTGAGCGCGGCTTGAAGTGCTTGAGCTTCTTGCGTAGATACTTTGCCGCGCCGGCGGTCAGCGATGCCTTCCGTGCACTGAACGAAGCCGAAATCCGCGCAAAGTCGAACTGCGCGGGCGCGTCGAGCTTGCCGGTGATCAGCGTGATCCGCTTACGCCCGGCCTTGGCCGTGATCGTCACGCTGTTCGAGCGGATCTGGACGAACAGGCCTTTGAGTGTCGCGGTCCGCTTCTTCGCCTTGAGCTTCACGCCGCCGCGCAGCACGAGGTTCATGCGCTGAGTTCCGGCAACCGAAATGTCGCTGACGAGCAGTCCGACGGAGTCGCCGCGGATCACGCCGCCGCCGAACGCACTCACCTTGACGCCCTTGGCCTTGAGACCCTTGCCGCTCTTGCCCAGCGGAATCGTGATCACCGGGCTTCCCGTCGGAGTCTCGGCCTGCGCAGCAGCCGGCAGCACGAGGACCAGTGCCGCGACGAGCGTGGCCGGCAAAAAAATGCTGTGTGCGATGCGTTTCACGAAGCCGTCACCGCAAGGCTATTAGGTGAGCCTAAGAATCTCTGTGCGAGGAAGCACACGGGCCTAAACACCCCCGAGCCAGTCGACATGCAGAGCGGTTCGCTCGCCGGCCGACACCTCCAGCGAGGCCTCCACCCCCCAGACCTCGGCGAGCCGCTCGGGCGTCAGCGTTGCGAGCGGGTCGCCCGACGCGACCGAGCGTCCGTTCGAGAGCACGACCACGTGGTCGGCCACGGCCGCGGCGAGCGAGAGATCGTGAACGACGAGCAGCACCGCGAGGCCCTCATCGGCCAGCGAGCGAAGCAGCTTCGCGACCGCCACCGTCGCCCCCAGGTCGAGCGCCGACGTCGGCTCGTCGGCGATCAGGACCGGCGCTGACTGGGCCAGCGCGACGGCGATCTGCACGCGCTGGAGCTCGCCGCCGGAAAGCGTCGACAGCTGGCGCTGCTCGAACTGCGCGACGCCGGCGCGCTCGAGCGCTGCCGAGATCGCTGCGCGGTCGTCGCTTCCCGGGCGCTGCCACGGACGGATGTGCACGGAGCGGCCGATCGTGACGGCGTCGTGCACCGTCACACCGGGCGGAACCAGCGCGCGCTGCGGCACGAATGCACGCGTCAGCGCCAGTTCGCGACCCTTCATCTCGCGAACGTCGCGGCCGCTCCACTCGACGCTCCCGGCCGCCATCGGCTGGATTCCGGCGATCGCGCGCGCGAACGTCGATTTGCCGGCGCCGTTGGGCCCGACCAGCGCGACGAGCCGCCCGCGCTCGAGCGTGAGGTCGGCCGCGTCGAGGATCGTCTTGTCGGCGATCCGCACGCTCACGCCGGTCGCACTGAGGACCGGGAGCTGCACGGCTTCAGAAGACGCGCTCATGTCTGCTTCACCAGCAGGTAGAGGAAGAGCGGCACACCGAGCATCACCATGAACGGGCCGACCGGTAGCTCGACCGGCGCAGCCACGACGCGTGCGACGGTGTCGCCGATCAGGAGCAGTGCTGCGCCGGCGAGCGCAGAGACCGGCACCACGAATGTGTGCCGCGATGTCCCCGAGGCCATGCGCACAAAGTGCGGCGTCACGAGCCCGAGGAAGGCGAGCAGGCCGGCCAACGAGGCCGAGGCAGCCGCGAGCAGCGCGGCGGCGACACCGGCGAACAGGCGGATCAGCTGCGGACGCGTGCCGAGCGACGCCGCGACCTCGTCGCCGAGTGCCAACCGGTCGAGCGGCCGCATCAGGCCGATCGCGAACACGAAGCCGACGGCAAAGTACGGCCAGACGGCGCGCAGATCGCCCCAGCCGTCGCTGGTAAGACCGCCGGCGATGAAGAAGAGGACGCTCGGCACGCGATCGGGGTAGGCGGTGAGGATCGCGGTGGTCGCGGCACCGAACAGTGAGCCGATGGCGATTCCGGCGAGGATCAGCTTGCCGACCGAACCGCGGCTGCCGCCGGTCCAGGCCACGAGGAAGACCAGCGCCGCCGCCACCAGCCCGAAGACGAGCGCGCCGATCGGCAGCAGTGCAATGTATGAGGGGAAGAGGATCAGGATCAGCACCGCCCCGAAGCCGGCACCGCCGGTCACGCCGACGATGTCGGGTGAGGCGAGCTGATTGTTCAGCGCTCCCTGGAGCAGCGCACCGGCCACACCGAGCGCCGCGCCGACGATGATTGCCTCGACGGTGCGCGGCAGGCGCAGGTCGACGACGATCTTGTGCTCGGCCGGCGACACCTCGCCGCCGAAGATCGCGGCGAGCACCTTCGAGAAGGGGATGCTGACCGCGCCGAGCGCGAGCGACGCCACGGCTGCGGCGCAGACCGCGAGCAGCAGGGCCACGACCACTGCGGTCTTGCGCGCCACCTGATCGCTACCAGTTCTTCAGGAACTTCGTGCGGATGCGCTTGATCGTGTTACCGGCGTCCGTGTCGGGCTGCAGCAACGCGTCGTCGCTGATGACGAAGACCTTGCCGCTCTTGACGGCGCTGAGCGTCGACCACGCGGGGTTCGACTTGTAGAACGACTCGATGTTCGGGATGTCTGCTTTGTTGCCGTGCGGCACGACGATCACGACCTGCGGGTCGGCGGCGATGATCGCCTCGTCAGAGATCCTCGCGAACCCGCTGCTGTCGGTGACGCCGCCTGTGATCAGCCTTCCGCCCGCGGCGTTGATGATCGAGCCGCCCCACGTGCTGGGCATGAATGCCTGCGGCGAGCGGCCGACGCCGAGCAGCAACAGAACGCTCTGGCGCTGGGTGACCTTCCTGCCCCCGGTCTTGGCGTACTTGATCTGGGCGGCGACCTTCTTCGCGAAGCCGGCGGTCTTCTTGCGGTTGCCGTAGGCGTTGCCGATCGACTTGATCCGGCCGACGACCTGGTTCACCGTCGCGGGGTCGCGCTCGAACACCTTCACGCCGAGGTCGCGCATGGTTTGCGTGCCCTTCTTCCACGAGGGCGAGGTGAGCACCACGTCGGGGTCGATCTTGGCGATCTGTTCCATGTTCGGACCGTTCGGGTGGCTGAGCGCGAGCTGCTGGATTCCTTTCAGCTTCGGCGAGGATGCCTTGTGTCCGACTGCCTGCTTGCCGATCGCCACGGGCCTCACGCCGGAGTTGACGAGGGCGTTCGAGCTGAACGGCGTCAGCGTGACAATCTTCTGCCGGTTCGCGGCGCCGGCGCTGGCGCTGGCGATCGCAGCAACGAGGATGATCAGGGCGAGGGCGAATCTGAGGGAGTTCTTACGCTTCATGGGGTGCCCGTTAGGGTAGCCTAATATCCAAGCTCGGCGCTAGGAAAAAGCCCGCACCGACGCGGAAGCCGAACTAGCCTCGTTTTCGCATGCAGATCGAGAACCTCCTATTCGACATCGCCGAAGCGCTGCGCTACCCAGTGCTGATCGCGGCGCTGCTCTGCCTCGTTTTCGTGATCTACGAGGTCGGCGTGTTGGCGGCCGAGATGCTGAAGCGTCGCGGTCGCGGCATCGAGCGACTCGACTACGCGATCGCCCAGGCGCGCTCGTACCTGTCGGTCGGCGACAACCAGTCTGCCCTGAACACAATCCACGAGCTCGGCTACAACGACAACATGCGCGGCGCGCTCGACGCCCTGATCCTCCAGCGCGGTCTGCCGGACTCCGAGGACCGCATCGCCAAGCGCCTGGCCGAATATGACTACGCGTCGCTGAAGCGGCTCGAGCGCTCGCGCATACTCGTGCGCATGGGCCCCGCGCTCGGACTGATGGGAACGCTGATCCCGCTATCGCCGGCGCTGGCGGCGCTCGCCGACGGGAACGTGGAGCGACTTACGAGCGACCTGCGCGTCGCCTTCAGCGTGACGGTCACCGGCCTGCTGATCGGCATGATCGCCTTTGCGGTTTCGCTGATCCGCGATCGCCTCTACGCGCAGGACTTCTCGGACGTCGAGTACGTCGCGGCGGCGCTGGGTGAGATCCCCGCCCCACCGGCGATGCACGCGACCCAGGCCGTCGGAGTGGTCCCGGCGAGCTGATGGCTTCCAAAGTCACAGCACGCGCGCGCACGCGCGAAGACCGCGGCGGCGACCCGCTCGACGGCCTCGTCAATCTCTTCGACCTCGGGATCGTGCTCGCCGTCGCCTTCCTGCTTGCGGCGCTCTCGTCGGTGAACCTCACGCCCGATGTGCTGAAGAATCGTGCGTCGGCCGACCGACAGACCGTGCCCAAGGACTCGGTTCTGGCAAAGCCCGACGAGAAGGTCGAGGAGATCCAGGTCGACCCCGGCGAGACGGTCGTCGGCCGGGGCGAAAAGCTCGGTGAGGTCTACAAACTGAGCGACGGTCGCACGGTGATCGTCAAGCCGGGCGCCACCGGCGCCACGGGTCGCTGAATTTCGGTAGCCGCCGACCGGTCCGAGCGACAGACTTCGGTGTTCATGTACTGCATGAAACCGCTCGCCCTCCTGCTTCTGAGCGCAGCACTGCTGCTGGGCGCCTGCACCACCGCAGGCGCCGCGTCTTTGCGCGCCCACGGAGCGGTCGCATCGCTCGGCGATCCAGACTTTGGCCCGGCGCTCGACGGTGACTACGTCTACTGGGTGCGCGACACGAAGCACGCCGGCCATCTCGACTCGACGATCTACCGGATGACGATCTCGAGCGGCAAGGTGAAGGTGATTGATCGGATGGGCGCCGAAGAGGTCGTGGCGCTTTTTGCCAACGGCGGAAGGGTCGCGTGGAGCACGGTCGCCGACCGGCATTCGTCGAAGGACCGCAGTTGGCCGGTCGTAACCAAGGTTTTCGGAATGGCTCACAGCGGAAAGAAGGCGCGCACCATCGCCTCCGGCCGATCGCGCTACGCAATCAAAGGACGCGGCGGTTCGGCAAGGGCCCAGATCTGCGGAACAACTGTTGAGCTGCTTTCCCTCTCTTCAAAGCAGGAGGCGCTCTACAACGCCGAATCCCACGCCTGCCGCGGCCACGCCAGCGTCTCCCGCGGGGAGATCTACAACCTCAGGAACGGCGGCCGATTCCGCGTTCCGCCGCTCGGTTCGGCGCTGTTCGCCGTGCTGCAGGCCGGCAAGCTGATCAATGGATCCAAGAACGACATCCTCGTCACCAACCTCGCTTCGGGCGCCGTCACGCGCTACAAGAATCTCGGCATCCCCGATCAGGCGATAGTCAACTCGGCCGGCGATCTCGTCGTCGCCGGTGACGCCAACTCCGGCGGTCGGGTCATCTCGCGGATCACGATCTTCGGCGCCGGCAGTACGACTGCCTCGGCGGTGATCGACGAACCGTGGCTCGACTCGCCGTCGGTGCTGTTCTGCGCCGGAGGCGTGGTTGAGATCAGCGAGCCGAACGACCGTGTTCGGGTCGCACTCAGATCGCTCGACGGGAGACTGCACGAACAGTTCACCGGACCGCGAGCCGGCCTCGGCTACGACGCCAAATGCAGCGGAACGACGGTCAAGCTGGCGGCGATCGCGAGCAAGGGCATGCCGCAGGTTTTCAGCTACGAGTTCTGACCCGCCCGCGCGCCGCGTGCAAGTAACCTGACCCGCGTGAACGAAACGATCGTCATGAAGTTCGGCGGCACCTCCGTGGCCGACGCCGACCGCATAAAGAACGCCGCCCGGCGCATCGTCGCCGCGCACGAACAGGGCAACCGCGTGGTGGCCGTGCTGTCCGCGCAGGGCAAGATGACCGACCGTCTCGTCGAGCAGGCGAACGAGATCAGCGAGCGACCGGTCGCGCGCGAGATGGACATGCTGCTCTCGACCGGCGAGCGCATCAGCTGCGCGCTCGCGGCGATGGCGATCCACGACATGGGCCACGAGGCGATCAGCCTGACGGGTTCTCAGGCCGGAATCATCACCGACACGTCGCACACGAAGGCGCGCATCGTCGACGTCCGCGCCGACCGCATCAAGGACGCGCTCGCAGAGGACAAGATCGTGCTTGTCGCAGGCTTTCAGGGCGTCTCGACCGACTCGAAAGACGTCACCACGCTCGGGCGCGGCGGCAGCGACACGACGGCCGTCGCCGTGGCGGCCGCGATCGGCGCCGACGTCTGTGAGATCTACACCGATGTCGACGGCGTCTACAACGCCGACCCGCGGATCGTCCCCAACGCTCGCATGCTGCCGATCGTGAGCTTCGAGGAGGTGCTCGAGATGAGCGCGTCCGGCGCCGGCGTGCTGCAGCTGCGCTCGATCGAGTACGCGCGCAACCACGGTGTCCGCATCCATTGCCGATCCAGTTTTCACGACGGCACAGGTACGATGGTCGTCTCGGAAGAGGAGACGATGGAACAGCCACTCGTGACAGCCGTGACCCACCAGACCGACGAAGCGCGCGTGACCGTGCGCGGCGTGCCGGACCGTCCCGGCGTGGCCGGCGACCTCTTCACGAAGCTCGCCGAGTCGAACATCAACGTCGACATGATCATCCAGAACGAGCCGCTCGGATCCGAGCACCCGGCCGAGATGACCTTCACCGTCCCGAAGGACGACCTGCCGGTCGCCCTCGACACCTTGAATGCGATGGGCGAGTTCGACGCCGTCGACCACGATCCGACGATGGGCAAGGTCTCCGTGATCGGCGCCGGCATGCGCTCGCACCCGGGCGTCGCAGCGAAAGTCTTCACCGTGCTCGGTGACCAGGGCATCAACATCGAGATGATCAGCACCTCGCCGATCAAGATCTCGTGTGTGATCCCCGGCGAGCGCGTCCCCGACGCCGTCCAGGCGCTGCACGAGGCCTTCGACCTCGGCGTCGCCGAGGAGCAGGCCACCGGCAACTTCAGGCCCGTCGCACCGTAATGGCGTATCGGGTCGCAGTGGTGGGTGCGACGGGAGTCGTCGGCACCCGGATGCTCAAGGTCCTCGTCGACCGCGGGTTCCCCGCGTCCGAGATCGTGCCGATGGCCTCTGCGCGTTCGGCCGGCAAGAAGGTCGCGGTAGGCGGCGAGGAGGTCGAGGTTGTCGAGCTCGCAGACGGCAACATCGACGGCTTCGACATCGCGATCTTCTCCGCCGGCGGCGGAACCTCGGCCGAGTGGGCCGAGAAGTTCGCGGCCACCGGTGCAGTCGTAGTCGACAACTCTTCCTACTGGCGCATGCACGACGACATTCCGCTCGTCGTCCCGGAGGTCAACGCCGACGCGCTCGACGTGCTCAAGAACGACGGCCAGCGCAGGATCATCGCCAACCCGAACTGCTCGACGGCGCAGATGGTCGTGCCGCTGAAGGCCCTGCACGACGCCGCCGGCATGAAGCGCCTGGTCGTCACGACGATGCAGTCGGTAAGCGGCACAGGCAAGGCCGCGATCGACGAGCTGCGCGAGGAGACGCGCGCGATCGTCAGCGACCAGAACCCGCCGGCCCCGCACAGCTACCCGCACCAGATCGCCTTCAACGTCCTGCCGATCGCCGGAGGATTCAAGGACGGCGACAGCTACACCGACGAAGAGCGCAAGCTGATCAACGAGTCGCGCAAGATCTTCTCGCTGCCGGAGCTGCAGGTCTCACCGACCTGCACGCGCGTGCCGGTGTACGTCGGGCACAGTGAGTCGGTCAACGTGACTTTCGAGCGCCCGCTGTCGGCGGCTCAGGCCCGCGAGTTGCTCGAGGCCCAGCCCGGCGTGCGCGTGGTCGATGACCCGACCACGGCGGCCATGCCGCTCGCGATCGACGCCGAGGGCACCGACGACGTCCTCGTCGGCCGCATCCGCGAAGACGACTCGGCCGAGAACGCGCTGAACATCTTCATCGTCGGCGACAACCTGCTCAAGGGTGCTGCGCTGAACGCGGTGCAGATCGCTGAAGCGCTGGTCGCTCGCGGGATCGTCTAGCCCGATCCGGACCGACACCTTCACTGGTGACCCGACGACCCACCCCTCACCGACGAGTGAGGGGTGGTTTCAGCCAAGCCGAGTCAGTAGGTCGTGATGTTCTCGCAACCCGACAGAGTGTCGATCGCATCCGCTTCGACGGTGTCGGTGCCCGTGCTGCAGACGACGTTGTCCGCGACTCCATCGTGGGCGTAGATCGTGTCGTCGCCGGCGGCACCACCAATCGTGTCGACACCAGGCCCACCGGTCATCACGTCCGCACCGCTCGTTCCGATGAGGGTGTTGTTCTCGGCGTTACCGACCATATTCACGGATCGACCAGAGATCGATTTGCTACTGATCCACTCGACGGTGGAGGTGAAGATGTCGTTGCCCTCGGGGCCGTCGTCACGAACGCCGTCAAGAGTCATGTTGTACTGACCCGTGTTGCTGGCCCAGCTGCCCCAGGAATTGATCTGAACGCGGTCCCAGCCGGGCCCGCCGTCGAACATCTCCTCCGCGAGGTTGACCGTCTGGAGGTAGCGATCGTCGCCGGATCCGCCATACGTCATGTCATCACCCAAGTTGCCATCGTACGCCCAGATCTCGTCGTCACCTGCCCCCATGACGTACGTGTCGTCGTCGGTTCCAGCGCCAGTTCCCGCCCCGTGGTACGCGTAGTCGTCGCCGTCGCCGCCGAGGAAGAGATCACAGCCGTCGCCGTACTCGTAGTACACGCCGCCCTCCGAATCGCTTGCGTCGATGTAGTCACCTCCGACGCCGCTGCTGATCTTGAGAGGCCAGAAGTCCTCCTCCCCTTCGAACACGTTTGTCGAAACCGGGTATCCGGAAGGGCCTGGATCACCTTGTTCGAATTCGTCCCGAGGCATCGACACCTGGGGAAGATCCGTGTAGATGGTGATCGAATCCGAGGAACCGCCGGTCGAAATGACACCCGTCAGGTCAGGGTCGCCCCCTGTGATGACGTCCGCACCGCTACCGGTGTGAATCGACGTGGTCACGTCGGTGGCGACGATCGGTACGACCGCGTTCGGCGAGTTCGAGGTGCGGACGAGCGAGACGCGACCGCCGGCCGGGACGCTCGCGTCAACGTCCGCCGGTGAGTCAAACGTAACCTGGCGCGGAAACGAGCTGGCACAGCTGACTTCGGTCGAACTCACCTGCGAACAGCCGGTGCTGGCGGTGAGGCCGTTCGTGTCTTCAAAAACGTACGCGCCCATCACGTTGTAGCTGAGCGCCGGCCGCGCTGAGCCCCCGGTCTGAGCGAACGTAATTGTGTCGCCGACAACGGTCACAGTCCCGGTACCGAGCGCACCCGACGGAAGCGTCAGCCCGGCGAGCAGGAGTGCACAACTTGCCACAGCGAGCGAGATGCTGCGTTTCATCAATCCCCCAATGGTTGGCTGCCGCATGGGCAGCATGATTTTGAGTCAAGCTACATGTTTCTGGGTAGCTCTGCTTTGCGACTGCGCCTTGGGCGACAGCTAACACCGACGAAGAACGCAAGCTGATCAAGGGTGCGGCGCTGAACGCGGTGCAGATCGCTGAAGCGCTGGTCGCTCGCGGGATCGTCTAACGCTCGATGCGTCCGCAGTCTTTCGTCGCGTAAGCGGCGCGACAAACCGTCAGGGCGCGCCAACGAATGCGGAAATCCTTCGCTGCAGCCACGCTTGCGGACTCGAACTTTTCCTGCTTCAGATAGTCGACGATCTCTTCACGCGCCTCGGCAAGCGTCCTTTGAACAGCAGGCCGAATCCTGAGGATTTTCAAGACGTAGTAACCGAACTGGGTCTTGATCGGCCCGATCAAATCGCCGAGCTGAGCTGAAAACACCGCGCGGTCCACCGATGGTGGAAACTGCTCCTTCTCGACGCCAGGAAACCGCCCGCCGTGTTTACGCGAGACCGAATCCATCGAGTACTTCTTTGCGACCTTGCCAAAACTCTGCCCCTTGTCCAGCGCCCTGCGCGCGAGGCCGGCCCGCTTCCTTGAGGTAGTGAACACGAGACTCACATCTCGCGATTCCGGCGTGCCGTAACGAGTGGGGTCCTGGTTGTAGTGCGCTGTGACCTCGTCGTCCGTCACAGTGATGTTGGCTCCCCAACGCTCTTGCACGGCCTCCCTGTTCATTGAGGCGCGCACAAGCTTCAGCAGGTCGCGCTCGGTCTGGCCGGTCTCTTTGAGGAATCTCGTGTAGTCAGACTCTCTCGGAAAGGACTGCCTTTTCAGAGGCTCGAAGCGGTCTCGCACCTGCTTGTCCGTGATGACGATCCCAAGGGCGGCGACTTCCCCCGCGTACCACGCCGACTGGATTTGCGCACTGGCAACCGCCTTGCGAGCCGCCTTGTCGCTGCTTCCCTGCTTGCGGGCCTGGCGCAAGGACTTGTTGAAGGTGGATTTGCGAAGGTGTTGATCGCCGACGACGGCAAAGTCGGCTGTGCGCAGCGACGCTTGTCCGGCCACGGCGGGTCCGGCGACGGCCGCCAGGACAACCACGCTCACGAGAGTGGGAGCGGCGTAGCGAAGTTTCAGAGCGATTTTCATCGAGCGACAGCCAGCGTACTTGGGGACGGCGTGAACCGCCAGCGACCCCGCGTCAGAGATCAGGCCTCAACCGCCGCTCGCGCCAGACTGAGCGCCCCCTCGAGACTCTCGGCGCTCACGTAGAACCGCCCGTTGTGGGCGAAGATCGCGTCGTTCACGCCGGTGACTGCGGCGAGCTCAGAGCCTTCGAGTCCGGCCCATTCCTGCGGGAAGTCCTTGCGGTTGTCGAACTCGCCGAGCTGGACCGGTACCGCCTGCACTGCGAATCCCCCCTTTGATTTGGGATAGATCGCGTAGAGCGCCGCCTCGGATTTGTCGAGCATCGGCCGGTGCCACGGCATTCCCGTCGGCAACACCACGATGCGCGGATCCTCGGCGCGATCGATCGCTTCAGCAACCAGCTGGTCTGCGCGGGCCAGGCCCTTGGCTGCGGCGACCTCGTTGTCCAGGACGGCGCCGGCGAATTCGACGGCGCGCGCAAATGCCGCGTCGACCTCGATGTCGCCCCCCGGAGCGTCCCAAGGAAGGTTGAATCCAGAAACCGCCTGGGAAACTGAAAAGGGAGCAGCACCCGAATCGGTGATGCTTGCGACCAGGCTCAGGCCGACGTCGTTTGCGTCGACTCCTTGCACGAGCCGCTCGTCCACAGCTGCCACAACGGCGTCGTCTCCCTCGGCGATCCGGGGGCCGAACTCGCGCCAGACCAGGCCGAAGCTCGCGTACGGGATTCCGTTCTCGCGCTCGCCGGCGCCGCCGCGCTGATGGTGGTCGAAATCGCCGGTGGCAGCGTCGCTGCGGCCGCCGACATCGATCCGTAGGTCTGCCGCGGCGTGGCGCTCGCTGTCACGGGTGCGGACGATCTCGATCTCACCCAGCGCGCGATGCAGCACCGCAGTTGCGAACACCTCGTCGGCGTGGAATCCGCCGTCATGGGTCGCCACGACCGTCACTGAGCCACCTCCGGCTCGAGCGGGAGATCCGAGGTACAGAACGCGCACTTCCTCGCCGCGATCGGGATCTCCGACAGGCACTCCGGGCACTCCTTGTGCGTCTCGTCTTCACCCTTGCTGATGCGCGACATCAGCACGTTGTAGGGCTTGACGACGAAGAAGAAGATCGCGGCGGCGATCGAGAGGAACGCGATCAGGGCGTTGAGGAAGCTGCCGTACTTGAAGACGCTTCCGTTGATCGTGAAGGTGAGGCTCGAGAAGTCCGGCTTGCCGAAGATCGCCGCGATGATCGGGGTGATCAGATCCTCGACCAGCGCCGTGACCAGCGCACCGAACGCGGCGCCGATCACGACCGCGACCGCCAGGTCGATCAGGTTGCCGCGTGTGATGAAATCCTTGAACTCAACGAATACGCCCTTCATGCTTCTCACCTTCAGGGTTGGGGTTCACGAGGCGCGGATTCTTACATAGCGCGCCAGCGCTCGCGCACCTCTGGTTCCATGCGTTCGATCGCGTAGCGCAGCGCGGTGCGGGGCATCGTCGCCGCGTGGGTGAGCAGAAACTCGTCGAGTCGATCGGGATCGACCTTTCCGGCCTCGCGCAGCATCCAGCCGACTGCTTTGTGGATCAGGTCGTGTTCGTCATTGACCAGCAGCGCCGCGATCGCGAAGGCTGGCTCGGTGTCGCCGGCGCGAATGAACTGCCAGGTGCTCACCATCGCGATGCGACGCTCCCAGAGATCGGTTGACCGCGCCAGTCGTGTGAGCCGCTGCGGTGCACCGATGGCCAACAGGTACCCGCCGACGACGTCCCGGCAGGAGATGTCGACGAGGTCCCAGTTGTTGATCCGGTCGACGTTTGCGAGGTAGAAGTCGTAGAGCACCTTCAAGCCGGCGCGGTCGGCGCGTTTCGCCCGCTCGGTGAGGATCACGAGCGCGACCGTGCGGTGCTCGTGAACCTCGCTTGCGAGCAGCTCTTCGATCTGATCAAGCGGGAGATCGCGGTTGGCGCGAGCGATCGCGCGCAGTGGTGGAACCTTTACGCCTGCGAAGACGTCGCCCTCTCCGTACTCGCCGGGACCGGTCTTGAAGAAGCGCTGGAGCTGCTTGGCCTGCTCTGGGTCGGCGAGTTCGGTGACCGCCGCCTTGACCTCAGCGGCCGACACCGCTCACTCGGAGCCGATGCGGCGCTTCAGGCGCGACCAGGCATCGTCGAGCTGGGCTCCGACGTCGTTCGCCGCTGCGGGAACGGCCGGCTGCGAATCGCGTTCGATCGCTTCAAAGCCGAATCCGGCGTGCACCTCGCGCTGGTCACGCGCGGAGATGCGGCCCGTGCGCTCGAGGTCCTCGAGCTCGCGTTTGAGCGAATCATTCACGAATGCGATTCAACCGCGACGGGCGGCGGAATCACCGCGTGCCGATCGTCACCAGGCCCCACGCCTGTCCGCGCGTTGGCCTAGAGACCTGCCGTATGCCTATGCGAAGAACCTTCCAATCGACCACCCCTCGGGGTGGTCGATTGGAGAACTTTGGGCTTGAAATGGCCTTGTCCCATTGGCCGCATGGGGCCTTAACGTGGAAACGGCCGCATCAGCGGCCGTTCCTTGCTCAGCATCCTCCCCCATGTCGGTGCTGAGAGCATTTCGGGCGCAAATCTAATTGCTGCCCATCCCCAGCTCAGTCGGATCGAACCCCAAATGCGATGCCGATGAGCTGTTGACAAGTATAGAACACGTGTGACGGCGGTCACACATATTTCACGGAAATATTTTCGCCGGGGCGAGTTTCTGCTAGGCCGCGGCTGCCATGGCGGCGACCTTCTCGGCCACCTGCTTCGTCGAGACGACGTGCTTGCCCATGCCGAGCTCCTTCGGCTCGAAGCCGAGGGCGAGGCCGACCATCTGCGGGAAGTGCAGAACCGGGATGCCGAGCGAGCGGTCGACGAACTTCGCGGCCTCGGGCTGCTGCATGTCGAGGTTCAGGTGGCACAGCGGGCAAGGCGTGACGAGCGCGTCGGCGCCGGCGTCGATCGCGTCGCCGAGGTGGCGGCCGGCCTGCGTGAGCGAAGTCTTCTTGTTCATCGTGATCACCGGGAAGCCGCAGCACTTATGGCTGCCGGTGTAGGCGACGGACTCTGCGCCGAGCACCTCGGTGACCTGCTCGAGGTACTGGTCGCGCTGCGGGTGCTCCTTGTAGCCGAGACGATCGGTCGGGCGGATGATGTAGCAGCCGTAGAACGGCGCGATCCGCAGGCCGTCGAGCGGGCGCTTGACCAGACTGGCGAGCTTGTCGAGACCGATGTCCTCGACGAGCACCCAGAGGAAGTTCTTGTTCGTGACGCCGGCCTCGTACTTGAGGTTCTCCGGAGCGAGGTTCTCGTTGATCAGCTCGCGGTACTCGGAAGAGGCGTCGAGGCGCTCCTGGCACTCGCTCTGCGCGCCCTGGCATGTAGAGCAGATGTTCATCATCAACTCGGCGCCGTCGGTGGCCTGGGCCATCGCGAACGTGCGGGCGTTCAAGGTGTCGGCGAGCTCCTGGTTGTGCTCTGCGATCACGCCGGCGCCGCAGCAGTTGGCGCGGTCGAGCTCGGCGAGCTCGAGGCCGACCTTCGGGGCAACGAGATCCATCGCGCCGTGCAGCTCAGGGGTGAAGCCGCGCGAAACGCAGCCGGGCCAGTACGCGACCTTCATCAGGAAGCCTCTCCTTCTGCCGGGGCCGTCGCGGCCATCGGCGTCACTTCAGACTTGCCCTCTTCTTCCAGCGCGTCGGCGTCCTCGCCGACGATGTAGAGGTTGAGCTCGATGCGCTCCTCGCGCGCGTGGACCTTCTCGTAGATGTCCTTGACGCGCTGCTGGTCTGGAAGCTTGTGGTGGTGCAGGACCTTCGGAATCGTGACCTTGCCCGAAGCGATGCCGCGCAGCGCGGTCGGGAGTGACTCGATCAGGTTCTTCTGCGCGTCCGGCGTCGCCTTGCCGAGGATGCCCTCGCCGTACGAGTCCGGCAGCAGTTTCGCCTCGTGGAGCGTGCCCCACTTCTCGATGATGTTGACGAAGGCCTTCTCGTGGCGATAGCCGTTGTTGTGGTCCTTGATCTTGTAGTCGCCCGTGGCGCGGCGGCGCAGGCGCATGATCTGGTTCATCGGAGCGACACCCTTCGGGCAGACTTCAACGCACTTGAAGCAGTGGGTGCAGTCGTAAATACCGGACGGGTCGTTCGCAAGGTGTACGAGGCGGTCCTTGGTGGCGGCGTCACGCGGGTCGCCGACGAAGCGGTAAGCCTTGGCGGAAGCGGCGGGGCCGATGAACTCGGGGTCGGCCTCCATAGAGAGGCAGTCCGAGACGCAGACGCCGCAGTGAATGCAGGCCATCGTCTGCGTCACGTCGACCATCGCCTCGTGCGGCACGACGTACTCGCGCTCCGGCGGGTCGCCGGCCGGGACCAGCCACGGAACGACGCGGTCGACCTTCTTCCAGTGGACGGCGTCCATGTCGACGATCAGGTCCTTGATGACCGGCATGTTGCCCATCGGCTCGATGTCGATCGTCACGCCGTCCTCGGCGGTGGCGACTGCGTCGCGAAGCAGGGTGTTGCAGGCGAGGGCCGGGTTGCCGTTGATGCGAACGCCGCACGAACCGCAGATCGCGGCCTGGCAGGAACAGCGGATGCCGATCGACCCGTCCTGGGCAGCACGCGCTTCGAGGATCGCGTCGAGAACCGGGCGGTGCCCCTCCATCTCAACATCGAAAGTCTCGAAATATGCCGGGTCACCTGTCTCTGGCGAATAGCGGCGGATGTTGAGGGTGTACTTAGGCATCGGGGGTCCTTACCTGTGTCTGAACGCTAGTACGTTCGCGCCTGCGGCTGCCACTGGGTGATCGTCACAGGGCTGTAACTGATTGTCGGCTCGCCGTCGACAAGCTTGATGTCGATGTGCTTGAGCCATTCCTCGTCGTTGCGCTCCGGGTAGTCGGTGCGGAACTGCGCACCGCGGCTCTCCTTGCGCTCGATCGCGCCCATCACGATCGTCTCGGCGATGTCGGTCATGTAACCGAGCTCGAGGGCGCCGAGAACGTCCTGGTTGAAGACCGTGCCCTGGTCGTCGACCCAGGCGGTCTTGGCCTCTTCCTTCAGGCGACGCACGACTTCGAGCGCTTCCTGAAGGCCGGCCTCGTCGCGGTAGACCGCGACCTTGCCGTCCATGATCGCGCCGAGCTCGGCCTTGACCTCAGAGACGCGGCGTCCGCCGTCCTTCGGACGCTCCACGATCGAGTCGATCTCGTCGCGGACGTCGTCGAGGCGGCTGGCAGGAACCGAAGGCATGTTCATGTTGCGGGCGACGTCTGCCGCGTGCGCTCCCGAACGCTTGCCGAAGATGAGCGTGTCGAGCAGCGAGTTGGCGCCGAGACGGTTGCCGCCGTGGACCGAGACGCAGGCGACTTCGCCGGCTGCGTAGAGGCCCGGGATGTCGGTGCGGCCGTCGACGTCGGTCTTGACGCCGCCCATGATGTAGTGCTGGCCGGGCTTGACCGGGATCGGCTCCTTGGTGATGTCGATGCCGGCGAAGTCGCGGCCGACCATGACGATCTCGCGAAGCGCCTCGTGGATGCGCTTCTTCGGGACGACGGTGACGTCGAGGTGGACCGAGCCGTCGGGGAAACCGCGTCCCTCGTTGATCTCGGTCTGCTCGGCGCGCGACACGACGTCACGCGAGGCGAGCTCCATCTTGTTCGGCGCGCTCTTCTCCATGAAACGCTCGCCGAGCGCGTTGTAGAGGTGCGCGCCCTCACCGCGGGCGCCCTCGGTGATCAGCAGGCCGTTCCCGAGCAGCGTCGTCGGGTGGTACTGGATCATCTCCATGTCCATCAGCGCGGCGCCGGCGCGATATGCCATCGCCTGGCCGTCCGCGGTGCAGACGAGCGCGTTGGTGGTCGGCTTGTAGATCTGGCCGGAGCCGCCGGACGCGAGGATCACCGTCTTTGCACGGAAGACCTCGAGCGAACCGTCGCGGATGTTGCGCATGATCGCGCCGTTGCAGTGGCCGTTCTCGTCGGTCGTGATGTCGACCGTGAACCACTCCTCGTAGCGGTCGATCTGATCCGAGTACTTGAGCATCTGCTCGTAAAGAACGTGGAGGATCGCCTGGCCGGTGATGTCTGCGACGTAGTACGTGCGGGCGGCAGATGCGCCACCGAAGGCGCGGGTGCCGAGCAGACCCTCGTCGTTGCGGTGGAAGGTGACGCCGAGGTGCTCGAGGTGGAGGATCTCCTCAGGCGCCTCCGAGCACATGATCTCGATCGCGTCCTGGTCACCGAGGTAGTCGGAACCCTTGACGGTGTCGAAAGCGTGCGACTCCCAGGAGTCGTTCGGGTTGAGAGCGGCGTTGATTCCGCCCTGGGCGGCGTTGCTGTGGGAGCGGACCGGGTGAATCTTGCTGACGATTCCGACGGTCACACCCTTCTCCGCGGCAGCGAGGGCGGCTCTCTGTCCGGCAAGACCGGCACCGATTACAAGTACGTCGTGTTCAGGCAAGGCGGGGCGAGTATAGCCCTAGAGTGCGTTACTGAATTTTGGTGTAAATTGAAATTGGTTCGCGAAGGAGGATGCCACCATCGGTGCCGGCCGCGGGGCCTGTTTGAAGTGCAATTCGATCCACATTTCACGCTGATTCGCACCGCGCCCGAAGGCGCGCCGGTTTATCGGGAGACGATGCGACGGATCGCCGAGCGGCGCGAGCCGCCGCCGACTCCGATGATACACTTCGCCGGGATACGCGGAAGAAACCGCGAGTTCGTCGTCGGCACCGCCTTCGAAACACCGGCGGACATGATGCGGATGTTCGCCGAATACACGACCACCGAATCAACCTCGGTGATGCTGGATGAGCACAGCCCGGTGGACATTTCGCGCGAGGAGCACTCGCTCGAGCACCTCTACATCGAAGAGGGCCTGCCGAGCCATGGTTTTGGATTCCGCTCGGCCGGCACCGTCGCGGCCTGCACTTCAGAAGTCGTCGGACCGTCGCACTTGAATTACTGGAAGGTCGTCGACGAGCTTGGCTGGTTCGAGAAACCGGTACCGGGGCGCATCGCGCACATCGCCTACCGGGTCGGTGACGCGGTGAATGCGATCGGCCTGTGGGAGAGCCAGGAGATCGGTCACCAGTGGTACCAGGAAAACCTGGTCGAGCGCTTCGAAGAACTCGAGCCGGGGAAGATCGACGACGAAACGATCGCCGACAGTTGGATCTCGCTGGACTCCTTCGTGATCACCGTCCCGCAGGGCGACGCGAACAGGAACTTCGTCCGCTCGCGATCGGACCGGTCAGAGGTCTGAGGGGACGCTCGGCTCCTGCTGCGTCGCACGTGCGATCGCGTCGCGCAGAGCCCGCTGCACCTGCTCGATCGTGATCACGCCGCTCAGCAACCCGTCGCCGTCGACGGCCATCAACGCGCCGTAGTCGCGGATCGACTGGTTCGCGATCAGTGCCGTGAGCGGCGTGTCGTCAGGCACGGCTCGCTGGCGCTGAGAGTCCGGCATGATCAGCTCGCCGGCGTGGCGACTGGCGCGCTGGTCCTCGTCGACCATCTCGACCGAGTGCTGCTCGATCAGACCGACGAAGTGGCCGCTGCGGTCGACGACCGGGAACCACGGCCAGCGGTAGCGCCAGAAGTACTCGTCGAGCGCGCCCTGCACGCTCGTCTCGGCCGGCATGGTCACCGGCTGCCGGTCCATCACGTCGGCGACCGTCAACGCGTGCGCCTCGCCGAGCACGTCCTCCTGGATCGTCGCGCCGCGAGCCGACTGCGCGATCGTGAACCCCATGAACAGGAACAACGCGCCGCCGATCGGGTCGCGGAACAGAAGCAGCAGGCCCAGGCCCATGAGCAGCCAGCCGAAGATCCGGCCGAGGCCGGCCGCCGCGATGATCGACCGTCGCCGGTCGTCGGTGATCTTCCAGATGATCGCCCGAGCGATCCGCCCGCCGTCGAGCGGGAACGCGGGGACGAGGTTGAAGAGCAGCAGGAACAGGTTGACGAAACCGAGCGTCGACACCGCCATCACCCAGGCCTCGCTGCCGGAATACGAAAAGAGGCCGATGTGGTCCTGGGAGTCGGTCCCGTAGGCGACTCCGAGCAGCCCAGCCGCGAGTACGAGCGTCACGAGTGGCCCCGCCGCCGCGACGCGGAACTCCACTCCGGGGGTGTTCGGCTCGCGGTCGAGCTTCGCTAACCCGCCGAGCAACCAGAGATCGATGCCGAGGATGCCGATGCCGTTGCGCCGCGCCACAAAAGCGTGACCGAGCTCGTGGAGGATGATCGAACCGAAAAAGCCGAACGCCACAGCGACGCCGTACGCGAAGGCGAGCGTCTGTTTCTCGGGCCCGAGCAGGTCCTGGAAGTTCCCGACCAGCACGATCACGACGTAACCCAACGCAATCAGCCAGGTCCAGTCGACGGAGATCGGGATCCCCGAAACCCGCAAAAGAGGCATCGACCGTCCGCCACCCATGCCGCCATTGTGTCAGGCGTGCCGCGCGACGGATGCCGGTTTGCGGTAGGACTGAGTTGTCCGGTGGACCACCGAAACTCGGTGGCGCGGTCAGGTGTTGGCTTTAACGATGCGTGCAAGCTTCTCAATCCGGACGATGGCGGCCATTGTCGTCGCGGTCTCGGCCTTCGTCGGGTTCTCGACCCAGGCGTCGGCCGCGGTCGTCGTCGGCTACGACGCCGGGGTGACCAACAGTGCGCGCGAGGCGATAGTCGCCGGCGCCGGCGGAGCCCGAGAGCGGAGCGTCACCGGCCTGCGCGCCGACCGCGTGTCCGCTCGCGACGGCGACGAGGCCCGCCTGATCGACCGCCTCGCCGGCACACCCGGCGTCCGCTACGCCGAGCTCGACGGAGTGGTCAAAGCCGCCGGCGGCGCACCGGTCCTGCCGAACGACCCTTACTTCCCCCAGCAGTGGGGCCTCGAGAACGCGGCCGACCACGACATCGACGCCTCATACGGCTGGCGCACGCGCACGAGCTGTTCGAAGATCGCGATCCTCGACACCGGCGTCAACTATCTCCACCCCGACCTCTCGCCGAACATCTGGCACAACAAGTCCGAGGTGCCCGACAACGGGCGCGACGACGACGGCAACGGATACGTCGACGACTACTACGGCGCGAACATGATAACCGGCAACGGATCCGGGACCGACCGCGACGGCCACGGAAGTCACGTAGCGGGCATCGCCGGCGGGCGCGGCAACAATGGTGTCGGCGTCTCCGGCGTCTGCTGGAAGGCGCAGCTGATGCCGGTCAAGTTCATGAACCTGTTTGGCCGCGGCAGCACCTCCGATGCGGCCGAAGGAATCCGCTACGCAGTGAAGATGGGCGCCCGCGTGATCAACGCCTCGTTCGGCTCGACCACCGACTCCTCGACGTTGCACGACGCGGTGAGTTACGCGCGCTCCGAAGGCGCGCTGATCGTGGTGGCCGCAGGCAACGACGGGCTGAACATCGACAAGACACCCGAGTATCCGGCCAGCTACAGCGACAGCAACATCCTCACCGTCGCCGCCACCGACGCGAACGACAAGCTGGCCTCGTTCTCGAACTACGGCGAAACGGCCGTGGACGTGGCGGCGCCCGGCGTCGACATCATCTCAACGTATCTCAGTGACAGATACGCCGAACTCTCGGGCACCTCGATGGCCGCGCCGTTCGTGTCAGGCATCGCGGCGATGCTGAAGTCCGCGAACTCGGACGCTTCCTACAAGGACTGGAAATACGCGATCCGTCACAAGGTCGACAAGCCCTCGTCGCTGAAGAACAAGGTCGCCTACGACGGCCGCGCCAACTTCAACAAGGCGATCGCTTACATCACCTCGTTGGACTGACGCGGCCGCGGGCCGATCAGACCAGCTCGCCTTCGAGCTGTTCGGCCAGGCGGCGGGATTCGATGACGGGGACGGTCTCCTCGGGTGGCCGGCGGCCGGCCATCACCAGCGTCGCGACGGCAAGGGCCGCCGCCAGCAGTACAGCTGAGCCAGTGACAGCGGCGGACACTGCGTGGGCCAGTTCGTAGCGCGCGGAGAGCGCCGCCGACGCGCCGTCAGGCACGGTGTCCGCTGCCGCCCTCGACGCTGCGGCGAACACGGTCACCAGCACGCCGAGGCCGATCGAGCCGCCGAGCTGCTGCGCTGCGTTGACCAGGCCCGACGCCGCGCCGGCGTCTGCGGGCGCGACGCCGGTGATCGCCGACGCGGTGAGCGGGGTGAACGCAGTTCCGATGCCGAGGCCGAGCAACACCATCGGGAGGAGAATGCTCGGGAAGTAATCGACTCCGATTGAGATTCGGCTGAGCCAGACCATTCCGACCAACGCCGTTGCGATGCCGCCGATCAGGAGCGGCATGCCCCCGGTGCGCTCCATCACGACCGGGACTACGCGGATCATCGCGAACATCATCAGCGTCATCGGCAGGAACGCCAGGCCGGCGGTGAGCGGACTCATTCCCTCGACGCCCTGCATGAACTGGCTGAGGAAGTAGAACATCGAGAACATTCCGCCGACGACAAACATCCGTGTGACGTACGCGCCCGAGCGCTCGCGGCTGGCGAACAACCGCAGCGGCGTGATCGGGTGCTCGGCCCGGCGCTCGTTGAAGACGAACGCGACGAGCAGAGCGACGCCGGCGGCGAAAGCCGCGAGCGACCGGCTGCTGCCCCAGCCGTAATCTGCCGCGGCCACGAAGCCGTAGACGAGCGCCGTCATCCCGAGCGTCGAGGTCGCGGCACCGAGCAGGTCGAAGCGGCCGGTCTGGCGCTCGGTCTCCGGCAGAACGCGCGGCGCGAGCGCGATCATCGCGACGCCGATCGGAACGTTGATGAACAGGCCCCAGCGCCACGAGAGCAGGTCGGT
This sequence comes from uncultured Thermoleophilaceae bacterium, assembly GCA_964455545.1. Lineage (GTDB taxonomy): Bacteria > Actinomycetota > Thermoleophilia > Solirubrobacterales > JACPNS01 > JACPNS01. The sequence goes on along the minus strand of CAYVWQ010000001.1, from coordinate 55,634 downwards.
GAGGGTGCCGCCGAGCACAAGGCCGATGCTGCCGCCGGCCGCTGAGACCGAGCTGTACCAGGCGAGCGCACGTGTGCGCTCGGTCCCTTCCGAGAACGTGGTGGTGAGCAGCGCGAGCGTCGAGGGGGCGGCGATCGCGGCGCCGATCCCTTGGACGGCGCGGGCCGACAACAGCCAGGCTTCGGATTCGGCGAGACCGCCGACAAGCGAGGCCGCGGTGAACAGCGCGATGCCGGCGACGAAGACGCGGCGACGGCCGAGCAGGTCACCGGCGCGAGCGCCGAGCAGCAACAGGCCGCCGAACGTCAGGGCGTACGCGTTCTGAACCCACGAGAGGTTGGACTGAGAGAAACCCAGCGAGTGCTCGATCCCCGGCAGTGCCGTGATGATCACGGAGAGGTCGAGAATGATCATCAGCTGGCAGGTGAGAATGATCGCCAGCACGACGCCCTTGCGGGCTGCCGGCTTGTCTGTTTCTGGCTGCGAGTTCATTGGGGGTGAACTCCCTTCGGGTCGGAGAAAGCTGGTAAAGTGGAGGGCGCCTCCAGTAAGAAGCGGAGGCATCCTCCGGTTACTGATGACCAGTGTAACATGAATCCGGAGGCTTCCTCCGTTTAGAGCGAAAAAGTTTTCTCGATGGCCGACGTGCCGACATCCACCCCGACCGCACTCGACCGGCGCCCCAAACGCGCCGACGCTCTGCGCAACTACGAGAAGCTGATCTCGAGCGCCCGCGCGGTGTTCGCCGAGCAGGGAACCGATGCGTCGCTCGAGACGATCGCGGAGCACGCCGGTGTCGGGATCGGCACCCTGTACCGCAACTTCCCCTCGCGTCACGAGCTGCTCGAGGCCGTCTACCTGGAACAGGCCGAGGACATCGGGCGCAGGGCGGACGAGCTGAGTTCGCTAGCGCCGTGGGATGCGCTTGTCACCTGGATGCACGAGTACGTCGCGTTCGCCCAGTCGAAACGCCAACTTGCGGACAGCCTGTTCGACTACGTCGACCGCGACGATCAGGTCTTCGTCTCTTGCGGATCGATCATCACCGGCCGCGGCGAGCCGCTGCTCACGCGCGCCCAAGAGGCCGGCGAGGTGCGCAAGGACGTGACCTTCCTCGAAGCGGCGCGGATGGTCGGCGGGATTTCGGCGATGCCGAACCTCGAGGATGAGCAGCGCCACCGCCTCGTCGACCTCGCGCTCGACGGACTGCGCTACCGCGCCGACGCCGACTGACTCGATCGCGCTACTTTTCACAGCGCACAAGCACGCCTGCGCCCCTTCGATCCCCGCGCGGCGTACCCACCTCAAGGAGTTCCTTTTTCATCATGAGCAGAAAGAAGATCACGGTCGTAGGCGCCGGAAACGTCGGCGCGACCACCGCGCAGCGTCTTGCTGAGCGCGACTACGCCGACGTCGTACTCGTCGACATCGTCGACGGCATTCCGCAGGGCAAGGCCCTCGACCTCAACCAGTCCGGCCCGATCGTCGGCTACGAGCCGAACGTGGTCGGCACCACCGGCTACGAGGAGACCGCCGGTAGCGACATCGTCGTCATCACCTCCGGCTTCCCGCGCCAGCCCGGCATGAGCCGCGACGACCTGCTCGCCAAGAACAAGGAGATCGTTGGCGGCGTCGCCAAGGAAGTCGCCGACCGCTCGCCGAACGCGATCGTCATCGTCGTCACCAACCCGCTCGACGCAATGTGCCACGTCGCCTACGACGCGACCGGCTTCCCGCGCCAGCGCGTGATCGGCATGGCCGGCGTACTCGACTCGGCCCGCTTCCGCACGTTCCTCGCCTGGGAGCTCGGTGTGTCGGCCCAGGACGTCACCGGCTTCGTGCTCGGCGGTCACGGCGACACGATGGTTCCGGTCGTCTCCTACACCAATGTCGCCGGCATCCCGGTCAGCCAGAAGATCAGCGCCGGCCGTCTCGAGGAGATCGTCCAGCGCACGCGTGACGGCGGCGCCGAGATCGTCAAGTTCCTCCAGAAGGGCAGCGCCTACTACGCGCCGTCGGCCGCTGCGGTCGAGATGTGCGACGCGATCGTCTTCGACCAGAAGCGTGTGCTCCCCTGCGCTGCGCTCTGCGAGGGCGAGTACGGCCTCGACGGCCTGTTCGTCGGCGTCCCGGTGAAGATCGGCGCCGAGGGCGTCGAGGAGATCATCGAGATCGACCTGACCGACGACGAGACCGAGCAGCTGAAGAACTCGGCCGGCGCGGTCGAGGAGCTGGTCGAGGCACTCGCGCGCGTCTGATCCTTCGCGACACCGTCTGAACCTCGAGAGCCCCGCAGCGCCAGCTTGCGGGGCTCTTTTTTGTTCCCCTTCGATCGCACCCGGTCGCGAGCGACAAAATCTTCCAATCGGCCATCCCGCGGGGTGGGCGATCGGAAAGTTTGCCGCTTGGGGCCGCTGCGGATCGCTGACGCGTGACAGCCGGTCGGCGAGGTTTTTCGTTGTTTGCGAACTCGCCGAAAAGCACTCGAAACAAAATTGTTGCGATTTGCGAACTAGGCCCATGAGCCCTCTTCAGTTCTGCGCTACGTTGGTCCTCAATCGCTGACGGGGCGCCCTTTCGGGCCCCGGAGCACCATCCAAGAAGTCGTTCGATGCCGCGCCGCGGGGGAAGCCGCACGGCAGTCGGTCGAACGCGCACGCACGCCCTCACGCATGAATCCAGCCACCGCACCAGCACCCGAGAACACCGCCGCGCGCAAGCGCCGGCAGGCCGCGCCGAAGGTCAAGTGCGAGGACTGCTTCTTCGCGAAGAACATGCTCTGCGCCCTGGCCGGAGACACGCCCTGCCCGACGTTCCGCCCGGCCGAGCAGGGCCTCGCCCCGCCGCAACAGCTGGCGTTCACGTTCCGCCAAGAGCGCACCCGCTCGGCGTGGGCTTTCAGCCAACCGGAGTGAAATCCAAGGCCTGGTTGGGTACGTCGCGGTAAGAACCGCAACGGACGCTGCAACACTTCACCGGCTGTGTTCGGACCGACGACACTGAATCGATGCGCGTAACAGTCCTTGGAAAGTCTCCCGCCTGGCAGGACGCCGGCGGTTCGTGCTCGGGATACCTGGTCGAAGACGGCACGCAAAGCGTGCTGATCGACTGCGGCAACGGCGCGTTCGCGAAGCTGCGCCGCGTGCGCGACTACACGCGCACCGACTCGATCGTGGTCAGCCACATGCACGCCGACCACTTCTTCGATCTAGTCCCCTACGCCTTCGCGCTGCTCTACGCGCCGCGCCAACAACCGGTCCCGGTCGCTCGCTGGAGCGGCACCGACGACCGGCCGCGCCCCGACCTGCACCTGCCACCGAACGGCCGCGAGGTGATCAACAACGTCGTCGCGGCGATCGGCGCCGACGGACTGATCGAGGAAGCCTTCAACGTCAGCGAGTACGACCCGGACGAGACGCTCGAGCTCGGCCCGCTGAAGGTCACTTTCCAGCCGGTTCCGCATTACGTACCGACCTGGGCGATGCGCTTCAGGGATGGCGATGGAGGAGACTTCGTGTTCGGTGCCGACCACCGCCCGAACGATGAGATCGTCGAGTTTGCGAAGGGCACCGACCTGTTGATCATGGAGGCGACTTTGCCGCGCCCGGAACGCGCAGGCGACCGCGGCCACATGACGCCCTCTGAGACCGGCGAGCACGCCAAGCGCGCCGGCGCCAACCGGCTGGTGCTCACGCACATGTCCGACGAGCTCGACCAGCTGTGGGCCAAGACCGAGGCCGAGAAGGAATTCGGTGGTCCGGTCGCGGTCGCGGGCGAGGGGTCGGTCTTCGTCCTCTAGGTCGTATCGGCGGTCCGCGTTGCTCAAGTTCGTATACGGCTGTCTCGCCTTCACAGCAGTGGCGCTCCTCGGCTTCATCATCGCCAGCTCCGAGCAGCAGCACTTCCGGGGGTTCAACGACCCGATGGCGTTCGCGCTGATGGAGGGTGCAGAAGTGCTCGCCGCCGACCGCAGCGGCGCCATCACGCAGACCGGAGACGGCAAGGTCTTCGGCTTCAACGCAGGTGGAGAAAAGCAGTGGAACACCTCTTTCGACCGCTTCGCGGGACGCGGCGCGGCGCCGCAGGCGATCGATGTCCCCAACGCCTCGGCCAAGTGTTCGATCGCCTGCCCGTCCGCGCTCGTGACGCTGCCCGACGGGATCGTCGGCGAAGGATCGGCCGATCCCGGCGGTGCGCTGACGCGCGCACTTGCCGGACGCCCGGCGCGGATTCTCGCCGCGCTCGAACCGAACGAGGCGCTCGCCGCAGTGAATGACCCGTCGACGCTCTCGTTTCTGAAGCGCAGCACCGAGAAGCGCCTCGGTGTCGCCGATCCGGGCTACGTCGGCCTGGACGCCGAACAGCAACGGGCGGTGGTCGGCGCCGTGAGCGGCACGTCCGGCAGGATCTACTCGCTCGAACGGGACGGAAGCGGCTGGAACATCGTCGGCGAACCGGGGCGCCAGCCGCAACTTCGCAACGCCTGCATCAGCCGCGACGGTGGATGGATCGGATCGGCCGGCGAAACGTTCCAGGTCCGTCGCTTCGGAGCGGCCGACAGCTTCACCGTCGGTCCCCGGGTGGCGACCGGAACCTGCACAATCGACCCCGGCCGGATCACGCTCGTCTACAGCCCTGCCGACGCGCCGACCACCGTGGTCGCGGCGCGCTACGACTTCGACGGGCAGCGGCTGTGGGTGCGCAAACTCGGTGCGAACAAACTGCTCAGCAGCGCCGACGCCACGACGATCGTCGTTCGTGGCGGTCCGTCGGGCACGACAGTCGGGATCGACGCGCGCAGTGGCCGCGAGATCTATCGCCACAACCTCAAGAGCAAGCCGTTCGTCGCGACCGACGGTTCGATCGTGACCGCCGACCGACACGGCACGCCGACCTGGCACGTCGTCGGCGGCGGCTGAGTGCGGCTCAGTGAATCGCGACCTTGATTCCGACGAGCGCGGCGCCGATCGCGGCGTCAACCAGCCCGAGGGCAAGTGAGCGCGACATCGAGCGCCCTGACGACCGGGCGATCCTGAATCCGAGCACGAACAGCACGGCGGTCCCGAGCCACATCGCGCTTTCTGCCGCCGCGACGATGTTGTCGCTCGCGCTGTAGACAACGACCAGCTCGACGGCCAGCAGCACCGGCGCAATGAGCGTCGGCAGTTCGAGCGCGATCGCCTGACGCAGGCCGGTGTGTGCCTCTGCGCCGTGGCTGTTGGCGATCCAGTGGGCGTAGACGTACGTGATCGCGAGCACGAGCGGTGCACCCACGGCCGAGCCCGCGAGGATCCAGATCGAGGTGTCGTCGCTCGCGAGTCCGGTGATCACAGCCATCGCCGTCACAGCGCCGTAGATCCCGCCGGCCAACTGGTCGCCGCTGAAGCGGAGCGGGATCTTCACGTCGTTCATGCGCCGATTCTACGAACGGGGTGCGGGCGCAATTCCGCGGTTGCAACATAAAATCACCCGATATGCGAGACGACGACATTTTCGCCAACTTCGAACGGATGCGCCGCCAGCTCGATGAGCTGTTCGGTCACAGCTGGGAGCGTGTGGGCGTTGCCACGAACAAGCGCCGCGGTTTCACGCCGAAGGTCGACGTCTACTACTGCGGACAAGACACCCCGAAGGCCGTCGTGACGGCCGATCTCGGCGGCATCGGGATCGAAGACGTCGCGCTCGAGATCCAAGGCCGCCGCCTCGTGATCAGCGGCGAGCGCTCGCACGGCGAAGAGACGGACCGCCTCTACCAGCAGATCGAGATCGAGCACGGCCACTTCCGCCGCGTCGTCGAGCTCGGCGCGGACGTCGTCGCCGACGCCGCCAGCGCGACCTACGAGGACGGCTTCCTGCGCATCGAACTGCCGCTCGCCGAGCCGGAGAAGATCCAGCTCACGCCGATCAAGAAGACCGGAAGGCAGAGCAATGGCTGACGACAACCTGATCGAGATCATCTCGTCCGGCGAGCCGCAGCAGGTCGAGTTCGGCGGCTCTTCGCTGCCCGACGTGCTGCCGGTGCTGCCGCTGCGCGAGACGGTCACCTTCCCTGACACGTTGACGCCGCTGGCGATCGGCCAGGAGCGTTCAGTCGAGCTCGTCAACGACGTACTCGCCGGCAACCGCATGATCGCGATGGTCGCCAGCCGCGACCCCGAGAACGAAACGCCCGGTCCCGACCAGCTTTACGACGTCGGCGTCGCCGGCACGATCGCCCGGATGATGAAGATGCCCGACGACACGCTGCGCGTGCTCGTCCAGGGCTCGCAGCGCATCCGGATCGACGACTACACCCGCACCACGCCCTACCTCGTGGCACGCGTCACCGAGCTGCCCGACAAGATCGAGGAGAGCACCGAGCTCGAGGCGCTCGTGCGCAGCGTGCAGGCCTCCTTCAACCAGATCGTCGAGAACGTCCCGTACCTGCCCGAGGAGCTGATGGTCGCCGTTGCCAACGTCGACGACCCGTCTGCGCTGGTCCACGTGATCGCCGGCTCGCTGCGCCTCAAGACCGAGGAGAAGCAGGAGCTGCTCGAAGAGGCCGACGTCTCGAAGCGACTACGCCGGCTCGCGCAGTTCCTTGCGCGCGAGGCCGACGTGATCGCCACGGGCCAGAAGATCCAGAACCAGGTCCAGGAAGAGGTCGACCGCTCGCAGCGCGAGTTCTTCCTGCGCCAGCAGCTCAAAGCGATCCAGGAGGAGCTCGGCGAGAGCGACCCCGACGCCGCCGAGGCGGCCGACCTGCGCCAGCAGATCGAGGACGCCGACCTGCCAGAAGAGATCCGCACGGCAGCCGAGCGTGAGCTCGAACGGCTCGAGCGCCTACCGGCCGCGGCGGCCGAGTACGGCGTGATCCGCACCTACCTCGAGTGGATCCTCTCGCTGCCTTGGAGCATTTCGACCGAGGACAACCTCGATCTGAAGCACGCGCGCAAGGTGCTCGACGACGACCACTACGACATCGAGAAGGTCAAGGACCGCCTGATCGAGTTCCTCGCCGTGCGCAAGCTCAACCCCGATGCGCGCGGCACGATCCTCTGCCTGCTCGGACCGCCCGGCGTCGGCAAGACCTCGCTCGGCCGCAGCGTCGCGCGGGCGATGGGCCGCGAGTTCGAGCGCATCTCCGTCGGCGGCGTGCGCGACGAAGCCGAGATCCGCGGCCACCGCCGCACCTACATCGGCGCGATGCCGGGCACGATCATCCGCGCGATGCGCGACGCCGGCAGCAACAACCCGGTGCTGATGATCGACGAGATCGACAAGATGGGCGCCGACTTCCGCGGCGATCCGTCGAGCGCGATGCTCGAGGTGCTCGACCCGGAGCAGAACGGCACCTTCCGCGACCACTATCTCGACCTGCCGTTCGACCTCTCGAACGTCACCTTCATCGCGACGGCCAACCAGATCGACCCGATCCCCGGCCCGCTGCGCGACCGCATGGAGGTGATCCAGCTCTCGGGCTACACCGAACAGGACAAGCTGCAGATCGCCAAGCGCTATCTCGTGCCGCGCCAGATCGAGCGCAACGGCCTCACCCCCTCGAAGATCGAGTTCGACGACGCCGCGCTCGAAGAGATCGTCTCGGGCTACACGCGTGAGGCCGGCGTGCGCGGACTCGAGCGCGAGATTGGCGCCGTCTGCCGCAAGGTCGCCCGCGAGTTCGCCGAAGGATCACGCAAGAGCAAGCGCGTTGTGCGCAAGAACCAGATCGCCGAGCTGCTCGGTCCGCGCAAGCTCAAGGCGGACGCACCGCGCCGCACGCGGCAGCCGGGCGTGGCGACAGGCCTGGCCTGGACCCCGGTCGGCGGCGACGTGCTCTACATCGAGGCAACGGCCTACCCCGGCAAGGGCGGCCTGCAGATCACCGGCCAGCTCGGCGACGTGATGCGCGAATCGGCGCAGGCCGCACTGTCGTACGTGAAGGGCCACTTCCAGGACTGGGACTGCGACATCGACGAGAACTGGTTCGCCAAACACGACATCCACATCCACGTCCCGGCCGGCGCCGTGCCGAAGGACGGCCCGTCGGCCGGCGTGACGATGACGACTGCGCTGGCGTCGCTGATCACTGGGCGGCCGGTCCGCAGTGACGTGGCAATGACCGGCGAGGTCACCCTGACCGGGCAGGTCCTGCCGATCGGCGGCCTGAAAGAAAAGTCGCTGGCCGCGCAGCAGCGCGAGATGAAGATCGTGATCGCACCGGCCGACAACGAGGCCGACGCTGAAGAGATCCCCAAAGCGCTGCTCAAGAAAATCAAATTCGAGTTCGTCGATTCAGTCGACCAGGTACTCGAGATCGCGCTGGAACCGAAGAAAAAGAAGCGCGCCGCCAAGTCGCCGAACGGCAAGGCCAGCGTCAACGGAAAAGCCCCCGCTAAGAAACCAGCCCGCGCGGGTAAGTGAAGCTTTAGTATCCGTTTTTGACGGCCACTCACTTTTGTTAAGGAGCACGAACACCGCGATGCCAGCCCTCAAGAGCAAGAAGATCGACCCGGACAAGATCAGCGAGAAGATCAACGAGGCCAAGGAGAACCCCTACGTCCACAAGATCCTCGAGGACAAGGAGTTCCGCGAGAACGCGGTGGCCGCTCTGCAGTCCGTCAAGGCCGCCTTCGACGAGGCGAAGGACAAGGGATTCGACGACCCGGCCGGCCTGGTCGCCGACAAGAAGATCAAGAAGCACCTCAAGTCGGCCGCCGACGGGATCACCGACACCCGCTCCGAGCTGCTCGACGCCGGCAAGAAGAAGCGCCACCCGCTGCGCAAGCTCTTCGCGATCGCGGTGATCGGCGGCATCGTCGCCTTCGTCGCCAGCGAGGACATCCGCAAGAGCGTGCTCGACGCGCTGTTCGGTGCCGAGGAAGAGTTCGAGTACACCTCGAACGCCCCGGCCGCGACGAGCTCCAACGGCGCCTCCTAGGCGCCGGGCGTTGGCCCATTCAGTAGACCTGCTCTTCCCCGAGCGCCGCTTCGTCTTCGAGGTCGGTGCCGGCAGCGCAGAACTCCAGGAGCCCGTGGCGTCGCCCGCGGGCTTCTCGCGTTACAAGGAGATCCAGCGCAGCGGTGAGGCCGCCGCGATGCTGGTCATACCCAACGCCTGCCTGATCAAGGCCGCGCGAAACTACGTCGTCGATCCAGGCATTCCGATGCAGGGGGCGCCGTACTCATCTGCCGTCGGCAACCTCGGCGTCGACCCGTTCGCCGTCGAGGACGTGATCCTCACGCACATGCACTTCGACCACGTCGGCGGACTCGTCGAGTTTCCGGGGCGCCGGGTGTTCGTCCACGAGACCGAACTGGCCGCGCCTTACGCCGGCATCTGGAGTGGCCTGCTTGAAACGGTCGAGGTGATCGAGCTGTCCGGCGAGGAGGGCGAACTCGAACCGGGCCTGCGCTGGATCCGTACGCCCGGCCACGCCGAGGGGCTGATCACGCTGCTCGTCGACACCGACGAGGGCCTGGTCGCGATCCCGAGCGACTGCGTCGGTCCGATGCCCGAGTACTTCGACGAGATGGATCTGCCGCGGGAGTTTCCGGAGCGCGACGTGCTGCTCGAGCAGTGGCGGCGCATCCGCGAACTCGATCCAGTGCTGGTGATCCCCGGTCACTACCCGCCTTTCGTCCCGGGCGCCGCACCAAGTATTTAGACTGGTAGCCGGATGCCACCAGCGCCAGACACGACTTCGGAGAAGTCGCCCGACCTGACCAATGACAAAGCCGCACGGATCGTGGCGGCGATGCGTACCTGCGTCGCCAAATACGGAGCGGCCGGGGCGACCTTTGACCACGTCTCGAAGGAGGCCGGTGTCAGCCGCGGACTGCTGCACTACTACTTCGGCACGAAGGAACGACTGCTGATCGAAGTCGTGCGGATGGAGACCGAGCGGCTGGTCGAGACGATCAAGGCGGCCGCGAGCTTCGCCTCGTCGGCCGAAGAGCTCGTCAACGTCCTCTACGCGCAGCTGCAGAACATCCTTGAACAGGAGCCGGAGCTGTACCTGCTCGCCTTCGAGTTGATCGGCGAGGCCCGCCGGCACCCGGAGATCGGCCACGAGGTCTCCGAATACAACCGCCGCACACGCGCGCAGTTCGCCGAGATCATCGCCGAGATGGCCGAGAAGGGCGCCGTGACGCCGCGTCACTCTCCGCTGGCGACGGCTTCGGCCCTGCTTGCGATGGCCAACGGCCTGGCGCTCGAGATCTTCCAGGACCCGGAGGGCGACCACGACGCGTGCGTCGCCGCCGACATCGAGGCCGCACTGTTCCTGCTCGGCGCTGAGCCCGGTTAGCCGCCGTACGTCTGCAGGAAGCGCGCGATCGCCAGCGCGATCTTCTCGACCTCGTCGGGGTGCACCGATTCGTCCGGAGCGTGGATCTGGCAGAGCGGCTCTTCGACTCCGAGCAGCAGAATCTCGGCTTCGGGGTAGAGCTGCTGCAGCAGGTTGCAGAGCGGGATCGACCCGCCCTGGCCCATCGTCACGGTGTCCTTTGCGTAGGCCTCTGCGAGCGCGTCGGTCAGTGCGTCGTGTGCGCGTCCGCCCAGTGATGCGGTGAACGGGTCGGCCACGGCCTCGGTCTCGAACTCGACCTTCGCGTTCCACGGCGCCGACTTCTCGAGCTGCGCGACCAGCGCGTCGCGCGCCTGCTCGCCGGTCAGACCCGGCGGGACCCGGACGCTCACCTTCGCGGCGGCCCCCGCGTTGACGGCGTTGATCGCGCCCGAGACGTCCGGGGCGTCGATCCCGAGCACCGTCACGGCCGGACGCGCCCAGACCATCTCCGGAACTGAGCCGGTGCCGGCAAGACCTACTCCGTCGAGTACGCCGGCGTCCGAGGCGAACTGCGCCGGCGGGTACTCGACGCCGTCCCAGACCTGCGTGCTGTCGAGACCGTCGAGCGTGGTGTTGCCGTCGGCGTCGGTCAGGCCGTCGAGCATCGTGATCAACGCGCCGAGCGCGTCCGGCGCGGCTCCGCCGTAGACGCCCGAGTGTTGCGGACCGGCCATCGTCTTCACCCGGACGATCACGTTCGCGATCCCGCGCAGCGAGGTGGTGAGGGTGGGCAGCCCGAGCTCGAAGTTGCCGCTGTCGCAGATCAGGATCGCGTCGGCCTTGAGCAATTCGGGGTGGCCTGACGCGAACTGGTCGAGCCCGCCGGTGCCCTGCTCCTCAGAACCTTCGACGACGATCTTCACACCGACTGGAAGCGCGGATCCGCTGTCCGTTCCGAGCGCACGCAACGCTGCGAGCGTCGCGATCGTGTTGCCCTTGCAGTCGGCGGTGCCGCGTCCGTACCAGCGGCCGTCACGTTCGGTGAGCTCGAACGGCGGGCTGTTCCACTTCGCCGGATCGTCGCCCGGCTGGACGTCGTAGTGGCTGTAGAGCAGGACAGTCGGCGCGCCCTCCGGAGCGGGGATCTCGCCGAGCACGACCTTCGAGCCGTCAGGGGTCTCATGCGCTGCCACGCCGGAGACGCCCGCGGTGGTGAACGCCTCGACCACCCACTGCGCGGCCTTCGCGCACTCCTCGGGGGACTCGACGTTCGCATCCGCGACGGAGCGGAAGGCGACGAGTTCGGTCAGTTGCTGCTTGGCGGCGGGCATCTCGGCCGCGACGCGGCTGCGCAGGTCTTCTGTCATGGCGCGATTATGCCTGAGCGGGCTATTGCAATCGTTGATATCATTGATTTATGGCGGCGATCACCATCAGAGATCTCGACGATTCGGTCAAAGAGCGACTCCGTGTGCAGGCGGCCGAACACGGTCATTCGATGGAGGCCGAGGCTCGAGCGATCCTCGAAGCCGCGACCGCGCCAAGGAAGCGTGCAAAGAACGTTGCCGTTGCGTTGATGGAACTCGGCGAACGACTCGGCGGGGTCGACCTGGATCTCTCCCCTCCGAGCCTCGACCACAATCGTCAGCGAGACCCGTTTTGATCGTTCTCGACACAGACGTCGTATCCGGCCTCATCCGCGGCGAACAGAACCAAGAGGTAGTCGACTGGTTGACCGGCCTTGGCGACGACGAGGTTTTCCTCACCTCAACCACGATGTCCGAGCTGATCTTCGGGGTGATGCGCCTGCCAGAGGGTCGGCGCAAGAACGAGCTCGACGACCACGTCTCCTCGTTCGTGGCGAGCTTTCACGATCGCGTGCTCGATTTCGACTTTGTGGCCGCACTCGAGTACGGCAGGTTTGTGCCCGACCGCTTCGCGGCCGGAAGGCCGATCGAACGAGACGACGCGCAGATCGCCGCGTGCTGCGTCGCCAACGGAGCGACTCTCGCAACGCGCAACGTGAAGCACTTCGGAGCAATCCCCGGACTGACCGTCGTCAATCCGTGGGACGCCGACTAGGAAAGCTTCGGGCTCTTCCAGTCCGCCAACAGGCGCTTGTTCAGCTCTTCGCGCACTTCCCCGATCGCAATCCGTGACTGGTCGAGCGAGTCGCGGTCGCGCAGCGTGACGGTGTCGTCCTCCATCGTCTGGTGATCGATCGTGATGCACCACGGCGTGCCGATCTCGTCCTGGCGGCGGTAGCGCTTGCCGACCGATCCGCCGGTGTCGAACTCGGCCTGCATGTCCTTGCGCAGCTCTTCGTAGAGCGCGCGGGCCTTCTCAGGCTGGCCGTCCTTGTTGACGAGCGGCAGCACCGCAACCTTGACCGGCGCGAGGCGCGGGTGCAGGCGCAGGACGACGCGCTCGCGGCCCTCGATGTTCTCCTCGTCGTAGGCGTCGACCATGAAGGCGAGCGTGCCGCGGTCGGCGCCGGCCGACGGCTCGATCACGTGCGGGACGTAGCGCTCGTTCGTGGCCGGGTCGAGGTAGTCGAGCTTCTCGCCGCTGTACTCCTGGTGCTGCGAGAGGTCGAAGTCGCCGCGGTTGGCGATGCCCTCGAGCTCGCTCCAGCCCATCGGGAAGTAATACTCCACGTCTGAGGTCGCCGAGCTGTAGTGCGAGAGCTCGTCCTCGCCGTGGGCGCGCAGGATCAGATGGTCGGGCCGGATCCCGAGGTCGATGTACCAGTTCAGGCGAGCGTCCATCCACTCCTTGTGTGCTTGATCGGCGAGCGCCGGCGGCACGAAGTACTCGATCTCCATCTGCTCGAACTCGCGCGTGCGGAAGATGAAGTTGCCGGGCGTGATCTCGTTGCGGAATGACTTGCCGATCTGCGCGATGCCCATCGGCAGCTTCTTGCGCGCGAACTGCATGACGTTCTTGAAGTTGACGAAGATGCCCTGCGCCGTCTCGGGGCGGAGGTAGATCGTCGAGCCCTCGTCCTGGACGGGGCCCATGTTCGTCGCGAACATCAGGTTGAAGTTCTTCGGCTCGGAGAGCTCGCCGCCGCAGACCGGGCAGACGACGTGGTCGGTCGGTTTGCCCTCGGCCTCGAGCTCTTCGACGAGGTGGTCGTAGCGGAAACGGCGCTTGCACTTGCCGAGGCACTGCACCAGCGGGTCGCTGAAACCGGCGAGGTGGCCCGAGGCCTCCCAGGTGCGCGGGTGCATCAGGATCGCTGCGTCGAGCAGCACGACGTCGTCGCGCTCCTGCACGACCGCTCGGCGCCACTCGGCCTTGACGTTGTTCTTGAGCAGCACGCCGTAGTGGCCATAGTCGTACGTGCTGGCGAGTCCGCCGTAGATCTCCGACGACTGGAAAATGAAGCCGCGGCGCTTGCACAGGCTCACGATCTTGTCCATCGTGACGCTGTCGGAAGCCGCGGAAGCTGGTGTCTGGATGTCCCCCATTGCGGCGCTAAAGCTACCCTAAGCGCCATGCCCATCTATGAGTACAGGCGCCCCGACGGGTCGACTTTCGAGGTCATCCAGAAGTTCTCGGACGACCCGCTGACCAGGGACCCGGAGACGGGAGAGCCGGTCGAGCGCGTGTACACCGCTCCGGCGATCCACTTCAAGGGCAGCGGCTTCCACAACACCGACTACGGCTCGAGCCGACGGGCAAAGTCAGGCAGCGCGCCGGCCTCGGAGAGCTCATCCGACAGTTCGTCTGGATCGGGTGAGAGCAAGTCGTCCGATTCATCGTCAGACTCAAAGGGCAAAAGCGAGAAGTCAACTCCTTCGAAGGGCGAGAGCAAGAAATGACTATCGGCGGTTCCATCTTCCTGATCGCGGTCGGCGCGATCCTCAAGTTCGCGGTCACTGCGACGGTCGCAGGCATCGACATCCAAGTCGTCGGCGTGATCCTGATGGTCGCCGGCGCGATCGGACTGGTCCTCGGACTGTTCCTTATGGCGCAGAACAACAACCGGCCGCCGAACGACCCGTACAACCAGGGTCCGCCGCCGCCCCCGCCGCCGCAACCGCCGCAGTACTAGTCGGCGAAGCGACGCGCCCACGCGGCGCGTTCGCTCTCCGGAATGATCAGGCTGCCGGCCGGCCCGTTGCCGGACGGCTTCAGGACGCGCGTACTCGGCGAGTCACCGAACGTCATCGAGAGCATGAAGTTCATCAGCGTGAACGGCGACATGTCGGTCACGAACGCCTTCGGGGCCGCCCAGGCGATCCACGGCAGGCGCACGAAGGTGAGCGGGTTGTAGGCCTTGTGCTTCATCGACGTCATCACCTGCTGCTGGCGCGCGGCACGGTCCTTGTCGTCCTCCGCGAGGTTGCAGGTGTTCTTTCGGACACGCGCGTAGCGCAGCGCCTGGTCGCCGTTGAGCTTGTGTTCGCCGCGGCTGAGCTTGAAGGTCTTGCCGCCGAACGTGCTGTGGATGCACTTCTGCTTGACCTCGACGGTCACGCCGCCCAGCGCGTTGATCAGCGCCGGGAAGCGCTCGAAGTCGACGGTGATGATGTGGTTGATCTTCATGTTGCCCCCGCCGACGTTCATGAAGTTCTCGACGGTCTTGATCGTCAGCGGGGCGCCGCCGAGCGCGTAGGCGGCATTGATCTTCTGCGCCTGATACCCGGGGATGTCGGCGTAACTGTCGCGCAGGATCGAGAGGCGGCGAGCTTCGCCGCCGCCGGTTCGCAGCAGCATCAGCGTGTCGGTGCGTGGCGGTCCCTCGTTGGCGCCCGGCTCCTTCGAACCCTTCTCGCGTTCGTCGAGGCCCATCACGAGGACGTTGCCCGGGCTGGTCAAGAGGTTGCCTCCGCCGCCCAGCGCAGCGTTCGTCTCGTCAGAGATCTTGCTCTGTTGGATTGTCGCGCTGACGACGAAGAGGACGGCCGAGAGGATCAGCCAGGCGACGGCCCAAATGGCGACCCACTTGAGCACGCGCACCCAGGTACGGCCACGGACCTTCGGTGCCTTGATCCGCTTCGGCGCCTTCGGCTGGCGCTGCGCCGAGGCCTCGCGTCGCGGCGCGCGCTGGCGCGGCGCCTCGGCCGGGCGTCCGGCGTCCGAGCGCGTGCGCGACGGTGGCGGCGCCGGGAAATCGGGATCGCCCGGCTCGGGCGGGGCGCCCTTCTGGATCCGGTCGAACTGCGTCTTCCGGAAGCGGTCCCACGGCCAGCGCCGCGCGCGGTAGGTCTTGTAACTGGGCTTCTTGTCGGCCATGCGTGAATCTCGAACAACTGTCGCTGCTTTTAGTTTCAGGCTGACCGGTCGCCGTCCTGCCGGATTAGCATGCGCCTAATGAACGGTGAGCAGAGGAGCGCCGCGGACCGCCGCGTGATCGGTATCGACCTCGGCGGGACGAAACTCGCCGCCGGCGTGGTCTCTGGAGACCTCAAGGTTCACCACCGGGCGAAGCGCGCCTCCCACGGCCTGGAGCAACAGGAGCTGCTCGACCTGATCGTCGAGGTGATCGAAGAGCTGCGCCAGGCGAGCGACGGTGAGCCGCCGGTCGAGGCCGTCGGCCTCGGCATCCCCTCGCTGATCGACCAGGCCAACGGGCGAGCGGTGATGTCGGTCAATCTGCCGATCTCGGACGTCCGGATCCGCGACCTGGTGGGCGAACGCACGGGACTGCCGATCGCGCTCGACAACGACGGCAACGTCGCGGCACTGGCCGAGCAGCGCTTCGGTGCCGGCCGCGGCAAGCGCGACATGATCCTGATCGGCGTCGGCACCGGGATCGCCGGGGGCATCGTGATCGACGGCAACCTCTTCCGCGGAGCGCACGGCTCGGCCGCCGAGCTCGGTCACATGACCGTCGTCTTCGACGGGCCGCGCTGCCAGGGCTTCTGTCCCAACCGAGGCTGTTTCGAGACGATGGCCTCGGGCACCGCGATCGGACGTTACGCGCATGAGTACGCCCAGGCCAATCCCGATTCCGGCCTGGGCCGCGAACTCGCCGCCGGCCGTGAGGTGACGGGCGCAACCGCGTCGGACCTCGCGCACAGCGGTGACGCGGGCGCGATCGAGGTACTGGCCAAGGCCGGCGGATACCTCGGCGCCGGGCTTGTCGGAATCGTCAACGCCTTCAATCCCGAACTGATCGTGATCGGCGGTGGCGCGGCGGCAGGTGCCGGCGAGTACCTGCTCGAACCGGCGCGCAAACACCTGGCCGAGCACGCGCTTTCGCCGAACAAGGAGCAGGCGCCGGTCGTGCCGGCCGCGTTCGGCGCAGAAGCCGGGCTGCTCGGCGCGGCCGCGCTCGCGTTCGTCGACTGCCTCGACGAGCCGTTGGAGGACCTCTGAGATGGCCGGCCGTCTGATTGTCTGCCCGACGCCGATCGGGAACATGGAGGACGTGACGCTGAGGACGCTCACCACGCTCCGCGAAGCCGACGTGATCGCCTGCGAGGACACCCGTCGCACCGGCAAGCTGCTCGAGCGCTTCGGGGTGTCGGGCAAGCTCGTCTCGTACAACGAGCAGAACGAGCGCAAGCGTGCCGGCGAACTTGTGAAGCGGATGGACGAGGGTGAGATCGTCGCGCTGGTCTCCGACGCGGGTATGCCGCTCGTGTCCGACCCCGGCTACGTGATGGTTCAGACCTGCATCGGCGCCGGTGTGCCGGTCGAGGTCCTGCCCGGTCCTTCGGCCGTGCTTGCCGCGCTGGTCGCCGCCGGGCTGCCCAGCGACCACTGGCGCTTCGAGGGGTTCATCCCGCGCAGGGCGTCGGAGATGGACTCTCTGTTCGCCGAGTTGACCGAGACGCTCGTTGCCTTTGAGTCCCCCAAACGGCTGGCCGCGACGCTCGAACGGCTCGCCGCGATCGACCCGCAGCGGCCGACAGTGGTCTGCCGCGAGTTGACAAAACTGCACGAGGAGATCGCGCGCGGGACGGCAGAGGAGCTGGCGGAGAAGTTTGGTTCCGGCGAGGTGAAGGGCGAGATAGTGCTGGTCGTCGGGGCGGCGTCGGCGGCCTCGCTCGAGTACCGGCGGATGGCCGATGCGCGGGCAGCCGTCGCGCGGCTCACCGAGTCGGGTGCGCGCCCCCGCGAAGCGGCGAAAGTCGTCGCCGAGCTCACTGGACTTCGCGCCAACGACCTCTACGGAAAGTGACGCCGACGCGCCGTCTGTGACGGCCGCGTGAAATGTCAGCGACGCCGGCGTAAATCTTCGCCGCCGGCACCCCACGGCTGACGCGGAGCGGTTTACGTTGCCGCGCATGCTGACCCGCAGACAAGCCCAACCGAGGAGCCGCCGGTTCGGCTCCGGCGTGGCTTTTGCGGCCGCCATGGCGATCGCCGTCTCGCTCGGCTCGCCGGTCGCGCCTGACGGCGCGGCCGCCGCGACCGTGACGGGAACCGGCGCGTGGCCGTGGCCGCTGCTCGGCGAGGTGATCACGCCGTACCGCAACGGCAACGACCCCTACGCCGCGGGCCAGCACCGCGGCCTCGACATCGCCGCACCGGCTGGGACCAGGGTGCACGCGGTGGTCGACGGCCGCGTCTCTTTTTCCGGTCGGCTTCCGGACGGCGGACAGACCGTCACGGTCCGCTCGGCCGAGGGCCGCTACCTCGTGAGCAGCCTTCACCTCGCGACGCGCTCGGTCACGCGTGGCGAGCGTGTCACCGCCGGCACGGTGCTGGGATCGGTAGGCGAGACCGGCCGCCGGTCGGCCTCGCAGCCGCACCTTCACCTGAGCGTCCGCTCCGCCGCCGATCGCCGGTACGTCGATCCGTTGTCGCTGCTCGGAATGCAACGCGTCGTGGAAGCGCCGGCCAAACCGGCGGTCGCCGAGAAGCTCACCGCGCTCGAACCGGCCGCGAAACAGACTCACGCCCGTCCCCGCGCTCAGGCGCCGGCACGCGGAGGCGCGTCAGTCAGAAGCCACGCGGCGGAGGTCACGCCGCCGCGCATCCAACCGGCTGCCGCGAGGCGTGAGGGCCGCGCGAGCTCCGGGGCCACGGAGAGCCGCGCGGCCCCTCCCCCACTTGAGGCGCAGCCGGCCGAGACGCCGTCGGCCAAGACGCCGTCGGTCGCGGCGCCGGTGGTTTCGCAACCGGAAGTGAGCGAGCGCTCCGCAACGCAGCGCGCAAGACCCCCAGTCGATCGGCTGCTCGTGCTCGGGATCGCGGGAATCTGCCTCGTCGCACTTGTGCTGCGTCGCCGAACTCCTGGAACAGCCCCGAGTGCCACTCCGACTCCGGCCGCCGAAGCGGAACCGGTCGAGAATGTGGTGCCACTTCACAAGGCGTCGTAGTTGAACCAGAAGCCGTTCATCGCTGTCCCTCGCAGCATGACTTCCTGCTCCAAGTCCCAAAGTAGGATCGGCGCGTGTCCTTCTACGTCACCACACCGATCTACTACGTCAACGCCGAACCGCATCTCGGGCATGCCTACTCGACGATCGGCGCCGACATCGTCGCCCGACACATGCGCCAGCGCGGCGAGGATGTGCTGTTCGTCACCGGCACGGATGAGCACGGCGAGCCGGTGGTGATCGCGGCCGAGGCTCAGGGCACCACGCCGCAGGAGCTCGTCGATCGAAACGCGCCGCGTTTCGAGGCATTGACCGAGACGATCGACGTCACCAACGACTTTTTCATCCGCACGACCGACCCGCGCCACATGGAGCTCGTTCAGCAGTTCTGGCAGCGGGTCCACGACAACGGCTACGTGTACAAGGGCGACTACGAGGGCTGGTACTGCCCGAAGTGCGCCGACTTCAAGGCCGAACATGAGATCGCGGAAGGGAACACCTGCCCGATCCATCACATTCCGCTCGACCGCGAGTCCGAGGAGAGCTGGTTCTTCAAGCTCTCGGCGTTCCAGGAGCCGCTCGAGAAACTCTTCTCCGACCACCCCGAGTGGGTGCTGCCGCGCTTCCGTTACAACGAGGCGCTTGCGTTCATCAAGGGCGGCCTACGTGATGTGGCGCTGAGCCGCTCGAAGATCGACTGGGGCGTCGAGCTTCCGTGGGATCCCGGCCATGTGATGTACGTCTGGTTCGACGCATTGCTCAACTACTGGACCGCGCCGCAGATCGTCGGCCGGCACGCATGGCCGGCGCAGGTGCACGTGATGGCCAAGGACATCGTCAAGTTCCACGCCGTCTACTGGCCGGCAATGCTGATGGCGGCCGGCGAGCCGCTGCCGGAGCGCATGTTCGTCCACGGCTACCTGTTGATGGACGGCGAGAAGATGAGCAAATCGCTCGGCAACGTGCTCGACCCGAACCAGGTCGTAGAGGTGTTCGGCAGTGACGCGCTGCGCTTTTACTGCTTCCGCGAGGTCAGCTTCGGCAATGACGGCTCGATCTCGACCTCCGGTTTCGAGACGCGATACAACACCGAGCTCGCGAACGAGTACGGCAACCTCGCCAGCCGCACACTGGCGATGATCAATCGGTACCGCGATGGAGTCGTTCCCGGCAAGCCGCAGTCGACAGGCATCGAGGACGACTTCATTGACGCCGCGGACAAGCTTGCGGAAAAGATCGACGCGCTCGAACTCACAGCCGCGCTCGACGAGATCTGGGCGTTGGTCCGCCGACTCAACCGTTTCGTCGAGGAACGCGCTCCGTGGAAACTCGCGAAGGATGAATCGGCCGCGGCAGAACTCGACGCGACGCTCTACGCGCTCGCAGAGGGACTGCGCGTCGTGTCGATCCTGCTCAATCCGTTCATCCCGAAGTCGACCTTGACGTTGCTCGAAGCGCTCGGCCAGGCCGATCAGAGCGGCGACCTCTCGGCGGCCAGGTTCGGTGCGGGCGCCGGCGGCAACTCTGTTGGCGAGCTCGCCCCGCTGTTTCCGAAGCTCGAGACGGCGGAAGCCTGATGGTCGACACGCACGCGCACGTCGAGATGTGCGAGGGCACGCCGGCCGAAATCGTTGAGCGGGCACGCGCGGTCGGTGTCGAGAAGATCCTCTCGATCGGCCTCACTCACGAGACGTTTCCGGTCACGCTGGAGATTGCAGAGCAGCACCCAGAGGTGTTCGCGGCCGTCGGCTGGCACCCGAACGAGACGGCGGGCTTCGGCGACGAGCAGGCCGAGCTGATCCGCGCCGCCGCCGACCATCCGCGCGTCCGCGCGATCGGCGAGACCGGCCTCGACTTCTTCCGCGACAGCGCCCCGCCCGACGACCAGCGTGAGGCGTTCCGCACCCAGATCGAGATCGCCGGCGAACGCAACCTGCCGGTCTCGATCCACGCACGAGCCGCCGAGTCCGAGTGCATCGACACGCTGATCGAGCACGGCGGCGACCTGCCGGCCGTGATTCTCCACTGCTTCAGCGACCCCGGGCAGCTGGGGCGCGCCGTCGACGCCGGCTTCTACTGCTCGTTCGCGGGGAACGTCACCTTCAAGAACGCGCCCGACCTACGGGAGGCAGCGGCGAAGGTCCCCGATGAACTGCTTCTGCTCGAAACCGACTCGCCGTTCCTCGCGCCCGTGCCGAACCGCGGTAAACGCTGCGAGCCGGCCTGGGTCACGCTCACGGCGGAACTGGTCGCCGAGGAGCGCGGCGTCAGCTACGCCGAGCTGGATGCACAAGTGACGGCCAACGCCGAGCGCGCGCTCGGTTGGTAGCCACAACATGAGCAGCGGCCAACCGCAGCCGTCGATCGAGCGCATGCGGCGATTTGACATCCGCCCCCGGCGCAAGCTCGGTCAGAACTTCCTCGTCGACAGCAACATCCTCGGCGTGATCGGTGACATGTCGGGACTGTCGGACGAAGACGTGGTGCTCGAGATCGGTGGCGGCCTTGGCGTGCTGTCGGAGTACCTGGCCGAGCACGCGGCCCACGTCCACGTGATCGAGCTCGACGAGACGCTGCGGGAGCCGTTGACCGAGGCGCTCGACCCTTTTGATCACGTGGACCTTCTCTTCGCCGACGCGGTGGACGTCGACTACGCATCGCTCGACCCGCGCCCGTCGAAGCTGATCGCCAACCTGCCGTACAACGTCGCCGCGACCTGCGTGATCAAGGCGTTCGAGGAATTGCCAGAACTCGAACTCTGCTGCGTCATGACCCAACGCGAGGTCGCCGACCGCCTGACCGCCATGCCGGGAGGCAAGCTCTACGCCGCGACTTCTGTGCTGGTCCAGGCTGTAGCCGAGGAGACGACTTCGCGCAAACTCTCGCGCAACATCTTTCACCCAGTCCCGAACGTCGACTCCTCGCTGATCACGCTGCGCCGCACGCGCGCGAATCCCGCGCCTGGTTTCAACGCACTCGTGCACGGTGCGTTCGGCCATCGGCGCAAGCCACTGCCGGGATCACTCGCGCTGGCCGAACGCGGCAAGCCCGGCGGCGAGACGGTCAAGCGCCGCGCGACCGACGCGCTCGCCGAACTCGGCTTCGACGCAAACACGCGCGCCGAGCAACTCACGGCGGATGATTTCCTTGCGCTGGCGGCGAAACTTGTCTGAAGCGTGAGCGTCCCGGAAATGAAAATCGCCGCGCCGGGCAAGTTGAACCTGGTGCTCTATCTCGGCCCGACGCGTCCCGACGGCCTGCACGAAATCGCCTCGTTCTTCGATTCGGTGTCGCTCGCCGACGAGCTGACCGTGACACGTTCGACCTCGGGCGTCGACACCGTCGTCTGTCCCGGCATTGAAGGCGAGAATCTGGCCGAGCGCGCGCTTCGCGCGGCGCGCGAGGCCGGCCTGCTCGACGCTCCGCCGATCGCGATCACGATCGACAAGCGAGTACCGGTCGCGGCGGGTATGGGCGGCGGCAGCGGCGACGCGGCGGCGGCGCTGCGCCTCGCCGCCGAACTCGCGGGCCGTCCGGTCGAGGATTTCGAGCGCGTGGCCTTCGCGGTCGGCGCCGATGTTCCCAGCCAGTTGCGGCCGGGCGCGGCGCTCGTGCACGGCGCCGGCGAGCGCGTCACGCCAATCGCTCCTGAGGCGCTCGCCGGTGCCTCGGCTCGGGCCTACGTGATCGTTGAGCAGCGCAAAGGACTCTCGACCGCCGAGGTGTTCCGCCAGTCCGACCGCGCGGGACTGCCCGAGCCGGAGATCGTCGGGCGCGAGGAGTCGCTGCTCGAGGCGATCGCCGATGGTGTGGACACCGAACGGCTCTGCTCGCTGGTCGAGAACGCGCTCACTCCGGCGATCGTCGCGCTCCGGCCGGAACTCGCCCCTCTGCCGGCGGCGATTCTTGAACAGGGCGCACTCGCCGCGGCCTTCACCGGTTCAGGACCGACAAGCTTCGGAATTTTCCGCGACCATGGCGCCGCCATCGAGGCGGCCGAGCGCCTGCGAGCGGCCGGGCATCTCGCGCACGCGGCGATCCCGGTCGACACGAGTTTCGCGGCTCCGACTCCGCTGGAGCCGGCGGCTTGAGCATCCCCTTCGCCATCAACGGGATCCAGGTGACCGCAGCGGTCGCGGCCGTGATCTGGCTGCCGATCGCAGTGATGCGCTGGCGCGGCGGCAAACTCAACGGCGAGCGCAAGCTGATCTCGATCGTCGGGATCGCGGGACTCGCGCTGTACGCGGCGGGCGCCTTCAGCTGGCTGCCGCAGCCGGAGCAGGTGCTCGAGGACATCTCCGGCGCGCTCGGCAAGTGGACCTACCTGCTCGTTTTCGTACTGGCCTTCCTCGAAACCGGCGCGTTCGTCGGGCTGGTCGCCCCCGGCGAGGCCGCCGTGATCGTCGGCGGCGTCGTCGCCGGCCAGGGCGAGATCGACATCCGTCTTCTGATCGGACTGGTCTGGCTCGCCGCGCTGCTCGGCGACTCGACGAGCTACTTCATCGGACGTCGCCTCGGCCGCGAGTTCCTGGTCAAGCACGGACCGCGCGTGAAAATCAGCGAGGCGCGACTCGAACAGGTCGAGCGCTACATGCATCAGCACGGCGGCAAGACGATCCTGATCGGCAGGTTCATCGGCCTCGTGCGCGCGTTGGCTCCGTTCATCGCCGGCTCCTCGCACATGCCGTACCGCCGCTTCCTGCCCTACGACGTGATCGGCGCCGGCCTCTGGGCGGCATTCTTCTGCCTGCTCGGATACATCTTCTCGAACAACCTCCAGGACGTGATCCACTGGGCAGAGCGCGGCGTGCTGATCTTCGGTTGGACCGTCGGCACGATCGTCGCCGTCGTCTACCTGGTCCGGCGCTTCCGCAAGCCCGAAGAGCGCGCGAAGCTGGTCGCCTGGCTCGACGATCAGGAGAAGCAGCACCCCGGCCGAGCGAGAATCATCCGCCCGCTGCGCCGCGCCTGGGACCGTTTCGTGATGCCGATCGCGCGCGTGTTCGCCCCGCAGGTGCGCTTCGCTTGGCAACGGTTCACGCCCGGCGGACTGGGCCTCGAATTCACAACGGTCATGGCGGTGCTTGTGGCGGCCGGCTACACGCTCTATTTCTTCACGATCGCCGCGTCCGACTGGCCGACCGAGTTCACGGCCCAGATCAACGACGCCGCTTTCCGCGTCTGTGACTCGATCCGCACCGACTGGCTCGACTCCGTCGCCGAGGGGATCACCCACCTCGGGTCACTCCCCGTCGCCGGCGCGTTCACGCTGATCGCCGCCGGCTACTGCCTTTACCGGCGACACGTGCCCGAGGCGTTGGTGTTGGTGTTGAGCCTGATCCTCGCGACGATCCTGTCGACGGCGATGAAAGACTGGTTCGAGGTGCCGCGCCCGTCCGGATCGCTCGTGCCGACCGAGGGGTATTCGTATCCCTCCGGCCATTCGGCGTATGCCGTCACGTACGTGACGATCGCGGTCACCCTCGAACGCGTACGCGACGTACTCGCGCGCGTCGCACTTGTCGTGGTGGCGATCGCACTGACGACGGCGATCGCGCTGTCGCGGGTCTACCTGCGGGCGCACTACTTGTCTGACGTGATCGGCGGCGTTTCGTTGACGGCGACCATCACTGCGGTGCTTGCCGCCCTGGCGCTACTCGTCCTGCACATCCGCACGCTTAAGGAGCGGCAGCCGGCCGAACCGGAGGACGATTCGCCGGACACCGGCGATATCGTTGCCTGATGCTTCTCGCAGCGAGTTCCCAGCTGGTCCAGGTCGCGCAGATCGTCGGCGCGATCGGTGCCGGCATCGTGCTGATCGCATTCGTGACCCTGATCGCGTACCCGGCGTGGAACTCATACGGCCGCAACTGGGAGCGCGCCTCCGCGCTCTTTCTCTCGTTCTATGTGCTCGCAGCGATGCTCGGAATCGGCGGGTTGATCGGGATCGGCTTCTTCGCGCTGTTCGGCGAGAACATCTGAGTCTTCGCACTTTTCGGGGCAGCGACTGGCGACTGCCTTTTTCGGTTTTTATGCTGCATAGGTGGCAACTGCCCGAAACAAGGCCGCGAAGCCCGCGGATGCGGCCGCGTCGCCGCTGTCGAAGCTGGACGCGATCTCTACCGCCGTCGAGGCCGGAACCGGCCTGACTGCGGTCACGCGCGCTGCCGCGGCGGCGCTCGAATCGTCGCTCGCGGTCATTGACAGCCGCAGCGCAGTGTTGGCCGTGGCCGCCGCTTCACCCGAGGATGAGCGTCGCCTGCTCGCAGGAGAAGGCGGCACCGCCACCCACGAACTCAGAGTCGCCGAGAAGAACGTCGGTTCGCTGCGCGTCCGAGCACGCAGCAGCGACGGCGTCGACCCCGTCGCCCTGCGCATGGTTGCGACACTGATCGCGCTCGAGGTCGAGAGGACGCTGGCGCCGGAGCGGGCCGACCAGCAGGTCGCCAGCGGATTCATCGGCGATTTGATCAACGGCGTGACAAAGGACGGCGACGCGGTGGCCGCCCGGGCCGAAGAGCTCGGCATCGAGGTCGAGCGCGGCTGTGCATTCGTGCTCGCTCGCGCCACCCCGCGCAAGCCCGTCGCCGACGACTGGCGAGCGCGACTGCTGCTTGTCGTCGAACGCGTCGCCCGCTCGCTTCATCCGCGTGTCGTGACTGCGCAGGTCGAAAGGCCCGAGTCGAAGGCCGGCGAGGTCTACGTGCTGCTTCCCAGTTCTGAACCGGAGTCGGTCGAGAAGGCTGCCAACACGATCCGCGAAGAGCTGGAGGCGACGCTCGGCGAGTTCAACTCGACGGTCGGCCACGGCCGTATCACCACTGAGCCGGCTGAACTCTTCCGCGCCGGCCAGGAGGCACTCCTCGCCGTCAACGTCGCCGAGGCCAATGACACCCGCGGGGTGCTGAGCTTCGAAGAGACGGGTGCCTACCGCCTGTTGCTACCGGCGCTCTGCGACGACCCCGACGAGCTGCGTCGCTTTTTCGCCGAGACGATCGAGCCGCTCGTCAACTATGACGAGCAGTACGAGACCAACCTGGTGCAGACCGTCGACACCTTCCTCGCCGCCGACGGCAACGTCGCCGGCACGGCGCAACGCCTCTTCACCCACCGCCACACGATCCGCTACCGCCTCGAGCGCGTGAAGGATCTGACCGGCCTCGACTGCTCTTCGACCGACGGGCGCGAGCGGCTTTCGCTCGGCCTCAAGTCGATGCGCGTGCTCGGCATTGCCAACCCCGGCGGCCCGGCGTACGAGGCTGGCGTCGAGGGTGGTCGGGTTTCGGCCGGCAAATAGCCGGGATCAGCCGAACTCGGCGTCGATCTTCTCGCGGCGGTAGTTGAAGATCTTCCTCGTGTCCGGCGCGACAAGTGCGCGGCGCACGATCTCGCCGAGCGGGCCGAAGGGCACGCGGTAGCGGACGGTGTCCCGGATCAGGGTGCCGCCCTCGGCGTCCTCGAATTCATGCGTGTGGTGCCACAGCGAGTACGGACCGGCGATCTGCAGGTCGACGAAGCGCTCGCCCGGCGTCCACTCCTCGATCCGCGTCGTCCAGTCGATCGGCACTCCGCGCAGACCCAGGCGGTAACGGATCAACGCGCCCTCGTGCATCTCTTCGGGGAACTCGACGATCTCGAAGTTGAGCCACGGCGGGGTCAGCACCTCGAGATTGCGCGCGTCGCTGAAGAACTCGAAGACCTCATCGCGCGGCCTTGCAACAAATTGTTCCTGCCGGATCGTGCTCGATCCCTTGAAATCAGCGGTTTTCGCGGCGAAATCGAATGTCGGGAATTTTGGCGTCCTCACGGCCTCTGAAAATAGGGGAACGATGAGAGAACGACGCCAGTGTCACACGCCTACTGATCTGTTCGGGCCGCAAGATGCTCCTCAGAGCGAGCGTCACCATGTGCGTCCGCATGCGCGTCGGGCGATCGAGAAACCTGATCCAGCACGGCCTCGCCGTAGCTCTCAAGTTTCGCGGCCCCGACGCCCTTGACCTCGGCCAGTTGGTCGAGCGTGCCCGGGCGCGAGCGCGCGATCCCGCGCAGCGTCTTGTTGTCGAAGATCATGTAGGCCGCAAGGCCCCGCTCGTCGGCCTCGCTCTTCCGCCACGCTCGTAGCGCCTCGAACAACAGCTCATCGTCCGGCGTCAGCGGATCCTCGTCGTCCGGAACGCTCGCGCGCTTCGCGGCCTTGACGCGCTTCGCCGCGACGCGCAGATCGAGCGGCTCGTCGCCACGCACAAACTCGCGCCAATCACCGGTGAGCCTGAGCACGTTGAAGTGTTCGGTGTCCTGCACCACGAACCCGCGCGCGACCAGCCCGCGAAGCACGGCGCGCCACTGCTGTTCTGACACGTCAGCGCCGAT
Organism: uncultured Thermoleophilaceae bacterium; assembly: GCA_964455545.1. Lineage (GTDB taxonomy): Bacteria > Actinomycetota > Thermoleophilia > Solirubrobacterales > JACPNS01 > JACPNS01. Next base: position 28,711 of record CAYVWQ010000001.1, on the reverse strand, counting down.
TCCCCAGGTCGAAAGGTTCCAGTGGTTGAAGCGGTGGACCTTGTCGGTTTCTTTGCCGCGCAGAACGTCGATCACGTGGCCGGCGCCGAAGTTCTGTTCGCAGCGGTAGATGCAACTGATCAACATGCGGGCTTCACGCGAGGCGTCCCAGGTCTCGGGCGGCGAGAGGCAGTTGTCGCAGTTGCCGCAGGGCTCTGAGCCCTCGTCGAAATAGGCCAGCAGCTGCTGTCGCCGGCAGTGTGTGCTTTCGCACATCGCCAGCAGGGCATCGAGCTTGCGGCGCAGCACCTGCTTGTGGCGCTCGTCGGCGTCGCCCTCCTCAAGCATCCGCCGCTGCAGCGTCACGTCCTGCAAGCCGTAGACCATCCACGCGTCTGCCGGCTCGCCGTCGCGGCCGGCGCGGCCGGTCTCCTGGTAGTAGCCCTCGATGTTCTTCGGCATGTCGAGGTGGGCGACGAAGCGGACGTCGGGCTTGTCGATGCCCATGCCGAAGGCGATCGTCGCCGTCATCACCAAGCCGTCCTCGCGGAGGAAGCGATCCTGGTTGCGCTGGCGCTGCTGCGCGGAGAGGCCCGCGTGGTACGGCAACGCCTCGATGCCGTTGCGGGAAAGGAAGTCGGCAGTCTCCTCGACCTTCTTGCGCGAGAGGCAGTAGACGATTCCGGCTTCGCCTGAGTGCTCGTCGCGGATGAAGCGCAGGAGCTGATCTCGCGCGGACTTCTTCTCGTCGATCGCGTAGCGGATGTTCGGCCGGTCGAAGCTCGAGATGTACTGCGGCGCGTCGACCAGGTCGAGGTTGGCGGCGATCTCCTTGCGCGTCAGCGCATCGGCGGTGGCCGTGAGCGCCATCCGCGGCACGCTCGGGAAACGCTCGTGCAGGATCGTCAGCCCCTGGTACTCCGGCCGGAAGTCGTGACCCCACTGCGAGACGCAGTGCGCCTCGTCGATCGCGAACATGCTCAACCGACCGGCGTCGTGCAGCGTCGCGAGGTCGACGAGGAAGTTGACGTTGGTCACCCGCTCGGGCGCTGCGTAGAGCAGTGTGATCTCGCCGGCGAGCAGCCGCTCGCGGGTGCGCGCGAACTCCTCGGGGTCGAGCGTGGAATTGAGGTAGGCGGCCTCGACGCCGAGTTCATGCAACGCGAGAACCTGATCGCGCATCAAGGCGATCAGCGGTGAAACCACGATCGTCACGCCGTGGCCGGCCCGCTCGCGCGCGATCGCCGGCAGCTGGTAACAGAGGGACTTGCCGGCACCCGTGGGCATCAATACGAGCGCGTCGCCGCCTCCGGTGACCTGTCGCACGATCTGCTCCTGCTCGCCGCGTAAGCTGTCGAAGCCGAAGACCTCGCCGAGGATGTCGTGGGGGTCGGTGCTCTCCGTGAAGTGGGCCGGCGGCATCACCGCAGGCTAAACGCTGGTCAGGCGATCCCGTTACGGAAGCATTCATGTCCGTTCGCCTTGCGTCAGGCGCTGGGACGGAAGTTAGATTTTCAGCGTGCCGATCTGGTTGCTCATAGTCGCGGCGATAGTCCTTTTTGGCTTTTTCATGCTCGGCGTGCACAACGGACTCGACCGAGCGGCGAAGCAGGTCGAAGAGGCGTGGCCGGTGGTCGAGGATGTCCTCGCCAAGCGACGCGCAGTCGTGGAACAACTTGTCGCGACGGTCCATGCCCACGCGCCGCAGGAACCGGCGAACGCCCTGCTCAACGAGAGTCGCGTGGTGGCCGTCGCGAGCTCGCAGGCAAACGCCCGGCAGTCGGCCAGCGCGGAGAACAATCTCACGCGGGCGCTACGCGGCCTATTCGTGGTGACACCGCGCTATCCGCAGCTGAACGCAGACCCCAGCTTCCGCCAGCTGCTGAGCCAGCTCGCGCAGCTGGAGATGCAGACCGCCGGACCGCGCGCTGCCTACAACGAGAAGGTCGAGCGTTACAACAAACGGCTCGCGAGCGGACTCGCCAAGCCGTTCGTATCGGCAAAAAGCCTCCGGCCGGGCGAGCAGCTCGAATCCGCCGCAGGCTAGCGCTCCGCGACGAACGTGACGGCGTGACCGCCGTTCCCCGCGCGGCCGGTGCGGCCGATGCGGTGGATGTAGTCGTCGTAGGTCTCCGGCTCGTCGTAGTTGATCACGTGGCTGACCTCGGGTATGTCGAGGCCGCGCGCGGCGACGTCGGTCGCGACGAGGACGTCGACTTTGTCGGCCTTGAACGCGCTGAGCGCGCGCTGACGCTGCGGCTGGGACTTGTTGCCGTGGATCGCCTCGCTCTTGAAGCCACGCTTGTTCAGCTTGTCCGAGAGCTTCTGCGCGCCCCACTTGGTGCGGGTGAAGACGATCGTCTTGGTCACGCCGTCCTCAATCAGCAGGTCGTGCAGTTGGTCGACCTTTTCGTTCTTGTCGCCGGCGACGACCGTGCTCTGGTGAATGTGGTCGTTGTTGCTGTTGGTGCGGACCGAGCAGGTGACCGGATCGTTCAGCAGCTTGTCGATCAGCTTCTGGATCTCCGGGGTGATCGTCGCACTGAAGCAGAGCGTCTGGCGCTCCTGCGGCACGCGGTCGCACAAGAACGAGACGTCCTTGTAGAAGCCCATGTCGAGCATGCGGTCGGCCTCGTCGAGCACCAGCGTGTCGGTGTAGTCGAGGTTCAGCTTGTTCTGCTCGTATAGATCCTTCAGGCGGCCCGGTGTTCCGATCACGACGTGCGGCTCCTTGGCCAGCGCCTTGATCTGCGGGTTGATGTTGGTGCCGCCGACGCAGAGCGCGGAGAACAGCTTGATGTTCTTAGTGAAGGCCTTGAAGTCGTCCTGGATCTGCGCCGCGAGCTCGCGCGTCGGGGTGACGATCAGGACGTCGTTCTTGCCCTCCGTCTTGAGCAGGTGGTTGATGATCGGCAGGAGGAAGGCAGCGGTCTTACCCGTGCCCGTGTTTGCGAGGCCGAGAAGGTCGCGTCGGTCCATGACCGGCTTGATCGCAGCGTCCTGGATCTGCGTGGGGTGCTCATAGCCGCGGGCGACGACGTTGCGCTCGAGGCGCTCGTCGAAGCCGAAGTCCGTGAACTTGTGCTCGGGTGAGTAGTCGATCTGCTGGGCCGGCTGCACGTCCTTGTTGACGAACAGCGACGGGTCGATCAGCTTCGACTTTTTCTTGTTGTTGCCGCGCCCGGCGTTGTTGGAGCCGTGGCGCGGGTTTTTCGGTTTGTTCGTGTTGCGGTGCTTGTTGCGCGAGCTGTTGCGCGCAGCACCGGATCGGCTGTTTGCCATTTCAAAAGTCTTTCTGTGGTTCTGCTCTTGCGCCCGATTGGCGCATACGTGAGCGTTCGTGTGGCTGTCTTTCGCGACTTCACATGAACTCCGGCGTACCGGAATGAACGGGATGTCCTTGGGACAGCTGACGCCATGGGGGTGGCCGCGTCCCTTTCGAAATTCACCACGACGGGCGGCGTCACCTGCATCATGCAGGGCGCTTGATGCCCGTCAGTCGTTTGAGTGTGACAGGTCGAAGAAGACCTTTCCCTCGGACAGTCGGAGAAACTGCTCGTCGAGACCCGGATCCTCGACGAGGGTCCGCGTCGACGCTCCGTCGCAGATGCGCAGTTGCTTCCGGCGTGATCCGGTGATTTCCGGATCGCGTCCGGTCGCGATCCATGCGACGCTGCCGGCCTCGTCCAACTCAATCGAAGATGTTCGGACCTCGGTCAATCCCGAGGCGGCGTCGGCGAGGCAGACAATTGCGTCGCGCCCGAGATCGAACAATCCGACGGTCACGCGTTCGTCGCCCCCATCGTTGATTCGACGCGTGATCGACATCGCAAATCCTTTGTTGACCTTCGGGAGTTCGTACCGATAGCGCTCTCCGTTGAAGGTGCCGGAATGGCTCAGGCCTACGCGGCGCTTCCAGCGCAGCGAGCAGGCGATGAGAACCCTCGCGTTCGTCCAGCCGTCGGCACGGAACGTCCGTGAGAGATAGACGTAACCGGGCCCGCGACCGAGCAGACGGTCGCCTGTCCTCACACATCGACCCCCTCGCAACTTCTCGTAGTCATACGGCCTCTGCGGGGCGTAGTCCAAAGAGCTCGGGGTGTCCGTCCAGACGACGTGGGCGCCGTCCTTCGCCCATCGAATGAATCCGAGATCCATCTGCGGCGCACTCGAGACGAGTTCCGCCACCCCGCCCGGCGAGAGCCGCCAGGCCTGCCGGACGCTCTGTCCCCCGGGACCGATCCCTGCCGACGTCCAGGCGATGGATCCGTCCTCGATCAGCGAGACCGCACCGAAGCCGCTGTTGAAGATGCCCTGCCCGGTCACCGCGGCGCCGGACACCTTCTTGCCCGATTTGAGGTCGTGGACGAAGATGCCGCGGTCCTCGCTCGTGTCGTCGCCTCCCCATCCGGTCACGCTCACGACAAAGCGAGAGTTGCGCGCACGAACGTCCTCCCAGACGGCACCGTCGGGTGAGATCCCTGTCTTGCCGAGCGCGACGAGCCGCCCGAACCGGCTCGAACAGGCGTAGGTCCGGAAGGGCCCTTCTTCCCAGTCTCGCGCTTTCAGCTTTCGCCGGAGGATCGCGCCGTGCGAGTCCGCCTCCACGACCGAGTATCCGGCAGGCGTGCAGCGCTTGCTTAATGCACCCGCCGGCGCCGCGAACAACAGCGACGCGAGCAGGCAGGTGACGAGCGTTTTGAAGATCCCGAGCATGGTTCTCCTTCGATGGGCGAGCGACGGAAGCGTGTCGCGTGCCCTTGGAAACCGCGCGGCCGCGCGGAGTTGCGGCTCAGTTGGGCCAGCTCCCCCAGGCCTCAGCGAACGGGAGCCGTCTCGTAGTCATTCGACCATCGGATGCTGCGACCACCATCCACGAACTGCAGGAAGCCGGGAACGATGCGCTTTCCCCTGGCCAGGCGCCGCCTGCCCTTGCGGTCGTGGAGGTAGACATCGCGATACATCACGCCGCCTCCACCACCCGAGTAATTGCCGAGCATCCACGCGACGGCACCTTTGGGCGCGAGCGCAAGAGCTTCGACGTACTGCAGATCGACATCGTCTGCCATTGAAAATGCCGTGGAGTAGGTGAGCTTGCCGGTCTTGAGGTCGACCACCGTCAACGCGTCGTCGGTGTAGCCGGTGCTGGCGTTGCTGCCCGCACCGTCGACCCACGCGACGTAGCGCCGATTGACCTTCACCCAACTCCATCCCGACTCTCCGTCGAGGGACTGGCCGTAGAGGCCGAGTTCCACTCGGCGTCCGTAGGCGGTCGAGCACGCGACGAGAAGCTCGGCGAAGTCGTATCCCTGGCGAGTCACCTCCCGTGAATAGACCGCGCCCCCGTGACTGGAGCGAAGCTGCTTGTCGCCCGGCTGCCGACACCCCGCTGCCAGAGCTGTACCGGCGCAGAAAGTCGTCAGCGCCAGTGAGAATGCTGCGACGAAAAGAAGGGATCGACGATTGAGCACCAAGGGTTTCCTCCGCTGTTGAACGTGCGACCGCGTGAGCGCGCCGCCAAACCCATTCTGAATATCGGCAAGCACGGAAGAGTTGCACTCCCGCCGATACCTGGAACGTGGACGTTCAGTCAAGTACGACCGCGTCGGCCTCGATCTCGACCAGCATTTCCGGATCGATCAGGCCCTTGACTTCGATCATCGCCATCGCCGGACGGATCTCGCCGAACACCTCGCCGTGCGCGAGGCCGTACTCCTCCCATCGCGAGATGTCCGTTACGAACAACCGGGTGCGCACTACGTCTGCGGCAGAGGCGCCGGCCTGTTCCAGCGCCGCGACGATGTTGGCGATCGCCTGACGCGTTTGTGCCGCCGGGTCGCGGGGTCCGACGAGCTCGCCGTCCGGGCCCGTGCCGGTGGTGCCGGCAACGAAGATCTGGTTCCCGACGCGAACCGCGCGCGAGTAGCCGAGCTTGGGCTCCCAGGGCGAGCCGGTCGAGATGTTTATGCGTTCGCTCATGACTGGGGCGGCAGGACTCGAACCTGCGATCCCGGGACCAAAACCCGGAGCCTTACCAACTTGGCCACGCCCCATCGCTCCACCATCGGTGGACGGATCGAATCCTAGTGACGGGACACGCACTAGCCTCGCCGCGGGGGGATTCACTCACGGGAGGATCCAATGGACGTTCAGGAGTACATGGGGTATGACGCGACCGGACTGGCCGAGCTCGTCGCCGGCAAGCAGGTCACGTCAGCCGAGCTGCTCGAGCTCGCGCGTAAGCGCGCCGCCGAGGTCAATCCGAAGATCAACGCGATCGTCATCGAGACGGCCAAGGAGGCCGACGAGCGCGCTGCCGACGCGGCGCTTTCAGGACCGTTCGCCGGGGTTCCGTTTCTGATCAAGGATCTGATGCAGGAGTACAAGGGCTACCCGACCACCTGTGGCTCTCGCTCACTGAAGAATTACGTCGCCGACGAGAACGCGCTCGTCACCGACCGTTTCCTGAACGCCGGTCTCGTGATCTTCGGCAAGACCAACACGCCCGAGCTCGGCGCAAAGGGCATCACCGAGTCCGAGCTCTGGGGACCGTGCCGCAACCCGTGGGACACCTCGCGCACGACCGGCGGATCGTCCGGCGGCTCCGGAGCGGCGACGGCTGCCGGCATCGTCCCCGCCGCCGGCGCGAACGACGGCGGCGGGTCGATCCGCATCCCCGCCGCCTGCAACGGCCTGGTCGGCCTCAAGCCGAGCCGCGGTCTCGCCCCGTACGGTCCGCAGACCAACGAGCCGATGTTCGGCATGGCGGTGCAGGGAGTCGTTTCGCGCACCGTCCGCGACAGCGCCGGTCTGTTCGACGCGATCGTCGGCGAGATGCCGCTCGGCGACTACGAGGGCGCGCTGCCGGACGTGCCGTTCACCGAGCTGATCAAGCAACAGCCGGGCAAATTGAAGATCGGCTACTCGGCGAAATCCGCGATCACGGCAAAGCCGGACCCGGAGGCGGTGAAAGCGGTCGAGGAGACCGCCCAGTTGCTGGCCGAGCTCGGCCACGAGGTCGAAGAGATCGACCCGCCCTACGACGACAAGGCGCTCGCCGAGACTTTCCTGACGATCTGGTTCGCGCAGTGCGCCGGACAGGTCGCAGAGATCAAGGCCGAAACCGGCGCCAAGAACGCCGATTTCGAGGCCGACACGCTGGCGATGGCCGAGCTCGGGCGCGCCGGCGGAATCGTTGCGGCAGCGCGAGCGCTCGCGAAGACGCGCGAGTTCACGCACGCGATCTCCCGCTTCTATGAGAACTACGACCTCTTCCTCACCCCGACGATCTCACGCAAGCCGGTGAAGGTCGGCGAGCTCGACACCGCTCCGGCGTTGCAGAAGGGCGCGCGCGTGGTCAACGCGATCCACGGCGGCAAGCTGCTTGCGCGTACCGGGATCATGGAGGAGATGATCGAGGACAACCTCGGCTGGGTCCCCTACACGCAGCTCGCGAACATGACCGGCCGCCCGGCGATAAGCGTGCCGGTGCACTGGACCGAGGACGGCCTGCCGCTCGGCGTGCAGTTCAACGGCGCGCTCGGCTCGGACGGCGCGCTGCTGCAACTGGCGGCGCAGCTCGAGCAGGCGCGCCCGTGGGCGCAGCGCTACCCGGGGCCCGCCAAGTAGTTCAGCGGTACTCGGGGTTCGCCGCGCCGGGCCCCTCGAAATCGAATCGCTCGCCCTTGTCCCACTCGGCGGCCTGGTTGCCGTAAGCCGGGATGCCGCCGTTTGCTTTGAGCATGCGAGCGAGGTGCATCAGGTTCCAGGTCATGAACGTGGTGTTCCGATTGGTGAAGTCGTTGTCGCGCCCGCCGCCTTCGGCGTCGAGGTATGACGGTCCGGGGCCGGCCTCGCCGATCCAGCCGGCGTCGGCCTGCGGCGGAATCACGTAGCCGACGTGCTGGAGCGAGTAGAGGATGTTCATCGCGCAGTGCTTGATGCCGTCCTCGTTGCCAGTGATCAGGCAGCCGCCGACGCGGCCGTAGTAAGCCCATTGACCGTCGTCGTTGCGCTCGCCCGAGTGCGCGTAAAGGCGCTCGATGATCTTCTTCATCTCAGAGGAGTTGTCGCCGAGCCAGATCGGCCCCGCCAGCACGAGGATGTCGCTGCCGAACACGCCGGGCCACAGGTCGACCCACTCGTCCTTGTCCCAGCCGTGCTCGCGCATGTCGGGGTAGACGCCGACCGCGATGTCGTGGTCGATCGAGCGGATCTGAGTGACGCTGACGCCGTGCTTCTGCATGATCGCCGCGGAGATGTCGATCAGGCCCTGGGTGTTGGACACCTCGGGCGAGCGCTTGAGCGTGCAGTTGATGAAGGTGGCCGAGAGGCCGCTGAAGTCGAGGTCAAGTTCATTCATGGCGGACAGACTCTCAGATTCACGCAATTTCCGCACCCGGCCTCACACCAGGTGTGAGGCTACGGTCGCAATTTGCGTGTTTTGTGGGGGCTTGGCCTGGGCCTGAAAGTAGGATGCGCCAATGGCAGACGTCGGCGCAGTCTTGGTGATGGCGGGCGGCAAGGGCACGCGGATGCGGTCCTCGCTGACGAAGGTGCGGCACCATGTCGGCGGTCTGCCGATGTTGGTGTATCCCGTGCTCGCGGCGCAGGACGCCGGCGCCGACGTGGTCGTGATCACCGGCCCCGACGACGACTTCACCGACATCCTCCCCGAGGGCACGAAGACCGCCACTCAGGTCGAGGCCAACGGCACCGGCGACGCCGTCAAATGCGCAAAGGATGCGGTCGGCGATGCCGAGCAGGTGATCGTGCTGAGCGGCGACGTGCCATTGATTGACACCCCGTTCGTCGAAGGCCTCGCCGAGCTCCAGCGCGACACCGGCGCCGCGATGGTGGTCGCCACCGCCCGGCTCGACGACCCGACGGGTTACGGCCGCGTGGTGCGCGGCGAGGACGAAGGCGTCGAGAGGATCGTCGAGACGAAGACGCCCGGCGACGCCACCGACGAGGAACTGGCGATCGACGAGGTCAACGCCGGCATCTACGCCTTCGATCGCGAGAAGCTCTACGCCGCGCTGGAGCAGGTCACCGCCGACAACGCGCAGGGCGAGTACTACCTGCCCGATGTGCTGCCGATCCTCGTGGCTCAGGGCGATCTCGTGATCGCGTATGAGCTCGAGACGCCCGAGTACATGCTCGGCGTCAACGACCGCGTCGATCTGGCGCTCGTGCAGCAGATCATGAACCAGCGGATAATCGCCGACCACCAGCTCTCCGGCGTCACCGTGATCGACCCGGGATCAACGTGGATCGAGGCTGCGGTGACGATCGGCGAAGACACAGTCGTCGAGCCCGGCAGCTACCTGCGCGGGACGACCGACATCGGCTCTGGCTCGACGATCGGCCCGCAGACGACGATCGCCCACTGCGAGATCGGCGACGGCGCGGTGGTGCTCCACTCCTATCTCGTCCAAGCGAGGGTCGGCGACGCCGCCTCGGTCGGCCCGTTCGCCTACCTCCGCCCCGACGCTGAGCTGCTCGAAGGCGCCAAGGCTGGCACTTTCGTGGAGATCAAGAATTCCGTGATCGGACCCGGCGCCAAGGTGCCTCACCTGTCGTACATCGGCGACGCCGACGTCGGCGAAGGGGCCAATCTCGGTGCCGCAACGATCACCGCGAATTACGACGGAAAGAACAAGCACCGCACGGTGATCGAGGCCGGCGTTCGCACCGGCGTCGACACCACGCTTGTCGCGCCCGTCACTGTCGGCGAAGGTGCCTACACTGGAGCTGGAAGTGTGATCACCAAGGATGTCCCGGCCGAAGCCCTCGCGGTCGCCCGGGCCCGACAGAAAACGATCGCGGACTACGCCCGTCGGAAGGCGTAGGACGTACGGAAAGCGTGAGCCGATGGAGCCGACCACGATGACCGAGACCCCCCAGACCGAGACGCAGGCGCGCAACTCGACGATCACCCACGGCAACAAGCGGCTGATGGTCGTCGCCGGACGCGCGAGCGGCGAGCTCGGCGGCAAGATCGCCGATCGTCTCGGAGTCAACCTCTCCCCGGTCACGCTCAAGACCTTTTCCAACGGCGAGATCTACGCGCGCTTCGACGAGTCCGTGCGCGGCGCCGACATCTTCATCGTTCAGTCGACCTGCGGCAACGAGGCCGCCGGCATCAACGCCAACGACGCCCTGATGGAGCTGCTGGTGATGATCGACGCGGCAGTCGGAGCATCGGCCCATCGCGTGATCGCGGTCACCCCTTGGTACGGCTACTCGCGCCAGGACAAGAAGTCCGCACCGCGCGAACCGATCACCGCTCGCCTCGTCGCGCGGATGATCGAGGCAGCCGGCGCCGACCGCGTGCTGACGATGGACCTCCACGCCGGACAGGTTCAGGGCTTCTTCCAGAAGCCGGTCGACCACATGACGGCCACTCCGATACTCACCCAGTACATCAAGGACCAGCACCTCCAGGACGACCTCGTCGTCGTCTCGCCGGACGCCGGACGCGTGAAGCTGGCGAAGAAGTTCGCACAGAAGCTCGGCGCCGAACTGGCGATCCTCAACAAGGAGCGCCCGGCCCACCAGGTCGCCGAGATCGGTTACGTGATCGGTGACGTCAAGGACAAGACGGCGATCCTCGTCGACGACATGATCGACACCGCCGGCACTCTCTGCGCCGCCGCTCAGGCCGTCCACGATGAGGGCGCAAAGCGCGTGATCGCCGCCGCCACGCACCCTGTGCTGAGCGGCCGCGCGTTCGAGAACCTCGACAACTCGCCGCTCGAACAGATCGTCGTCACCGACACGATCCCGCTGCGACCCGGCGCTCCCGAGAAGATCAAGGTCATCACCGTGGCCGACATCCTCACCGACTCGGTCCGCCGGATCTTCAGCGACGACTCCGTCAGCGAGATCTTCGCCGGCGAGAATCAGCTCTTCTAGAGGCGCGATGGAGGTCTACCGCACCCCGGAGGATCGCTTCGCCGATCTTCCCGGCTACCCGTGGGCGCCGAAGTACGCTGAATCGGACGGTCTGCGCGTGGCATACCTGGACGAGGGTCCAACCGACGGGCCGGCGGTGCTGCTGCTTCACGGCATGCCCTCGTGGGGCTTCCTCTGGCGCAAGGCGATCCCGCCGCTGCTCGACGCCGGCAATCGCGTGATCGTCCCCGACCTGATCGGCTTCGGACGCTCGGACAAGCCGACCGATCCTGCCGACTACAGCTACCCGCGTCACGTCGCCGCGGTCGAGGCCGTGCTCGACGCGGTAGGCGCCGAGAAGATCCACTTCGCCCTGCACGACTGGGGCGGTCCGATCGGGACCTTGGTCGCCGCCAACAACACCGGCCGCATCGCCTCGACCACGCTGATGGACACCGGTTTCAACACCGGTGATTTCAAGATGAGCGAAACATGGCAGGCCTTTCGCGACTTTGTGGCGACGGCCGAAGAGTTGCCGATCGGGTTTCTGGTCAAGGGCGCCGTCGCGCGCGAGATGCCCGACGACGTCTTCGCGGCCTACGAGGCGCCGTTCCCGACCGAGCAGTCGAAGGCCGGAGCGCGCGCGTTCCCGCCGATGATCCCGACCAGCACCGAACATCCGGATGCGATCGAGGGTCAACGGGCGCTCGAGACGTTCTCCGCAGGAGACTGGCCGAAGCTCGTGCTCTGGGCCGACAAGGACCCGGTGCTCCCACGCAAGCTCGGCGATGTGCTCGCAGCGCGAATCCACGCGGGCGACGCCGAGACGGTCGAAGACGCCGGGCACTTCCTGCAAGAGGATGCCGGCGAGTGGATCGGCGAGCGGATCGCTGCGTTCATCGCCGACGTGACCGCATAGACATCAGCGTTCCCAATAGTCTCTACCGCTCGGTAATTGCTTGTAGAGCCCCAAGGAGCGTGCGAATGTCCTGTCGGAAGTTTTCTTTCTCTGTTGTCCTGGCGATAATTGCCGTGGCGGGCGTTTTCGCCTCGACCGCCTCGGCCGCGAGCAAGGCGGTGATCTCCCCGCTCGGGTTCTCGATCGCGAACGCGCCGCAGCCGGTCCGCGGGACCGACGGCAAGTTCCACCTCGCCTACGAGATCACGATCGTCAACCAGGCCCCCAAGCCGACGGTCATCAACAGCGTTGTCGCGCGCTCAGGCGGCAAGGCGATCGGTGACAAGCTGATCGGACCGGAGCTCGGCGGCCTGCTCCGGATCAACAGCGGCGATCCGTCGACCATCCCCGGTGGAGGCAGTGCGCTGCTGTTCATGGACGTCACCTACCGCAAGGCAAGCCAGAAGCCGAAGCGCCTGACACACAGCATCAGCCTGACCTACGACCCGGGCGCGACGAACCAGATCATTTCCTTCAGTGGCGTCCCGACGAGCGTGGTCCAGAGCGACCCGATCGTTGTCGAACCGCCGCTGCGCGGCCCGCGGTGGGTCGCCGCCAACGGCTGCTGCAACCCGATCAACGCGCACCGCGGCGCGACCCTCGCGATCGACGGCACGGTCGACGTCCCCGAGCGGTTCGCGATCGACTTCGTCCAGGTGCAGAAGGACCTCCTGCTCTTCAACGGTCCCCTGAACCAGAACTCGAGCTACCCGTACTTCGGCGACAGCATCCACTCGGCAACGGGCGGCAAAGTCGTCGGCACCCAGGACGGCCTCCCCGAACAGACGCCCGGATCGCTCGACCCGAATGCGACCGTGCAGACGGCCGGCGGCAATTACGTGGTCGTCCGCGTCGACAAGAAGCACTACGCCTTCTACGCCCACATGCAGCCCGGGTCGCTGAAGGTGAAGAAGGGCGACACCGTCAAACCGGGACAGATCATCGGCAAGCTCGGCAACACCGGCAACACCGATGCCGCCCACCTGCACTTCCACATCATGGACGGACCGTCGCCGCTCGAATCGAACGGTCTGCCGTTCGTCTATGACCGTTTCACAGGGTCTGGACACGGCAGCAACGTCGCCGAGATCCAGGCCGGGGCGGCGCTGAAGATCGACGCAACGAAGCTGAAGGGCAGCTACCGGAAGGTCATGCCGCTCGGCGACCAGGTGGTGAATTTCAGGGGTTGACGCTCAGTCGCTCCTCGAGCGATGGGAGGCGATCGCGTCGCGGTAGATCTCGGCCAACCGCGGCGCGGCCGCCGTCTCGCTGAAACGCTCGCGTGCCCGGGCCAGCGAACGCTCGCCGGCCGCCTGTCGCTCTTCAGCGTCCGAGTAGAGGCGGCTCATCGCCTCGGCGAGCGACTGCGGTTCGCCGGCCCTGGTGACCAGCGCGGGTTCGGTCTGCTCGGGCAGGCCCCCGCGGTCGCTGGTCACGAGCGGAAGCCCTGCGGCGAGCGCCTCGAGTCCGCTGAACGGAAGCACCTCGCGCCAGAGAGAGGGCAGCAGCGCGAAGGCAGCGCCCAAGCGTGCGGCGACCAGCGCCTGACCGTCGATGCGACCGAGGAACTCGACCGGGGCTGAGAGGTCCTGCGCGTACTTCCGCGCGGCGGCCAGGTCGGGCCCCTCGCCGGCGACGACCAGCGGCACCTCGGACTCCGCCGATGCGGCGATCGCGGTGAAGAGCCCCTTGTCGCGGGCCATGCGGCCGACCAGCAGCGCGTACTCGCCGTCACCGGCGTGCGAGGCGTGCGAGAACTCCGACTCGGGCAGCCAGTACGGCGCGACGGTGAGCGGCAACTCACGCTCGAGCTCGTCCTCGAGGTTCTCGCCGAGCTGACGGACCGGGGCGATGAACCGGTCGATGTTCGCGATCTGGCGACCCTGCCAGCGCTTCAGTCCATAGGCATAGACCGCGCTCTCGAGGCGCGACCCGCGGCAGTTGTGCCTGACGCCGTTGAAGGTCTTGTTGGGCGCGCAGAGGGTGCAGTCGGCGCCGTCCCGGTGGACGGTTCCGATAGCGCAGTACAACCGGTAGTTGTGAAGGTGCTGGACCACCGCGGCGCCGGCCTCGTGCGCAGCTTCGAAGGCACGCCAGCCGAATGCCGGGTGAACATTGTGCGCGTGAACGATCGTCGCGCCGAACGCCTTGACCGCTTCAAACACTTCCTTGGGGTCGAGGCCGCCTCGCAACATGCCTCTCGCCGCTCCGGCCGATCCGAGGTCGTTGCTGCGGCGTTCGAATCGTTCGGCCACCCCGCCGAAGTGAGGAACGATGTCGAGCAGGTATTCAGCGCAGCGTTCCTCGCCACCGGCGATCCGGTAGCGGTTGTGCATCACCATCACGCGCTGATCTGAGAGCTCGGTCATCGCGCGGGGATCCTAGAGCGAGAGGCCGCGGTGTAACAAATTCGTGCACGATGTTTGGACGGATGTAGCCACGGGTACGCCGTCCTGAACGAAAGACTGTCAGCGACACGGGCGAAACTTTTTGGTATCCGGATCGTTTATCACTTTGACAGCGGCGTCAATCCCCATTGCTCTCGGCGACGCCCACTCGGTCCCACCACGGAGGAATCCGGCTTTGGTAGCTTGCGGAAAGATGTTCAGATCGGCATTCACAAGGGTCCCTACCTCCCTTGCGCTCGCCTTCATCGTCACTTCACTGCTGGCTGCGTGCTTCACCGCCTCGGCTTTCGCGTCGAGTGACGCTGTCTACAAGGCATGCGCGAACGGCGGCTCATTGGACGGCTTCTCGAAGTCGGACCTGCAGAGCGCCCTGGGCGGAGTGCCGACCGACCTCGACGAGTACTACGGCTGCAGCGCGCTGATCAACGCCGCGTTGCTCAACAAGGCAACCAAGGGCAGCTCCGGCGGCACGAGCAAGACGGGCGGCGTCAAGGGCGGCAAGGCAGCGATCAAGGCCGCGAGCGTCAACGACCTGACAACCAAGAAGCAGCGCAAAGAACTGCGCGACAAAGTCGAAGAGGAATCCGACCTGAAGGCCGGCGATCCGGTCGATACCGCGACTTCACCGGACATCACCGAAGCAGCCGGTAAAACCCTCGCCTCCTCGGCGGCTCCGAGCATTCCGACGGCTTTGATCATCGCCGTCATCGGCCTGCTTCTGCTGATCGCGGTGGATCTGGCTGGGCGCCTTGGCAAGATGCCCCGCGTGAAGAGCCTCTTGCCGAAGAACCGCGACGGTGCAGGCAGCTGATCCAAGTCAGCCGGCCGCGCCGCTGACTGACCGCCCAGCAGTAACAACGGCACTGGTCACCGCGGCTGCGCTCGCGATTCCGCCGTTCTTCATCGGCGTGCAGGCCGGCGGCGTGGCGGCCGGGACGATTCAGGCGCTGATCGTGCTCATCGCGACTGCGGTCTTCGGGCGCGCGATCTACAGGGGCACGATGCCGCGACCGTTCAACGCGTCGCTCGGCGTCCTGCTGCTCGCTCTCCTCGCCGCGCTCACAGCTGTGTCGATCAGTTGGTCGGTGCTGCCGAACGCGAGCTACCTCGACGCGGTCCGTCTGATCTCCTACACGGCGCTACTCGCGCTCGCCGCGTATGCAGCGCAGAAACTCGCCGCTCGTTCGCGCGAGGTGCTGCTCGGGCTCGGACTTGCCGCGTTGATCATCTCGCTCTGGGCCTTGCTCTCGCACGTCGTTCCGTCGTGGTTTCCGGAGGGCGACGACTTCGCGAGGCTGCGGTTGCCGTTCGGCTACTGGAACGCCGTCGGCAGCGTCGCCGCGATGGGCCTGATCGCGGCTCTTTGGGCCGGTACGAGCCGACGAGTTGCGCGCTGGCTCGAGGTCATCTCGTATCCCTCGGGCGGCGTTTTCGTCGCAGTAGTGATGCTGAGCTATTCGCGCGGGGCGCTGCTGGCGCTCGGCGTTGCATTCGCCCTGTGGCTGCTCATCTCACCGCTGCGTCTGCGGTCGGTCGGCTGGCTTGCGGTGGTCTGGTTCCTCTCGGCCGTGCTCGTCGCGTGGGCCTACAACAAGACCGCCCTGTCGATCGACCATGCGCCGCTCGCCGACCGCAAATCGGCCGGACTGGAGCTCGGAGTCTTTCTGGTCGTGATCCTCGCGCTGCTCGGCGGCGCCGGTTTCGCGATGAGCGGTCTGCGCCGTACGCGAACGCTTTCTCCCGCCGCGCGATACGCCGCCGGGCGCGGCCTGCTGATCGGGGCGGCCGTGGTGGCTGTGCTCCTCGTGATCGGTGCTTCGGTCGCCGGCGACGACGGCGTGAAGACGATCCCGAACGCAGTGACCGACAGCTTCAGCCAGAGCGCGACGGTTCCCGGCAACACCCCCGACCGACTGACGCAGACGAGCTCGCTGCGTGGCCGATACTGGAGCGACGCCTTCAAGGTCTTCGGAGACCACACCCTGCACGGGGCGGGCGGCGACACCTTCTCGGCGTCGCGCCTGCCGTACCGGCACGACACGATCGTCGTAACGCACGCCCATGGCCAGGTGCCGCAGACTGCCGCCGACCTCGGCATCTGGGGCCTTCTCGTTCTTGCCGCACTGACACTGGTCTGGCTGGTGGCGGCGTTCAAGCTGGTGGGTGGCCGCAAGGCAGCGCCCTACCGGTGGCTCGGCGCGGCTGACGAAACGCGGCTGGCGGGAGTCGCGATGGTGTTGGTCGCGCTCGTGTTCGGGATCCACAACGCGGTCGACTGGATCTGGTACGTCCCGGGCGTCGCCTTCTTCGGTCTTTTCGCCGGCGGATGGGTGCTCGGACACCCCGACGCCCACTCGGCCGTCGAGGCGACATCGGCCGCGGCCACGCCAAACCGGACGCTCTCGATCGCAAAGGCGGCGGCCGTCGCGGTGATCGGATTGTGGATCGCGTTCGCCGTGTACCAGCCAGTGCGCGCGGAACACAAGATCAATGAGGGGATCGATGTCGCCGAGAAGGATCCCGCGAAGGCGCTGAAGCTCGGCGAGGAGGCGCGCGACATCGATCCGACCAGCGCGGACGCCGCCTTCCTGGTCGCGGTGGCGCAGTCAAACGGCGGACGCGAGAAGGCGGCCGACGAGACTCTGGTGATGATCGCCAACGAGCAGCCGGCGAATCCGGCCACCTGGCGGCGCCTGGCCCAGTACCGCCTGATCACGCTGAATCACCCTGCGAGCGCGATCGCCGCGTTGCGCCCGCTGCTGTACCAGAGCCCGACCGACGTCCAGGGCAACGCGATGCTCGAGCAGGCGCGCAAGGAGCGCACGGACCAGCTGATCGAGGAAGCCGCCGAGAAGCAGCGAAAGAAACTTCAGAAGGAGCTTGAGCGGATCGAAAAGATCCTCAAGTCCGCACCGGCCGGCACCAACGCGGCTGCCGGCCTCTGAGCCGGCGCGTCACAACCCGCTGCAGGCGGGTAGATACGGTTAGTGCACTCGCTGTTGCTCGATCGAAACTTTCCCCGGCCGGATCGTTTTGAATGATGCAAGGCCGCTTCACCCCTGTTTCGCATGAGTTCCATTCCCGAGCCGAATGACACGCAGCGCCATCTGAGAGCAATCGAGCTCCACGATGAGTCGCGCGACGTACGCGCGAAGCGCCGCGGCCTGCTGCGGATGCTGTTCGACCGCGGACTACTGCTGCGCGCCGCCAACGGACTGCTGCTCGCGGCGATGGACCTGGCGCTGCTGTTCGTCTCGCTGATGATCGCGCTTCGCGTGAAGACGCTCTTCACCGCCGACCCGACGACCTTCTCGACTTCGGTCGACTACGCGCGCAACGTCCTGCCATTCGCCGCGCTGGTGATGTTGCTGCTGTTCGCCGGCGACGGCCTCTACCGCCCGCGCAATCTCCGCCCCGGTCCGGCCCAGATCATGGCCTCACTCTTCAAGGTCACGCTCGTCACGCTCGCGTTCGCGCTGATCGAGGGTCAGCAGTTCCAGAGCTACTACGTCTTCTGGGGAACGTTCATCGTTGCCTCGGTGTTGATTGTCTCGGCGCGCTACGTCTACGACATCCTCAACGAGCGCGTCGAGAACGCCTTCGGCCGCGAGCGCCGCGCCGTGATCGTCGGCCGCAACCAGCAGATCGATGCGGTGGCCGAGGCACTGAAGCGCGCGCCGGTAGCGCGGATCAAGCCGATCGGATACATCTCCTTGGAGCCGCGTCAGGAGAACGGACTGAAGAACCTCGGATCGATCGAGCGAATCGAGGACCACTTCGACGAGGTCGACGAGGTGATCATCGCCGATCCCTCGTTCCCGCAGGAAGAGACGGTCATGCTGGTCGACCGCTGTCACCGCGGCGGCGTGCACCTGCGCGTGGCGCCGACGACGATGGAAATCCTCCGCGCCGACGAGGCCGAGTTCGTCCCCGGCGAGACGCTGCCGCTGTTCGAGATCAAGCCGCCGGTCTTCGAAGGCGCGGCGTTCGTGCTCAAGCGCAGCTTCGACATCATCGTCTCCGCGTTCCTGCTGCTGCTGGTCTCGCCGGTGCTGCTGATGACCGCGCTGGTCGTGAAGCTCACCTCGCGCGGACCGGTCTTCTTTCTCTCGCCGCGACCCGGCCTTGGCGGAGAGCCGTTCAACTGCTTCAAGTTCCGGACGATGGTGACCAACGCCGAGTCGCTCCAGGACGAGCTCGAAGAGCACAACGAGGCCGACGGCGCGATCTTCAAGATCCGCCGCGACCCGCGCCTCACACCGGTCGGATCTTTCCTGCGTGGCTGGTCGCTCGACGAGCTGCCGCAGCTGATCAACGTCTTGAAGGGCGACATGTCGCTGGTCGGACCGCGCCCGCTGCCGCAGCGCGACTACGACCGGCTCGAGGAGTGGCACAAGAAGCGCTACCTCGTCCTGCCGGGCCTGACCGGGCTGTGGCAGGTCAGCGGCCGCAGCGAGCTCGAGTTCGACGACCTGGTGCGCCTTGACTTCCTCTACATCGAGCGCTGGAGCGTCTTCCTCGACGTGGTCATCATGCTGCGCACGATCCCCGCGGTGTTCCGCAAGCGCGGGGCCTTCTAAACCCGCATTTTGCGACCCACCTCTGGCACCGGGTGCCAGAGGTGGGTCGGTATTTCCGCGTTTCCTCCGGGCGGGGGGTCAATTTGCGCGGCTGGATCCCTTAAAGGTGTATGGGATCGCGGTATCGCAGGCGCGACTATCAGCCATTCGAGCTGGTGCACTTCACGGTGCGTGGCCATCGGCGCAAATGGATTTTTCGCGACGCGGAAGATCACGCGTTTTTCATGGACGCGCTCCGAGCCCGCATCAACGCGTTTCCGCGCGAGATCCGGCCCGTACTGCACGCCTGGGCCCAGATGGGAAACCACCAACACATCCTGCTCGCAGCGCGATCCGATCCTTCGGTGCTTGCGGCGGTGATGCGCTCGGTTTCGACGAGTTACGCCAAGCACCACAACGAGAAGTACGGCACATGCGGTCCCGTGTTCCAGAGCCCGTTTCGAGGGGAGGTGATCCGCGACGCTGAGCACCTCGTGAACACGATTGCGTACATCCACCTCAATCCGGACGCCTCGGTGAGAGAAGCGAACAGTTCCCACGGCTTCTACACCGGGGTGCACGACGATCCCGATATCGACCCCACGCTCGCTTGGCGAGCGTTCGGCGGCCGCGAGGGCTACCTCGAGTTCTTCAGCGACACAGCGAAGATTCGCGCAGCTCGTGCTGCAGCGAGGCGGCGGCTCGGCTAGCCGCGCAGGAACTTCACGACCTGGGCCTGGGCGTCGGCCGCGTCCGGGTGCGCGAACAACGCCAGGTGCGTCCCTTTTTCGATGACCAGGGAGTGCGCGCCCGGCACCGTCGAAGCTGCGAACGAGCTCTGCACGGGGTCAACGTCGGCATCCGCGTCCCCGACGACCACGAGGGTGGGCACCGAGATCCTCTCCAGCTCAAGTGAATCAATCGCCGCGAACTGCTTCCAGTCGTTTTCGTAGCCGGCGACTCGATTGTCGAAGTCCGCGACCACCTCGGCCAGCGCCAACGGCACCGCCGCCTGCTTGACGTCGCCGATCACCTCAGCCGCCTGCCGCTTCAGTTCAGCGCGCGACAGGTCCCCCTCTTCGCCGAGCGTCGACTTGATCGTCGCTTCCGGCATGTGCAGCTCCATGTACCGCATCAGCCAGTGGCCGAATCCGGTGCGGAACATCAACTTCGTCTCGAGCGTCTCCTTCGGCTCCGCGTAGCGACCGCTCACACACGCGAACGGAACAAGCGCACTGACGCGATCGGGGTGCAGCACCGCCAGGCGATAGCTGGACGGCCCGCCGCCGGACCAGGCGACCAGCGCGAACCGCTCGAAGCCGAGAACCGACATCAACTCGGCAAGCAGCTCGGCCTGGTCATCGATCGCCAGACATCCCCCGAGCGCGGTGCCCAGATACCCCGGCCGCGAAGGAGCGATCACCGTGAAGCCGGCATCGATCAGGAACTGGCCCATCGCCATCGAGGTGTCCGACCCTCCCGGCGTGCCGTGAACGAAAAGAACCGGCGGCCCGTCACCGCCACGCGCGAATTCGACGTCGCCGAAGCGCGTCTGAGCAGTCTCAGTCATGAAAGCCCTATCGGACTACCGGGCCAGGCGCTCAACACCCGCGAGCTCGAGCGTCTTCTGCAGTCCGGTGCGCAGGTCGACGGTCGGCTCCCAGTCCAGCACCTGCTTCGCGAGCGTGATGTCGGGCTGGCGGACTTTCGGGTCGTCGATCGGCAGCGGCTCGAAGACGATCTCGCTGCGCGACTCGGTCATCTCCACGACGACCTTCGCCATCTCGAGCAGCGAAAGCTCCACCGGATTGCCGATGTTGACGGGCTCGCTGTAGCCGCTCTCCGACAGCGCGATGATTCCGCGGATCAGGTCGTCGACGTAACAGAAAGACCTGGTCTGCGAACCGTCACCGAAGACCGTGACCGGCGCGTCCTGCAGCGCCTGGCGCAGGAAGGTCGGGATCGCGCGGCCGTCATGCGGCCGCATGCGCGGACCGTAGGTGTTGAAGATGCGGACGATCGAGGTGTCGACGCCCTGTTGGCTGCGATACGCCATCGTCAGCGCCTCGGCGTAACGCTTGGCCTCGTCGTAGACGCCGCGCGGACCGATCGGGTTGACGTTGCCCCAGTAACTCTCAGGCTGCGGGTGGATCTCCGGATCGCCGTAGACCTCGCTGGTGCTGGCGAGCAGGAAACGAGCACGCTTGAACTTGGCGAGACCAAGCGCGTGATGGGTCCCGTAGCTACCGACCTTGAGGGTGTGAAGTGGCAGCCGCAAGTAGTCGATAGGGCTTGCAGGCGACGCCAGGTGGTAAACGAAATCGACTTCCCCGTCGATGAAGAAAGGCTGGGTGATGTCGATATTGAGATATTCGAAGTCCTCGGACCTGATGTGGGCGATGTTCTCGAGCGAACCCGTCTCGAGATTGTCGACACAGATCACGCGGTGCCCTCGCTCAAGGAGCGCATCGCATAGGTGGGATCCGAGGAATCCGGCGCCGCCGGTCACAACACATACAGACATGATCGAAACAACTCTAACCGCAACGCTTCCGCGCACCGCTGAGGGCCCAGAAGTGCAATTCTGATGGCCGCGCGACGCAAAAGCTCAGGCGCAGCGCCCCTCCCGATCTCCGCGCTTCCCCTCCCCGCCGACGACTCTCCGACGCAGAATGAGACGCCGGCGGCGAGTCTCCCGACGAACAAGGAGGGCAAGCTCTCGCCTGCCCAGCGAGCGCGCCTGGGGCTCGACGTCTACGGCGACGACCAGCCCGTCCAGAACGGCAACGCGACGAACGGCTCAGCGCCCGCTGCACCGCCCCCATCCGCGCCCGCCGAACCCCGTCCGGCCCGGCCCGCCGAGCCCGCGCCGAGCAACTTCGGCTTCACCGAGATCAACCCGTTCGAACAGAGCCAGGAGCCCGAAGCGGCGCCCCGGCTCGATCCGGCCGGCGACGCTCCGAAGCTGGCTCCGGCCACGCCTGCGGCAGTGCACGTGAACCGTCGCAAGGAGGAGGACGGGACCGACAATTCCGCTACCCGAGCGACGACGCGCGAGATTCGCCACCGCGACGCCGACGACCGGCCAGAGGGGTACGAGGCGATCGAGCGCGATCGCAACGTCTTCACCTACGGCGTCGCGTGGACCATCTTCACGCTGATGGTGACGATGGCGATTTCGTTCACCAACACCTTCACTCAGGGAAGTGGTCAGGCCCCGGGACCAGGGCCGTTCATACCGGCGCTGCTCTCAGTTCTGCTCGGCTGGGTGATCGTTTTCGCCGCTCGCGGCATGGGCAAGAACTGGGTCTGGCTGATGGCGATTCCGGCGGCCGTTCTGGTGATCGGCCCGTACCTGTATTCGATGTGGTGGATCAAATCGGTGGAGCAGTCGGGGCGCGACTACCTGAGCACCGCTGCCCTCAGCTCGCAAATCGACGTCGATCAGAAGAGCATCGTCTCGCAGACCATCAACACCAGTCAGGGATGCTTCGCTCTGACCCGCGATCGCGAGACCGGCGACACGCGGATCGACGTCGTCACCTACGCGCCGTCGACGGCGCAGCAGCAGGCGACGATGGCGATGGCGGCACGCTACGCCCGTCGCGTCCAGGCCGGCGGCGCGCAGTCGACCCAACGCGCTTTCACGTTGGCCGGCGGAACCGCCCCGGTGGTCGTCGAGGAGCTTCTGACCCCGCCGATCGACTGCGAGAGGTCGGTCACCGTGGTCACGCCCGGCTGACGGAAAACCGACCAGAACCATCCGCGACTAGAACATTCGTCCAGTTCGGGGCGATTTTTTCGAACCGTTTCCGAGTGGCCGTGCGGTGCCGGTTGATCTACGATCAAGCCCATGGCCACCACCCCTTCTTCGACCGAGAACCACCCGACTATCGCCCCGATCGTCGGTCCTGACGACCCGCGCAAGTTCACCGACAGCGGGATCGAGGAGCAGATCCTCTACGACGAGTCCGACATCGCGGACCTCGATCTGCCCGAGCGCCTGGGCAAGCCGGGCAGCTACCCCTTCACGCGCGGCGTCCACGGAGAGATGTACCGCAGCCGCTTCTGGACGATGCGCCAGTACGCCGGATTCGCGACCGCGGCCGAGACGAACGAGCGCTTCAAGTACCTGCTGAACGCCGGCTCAACGGGACTCTCGATGGCCTTCGACCTGCCGACCCAGCTCGGCCGCGACAGCGACGATCCGCTCTGCGAGGGCGAGGTCGGCCGCACCGGTGTGGCGATCGACACGATCGAGGACATGCGGGCCGTGTTCGACGGCATCCCGCTCGACCAGGTCTCGACCTCGATGACGATCAACGCTCCGGCCAGCGTCTTGCTGCTGCTCTACGAACTCGTCGCTGAGGAGCAGGGCGTATCGAGCGAAAAACTGCGCGGCACGGTGCAGAACGACATCCTCAAAGAGTTCATCGCGCGCGGCAACTTCATCTACCCGGCCGAGCCCTCGATGCGCATGACAACCGACCTGTTCGCCTACTGCAAGGACAACGTCCCGAAGTGGAACACGATCAGCATCTCCGGCTACCACATCCGCGAGAAGGGCTGCAGCGCGGTCCAGGAGGTCGGCTTCACGATCTCAAACGGGCTCGCATACGTCCAGGCGGCGCTCGACGCCGGCCTCGACATCGATGCTTTCGCGCCGCGTCTGGCCTTCTTCTTCAACGGCCACAACAACGTCTTCCAGGAGGTCGCCAAGTTCCGCGCCGCCCGCAAGATCTGGGCCGACCTGATGAAGAACCGCTTCGGCGCCCAGAACGAGAAGAGCTGGATGCTGCGCTTCCACACCCAGACCGGCGGCGTCACGCTGACCGCTCAGCAGCCGGAGAACAACATCGTCCGTGTCGCGCTGCAGGCGTTCGCCGCCGCCGCCGGAGGCACACAGTCGCTGCACACCAACGGCTACGACGAGGCGCTCGCCCTCCCGACCGAGAAGGCCGCCAAGATCGCGCTGCGCACACAGCAGATCGTCGCCCACGAGAGCGGCGTCGCCGACACCGTCGACCCGTTCGCCGGCAGCTACTTCGTCGAGGCCCTGACCGACGAGATCGAGCAGGGCGCCCGCGGCCTGATCGAGAAGGTCGACGAGCTCGGCGGCTCGGTGCAGGCGCTCGACTTCATCAAGAACGAGATCGAGGAGAGCGCGTTCGGCTACTACAAGCGCTACGAGATCGGTCAGGACATCGTCGTCGGTGTGAACAAGTTCGTCGACGAGAACGAGGAGCCGCATGAGGACTTCCTCAAGGTCGATCCGCAGACGGAGGTCGATCAGGTCGCACGCCTGACGGCGTTCAAGGCGTCGCGTGACCAGGCCGACGTCGACGCGAAGCTGGCGGCGATGGTCGAGACGGCGCGCGGCGACGGCAACGTGATGCTGCCGATGCGCGAGGCGCTCAAGGCCGGCGCGTCGATCGGCGAGGTCTGCGGCGTCCTGCGCGACGAGTGGGGCGAATACCAAGAGAGCCTGTAGAGGCTGTATGTTTGCGGGCATGTTGCTCGCGATGTCTTTCTACAGCCTGTCGGTCGGCGTCCACGTTGTGTTCGTCGTCTCGTTCCTTGCAACCGCCGGCGCGTTCAGCGTGCTCGGCCCGATGGCCAAGGAGAATCCCGAACACGTCGTGTTTGCGCTCAAGGTGGAGCGGAAGGTCTACGAGACGCTCGTGTTCCCGGGGATCTTCGTCGTATGGGGTACCGGCATCTACCAGGCATCCGACGGCGGGTTCGCCAGCGACGACTGGTGGCTGACGATCAGCACGGTGCTGTTCCTGTTCATGACTGCGGTGACGTTCCTCGTCAGCTACCCCGCGCTGAAGAACGCGCTTTCAGAGCTCGAGTCGCAGACCGAACCGGGTCCTCCGTCCGACTCTGCGCAGAAGAGTCTCGCCACGCTTGGCAGGTTCGGTCCCGTCATGGGCGTCACCTTCATGGTGATCGCCTTCCTGATGTCGGCGCAGCCGTTCTGAGTAGGCTCGGCCGCCGATGGCCGAACTGCCCGACACCTACGCGATCGCCAGCGGCTTCGTCGCCGCCAGGCCCGGAGAAATCTGGGAGCGGCTGCGCGATCTCGAACGCTGGCCCGGCATCTTTCCCGGCTGGATAAGCGCAGTCGAGCTCGACGATGACCGCTTCCACGTGACCGGCCCCAACCGCGAGAAGTACGACTTCTACGCGCACCCGGACCCCGAGCAGCGCGAGCTCGACGTCGAGGTGATCGACGAACTCGGCTCGGCCGACACCCTGAAGCTCCGACTGCTCGAGATCCCCGGCGGAACGCTCGTGATCGGTGCGCACGGCCGCCTCGCGGGAACCTCCGACGCGGCGTGGCAACAGAAGCGCGACGGCGTGGCTTCGGGCCTGTCCGCGCTCTCCATAGACTGAAGTCAATGAACGCCCCCGTTGCCGCGTTGTACGACATCAGCCTCGCGATCCACCAGGTCGCCGGTCTCGCGCTGGTCCTCATCTCTGTCGCGATCACAGTCCTCACGCTGCTATCTCGCAACCAGGACGAAATACTCGAGAAGGCCCTCCCACTGGCAAAGCTGGCAGGCCCGTTTTTCGGGCTGATCCTGCTGACCGGCGCCTACCAGCTGATCGACCTCGACATCAAGCTGTTCCAGGCCTGGGTTATCGGCGCGTTGTTGCTGGGGATCGGCTTCATGGGCACGCTTCACGGCAGCTGGCGCCCCAGGGCCGAAGCGATCATCGACGGTGAGGTGCCGGAAGACGAGGTTGAAAGCGAGACCAACACGCTGGTCGCGATCGCCACTTCGCTGATGGTCATGATCATCGTCGCTACCTGGCTGATGGAGTCGCAGCCCGGCTAGAGAAAACTCGCTTGCGGCGGAAGGGTCGCGCGGCAGACCCGCGAAGACCTACGCGATGCCCGCTTACGAGGTCTCACGCACGCTGGTCAAGTCTCAGCCCGAGGTATGGGCCGAGATCGAGAAGGCCGAACGGCTCGCCGAACTGCTCGGCGACGACGCCATCCGCATCACGCGTTCGGAGGCCGAGTCGGTGATCGAGTGGGAAGGCCGCTCGGCGAGCGGATCGATCGAGGTCGCCGCCTCGGGATGGGGCACGAAGGTCAGCCTCAAGACCGAGGTTTCCGAGCAGCCGGCTACGCCGGAGCCCGAGCCCGTGGCAGTCATCGAACCCGAGCCTGTGCCGGAGCCGGAGCCTGAGCCAGTCGCGGTGGTCGAGCCAGACCCCGCGCCGGAGCTTGAGCCGGAGCCCGCGCCTGAAACACCCGCAAAGGTCGGCTTCTGGGCGAAGGTCAAAAGCATGTTCAGCTCGCCGGAGCCGGTCGCGCCCGAGCCCGAACCTGTCGCGGTCGTCGAGCCCGAGCCGGTGACAGAGCCCGAACCGGTCGCGGTCGTCGAGCCCGAACCCGAGCCTGCGCCGGAGCCGGAGCCAGAGCCGGAACCAGCGCCTATTCCAGAACCGGTCGACTACGAGGCGCGCATGACCGCCCTGCTCGACCACCTCGGGTCGGCGCACAAGCGCCCGTTCGTCAACGGCTAACCGCGGCTCTTGTGCTCGTGCGCGCGGGTAAGCGCCTCGAGATCTGAGTCGATGTAGTCGAGGTGCTCGCGGATCGCGTGTACGCGTTCGCGCAGTGCGAGCGCAGCCGCCTCTTCGTCGTCCGGTGAATCCACGCCGTCGCCCAACTGAGCTTCGGCGCGCCGCAGTTCCTCAGCCCTCGCCTCTTCCATCGAATTCAGCACGATGCCGATGAACAGGTTGAAGACGAGAAAGCTCGCCAGCAGCACGTACGACACGT
Organism: uncultured Thermoleophilaceae bacterium; assembly: GCA_964455545.1. GTDB lineage: Bacteria > Actinomycetota > Thermoleophilia > Solirubrobacterales > JACPNS01 > JACPNS01. The sequence continues at coordinate 2,110 of CAYVWQ010000001.1, read as the reverse complement.
AGAACGGAATCGCCCAGGGACTTGCCTCACGGCCGATCGCGATGAACTCAGGCAGGCCCTCCAGAGTCAGCACCTGGAACATGGTCAGCATCGCCTCGCCGATGTTGCCGAACTGAGCCGGGTCCTTCTCGTGGAAGATCACCCAGCCGACCATCGCGTAGACATAGACGAGCATCGCGCTGGCGAGCACCAGCGACGAGAGACCCGGAATCGAGCGGCCGACCGCGTTGACGATCACGCGGAGATCCGGCAACAGACGGAACAGGCGGGTGATCCGCAGCAGACGGACCATGCGGATCAGCGTCGCGTTCTCGCGCAGGCCCGGTACGAAGCCGACGGCGACGATCACGAAGTCGAAGTCGTTCCAGCCACTGGCGAAGAACTTCCACGGTGCCTTTCCGTAGGCGGTGATGCGGATCATGAGCTCGACCACGTAGTAGCCGAAGAACGCTTCGTTCAGCACGTTGAGCTGGTCGCCGTAGTCACGTTCAAGCGAGGCAAAGGTCTCGAGTCCGAGCACCGTCGCATTGGCAAGGATCACCCCCACCGTCAGCCAGTCGAACCACTGCGCCTCGCTCGTGCGTTTCGCCCACGCGACCATGTGGCGGTGGATTCTGCCAGAGGACCGGGATTTTCCGACCGCATATGATTCCCCGCGCATATGCGCCAGAAAGTTCCTGAGACATACGAAGAGAAGCTCGAGCAGCTCGACGAACTGCGCGCCAGCGCGCACCACGACGACAGTGCGATCGAGAAACAGCACGCCAAGGGCAAGCTGACCGCGCGCGAGCGCATCACCAAGCTGCTCGACCCCGGCTCGTTCCAGGAGGTCGACACCTTCGTGCGCCACCGCACCTACGACTTCTCGATGGAGAAGAACCGTCCGTGGGGCGACGCGGTCGTCACCGGACACGGCCTGATCGACGGCCGCCCGGTCTGCGTCTTCTCTCAGGACTTCACCGTCTTCGGTGGCTCGCTCGGCGAAGTGATGAGTGAGAAGATGTGCAAGATCATGGATCTCGCCGAGCGCATCGGCTGCCCCGTGATCGGCATCAACGACTCCGGCGGAGCGCGCATCCAGGAAGGCGTCGTCTCGCTCGGTGCCTATGGCGAAGTGTTCGCCCGCAACGTCAAGAGCTCCGGCGTCGTGCCGCAGATCTCGGTGATCATGGGCCCGTGCGCCGGCGGCGCGGTCTACTCACCGGCGATGACCGACTTCATCTTCATGGTGAAGGAGACCTCGCACATGTTCATCACCGGCCCTGACGTGATCAAGACCGTCACCGGTGAAGAGCCGACCTTTGAAGAGCTGGGCGGCGCGATGACGCACAACACCAAGAGCGGCGTCGCGCATTTCGCGAGCAACTCCGAGGAGGAGTGCCTCGAGGACGTCCGCTACCTGCTCAGCTTCATGCCGCAGAACAACCTTGAGCGGAGTCCCCGCATCGAGGCCGGCGACGACCCGGAGCGCATGGACCTCGCGCTCGACACCGTCGTGCCGGACAACCCGAACAAGCCGTACGACATGCGCAAGGTCGTTGAGGGCATCGTCGACGACGGCGAGTTCTTTGAGGTCCAGGAGCACTGGGCCAAGAACATGATGATCGGCTTCGCCCGCATGAACGGCATGGCCGTCGGCATCATGGGCAATCAGCCGAGCCAGATGGCCGGCGTGCTCGACATCGACGCCAGCGCCAAGGGCGCGCGCTTCGTGCGCACCTGCGACGCCTTCAACATCCCGATCATCACCTTCGCCGACGTCCCGGGCTTCCTGCCGGGCACCACGCAGGAGTGGGGCGGCATCATCCGCCACGGCGCGAAGTTGCTCTACGCGATCACCGAGGCGACCGTCCCGAAGATCACGGTCATCACGCGCAAGGCATACGGCGGCGCTTACGACGTGATGGGCTCAAAGCACCTCGGCATCGACTTTAACTTCGCCTGGCCGACCGCTGAAGTCGCGGTCATGGGCCCGGAGGGCGCCGTCAACATCATCTACCGCAAGGACATCGCGTCCTCGCCGACGCCGGACGAGCGTCGCCAGAAGCTGATGGACGACTACAAGGCGCGCTTCGCGAACCCGTACAGCGCGGCCGAGCGCGGCTACATC